>JBLNBO010000027.1:0-167723 GCA_050260055.1 Ignavibacteriales bacterium
GAGGAAATTAAAATGAAAAAATTTATTAGCAAAATTTCAAGTGAAAAAGGACAAGGAATGGTTGAATACGGATTAATAATCGCAGTTATCGCAATAGTAGTTCTAGTAGCATTAACACCAGTTGGAACAGCTCTATCTCAAGTATTTACAAACATTACAACATCTATTAGCGGAGTATAATAAAACTTCGAGGGGAGCAATGATGAAAATGATAAAAAGCTTCCATAAAAAAATAATCGCTAGCAAAAGAGGACAGGGAATGGTTGAATATGGATTAATATTAGCAGCTGTTGCATTAGTGGTAATAATAGCAATGACTCCGGTCGGGACATCAGTTGCGAATATATTTAATAATCTAGCCCAATCAATTGGGGGAGTGGCCCCGGCAAGTTAAGAAATCTTGGGAAAAGCTCCCTATCTGTCCACCAGGTAGGGAAATTTTTTTGGGGGTAATGAAGCGGTGAATAAGATATCAAACAATAAGATTATTAAAAATTGCAAAGGACAGACGCTTGTTGAGATGGCTTTAATTCTGCCAATCTTTTTAATGCTCATTATGGGAATGATAGAATTTGGCAGAATATTTAACGCATATCTTATTGTTACCAATGCCTCCAGAGAAGGCGCGAGAATTGCTGTAGTTGGTGGGACTGATACGGATATTAACAATAGAATAATTACTTCAACAAATACTCTTAAACAGGAAGTTCTAAGTATAACCATAAGCCCAGAAGAAACATCCAGAACCCGAGGAACGCAAGTAACGGTAACAGTCCATTATGACCTTGAAATGATATGCCCGATAATAAGTGGTATTATACCTAACCCTTTTCCAATAGATTCTATAACAGTAATGAGAATGGAATAAAAACAGTCAGGAGTGATTTTTATGGAATGGATAAACAGAAAGATTTTAGCAATTGCAATTGTACTTTCGGTAATAACATCAGGTTTTATTTTTGCGTATATAAATAACATAACGAAATCACCTTCTGAAGGGGAAAAGGTTAGAGTATATATTGCTTCTAAAACAATTCCTGAAAGAACAACTATTAATATCACAGATATAAAATCAATTGAAATTGAAAAGAAGTATGCTCAAAACGGAAGCTTAAGCAAGAAAGATGATATCGTAGGGAAATGGGTCAAAGAGACAATATATGAAGGTGAACAAATCAGGCAGGATAGAATTGTAGATGAAAAAAAGGTGAATCTAGCGTATAATATTCCTAAAGGGAAAAGAGCAGTCAGCATAAATATTAATGAAGCATCTGGAGTTTCCTATCATATCATACCTGGAGATTTTGTAGATATTGCAGCAACTTTTGATAAAGACGAAGGCAGGGAAGCCTACGGAAAAGTATTGTATAACAGAGTAACCAAAATAATTCTTCAAAATATACAGGTTCTTGCCATTGGCGAAAACACTGCAAGTGATTCTAAAGAGACCAAAAAAACTATTCCAAAGACTATAACCCTAGCGGTAGATATAAATGATGTAGAAAATCTTGTTTATGCATCTGAGGCATCAACATTAAAACTTCTTCTCAGGCCTGTTGATGATAAAGGAATGAAGAATTCCGAAGGAATAACCAGAACAGATGTAACGGGAAAAAAAGGAATTGTAACTCTAACTCAATAACTCTTAATAGTATCAAATGATTCTAAATGACAGCTGGTAACTATTTTCGGGAGGGGTAAATATGGAAGTAATTAAATTAGTAATTGCTGATGATGTAGGCGAAACAAGAATGAATATCAGAAAGCTGTTAAGCTTTGCTCAAAACATAGAAGTTATTGGTGAAGCTTCAAATGGCGAGGAAGCAATAAATCTAGTAAAGGAATCCAAACCAGATGTTATTCTTATGGATATTAATATGCCTGTAAAGGATGGAATTAGAGCAACTGAAGAAATAACCGTGCTTTCTCCAGACACAAATGTGATTATGATTTCTGTCCAAGGTGAACAGGAATATCTAAAAAAAGCAATGGCTGCTGGCGCAAGGGATTTTATTGTTAAACCTTTTCAAGGAGACGAATTGATTGAAACTGTGCAAAGGGTTTATGAAATAGCAAGAAAGCGTAAGGAAAGCAAGTATACGCAAGCAATTCCTGAGGAAATTCATTCTAAAGTTTTTTCTGTGTTCAGTACTAAAGGTGGAGTAGGTAAAACAACAATAGCAACAAACCTTGCTGTAAGTCTTGCCAGGATGACGAGAAAGAAAGTCGCTCTGGTTGATTTGGATTTGCAATTTGGCGATGTCGCAGTAATGCTTAACGTTTCTTTAAGAAGCACAATATCAGATTTAATAAAGGAATTTAGTTTATTAGATGAGTCAAATATAGAAGACTATATGGTTACTCATTTTTCTGGGATAAAAGTCCTGTCAGCTCCACATAAGCCCGAATATGCCGAGTATATTACACCGGAACATATTACTAAAATAGTCGAATGCTTAAAAAGTAAGTTTCATTATGTAGTTATTGATACATCAAATATATTTAATGAAGTAGTTCTAACTGCATTGGATTTATCTGACCAGATTTTATATATATCAACCCTTGATCTGCCAACCATAAAAAATATTAAATCTGGATTAGATATTATGGAATCACTGCATTACTCTAATTCCAAAATTAATATAGTTCTTAACAAAGCTTCAGAACAATTCGGTATTAAATATAAAGATTTTGAAGACACCTTAAAATATCCAATTTGGTCTTACATCCCTGAAGATAGCCAAACTGTAATCACATCAGCAAATAAAGGATTTCCATTTGTTATAACAAGGGCTGAAACAAAAGTCGCAAAGAGTATTATGACTATGGCAAAAGAGTTAAGTCAGGAAAAAACAGAACAAGAAGTTAAAGAAAAGTTGGACCTTAAAAAATTGTTTGGCTGTTTTTAATTAATGTTAAAAAACAGGATATGAAACGGGGGTGGACAAGATGTCTCTTTTAGAAAGACTGCAAAAAGAGAAGGTTCAAGAGGACGAAATTACTACTCAAAAATCAAAAAAGAATCAGCCTCAAGAAGATCCGTTTAAAGATATTAAAAAGAAAATTCATGCTAAAATCGTAAATGAAATTAAGGAATTTGATACTGAGAATGATGACGAAAATGGTAATCTTGAGCAAAGTATAACAACATTCGTTGAATCTGTTTTGGATGAAGAAAATACATACCTCTCAAAAGCAGATAAGCAAAAGATAATATCAGAGATAATAGATGAGACTATTGGGTTTGGCCCAATAAATAAATTGATAAATGACCCGTCTGTTTCAGAAATAATGGTAAATGGTCCTGAGCAGGTATATGTTGAAAAACACGGAAAGCTAATATTATCTGATGTTAGATTTCGTGATGATCAACATATTATGCATGTTATAGAAAAAATAGTTGCACCTATAGGAAGAAGAATTGATGAAAGCTCGCCTATGGTTGATGCAAGATTGCCAAATGGCTCGAGGGTAAACGCAATAATTCCTCCTCTTGCATTAAATGGACCTACTCTTACTATAAGAAAATTTTCAGAAAACCCGCTTACGGTTAATGATTTAATTAAATTTGGAACATTAACCCCTAATATTGCAATGTTCATTAAAGCCTGCGTTGAAGCAAGGCTGAATATTGTTGTTTCTGGTGGGACTGGCAGTGGCAAAACTACAACCTTGAATGTACTGTCAGCTTTTATTCCGGAGGATGAAAGGATAGTAACTATTGAAGATGCTGCTGAACTGCAGTTGGGGCAAGAACACGTAGTAAGGTTGGAAACAAGGCCTGCAAATATAGAAGGCAAAGGGGCAGTAGCAATTAGAGACCTTGTTAAGAATTCTTTAAGAATGAGGCCGGATAGGATTGTAGTTGGAGAGGTTAGAGGTGGAGAAGCCCTGGATATGCTTCAGGCGATGAACACAGGACATGATGGTTCCCTTACAACAGGCCATGCTAATACACCTAGGGATATGCTGGCAAGATTGGAAACAATGGTTTTGATGGCAGGAATGGAACTGCCTGTAAAAGCTATTAGAGAGCAGATAGCTTCGGCGGTTGATTTAATAATTCAACAATCCAGATTGAAGGATGGGACAAGAAGAATTACTCATATAACTGAAGTTGTCGGTATGGAGGGAGAAGTTATAACGCTTCAAGATATATTTATATTCAAACAAAGGGGCAGAGATGAGAAAGGCAGAGTTATTGGCGAGATAGTTTCTACAGGAATTAAGCCCAAATTCCTTGAAAAATTAGCTGAAGCAGGATTGACAGTAAGTAATGACTTGTTTAATGAATAAATATTTAAGTAAGGAGAAACATCATGAAAATTTTAGCTTTATCTCTTTGCTTTATAACATTAATATTTATCTTTTATATAATTGCAGTTTTTGTTTTATCTAAACAAAGATATATTTCGCGTTTAAATAAATATATCAACGATTCTGGTAATATTGAAAAATACCATAAAAACAATCAAAAACTGAAAAATTCAATATATTTCCTATCTAGAATCATTAGGTATTTTAAATTTCTTGATGGTTATAGGAGTAAAATACAAGCTAATCTAATAAAAGCAAATATACCTTTAAAGTCAGAAGAATTTATTAATTTAAGAATTATACTTTGTATTGGCCTCGGTTTAATTCCATACCTCACCGGAAAAGGAATTGTTATAGCAATAATTTCTGGAGTACTGGGGTGGTTTATTCCATATATGTACGTAAATACAAGAATTAAAAAAAGAATCAAGCAGTTTAATGATTCGCTTGGAGATGCGATTGTACTTATTTCAAATTCACTAAAGGCAGGATTTAGCTTCTTTCAAGCAGTTGATGTAGTATCCAAAGAGATGGATGGACCAATAGCTCAGGAATTCGGGATAATGCAAAAAGAAATTAATCTTGGCTGTACAACTGAAGAGGCTTTAGAAAATCTTAATAATAGAATAAAAAGCAGTGATTTGGAATTGCTTATTACAGCAGTTATGATTCAGAGACAGGTTGGAGGGAATCTGGCAGAAGTCTTGGATAATATTTCAACCACTATAAGAGAAAGAATTAAGATTAAAGGTGAGATTAAGACAATTACTGCCCAAGGAAGAATGTCTGGAATGGTTATAGCTATACTGCCCCCGGCACTAGGTTTCATAATTTATCTTATTAACCCTGAACATATTGGACTGCTTTTCAAAAGTACATTGGGCTTTATTCTTATAGGAGCTTCAATTGGGATGGAACTCTTAGGAATATACTTCATTAAGAAAATTGTTGATATTGAAATATAGGAAAGGAGCTGATACTAATATGAAATTTATAATATTTTTATTAATAGCAGCAACGTTATATTTGTATTTTTATTTAGTATACAGCTTTGTGAATAAGGAAAAGCTGGTTGTTAAGAGCCGCTTGAACAGCATATCAAGAAAGACTAAAAAAAGTCATTTGGATGAAGAACTAAACCAGCCTTTAATCAGTAGAATACTTAAGCCGCTTGCTGATGATATAACCAAAGTGTTTTTGAAAGTAACCCCGAGAGAGATAATATATAACTTTGAGAAAAAGATAATAATGGCAGGAAATCCATATAATTTTTCTATAAGAGAATGGACCAACCTAATAGTTGGGATTGTCATTTTCCTTCCGTTAATTACTATTATGATTGGTTTTTTATGGTCAGCTGATCCATTAAGAATAGTTATATTAGTTGGTCTTGAAATAATCTCCGGCCTCATGCTTCCTAACTTAATATTGACTAAAAAGATGCAGGATAGAAAGAATGAAATATTAAAAACACTGCCGGATGTAATTGATTTATTAACTGTAAGTGTAGAAGCAGGCTTGGGTTTTGATGGAGCGCTTGCAAAGGTTGTTGAAAAATCCCAGGGGCAGACTGCAAATGAGTTTAGTACGGTTATTCAGGAAATGAAGATGGGGAAGCCTAAAAGAGATGCATTAAAAGAAATGAGCAACCGCGTTGGATTGACTGATATGACTACATTTGTAGGCGCAGTAATTCAAGCTGACCAATTAGGGGTTAGCATAGGGAATGTTTTGAGGATACAGTCAGAGCAAATGAGGCAGAAGAGAAGACAACGGGCACAAGAAAAAGCTATGAAAGCTCCGATAAAGATGCTGATACCAATGGTGTTATTTATATTTCCAACAATATTTACTGTATTAATAGGACCAGTAATAATTAAAATGGTTGATATGTTCATGAAATAATCCTTGCTTGACTTTGCTAGTCTAGGAATTTATAATCAATATGGACAAAATAATGCAGGGGGTAACATATTATGAACGTTTACGACAAATCACACGAACTTGCTAGAGCAATAAGGGAAAGTGAAGAAAATAGGGAATATAAAAAAGTTAGAAGTCAGGTGTATAGCAACGAAAAAAATAAAATACTAATCAGTGATTTTAAAGTAAAACAATTTGAAATACAGGCAGAGCAATTAACTGGAAAAGAACCAGATAAGGAAAAAGTAGAACAATTACAAAGTTTGTATGCCATTTTAACTGCAAATCCTGAAATAGGTAAGTATTTCGAGATTGAATATAAATTTGAAAAGTTAATATCTGATGTTTATAAGATTCTTGGAGAAGCTATCGATATTGATAGCGAATTAATCAAGTAAGAAAGTGGAGGATAAAACCTCCTTTTTTGTATTTTTAATGGAATTATGTGCGGTTTATGTGTTATAATTGTAATAATAGATGTCATTTCTTTAACTTCTAAAAAGCTTTCATATACTTCCCTAAAGGAGGAACATAAATGAAAAAGCAGCAAGCGATATACGAAAGGGAATTACTTGTTTCATCTGATGATGAGATTAGTGTATTCACAGTAAGACTTTATGGAGAAAGAGTTGAAAATAAATTAGTTGTTCTTATTACTTCTAAGTTTGACCAAAACCCCAAAAGGTTTATTGATTCATTGGTTATAAATATTGAAAATGAAATATTTAAAAGGCTTAATGTTGATATGATAAAAAATGTTCAAATTCTACTATTGTATAACCAGTGCATATCAAAAGCAATTTTTGAGTCTGATAGTTCGGCAAAAATCAGCCATATCGAGGATTTGGATATTTCATATATTAACGGATTGGAATGTTAATTCTTATTTTAATATATTAAATTTCGTCAAAATGCACAAAAATGCAATGAAAATTTGTACACTATTTCAATTGAAAGACATAATAGACTGGTGTATAATATAATTAAGCAGAAATGTGCATAATTCTATATTTTTTTTGACATATGACGAAATAACTAAGGAGGTTTTGATATGAACTATCAAAAAACCAAAGCAATACTTATTCTGGTTATTGTTGTATCAGCAATTGCCGGGATTACATATTTTATTACAGTATCTGCTTACTTACCGAAACTTACTTCAGAGATAACAAAGAAGAAAAATGATGAACTGAAATTAATTCCTATAATGACTGCTGCTAAAGATATACCGATTGGGTCGGTAATCGAGGCGCAAGATTTAACAAATGCGCAAATACCGGCTGCAAGCATTATTGATCAAAACAAAGTATATTTTGATACGCAGTCATTGATTGGTAGTGTTACTGCAGTAGATATATATAAAGGTGAACAGATTATTAAAGATAAAATAGCAACTGACGTTGATTTTGCCCCAGAAGATTTGAAGACTTTGGGACAAGTGCCAAAGCGGAAATTTGAAGCAAGCTTTAGATATGTTACTGTTGATATTCCAAAATATAATTTTGTAAACGACAGGGTTGGACCTGGTTCGTTAGTGGATGTCCTGCTTGATAAAGGTCAAGGCAGGTACGATGTTGTTATTGCAAAGATACCTGTACTTGATAAAGTGCTTGTGGGTGATAGTACTAACCAGCAAAATCCAAATGCCCAAATTAAGAGACCATTACCTAAGCCATTATTACTTTCACAAAATGACCAAGGCGTATATCCTGGTACAGCTACACAACTTATGCTTCAAAACAATCCTGCAGTAGAAGATACTGCTGATTATAGGGTAACTTTTATGATTTCAGAAAAAGAGCAAAAAAGGCTGTTTGAGGCTATGACATACGGTAAAATTATGTTAAGAAAATATGTATTTCCTAGCCAGCCTGCTAGTATTGTTACTTTTACAAGTACAGAACAGGCTAAGGTTGTCCGCGACGGTACAGAATTAGTTAAGCCTGTGGTTGCAAACACACAGACTAATCCGGCTAATACTAATGGAATAATAAATCCTGGCTTGGGTAATACAACGCCAGCAGCAACTGATACACCTTTAAGAGGAAATTAAGTACAGCAGTAAAAATATTCATTGGAAAAGAGAGGATATAGGGGATGATAATAACTGTTAATAGCATTCGAAAGTCGAGTGGAACATCAACGTTTTCAATTTCTCTAGGCATACAGCTTTCACAGGCCACCGATTTTTCAGTATTACTTATTGATGGAAGCTATTTATACTCGGATATAGATGCAATACTTGGAGTAGAAACAGACAGAGGGCTTGATGATGTTCTGGATTTATTAAATAGCAACAAAATAAATGAAAAATTATTTAAAGATATTACCATTGAATTTGGGAACTTTTACGTATTAACAGGGTCTAAAATATCACAGTATAATAGATTTGAAATGGACGACGTTAATTACAACAGAATATTCAGTATTGCAGAATCACTATTTGATATTATAATAATTGATTCGCCAACTAAAAAAATGTCCAATTACCTTGTTGAAAAAGCTAAAACATCGGAAAGGTTCTTGGAGCTTCAGCTTGCAAAACAAAACTTCTTAATATTTGATAAGTATACAAAGGGTAAGGATTATAACAAAGAAGGTTCAGTAGTAATTGTAAATAATTATTGGGAAGGTAGAAAGTTTAACAAAAACTATATTATCAATGAATATAAAATAAAAGTACCTGTATTCACCATGAGACATTCAGATAAGCTACTGGAAGCTTATAATGACAGATTGATAGATAGATATTTATTGAATGAAAATGATGGATATACCGAGGATTTAAAAGTATTCATGAATTATTTGGCTGAACTATGGAATTTCTCATTAAAGAATGAATTTGTTGTAAAAAAGACTGTTGTTGAACAAGCATCTAATGTTAAGAAAAAAGGATTGTTCTGGTAATTCTAATGATAAAGCCTTAATGTTCTCAGCTTGAAGTTTTATATAAGCTCTGAATATAAAGAGAATAAGGTGGTGTGATAATGGAAGAACTTTCGGAAAAGAAGAAACTGCAAAAGTATTCAATAGAAAAGGTTATGGAAGAGATACAGCAAAAGCTTACTGATGAAAGGCTTCAAATTGATTTAAAGGATGAGAAACTTGCAAGGAAAAGAGTCCTTTTATCAGAAATGATTAGACAAGCTGTAGCTGGTGACCAAAATGCAAAGAACTATGTAATAAATAAGATTATAAAAACTCTTTCGACTGAGATGGACATAAATAATGAAAATATCAATTACATAGTAAATTTTAATGATATTAAGAAACTTTCGTATTATTATCAGTTTCATATTCTTTCGCTGAAGTATGATATTTCTAAAGTAATTGATAAGTATAATGACCAATTTGGAATAATAGATTACTCTGATGCAGGCAACAATATATTTTCTAAAGAGACTTTTGAAAAAATTATTGATATTGAGTTAAATGAACAGAATTTATATCTAGAATTTATAGAAAAAATCAACGTAATTGCTAACATTGTTTATGCCGAAGTATATGGTTTGTCCATAATAGATAGGATTGAGTTCATGGACATAAACGAAGTTGGCGTAAATGGATACCAATATGTTTGGATACAGCATAAAGGTAGTAAGATTTGGCTGGAATTTCTACAATACCCTGATAATAATCTACTTAATAATGTTTGCAAAAATGCAGTTAGTTTTAACTCTAAAGTTGACCTGAGTCCGAGCAACCCAGGTATCATATGTCAAAGGTATGATGGTTCACGTATAACTTGTTCACTTCAACCGTTCTACAGCGAGCCGACTCTTAATTTAAGAAGGTTCAATCTTGGAAACTTTAATCCTGATAAGATGGTTAAATTAGGTACTATTGATGATTTGTCAAAAGATTTACTAAGGATTCTTATTAAAGGCAGATCCAATATCATTATTGCTGGAGGTATGGGAGATGGTAAATCAACTACATTGATGACGTTGATAAACTTTGTTCCGGGTTCAAGAGCAATTGGTACAATAGAAGAAAATCTCGAGTTGTGCTTAAAAGCAAGACATCCTTCTAAAAATGTAATTGAGGCTCAGGCTGTTCCGGGAAAACCTATATCAAGTGCATTCGAGTTTATGCTGAAACAGGCAAGAGATATTGTTATACTAGGAGAAATAACAAACTCAGAGGAAGCAACACAGCTAATAAATGTTATGCTTCGTCTCTGTAGAGGTTCGATGGGAACATTTCATAGTGAAAATCCAAAGGCTGTAATAATAAATCTTAGGAACCTACTTCTGAAATCTGGATTCTATCACAATGAAATGGTTGCACAGGCTGACGTTGTTGAAGCTGTAAACATAGTAATTCAGATGACTCACGACACGAAGGGCAGAAGGTTTGTTGATTATATTACTGAAATTGAACCAGTATCTGATGCAGAAGGTTCGGTTATAACATCGAATTTCAGGCCAAGGCATCTAATGGAAAGAATAAATGGAGAATTTCACATAAATAATACCATTTCAGAAGAATATGCTCAAAAGCTTATGAAGTATAGTGTAACTCAGCAGGAAATTGATGACATAAACCAAAGAATGCTTGAAAGGATGAAAGTAAATCCTAAATTGAAAAAAACGAAAGGCAAGGATTCATAATATGCAGGCAGGTGTAAATCAAACAACTGTAGAAATATATCAAAAGGTTCAACCGCTAACTGCCGAGCAATTTTTGGTGCTTTTAGGTGTATATGTTTTTGCACTTGTCATTTGTTATTACATAATAGATATCATTGAGAGATCAAAAGTAAAGAAACTAAGCAAACCAAAGTTTATATATTTTAAGACAAGCTTTTTAAATAAGTATATTGATAAGCTTTTTGAAATACCGATTATTGAAAAATATATTAAGAGAATATCTTACAAATTGTCATACTTTAACTCATACGATGAGAGAGTAAACTATAGAAATGCACTTTTGCTAAGTATAGCAGTAATATTTATGTCATTACTAATGTTTATAATCTTATGCGTAATGTTTCAGGGAAGTATATGGTATTTATATCTTTTATATGTAGTTTTAATTGTGCTGATAGTATATATAGTTCTTAGTTTTTGGGGAGAAATGAAAGAGCTAAAAATGGCTAAACAATTACCAGAGGCATTGAATGACCTTAAAATTGCTTATGATAACAAAAAACGTTTAAAACTGGCTATATTGGAAGCTTACAATGATATGCCTAGAGATATAAGAAAAGAATTTGCAAGACTTGCAGAGTCTGATAATCTTGAGCAGTCAATTATATTTTTGAGAGAAAGAGTAAAAAACGATTGGTTCAAAATTGTATTGACGCTTATGCTTTTAGCTGTACAAAAGGGTGATAAAGAAGGTGCTTTATCCGATCAGCTGCAAAACTTAAATGGTATTATATCGCAGGAAATACTTATAAAAGAATCTAACAGATTGATGTTTCAGTTATATAAAATATTTGTTTTAGCGGCGCCCTTATTTGCTTATTTCTTAAGAAACAACATGATGGCAATGGGTGCAGACATAGCAAAACTGTACGAATCTGTTGATGCAGCAAATGCACTTGCTGGGGTTCTTATACTATGTATTGTTGCTTATTTCTTGCTTGACACTTTTGAAAAGATATAGCATTGAAAGCCAAAAAGGCGGTGAATGGACATACAGATAAATAGATTTCTTAAGCTAAAGAAAAAGTACATAGTGAAAAAGACATTCAAGGATACTTGGGCGTATAAGTATGTTCTAAGGTACTTGTATCCGAATGAAAACACCAAACTGTATGAGTTTTATAAGAAACTGAAGCAGAAAGCAATGCTGAATATGTCGGTAGAAGATTTATGGAATATAAAAATGCTTTTTGCTTTATCGGCACTCATCCTTGTTTTGATTATTAGTAAGTCTAATGTTTATTACAGCACAATGGAAATAATCGAACAGACTGATAGCAGTTCAGCATTGTTATTTACCGGAGATAATCCGAGTGCTGAGAAACAAAAACGTATAGAAGAGAATAAACGCAAGGAAAGACAGATTTTTGAGGAAATTAAAAGCAAATATAATTATCAGCAGAATAACTCTGATGAAATAACTGCAGTGGGTGTAATATCGCAATATATGGAAAAGAACAAATTAACGATCGAAGATCAACCGACTGAAGATGTAGCTAGGCGAATTTACAATAAAATTATAAAATATAATACTGCAAAGGAAGTCGATTACCAAGGGTTAGTAATTTTAGTTGTATTATCATTCTTTTTACCTGATGCATTCCTAATGTTTAAGAGCTACATGTTAAAGTTTTATATATATAATGAATACTTGAAACTCGAAGTTACAGCGATTATGGTAGGAAAGCTTGAACCTATAAAGGTAGAAGAAATATTAAATGTATTATCTGATAATAGTAAATATTTTAAAAAGTATATAGATGAAATTCGATACAATTATTTTAATGTCAAAGACGGTAACGCAAGAGCTTTTGATTCAGTCCTGGAAAAAGTAGCGCACAAAGAACTCAGATATCTATTAAAAGCTCTGCAGCAGGCAGCAGAAGCAGATTTAAAAATTACAATCGAAAACCTGGAAAACCAAAGAAAAAGTAACAAGGAATTTAGAAATATCAAAGAGCAGAACAAGCTTAAAAAGAAGGAGTTGATAGGAATATTAATGATATTGATTGTACTTGCAGCAGTTTGCGTATACGCATTTGCACCGTTTGAGAACATGATGAATAACTTTAGTATTTAAAAAATTAAATAAATTATAATAAATTAAGGGGGAATATTTCATGATGAAAAAATTCAAAAACGCTTTAAAAAGCAAAAGAGGACAAATCGGAGAAATACTTGTAGTTGTAGTACTTATAATTCTAGCTGTACTTGGTATTGTAAAATATGTTATGCCTATGTTTGATAAGAACCAAGCACTTTCCGGTGCTGCTGGCGGGCAAATGGATCAGCTTGCTAAAAATGCAAGAGAAGCAAAATGGGGAGTTCAAGGCAGTGAAGTTACTGCTCAAACTGTAATAAATACATGGAACGAAGTTGTTAGAGCTAAAACGACGCCAAGTGAAGATATCCAACCAACTGCAACTTTACAATATCACAATGCAGCTAACTTAGGTAGTTTAGTATCAACTGAAACACGTTTTTATGACGAGTATGCAAATGCAGTAGGTACTGAAGATGTTGATAGAATGGCTACATATACTATAACAACTATAACATATGGCACTGATGGAAAACTTGCTGCTATTGTATATACTAAGAGATAACATAATATAATCCATAAAATAATTAGCGAATACTGGAGATTTTGTCCAGTATTCGCTTTAATGGGTGAGTAAGTATGAAGCTTATTAATAAAATCAAAAGTGAAAAGGCACAAATAGCAGACGTTATAATGTTCTTTATATTTATTGTTTTTGTTCTTTACTTCATTATCCTATTTACTTCAATGCAGTTTTATTTTCGTGCACAAAAAATGGTTGACGGCATAGTCAGGGATGAAGTAGAAACTATAAGAACAAAGGGTATACTTACTAAATCTGAATATGAGGATTTTCTTGATAGAATAGGAAAATTCGGGAACTTTAATGTACTTGTTGTTGCTGAACTACAAGATAATGCCGGAGTGCGGGCAAAATGGTTTGATATAAATTCTATATGTGGCAAACCTTTGAAGGTTGGCGATTATATTAAAATATTTGTAGAATCCAAAAGGCCGCCGTTATTTTCTGAGCTGCTTCTAAGAAATTTTATGTTTGGTTATAATGGCTTAAACAAATCTGCTTCAAGCTTCAAGATGCAGTCAATAGCATCTGCAATGGTTTGTAGTGACGGATACATCAAAGGGGTAGAGGTCATGAATACTATAAACAGGTATTTCGAGACTACTCCGCCATCTCCACCATCAGGTGGTATATGGTTATACACACTAGATTATACCGGCGTTCCAATTAATGAATCTCCATCAAAAACAGTTACAACGCCAGTACAAATTACTAGTAAATATACAGGATATTATGATGTTGCTCAAACTAATCCAATCCCACCAAGGACAACAAACGCTTGGATTGACTATGAAGGAAATTATCGTATGGATATTGAGGTTAGCTCGATTGACTATTCAATAACTAAAATATATTTTACTCAACTTGTAAAATAAATTTTGTAGCAGTTACCGGGGTGTTTAAAATGTTAAGAAGGCTTAAGAACTCCAAGGGTGAGGGGTCTGTATTTCCAATAATTTTAATGATTATTGTGACTACAGTTTTCATGATATCAATATTTTTGCTAAACCTGGATTCTAATCTGCGTGAGCTTCAAAAAGACAGGTATATTAAGGCTGTAGATATGGCAGTAAATACAGCAATGGCAAATATCGAGCTTTCAAATGAAGATTTAAATAACCATTTAAGTGACCAGCAGCAGCAAATTGGAATTGTATATGAGGCAAGTAACCTTGATTTGATAGCATCTGGTTATCAGAGTCATAAAAGATTGATTGTCGATAAAGAAGCACTTATGGATGTATTTTATGATGTATTATTACGGAATTTTCAAATGAAAGGTCTAGAAAATGTAGAAAACTTCCAAAGGTATATTCCTCTTAAAGCTATACTTCAATATGATACTATATCTGTTTCTTCAGGAATGCATTATGATGCTATAAGAGGCAAATATGTAGATGATTGGCAGGATGAAAGACTATTTTTTAAATCAGGCGCTACAAATATATACATGACTTTAGAGGATAAATGCTATACTGTTAATGATGCTTTAGCAATCAATCAAAGATTTTTGGAGACAAATAAGAACTATTTTTCTGTTAATAGCACTAATCTATTAGGTATTACCCCGGAAAAGAAAAGACGTGAGATGGCAAGATGTGTAGAAAACATTCTTAGGTCACATGCAAATAGCAGTAAATTAATTATAAACGAAAGTGGAGAGCAAAAGTATTATTCAAATTCAGGTATCGGCCGATATCAATTATCTTTTGCTGATTTTGATAACATTTTGCATAATAAAGATCAAGCCGACAAAATCAATACAACATTGAATTCACCTAAAGATGTTACTTTTTACTGCATTGTTGAAGGATTGCCAATGAAATCATTATATGGTCAAATTGATAATTCCTTCGTAGCTTTTAGTTATGGCGGGTCATCATTAAAGAGGGCAGACGAATAAATGCAAATTGATTTAGTTATAAAAATTGTTATAGGATTGATATTACTTTACATATCATACAAAGATATAAAGGAAAGAATTATACCAAACTGGTCTGTCATAGTTATTCTTTGCATTACCTCAGTTTGGTATTTTCTCAACAAAGGAAATATTCTGGATTATATTTTTTATATACTACTAATCAGTATGCCTTTGTTGGTTTTAAGCTATTTACTTGACACCTTGTCAGAAGTTAAAAAAAATATATTCGGGTATTTAACAATTCTGGTATCAATTATTATTGCTGTAGTATTGCCGGTTGATTTTAAAATTAAGTATATTACAGCATGCCTTATAATTTTAGCGGGAACTATTCTGGAAGGACTAATCAAGAAACAGCAGGAAGAAGATGAAGAAGGTTTAAGTATTGGAGGGGGAGACATAAAGCTAATTGCTGCATTAGGGCCAATACTTCAGATGAAATCAGTAGTATTTCTATTTATTTCATTCTTAACTGCGTATATATTTATGAAGGTTATGAAGCAAAAGGACATATATCTCGCACCTTTTATGCTTATAGGATATATATTAATACTTGTTATATAGATAAATGCTTAAAAGAGGAAGGTATAAAATATGAAGGTTATCAATAAGACCAAGAATATTTTGATTTGTGAAAATTGCGGATGGGCTGATACCTTGTACACTAGGGCAAAAGGATTATTGGGCAGAAAGAATATCGCGGAGAATGAAGGATTAGTAATTACCGGATGCAGAAGTATACATTCTTTCTTTATGCAATTTCCAATCTGTGCAATATTTATTGATAAGAATAATAAAGTTGTCAAAATTATTGAGAACTTTAAAGTGAACAGGTTATCAGGATATTATATAAAAGCAGATAAGGTTATTGAGTTACCCCCATGGCGGGCTAAGAATACTTCCACAGCCATTGGAGACATCATCGAATTTAATAATAAGTGAACCTTCCATATAAATACTGTCAAATTTATGACAGTATTTTTTTATTTAGGGAGTTCATAAACTAAGTATTGACAAGGGATTTCTATTATTTTTAAAAAAAAGTAAAATTTTTACAAATAATGCTTGAATATTTAGAAAATTATAATTATAATGTGAGTGAAAAGTAAATTAACACAATTTAGTAAAAAGGAGGATAAACGTTTTGGAAGAAAAAATTTCAGTATTAATTGCAGATGACAATAAGGAATTTGGAGAAATACTATCTGAATATCTACAATCTCATAATGATATAGAGGTAATTGGTGTTGCGAAGGACGGGCTAGAGGCATATCAGGTTATTGAAAAGAAAAAACCAGATGTCGCTATATTGGATATAATAATGCCGCACCTCGATGGCTTAGGGGTATTAGAGAAGATAAATATTGCTCAACTACCAAAAAGACCGCTTTGTATAATGCTTACTGCTGTTGGTCAGGACAAGATTACGCAAAAAGCAATGTCGCTAGGTGCCGAATACTATATTGTTAAGCCATTCGATATGGATATTTTAGTAAACAGAATAAGAGAGCTAAAAAAGATAAGTGGAAGTAAGGTAAGCTTTTTTAAATCAGAACCATCTGGAGAACAAAAAGTTCCATATGTTAATACGGCTAGTAAAAGCTTAGAAACGGAAGTTACAAATATAATTCATGAAATTGGAGTTCCGGCACATATAAAAGGTTATCAGTACTTAAGGGATGCAATAATAATGGTTATAAAAGATATTGAAGTAATTAACTCTATTACAAAGTTACTTTATCCTTCAATTGCTAAATTATATAATACAACACCAAGCAGAGTTGAAAGAGCAATCAGGCATGCAATTGAAGTAGCTTGGAGCAGAGGACAAATGGAGACAATCGATTCCTTATTCAAATACACTATTAATGTAGGTAAAGGAAAACCGACCAACTCCGAATTTATTGCCATGATAGCAGATAAGCTAAGATTAGAATTAAAGGTTAGTTAAAAGTATAGAAGAGCCCTTGATTTATAAAAATAAATCAAGGGTTATTTTTTTTGCCATTTTGTCAAAAAACATGAAAAAGGAAAAATTGATAAGAACTTATGTTCAATAAAGAAGAAAAGTTTGTTTATACGACAACCAGTTTTGACAAGAGATATCTTTATGCTTGTCTACAATATATATGAAAAACAAATTCGAGGTGAAAAATGCAAAAGATTAAAATTATTTTTAAATGTGTACTTATAGCGGCAATGTTATTTGTCTTGGCTATATTTGTTCAAATAATAATTGAAGCTAAAAATAATCCAGGGGAAATAAAAAGCGTTATGGGATATATTCCTATGACAGTTATATCCGGCAGCATGCAGCCAGAACTTAACCCAGGAGACTTAATCATTGTAAAAGAGTCAGGCTTAAACAAAATTAACTGCAATGATATTATCTCTTTTAAGTTTAATGACAATAAAATAATTACGCATAGAGCAGTAGAGATACTTAAAGATTCTGGAGAGTCTAAAATATTAACCAAAGGAGATGCAAATGATTTTGCGGATGGCTGGCAGATATCTAAGGAAAATATTATTGGAATAGTATGTCTTAAAATACCTTTCTTAGGCTATTTTGTTAAGTTGATGGCTAGTTGGAAAGGGCTTATGATTATGTTGGTAATACCATTATTTATATTAATTAGCGGTGAATTAAAAGAAGTATTATTAGATAAAAGTAAGGACAAAAGACAATTAATTCTTATAAATAGGTTGAAATCAAAACATTATAAACTTAGTAAAGAGATTTAAATCTTATTAATTTTGTACGGGAGCGAATAAACAAATGAAAAATAGTATAAAGATTAAAAGTATTTCAAAGCTTATTGCCTTTTGTATGATATCATTTCTCCTTGTGTATTTTTCAAAGTATGTATTCGGAAAAGGAAACGAAATAAAAGTTGAAAAGAAGATTTGTATAAATGGAATAGATACAAACAATCTGATAAGAAATAAGATTGGTTCCTTTCATATAGGGAATTTTCAAAGTAAGGTTAATATTAATACTAGGGAGATTGCTCTAAAAAATATTGGGGACAAACCTTTTTGGACTTATGCTATTTGTGCAAAAAAGAATACCAATGGATATAATTTTGGTTATGTTGATGATTCACTTGATATAAACGCTGAAATTGATGGCGTATTGGTTTATCAAGGAAAGCTTAAGAATATTTTTAATGATAACAATAAATATTTTAAAGTTATTAAAAAGATTCAGCCAAATTCTGAAAGTAAGATGTCTATTGTAATCTCTAATAGAAATTATTCAATAAATAAAATTAAAGAAATGGATTTTGATTTATATTTATTATCTACAACTAAAGACTCGATGGACTTAGAAAATTCAGGGAAGAGAAACAGAATGTATTTAGGCGGTTATTATTCGCAGGAGTATAATAAATATATAAATGAGTTTTGGGCTGAATGCCTTCAAATTAACGGCGAAATATGGTTCTTTTATAATAAGACATCATATAATAAAGGTTTTGAGTATATTGTTCTTGATATAAATAATGAAAATAACAAAAACTTAGAAGGTTGTAGAGTATTATGCTTTAAAAAAGATAATATAATATCGGTTGATGGAATTGAGGAAGAGAATATAGAAGTTGATTGGGGAAATAATATTATTAAAATTAAAAAAAGCGAATTTTCAAAATTCGGCTCAGGAATTAATGTTAGAATGGGTTCGGCAGAAACATTAACTTCTAAAATTCAAATGACTTCTTATAAGTATTATTCATTAACAATATAGTAAATTATTTTAATAAGGGGGGTAAATCTTCCTTATTTTTTTCTTTCCATGATTTATTAAAACAAATATAATAGAGATAACGAAAAACACTACTTAACTAATGAAAGGAAATATTAATTTGATTAATATAATTCTTACCTTCTTTTTAGTTTGCCTTGACCAATTTACAAAATATTTGGCAGTAACAAATCTACAGGCAGGCCCAAAGCCTATTATAAAAGGAATATTTGAGTTGAACTATGTACAAAACACGGGTGCAGCCTTCGGAATACTACAAAATTTTAGGACTTTCTTTCTGGTATTAACTCCGATTGTCTTGTTGGTTTTGCTTATTTTATTGATTAAAAATAAAAGAAATAAGTTATATTCTTTATCCTTAATATTAGTGATTGGTGGAGCTTTAGGGAATTACATAGATAGAGTAAGGCTAGGATATGTTGTTGATTTCTTCGATTTTAAAGTTTGGCCAGTTTTTAATTTTGCTGATGCATCGATTGTAATTGGCGCAGTTTTGTTTGCTTTAATAATATTTACGGAAGAAAATCGGGAAAAGAAGCAGGGAGGGCAAAATGATTCAGCAAATTGAGTATCTGGTTAAAAAAGATGAAGAAGGATTAAGACTCGATATTTATATAAATAAGAATTTAACTGAAAAATCCAGGTCTGCAATTCAGAGGCTGATAGATGACGGATTTGTTAAAGTTGATGGGAAGACCGAAAGGTCTTCATATAAAGTTAAGGAATCGAATAAGGTAGCAGTAATAATACCCAAATTGGAAAAGCTTGAGGTAGAAGCAGAAGATATACCAATAGAGATACTTTATGAAGATGATGATGTTGCAGTAATAAATAAACCAAAAGGTATGGTAGTTCATCCTGCTTGCGGCAACCATTCAGGCACATTAGTGAATGCCCTGTTATTTAACTGCAAAAATCTATCAGGCATTAATGGTGTAATTAGGCCCGGAATTGTTCACAGAATCGATAAAGAAACATCAGGAATACTTGTTATAGCCAAAAATGATAAAGCACATGTTAAGCTTTCGGAACAGCTTAAAAATCATACTATGAAAAGAATATATTATGCTCTTGTATATGGAGATATTAAGAGTGATTCAGGAAAAATTGAAACGGCAATTGGAAGGCATAAAACAGATAGAAAGAAAATGGCGGTAGTGAAAAACGGCGGTAAGCATGCTATGACTCATTTCGAAGTATTGGAAAGGTTTAACGGTTATTCATTTATTAGAGTAAGACTTGAAACAGGAAGAACACATCAGATTAGAGTCCATATGTCATATATAGGTTATCCTTTGGTGGGAGATGATGTATATGGCTCTAAGAAGCAGGAAATTAAAGTTAAGGGTCAAATGCTTCACGCTGCATTACTAGGATTTATTCATCCATCATCAGATGAATACATGGAGTTTGAAACAAAGCTTCCTGCCGAATTCGCAGAATTATTAGATAAACTAAGGAAAGAACAATGATATAGATTATCTATCTTTTTCAGTAAAAAATGCAATTAAATATCTGATTAGCTCGGCAATTGAATTGGTTGGAGCGGCAACATATGTAAGGGCGGCTGCGTTTAAAACCTTCCTGGCTGCATGAATTTCATCATAAGTCAGAAATCCGTTCGCTAGAATATCTAGAGCTCTTTTGCTTGCATTGAATTCAATAGGAAGAGTTATAATATAAAATATAAATATGATTATAAAAGTTATAATTCCAAACGTAATCAGTCCTGCAGAGCCGAGTATCGTACCTAGAATAATTATAGGAATTGGCATCCAAGAACCGAAGGCGGCAATATGTACAATACTGGAACGTATTCGAAGGGGAAGGTAGTTGGTGCAGTGCTGTAGGGCATGGCCAGTTTCATGTGCAGCAACGCCAATTGAAGAGAGAGAAGTCCCATTATATACATTAGTAGATAATCTAACTGTTTTTGAAGAAGGATCATAGTGATCAGTCAAATATCCATCTACCGTCTCAATACCAATATGTGATAAGTTGTGATTTATAAGGATGATTTTTGCAGCATCACTTCCTGTTAAGCCAAAGCTATTTATTGAAGTTGAATATTTTTTATAAGTACTAAGTACCTTTAACTGGGCATATAAAGACAAAATTATTGCGGAAATAATAAATATAAAAAACAGCATGCAGAAAAACCTCCTTTCAAAAGTATGGCTTACCTCAGATATGATATAATCATTTGTGAATAAAGTCAATTTGAATAATAATTATAGACAAATTAGAATTAGTATGATAGAATCTCATAAAAGGTAACCTTTAAATTAGTCCCGTGAGGCTGGTAAGGTTGTTATCAAAACATTTCATGTGTCTTTTTATAACTTCCTACCAGAGTAGAAGTTTTTTTTATGCCTCTTTGTATCCTGATAAAATTGTGAAAGGTGATTGATTTGAATAAA
Organism: Ignavibacteriales bacterium; assembly: GCA_050260055.1. GTDB lineage: Bacteria > Bacillota > Clostridia > Acetivibrionales > UBA4821 > JBLMYQ01. Next base: position 21,627 of record JBLNBO010000027.1, read on the forward strand.
GACAAAGCAATTATAATGGACAGAACAGCAATTCATAGGGCTATAAATAGAATTGCACATGAAATTATCGAAAGAAACAAAGGGATTGAAGACATTGTCCTTATTGGAATCCAAAGAAGGGGAGTACCCCTGGCAAGAAAAATTGCTAAAATGATTAATGAATTTGAAGGTACACTGCCTCCTGTAGGTATTTTGGATATTACATTCTATAGAGATGATTTGAGTCTGCTTGATGAGCACCCTATAATTAATGGAACAAATATTGATTTTTCACTTAACAACAAAAAAGTAATACTTGTGGATGATGTACTCTTTACTGGCAGAACAGTAAGGGCTGCAATGAATGCAATTATTGATATTGGAAGGCCAAAGATGATACAACTTGCTATACTAATAGATAGAGGACATAGGGAGTTACCAATCAGGGCAGATTATATTGGGAAAAATGTGCCGACAGCAATGAATGAAGTTGTAAACGTTAATCTTGAAGAAATTGATGGTGTAGAAGTAGTAACGATAAATGAGATGGAAAAAAAGATATTAATGTAATCTGGAGTGGAACATTATGAGAAACTACAAGGGAAATCAAAAAACATACAATCAAAGTTCAGCCTCAAGAGAGGCCGCATCAACATTCAATAAATTTGTTTCTGAAAAGTAAGGTATTTACCTTACTTTTTTTAAAACAATGTAGATTTCAAGGAGTGTGATACTATTGAACCTTGCATTAAAAGATTTATTAGGGTTAAAAGATGTTACAAAGGAAGAAATTGAGCACATATTGGATACAGCTCAAACAATGAAATACATTATAACTACAAACAATAAAAAGACTCCTCATTTATCTGGGAAATCTATAGTTGCCTTATTTTATGAAAACAGTACTAGAACAAGGCTATCATTTGAATTGGCTTCGAAGTACATGGGGGCTAACTTTGCCAGTATCGCAGCATCAGCCAGTAGTGTTGCAAAAGGCGAAACATTAATCGATACAGGGAAAACTATACAAGCTATGGGCACAGACGTAATTATTATGAGACATCCAATGTCAGGTGCAGCTGAACTATTGGCTAAAAATCTAAATATCTCAGTAATTAATGCTGGGGATGGTATGAATGAGCATCCTACGCAAGCATTGTTGGACATGTATACTATCAAAGAGAAAAAAGGCAGAATAGAAGGACTAAAGATAGCAATAGTAGGGGATATATATCACAGCAGGGTTGCAAGAAGCAATATTTGGGGACTATTGAAGATGGGGGCGCAAGTAAATGTAGCTGGCCCATCAACCTTAATTCCTCCCGAAATTGAAAAGATGGGAGTCAAAGTATATAACTGTGTGCATGAAGCAATTAGAGATGCTGATGTAGTAATAGCATTAAGGATTCAGCTTGAAAGACAAAAAAAGGGGTTGTTTCCAACAACAAGAGAATATTCAAAATTCTTTGGAATAGATGATGAAATGTTAAAACTTGCTAAAAGTGATGTGCTATTAATGCATCCAGGCCCTGTTAACAGAGGGGTTGAGCTATCTACATATGTTATTGATGGTAAAAATTCAGTAATAAATGAGCAGGTTACAAACGGTTTGGCAGTAAGAATGGCATTATTGTATATTCTCACAAGGAGGAATAAAGATAGTGAAAATATTAATTAAAAATGCTAGAATGATAGATTTTGTAAGTGATCATGATAGTATTACCGATATTTATATAGAAGACGGCATTGTAAAAGAAATCAAAATGGACTTGGAATACTTTGCGGATGAGATAATAGATTGTACCGGCCTTTGCGTAATACCAGGAATGGTTGATATGCACTGTCATCTTAGGGAACCTGGATATGAGTATAAGGAAAACATTGAATCAGGGATAAACAGTGCTGCTGCGGGAGGATTCACATCCATAGCCTGCATGCCGAATACAAACCCTGTCATAGATAATCAAATTGTTGCATCATTCATTAAGGAAAAGGCAAAAGCAATTGATAAAGTAAATGTATTTCCAATCGGGTGTATTACAAAAGGGCAAAACGGCCAAGAATTAGCCGAGATTGCAGAAATGAAACTTGCAGGTATTGTTGCTATATCAGATGATGGTAAGCCGGTTAGCAATCCGCTGGTTATGAAGAGAGCACTGCAATATGCTAAAATGTTCGAACTTCCAGTAATATCACACTGCGAGGATAAAGAGCTTGCAGATGAAGGAGTTATGAACGAGGGATATACTTCAACAATACTAGGCCTAAAAGGAATTCCGCGAGAAGCAGAAGAAGTGATGGTAGCAAGAGATGTTATTCTTGCGGAAAACAACGACTGTCATATACATATAGCGCATGTAAGTACAAAAGGTTCAGTTGAAATAATCAGGAATGCAAAGAAAAGAAACGTCAAGGTAACCGCAGAAACGTGTCCGCATTACTTTAGCATAACTGATGAAGCAGTAATAGGATTTAACACAAATGCTAAAGTAAACCCACCTTTAAGGACCAAAGAAGATGTTGAAGAAATAAAAAGAGGCTTGGCGGATGGAACGATTGATGTCATTGCAACTGATCATGCGCCGCATCACATAGATGAAAAAAATATAGAGTTTAATAGTGCAGCGTGTGGTATCTCGGGATTTGAGACTGCATTATCACTCTGTGTAACGAATTTGCTGCAACCAAAGGTGCTGACATATAAGCAGTTTGTGGAAAAAATATGTTATAATCCATCGAGAATACTTAGAATTAATAGAGGAGTTATAACAGTAGACAGTCCTGCAGACATAACAATATTTGCGCCAAATGATGAAGTTACTGTAGATGCAGAAACATTTAAATCAAAGGGGAAAAATACTCCTTTTGATGGATATAAGCTAAAAGGCAAAGTATATTACACAATAGTAAATGGAAAAATTGTATAACAAAATATTAAGTTTAAATAAATAAAATTTATATGAAAGGATGGGATTTATGAATGCAATTGATAGATTGATAGAAAAAATCAAACAAAAAAATAATCCTACAGTTATGGGATTAGACCCTCGCCTTGATAAAATACCTGAGTTCATAAAAAAAGAGGCATTTAGCCAATTCGGCATGACTGAAAAAGGTGCGGCGCAAGCAATTATTGAATTCAATAAAAGGATTCTGGATGCAGTAGCAGAGTATATTCCTGCTGTTAAGCCTCAGATTGCTTTTTATGAAATGTATGGGGTTGAAGGAATAAGGGCATTTAAAGAAACTTGTGACTATGCGAGAGAAAAAGAGTTAATTGTAATTGGCGATATAAAGCGTGGAGACATTGATTCAACAGCTGAAGCATATTCAACAGCATATCTTGGGAAAAGAAAAATAGGATTTAAAGAAGAAGCAGTATTTGATATTGATTTTGTGACTGTAAATCCATACCTAGGTGTAGATAGTATAAGGCCGTTTGTTGAAGATTGTCAGAAATATAATAAAGGCATTTTTGTATTAGTGAAAACATCTAATAAATCATCTGGCGATATTCAAGACCTTCTTGCCTTCGGAGGAAAGTTCCTCTATGAGCATGTTGCTGAAATGGTTACAAAATGGGGACAGGAAATTATCGGGCAGAATGGCTATAGCGCAGTCGGTGCAGTCATTGGAGCAACCTATCCCGAGCAAATTACTGCACTAAGAACAATATTAAGGAATGCATATATTCTTGTACCTGGTTATGGTGCTCAGGGAGGCCGGGCAGCAGATGTTGTTAAGGCTTTTAAAAATGATGGGCTTGGTGCAATAGTTAATGCTTCAAGAAGTATAACATTTGCTTATCAGTCCGATAAATGGAAGACAATGTATAGCGAAGACAGATTTGATATTGCAGCCAGGGCTGAAGTTATTAGAATGAGAGATGAGTTAAACAAAGAACTGGCAAGAAAAATGGCTGGAAGAGTTTAAAACAGTGTAAATATAAAGTATAGTGTTAAAAATCAAATGCAAAATTGAGAAGGGAATGATATCCGAAGTGAAGAACGCGATTCTTGCATTGGAAGATGGAACAATTTTTAAAGGAATCAATTTTGGTGCAGATGGAGAGGTAATTGGCGAGGTTGTTTTCAATACGGGAATGACCGGATACCAAGAGGTTCTTACAGACCCATCTTACAGCGGTCAAATAGTAACTATGACGTATCCTCTGATAGGGAATTATGGAGTGAATAATGATGATGTTGAATCATTGAAGCCGCAAGTAAAAGGATTTATTGTCAGAGAAGCATGTAAAACTCCAAGCAATTGGAGAACTGCGCAAACAATCAATGATTATTTAGTAAATAATAATATTATTGCGATAGAAGGAATTGATACTCGAGCACTAACAAAAATTCTTCGTGAAAAGGGTACAATGAATGGCATAATTAGTACTGATGAAAATTTTAAATTTAGTGAACGGGAAAAAGATATAAAAAGTTTTGTGATTAAAGACCCTGTTGATGAGGTTACTACAAAAGAAACCAGAGTTATTGACGGAAAAGGATACAAAATTGCCCTTTTAGATTTAGGAGTAAAAACAAATATAATAAGATCACTCCAAAAACGGGATTGCAAAGTAATTGTACTGCCTGCTAATACTTCACCGGAAGAAATCATGAAACACAATCCCGATGGTATATTATTCTCGAATGGACCAGGAGATCCAAAGGATTGCAAAGTTGTAATCAAAACAATAAATGAGTTGTATAAAAAAATTCCTATGATGGGAATATGTCTGGGGCATCAGATTATGGCTTTAGCAACCGGTGCAGATACAGGAAGGTTGAAATATGGGCATAGAGGTTGTAATCATCCAGTAAAAGATTTAGATAAGGACCTAACATATATTACTTCACAGAATCATGGATACACAATTGTTGAAAATACAGTCAACCCGAAAACAATGTATATTAGTCATAGAAATATGAACGACAATACTATTGAAGGCATAAGATACCTAGATGCTCCTGTGTTTACAGTGCAGTTTCATCCGGAAGCATCACCTGGGCCGAATGATAATGCTTATTTGTTTGATGAATTCATGGAAATGATAAAGAAATTTAACCCTCAAAAAGAAATATTCAAGGGGAAAAAATAGACGTGTAAAAACTGTTAACTGTGAACTATTAATAGGGGGGAACTTAGTAATGCCAAAGTGCAAAAATATTAAAAAAGTACTAGTTATTGGCTCTGGCCCGATAATTATTGGGCAGGCGGCCGAATTTGATTATGCCGGAACCCAAGCGTGCCGAGCGTTGATGGAAGATGGGATAGAGGTTGTACTTGTAAATTCAAATCCAGCAACTATAATGACTGATAAAAATATGGCACATAAGGTTTATATAGAACCATTGATACCTGAAATATTAAAGAAAATAATTATTGAAGAGAAACCTGATAGCATACTACCTACGCTTGGCGGACAGACCGGTCTAAATCTTGCGATGGAACTTGCTGAATCAGGTTTTCTTAAAGAAAACGGAGTTAGGTTGCTTGGTACTGCAGTCGAAGCAATTAAAAAAGCGGAAGATAGACAATCGTTTAAGGATATGATGGAAAGCATTAATGAGCCAATAATAGCTAGTAAAGTTGTAGAAACGGTAGCGGATGCACTTGAGTTTGCAAAAGAAATTGACTTCCCTGTTGTTGTCAGGCCTGCATATACACTTGGCGGAACAGGTGGTGGAATTGCATATGACCCTGAAGAACTAACCGAGATTGCATCAAACGGAATAAGACTTAGCAGAGTCTCTCAAGTCTTGATTGAAAAGTGTATTTCAGGTTGGAAGGAAATCGAGTATGAGGTTATGAGAGATTCGAAGGGAAATGTTATAACAGTTTGTAATATGGAAAATATCGACCCGGTTGGAGTGCATACGGGCGACAGTATTGTTGTTGCACCTTCACAAACGCTTACGGATAAAGAATATCAGATGCTGAGAACTGCATCTTTAAAAATCATATCTGCTCTTAAAATCGAAGGAGGATGTAATGTCCAATTCGCACTTCATCCTACAAGTTTTGAATATGCAGTAATAGAGGTTAATCCAAGGGTAAGCCGCTCAAGTGCGCTTGCTTCTAAAGCGACAGGGTATCCAATTGCAAAGGTCGCTTCCAAAATTGCGATAGGTTACGGGCTAGATGAAATACAGAACAATGTAACAGGAAAGACCTTTGCCTGCTTTGAGCCAACGCTGGATTATGTTGTTGTAAAGATACCAAAATGGCCGTTTGACAAATTTGTCAGAGCAAATAGAACATTAGGTACGCAAATGAAGGCAACCGGAGAAGTAATGGCGATTAGTTCATCATTCCAAGGCGGCCTAATGAAGGCAATCCGTTCACTGGAACTGGGCCTATACACACTTGAGCAGGACTTTGCAAAGAAGTTAAGTGATGAGGATATTTTTAGAAGGCTAAGAGACATTAACGATGAGAGAATGTTTATTATAGCTGAAGCTTTAAGAAGAGGAGTCGAACTCAAAGAAATAAATCAAATCACAAAAATTGATATGTTCTTTTTAAATAAAATTAATGAAATAGTTAAAATGGAAGAAAGATTAAAAACACTTACTATTGAAAAAATTAGTAAAGAAGAGCTCTTACAAGCAAAGAAAATGGGCTTTATAGATCAAACTATATCTAAATTGATGAATTGTACAGAGGAAGAAGTAGAAAAGAAGAGAAAAAAGGAATCAATAATGCCAGCATTCAAAATGGTTGATACATGTGCAGCTGAATTTGAAGCTGTTACTCCATATTTTTACTCAACCTATGATGAAGAATGTGAAGCTAAGGATACTAAAGAGAAAAAGGTGGTTGTTATTGGATCAGGCCCAATAAGGATAGGTCAGGGAATTGAATTTGACTACTGTTCAGTGCATTCAATCTGGGCTTTGAAGGAAATGGGCTATGAGGCAATAATAGTTAATAATAATCCTGAAACTGTAAGTACCGACTTTGATACTTCTGATAGATTATATTTTGAACCATTAATAAAAGAAGATGTAAAGAATATCATTGAAAAGGAAAAACCGCTTGGTGCAATTGTGCAGTTTGGAGGACAAACGGCAATTAAATTGACAAAAGACCTGCATAAAATGGGAGTAAAGATATTAGGAACAAGCCAAGAAGGGGTTGATTTGGCAGAAGATAGGGAAAAGTTTGATGCGCTCTTGGAGAATTTAAGAATTCCGCGTCCAAAGGGCAAAACCATCTTTACTCTTGAAGAAGCATTAGATGCTGCTAACATGCTTGGGTATCCGGTTTTAGTAAGACCGTCGTACGTCTTAGGCGGACAGGGAATGGAGATTGCATATAGCGACAGTGATATTGTTGAATTCATGGGAATCATAAATAAGGTTAGGCAGGAGCATCCGATTTTAGTTGATAAATACCTGCTGGGTAAAGAAGTCGAAGTAGATGCAATATGCGATGGGGAAGACATACTAATTCCAGGCATTATGGAACATCTTGAAAGAGCGGGTGTACATTCTGGAGATAGTATATCGGTTTATCCTACGCAAACTATAGAAAAGCCTATTAAGGATATTATCGTAGAATATACAAAAAAACTTTCCAAAGCGCTGAAGATTGTTGGTTTGATAAATATCCAATTTATTGTTTATAACAATGATGTATATGTAATAGAGGTTAATCCTCGTTCGAGTCGTACAGTCCCATATATCAGTAAAGTAACAGGAATCCCCATGGTTGACCTTGCTACAAAGGCTATGCTGGGCATCAAGCTCAAAGAGATGGGTTTTGGAACTGGGATTTACCAAGAATCGGAATACATTGCCATAAAGGTTCCGGTCTTCTCATTTGAAAAGCTTAGAGATGTAGATATTAGCCTGGGGCCGGAGATGAAATCAACAGGCGAAGTTCTCGGAATTTCGAAAGATTTCTCTGAGGCATTGTTTAAAGGATTATCAGCTTCGGGAATAAAGATGAAACCAAAAGGAAATGTCCTTATGACTGTAAGAGATTCTGACAAGGTTGAACTTATCCCAATAGCAGAGGAATTTGAAAGATTAGGGTTTACGATTTGGGCAACGGGCAAAACCGCACACGCTTTAAATTCATATAATGTTGCTGCAAACTATGTTAAAAAGATTGATGAGCCTTCTCCAAACATTATAGACTTAATAGAATCTGGAACAATAGATATAGTAATAAACACACCGACAAAGAGTAGAAAGCCGGAAAGAGATGGCTTTAAAATCAGGCGAAAAGCAATAGAAAGGTCAATACCTTGCTTAACATCATTAGATACTGCAAGGGCAGTACTGGATAGCTTGAAATTGCGAAAAGAAATAAAAGATGTGAGTGTTGTAGAGTTGGGTAAACTAAGTGAATAGGGAGGAAAGAATGTCAAAGCATATTGTAGGTAAGATTACAGGAAAACAGTATATTTCTGATGATATTTTTAAATATACTTTTGAGTCGGCAGATATTGCTAAAAATGCTGTGCCTGGTCAATTTGTAGATATAAAATGTTCTGAGGGTATTAACACGATTCTAAGACGTCCAATAAGTATATCAAACACTATCCCTGAGTTGGACAGCGTTGAATTCATTATGCAGGTGAGGGGAAATGCTACTTCTGTATTTTCAAAGAGCAAACCCGGAGATGATATAGACGTAATTGGCCCTCTAGGGAAAGGGTTTACAATTAATCCAAATGTAAAGAAGCCTATTCTGCTTGGTGGTGGAATAGGGATATTTCCTATGTACTTTTTGGGTAAAAAGATTAATAACCATCAAACTAAAATAGTTTTAGGATTTAGGAATAAGGATTTGGTAATAATGGAAGACGAGTTTGCATCACTTCCGTGCAGTTTATACATAACAACTGATGATGGTTCATACGGGCAAAAAGGATTTGTAACTGATGTTCTTGAAAGTGAAATTAAAGCATCAAATGTTGATATGATTTATGCATGTGGCCCGCTGCCTATGCTCAAAAGGGTTAAGGATATATCTGCCAAGGCGGGAATACCATGCGAACTTTCGGTTGAAGAAAGAATGGGATGTGGAGTTGGGGCATGCCTTGGTTGTGCTATTAAGCTTGTTGATGGACAAGATTGGAGATTTGGACATGTATGCAAAGACGGACCTGTGTTTAAAGCAGAAGAGATAATTTTTGAGTAACTCACCCATCTAACTTCCTCTCTCAAGATAGAGGGAAGAAATAGTAAATCCTACGAAGAATATTCTATTCCCTACTGGGGGCTAAGGGGTGAGTTGGATTTTAGAATAAGGAGAAATAAGCGATGAGTGTTATAACAGAAGTAAACATAGGCAAATTAAAACTAAAAAATCCGGTAATGGTTTCATCCGGAACCTTTGGTTACGGAAGAGAATATTCAGAATACATAGATTTGAACAAACTTGGGGCAATTGTTACTAAAGGCACATCAATTATACCCTGGAAAGGCAATAAACCTCCAAGAATTACTGAAGTGTACGGTGGAATGATTAATGCAATCGGACTTCAAAATCCGGGAGTGGATTCTTTTATCAAGAATGACCTTCCATGGCTTAGAAAGTTCGATACAAAGATTATTGTAAATATTGTAGGCAAGACGGTTGAAGATTATGTAGAAGTGGCAAAGGTACTTAATAAACAGGACATTGACGGAATAGAACTTAATTTATCCTGTCCAAATGTAAAGGAAGGCTGTATAGCTTTTGGAACATCACATTCAGGTGTTAAAGAAGTTACAAGGCTAGTTAGAGATTGCTTTGATGGAACTTTGATTGTTAAGCTTACACCAAATGTTTCAAGTATTGAAGAGACAGCAAGCGGAGCGGAAGAAGGAGGGGCAGATGCTGTTTCCCTGATTAATACAATCCTTGCAATGGCAATAGATATAAACACTAGAAAGCCGATAATTGCAAATAATATGGGAGGATTGTCTGGACCCGCCGTTAAGCCGGTTGCCGTTAGAATGGTATATCAAGCCTCGAAGGCAGTTAAGATTCCCGTTATTGGAATGGGTGGAATAATGAATGCACAAGATGCACTTGAATTTATAATTGCAGGCGCAGCAGCGGTTTCAGTAGGGACTGCAAATTTTATTAACCCAAGAGCATCATTAGAAATAATTGATGGAATAGAAAAATACATGTTAGAAAAGAAAATTATGAATGTAAAAGAATTAACCGGCAGTCTGATTATGAATTGATGAATCATTCAATTTATAAACATCTGCAAATTCGATATTAATATTCTCAATAATCTTGCTATTAACAATCTCATTATTAGAGCATGAGGTATTCATATTTTCATCAACCAAGGCGATGGGAATTGATATTATAAACTCAGTTCCCTTACCCTCTTGACTAGAAACTTTGATTTTACCATTATGTAATTCAACGAATTCCTTAACTATATATAAACCAACGCCTATACCTTTGCAGTACATATTATCATAGATTTTGCCATCGTCATTATGAAATTTTCTAAAAATGCAATCAAGCTTTTCACGGGGGATTCCTGTCCCGGTATCCTTAACAGAAACTACAATATTATCAGCTTCTTCATATAATGAAACGGTTATTTTCCCGCCCGGTTGAGTATATTTAAAGGAATTTGTCAACAAATTCAGAATAACTCTTTCTATTTTATCCGGATCAAAAGCTACTACTTTACTTTCCATTGCAGATTGAAAAATCAGAGTGATGTCATTATTTTTTCCAAGTTGATTAATTGATAAACAAATATTGCTTACTACGTTTACAATATCATAGTTTTGAAGGCTTAATTCTTCAACACCGGATTCGATTTTGACAACCTCTAATATACTGTTAAATAACCTGAGCATACGGTATGAGTTTTGCTGAATTATATTTAAATACTTTTGATTATTCGATTGTATATCATTAGTATTTTTGCTGTTATTCAGGTGCAATGATAAAACCTTAATAGTATTTAGGATAACAGAAATAGGAGTCCTTATATCATGAGAAATATTAGTTAGGAAATTTAGAATATTCTCATTTTCCATAGCTAATTTTCTATACAAAACTTCTTCAGAAAAATTTAAGTTTACTGGATTCTGATTGTTAATTAACATTTCATTATAATTATCAATCACTTCAGCTCATAACCTCCAAATAGGGATTTTCTAGGGGCGTAGCCAATTTTAAACACTAAATAACAAACAAGTAATATTTTAAACATAATTGGAAGAAAATGCAAGTAAAACAGTAAAAAAATTTATTTAATATATAGCTTACAAAAACAATATAAGGTTATAATCATTTAATAAATATATGATTTATTAGTTATAGTTAATTTTTTATAAATAATAAAATCCTTTATTGAAGGATTTTTATTATTTATATAGAATTATTTTATTAACTTAAACACTCCGGCTTCTAGTAAAACATAGAACAAAAATTCGCAGCATTTTACTGAATATTTCTACACAAATTTAAGTTATAACAGAGAAAAAAGGGGTGGTTACAATTAAAAAGGTAATAATTAAAAAGCAAGAGGCAACGACGAGCGTAATACTTTTCTTGTTCAGTTCATTTTTAATTCCCAAAGGAATAACTAAAGTTTCGCTAAAAAAAATATTCGAACTTATGGAGCCTTTTAAAAAAAGCGAGACTGCAATAAGAATGGGACTTTCAAGAGCAGTAAAAGCCGGAATTTTAAAGAATACAAAAGAAGACGAACAGGTTTATTATGAGTTAATTGATGCAGGAAAAAAGAATTTGGATGAGTGGAAGCAAACAAAACAGATATTCTGGAAGAAAATATCTATGAAAAAGAACTCATGGAACAATTACTGGTGTGTAGTTGTTTTAGATTTATCAAATATTAAAGAAAATAAAGATGAAATGATTGACTATTTAAAAGAGCTCGGTTTTGCAAAAATGAGCAGAGATACTTATATTCATCCTTATGATTTTTCAAAGGATATAGAGTCTAAAATAAACGAGTATGGGTTGGGGGAACAAGTCAAAGTATTCATTTCAAAGCTTGTTTCTGAATATAACATTTCACATTTTGTCAGCAGCTATTGGGATGTAAACGCTATAAATAAAAAATATATTGAGTTTGGCTTTAGCTATCCGCCAACATTATCAGTTTGGAATATGAATTCGGATGCAGATAAGATAATACCTTTTTGTCATAACTTTATTAGTGATTTTACAGAAATAATGAAGATGGATCCGGTATTGCCTGGAGAGTTCGTAGGCGTTAATTGGGAAGGGGAAAATGTACTTAGAATTCTCGATCAGTTTAATAAGACGGTTGTTCCAAGGGCAAAAGAAATTGTAGATAATATATTAAATAATTAAAAGGGCTTAAGCCCTTTTAATTATTTAATATAGTTTGTATCTTGTCCAATAGCATTGAAACTGCTATATGGTTCATTCCGCCTTCTGGTATGATAACATCCGCTACCTTTTTGCTCGGTTCTATAAATTCTTCATGCATTGGCTTAACAGTAGTAATGTATTGATTTATTACAGAATCAAGATCACGTTTGCGTTCTTTTAGGTCTCGGACAATTCGCCTCATTAAACGTATGTCGGCATCTGTATCAACGAATATTCTCATATCCATCAAATCGGTTAGTTCTCTATTTTCGAATATCAAAATTCCTTCAATAATTATAACCCTTTTTGGTTCTACCTTGACTACTTCATTTAATCTTTTATGCTCAATAAATGAATACACAGGTCTTTCAATTGGTTTAAAGCTTTTAAGTTGTTTAATCTGTTCAATAAGATATGGGGTATCAAAAGAGTTTGGATGGTCAAAATTCAGTTTTGTTCTTTCTTCAAAAGTTAATCTATCAAATGACTTATAATAATAATCCTGGCATAATAAAACGACATCATCCGCGAATACGTCTTTTAGTTTACCAGCGAGAGTTGACTTGCCAGAACCAGTTCCACCGGCTATACCTATTACATATACGTCTTTCATGATAAATGCCCCCTGTAAATATTGATATTAAAATTATAGCATATTGAAAATAATCTGCAATCAAAATTAAGAAGACTCAGCGTTGAATGAAGTAAAATTATTTACCAATAATAAGTGTTAAAATTGTTGTTTTTTAAATTTTTAAGGACAAAATACTTCTTGATTTTCCCAATATACTATAGTAATCTTATAAAGCGATAATAGTTGTAAGAATATTGTGCTTTGGAGCAAGCAATTTTTATGGATATAAAGGTAATAATTGAGAAAATTAAAAATAATAAAGCACTTTTTAAGTTTTGCCTTCTTATATTTGTTACAGAATTCGTAAGGGGGGCATATCTTAATTTTATTCCTTTATATTCAGATCATATTCTTGATTATTCTGTAGATACTATTGGTGCAGTAGTATGTGCATTTTTTCTAGCTGAAACGCTATCACAAATAGGCATAGGATGGCTTTTAGACAGATTTAACAATAGAATTATTTTAGTATCAGGACTGCTCATTTCTTTTGTTTCTCTCCTTGCCTTGAAGTTTATTACATCTCCTATAATGTTAATTTTGGAAGGAGCTCTGTTTGGATTAGGTTTTGCTCCAGTATGGATAATTGTTCTAGGATATGTTTCAAAATTTGATGAGCATAAAAGAGCAGTATCTATGGGCATGGTTTATTCTTCATGGTTGTCAGGATTGGGGCTTGGAAGTGTTTTATTGAGCTTCCTTGTTGGCAGAGGTTACTTATCTGCACTAAATGTTTTAATTATTTTATGGATTATCGGTGTTATTTTTGGTGCATTAATAAAAGAAGGAATAAGGAAAGAAGATGGCCATATAAATGCCAAGATGTCACTGCAAATGACTTACGATGAACTAAAAGCTAAAAAGTTCTTATTCCCGGGATTATTACTTCAAACATTAAGTGTATCAGTTTTGCTTCCTATTATACCAATTTATGTAACAAGCAGTAAATATGTCGCTATTTCAACTGATTACTATGGAATTGCCCTGTCAGTTATTGGAATAATGACAGTAATATTTATGGCTTTTTTTGGCTCTCTAACCAAGAAAATCGGAACAAACAAGTTGTTTACATATGGATTATTAGTTACTTCGTTTTCAATTATTGGAATGGGAAATACAAAGATGATGTTTGTAATATTATTTTTTGGAATAATGTTTGCAATATCATATTCTGCAATATTACCAGCCTGGAATGGTATACTTGCAAAAAATATCAGAGAAGAAATCAGAGGAATAATGTGGGGAAGTTTTTCGACTATCGAAGGTTTAGGAAGAGCAATTGGATCGCTGTTAGGAGGCTTGCTTGGTAGTAGTTTTAATCTTCACGTTTCATTTAATTTGAGTGCGGTTATGTTGTTTTTACTTTCAATATATTATTTGTATTTGAGCAAGAAAAAAATACTTAACTAATTTTAGTGAATTTATAATATAATATTAATGTTTAAAGCTTGTATTAAATTCTGAAGGGGTAACTATGAGCACAAAAAAAGTACTTATTTTAACTACAAATTATGGCGATGGGCATCTTAAGGTTGCAAGAAGTGTAGAAAAAGAATTATTAAAAAAAGACCCGACTATTCAGGTTAAAATAATAAACCTATTTCACGAGGCACATCCATATATAAATGAATGTATTAGATTTCTATACCTCAAATGCTACTCGAAAATTCCCGGTGCATATGATTTGCTTTATTATTCTACCAAAGATATTAGGAGAAATTTTTATATTAACAATTTAATAGGGCTATTTGGAAAAAGGACATTAAGAAAATATTTAAAGGAAATGAAGCCGGATATAGTTTTGAATACTTTTCCGGTTCTTGCAATGCCTATTTTATATAAAAAAGGTAAAACTGACATACCATGCTATACAGTAATAACTGATTATGGACTTCACAGCCAATGGATAGATCCAGGCGTTTCAAAATATTTTATTGGTCATGGTACACTTTTTGATCAATTAATTAATCAAGGAATTACTTCTGATAAAATTGAAGTTACTGGAATACCTATAACCCTTGATTGTGATGGAATAACTAAGGAAGAACTAATTAGTAAATATGGCTTGCAGAATTCAGAAATGCCAATTATTACTTTGCTTGCAGGTGCAAATAGTGTTATATCTTCACTCGATAAAATCGTTGAAAGGCTTTATAACCTTGAACCTAAAGTTCAAGTTATTATAGCTTGCGGAAAGAATAAATTTCTAAAAGAGCGTATAGATAGAACTGTTACGGGTAGATTAGATGATAGAGTAAAGGTTTTTGGTTTCGTTGACAATCTTCATGAAATAATGAGAGGGTCAGATTTAGTTATTTCAAAAGCAGGAGGAATAACAACTACTGAGGCTCTTAATATGCATGTACCTTTAATTATTTTTGGCTCACCTGCTGGACAAGAAAAAGAAAATACAAGATTTTTATTAGATAATGGCTGCGCTTACTATGCAAAAAACTTTAATCAATTGTTTGATACATTAAAAACAGTCCTTGCCAATAAGAAACTTATTCAGGATATGGTTGATAATACTGTTAAGATAAAAGTAATGGGTGGTTCTCAGAAAATTGCTGACTCAATATATAAAAAGATTAATATAAAAAATGAATGTGTTGAAATGGGGAGCGAAAAAAAGTAATGCATCATTCAATTAATCAAGTAGATATTATTAGAAATATTGCTATATACATATTTTTTATTAATATCTTTGGGTTTATTAGTATGTGGCATGATAAAAGAATGGCTCAAACAGGAAACTGGAGAGTCCAGGAACGCACCCTATTTATTATTGCGATTCTAGGCGGATCAATAGGTTCTTTAATTGGAATGTATAAATTCAGGCATAAAACAAAACATTTCAGTTTCAAATATGGAATACCATTCATTATTCTCCTGCAAATATTTTGCATAATTGTATATATATTTAATTTATATACTCCAATTATTCAATTTCTTAAAAATATAGTCTAGGAAATCATTAAATCCCTTTTATTTTAAAAAGAAATGTTATATTATAGTATTGCATTATGTATACTTTATAAAGATGCGTTATTAACATAATATTATTATTGTAAATTTAAAATTTATATAAAGGAGTAGATGATTATGTATAGCCAAAATGGTGTTTACATCAACGATGCAGCTTTATACGAAGGCAGCAAGGCAAAATTAAAGTACAATGGGTACTTACATAAAAATGGTGCTAATGAAATATATGTACATCTAGGATTCGGGTTGCTTTGGGAAAGCCTTTCAGAAATTAAAATGCATAAAGTTTCTGATTATTATGAAGCAGAAATACCATTAGTTAAAGCTGATTCGTTAAACTTCTGCTTCAGAGATAATTCAAATAACTGGGATAATAATTCCTATCAAAATTATTCTTATGAAATAAAGAGAGTGCCAAAGACACAAGCAGCTGTAGAAAGTCATGAAACTTTCAATGCAGTTAAAATTGATTCGATTGATATTAATAATTCTGTTAGCAAACGCAAGTCAAGAAAGGCAAGCATGATTGATTCACTTGATTTAACTAGGGAAGCAGCAAGTACTATAGAAATTTCACATAGTCTTGTACCTACAATCAATAGTGAGTTTAGCCTATATCGTAGACTTCCAGAAAACTATATAAGGAATAAAAAGATGCGTATTATGTTCTACAGAATGTTTGCATATGTTCCTAGGCTCTTAAATGGTTATAATAAAAAAAGAGTAAAAGAATTCTTGAAACGATAAAATACATAGAATACCAACTGCCAATGTTGGTGTTCTTTTTTGTGCAAATATTTAAATATTAAAGGATTTGTATTATAATTAAATATATAATGTAAATAAAAGTCAAATAAGATTCACCCTATAAAATTGATTTATTTAACTTAAAAACTTTGCTTATAAGGAAGGTATAATATTATGAACTTTGGAGAAATACTTAAAGCAAGAAGAACATTTGGAAGGATAAGCTTAAATAAGCTTTCAGATATTTCTGGCTTTGATATAAACACTTTAAGGGATTTTGAGGATAATAACAAGAAGCCAGTTTTTTATGAGGATATTACAAATGGACAGCTTTGTGACAGCAATATTGGATTGTTCAATGAGTATTTAAAGTTTTGTAGACTTACGCGGGCATTAAGATTTGATATTGATGAAATAGAAGCTAAGATTAAAAACAATTAGGGAAGAGGATTTATTATGTCCAAGTACAAAATTGATTATTATAAAGTATTAGAAATCGATAATACGGCTGACTTGGAAACTATAAGGAATGCATACAGAAATTTAGCAAAAAAATACCATCCAGATACATGTCAACTGTTAGAGAAAAAGGAAGCTGAGGAGAAATTCAAGCTTATTAATGAAGCTTATGATATATTATCGGATTCTAGCAAGAGAGAAAAGTATGATTTAGCAAATATGCCTAAAGAAGTAAGACAATCGAAAGGCGATAGTAATATAGGGAAGAGGCAATCATCTGCCAATTGGTCTGCGTCAGATTATCATTATGAAGCTTTCGGGGGAGGCCCTACAAATAAATACTATACACCAGATAAAGCTAAACAGCGCATGGAAAAAATCTTGGTAGTAAGTAAGATTTCAGCTGCATTTCTATTAGTATTTTTGTTTCTTGGATTTGGATTATTTGCTGATAGAATTTATAAAGCAGGGAAACAGTCGAAGGAAGTTAACCAGAATACGAAAACAACAGATTACTCAAAAAACAAATACTTCACATTAGGAAGCAATAAACAAAGGGTTATAGAGGTAATGGGAAATCCTGATCAAGATAATGGTTATGCTTATGAATATGGAAATTCTTCAGTCTATTATAATAAAAACGAAAAAGTTTCAGGCTGGAACAACATTAACAATGAATTAAAGGTTTTTTTAGCAAATCCGGTTAATCAAGCTTCGCCTATTATTATTGGTTCAACAAAATCGGATGTAATGAAAGCGATGGGAACTCCAACATTCTTGAATAAAAATATTTGGAGATATGGAAAATCATATATCTTTTTTGATTCCCAAGGAAAGGTAAAGGCCTGGAAGAACTTAGGCAGCAACTTAAGGGTTTCTAATTAGGTTCTCTTGAAAGTATAAGTGCTATGCACATATTTGTAATAGATATTTTAGGGAATGCAACAGCAATAAATCTTCTAAGATTTTTTAGCTTCTCATTATTTTCATTTAAATCTGCTTCATAAAAGGCAAGGAATTTTACTTGCGAAAATCTCTTTTTTAATTCCCAATCAAAAAACCTTTCTCTTTTTCTTGTTAAATGATATTTCATATCATTAATAAAATTCTGGTAATCAATAGAGCTAACTATTGAATTGTATTTCTTGATTATCTGTTCAATAAGAGCATCAAGAGAGTATACATTTCTTTTTTCTATTTCAAGTTCTTCGGCAGCTATTTCAACCATAGCAGGGAAAATTGAATCAGTAGACAGTTTGCCATCAGCATGCTGAGACAATGTTCCGATAATTTTATATAAAATGAGCTTGTTCATAGGTTCCGGTTTGTCTGACCAGTTTAAGCCCAAGAAGTTATATAGTTTCTTAAAATCATCAGGGGTTAAAGTTTTTATAAATTTTTCTTTTATTAAATCAAAATGAATATTGGGCAATACATAATAATTCTTACCTTTAAGTTTGCCAAATTTCTTCAAAGTATCATTATAGCCCATTTCCATGTTATCAATTGCTTTTTCTGGATTAAAATCAAGAATTCCGCCTGTCGGTCTTGAATTTTTAATATTAATAATATTAACATCTGATGTTTCAACTTTTCTTAGGACACCTGGACCAGATATATCTACAGCAATTATATTTTTAATATTCTTATTAAGAAGAAGGGATACAGGTATAACGTCACAGAAACCGCCATCTATAAAAGAGTTGCTATCAATTGTTGGTCTCTTAAAGACAGGCAATCCGGCACTTGCAATTATATAATCAATAAGTTTGCCCTCAGGAATTTCTTCTTTATATAATTTTACAGGTTTCATATCAGACAAAGAAAAAGTAACAATACCATAACCAGTTTCTGATTTACGTATTATATCTTCTCTGATGTTGTTTTTTAGGAGTATTTTCATAGGAGTGGTATCAAGTCCGCCGTCAGCTAAGGCTTTAGCAAATGTGTTTAAGTAGGAGATAAATTTATCGTTACCTGTTTTACCTGATTGAAAGCGATTGCCAAGATTGACAATACTCGCAAGATATGTCTCAGTCCATATTTTGTAAGCTAATTCGAAATTGTTTTGTATCATTATAGCTCCGTTAAGAGCTCCTATCGAAGTACCTGTGATAAAAGATATAGGTATTTCAAGTTCATTAAGAGCTTTCCAAACACCTATTTCATAACTTCCTTTAGCCCCGCCGCCGCCAAGTGCTAGACCGTATCCATCCATAAAAATTCCTCCAACTCACCCATCTACCTTCCCTCTCTCAAGATAGAGGGAAGAAATAGTAGAATTATTCCCCCTCTATTTTAAGAGAGGGGGTTAGGGGGTGAATTATTTATTCTCTTATTATTTTATTATAAAAATAGCAAAGAAAAAAGAGGATGATTTTTTCCTCTTTTTTCTTAACGCAGTATTATATTTACATGCTTACACACTTAAATCAATATGCTGAATAATTCCCGGCTTGCCGTCTTCCTCTAAATAAACACCTGTTTTAGCAACGCTTCCAAGTAATTGATTCGATGAATCCTTAATATCAAAATTAGTTGAAACATTTCCTAGATATATGGCCCCGATTCCTTTCTGTCCAAGGGCAAATAAAACATCATTGCCATTTTCGTCTTTTGTCCAAATTTTAAGGCTATTAAATATTTGATCATTTTCATCAATCCAGCCATTTTTATCTAAATCATATTCAGCAAGTTCGCCAAAGCCGTTATTTGTAGCAGGACCGAATAATTCAGAACCATCATTGATTTTGCCGTCGTTGTTTTTATCTAAAGCAAGAAAGCCGCTGTTCTTATCAACAAAGTTTAGGTTCTCATTTTCGCCATCAGTATCAATATCAAAAACAAAATTGCGATTAGGCTCTAATTGTGCTCCTTTACCATCAAAATTTATAACTAGAGGGTCAATTTTCGCATCTCCGGCTCTAACATGAATTTCTGTATTTGACACAAATTCTCTGCTCATATTAAGCTGGGATGTGAAATTAATTTCTCTTCCGTCTGCTGTTTTTACAACTCCTTCAGCATTAAAGCTAAGACTTTGACTTTCGGTATATTTTTCTTGAAAATCATATACAAGACCCCAGCCCTGTTTAGGTGCCTGGTTTTCTACTTTAATAAGAGATATTTGTTCTGAATTTAGGAGGTTATCTTTATATTGTATCTTTTTAGGTATTACAATTTTAATTTTTTTACCTGTTAAAGCTTCAAGCATTCTCTCAATAATTAATATTTTTTGCTTATCTTCTTCACTGATATCCAATAGATTCTCATCGGAACTAATCTCCATAGTTAAAGGAACTTGAAGTTTAGATTTTTTCTTTGCTTCATCAGATATTTCAAGAGAATCTAGAACAGGTGAGGGGGGGACTATATCACTTGCAGAATTATTTACATCTTCCTTAATGCCATCTACCCAATACCTAGAAGATTCAAACCTTGTGTAGGTTTTTGATTGAGTTGTGGCTGCAGACATGGCAACTGATGATTGTAAAATTCTCATATATATTACCTCCTTGTAAATGTTACGTCATCCTTGAAAATATTAAAGTATCTCTAATATAGATATCGGCAAAATATAATTAATACTTAACAATATTTACTAAAAAAATTTATGTTATAATATTTGTCATAATAAGAATCAGAAAATTAGGGGGAGAGCATGAATAGCAAAACAGTCATAATAACAGGTTCCTCAAAAGGAATAGGAAGAGAAACTGCAAAACAGTTTTCTTTTGAAGGATATAATGTATTAATTAATTATAATAAATCTGAAGAGGAAGCTATTTCATTAAAACAATGCCTAAAGGATAAGGGCGGCAAGGTAGAGATTTATAAGGCAGATGTTGCCAATAAAGATGAAGTTGATGCAATGATTCAGTATTGTATTACAAAGTTTGGCTCAATTGATGTTCTTGTAAATAATGCTGGAATTTCACAAACAAAGCTTTTTACAGATATAACTGAAGAGGACTGGAGAAATATGATAGACGTAAATCTATCAGGGATTTTTAATTGTACGCAAAGTGTTGTTAAAGATATGATAAAGCATAAACGGGGTAAGATAATTAATATTTCATCAATATGGGGAATGACAGGAGGGGCCTGCGAGGTTCATTATTCTGCGGCAAAAGCAGGTGTAATTGGATTTACAAAAGCACTTGCAAAGGAATTGGGCCCTTCTAATATTCAAGTTAATTGTGTAGCACCTGGTGCAATTAAAACAGAAATGCTCGCAGAGTATAGTGAGGAAGATATCAAAGAAATAAAGAAGGATATTCCAATGGATAGATTTGGGGAACCGGATGAAATTGCCAGCTTAATTGTGTTTCTTGCATCTGAATCTGCAAACTACATTACAGGGCAAATAATAAGCCCCAATGGGGGCTTTGTGATTTAGTAAGTTATTTTACGATAAATACTGAGGGAACTGATCTTGGACCATAACGGCTACATGGTTTATTTTGAATGGTATTATTATAAACAAGTGTTGTTGACGCACCACCATCAAGGTTAGCTGCATTATATGCACCATATTGAAGCATTATATCAGAAGCATCCTTAAGAGTTGCGCCAAGACTGCCAATCTGTCTTCCGTCAATTACAAGAAATAATACAGCTCCATCTTTTCTTTGCCCAATGATAGTTCTTGGACCCACGCCCCAGCCGCCATTTCCGTTTTTAATGGTTGATTCACCATTTACAACTATAAATGGTTTAAATGAAACCGCATCACGCAGATTGAGGTTTTCTATTTCCTTCATAGTATATTTTCCAAGGATTAGAACGTTTCTAGAATCAAAGCCTATAACACTATAGGTTTTTAATCCCTGTTTGTACATGATTTTATAGTTTTCAATTATTATTCCTTCAGGTGTACCTCCAGAACCATGGCCGCCTTCATCGCTAAAGCCGCCAGCATTAATTCCGGCCACTGCATTATATTTTTTAACAATATCCAAGACTTTCATCCCGTGTGTGCCAAGCTGGGTTGTTGTGCCAACTGAAACTCTGGTAGGATTGTGGATTATCATTAAAGAACCTTTAAATTTACTACCCTGTATAGGGATTAGTTCAATTTTATCGCTGTATCCTGAAGTATCAATAGCATTTTCTTTGCTTTTTGACTTAGAATCATCAATCTGGTTTTTTTCCATAATGCGTTTGATTTCAGCATCACTCACGAATATTCTTGCAAGATATTGATGACTCATTGTTGTCATTGCGGTTGTAACATACAATTCTTTTAAATATGTGAATGGACTATAAAAAATAATAAGAATTGCAAAACAGCAGAGTGATAGTGTAATAATAAAAGGATAAAGGATATACTTTTTAAGATTTGCTTTAACTTTGCCTTTTCTATATTCTTTTTCCACTTGTAACCTTTGTGTTCGAGACATATTTACATTCACCTTAATAATCTATTTTTTAATATCTAATATTTTACCATTAATGTTTTCTAATTTAAATATTTTAATAATTAAATTGATATTACAAAAAATCAATTTAATTTGGTTTCTGATTTATTGATTTTTACTTTTGTAAAATGATATAATTTTTTTGAATAAAACATAAAACGTATGGGGTTGATAATATGCTAGATAATCCTCATAGAGAAAAAGAAATAATTTCTGTATTAAACCAGATGCAAAATGAGATACTTCGCATAGGTTGGTTGGGCATTGCGAAGAAGTATCATCCGGATGTTAACCCTGATGAACCCTTAACAGAAGAAAAGTTTAAGGTTTATAGGGCGGTATATGAATATATGAAAGAAAAGTATACTGGATAAAAAACTGTGTAATTTATTTAATTAAAAGAGCTCCACGATGTGGAGCTCTTTTTTACTTTATTTCATTACCTGCCAGCGAATAACCAAACATGTGGTTAATAAAAGCTTCTTCAACTTTATATGGGTCTTTTAAATCTTTTGCGCTAATCGGCAGATTTCCAGGCATAAGACTGCTAAATCCTATCATACCTCGTCCAAGTTGATATTTACGTTCTTCAACGTAAGTGTTCTTGTAATAGCCAGGTACATTGTATACTAAAAATCTGACAGTAACAACCGGATTATTTCTATCGAAATCAGATAGGTAAGGAGTGTATATTGTTCTGGCTTTATAACTAATATTTATTATTTCAGCATTAACTACATTTTGTTTACCGTTTATAGTTATATTTGAAGACCATGAATTTCCGACACGAATAGGGAATTTTAGCACAACTAAGTTGTTAAAAAGAGAATTGACAAGTTTGGTTTTCTTTCTGGTATTCTCAATCACCTTTTCAGTTACAGTTCCCTTAATATAATCTAAAAGGTATTGTACTTTAAAGGTTCCTGGAATTCCAGAACCGTCTGTGAATTCGCCATTAAACTGGTAAATTGAGCTTTCTGAGCTGGAAGAGAGCAGCTTTAACATACCTATATGTGAGTATTCTGCAAGTCCAAAATATCTAAGTGTCTTATTAAGCGGAGGCAGGTATGAGTTTAATTCAAGCTTATCTGAGTACCCAGTTAATGATGTGTTAAGAGAATATGAAACAGGAAAATTTCCATCCTTCATCTCGAGAAGTTTCTCAAAAGAGACAACACCAACTCCTTGCTTTAATTTTCTCTTTTCATAATAGGCGCTATTTTTATCTTTGTAATAAATTGAATAAACATATTGACCATTATCAAGCGTAACATCGGTTATAACACAATCAAGCACAGTAGATTTACCTGTTTTATCTATAACACTTTGTGTCCATTTAGATGCTTTGGCAAGAGGCAATCTAGCTAATTCAATACTGTCAAACTTAGAATCGAGCATTCTTTTTTCAGTCTTTTTTTGTATGAGAGAATTACTCTTTATAAGGTAGGTGATTTTCAAATTGTTGTCTAATTTTGCTTCGCCGCCTGACATATCATCCACAGTTCCACTGATATTATATCTTATTTCAGTTCCGCTTCTGTCTATATAATCAAGCTTCATGAAATGTCCGTATTCAGCGAATCCAAAATATTTCCACTGAAAGTTTTCGCGATATGGCAGTAATTTTGATAGCGTCTGAGTATCTTGATTTGTAGTTGTTGAATATCCAATCTGCTGAGCATTAGGTTTTGTTTTTTGTAATCCAACATTATTTGTTTTAGTTATTGTACATCCAGAAATAA
Organism: Ignavibacteriales bacterium; assembly: GCA_050260055.1. Classification (GTDB taxonomy): domain Bacteria; phylum Bacillota; class Clostridia; order Acetivibrionales; family UBA4821; genus JBLMYQ01. The sequence continues at coordinate 45,938 of JBLNBO010000027.1, forward strand.
AGAAAACTGTCATTAAAATTATCATGAATGATTTAATCATATTATTCATTGGGATCTCTCCTTTAATTAGTTCTATACAAAATTATAATTATATTATAAACGAATCAAAGCAATATTAAACTCTTTTGTATTTGTAAATAGCTTATTAGATAAAAAACATTTTACTTTAAAGGTATTATAAAATATAATTAATTTAATCTATGCTTTTATTTATTTTATGTTTCTTCGGTTATTTCTGAAGGGAGGATAGAAGGTGAAAAACTGAATTGGAAAGGGGATGTGTAATATGCCGGACGAAATTAGACAAGTGATTTTAAACAATGGATTAAGGGTTGTATACTTTATAGACCCAAGAATCGAGATTGCTTCGGTAAGGCTTCTGGTTAAAGCAGGTTCGGTAGATGAAACAGCAAACAATAACGGAGTAGCGCATTTTGTTGAGCATATGCTGTTTGAAGGGACAAAGAATCGAAACACTTTTGAAATCTATAAAGAATGTGCTCGGGGTACAAGTGATAAAGAGAAAGCACAATATTCTATAGATGTTCCAAATAGTTCCCTTGAAACTGCTATGGACCTGCTAAGCGATATGATTTTAAACTCTGTTTTCTCAAATGAAGGTATAGAAAAACAGAGAAGAGTAATACTTCAGGAAAGAGGGCTGATTGATGAGGATAAATTTCAAAATCTTTATACATCTCTTTCCGAAATGTGTTACCCTAATGATTCGATTGGTTTGCCTGTTATTGGTTCTCCAGAAAATATAAAAAACATGAATAGGAGAACCATTTTAAAATTCTTCAGAAAGTATTATATACCGCAAAACTCTGTGCTGGTTGTGTATGCAAATTACGAAGAGTTTGACCTTATCGAATTGGCAGAGAAATATTTCGGCAAATGGGAAAAAGGAACTAGCTTACCGAAAAGAAACACAAAGATGGCATTATTTTATCCTAACCTATATATTGAAAGGTCAGATATTGGACATATGAAAATTATGCTTATGTGGGAGGGATTAAATGAAAATGCTATAGAAGAGTTCAATGGCGCTTATTATTTAGGTAGAAATCTTCATAGGGGCTTTTTGGAAAAAGAAATAAGGCTCAAGTACGGTTATACATATGAGGTATCTAATTCAATCAACGTATACCAGAATGCAGGGCTGTACTATGTCCACTTTAACACAGATGTCAAAAATGTTTTGCAATGCTTGCAAATAGTCCAAAAGTCGCTAAATGAAGAAGTTATGCCTGACGTGCTTGAAAAACAAAAAACTGAAACCCTTGAAAATCCTAAACCGGGTAATTTTAATAATCTTATGGAGTATGCACGTTCAATTCTTTGTGGAATAGAATTTGAATCCTATGAAGAATATATTGAAAGAATAAAAAGAACCCAGTTAAGTGATATTCATAATGTTTCAAGAAAGGTCTTTGGCAAAAGATTAAGCCTAAGTATTGTAGGCAATGTTACAATGCAATTAGAGAGAGAAGTTCAAGAGTTTTATAAGAGCAAAAATAGAAGCTGCTGATTAATATTAGCAGCTTCTATTTTATAATTATTTTTCATTTTTTTTGTTCCTTTTCTCAATTTTTTCTTGCCGTTTCTGTTCTTTTTGCATAAGCTTCATTTCTTTTTTTCGATTTATACTATACTTTAGTTTATTGCCGTTCTTCATTTTGATATGAAGATTAAGCTTTGCGATATCTTCTGAGTGGTTAATCATCAAATCCATAAATTGTTTTAATTCTTCTTGTATGCCCATAATAAAACCTCCATTTTCAATATTATATATCATTAACTCCAGAATTTATTAGTTTTAATATCATCAATCAAAAAAATTATTTTTTCTCTAATCAATGAAGTTGTTTCTTCAATTGAAAATTTATCCTCGTTAAAATACAAGGGTTTACCGATATTTGCATAATATTTTCCGGTTAACACCACAAGGGTCTTATAAACAGTTTCACCAATTTTTATATTTGGCTTAGCTTCTTTAACATATCTTTTTGGTGCCACTATGCCGATTGGAATAACTGGACATTTTGAAGCCTGCTGAATTTTTGATACACCATGATAAAATTCAAGGAGCTGATTTTGGTCATTTAAATCACCTTCAGGAAAAATATATATTGATTCCCCTTTTGACAAATATTCAACTGCATTGCTAACAACATTTTTTCTGTTTTCATATAGAGCATTGATTTGTTCCCCAGCCTTTAAAAACCAGCGAGCTATTGGAACTTTAAAGCCAGGGCCGATGACCATATGAACTGGTTCGTCAATAAGGGTAATAACAAAAAGAAGGTCAGAAGAAGAAAAATGATTGGAGCAAAAAATTTTTGGGCCTGTTGGAATATTTTCTTTGCCCCAGACCTTGAACTCGAGAAAAGTTTTAAGATATATGTATACAGAGTATTTAACAAGATTATAAATTGATTTTTTAAACCAATGCAAAATATCATACCTTTCCGAAATAATAGACAGTAATTAAAGTAAATTATAACCTATGCCATAAAAAGCAATCAAGGCAGTTACATCCACAATCGCAGCAGCACCAGCTGCAATCACTTGCAGCAGTATCTCTGTCACTATTTCTATAATAATCTACTATCCATAAAGTGATAAAGAATACTGCTACTCCGATAACAAATATTAACCAAAAAGTATTCATTAACCTTTATTCTTCCTTTCTATAATATGTTTTGCTTTATTTCTTAAACCCAAATTGATTATGTTTTCAATAATATTTTGTGAATGTTTTATTTTCAGACATTTAATATCTTCTTCAAGTTCTGAAATAATTGCCTCAATTCTATTGCAAACTTCATATTGTTGAGCATCATTATTAAAAGATTTAAGAGGATTAAAGCGACTTTTTTTGATATCTTTTTCTAAATCATCATAGCAATCTATAATATAAATATACTTTCCAATGTTATAACCAATTTTCTTGAGTATTGTATTATTGTTATCTTTATAGATGAATAGCTCGCCAAGCATAGAACCAAAAGCTTCTGAAGCAGAATCGAGCAATGAGTCATTAGATTTTTCGATTTCGTTAAGTTTATCTAAGTATTGCTGTATTATTCTTTCTTGAAGAGGGTAATTCTTTTTAGCGTTTTTAAATTGATTTTTAAATATTAATGATAAAATAATAGAGGATATCGATTTTTCATCTTGTATGTTGTCTCTTAGTTTGTAATATGACAAAAGTACATTAATATTTGAACAATAATCAATATATTCGTTTGCAAAAACTTTTCTTTTAATTAACGGATTTACAATACACCTTGTGCATGATGTTGTTTGCTCATCTGCATATAATGAAGTCAATAGTAGGGCAAGAAAAGTTATGTCGTAGTTTAAAAGGAATTTGCTTAACAGTCCATGATTGCGCCTGAGAGATTTGCAGACCCCGCAGTAATACGATTTATAACAAAAATATTGACGGAAAGTTAAATCAAGTTTACTAGGGAAAAGATAACCAAACATATGTCACCTTTGATAATATAATAAGTAATATTTCGACTAAATATTTAAAATTCCTCCACAGAGGAATTTTTGTTTGAAATATCAAAGTACATATAGATAGAAAACAATTAAATATAGAAAAAGGTATCTATAGAAGATGCCCTTTTTTCTTGCACTATTATTAAAAAGAATTTAAAATTCTTGCAGGGTTTGCATTTATAATTTCGTCTATATTAATGAAAGAGAAAGGAGGGGGAGTGTTGGATGCAGAAGAACCTTTGGTAAGAAGGATATTAAACGGAGATGACCAAGCCTTTAGAATTATTGTAGAAAAGTATCAATCATTAGTATTAGCAATTTGCAGAAACATAGTCAACGACTATCATGAAGCGGAAAATTTAGCACAGGAAACATTTTTTCAGGCATACAACTCTCTTCCCCAGTATCAATATAAAGGCTTCAAGACTTGGCTGTGCAGAATAGCAACAAACAAATCAATTGATTTTAAACGAAAGACAAGCAAGACGTTAAAATCGCAAGTCGTATACCTGGATGAAATAAATGACTCAGAGTCATTGCAAGTTAATGATGTTGAAGAAAAACTCATAAGCAAAGAAAATTCAGAGAAGATTATACTAATTTGCAAACAGATTCCTGAAAAATACGGAAATATATTGATTGATTATTATATTAATTCTCAAAGTTATCAGCAAATTTCAATTAAAGAGGGAATTAGTATAAGAGCAGTGGAATCAAGATTGTATAGGGCTAAGAAGTTCTTTAAAAGTAAATGGGAGGAGGAAGAATATGAAGCACTATGACGAAAAGACATGGAAAAGCTATATAAATAAATCAATAAGTCATGAAGATGAAATTATTCTAGAAGAGCATCTAATAGTTTGTGATGAATGCTTAGAAGTATATATGGATTTATTGGAAAAGTCGAAACTTCATATTGCTGAAAATATTGTTCCTTCCGGTTTTACTGATAAAGTAATGAATCAGGTTTCTAAGAGCAGCAATAATGCAAAAAAACAAAGAACAATTAGTTTTTCAAGCATAATGACATACTATGTGGCTGCTGCATGCCTGACATTATTTTTCACTATAAATGGTGGTTTTCAATACATTACAAACAATGCAACAGGGGCAATTGATAGTGTAAGGGGAACTTCGAAAATAATGGGAAGTGCATTGGTTAACGGTTGGACTGATAGATTATCGAAAAATACTACAGGTTTATTGGATAAGTTTCAACAAAAATAATAAGGAGTGGTTTTTAATGAAAAAGAAGAATGGTTTCCTGACATTTATGTTTTCAATGCTGCCGGGAGCAGGACACATGTATCTTGGTTTGCTAAAGCAAGGGGTTCAATTAATGATATTATTCTTTCTCTCTATATTTCTGGCTGACTGGTTAAGATTGAACATACTTGTTGTATTTGCACCGGTAATTTGGTTTTACAGTTTCTTCGATGCCATGAACAAACTGGCATTAGATGAACTGCCAAATGATGAACTGTTTTTTTCCTCTTGGTTTAGTACCGAAGGGAGCTGGATAAGGAACAAGGCAAAATTTATCGGATATACTTTAATAATCTTAGGGATTGTACTCCTTTTTGAAAGGATAATGGTGCCGGAACTAGAGAAGTTAATAAATTGGAAAATAAGAGAGTATATACAAACTGGAATAGTTGCTTTGCTGTTCATTGCTGGGGGAGTGAAGCTGATTTCCGGTCATAAGGTAAAAAGCTTAGAAGGAAATGGGGATAAGGATATATGAGAAGGTGGAGAGTAGGAACGGTATCCATGGGATTGCTCCTAATTGCTTTTGGATTTGTACTTCTTGTTTTTCAGTCAAATAGTAAGCTTGTGTTGGAATTAATCATTAAATGGTGGCCGGCAATTCTTATTGTGCTTGGGGTTGAAACACTCGTATACGTATTTACATCGAGAGAGGAAGAGCCCAAGATTAAATTTGATGTTTTTAGTATGTTTTTGATAAGTATAATTATTACACTTAGTGTGGGAGCGTTTGCATTCACAACATTTCTGCAAAACGGGTTTTTCGCGAAAGACGGGATTGGGTGTTTCCAAATAGAAACTCAGAAAAACGTTGAAGTTGAAAGGGTAAATCCAAAATATTAATTAAGGTACTATAAAATAAGAGCACTTTGTAATTTACAAAGTGCTCTTAAAATTCACTAATATAAGTTGTATTTTAGTACCCAAATTATTCTTATAATAATAAGAATAGTGGCTATTCCAAACAAGATTAGTGAAAGAATTTTTAAAAAAGATATAAGTATTATTGCTAATAAAAGAAATATAATAATATATCTGTTAATTGTCTCAAGACTTTTTTTACTGCTATCCTCTTTACTCATGTTTTACCTCCTAGTTCTTCAAAATTATTCTCAGAGCGAATATATAAGGTTAAGTTAAAGAAAAGATTCTTTAACGATATATAAAAAATGTAATTAGTGGAATTAAATGTATTATATATCCAAATAATAACCATATCAACATCAAAAATGAAATATTTTTAAATTTAGCAATATTATAGAGTAAGTAAAAAAAAATTGGTATAATTGATAGCGATTTATTAAATCTTGGAGGAGAAAAATGACAAAACAATTATGGAAGCCGGCAACTATTTTAAATCCTGTTCCCCTTGTGATGGTAACATGCGCTGATAATGAAGGTAGGCCTAATATAATAACGCTTGCATGGGCAGGGACAATTAATTCTGAGCCGCCGATGCTCTCAATATCTATACGGAAAGAACGTTATTCATATAACTTGATTAAAGAAAATGGAGAATTTGTAGTAAACCTAGTAACAAAAAAGCTTGTAAAAGCTGCTGATTTTTGCGGAGTAAAATCAGGTAAAGACATGGATAAATTTATGATGACTAATTTAACTTCAGAAAAAGCATCAAAGGTTAACGTACCTATGATTAAAGAAAGTCCCATAAATATTGAATGTATTGTTAAGAATGTACTGGAGCTAGGTTCACACGATATATTTATTGCAGAGATAGTGGCAGTAAATGTCCAAGATGATTTGATTGACGAGAAGGGAAAGCTTTGGATGAATAAAGCTGATTTAGTTTGCTACTCACATGGTCAGTATTATGGGTTGGATAAATCGCTTGGTTACTTCGGTTATTCTGTAACAAAAAAGAAAAATATTAAAAGAGGTTGATATATCAAAGGGGTGTACTAATGTTAAGAACAATTATTTGGTTTATATACTTCTGGATTTATCTCATATTTATTATGCCTGGATTGTGGCGCGCAGAATATCTAGAGAAAAAAGGAAGAATCAGAGAGCATGATGATTTGGTTAGCAAGTATGTGGGCAAATGGGCGCGTTCACTTCTAAGATTAGCAGGTGCAAAGGTTACAGTTATTGGGCTTGAAAACATACCGGATACAGCAAGTGTTTTTGTGTCTAATCATCAAGGCAATTTTGATATTCCTCTAATGCTGGGCTATGTCGGAAAACCAAAAGCACTTATTTCAAAAATTGAAGTTCAAAAGCTGCCTATAATTCGTTCGTGGATGAAGCATTTAAACTGCATGTTTATAGATAGAGATGACCATAGGCAAGCAGTAAAATCAATCAGCAGGTCGCTTGAATTATTAAAGAAAGGTTATTCAATAATAATTTTCCCAGAAGGAACCAGAAGTAAATGCGATAAAATCGGTACATTTAAAAATGGAAGTTTCAAGATGGCTTTAAAGGCAGGCGTACCAATTGTTCCGATAACCATAAGCGGTTCATATAAGCTTATGGAAGCAAATAAAAATATAATAAAGCCGGCACAGGTAAAGATAACAATCCATAAAGCTGTTGAAACATCGGAGTTTTCGAAAGAAGATGTATCTCAACTTCAAGAAAGGATCAGGAGTATAATAGACATCCAGTCATAATAGATTGGGTGTCTATTTTTTTGCTAATATGTTTAGCCCAAAGAATATGGTCCAAAAGTATTACCACAAACTATACAATACTACCAGTGAAAATTACACGAACGTGCATATAAATCATTGGTAAGTAAGGTTAGAATAATAATGGTTTGAAGGGTTTAAACCAAAAAATTATTTAAGGAGAAGTATCTACATGAAAAAAATGAGAACTGCTGCTATTGCTTTTGCTTCAGCAATTGCGCTAATTGGCGCAGGATATGCAGCATGGGGAACCCAGATTACAGATATCACAACTCTTAATTCGGGCCAGTGGGCGATTGAAATTGAAAACGATAATATAGGTGATTCACTTGTTGCAGGGGATGTAGTTTACAACTTTAAAAATACTTCGGCAGGAATTATCCAGACTGTACAGAGAGGGCCTCTTGATTGGTATGGCAAATATGATGCCGTCGATTCAAGTCAAATTTCAGGAGCACGCAAGGTAAACGGAACAAACTATGTATATACAATTGCACCTAAAATTAGCGGAAGCACTGTTAATTTCGACTTTTACAATATGCATCCTGGAACTGAAGCAATCACCAGATTTGAAATAAGAAATAAGGGAACTATTACTGCCAGGATATCAGATGTAAAAGTTACTCTTAATAATGGAAATACACTTTCTGCTAACCAGCAAGAATTTGCCGATGCTGTAATTGTAAACGGCACATTCTATACACGAAGGGGATTGGATTACCCAGTAGCAATTGGAAATATTCCGGCTGGAACAACGCTGGCAGGATTAGAAACAGCACTCGGTTTTCTGGAAGGTATCGAATTAAAACAGCAGGAAACAATAAGCCTGGTTGACAGTGATGAATTAAAAGCAAATAATCTGCATTTTGCACTTCCTGCATCTGCACTTTCGGGTAACAGAGGTATGAATGCAAGTTTACCAATAAGCATTGATTTCGATTTTGTTCAATATAATCAGAACTAGACATCTAATACAAGAAAAGGCATCGCTTTAAAAGCGGTGTTTTTCTTTTTTATGACAATATAGCTATAACCAAAAGCTCAGCGCGGATGAAAGTATGGTCAAAAAGTGCTACTCTAAACTACTAAAAACTACCAGCAAAAATTACACTAAGGTACATGTAAATATATGGAAATAGCCATTAAAATAAGCATGGTTAAAATGAAAGGTTGATTAAAACTCTATTAACCAAATTTTTAAACCAAAAAATATTATAAGGAGGAATTTTAGCATGAAAAAAATGAAGTTAATTGCTTTTGTCATGATCGCGGCAATTGCAATGGTAGGTGCCGGATATGCGGCATGGGGAACAGTAATTACCGACAATACAACACTTAAAACAGGTAATTGGTCAATTGTTCTTGAAAATGATGCACCAGGCGATTCGCTTGTTGCAGAGGATGAAGTATATAGCTTTGATAAAACATCTACTGGTTTTAACGAAACTGCATTGTTAGACAAAGATGGATATAATGAGTATGATGCTGTAAATTCAAAAGTAAACGGTAGTACTTGGGTTTATACAATTGCTCCATCAATCATTGGAGACACTGTTAATTTCGCTTTCTACAACATGCATCCAGGAACCAAAGCTATAACAAGATTTGAAATGAGAAACTTAGGTTCAATTCCTGCTAAAGTGGCAAATGTTACAGTTAAATTGAATAATGGGTCTGCTTTGAATACCGAGCAGGATGAATTTGCAGATGCTATTACAGTTAGCGGTACGCTTGTTGACCATATAGGAAGCGGTGCTTTCAACACACTCGGAACTATTCCTGCAGGTACAACACTTTCAGGTTTGGAATCAGCACTAGAAACCATACTTAATGGAAAAGAATTAAGCCCAGAAAAGTCCATAGGCTTCAGAAGTGGTTCAGAACTTGAAGTCGAAGGGTTAGCTTTCACTCTTCCTGCAAATGCACTGACAGGAAATAAAGGTATGAATGCAAATCTTCCAATAAGTATTGATTTTGACTTTGCACAATACAACCAGAACTAAAATTGAATGATTTAAGGATCGGTCTAAACAGCCGGTCCTTATTTTTTTTAAATTATGTATTGATAAAATGGAAAATTATGTTAAAATGATTACGGCTTACAAATAATGGAAATAATATAATCAATAAAAATATAATTTTAAAATCAAGGTGGGTGATATTTAAAAATTGTATAGCCTTCTGAAATCTAAAGCATTAAACAGTTTAGCAGTTGATGAATTAAAGTTTATTTATGCTTACAGGTATTTTTCTTTTATAGTTACTTCAATTATTTATCTTGTCGGTAGATATAAGGTTCCTATAGCTCATAAACTTGTAGTCGTAGGCTGTCTTGGAATAGCAGTATTACTTTTAAACTATATATACTCCAAGAATGAAAATGTGTTGAATATTGTTAAATGGCTAATAATAATTGAATCAATCTGCAACGTTCTTATTCTTATACCGACTGGAGGTATGGATAGCCCATATATTTGGTATTCAATAAATTCGGTGCTTATTACCGCATATTATTTAAGTTTAAGATATTTCTGCATAATCATCGCAATTTATGCAGTTTCATCAACTGTGATTTCCTTTGCAATTTTTAATATTTCACGCAGCAGTATATTTAATTATTTACAGGAAAATGCGAATCTGATTATGAGTTACCTTTTGATTGTAACTGCTATCCTGGCAATGATGAAGCTTGCCAAAAGGCTTCGGGAGGATAGTACAAGATTGTTCTTAGTAAATAATGAACTTAAAGAGGCTAATAAGATTATAGATGAATCCATGGAGCAGTTCACAGCCTTGTACCAATCAATACACACGCTTACTAACGTAAGAAGTATAAGAGAACTAGCAAAAATCATGGCTAGATATACAAGAGAAATCACCAATACAGCTCTTGCATTTATATCAGTTGCTTCGAAAGAAGCTGGTTTTGTATTTGAAGTTAACGGAAGTATTTCTGATGAATATCATAATTTCCTCAATAAAAAAATAAAGAAAGACTGGGATTATCTTATGATATCTGAAAATGTTTCGAAATATTTTTACATGAATCAATGCTTTCTTGTAACTCCAATAAAATCAACATATGAGGCTTATGGGATTCTTGGAATAAAGTTATCAGGTGATTGTGGAGGTTTTATATGCAAGGAGATTGAGAACCAGATAAAATTTCTAGCATCACTTACTTCGATATTACTGGAACGTATTAAGATTGATGAAATAAATAAACTGCTTGTTATATCTGAGGAACAGAATAGGATTGCAAATGAGATACATGATAGTGTAAGTCAAAGACTGTTCTTTATTTCAAGCAAACTGCATTCATTATCTGAGAGAGATGAATTGAAGAAATATATTAATACAAAAGATGAATTAAGGTTTATTCAGGATTCGTTATCCAGTGCAATGAGAGAGCTAAGGGAAGTTATATATAGTTATTGTGATAAGAAAAGCGGCTTAAGTAAGATTGAAGAAAAAATTAGGAAACGCATAAAGGAAATTTCGGTTTTAAATGATGTAAATATAAAGTTTGATATTGTAGGGAGTATGGAGCTAATTTCTTATGAATTAAAAAAAGTGCTTTACAGGATTTTGTGTGAAGCATTAGGAAATGCTATACGACACGGTAAGAGCAATAATATAGATATTAAGTTTAATATAGACAGCAGAAATATCAATATTGGAATAATAGATGACGGTATTGGTTTTGATATTAAGAATAAATCCAATATGGGTTTAGGAATAAAGAATCTTAATAATCTTGTTCATTCATTCAACGGGAAAATATTAATTAAAAGTCAACTATGCAAAGGTACGTGCATTAATATAGAGCTTCCTTCGGAAACAGTAATAAGGAAAGAGCAGGTGAAGGTAATATGAACGTTTTAATTGTTGACGATCATCCTCTAGCAAGGTTAGGTATTTCTTCTATAGTGTCTAAGACCGAAAGAGTAAACGAGATTCACGAAGCATCTAACTTAAAAGAAGCGCTGGATAAATTGGATAAGAATAAAATCAACGTTGCATTTATTGACTTAAAGCTTGGTGCTGAAGATGGTCTTGAAGCTGCAATTCAAGGAAAGATAAAAAGCTCAGAAACGAAATTTATTGTTATAACGTCTTTTATAACACAGGATGATTTCTTACGAGCAGAAAAGTACGGTATAGACGGATATATATTAAAAGAGGCGGCACCTGCAGATATAAATTTCGTACTTGATTCTGTAGTTAGAGGTAAAAAATATTATGACCCAGGTATCATTATGAATATCAATAAATCCAGCAATAAACAGATACTGCTAAATCAGCTTACAGGTCGAGAAAAAGAAGTATTGATTGAGATTGGTAATGGGCTAAGCAATAATGAAATTTCATCGAGATTGTATGTTTCTGAAAATACTATTAAAAAGCATATAAGCAGTATATTGTTGAAACTAAACTTGAAGCATCGGACACAAGCTGCTTTATATATAAAAAATATGTTGTAATAGTATGGAGGTTAAAATGATAAACGTCAAAGGTAAAAAATCAGGAAAATCAACTAATTACAGAATTATATATATTGCTATTTTTGTAATGCTAAACATATTAGGCATTGGATATGGCAGTTATATGAATAATATAGGTTTAGAAACTGTAATTTCTACAGGAGATATTGCACCTGTTTTCAGCAGCGAGCCAGTATTAACCGAGATTAACACATGGTCTAAGCCCAATGATGCCAGACCTGCCAGCGCAGTTTTGAGTAGTGATCAGAAAAAAATATATGTAACTTTGCCGTGTGCATATCCTGGTTATTCAGTTATTATCAATTATACTGTGAGCAATATGGGAACTATCCCAATATCATGCAATATTTGTGGGAATGCTCCTGAACCGATAAAGCTTAATTTTTCTAAATCAGACGAAATGCTAAATCCTCACGGAGACAGTATAAGCGGTACTATTAAAATAACAATTCCTGAAGGGGTGAAAGAGGATACTGATTACAGCTTTGCTATCGGGCTGGAATATGACCAATATAATTTGCAAAAATAATATACTGATTCATTATTAAAGGAGAGAATTAAATATGAAAATTAAAATACAATTAATATTGCTTTTAATAAGTCTTCTTACTGCAACACTTATAATTTCATCTGGTTTTGGTTCTTGGCAGGATAATTTATCCGTAGATATTAGTATAAAAACAGCAGAGAAATTTAAAGGGAAAAAAGTAAGAAACAAGGCAATAGATTATAGTTGCAATGAAAGCAATAAGGCTGATAAAGAAACAGCAGATTCTAATATTGAACCAAGTAGTACCTCTGATACAACAGAAGCAAATGATTCTCCAACGGGTTCTGAAAATTCCAGCAGCACTGAGAATGAGAGTACATCATCAGAAAATTCAGATGCAAATAATACTGGTGATGGCAGCAATTCCTCTGATATTGCCGGCGGAAATAATGCAGGCGGAGATCCAAATGCAAATGAAAACAGCGACATAAATAATACAAATTTAGAATAAGTCTCATCTCGAAATATTATCTAAGTAAAATCTATGGAGGAAACAGAAAAGAATGGAGATAAGCAAACAAAGAAATATAACAGGAGGTTTTGGCAAAAGAGCAATCATATTGATTATATTTCTCGTTTTAATCTTTTGTATTGAAAATTTTTCACCAATTATAATAAGAAGCAGTATGTTTTATACATATTTAGTGAAGCCGGCAATCTGGATTGCAATAATAGCAGCAGTATTAAAGTTTCCTAAAGTACATCCATCAGGAAAACTTCGGCTAAAAAGCATGCTTCAATGTTTATGTATGATTCTGTCAGGAAGCTTTATCCTCATAATGATGCTGGCAGGCATAATTTCCGGTTTTGGAAAGAGTCCATACAGTCACACATTGATTGGAGTTGTGACCAATATAATCATTGTATTTTCGCCGTTAATCGCAAGAGAACTAATAAGAGACTATCTGGTAAATAATCCTTCTATAAAAGGTAATTTGGCGTTAATTATAGTTATAACATTATTTATGACAATATGTAATTTATCTATTGATATGTTAACTGGATTAAAAACCAATCTGGATATTGTAAAATATACAACAGAAATTATTCTTCCTGAGTTAGGAAATAATATTTTGTCCTCATACCTGGTTTTCTTAGGCGGTCCAATGCTATCAATTATCTATCTTGGAATTCAACAGATATTCTATTGGTTTTTTCCTATTCTTCCTAATCTTGATTGGCTTGTCAAAGGCCTGGTTTGCACATTGGCGCCAATATTCAGCCTTTTGCTCATACAATTCATATATAAGAAGCGTATGAAGCTTATAGAAGATAATGAAACAAAATCTGAAAACCCTATAGGGTGGATTCTTACAAGCTTGCTATCAATAAGCATAATCTGGTTTGCAGTAGGCGTATTTCCTATACGACCCATGGTTATTGCTACTGGAAGTATGGAACCTGTTATATATGCAGGGGATATGGTATTGGTAAAAAGAATTTCACCTAAAGAATTGAAAATAGGAGATATTATTCAGTATAAATCAGGAAATATATTTATTTTTCATCGAATAATCGAAGCTGTTGCTGATAAAGACAAGTTAAAATATAGGACCAAGGGGGATAATAATTCGATATATGATCATGAACTTGTAAGCCAAGATAATATAAAGGGAAAAGTTGTGTATACTGTACCTAAAATAGGCTGGCCTATTTTGTTATTAAAGGGAGATAGGAGCTTTGATAAAACTAAAGTTCAATTCTGATTAAATGATATCCTGAAAGAAGGTTGGAGAAAATTAAATGAATAAGAATAATCAAAAAAGAAGCTTTTTAAATAGAATAAAGATATTTTCATTAAATAAGAAATTTAGACTTTCTATATTAATATTTTTGCCTATAGCAATTACAGCGGCAATATGTTTTCTTTATATAACCATTAACAATAAATTCGTGGATCAAAAATATGATGCTTATACATATTCTCATAAAGCATCCATTAATTATGATGTAACAGTGCTTCCAAATAACCTCTATACTCAAAAAAGTCTTACAGAAGGCGGAATATATATAACTGATCTGGTTAACTCGATAAATCCGCGAATGAAATATGAATTCAATGGAAATCAATCGGCTGAAATTAAGGGGAAATATAGTATTACTGCTTTATTTCAAGGCTTTGTCAAAACTGATAAAGGGGAGAAGCTCTTATGGGATAAAAAGGCAGTAATTCAACCAGAAAAGAATTTTAATATAAAAGACAAAAATGTATTACTCAAAAGCGGGTGTAATGTAAGTTTAAATACTTACAATCAATTGGTAAAAATGGCTGCAGAAGCATATAAATTTAACTGTACTTCTAAGCTGACAATTATTTGGAGAATAATTGTTGATGCAAAAACAACAAAGGGGGACATAAATGATACGCTTGAATCAACAATGGAGATACCTATAAACGAGAAGTATTTTGAAATTGGCGGGAATCTAAATAAAGATAAAAAGGGACAGATAACATCATCTAGAAAAGTCCTAGCGCCATATCACAATGAAAAGATTATGATAACCTGCATAGGTATAGTTTTAGGTCTAATTATGCTTTTGTTTATAATATTTCTTACAACAGTATCACCTGAATTTGATCCGATAGAGAAAAAGACTAGGAAGATATTCAATAATTATGCTGATAGATTGGTTGCAGTATGTAGTGATGTATTAACAGATTATAAGAAAATTATAGATGTAGCATCTATTGAAGACCTGGTAAGAATTGCAGATGATTTGGCAAAATCGATTTTATATAAAATAGGCGATAAAGATGAAGAAGTCACCTATTATTTTGTACTGGACCAGGATACCGTTTATATGCTGGATATCAGGAAAGGCTTTTCAAATATAATAAATGCATATTCAAATAAGGCTAATTTAACGAAAGATTCTGAACTGCCTGTAAACGAATCATTATAAAAAGGTATATATAAGAATAAATAGTGCTGATGTAAAAGTAGTATTATGCAAACCTAGTATTTATGCAAAAACTTAATAATAAATTCAATTTAAAAAAACTGTAGATTTAATGCAGTTTTTTTAAATAGGAAAGGAAATAGAAAAAATTCTTTGTTTTTAGTTCTCAAACTAACATTACTAAAGGAAAAGGCCTGTCAGCTGTACATTTGCGGGATTTCCGCATTTGTATTAATTTACATATTGCAATATTATATAGTTAACAAAAGATAAAAATTTTAAATTGATGGTGAATCTATAATGCTTGTAACTCTTTTAATAACTCTATTTATTACTATTCCAAATCAAAATGTTGATATTAATTATGAGAATGAAAATAATTATGTAACTGCCTTGTATATTAAGGCAGACTTAGTCAACTGCAAAAATACTCCTCCAGTTATAGAAAATAATAATGTTCTGATACCAGTAGATATTGTCAAAAAATATTTTGACCCTAATTTATTATGGGATCAAAAAACATACAGGGTTATAACAACCAGCAAAGATAAAGTATTAAAAATAAAATTAAATAGTAAAACTGCCTTGTTAAACAACAAGCCCATTAAGAGTTCTGTTCCTTTAAAGAAGATAAAAGGAACAATGTATTTGCCATTGGGTTTATTAAAAGAGGTTTACGGACTTAATGTGAATTTTAATGAAAAAAATGACAGCATACTAATTGATAATAATCAGCAGAATTACAAACAAGGCAAAGCGGCTCAGATAATTTCTTTTTTAAGAGAAAAGAGAGACAACTCAAGCCAAATACTCAAGATACTAGTGCTAAATGATAAAGTGGAAATAATCAATAAATATAAAGATATGTATAAAGTAATGACAGAAGATGGATTCGTTGGCTTTATTCAAGCTCAATCTATTCAAGAAGAAACTGCTGATTTTATGCAACTAAAAGACAATCCAAATTCTTTGGTAATAGACGACAATAAAAAGATAAGCATGGCGTGGGATCAAATGCTAAATATCGGAAGCATCGATCAAACTGATGGGCTGCAAATATTGGCTCCTACTTGGTTTTATGTAAGCGATAAAGATGGTACCGTCAAAAGTAAAGCTGATGATGAAAGTATAAGAATGTATGTTAAGAAGGCACATGAAGCTGACAAAAAAGTCTGGGCAATGCTTACCAACAGTTTTAGCCCGGTTATCAGTTCAAGTATATTAAATGACAGCCTTCTACGGGATAAAGTAATTAGTCAGGTTACCGCCTATGCAGAAACATATGATTTAGATGGTATCAATATTGATTTTGAAAACATGAGCCAAGAAGAGACAGATATGTTCACCCAGTTTGTAAGGGAATTAGCGCCTATATTAAGGGAGCAGGGAAAGGTTGTATCAATTGATATTGCTGCTCCGACTTCTGGATGGAGATGCTATGATGCAAAAGCCCTTTCAGATGCGGCTGATTATATTAATCTGATGACATATGACCAGCATTGGAGCAATTGTCCATACAGCGGTTCGGTGGCGCAATATACATGGGTAGAAGATAAATTGAAAAAAACATTGGCAGAAGTGCCTTCTGAAAAACTTTTGTTAGGCATACCATTTTATACAAGAGGATGGAAAGAGGAACTGGACAGCAATGGCTTAACAAAAGTTACACAGTATAAAGTATTTTCAATGAGTGGTGCAAGAAGCGAGGTTAAAGTTAATAATGCAGATATAGAATGGGATGACGAAAGCGGACAGTTATATGCGCAATACACAAAAAATAATGCAATCTATAAGATTTGGCTGGAAAATGATGCTTCTGTAAATCTAAAATCATCACTAGTACATAAATATAATCTTGCAGGTGTTGCTATCTGGGAAAAATCATTTGCAGATGAGAATGTTTGGAAAGTACTTAAGAGAAATCTTTACCAAAATAAAAGCTATGCAGATTGGATTAAATATAACAAAAAAATGTATAAGAGGATGAAGAGCACTTTATATTGTAAGAGTTAAGAGAAATATATCTTGATAGAATAAAATTGGGTAATCGGAGAATAAATTGAATATGTTTTGCATAATAAAAATTAAAAAGATACCTATTTGTTAGAAGGTATCTTTTTGTTTTGTTATAACACAAAATTTTCAGCTAATTTATTTCCCTTTTCTATATTTATATTACCACAAAACGGGCAAAATTTCAAGGCTTGTAATGTGCATACCAAGTGGATATCCTATAGCTTGGAGGTGGTATCAATGGATAAAAAATTTGATATTACTATTGTGAGCATGCAGAAATTGCAAACTGCCGCAGAACTTCGAGAGTGCAATGAGATTACTGCAAAATATGGTTTGTCTCTCTCTGAGCAGCAGATACAGAGTCTTGTCGAGAAACGGTTTGAAGCCTTAAAGGATACTGGTCGTATTGAGTTTGGACAGGGAATACTGAAAAAACTTATTACAGAATTTTGCGATTCTCCATATATCATGCAGGAAAATTACGAGGATACCATATTAGAGCTGCAGGATTCTTTTTATTATTTTAAAAATGAATCTAACGATCTATTATCAGATGATGAAATAATCAGTTTTATGAAGCTTCATTTCGATGGTGTATGCCAAGGCTCGCTGGATTATTTAAGAGATATGACACTTGAAGACCTCTGTAGAAGAACGAGATACGGCAAGAATGATGACGATACAGACATTTACGGCAGGCCATTTTAGGAGGGAATATGGACGTAAACAGCGGAAACTATCTATCACTTATTTCGGAATATGGGGTGCAGCAAGGGGTATTAACGGAGGAAGAGCTTAAGAATATCCAAGGCAGGCTTTGGATTCTGCTGGGGAACAGGACCGAATGCTTTACTATGGGTGACAGCAGTTCTGTGCCGATTGAAACTGCGCAAGAACTGCTAAAATCTATCTGCTTTTCAATTAATCTATATCTCAAATCGCAAGGCGGCAGTATTTATCTTCTTAAGAATGAAGACATGGAGATATTGTTAAAATTGGGATGGGCAAAAATTGAAGCTGAAATTGAAACTGGAAAAGAGCTTCTAAGCAAAGCTAAGGCAAATGCCCTGCAAATTGAAAATATTTCTTATAATGAAACACTGCAAGGGATAGGTGTTTTCTTTAAAAAATATGACTACAGATTTTTTGCTCATGAGATTCCCGGTGATATTGACTATCAGCTTTGTTTTGCCGTTAATGAAGAACTGCAAGGTATCGAATATATCAATGAATATTTATATAGGCTTATCATAGAAAATGAATTTTGCAGGAGATTCGATACTGAAAAAATTATAAAGTTATTAAAAAGCTATTGTATAGATTATAAAGAACTTCTAATTAATATATATGAACCGATTGTTACAAATGCAATTGGGCTTTCTCTAATTGATGGTGATGTTGCATCACTAGATATTAATGATTTTGATAGAAACCGGCTGATTTGCTTGTTCTGTTCGTGGCCTAAAGAAGAGGCGCAAGAAAAGCTAATATTGGCTTCGGAAAAGCTTTGCAATCTTCTTAAAATATCTGATTCTGCTGAAAAGAAATATATTAAAGCTGCTGCAGAAAATTTGCTTCCTAGAATTGAGGCAGTTCTACCGACAAACCAATTAGATGGAATATTTCTTAGCTTTTCTAAACTTGAACAAACAAATGAATCTGAGATACAGTTTGTTGATGGTAATATGATGGATGATGAGGAGTTGAGAAAGCTTATAGATGAAATAAACAGCTGCCGCTATATAACTGATAAAATTTTCATATTTAAACAGCAAATTCACAGTCTTCGAGATTGCATAGAAATTTTAAATACCTGTTTTTGGGATAATGAGTGCATTGAGTTGTATAATGCTTTAGATAAAACCGAGCTTGCAGTACTTCTAAAATATATAATTGAGAAGAAAAACGAATCACCGGATTGGTGCTCAGAAACAGGGTGGGAAAAACAGCTAATTAAATATATTAAGTAAACTAAGTATTCCAAAAGCAACAAGAAGAGCCCATATTTTGAGGGCTCTTTTATTTTTAGTTAATGTATAAGCACATATTATGTAACCTTTAAACATTATATATTGTATTTATTCTTTTGTTTTTGGGGGCAATTTTATGGATGGTGAATTATATCTGAGTATTTTTCAATTAAGCAATTCAGCCAAGAATTCATTATAATCTGGCATGCCTGCTGCTGAGGTATAATTCAAGAATAATACATCCTGTATGCCATTATCATTTATAAGGTTTAATATATTTTTATTATACTGTCTTGGGTCTACAATAAAAATTTCTTCATAATGAGGGAGAAGAAAGGGAATAAAGGCATTGCCAAAGGAATCTTTAACTACAAGTATCTTTCTGCCATTTTTAACTTCTGTTTTTATAATGCCAAGAGGCCGGTCACCGCTCAAAAAAATTCTATACTTATTCTTTTTTTCTGCATGATTCATATCTAATAAATTCATTTTTAATGGACCATCATAAAATATGTTATAATCATTTTTTATAAAAGGTTTATAAAGCGTTATAGTATCGGGGTTCTTTTCTAGCTTCTTATTCAGTGTTTCTGAATAAGAAGAACCCAAAAATCCTGTTACTTTTTCGGTTTTATATTGTTCGATTGGAATAGATTTTACCCCTGATGAAATTGTGAATGCAGTATAGGCATAATATGCACCAAGTGCTGTCCAATGATGATCTGTCCTGAAATATATATATTTATCTCTGTTTTGTTTTAGTGCTAAGTATGCATCTACTACCTTGACCTTGTTATTAAAATGTTTATTAATAAAATCTATAGCATTTTTTTGCGAATCGGAAATATTTTTATATTTACTGGAGCTTATAAATTCAATCTGAGTCGGAACTAGAAGGGAGTAAATGTTAATATTTCTTGCTGACTTTTCAGTAAATTGATTAATAATCTTCGAATACTTTAAGCAGTTACGTTGATAAAAATGGAAGACAGTCATAGCAGTATCATTTAAAATTAATAATTCACCTATAAAACTTCCTGATTTATCATTTTCTTGGGTTTCTTCCTTGTTTTTAAGGATGTCGTTATCCTGAATTTCTTGCTTTGGTTCTATTTTCTTTTTTGGGATTTCGGCGATGTTTTCTCCTTTATGCTGGACAATTGACGCGCCATCTTTATTTGTAAATCCCTTTATTTTTTTTATATTGTTGCTTATAAAAACAAAATTATCACGGAATATAAAGTTATCACTGAAATAGTTTTCGTATTCCTTAAAATAACTACCATTAAAGATACTATTGAGAGTTAAAGCCGGCCTGCGCTGTAAAGCTCTGTTCTCTAATACAGAGATACTTGACTTAACTTTAAAACTGCCTATAATTGTTAAACAGCTGAAGCAGTAAACAAATAATATAAATAAAAATATATTGAAGTTTATTTTTTTCATTTTATCTCCTGTCAAAATCTAAAATATAAAAACGGATTATATGTTCTACCAACTAAAAGTGTATATGAAACAAACAGTAAGCAAGAATTCATTACTGGAACCAATACACTATTACAGAAGGATGGTATTCTTAAGCTTCTCTGTTCAAGATGATTTAGAAGATTTGACATCCATTTTCCTATAGGCATACATGCAATAATTGCAATAATGAAGAAAAAGATGTTATTTTGAAAATTTAACGTAAAAACCATATCAGTTAGGCCTTTATTTCCAAAACCAAACATAACCCTTAAAAGTTCGAAAGATTTAGCAAAGTCAATATAATAAAAGAATACCCAGCCAATTAAAACAATCGCTATAAAATAAATATGTGATAAAAAGCCAGGCAATTTTTTAAATACATTTAGCAAAAAGGTTTTTTCAAGTATTATAAGGGCGCCGAAGTATAGTCCCCAAATAATAAAATTCCAACTGGCGCCGTGCCATAGTCCAGTAAAAAACCAAACAATAATCAAATTGCGAATTGGACTTTTTCTATTGCCACCTAACGGAATATAAACGTAATCCCTGAAAAAACTGCCAAGGGATATATGCCATCTGCGCCAGAATTCCGTAGCTGATTTGGATAAATAGGGATGATTGAAGTTTTCACAATAATTAAATCCAAACATCTTTCCTAACCCGATAGCCATATCGGAATATCCTGAAAAATCAAAGTATATTTGAAGGGCAAATAGGCTTATACCAAACCAAGCTCCAAAAGTAGAGATATCAGATAGATTCCCTTTTAAAAAAATATCTGATATTTCACCTGCCGGATTGGCCAGAATAACTTTTTTAGCTAATCCGATAACAAATCTGTTAATTCCTTCGCTGAACATAGACATAGTTATAATTCTATTTTCTATTTCGTTTGCAATACTTTTGTATCGGACAATTGGCCCTGCAACCAATTGATGAAATAACGATACAAAAAGCAGCAGCTTAAAGGGTGATTTTTGTGCCTCGACTTCGCCTCGGAAAACGTCAACTACATATGAAATTGTCTGGAAAGTATAAAAAGATATTCCTATAGGGAGGTTAAAGTTGCTAAAAGGAATATTTAATCCGGTTAAGCTATTTATATTAGAAATTAAAAAATTTGAATATTTAAAAAATACTAGAAGAGATAGGTTTACTGTGATTGAAAAAATTAAGATTGCTTTACTTTGCCATTTATTGCGATACTTTTCTATTAATAATCCGTTCATGAAATCAAAGAATGATGTAAATATCAAAATTGATATCCATATAGGTTCGCCCCAGGCATAAAATATTAAAGAGGAGATGATAAGCACCCAATTACGATAAGTCTGGTTTTTTATCAAAAAATACAATAATAAATTTATAGGAAGAAAAATACACAAAAAAACCAAACTTGAAAAGACCATTTATATTCTCCATTCTTGATAGTAATTTTGCAATTATTCTTATTCTTTGTTAAATTGGGGAATATATGATAAACATGCTGCAGGAATTAATTGTTATATTGTCTTTTCATTTTGCTATCGGTGCCGTTAGCCAAAATCTTTTAAAATATCTAAATTGATAAAACCATAAAAATATGATATTATTAAAAGCAATATTAATTTTTAAAAAATATGATTATTATAGTCCAGTTAAGATAATTCTTAGGAGGGATGTATAAATGTATTTAACGGAAAAGCAATTGCTTAAAAAGGGGACAATTCCGAAACTTCCTAAAAAATTTTTTAATGATTTTGGATATAAGCCGGAGAAGCTAACCTTACAATGGCATATCACAGAAAGATGCAATTTAAAGTGCACGCATTGCTATCAAGATAGTAAGGTCGAAGAATTGTGTTTTGATGAACTTGTTATGATACTCGAACAATATACTTCTCTTCTCAAGAAATGGGGAATTAAAGGACATATTAATATTACTGGCGGTGAGCCGTTTGTAAGAAGTGATTTTATGTCTATTCTTGAGCAGATAAACAGATATGGTGATTTTGTAAGCTATGGCATACTATCAAATGGAACATTTATAACCAGAGATATTGCAAAAGAATTAAAAAGGTTAAATTGCAAATTTGTACAGGTGAGTCTTGAAGGCGATAAGGATACGAATGATGCAATTAGGGGAGAGGGCATATTTGACAAGGTAGTTTCGACATTGGACATACTTCGCGATGCGAAGATTCATTCTCTAGTTTCTTTTACTGCAACTAAAAAGAATTATAGGGAGTTTGAAAAAGTTTTCGAAATATGTGAAAAGCACAAAGTTAGCCGTGTCTGGTCGGATCGCGTAATACCTTCTGGCTCGGCTGATGTAGGACTTATGATGTCAAAGGAAGAAACAAAAGAATTTTTTGAAACAATGTATGAATGCAGGGCGAAAAGTGTAACTATACCTTATGATAGACAAGGATGGGGTGAATTGAAAACAGAAGTAGCAATGTATAGAGCGCTTCAGTTTGAGACTCTCTTCAAAAATGAAAATCATTCGGAAGACTGTTCTTGCTGCTATCATTGTGAAGCTGGAAACAGCCTGATAGTAATAATGGCTGACGGCCAGCTTGTCCCGTGCAGAAGGATGCCGATTCTATTAGGCAATGTTTTACAAGAACCCATAGAAAGTATTTATTATAACAGTGTTATAATGAAACATCTAAGGAACCGGTTATATAATGAAGGTTGTGAAGAGTGTGACTATAATCTTCGTTGCAGAGGTGGATTAAGATGCTTGTCATATGCTCTTTACAATAATCCATTTATTAAAGACCCGCAATGCTTTAGATAAAAAAATAAGGAATGTTCAGATTGAACATTCCTTATTTTTTTATCCTATTAAAATTAACCGCCGCATCCGCCGCCACATCCTCCACCGCTGCAACTACTGCTACTACAGCTGCTACTGGAGCTATGACCACTACAACTATGCCCGCTGCAACTATGGTGGCTGCCATGGTGACTACTGTGGTAAGAAGAGAGGAAAGGGTCCATTAAGGTATCGGTGTCTGATTTCCTGCTAGTATATCTGTGAGCCTTTTTAGGCTTTGTTGGGTTTTGGCTATAATAGTTTTGGGCTAAAGATTGTTTACGTGCTTTTATAGCTTTGAATATAAGAATAACAACAATCAGAATTACTAAAACGGCAAAAGAGACAATATAGATATTCATAATAAGACCTCCTTCATTTTTATAACGACCAATAAAATCAACGACAAAGGAATATATTAATAATCCTCCTTTCATAAATACCAAACAACAAAGGTAATAACCGTTGGAATAAAATAAATGAGTTTCATATAAAAATATTTTATAAGTATTAACTAAGAATGTAAATAAAAACTTTTATTTATAAATATGTTTTCTTAACGCTTAATGCCCTCTCAGGGTTCGACTCCCTCCGAATTCATCGCAAAAATAAAAAAGCCACCTAAAGGTGACTTTTCAATTTTTGGTGGAGGCGAGGGGAGTCGAACCCCTGTCCGAAAACACATCCACAAAAACTTCTCCGGGTGCAGTTAGTAATTTGACATTCCCTCTACAATACTCCTACTAACAGGATTACTGTTTAAGTAGCTTCATAAGTCCGGCCAGGCTCAAAGCTTTGCCCGGTTCGTTCTCCGCTAGTCGACGCCCAATCCTAAGCCGCGGAACTCCTAGGTTGAACGTTAGCTGCGATTAAGCAGCTAAAGCTAATTCGTTATTGTTAGCGTTTAAATTTAAGTTTCCCGTTTTTTTAGGTGGCCAACGAGAATCCACCACCCGCTATTCTTGATTCAGTCTTAACGTCGAAACCAATACGCCCCCATATATAAATCGTGATAAGCTTCGTATAACTGCTTGTTCTACTCGCTTCTGACGATTTCTCAAATTATAAGTTGACAATGTAAAGTATCTTTCTCTGTCAACTGCTTTCTAGAAGCGCTCCTTGAGTTTAATTTCTATCTGACGTTTTGCATCACGCTCTGCGATAGCATCTCTTTTATCATACAGCTTTTTACCCCTTGCCAATCCAAGTTGAACTTTTACCCATTTGCCTTTTAAATATACACTTAGAGCTATAAGTGTATAACCTTTCTGTGTAAGCCAACCGTTAATTTTGCTTATTTCTTGTCTATTTAATAATAACTTTCTATCACGAAGCGGGTCAAGGTTAAAGATATTTCCTTTTTCATAAGGGCTGATATGCATATTCGAAATAATCACTTCTCCGTCTTTAATATATGCATAACTATCTTTAAGATTTACCCTTCCCATGCGTACTGATTTTACTTCTGTTCCAGACAAAGAAATACCAGCCTCAAAGGTTTCGTCTATGAAGTAATCGTGATAAGCTTTTTTATTGTTTGCTAATATTTTGTTGTTAATGTCACTCATAATTATCTTCCTTGTGCATAGGGTAAAAAACCTACCAAAGAGGCAGGGCATATATATTATAAATCAGTAATACAGTCATAGTCAAGGAAATAGGATTGACAAGAAACTCCAGAAATGATAATTATTTATTTATAGCTAAAATTAATAATAAAGTAATAACTCTAATAATAAGAGTTATGGTTAGGTAAAAAATTTTTTACTTAAAAGGGGGAGTTTTGATGGGTAGTAAAAAATCACAAAAAAACAGGATAAACAAGCAGGAACAACCAAGTCAAAGGCCAGAATTAGCTCTTGTACTTCAGGGAATGTTTCAAAAACTGAACGAGAAATATGGTTCAACAGGAAGCTTTAAGAACGGTACTATTTTTATTCAGGGGGTGCCTGAGGCAAAATACGAGGAGGCTGAAACTTTCATAAAAAAGAGTTTAAAGAAAAAAGGTATAAAAACAGGTTCGGTTTCAAAAATTCAAAAAGATCACAAATATAATTTAATTGTTAGAACTGAAGCATAATTGATTTACTGCCCAGATTTGGGCAGTTTTTTCTTTCCAAAAAATACATGCAATAATTTAACCATTTTAACAGAAAATATAAACGAAGTTAAATAAGTTATGCAGGAGGTGAAGAGGAATGGCTAATCCTAAGGATGCATTGAATAGAATGAAATTCGAAATCGCTTCACAAGTTGGTGTAAGTCTTAAAGATGGATACAACGGTGATTTACCAGCTAATCAAGCAGGAAAAGTTGGCGGAAACATGGTAAAAAGAATGATTAATGACGCTAAAAACATGATGAAGTAATAAATTTAAGTAAAAGAAGAAGAGTAGCATGCAGCTACTCTTTTTTTGTTCTAAATAAAAATATACTGCAATATAATTCCATAGTATGCTCATAATAATTGGTGATACTTTGAAAAAAATAGCGATAATTTATGTTATAACATCTTTTTTAGTTCTAAATATAATGAATATCTTTTCTTATGGCGATGATTCTATAGATAGTGAACCCATAAACGATTCTGTTTTTATGGAAGATAAGCCAAACAACATAATAGAGTCTCCACGGATACCATCCGGTTCTGCAATTGTTATGGATAGAATAACTGGCAGAATATTATATGAAAAAAATGCCTACATAAAAAGACCAATAGCAAGCACTACAAAGATTATGACAGCGATTCTTGCATTAGAGAAAGGAAAACTCTCTGATATTGTTACGGTTAGCTCAAGGGCGGCAATGGTTGGAGGTTCTAATATCAATTTAATGAAGAATGAAAGGCTAAGCCTTAATGACTTGCTTTATGGTTTGATGTTAAGTTCTGGCAATGATGCAGCAATTGCAATAGCTGAGCATATTGGGGGGAGCGTAGAAAATTTTGCAGTAATGATGACAGATAAAGCACATGAGATTGGTGCAATAGATTCCTGGTTTAAAACGCCGCATGGCCTTGATAAAGAAGGTCATTATTCAACTGCATATGATTTAGCTGTCATGGCAAATTATGCTTTAAAAAATAAAAAGTTTGCACAGATTGTATCAACAAAAGAAGCTGTAATTGCCAATGGAAGAAGATTAACAAATACAAATGAAATGCTTACAGGTTATCCAGGTGCAGATGGCGTGAAAACCGGATATACAGGGAAAGCGGGCAGATGTCTTGTTACTTCGGTAACGAGAAATAATTGGCAGTTAATATCTGTTGTCCTTAGAAGTGATTCAAGGCATATGCGGGCTTCGGATTCATCAAAAATATTAAATTATGCATTTGAAAATTATAAATTTATTAATCTAAATAGTTTTCTTGTGCCCGAGATTAAAATAAAAGTTAATAAAGGGAAAGTGCCATTTATTGTATTAAAAAGGGATGGCGAAAATAACTATATTCTACGCAAAGACGAAATTAATATGCTAAAAGTAAATTATAAGTTTCCAGAAAAAATTGAGGCTCCTTTAAAGAAAGATATAGTTATTGGCAGTATAAAATATACTTGTTATGGTGATACATTAAAAGGAATTGATGTAAGGCTAAAACAAGATATTGAAAAAAAATCGGTTATAGATTTTTATAATGATGTAATTGGGTTTTGGTTGGATGAAGCTCAAAAAGCATTTAACGACTCTATAACTAAATTATGATAATTCTACAATAGTAACCCCTTGCTCTCCTTCACCAAAAACGCCAAGACGGTAGGACTTCACATTTGGATGCTTCTTCAAGAATTCATGAATCCCCTTGCGCAGAACACCTGTGCCTTTTCCATGAATTATTGTAACATTTTTAATACCAGCAAGATAGACATTGTCAAGATATGCATCTGTATTTGCAACAGCCTCGTCAAGTGTCTGGCCTCTTAGATCAAGTTCTAATGAAACGCTTCTTTCCTTGTTTGACAAGATGCTCCTTGTACTTACTTTACTTGTGTTTTGATTTTTTTCAGGACTAATAGGCTGCAGTTGAGAAGCAGGTATTTTAATCTTAATTGCACCTGACTGGACCAGAATATTTCCGGTTTCATCTGCAGAGCCAAGGGCAACGCCTTTTTGTTTTAAGCTTATGATATAAACATTATCACCGTTATTAAATACATGATTACTTTCTCCAGTACTCATGTTCAGAAGGGGAATATCAGATTCAACTTCATTTTCTTTAAGCTTATTCTTTAGTCTCATTCGAATGCTTTGTGATTTTTTATCTCGTTCAGAGGCTTCTTCTTCAGATAATTTCTTGATTTCATCAAGTGCATTTTCTGCCTCGATTTTGGCTTCATTCAGTATCTGGCGAGCCTCGCTTTTAGCTTCACGAATTATACTATTTTTCTGTTTATCTATTATAGCTTTGCTTTTTTCGAGGTCTTCTTTTAATTTTCCAGCTTCTTTCTTAAGGGACTCAATTTCTAATAAAGCTCTTTCTGACTCCAATCTGTTTTTCTCAACAACAGCAATAACATCTTCAAATCGTGCTTCTTCACTAGAGATGAAATTTTGAGCCCTGCTAAGTATAGATTCGCTGAGTCCTAATTTTCTAGAAATTGCGAAAGCATTACTGCGGCCAGGAATGCCAATCAATAACCTATATGTCGGCATAAGTGTATTTACGTCAAACTCACAACTTGCATTCTCAATTCCTTCCGTTTTTATTGCAAAAAGCTTTAACTCGCTGTAATGCGTTGTTGCAATGGTAACGGCATTTTTGTTATGAAGGTATTCGAGAATAGAAGTAGCTATAGCGGCGCCCTCAACAGGGTCAGTACCTGAACCAAGTTCATCTAATAGGACAAGTGAGTTTGCCTCTACGCTATTTAATATATTTATTATATTTTTCATATGAGAAGAAAAGGTACTAAGATTCTGTTCGATACTTTGTTCGTCACCAATATCAACAAATATCTGATTAAACACATTTATTTTTGAACCATCCTTAGCTGGAATGTGGAGCCCTGATTGTGCCATCAATGTTAATAGCCCAACAGTCTTTAATGTAACGGTTTTTCCACCAGTGTTAGGACCAGTTATAACTAAAGTATCATAATGATTATCAAACCATATATCGATAGGAACAACTTTTCCGGCAGATAGAAGAGGGTGACGGGCATTAATAATATTTATTGTGCCATCCCGGCTTAAAAAAGGTTTTGCACAGTTCATATTCAAGCTTAATTTACCTTTGGCAAAGATAAAATCCAATTTTGCAAGAATATCAATATTATCGCTTAATTCAGAAGATATTTCAGTTATAAGCGCAGAAAGTTCGTAAAGAATCCTTTCAATTTCTTGAGATTCTTTTATTCTAAGCTGTTTTATAGAGTTATTTGCTTCCACCAGTGCCATAGGTTCTATGAATAATGTTGCACCGCTAGAGGAAGAATCATGAACCAGGCCCGAAATTTCATTTCTATATTCCTGCTTAACGGGAAGAACATACCGGCCTCCCCGAATTGTAACAAAGCTCTCTTGAAGATATTTCTGGTAATTTGATGAATGAATCATTTTATTTAATTTGTCTTTAATATCTTGCTCAAGCTGTATAATTTGACGTCTAATAGAAGATAACGCAGGGCTTGCATTATCTGATATTTCATCTTCAGAAATAATACATGACGATATTTTTTCTTCGATTCTGTTATTTTGATAAAGTCCTTTAAATAAGGGCAAAAGTATTGAGCAATGATTTCCATTATTATTTCTACCGTTTGAGGTTTCTTTATCAAAGTATGTTTTTAGATTACGTGAAGCATTAAGGGTAATGCCAATTGCTAAAATTTCACCAGGGGTTAGCTGCGCTGATTTTTTAGCTTTGTCAACTGAATGGCGGATATCTCTAACGCCTTGGAAAGGCGGAATTCCTTTATGCATAATGAATTCAACTGCTTGAGAGGTTTCTTCAAGATAATCAGAAACCTCAGAAAAATCATATGATGGAACAAGACCTTTCGCGAGCTCCACTCCAAGAGTACTAGCACATTCATCAGCTAGTTTACTGAGAATTTTATCAAATTCTAGAATTTTTAGCATTTTTCCTTGCATATTTTCACCTGTTTCGATAAAATTTTAATATAATAGTAATAAACTATTAATTAATATATATATTTGTCGAAATAATTATCGTATAAAATGTATTTAAATAATACAACAAAATTTGAATTAAATAAATAAAAACAGAAGAGAAAATATGGAGGTACTAAAATGGAATTAATTGTTCATCGTCAGGAACAAAAAATATCTAGTCAAGTAACTCAGAATTCAATTGTTTTAGAAGCACAAGCACTATGCATGAATCTTGAAAATCATATAGGAAATAAGGTTAAGTTGAGTTTTATTCCGAACCAATACTACAATGAGAAGATTTACACCTTGATTGACTATACTGTATACCATGATAAAACAGGAATAAACATCTCGGTAAAGTTAAAAGAAGGCGATGTTGTAGTAGATTTTAGAGTAGATGAAATCTTAAAAGTTGAATCAAGCGAATACTTTAATAGAATTGAGTACAGGGCACATAAATCAATCACAGATGTTTATAAGGAAATATATAATTTTTGCCTGTATTATTAACCTTGAAATATAAAAAACACCCATTGGGTGTTTTTTATATTTCAAGGGTTTTTCTGATAAAAAGTATTTGTTTTAAAGTGCACTCAGTTATGTTATAATAGCTCAGAAATTGTCCGTGTATAGGAGGATGACTTTAATTAATGGCAAGCGAGAGACAAAAGAGGATTAGAAATTTTAGTATAATTGCACATATTGACCATGGCAAATCAACGCTAGCTGACAGACTTATAGAGATGACAGGTTCCCTTACTCAAAGAGAGATGCAGGAGCAGGTTCTTGATAATATGGAAATTGAGAGGGAGAGAGGTATAACTATCAAGGCGCAGGCTGTCAGAATGGTTTATAGAGCTAAGGATGGAAATGAATATATCCTTAATCTGATAGACACTCCCGGGCATGTTGATTTTAACTATGAGGTTTCAAGAAGCCTTGCTGCTTGTGAAGGAGCTATTCTTGTAGTTGATGCATCACAGGGGATTGAAGCCCAAACACTTGCAAATGTTTATCTAGCTCTTGAACATGACCTGGAAATAATTCCAGTTATAAATAAGATAGATTTGCCGAATGCTCGTCCTGAACATGTAAAGAAAGAGATTGAAGATATAATCGGCCTTGATGCAAGCGATGCACCTGAGATTTCGGCAAAAACCGGGCTAAACGTTGAGAACATTTTTGAAAAGATTATAGAGGTTATACCTTATCCCAAAGAAGAGGAAAATGCGCCCCTTAAGGCTTTGATTTTCGACTCAAGATATGATAATTACAAAGGGATTATTGCATATGTAAGGATAAAAGAAGGGAGCGTCAAACCAGGAACACAGATAAAGATGATGTCTACTGGCAAGACATTTTTAGTTAATGAAGTTGGATATTTCAGGCCAGGTATGCTCAGTGAAAGCTCTGAGTTATCAGCCGGGGATGTTGGATATATTGCGGCAAGTATAAAGAATGTAAAAGATTCAAGAGTTGGGGATACAATTACTGATGCCAATAATTCAGCTAAAGAGCCTCTTGCAGGTTATAAAAAAGCTGTTCCAATGGTTTTTTGCGGTATGTATCCTGCTGATGGTGCAAAATATGAAGACTTAAGGGAAGCATTGGAAAAATTGCAGTTAAATGATGCATCACTTTCATTTGAACCAGAAACTTCAATTGCACTTGGATTTGGTTTCAGATGCGGTTTCCTTGGATTGCTGCATATGGAAATAATTCAGGAAAGACTTGAAAGAGAATATAATATTGACTTGGTTACAACGGCACCGAGCGTTGTCTATAAAGTTATAAAAACTGATGGAGAACTTCTAAACATTGATAATCCGACAAACCTGCCGTCAACGCAGGAAATTGATTACATGGAGGAACCTATTGTTACTGCGACTATAATGCTTCCTAAAGATTATGTTGGAAATGTTATGGAGCTTTGTCAGGAAAGAAGAGGAACATACAAGAACATGAACTATATTGATGACTCAAGGGTAATGTTGACCTATGAGCTTCCTCTTAATGAGATTATTTACGACTTCTTTGATGCATTGAAATCCAGGACTAGGGGGTATGCATCATTTGACTATGAATTTCTGGAATACAGGACCTCAAGCCTGGTAAAACTTGATATAATGCTCAACAATGAGATAGTTGATGCATTTTCATTTATCGTTCACAGGGATAAAGCTGTAACGAGAGGACGTAAAATGGCAGAAAAGCTTAAAGAAGTTATCCCGAGGCAGTTGTTCGAGGTACCAATACAGGCATCCATTGGAGGCAAGGTTATTGCACGTGAGACTATAAGAGCTTTAAGAAAAGATGTTCTTGCTAAATGTTATGGAGGAGATATAACCAGAAAGAAGAAGCTTCTCGAAAAGCAAAAGGAAGGCAAAAAGAGGATGAGGCAAATGGGCAGTGTTGAAGTTCCGCAGGAGGCATTCATGGCAGTTCTTAAGATTGACAATAATTAGAGGTTGCCATCAATAATAAAATAAAATAAACTATTTATATAAAGATTGATACAGGTAGGCGGAGGAGCCTTTGGGCTTTCCGCTTAAATTTTACGAAAGAAAGCTGGAAGATACAAATGCTTTACCAATCACATTTATTTTTTTCGAAAATCACATATGATAATATGCTTTGTAATAACCATATTAAATTAAGCAAATCTGGTTTTAAGTATGGAAACATAAAACCAGATTTATTAATGAACTTTAAAGTTATACCTCATAATTTTCTATATTCTGCAGGCTTTATCATAGAACAAATAAACTTGCTTATAGATGAAACTGATAGCCTAGATTATTTAGAAAGTTCAGATTTTGCTATTAAGCTTGGAGTAATTGATCATTATGTGTCTGACTTTTTTTGTATGCCGCATAATAAGGGTTTTGTTAAAATAAGCTTTTTGGCACACGTAATCTATGAAAAAAGATTAGATAGTATTTGTAAGCAGATTAAAAAAAGAAAACTAAAGAAATATCTTTATAAGAACATGGTAAATGTGGATGGAAACATATCCGACATACTGCAAATGAGATATGATATTTACAACAAAGAAGAGTATTCAGTATTAAACGATATTCTTTTTGCAATAGAATCCAGTATATTGGTTAATAATTTTGTTATTAAAGCATGTATTTCAAAGATTAATTCACATGCCGCATGATAATATGAATTTAAAAACTCTATTGGGTTTATCAATAATATTATTGATAAACCCATTTTTTCTTGATATTCTAATTAATAGATATTGCCAAAAAAGGTGGGTTATAATTGAAGATTGGTATATTGACAAATATTGAAAAAGATAAAGATTTTGAAGTCACGAAATTACTTTCTAATAGATTGCTAGGATTTGGTGCTGAATTATTGCTGCCTGAGAGTACTGCAGAATTGACTGATATTAAATGTATAAGGATTAATGAGAGTCAAGTAATCAGCCAATGTGATGCGGTAATTTCGTTAGGTGGTGACGGAACCTTTCTTAGAGTAGCTAAAAAAGCAAGTAAATATAATGTGCCTGTAATAGGGATAAACATTGGTCATCTTGGTTTTCTTACCGAGGCTGATAAAACGGATATTGATATGGTTTCAAAATTACTTGCTCAGGGCAATTTCTCTGTCGAAGAAAGAATGCTTCTGGAAGCAGGGATACTAAACAATTCTGAAAATTCCGAGACTAATATTGCATTGAATGATGTTGTAATATCAAGAGGCTCAATTTCTAGAATGATTAATATAAGTATTTTGCTTGATGGCCAAAAAATTGATGAATTTCCGGCAGATGGTCTTATTATTTCAACTCCTATTGGTTCTACCGCCTATTCGCTTTCTGCAGGAGGCCCGATTGTGGAGCCAGATATGAAACTTATACTGGCAACACCTATATGTCCCCATACACTTCATGCCCGTTCTCTGGTCTTTTCAGATGAAAGAGTGATAACAGTTGCCGTGGATGATAAAAATCAGAATGAATGTATATTAACTCTTGATGGGCAGAAAACAATTAAATTAAATGGCAGTGATTTAGTTGAGGTAAAAAAATCTAAACTATCATTGAAATATATTAAGCTGCCTGAGAAAAATTTCTTTGATACGATTAGGAAAAAGCTTTTTTTAAGAAACTAATCAAAGGAAGGATAGGATATGCTTGCACGTCTTTTAATTCAAAATGTAGCACTTATTGATAAGATTGAAATTGAATTTGGACAAGGACTTAACATACTTACAGGCGAAACTGGTGCAGGTAAGTCAATTGTCATTGATGCGATAACTGCAGTAATTGGCGGAAGGATATCTAAAGATATAATACGCAGCGGAGAAGACAGAGCTGTTATTGAAGCATTGTTTATAATTAATAACGAAAATAAGATAAAAAAATTAGTTGAGGATGGTTTTGAAATAGATGATAATTCAGTTCTTCTTGTAAGGGAATTATATGCAAATGGCAAAAACGTATGCAGGGTTAACGGCAGAATGGTTACTGTTTCAATGCTAAAGTTGGTAGGGGAAGAATTGATTGATATACATGGACAAAATGAAAATCAATCTCTTTTAGAAGCAAATAAGCATATTGACTTCCTGGATGATTTTATTGGACAGGAAATATATAATGTTAAGAATGAATATCTAGATAAATTAGATTTATTTAAAGAACTTATAGCTGAACTTGGTGAATTATCAGGCAGTCCTGATGAAATTGCACGGAAAACTGATGTGTTAAAATTTCAAATTGAAGAAATCGCATCAGCAAACCTTAAGGATGGAGAAGAAGGGGAGCTAAATGAACAGAGGCTTAAGCTTGCTAATTCAGAGAAAATAAACATAAACCTGTCAAATTCTTACGAAAGTCTTGCTGGTAACGGAATTAATGGATATTCAGTATTATCATTACTGAATAATTCTTTACGCGATTTAAGACAAATCTCAGAGTATGATGAAAAGTACAGCCATGCGTCAAATTCATTAACCGATATAGCCTACAACCTAGAGGAGATTTCAAGAGACATTAGAATATGGAGAGATGAAATCGAATCTAATCCTGAGAAGCTTGCACATATTGAAGAACGATTAGACATAATTTCAAAACTGAAAAGGAAATACGGAAAAAACGTAAACGATATTATCGGTTATAACCAGATTCTGCAAGACGAACTTGAATCCTATTCGAATATTGAAGAACGTTTTAATCAATTAAATGAAAAAATAGGTTTGCTAAATAAGGAACTATATGATATTGCTATTCGAATATCAAATATTAGAAAAGAAAAAGCCAATATACTTTCGGAAAATATAGTATATGAGCTAAAAGATTTAGAGATGAAGAATACAAGATTTATTGTAAAAATAGATTTCAATGATTCATTAGATGCTGATGGATTATATAAATTTGATAAGAATGGGCTAGACAATGTCGAGTTTTATATATCACCAAATCTGGGAGAAGAATTAAAGCCACTGAGAAAAATTGCATCAGGCGGCGAGATGTCTAGAATAATGCTTGCTATAAAAACTATACTTGCAAAGGTAGATAACAAGTCGACATTAATATTTGACGAAATCGATTCGGGAATAAGCGGTAAGGCAGCTTATTCGGTTGCCGAAAAATTGGCATACATTTCAAAAGATCATCAAGTAATTTGCGTAACACACCTTGCTCAAATTGCATCTATGGCAGATTCACATTATGTAATAGAGAAGAGAGTACATTTAGACAAAACTAAAACAAGTCTAAGACTTATACCTGAAGAAGAGAGAGATGAGGAGATAGCTAAAATTGCGGGAACCTCTAATATTACTGAAACAACACTGATGCACGCACGAGAAATTTTAGACACTTCAGCAAAAGCGAAAGAAAGTATTAGAAAAGAGAGCAGCTGCTAGCAAACAACAGCCGTTTCAAGTAAAATATCCACAAATAGTTAACAGTAAATATATTATGTAAACTTCATGGATGTTATCATATTATAAATCAATGCATATTTATAATATGAACATTTTAATGGAGTGGATAATATGTGTGGAATTGCAGGATGGATTGATTGGGAAACAAATTTAAAAAATCAAGAAGAAATTATGCTGAAAATGACAAGACTGCTTGCTAATAGAGGACCTGATGCGGAAGGAATATGGGCCTCGGATTATGCACTTATCGGACATAGGCGGCTTAGCGTTGTTGACCCTGAAGGTGGAAGCCAGCCAATGATAAGGGAATCATACAACAATAAATATGTTATAACTTACAATGGAGAGCTGTACAACACGCAGGAACTTAGAGATGAACTGATATTAAAAGGTTATAAATTTTCATCAAATTCAGATACTGAGGTACTTTTATTTTCATATATAGAATGGAAAGAGGAATGCGTTTATAAATTAAATGGAATATATGCTTTTGGTATCTGGGACACAAAAGAACAAACGCTATTTCTAGCGCGGGATAGGGCTGGCGTAAAACCGCTGTTTTACAGCGATTTAAAAAATGGTCTTATTTTTGCATCGGAAATAAAATCACTGCTTGCACATCCTGGTGTGGAAACCGAAGTTGATTTAACTGGGATATGTGAGCTGTTTTTAATTGGCCCTGCAAGAAGCCCGGGGTGTGGAGTTTTTAAAGATATTTATGAGTTAAAGCCTGGATATTCAATGATATATTCCAGGGAACGAGGAAAAAGAATTTCGAAGTATTGGGATTTGACAAGTTCGCATCATGAAGATGATATTACAACTACAGTTATAACACTAAGAGAGCTGCTCAAAAACTCTATAACCAGACAATTAACAGCCGATGTGCCTGTTTGTACATTCCTTTCAGGAGGCCTGGATTCAAGCGCGATTACTGCTATAGCGGCAAAAGAGTTTAACAATAATGGAGTTCAGCTGCATACTTTTTCAATAGATTATAAGGATAATAGAAAGTTTTTTACTCCAAACTCTTTTGAACCGAATTCAGATGAAGATTTCATTGAGATTGTATCGAAAGATTATGCTACTTACCATCATTATATTACAATTGATACGCCCCAATTAGTTGAAGCATTGGATGATGCACTGTATGCAAGAGATTTGCCTGGGATGGCTGATATCGATTCGTCACTGTATTTGTTCTGCAAAGAAGTAAAAAAACATGCTACTGTTGCATTATCTGGAGAATGTGCAGATGAGATATTCGGAGGTTATCCGTGGTTTACCAAGGATGAATTAATAAATTCAGATACTTTTCCGTGGTCTAGAAATATAAGTTTAAGAAAAAATATAATGATTCCATACCTAAGGGAAAAGATTAATGCGGAAGAATATATTGATGCAAGATACAAAGAGACGTTAGCAGATGTTCCTACGATAGAGGGGGAGGAGCTTGGAGAGGCAAGAATTCGGCAAATATTCTACCTCAATCTTAAATGGTTTATGACTACTCTGCTTGATAGGAAGGATAGAATGAGCATGGCAACCGGCTTAGAAGTCAGAGTTCCATTTTGTGATCATAGATTAATGGAATATGTTTGGAGCATTCCTTGGAAAGTAAAATACTTGAACAATAGAGAGAAGGGCTTATTGCGGCAATCTTTGAAAGGCATTTTGCCTGACAGTATTATTGAACGTAAGAAAAGTCCCTATCCTAAAACACACAATCCATCATACTATAATGCAGTAAAACAGACCTTAAAAGTAATACTTAATAATCCGAGTATGCCGGTGCATTCTTTGGTTGATTCAAGATTCCTATTAAATATGATAAACAACGATGTTGCAAATATAGATAATCCATGGTTCGGACAATTAATGAATGTCCCTCAGCTATATGCCTATATTATTCAAATTAATCAATGGTTGTTGAAATATAAAGTAAAGGTTACCATCTAAATGATGATTTATAATAAAAAGTATAGTATAATAAAAAGGACAATAAATTTTAAATAATGAGGGTTAATTAAGAAGGAAGGTAATTAATCATGAAAAGATTCGCCAAATATATTATTATAATGTTATTAGCTTCATTTTCATTATTCATAAGCGGCTGCAGTGTACCTTATGAAGGTATGAAAGAAGCAAATGATAATAAGTATGAACGTGAAAGAAAGGCAGATGTAAAAAATCCATTTGAGAGCGGATTTACAACAAGTTTAAAGCCATCCCAAAAGCCATTAACAGATTTCCAAGAAGTTGCGGATTATATTAAAGCCCATGGCAGATTGCCAAGTAATTTCATTACAAAATCGCAGGCCCGAAAATTAGGATGGATTCCATCTAAAGGAAACTTATACATAGTTGCCCCAGGAAAAAGTATTGGTGGAGATATCTTTACAAATAGAGAAAAAACCCTGCCTGCAAAACCTGGAAGAATTTGGAGAGAAGCTGATATTGATTATAAATATGGGACCAGAAATGCAAAAAGAATATTATATTCAAATGATGGATTAATCTATAAAACCGCAGACCACTATAAAACATTTAAAAGAATATATTGATTTACATATGAAATAGGGAGAAAAATATAATGAGAAATATTATACTCGATGGAAATAAAATTACAAGTAAACAAAGTCTTCATAGTATGCTAAAATCAGAGCTTAAGCTTCCTGATTATTATGGCGAAAATCTCGACGCGCTGTGGGACGTTTTAAGCGAAGAAATAGAAGAGCCCCTTATGATTACATGGCAAGATTTTCACAAATCTAAAGAATATTTAGGAGAATATGCTGACAGGGTTATTGAATTATTCGAAGATGCCAAAAATGAATTTGAGGGATTTGAATTTGAAATAAAATAAGGTAAAATAAAAAAACATGTAATAAAAAGTTGTATGTTTTTTATTTTAATAGAATAATAAATGATAACATATTGTTATAAGTAAAAAACCTAAAAGGTAGTTATTTGAAAGAAAGTGGGTAGGCAATTACATACTTATCTATTCTGTAAAGAAAACTTTTTAGAATAGATAAGGCATAAAAATAGAGTAGAGTCAAAAAAGCTCTACTCTAAGGATATATACCTAATTCTAATTTTTCGTCTGGTACAGTTTCTTTTTAAAAGTTTATCCATGTTGGATCAATTCCAATAATGGATAATACTTTTTTTCGTTTAGGTATAATATCAAATTCAATTAGGTTCATAAGAATTTCCGTATCAAGCATAAGACTTTTTTTAGGCATTGCATTAAGTTCTTCAGTACTAATGCAACTTGGGCTTGCAAGCCTAATAATAAAAATTCCGTTTTGTATTCCATATCCTATAGCTTCTGCAGCAATTGGAATAACTATTTGCCGTATTTCGCCTGTGATGATTAAATCAATTGGACAGGAATCATGCCAATACCTAAGTTCTTTATTCGTCATACGCTAACCCCTCCTATCAAATTTATTGATTTAGGTATAAATATTAAAACAATGTTCTCCTTTACAAATTATTGACTAAGGTATTTATTATTTCTATTAGACACCATTATTACTAATTTATCACCTTTTTATTTCTTTGTCAATTTTAGCTATTCATAGTATAATTTATATAAATAATATATGCTGTGAGGATTTATATGCCTATTAACAACAATACTAAAAAGCTTGATGAATTAAAGATGCGGTTATTGGAACTTCCTGAATTCTTCTTTAATTTTGTCCAAAGATATATTAAAAACACCACAGCTCTAAATACCAAGATTGCATACTGCAAAGATGCAAAAAGATTTCTAGAGTTTTTAATGACTTTACCTAAATTCAATTCAATAAAAAATATTAAGGATTTCACTATCGAAGATATGAAATCCTTAAATAAAATTGATATTGAAGATTATCTTCTTCATCTTGAAGATTATTCAGTAAATTATAATACTAGTACCGGTAAAACCGTTGAATTAAGAATACAAAATGATAACCAGGGAAAAATGAGAAAATTATCATCGCTGCGTTCTCTTTTTGATTACCTTTTTTCCTCGGAATTAATTGATAAAGATGTTACTCAACTTGTACGCATGCCTAAAATTAAAGATAAAATCAAATCCAAACTCTCTGTTGATGAAGTTGTAGAATTCTTAGATACAATTGAAAAAGGTCTTGGTATGACAAAAAAAGAAAAGTCTTTTCATGAGCAAACTAAAACCCGTGACCTTGCAATTGCAACAACCCTTTTGGGTACAGGTATACGTGTATCTGAGCTTGTAAACTTGAATATTTCAGACATTAATTTTAAGGAAAATCATTTTAAAGTTACCAGAAAAGGTCAAAATGAAGAAATCATATTTTGTAATGATGAGGTTATTAAAGCCTTAAAAAATTATTATGAGGAACGCAAATTGATTAAAGGTCTTGATCCAGAATACGAAAACGCATTTTTCCTTTCATCCCAGAAAAGACGGATTGATGAAAAATCAGTCCGTAATATGATTAAAAAATATACTCAAAGATGTGGAATAATCAAGAATATTACACCTCACGCTTTAAGAAGAACTTTTGGTACTAATCTTTATAACGAAGTCGAAGATGTTTATTTAGTTGCAGAATTGCTTGGCCATAAAAGTGTTGAAACAACAAAAAGGCACTATGCAGAGCTTAATGTTGAAAGAAAAAGAAAGGCTCTCAAGGAATATAAATTGCGCGATGAGTAAGCTAACTTGCAGTATCTAATTCATCAGTTTTATTAATTATACTGTCTGCTTTTTGTATCATAGATTCAATAAAAATTCCATAACCTTTAGTAGGGTCATTTATTAATACATGTGTTACTGCACCTACCAACTTTCCATCCTGTATAATTGGGCTTCCTGACATGCCTTGTACAATACCGCCTGTATAATCAAGCAATCTCTTATCTGTAATTTTAATAATCATATTTTTTGATGAATCGATATTTTGTCTTATTACTTTTTGAATTTGGATATTATAAAAGCTTATATTATTACCATTAATGCTGGTAATAATTTGAGCTGGTCCTTCTTTTATTTCATTTCTAAGGGCTATTGGAATAGCCTTATTATTAGGTACAATCGAAGAATTATTATTTACTCTTCCATAAATACCATATTCAGTATTTTTAATGACCTCTCCCTTTCCTTTATTTACCATTAGTATTCCCTTTAATTCTCCTGGATTTCCGCTATATCCTTTTTTTATGGATACAATACTTGAAGACAGTATTTCACCATTATTAATAACCATTAGCGTTCCACTGTCGACATCTGTTATTCCATGTCCTAAAGCGCCAAATATACCATTTTCTTTATCATAAAATGTTAAGGTTCCTATTCCCGCGGTACTATCTCTTAACCATAAACCAATACGGTATTTCCCATCGCTAGATTTACATGGAGTTACTTTGGCTTGTATATAAGAGCCTTTTCTCTTGATTAATAATTTTAATGGCTGTCCAGAAGTTTTTTCGATAACTGAAGTTATTTGGGATATATTTTTGATTTCTGTATCATTTATTTTTATTATATAATCGCCAACATTTATATTTGAAGAATTATATGGTTCATAATATTCTCCATCAGCACCAAGAATTTTGCTGGTTCCAACTACTAAAGCGCCATCGGTATGAATTTTAACGCCAATAGAATTTCCGCATGGAATAAGTTTTTTATTAGACACAACATTAACTTGCATTGATTTAAATGGTATAAAACCAAATATTTTAAAATTAAGATTTACAGTTGAATCTTGATTTTTATTTGAAAGTAAAGTAAATTGATTCATCATATTAATATTTTTAATACCATTATCTATTCTGCTTCCATTTAACCTTAAATCAACCTTTTTATCTTGAGATAGATTAACCAAAAAAGGCATTTTAAGATCGAAAACATATTCTTTCCCATCTATAATCAGCAGCTTATTAGGCAGCTCTGACAGAGCCTGTAAATAAACGAATGTAAAGACTACAAACAGCATTAAAATACAAAATATAATAAATTTATTAAAATGTCTTTTCCTTTTAAATGTAAGCACAAAAACCCTCCAGTTAACATAATATAATTATTGTAAATAATATAATGTAGATCTAAATAAATTTTTCTATTTTATAAGATAACCGTTTAAAATTCCTGCTATCCAGTTAAATTAACTTAAAAAAGGCAAAAAAAAAACAAACAAGAACATATTTCATTCCTGTTTGTTTTAGAAATCTTTTATAGGTGTTATTTTTACTCTACTTCTGGCTTTGGCATAGCATCTTTTCTAGATAAGTTAATTCTACCTTGCCTATCAATTTCTACTACCTTAACCATAATTTCGTCTCCAATGTTAACAACATCTTCAACTTTCTCTACATGTTTAAAGTCAAGTTTTGATATATGAACCAATCCTTCTTTTCCAGGTGCTATTTCAACGAAAGCGCCAAATTGCATTATTCTTTGAACTTTTCCAAGATAAACCTGTCCAACTTCAATATCTTTAGCAATTCCTTCTATAATCTGAAGTGCTTTTTTAGCTTTATTGATATCCGATGAAGAAACAAATACTCTTCCATCATCTTCTATGTCAATTTTTGCTCCAGTTTCAGCAATAATCTTATTAATCATTTTACCGCCAGGTCCTATTACTTCTCTAATCTTGTCTGGATCAATAGTTGATGTAATAATTTTTGGAGCATATTCCGAAAGTTCTTTCCTAGGTTCTGATATAGCCTTAAGCATTACTTCATCAAGAATATAATTCCTTGATTTCTTTGTATCATATATTGCATCAGCGATTATAGATTCAGAAAGCCCATCAATTTTAGTATCAACCTGAATCGCAGTTATACCTTTCTTTGTTCCTGCAACCTTAAAGTCCATATCTCCAAAGAAGTCTTCAATTCCTTGAATATCTGTTAATATAACATATTTATCAGGATTATTTTCATCAGTTACAAGTCCGCAAGATATTCCAGCGACAGGTGCTTTTATTGGTACTCCGGCATCCATGAGTGCAAGAGTACTTCCGCATACGCTTCCTTGTGAAGTCGAGCCATTTGAGCTTAATACTTCAGATACAACACGTATTGTGTATGGAAAATCAGCTTCATCTGGAATAACGGGTTCAAGTGCTCTTTCTGCAAGTGCACCGTGCCCAATTTCTCTTCTTCCAGGACCGCGTGAAGTTTTGGCTTCTCCTGTACTGTAAGGCGGCATATTATAATGATGCATATATCTCTTGGTTTCTTCTTCATCAATACCATCAAGCAATTGTTCATCTCCAATTGCTCCAAGAGTAACAATTGAAAGAACTTGGGTTTGTCCCCTGCTAAAGAGTCCTGAACCATGTGTTCGTGGGAGTAATCCAACTTCTGAGGAAAGAGGCCTTATTTCATTCATTTTTCTTCCATCAGGACGTTTGCCTTCTTCAAATATAAGTTTTCTAACTGTTTTCTTTTCTAGCTTGTGCAGACATTCGCCAATTTCAACTTCTCTGTCCGGATATTGCTCTGCAAAATTTGCCAGTACTTCTTCAGTTAAGGCAATAAAGTTATCTTCTCTAATTTGCTTGTCAGTTGCTTGTACAGCATCATGCATTTTGTCTTTGGCAAAAGCTTCAACTGCAGAATATAAATCACTGTCTACATCACAAGATGGATATTTAAATTTTGGTTTTCCAACTTCTTTTACAATATCATCTATGAAAGCTACTATTTTCTTAATTTCTGTATGAGCTCTTTTTATAGATTCAATCATGATTTCTTCAGAAATCTCATTAGCGCCAGCTTCTATCATTATAACTTTATCTCTTGTTCCGGATACAACAACATTCATTTGGCTATTCTTACGCTGGTCAGCAGTAGGATTTATTGTAATTTGTCCATCAACATAGCCAACAACAACTGAACCTGTCGGACCATTAAATGGTATATCCGAAATACATATTGCTATGGATGTTCCAATCATTGCTGCTATTTCAGGAGAATTATCTTGCTCAACTGAAAGAACAGTTGCAACTACAGCAACATCATTTCTCATATCTTTTGGGAATAGAGGTCTTATTGGCCTATCAATAACCCTTGAGGTAAGGATTGCTTTTTCAGATGGTTTGCCTTCTCTTTTCATGAAGCTTCCTGGTATTTTTCCAACTGAATATAATTTTTCTTCAAAATCTACACTAAGTGGGAAAAAGTCAATTCCATCCCTTGGTTTTGTAGATGCTGTTACATTAACCAGGACAACTGTTTCTCCATATCTGATTAATGCTGAACCATTTGATAATTGTGAAAGCTTACCTGTTTCAACTGTAAGTGT
This sequence comes from Ignavibacteriales bacterium, assembly GCA_050260055.1. Lineage (GTDB taxonomy): Bacteria > Bacillota > Clostridia > Acetivibrionales > UBA4821 > JBLMYQ01. The sequence continues at coordinate 89,888 of JBLNBO010000027.1, forward strand.
TCTACCTGCGAGTTCCATTGTAAATAATTTTTGATCCATATTTCCTCCTTAATTCTTCCTAAATGAATGAACCTTGTAGCATGTAGATTCTAGACTATAAATCAACCAATAGCCCACAATCTACCTTCTACAGTCCATACACACTTAGGCTTTGTGTTTGATTTTGGTTTAAGTTAAAAAAAGAGCGGACAAGTCCGCCCTTTTAATTACTTTCTTAAATTTAATTTTTCGATAATATCGCGATATCTGTCGATATTTTTTGACTTAAGGTAATTCAACAGTCCTCTTCTCTGTCCAACCATCATAAGTAAGCCTCTTCTTGAGTGATGGTCTTTCTTATGAGCTTTTAAATGCTCATTCAACTGATTGATTCTTTCAGTCAATATGGCAATCTGCACTTCAGGTGAACCAGTGTCATTTTCTGTTTGTCTGAACTTATTGATTATTCCCTGTTTTAAATCTTTTTGCAATGCCATATAAATCACCTCCTATACTTATTTACTTCCAAAAGGCCTTGAATTAGGTTGGAGTAATCCTAGTTCAAAGCAGATGGATACTGCCTAATTATTCTATCACAGGAAAATGTAAAAGTAAACCATTTTAATTTAATCAATATTATATTACTTATTATTTATTATTTATTTAATAACTTGTATTTATACAGAGCTCTTTATCTTTTTTAATTTGATTTTTTAAGTCCTCAATTTCTTTAAATTTTCTTTCTCCTCTTATCCAAGTATAAAAGAAAACCTCTATCATTTGACCATAAATATGTTCATTAAAATCAATAATATATGTTTCAACACTTGTCTGCTCAAGTCTAAAGGTCGGATTTTTTCCTATATTTGTAATACTTTTATACATACAGCCATTTACTAATGTTTTAGTTAAATATACGCCGTTTTTAGGTATTATAAGATATTTTTCAGGCTCAATATTCGCTGTTGGAAAGCCAATTTTGTTGCCAATTTTCTTTCCATGTATGACCATTCCTTGGATTGAATAGTTTCGGCCAAGCATTTCTTGTGCATTTTGAATATCACCATGTATAAGACTTTTTCTTATTGATGTTGAGCTAACAATTGTATCGCTAATTTTCACAGGTGGAATCACAATAACCTCAAATCCATATTTCTCACCTAATTTAATTAGTAAGTCAACATTACCAGTTCCTCTAAAGCCAAATCTATAATCATATCCTACAACGGCAAGCTTTATACCCATCCTATCAACCAATATTTTTTTTGCAAATTCTTCTGGGTGCAGTCTGGAGAAGTATTCATCAAAGTTAGCAAAATATAGATAGTCTATATCGAAGTTATACATTAACTCAATTTTCTTTTTATTTGTAGTAATCTGCGGTGTAATTAATTTTCTTCTAATTATGTTCTCAGGATGTTTATTAAAAGTAAAAACAATTGATTTTAAATCTCTTGATCTCGCTTCTTTAACAAGAGTATTTATTAGTTCTGCATGGCCGATATGTACGCCATCAAAGTTGCCGAGGCCAATTGCGCATTGCATTTGTATTTGACTAATGGAATTAATGGGTTCAAAAATTATATTCATAAGTTCACTCCCATAACATCAGACAAAAAACTTTTTTACTTTTAAATATGTTTTGTCATTCTCTTTAAATATATCAGCCAGTCCAATAAATTCATGCTCTGAGTATAAAGCAACTACTTCATTTCCAGTATTGTTAATGCCAATTTCTTTTATTTCTATATAACAACCATTCATCAATTTTGCCAGACTATTTTTATCAGTTATAACTTGCTTTTCATATATATTAAATAGCTCACTAACTGGCATGATAATTTCTGAAAGAAGATTTTTTTCATACGCTGTTTTTATCTCCTCAAGAGTATATGAATTTTTTATATTGAATTTTGAACTTTGTGTCCTTATTAAATAAGACATATGCGCACCGCATCCAATTTTTTTGCCAATGTCTTCACATAAAACTCTTATATATGTACCTTTTGAGCAATCTACATCAAATAAAATTAAACCTTCATTATAATCGCAGCTTATTATTTCAATTCTATTTATTTCAACTTCTCTTGGCGGTCTATCTATTTCTTTTCCTTGCCTAGCCATATTATAAAGTTTTTGCCCATTTACCTTAATTGCTGAATACATGGGTGGAATCTGAGCATATTTGCCTTTAAAAGACTTAAGAATACTATCAATATTAGAATAGTATTCTTCTTCATTAATATATTTTTTCCAATCATCAACCGCAATTTCCTTGCCGTCTTTATCTCCGGTATCTGTTATAACTCCAAGCTTCATTTCTGTTCTGTATGATTTTGTTTCCTCAATTGCATATGAGACTGCTTTTGTTGCTTTGCCTATAAAAACTGGCAAAACACCAACAGCAGAAGGATCAAGTGTTCCAGAGTGGCCAACTTTTTTAATTCCTATAGTTTTTCTTATATATGCAACGACATCGTGAGAACTCATTCCTGAAGGCTTGAGAACATTTATTATTCCATTCAAAAACTTCTCAACTCCTGTAAAGTTATTAGAGAGTTTTTAGTATTTCGCTAATTACTTTTGATTTTGCCTGCTCAAGTGTAGTATTTGATAGTTTACATCCAGCAGCCCTATGATGTCCACCGCCTGAGAATATTTTTGCAATGGCAGCTACATCATACAAAGTATTTGACCTTAGGTTGACCTTAATCTCGTTTGGTTCCTTCTCAACAATAAAAACTGCTACTTCAATACCGTTAATATTTCGAGCAATATTAACAATTCCGTCAAAGTCTTCTGACAAGGCACCGCTCTTAGTAACTTGTTCGTGGCTTAAATGCATTAAAGCGATTTTTTCATTATGTATTTCAAGTGAATTAATAGCTTCACCCATTAATTTAACTTTTGACAAGGACATCACATCAAATATTTTTCTTGATATTTCGCTTACGTCAATTCCGCAATTGATTAAATCTGCTGCAACCTGCATAGTAATCCCTAGTGTGTTGCTAAATCTAAATCCTCCGGTATCTGCTGCTATTGCGACATATAAACATTCTGCAATTTCCTTATCGATATCAAGCCCATACATTTTAATTAATCTATAAATGATTTCACCTGTAGAACTTGCATGAGATTCTATAAGGTTTATATCTCCAAATTCAGTTCCAGTCGAGTGGTGATCAATATTGATTGTAAATTTTGCCGCACTCATAATAGATGCGCAAGGGCCTATTCTATCAATATCTCCGCAGTCAAGTACGACTATAAGGTCATAATCTCCATTGTTATAATTCTGTTTAATATTTTCAGAATTCGGGAGAAATGAATATATTGAGGGAACGCCATCACTAAGATACACATCTACTGACTTATTATCATTTTGTAAGGCCTTGTATAAAGCCAGAGAGCTGCCAACAGCATCACCATCTGGATTTATGTGTGATAATATTGCAACCCTCTCGGCGTTTTTTATTCTATTTATAATATCTAGCTGATTAACCATTATTCTTTGTCCTTATCTGTTGAAATCTGCTTTAGAATATTTGATATTTTAATTCCATATTCTATTGAGTCATCAAGTTCGAAAAGTATTTCTGGAGTATACCGGATATTAATCCTTTGACCTATCTCTTTTCTAATAAAGCCGGATGCATTTTTAAGACCTTGTAATATGTTTTTTTGTTCCTCTGCATTAGCCATTATACTTATATATACTTTTGCATACCTCATGTCATTTGTGACTACAGCTTTTGTTACACTAATCAGCCCAGTGATTCTTGGGTCTTTTAGGTCGTTTTGAATTATATCGCTAACCTCTCTTTTAATTTCTTCAGAGATTCTATTTGTTCTATTAGCAGACATTTTTCATCATCCTTTCTTACAGTCTCTATTCAACCGCAATTTTTTCCATTGCATATGCTTCGATAATATCCCCTTCTTTTAGATCATTGAACTTTTCAATACTAATACCGCATTCAAAACCTTCAAGTACTTCTTTTGCATCATCTTTAAATCTCTTTAAAGATGATATTTTACCTTCATGAACAACAATGCCATTTCTAATTATTCTTATATCAGAATTTCTAGTAATCTTTCCATCTGTAATATAACTCCCTGCTATTGTTCCTATACCAGAAGCTTTAAATATCTGCCTTATTTCAGCATGGCCGCTTATTACTTCTTTGAATTTAGGCTCAAGCATACCTTTCATAGCTGCAGTTACATCATCAATTGCTTCATATATTACTCTGTAAAGTCTGATATCAACTTTCTCTCTTTCGGCAATAGCTCTTGCGATTGGCTCAGGTCTAACATTGAATCCAATAATGATTGCATTTGTTACATTTGCAAGCATTACATCAGATTCAGTAATTGCACCAACAGCTCCGTGTATAATTTTAACCCTTACTTCTTCATTAGTTATTTTCTCTAATGATTGTTTAACTGCCTCAACAGAACCTTGTACATCAGCTTTAACAATTATATTTAAATCTTTAACCTTGCCCTGCTGAATTTGAGAGAATAGGTCATCTAACGTAATTCGTGAAGATGCGTTTAATGTTTCTTCTCTATGCTTAATACGCCTCTTTTCAGTTAGCTGTTTTGCAATCTTCTCATCTTCAACGGCATAGAATATATCTCCTGCTTCAGGAACATCAGGAAGCCCAACTATTTCAACTGGTGTAGAAGGTTTAGCTTTTTTAACTTTTTGTCCCTTATCATCAACCATAGCTCTAATTCTTCCTACAGTTGTTCCTGCGACAATTGCATCGCCAACTTTTAGAGTACCTCTCTGTACAAGAACAGTAGCTACAGGACCTCTACCTTTGTCTAATTTAGCTTCGATAACTGTGCCTTTTGCTTGTTTGTTTGGATTAGCTTTGAGATTCATAATATCTGCTACAAGAAGAACCATCTCAAGTAAGGATTCAATACCTTCTCTCTTTTTAGCTGAAACATTAACAAATATTGTATCTCCGCCCCATTCTTCTGGGACAAGGCCGTGCTGCATTAATTCTTGCTTAACCCTATCTGGGTCAGCACCGGGCTTATCAATTTTATTAACTGCTACAATGATTGAAACGTTAGCTGCCTTTGCATGATTGATTGCTTCAACTGTTTGCGGCATTACACCATCATCGGCTGCTACAACAAGTATTGCAATGTCCGTAACTTGTGCACCACGAGCTCTCATAGCAGTAAAAGCTTCATGACCAGGTGTATCTAAGAAAGCGATCCTTCTATTGTTAACTTTAACGCTGTAAGCACCAATATGCTGAGTAATACCGCCTGCTTCGCTTTCTATTACATTAGCCTCTCTTATTGCATCAAGCAGTGATGTTTTACCATGGTCAACGTGACCCATAACAACTACAATTGGAGCTCTAGGTTCCAATTGCTCATCTTTATCATCTGTATCATCAAATAGTATATCTTCTTCTGTAACGACTACTTCCTTTTCTACAATATAACCAAACTCTTGTGCAACAATTGATGCAGAGTCAAAGTCAATTTCCTGGTTTAATGTAGCTAATATTCCGTAACCAAAAAGCTTTTTAATTATTTCAGCAGCCTGCTTCTTTAATTTTTCTCCCAAGTCTTTTACAGTAATAAACTCGGGAAGCACTACTTTTAATACTATCTTAACAGGCTCAGCTTTTTGATTAAATTTTGATTCAATATCTTTTCCTTTTTGATTTTTCCTTTTTCTTATAGCTTTTTCAGTATCATAAAATTCCATTAAAATACTATCATCATTCATTATGTCTGAAACTTTATGATCAGTACCTATTGTTTTTATGGATTTTTGGTCAAATCTTTGGGGTCCTTGCTGCTTGCTGAATTTAGCCGGTTTTGCTGCCTCTTTCTTAGAATCTCTTGTTCTTTCTTTAATACTGTTATCTCTAAAGGTAGCTGGTTTGTGCTCTGGTGTCTGAATCTTCGGCATATCTTTAGATGCTTCTTTTATTTTATCGTCAATACTGGCAGAATCTTTGTTATATCTATTATCCTGTCTGTAACCACCTGTTGAATTACCACCCGGTCTATTATAGCCACCTGTTGAATTACCACCCGGTCTATTATTATAGACACCTGTAGTTCCACCTTGTCTTGGAGCGCCTCCGGCAGTATTTCCATGCATTCCTGGTCTTTGTTGACGGTTATCGTATGGCCTTCCTTGTTGATTTGCATTCTGAGGAGGCCTGTTATCAGGTCCATAACCTCCGGGTTTGTTATACGGCGATCTGTTTTCTGGTCTATTATTATATGGCCTATTTCCGTCGGTTCTATTTTCAGGCCTGTTATATGGAGGCCTGTTATCAGGTCTATTACCTTCTGGTCTATTGTATGGCTGCCTATTTTCAGGCCTTTTTTGTTCTACATTAAATACCTGATCAGGTCTTTTATCTCTAGGCAAAATATCAGTTTTTTGTTTATCTTTTTCTAATGATTGTTTTGGCTGTTCAACGGGTTTATCTATTTCTTTAACAGCCTCAATAGGTTTATCAGCAGTTTTTTCTTCTTTAGAGGTTGCCTTTTTTGGTTTTTGATTTGCATCTTCCTTTGGTTCGGTTTTTTCTTTAACATCAACTATAGGTTTTGTTTCAATTTCGTCGTTATTAGCTGTTTTTTTATCGGGTTTGGAATCTTCTTTTACAATTTCTGTAGGTATTACAATATCAGTCTTTTGAGCTCTAGTGCTCTCTATTCTCATATCTGAAACTTTTTTCTTAGTTTCAGGACTCTTAAATTCAAAATAATCTTTTCTTTCATTCTTTGGAGGTTCTTTAACTGGCGCGCTAAAATTCGTAGTCCTTACTTCCCTACGGTGGTCTCCCTTTATTTCAGTTCTAATTTCTGTGGTGATACCTGTCATTGTATCGGTACGAATTTCTCTAACCTCAGTCCTAATAATTCTAGGAGCATTCTTCTTCTTTTCAGTATCAGGTTTTTGAGTAGCAGGAACTGGTTCAGGTTTTTTCTCTTCTGCTTGTGGTGCCTCAGTTTGAACTTGTTCCTGATGTTGAGATTCGGGTTTAAGAGTATTAATCTTAACCCCAAAATAATCATAAATGGCTTTAAGCTGATCATCATCAAGGATACTCATATGATTCTTAGTATCTATGTTGATTTTTTTCAGCTTATCCATAAGAGTTTTGCTGTTCGTATTAAGTTCTTTTGCTAATTCGTATATCCTCACCTATTAAATACCTCCTATATTGCGGGACTCATCAATCAGTTTCGAAATTGCATCTGAAAACCCTGTGTCGCATATACCTATAATAACGATTTCATCTCTACCTATGGCTTTACCAAGCTCTGCTCTTTCGCCAAATATTCTAAAATCGATATTACGATATTTGCACGCATCTATAAAGTTTTTTTTTGTTCCTTCTGATGCATCTTCTGAAATTATTAACAAATCAATTTTATTTGACTTAATTCCTTTTTCGCAAACATCACTTCCAGACATTATTCTGCCAGCTTTTTTAGCAAGGCTGACCATTGAGTATGCTTTGTTATTCCTCAGCATTAATTTTGTTTAATTCCTCTCTTAAACCATAATAAACTTCGGGTGATACCGATGTCTCGAATTCTTTCTCAATTCTTTTAGCTTTTTGAGCTTTATCAAGACATTCAATATTAAAACATATATATGCACCTCTTCCGGGCTTTTTACCGGAGGGATCAATTGATATTAAACCTTCTTTTGATTTAACTATCCTAAGAAGTTCTTTCTTGGGTTTCATTTCCCTACAGCCAAGACACATTCTATTAGGTATTTTCTTTGTTTTTAAAGGCATTTTAATTACCCCTTCCAATTGATTTTAAATTATCAATTGTTTGAGTTCTAGTCTTCAAAATTTTCTGCAACTTGTGTTTCACTTTTTATATCAATCTTCCAGCCAGTCAATTTTGCTGCAAGTCTTGCATTCTGACCTTCTTTACCTATTGCAAGGGATAATTGATAGTCAGGTACCACAACCCTGGCTGCTTTTTCCTGCTCAAATATTTCAACCTTAATAACTTTTGAAGGATTTAGACTGCTTGCTATGAATTCGGCAGGATTGTCACTCCATTCTATAATGTCAATTTTTTCTCCTTGAAGTTCATCAACTATATTCTGGACTCTTGTTCCTCTTTGTCCAACGCAAGCTCCTACGGGGTCAATATTTTCTTCTAAAGAATATACTGCAATTTTTGCTCTGGAACCAGCTTCTCTTGCAATACTTCTGATTTCTACAACACCCTCATGAATTTCAGGAACTTCAAGCTCGAAAAGCCTCTTTACAAGACCCGGGTGTGTTCTTGAAACATAAACTTCAGGACCTTTTGTAGTTTTTCTAACTTCAAGTACATATGATTTTATTCTTTCATTTTGTCTATATACTTCACCAGGAATTTGTTCCTGAGGTGCAAGAATAGCTTCTATTTTTCCCATATCTATAATTACATTTTTTTTATCGATTCTTTGAACAATTCCAGAAATTATATCGCCTTCTCTATTTGCAAATTCATCAAATATAATTCCTCTTTCAGCTTCCCTAATTCTTTGCATAACAACCTGCTTAGCTGTTTGGGCGGCAATTCTTCCGAATGTTCTTGGTGTGACTTCAATTTCGACAACATCACCTAACTTATACTTCTTGCTGATTTTCTTAGCTTCATCAAGAGTCAGCTCAATATAAGAATCAGTTACTTCTTCAACAACGTTTTTTAATGCAAAAACCTTAATTTCTCCTGAATCTCTATCTATGTCTACACGGACATTTTCAGATGAACCGTAATTTCTTTTGAACGCAGATATTAATGCTGCTTCAATTGCTTCAAGTAGAATATCCTTGCTTACTCCTTTATCCTTTTCTATTTGTGTTAATGCTTCAATAAATTCTGAGTTCATTTCTTATAATCTCCCCCTCGTAATATATTAATTAAATTTGAAAATTCTTTTTACTAATGCAATGTCTTGCTTGTTAAATTCCATTCTCTCGTTATTACAGTTTATTACTACTTTTCCGTCTATAAGACCAAGGAGTTCTCCCTCAAACAAATTTTTATTATTAACTGGGTTATATAATTTTACCTCTACTGTTTCACCTTTGTACTTCTCAAATTCTTTATCTTTTTTTAGAGGTCTTTCTAAACCAGGTGAAGATACCTCGAAAAAATAGCTGTTGGGTATAATGTCTGCTTCATCCAATAAATGATTTATTTTCTCACTTATTGTTTCGCAATCTTCAATAGTTATTCCGCCTTCTTTATCTATATAAAGTCTTAAGTACCAATTTTGACCTTCTTTAATATATTCAACATCAACCAATTCATAATTTGATGACTCAACTACAGGTAAAGCCATTTCTTCAACTCTTTGAGCGATGCTTTTCTTACTCATTCATTAGCCTCCAATATATAAAAGTATTATCAATACGAAAGAGTGGGAAGGCCCACTCTTTTCCAGTCAAAGTCTACTTTTGTATTGGTGATATTATAACATCTGAATATTAGATACGCAAGGGATTTTATAAATAAATTGTTTAAAACAAAAAAGCTGCTGACGAATTTTCTTTGTCAGCAGCTTTTTTGTTTTAATTTTTCGTTTAATCAATAGGTATATATGCAGCTAAATTGAGCTCCGATACTTTACTATCGGTGTATGTTATCTTAAAATAATCATCATTCAAAATATCATCTTTTTCATCCCCAGACCAATTCCGATAGAAGTAATATACCCATTCGCTATCTTCATAATATCCGGAATCCGGCAACCCGTAAAGCTCAAGAGCACGTTCTTTACTATCGCCAACTTTGAGACTGCGTGATGTTTTATACTTATCTGTTTTAACAGTCAAACCACATACTCTATAATTTGAAACTTCAATTTGTAAATCGTCAATATTGTAGTCTCCGGAAATATCATCTTTATATTTTAAAGTATTTTTTCCTAAGCCCTTTAATGAATTAGTAAAAACATCAAATAAATATACATTACTAAAGCGAGCTTCATCCATAGTGAAATTTTTAGGAGATTTATCAGAAGTGCTTGTGTATTTAGGTATTACCTTCGAATCAGTCAAAACCCATTTTGAATCTTTAAATTGTAATGTAATATTTATTTTTGCTATATCTATATAGATTCCACTCTTATCACCTGAAATATATTCCGCTTCTCCAAGCTTCATTTTTAAAGTAAATACATATCTCTTTTCAAATTGTTTATCACTTTTAATCGCATTTTGCTCTGATTTTTTTAAAAAAGTAAATAGAGGGTTTTCATCACCATTAGAACTTTTTGATGATTTAACTAATTTAGTGGGAATCGTGCAATAAGTATCTTTTTTATCACTTTTAGAAGTAATTTTTACTTTATTTCCAGTAAAATTATATTCATAATAGTCATCCAAGTTTATTTCTGATTCAGGTATAACAATATCTTTATTATCAGGTTGCTGACCTTTTAGAGATTCTTTTGACTGAGACTGAGCTGCAGGGATTTGAGAATTATTATTGGATGTTTGCCTAGTACCGCATGCTGCAAAAGTAATAATAGTGATTATAATCAGAATCAAAACACAGATTTTATTTTTCATATTCTCCCATCCTTTTTTCTTATTTTAATATTTGCAATTAACATATTTTATAAATTTGTATTTAACATCCTTATAATTTTGAATTTCGCTTTCATATACGGGTTTCCATGACTTATTTTCGTCAAGATTAATAAAGTACTTATCGGCTTGATATGATTTTTCAATTTTAGTTATAAATACTTCATTGCAATATGGAAGGAGCTGACTATAGATTGATTCTCCGCCTATAACAAATATATCATCAGCCGGATATTTCTTTAATTCTATAAAAAGCTCTTCAAGGGAATGGCAGACTATTATATGTTCATCATCAAAAGTAGCACTTTTGCTTAATACAATATTTATTCGTTCTTTTAATGGCTGCTTCCCAGGCAGTGACTCAAAAGTTTCCCTTCCCATAACTACAACTTTGTTAAGGGTTGTTTGCTTAAAAAACTTCATGTCATCTGGAATATGGGCCAGAAGATTTCCTTGATAACCGATTCCCCAATTCAAATCAACTGCAGCAATAGCTTTCATTTTAATTCCTTTCGCACCAGTATTGGGGAGATAATGCCACCCCTACTTTAAGATTATAGGTTTATTTTAACTGTCAACTTTACACTGTAAACTGCCAACTGAATTTATACTGCCACCGGTATGCCTTTTATTTGTGGATTAGCCTGATAATTTTCTAAGGTAAAATCCTCAACCTTAAAATCATAGAAGTCTTTTATTTCTTTATTTATAATCAACTTTGGAGCAGGATAAGGCGTTCTTTGAATAAGCTCTTCAACTAACGGGATATGCTTGTCATATATATGTGCATCTGCAATAACATGAACAAATTCTCCAACCTCAAGATTGCTTACTTGGGCCATCATATGTACAAGGATTGCATATTGACATACATTCCAGTTGTTTGCTACCAGAATATCTTGAGAACGCTGATTAAGTATTGCATTTAATTTATTGCCGGTCACATTAAATGTCATGCTGTAAGCGCATGGGTATAAATTCATTTCATGCAAATCAGAATGATTGTACATATTAACTATTATTCTCCGACTGTATGGATTATTTTTTAAATCAAATAGCACCCTATCCACTTGGTCGAATTCGCCTTCTGCATATTTATGTTTAATACCTAGCTGATACCCATATGCTTTGCCGATTGAACCGTTTTGATCTGCCCAGCTGTCCCATATATGGCTGTTAAGGTCTTTAATATTGTTGGATTTTTTTTGCCATATCCATAATATCTCATCAATTGCAGCTTTAAGGTTTGTAGGTCTTAGTGTCAGGATTGGAAACTCTTCAGATAAGTCATACCTATTAACAGCACAGAATTTCTTAACTGTATAAGCAGGGGTTCCATCTAACCATTTAGCTCTAACTACTTCACCTTCAGATGAGTAACCATTTGCAAGAATTTCTTTACACATTTGGGCAAAAATTAAATCCGTTTTACTCATATTAATGTACCTCACTTATTTAATATTTTGTTGTTTGTTTCCTTTAGCCTCAATACATAACTTCAAAATCTCCAGCAGCCTTTTATTATCTTCCATAAGATAAAGATAGCCAATCAATGCTTCAAAACCGGTTGCATAGCGGTAATCCATAATGTCTGCATTTTTAGGGGGCGAAGCTGGTTTAATGTTTCTTCCTCTGCGAATTATATCGCGTTCTTCCTCTGTTAATAAATCTGAAATTGCTTTAACTATTTCTGCTTGTGCTTGTGCTTTTACAAATGTAATTGATTTCTTGTGGAGTAAAGATGTTTTGACATCTCCTTCACCGATTAAATACAATCTGACGAAAAGCTCAAACACTGCATCCCCAATATATGCTAATGTAATTGGCGTCATTTCTTGAATATTCTTTTTTGGAATATTATTAAATGATAAAAATTCACTTAGAGATTCCATAACTATTCCTCACTAATTTTTTAATGCTTTTAAAATTATAACATAATTTTAAATAGGCAGGGAATTATTACTATAGAATTAAAAAAATACTTTTGAAATAGATGAAATATGTCGAATTTTGTAGTATAATTAGAATGGCTTATAGTTATAAGCCTTATTACATATCCTATCTAATTCTTTTTTTCTCTTGCAGTAAGGTAAAAAATAAATAAAGGAGATTGATCATGAAAAAGAAAACTAATATGCAAAGGGCTAATTATGTTGTTCTTTTAATCAACTGGGCAGTAAATATTTTCTTAATCTTAGGATATCTTGTGGAATATAAAAAAGGTGGAAAAACATTAGAATTTGTTATTGTATTTATTCTAATAAATCTTATTCCTATATTAACATCAACATATTTATATTTAAAAAATAGAGATTATAAATATATTAAGCTGATAACCATAGTTGGATTTTTTATAGTTTATACTATTGCAATGTTTGCATCTACTAGAACATTAATTTATACTTATGCGTTTGCAATACTTACTATGTATTTACTATATTTCGATTTAAAGTTTATCTATAAGGCCTGTGCAGCTCTTATTCTTGTTAATTTTGCCAGAATACTTTATTTGATTTTTGGTCTTGGACTTAGCGGAGACGTTATTACAACCGATTATACAATACAATTCTGCTCAATATTGCTTTATTGTCTAAATTTAATTATAGCAACTACTTTATCAAATAGATTTAACAAAGAAAAGATTGACAGCCTGAATGAAAATACTAAAAGCTTGGAAGCATTAAGTAATGAAACAGATTATAAATCTCAAAAGCTTGATGTAATTTTAACAGAAGTTAAAGAAGCAATTCAGAAGCTATTAGCTATTACAAAAGATATGGATGAAAGCATAGAACTTACAAGTGCCTCATCATATCAAATTTCTGCTTCAGTTTCAGAAGTCTCAAAAGGTATGGATTCGCAATCTGTTAGTATTGCCGAAGCTTCAAACAACTTATCATCTATAAATAACAGTATAAAAGAAGTTGAAGAATTTTCTGAACAGATTAGAAACTATTCTGATGAAACAGAAAAACATTCAATTAATGGTATTAGCACTTTGAGTAACCTTACGAAGCAGATATATACCATTGATGACACAATTACAAATACATCAATGACAGTAAGTGATTTAAAAGAAAAAGCTGCCCAAGTCAATGAAATTATTGCAATGATTCAAAATATATCAGAAAAGACAAATCTACTCTCTCTAAATGCAGCAATAGAAGCTGCAAGAGCAGGACAGCATGGAACCGGATTTGCAGTTGTTGCTGATGAAATAAGAAAGCTTGCAGAAGAATCAGATAATGAAACTAAGAGAATTGAAGAAATATTAAACCTTATTGATTTTGCTGTTACTGAAACATTTAAAAAAATCCAGGCGGGAACTTTGGCAACCAAAAAAGGCGTATCTATTATAGATGAAACAAATGTTTCTTTTGAAAATATTAAAAACCAGATTGGCAAAATATCACAAAGTACCGGAAACTTAAGTAATTTGTGTAAGGAAGTTTATAGTAATTCTAATAAAATTCAACTGGGTATGGGAAATATAGTGAGCGTTGCCGAAGAGTCTACGGCTGCTGCTGGTGCTGTTGCAGATAGCGTAGATGAACAAACCAAGAAACTTTTGAAACTAAAATCTATTTCTGATGATTTGACTTCAATTTCAAATCAATTAAATATTATAACAAAGTAAAAATCTATTTAGTTAAGCATCGTATTTATATACGATGCTTAATTTTTATTAGGGCTATAGACTTATATCAAAATAGGTATTTACCATTATTTATTTATAAAGGATATTTATGTATAATTATAATAGGATAATTTTTTTGTAACAAAAGGAGGATTAATATGTTTAAAGCTAAAAAAATACTGACTTCTTTTCTTTTAATGCTGCTAATAATTATGACGGCTTTTGTTTCTAGTGCTTCTTCTCAAAAGTTTAAGGATATACCTTCCAATCACTGGGCAAATGATGCTATAAAGCTTATGACTGATAACAAGATAATCTCCGGTTATCCAGATTCAACATTCAAGCCGGAGAATCAAATTAACAGGTCGGAATTTGCAAAAATGATGGTTCTTGCACTCAACATTCCAATAAAAAATAATCCTGCGCAATCATTTAAAGATGTGTCTTCAGACAGCTGGTTTTTTAACTATGTAGAGTCTGCAAAATACTACCTAACAGGATTCAGAACACCTGAAGGTGATTATTTTAGACCAAATAGGCCTGCTGAACGTGAAGATATGGCAGTTGCAATTGTTAAGGCTCTAGGGTTCGACAATACAACAGTCGACGAAAGTATACTTGATAAATTTTCAGATGCCTCCTCTATCTCTTCTAATTTAAAAAAATATGTAGCAATTGCTGTCCAGAAAGAGATTATGAAAGGATCAAAAGAAGGTGAAACACTTTTGTTCCAACCTAATAAACCTATAACCAGAGCTGAAGCAGCTGTTTTGCTTAGTAATGTGCTTGATGAAGAAAAAGTTACATATGATAATGATTCTAGCAGTGGCACTAACCAAAGCGAATACACTCAGGAAGATAGAGCAAATGATACGGAGGATGAAGATTATATCGCTCCAAAGGTAAATGGTACAATTGGTGAGAATAAGATTGTTTTAAGATGGAATCAAATCGATGATGAGCGCCTGCAAGGTTATAAGGTTGTAATTTCTAAATATAACTCAGCGCCCAAGTACCCAGATGACGGATATTTATATTGGATTACTGATAAAACAAAAACTTATGCTGTTATAGATAATAAAACGGCATACAATGGCGGCGATTTTGGAAAGTATTTAACACCTGGTTCAAACTATTATTTTAGTGTAACTGCATATTACAGTGATAAAAAGGTTCCTGGCAATGCTTTATATCTTAAGTTCCCTAATATGTCTTCCGATGAAGAAGACAAACCAGAGTATATTAAACCGAAAGTAACCGGAACAATAGATGATGGTAAGATTGTTTTAAGATGGAATCAAATAAATGATGAGCGTTTGCAGGGTTATAAGGTTGTGATTTCTAAATATAATTCTGCGCCTAAATATCCGGATGACGGGTATTTATACTGGATAACTGATAGAACAAAAATATATGCTGTTGTAGATAACAGCAGCGGATATAATGGCGGTGATTTTGGAGGATACCTTAAATCTGGAGAAAAGTATTATTTTAGTATAACGGCTGTTTATAATGATTGCAAAATTCCGGGGAATGTTATAACAATCACTTATCCATAGAAACTATTGTTAGAAAAAATAGCCAGCGATTAGCTGACTATTTTTTCTTTTTCTATGAAATTTCTTATTGAATCTCTCATTGAAATATAAAACTTAGTTTTAAGATTGTTCTTGGCAAGTAGATTAGTAATGTCTTGAATCAATTCATCATCAAATATATTATTAATTGCGATTTTTACGGTATCCTCTTCCCTTTCAAATGGTACAAAGCTATTTATTATCATGTAATCTAAATCAAATAATATCATTAAATCATTCTGAGCACTTTTATCTATTAGTGATTCGTAATCCTTGCCCTCATGAGCGGCAAGCTCTCTAAGCGATTCTTCTTTGTTTAGTATTTTCATTTCATATAATAATTCGCCAAATCTTTTGTGTACAAATTCTTTTTGATATTCAAGAATCTTATCAACCTGTTCTTTTGTTATAAGATTCTTTTCTAATAGATATTCTCCAAATTTCTTTTTTGAAGCTAGTATACCGCTGCTGTCATGTGGATGTTTTTCGTATGAGTTTGTAATGAATCTTCTTATCATTTTAGGTAACGAGATATAATAAATAGCATTTAAATTATTTGTATGAGCATTAATTGTATCCTGAATTTCCTTCTTTAAACGTACATTGTTTATATCGCTAATTGCTATATTTACTGTATTTCCAGACATATCAAATGGAGCAAATGGTTTTTCCTGCATTGTTTTTTTATTAAATAGCGTTTGTATTTTTAACGGGAAGGTAAGTTTATCAAGATTGATATAATCAACATTCAAATAACTAGCGAGCTGACTTAAAACTTCTTCTTCCCCTATTAGATTAAGTTCGTTAAGAATTTCTCCAATTTTCTTGGTTTTATTTTCGTTTTGATAAGACAAAGCGTTAGCAAGTTGTTCTTCTGTGATTAACCCTTTTTCAATTAGAAAGGTTCCTATCCCACTACTATGACAATTGGTTTGCACTTTGTCACTACAGCAGCACTCTTCTTTATTATCTTTCCTTTTAAATATTTTGGAAAAATCAATCATGTTTTTCCTCCCTTTATTTTCTCACATGCTTTAATTTATTTTATGATTGTGACTGGCAAAGTATAATTGTTTCCATCGAGCTTTAATATTACTTCATTTGGTTGACCGCTTGAGTTATTAAATAATATATTATGGTCGTAGTTGACTTTAGGTTTCAATAATGAATTAATTGGCTCGGAAAAGCTGTATCCAGTGTTCATATTCATACAAATTGTACCATTAATATTAAACTTCTTATAGGTCTGATTTTGTATATTAACTTTAAGGTTAATCCCTTCTATACAGTATTCAATTTCTTTCAAACTTATTATATAACTATTTGAAATAGTTGCAGCCGCCGGTTGAAGGCTAAATTTTTTAATCAATCCATTTAGGCTTATTTTCCATCCATCAGGAGTATTCTTTACTAAAAAAGATTGGTCTTTTTTTAATACTCTGCCTGAACTATCGATATATGAAACTATAGTATTGACTACTGAAGAGTCGTTATTATCAATTACATCCATAACATCATATCCAATAATGTCTGTACTGCCAAATTCACTCTTTAAATCATTCACAAGCGAATTGACAGAATATTCAGAGCTGCTAGTGTCAATAAGTTTTAAAGCATCAGAATACTTTGTATTTTGAAGCAGGTTAAAATAACTGCTTACAATCGATTTACCGATTTTTTTATGTGTAAGGTTAGCTTCTGCCGAATCTAATGTTGGAAAAACAAATTTATATGCTACTGCAAGAATAAGTAAAATAATAAATCCATAACTGATAATACTGCTAAAGCTGAAATTAAGCGTTTCATCCGATCTGGAATCAGATGAGCCTTCGCTTGCTTCTACATAAACAATTTCTACGTTTTCGTCTTCATTAATATTGTTTTCTTTTGCATTATTTAAATTAGTTACTTCTTCAACATTACTTATTCTTTTTATGCTTTTTTTCATTTTGATTTGCCCCTTTTGAAATGCGAATTATCTCGAATAATCTTATAGAATTAATTATATATTTTATTTTTTTTTTATACAATATCCTAATATATTATATCTTTATGTTATAATTATCTTTGATATATAAAAGTTGCTTAATCTAACGAAATTTCTTTCTTGATTCACAAGTGAAATAAAAAATTCAGGAGGAATAAAATTGGATACTCTAAGTGTTTTTAAAGAATTTGGGATGGTTTTTTTGTTTTTATTTATTTGTATAGTAACAACCGGATTTATAGGATGCTTTCTGTATAAAGTATTTTTTCTTAGAAAATTATCCCTAAAAGAAGAATTGTTTAAGAAGGATAATCTGGCAGTTTGGCTAGAATTTGTCGGTGGATTTTTAGCACCGGTATTCTTTTTAATATCAATAGTAGTAGCTCCGAATGGTAAATTTGTCTATCAAGGGACAATAAAAGATTTATTTATTGCCTTAATATATATAGAAATCTACATATTTATATTTTGTTTATTTAGATATTTAGCTGAAATATTTATTAGGTTTGCCAGCAAAATGAGATTTGGAAGAGAAATAATTATTAGTAAGGAAATATTTTCGCAAAATAATACATCCGTATCATTTGTAAGTATATCAATATCTGTTGTTGTGGCGGGTATGATGCTTCAGGAAAACATTTTATTCGAAAATATATTTTCAAATTTAATGAGAATGGGAATTGTGCTGTTTTTAAATATAGTGCTAATCAGTCTATATTCTACATTTGTTTTGCCAAAAGGTAAAACAATATTTAAAGATATTTTTGGAGATAATAGTATCGCCTCCGGAATATTACTACTGGGAAATATTTTTGCTATTAATATGATTATCGCTTCTACAATAGATTTTTTCAAAAGATTAGGAATAAACTGGCAAAATCTTTCTAATATTATAGACGTAATATTTTATAATTTCCTAATTTATCTTTTTATGATGGTTTGTATAACAATAACAAAGAAAGTAATTGAAATAATTGTTAAAGTTGATATTGAGGATGAAATATTTAACCAAAAAAATATTGGTTATGTTTTATTTGAAGCCGGATTTTATATTCTTCTAACGCTAATGTCAATTAATCTTTTGATTCTTTATTGAGTCCCATTTAAAACCCTTGGGGCCGTAAGGCCTTATTTTTTTGCCAATATTTACGCCTAGGATTTACCTGGTATTGGGTGTTATAATATCACCAAGCTGAATTCTTAGTCAAACAAGAAGCGGGGGAACTATTTTTTGGGGTTAAGCCTTATAAGCAGGATATTTGCTCTTTTTTTCCTAACCCGTCAACTAACCTCGTAAGCTAATAAAAAAGAGGAGAAAAATAATGAAAAAGATAAGAAAATCGGGATTATTATTTATGGTAATCCTGGCGGTGTTGTTTTATGTTTTTCCATTTTACACGCAAGCAGCAGTATCAATAAGTCATCCTGTTCTAAGGCAAGGAATGCAAGGAACAAGCGTCAAAAATCTTCAGTATGACTTAAAGTCTCTCGGTTTTTTCAAAGTTACTCCTACAGGATATTTTGGAACAATAACAAAGTCGGCAGTAATCAGTTTTCAAGGCAAATATAATCTTACTAAGGATGGTATTGTTGGAAGTAAAACATATTATATGATTGACAAGCTCCTTGGAAGATTGTCTTCTACCTTAACTTCCCGAAGCAGCACAATAAATAGAAGTTTGCTTATCCCATGGTTTAATAACGCAGAAAATATTTTCTATATTGGTGCAACAGCAAAAGTAATTGATGTAGAAACAAAAAAGAGTTTCTATATTAAAAGGTCATATGGCTATAACCATGCTGATGTAGAAACACTTACGGCACAGGATACTTCTATTATGAAACAAATTTATGGCGGAAGCTGGAGCTGGGAGAGACGTGCAATTATTGTTATTTCTAATGGAAAAACTATGGCAGCATCCATGGCTGGTATGCCTCATGCCGGGCGCGAAGACCTAAAAAATGATATATGGGTCACTGACTGGAGGACTGGCAACTATGGTCCTGGATACAATTTTGATAGGGTAAAAGGCAACAATATGGCAGGACATTTTGATGTTCATTTTTTCGGAAGTAAGACACATGGAACTGACAGCGTTGATGAAGGGCATCAAGCTATGGTATATAAAGCTGCTCAATCAGGATATTAATATTAAACAATTATAAATTATTATCAGTCCACTTTTTTACTTTGTTATAGAATTCTTCAATGCTAATAGGTTTTGAGATATAATCATCCATGCCGGCATCAAGGCATTTGTCCTTATCACCCTTAATTGCATGAGCTGTTAATGCTAAAATTGGAGTATGCTTATCGGTATTTTTCTCAATCTGCCTAATTAAGGATGTTACTGCAAAACCATCTAATATTGGCATCTGTATATCTATAATAATTAAATCAAAGATATTTTTTGAAAATAAATCAAAAGCCTCTTGACCATTAACAGCTTCGCATATGTTGAAATGTAATTTGCTGAGTAGAGAAGTTGTAACCTTTCTGCATGTCGCATCATCATCAGCAACCAAGACATTTTTTGGACCTAAATCCTGTATGGATTTAGGTATTTCTTTTAATGGTTTATATGATTTTAAGGATTTGCTATTAATATTTTCCTCAACAGCATTAAGCTTAAGAGTAAAATAAAAAGTACTGCCTTCGCCATATTCACTTTTTACCCAAATTTCGCCGCCCATTAATTCAACCATTTTGCGTGAAATGGCAAGTCCAAGACCTGAACCTCCATATTTTCTTGTACAGCTGCCATCTGCCTGAGTAAAGCTGTCAAATATAATCTCAAGCTTTTCTTTAGTAATTCCAATACCAGTATCTGATACAATGAATTTTATTATTAAAATATTTTCAAAGTGCTCTTGAAGTTGAATTATTAATTTAACTTCACCTTTTTCGGTAAATTTTATTGCGTTTCCAATAATATTTGTAAGTACTTGTCTTATTCTAACAGAGTCTCCTATAACTATTTCTGGAATTCGGTCATCGTAATCCAAAACAAGCTCTAGATTTTTCTGTTTTGCTGAAATATCAAAAAGATTTATTACATCTTTAATTATGTCTTTGATTATGAAGGTTGTATATTCTATCTCAACTTTGCCTGCTTCAATTTTTGAGTAATCAAGCACATCATTAACAACTCTTAATAAGGAAATTGCCGAAATTCTGACAAGATTAAGGTTTTCTCTCTGGGTTTTTGTAAGATCAGTTAACAATGTTAAATCAGTCATTCCGATAATACCATTCATTGGAGTTCGGATTTCATGGCTCATGTTGGCAAGAAATTGGCTTTTTGATTTATTAGCTTCTTCTGCTGCATTTTTAGCTTTTCTTAAAACCTCTTCTGCCTTTTTTCTTTCCGTTAAATCATGTGAGAAACCAAGAAAGCAGTCAAATTCTCCATTCTTCTTAAATAATGTATAAACCCAAACTTCTGTCCATACTGAGGAACCATCTTTGCACGGCTGTTGAAGTTCAAAATAATGCGGCTCAATATATTTTGCACCTGATTCAATTCTACTTATGACATTATCTAATGTCGATTGTGCAATTTGATTAGATTCAATCGATAATGATTCTTTAATCGAATGATTCAAAACTTCTTCAGCAGTATATCCTCTAAGATTTTGAATAGATGGGCTTATATATAAAAACTTACCATTTAGATCCATGGTCCAAATAAAGTCTTTTGTATTTTCAGTAATAAACTTAAACCTTGCCTCGCTTTCTTGGAGTTCTTTTTCGGTTTTTATCCTAATTGCATTGCTTATTGTAAAACTAAGAAGAAGAAATATCTGTATGATTAAAAATGCAAATCCAAATATTATATAATACTTATATGAATCCCATAAATTCGGCTGTTTATATAATATTTTACTTCCTTTAGGCAATTTGTTTTGGTCAATATTCCATTTTTTTAGCTCACGCCAGTCAAAAATATATTCACATAAATCTTTTTGCGCGACAGGAATATTTGAAACAGCTTCGCCGTTTAAAATTTTGCTTCCGACTAGTGCTGTTTCAGCGCCCATCCTCTCTTCGCCTGCAGAGTATCCACCAACTATTCCTGTCCCTAAATATGTGTCAAGCATTCCATAGATAGGGACGTTTGTGTATTGACATATCTTATCTACAAATTCTGATGAAGCATAATTCTTTTCTACATCATTTATCATGGAAATATAAAAAATTACCGAGCCTTTTTTTAATCCTTTAATTTTATTTATTATTTCGGAAATTTTAAGCTTGTTTAAAAATTTAAAATTAACTCGGTTATTAAATTTTTCCCATGTAGTTCCGGTTTTTTTCAAACCGTCACTCTCAAGCTTTGAATCACCTAACAATACATAAATATTCTTAATTTCTGGTTGTATTTTAAGCATAAGATCATATGCCTTATTAAAATCATATTTAGCAATAATTCCGGTATAGTTTGAAGGTAAAATATTAAGGTTATAATTTTCTATCTCAAGTCCAACAAATACTTTTGGAACATTTGGCAGCAATATTTTCTCATACTTTAGCATGAAATCTAATGAGGCCTTATTATAAATATAAACCAAATCAATTTTTTTGTTATTAGAATATTTTTCTTTTAAAAAAAGAGCCAAATCATCGGTATAGGTATTATCAGTAGATGAACGAAACAGTTGCAAGTATTCATATTCATACTCAATATTATTAAGGTTTAATTGTTGGGTCTTTTCCTTTAATCCTTTTGTAAACAGCCTGTCTCCTGTAAGATTTTGATTGTAAGCATAAATTATTAATACGCGTTTTTTTTGTTCTTTTGCAAGGACCGTTTTGCTTATTAGTGGAATGGCAAATAAAATTGCAATAGAAATTAATATGCAAAAGAATACTTTATATTTGTCTATAAATCTTGTTTTATTAAGAATTATCTTCATATTCTTAAAAGACATGAATACCTCCAAAATTGCAAAAATATATTATTGAATGACGAAAATTAAAAGAAATGGTGCGTATAGAATTAATTATTAATAATTATCTTATATATTTATTAATAAATCAATAATTGAAAATAAAAAGCTGAAACCATAAAAATATTGGTATCAGCTTATAAAAGTTAAAAGAATTTGGTTGTATTTAAAATATCTTTTTACTTGCGAGATTTTGCTGAACTATTTCGAGAGCTTCTCCAAATCTTTGGAAATGAACTACTTCTCTCTCTCTCAAAAATTTTAAAGGATCAATAACATCAGGGTCATCAGCTAATTTAATGAGGTTTTCGTATGTTGCACGTGCTTTTTGCTCGGCTGCCATATCTTCTGTCAAATCTGCAATTGGGTCTCCTTTTGCTTGAATATATGCAGCGGTCCAAGGATTTCCTGTTGCATCGACATAGAATAATGCGCCGTCATGATCTGCGTAATATCCGCCCATATCGGCTTTCTTGATTTCTTCCATGGAAGCACCTTTCATAAGCTGATGGACCATGGTAGCTACCATTTCCAAATGTGCTAATTCTTCAGTTCCAATATCATTCAATATACCCTTAGCTTGAGGCGTTGGCATTGAATATCTTTGTGTTAAATACCTTAATGAAGCGGCAAGTTCTCCATCAGGCCCACCATATTGAGTTACTATATATTTAGCCATTTTAGGATTTGGATTTTTAATGTTTACTGGATATTCCAGCCTTTTTTCATACGTCCACATATTAATCTTCCTCCTCTTCTATCATACTCATTTTCATCCAAGGCCAAGGCGGCAGTATCCAAGCGTATGGATATTTTTCCGTTGGAGCTAATTGTTCAATAGGTCCATAAGCTTTTGAATACTCTTCTTTTAGGTTTTTTAATTGTGAAGCATATTGATTGAACTGTGCTAAAGCTTTTCTATCAGTCGGATGAATATCAAGGAATAACTGAAGGTCAACGACCGCAAAACCGACTTGTTGAATTTCACTCATTAGTTGGTCTTTTGACATTGCTGCAATCATGTTCTCTTGCCTCCTTCACCTTTTGGAATAAAATAAGGATCATACAAGTCAGGGAAAATTGTTCCTTTCCTAAATCCCTCTTCTATTGGATACATTTTTTCAGTACTTGGCTGAAATAGTACATATGCCCTGGCATATGGAGTATTTATATATTTAGGGATAGGAATTGTGGTAGGAATAAATTGACTTTGCGGATCCATATAGTTAGCCATTCTAAAACCTCCAAACATTATTTATTACCATAATATTCATAATATGTTTCAAGTGTTAACATAAGAAATATCATTATTATATTTAAAATATTTATGTGTTATAATCTATTAGGTTATGTTTGGGTATAATTATTAATAAAAATACAAAGAGGTATTTAATGGCTAATTTTGAACTGGTTGCAACAACTTTATTAGGTATTGAATCTGTTACAGCTAAAGAGCTTGAAGAGCTTGGCATTGAAGTTATTAAGGTTGAAGATGGGCGGGTAACGTTTGCCGGAGATGAAATTACTATTTGTCAGGCAAATATATGGCTAAGAACGGCTGAACGTGTCTTAATAAAAATCGGAGAATTTAATGCGGTCACATTTGAGGAGCTGTTTCAAGGGACTAAAGCTTTTGATTGGTCTGCATGGATACCTAAAAATGGAGCTTTTCCTATAAAAGCATATTCATTGAAATCAAAATTGCACAGCGTTCCTGATTGTCAGGCAATTGTGAAAAAAGCAATTGTCGAAAAGTTAAAAGCATCGTATAAAAATGATTGGTTTGAAGAAAAAGGGCCAATGTATAAGGTGCATTTGTCAATACTAAAAGATAAAGCAACTTTAATGATAGATACCAGCGGCGAAGGACTGCATAAGAGAGGTTATAGAGAAATGTCAAATCAAGCTCCGCTTAAAGAAACTTTGGCTGCTGCCTTAATCTATATAAGCAGATGGAGAGCAGATAAACCATTTGTAGATACATTTTGCGGTTCCGGAACAATTCCTATTGAGGCTGCAATGATAGGGGCGAATATCGCACCCGGATTGAAGAGAAAGTTTATTTCGGAAGATTGGCTTCAGCTGCCTTTCGAACTTTGGGATAAGACTAGGGCACAAGCTCAAAGATTAATTAAAAATGATGCAGTTATGGATATCTTCGGTTCAGATATTGATGAGTCGGCTATAAGATTATCAAAGAAAAATGCAGCGATAGCGGGTGTAGATAAATTGATAAAGTTTAAGCAGCTGCCTGCTGAGGATTTTGAATCGCAAAAACAGTACGGTACAATAATTAGTAATCCGCCTTATGGCGAAAGGTTGAGCGATATCAAATCAGTTGAAAAATTATATAAAGAAATTGGGCGGACTTTTCAAAAGCTTGATACATGGTCATATTTTATACTTACCCCGAATGAAAATTTTGAAGCTCTTTTTGGAAAGAAATCTAACAAGAATCGTAAATTATATAATGGCATGATAAAGTGCTACTTATATCAATATTTTGGGCAAAAGCCTCAAAAATCAAATAACGGATAAATCTTTTTTGGATTTATCCGTTATTATATCGGTTTTTATTTTCTTACTTTTTAATTATGCCGTCATATCATTTACTATATTAGACTGGCAGTTCTTTCCTTGCATGGCTTACCTTTTTTATAACGAATAAGCACAATACGAAAGATAGAATTATAACCCCGATTAAAACATAAATGTTTTTTATAATATTAATAACCAATAAAGTAATAGCCGTGAGTATTACAGCTATAATTAGTGAAATAAAACCAGTTACTAGCGCGGCTATTCCGCTCAGGAAAGAGCCAACAACAGGCAAAATATGCAGAGATACATTTAAAGGCTCAAAGAACATGCATATTCCAATCCACATTAAAAATAATCCTAATCCTCTAAACATCCATAATCTTTGTTCATATTCAGATTGCATCTTTCCTAAAGCATTTTCCCTTCCGCCAACAAATAATCTAGCAAGATTTTTGTTTGTCCTTTTATCGTTATATGCTTGAATACTGCCGTCATTAAATAGACCGAGAGCTGTTCCAGCAAAGTCAGAATTAACAGCTAAATAGCTTATTCTAACATCGCCAATCTGAGGTGATTGCAGAGATCCTTTGCCTTTAAATAGATACTGATCGCTTGCAAGGAGTATATCATTGCTTAGCTGTATATTGTCTTTGGAAAGGTTGAGTTTTTGATATGCAGGAAAGGCTAGCTGTTCAGGTGAAATGGTAAACTCACCTATTTTTACAACCTGCGATTTTTTTTCTGAATTATTAATTGTCATTGAAGGGTTGACATGTTCATATCTATCCTTGAAATTGCTAGAACTTTCAGGGGTTGATTTCCACTGCTTATTATATGAATATGTAGTCTTTTTAACTGTTGTTCCATCCATTTCCTCATATTCTCTTGTGCTTTTTGTTTCTACCCATGAATACATTTCAACCTTTCTTAATAAGGCAAGATAATTATCTGGTTTTAAATATTCGTCACCTAATTCGCCGTTTGATACGACTTTTCCGCTTACCATGACGAGATTACCATCGAATTTTGAATTTGGGCCTTCTTTTGCAGCATCTATTATGACTGCTTTTTTTGCTATTGATGTAGAATCAACTTGATTTTCATTCCAATATAAAACTCCGAATGATGCAATAAATACAAAGAATCCAAGTATTGCTGTTCCAATGGCATTTCCTCCCCTTCTGAAAGCTCCATACGGTCCTCTTGTTGAATAATCATATTGATACTCTGAATGACTATCTGACATATTAAACCCTCTCTTCCTTCTGTTTTTTATTTATCTAACTCTAATTTATCAATGTCATTTTCAGTGTATACAGTAATTCCATTATTTTTTAATAGCTCGCAAGTAATCCCATTTCCGTCTATCAATGTTCCAGAAAAGGTGCCGTCATATATTTTTCCAAAGCCACAGGAAGGGCTTTTGGATTTCATTATAGCTTTATCTGCCCCAATTAATTTTGCAATTTCAAGTGTCTTTTCGGCACCATATTCAAATTCTTTCGTAAGGTTTTTTCCGGAAAATGATAGAACGCAGGTTTTACCTGATTGATTTGCTTTTATTTCAGTCCGTTCCCGTGGAATACCTAATCCAGCAAGTACTTCAGGACAAACTGGAATTGCCTTTCCACTTTTAATCAGAGAATCAATTTTTTCGTTATAACTGTTTTTCCCGTCATATCTGCAATTAATTCCAGCTAAACAGGCACTTACTATATACATTTTTTTCTCCTTGAGAATATTTTTTAGAAATCTGCTTTAATCACAAATACAGTAATTTGCATTCTTAAGCATTTCATAAAAATAGGTTTTGCCATTTTGAGTTTTTAATGATAGAAGTTTTATAGCGGCGCATACATCATCCTCTGCCCTATGCGCTCTTGAAGTAAATATTCCGTGAGAATTTAATAAATTTCCTAAAGCACGAGATTTGAAGCCTTTCCCCTTCCAATCAATGTTATTGATTGAACATAGCCAGGTTTTGTTATTGCATTTGTCTATCAAACGGCTTAAAAATCCTCTATCAAATGATGCATTATGCGCAATTAAAAACTCTGCTTTATCTATTAAACACTCAATATGCTGAATATCCAATCTCTTGTCTTTAAGTTCTTCATAAGTGATATTATTTACTCTTTGCGCACCAATAGAAATTGGGATTGAGGGTTCCCTTAAGCCTGTGTATTTCTCTACGATTCGTAATATCTCACCGTTATCTTTTCTGAATTCGAATAAATATAGAGAAAGTTCGATAATTTCATCATAATTTGGATTTAATCCTGTTGTTTCAACATCTACGAAGCCTGCAACGCCGAATAAATCAGAGTATGCTTGGCTGGTATTTGTATCAGTTGTTAATTTATGTGTTGTTTCAGACATTTTGGCTGCTCCTTTAAGAATGAATTGTTACTATAAATTGCAATTAATCCACTTTGAATCTAATAATATTTTTTGTTCATTAAAGCCAATGTCTTTAATGATTTTTACTGCTTCATCAAAATAGAAATTAATATTGCCTGGCGTATGAGCGTCAGAATTTAGAATAATTGGGATATTCATATTTTTACACTCATTCAAAATCCAATTGCTTGGATACATTGTAGTTAGATACTTTCTTGCTATTCCGCCTGTATTTACTTCGACAATTGAATCATATTTTTTAGCAATTTCTAATGTTGTTATAACCTCATCCTTGTACCATGATTCATTTTCGTTAAAGTAACAGTTATCCTTATTGTGTTTTTTAAGCAAATCGAAATGGGCAATAATATCGGGTTTTATATCTATAATCATATTTCTTACTAAAGAGTAGTAATTCTTAACTAATGTTTTTATATTGCCGTCAAAAAATTCATGCAAAATCATATCAAAGTCTTCTTTGCTTCCGTCAACACATGTGTGCTTTCCAGAATTTTTGTCAGACATAATATGTACCGCTCCAATTTTATAGTCTAAGCCCAGTGAATTAAATCGTTTATAATTCTCTCCAATAGCATCTAGATTGTAATCAATCTCTAGACCAAGGTTAACGTCAATTATGCCTTTATATTTATTTTTAAGCAATCTTATAGTACTGCAATATTCTAAGAGGTCATCCTGCTTCATTACCCAGCATTCATAAATAGGAAGCGGAGCATGGCTAGAAAACCCTATTGACTTAAATCCTTTTTTTATAGCTTCTGATACAAATTCTTCTGGTTCCTTCTCCCCATCACAGAATCTGCAATGCATATGAAAGTTTGCGCAACTCATTTTAGCCCTCCGAATATTTTAATAAAACATCTGCTTTGTCAGTAAAAACAGCATCTACGCCGAATTCATTTAATAGCTTAAAAACCTCAACATCATTAACTGTATAACACCTAATTTTAAATCCATTTTCGTGTAATAGATTAACATATTTACTATTGATACATATATCTGAATGGACATCATTTGCTCCAATTGATTTTATATAATCTCCAGGGTTGTATGAAATCCCTGCACATAGAATTGCAGTCTGAATTTGCTTATCCAAATCTCGCATACGCCTGATTGAATAATGATTAAATGAAGAAATTATAGTCTTATCTTTTATTCCATACTCAGATATTATTTTTAATACCTTCTCTTCTAATCCGTCGTATTCTATAAGAGAATTCTTAAGTTCAATATTAATTATTATATCTTTCTTATACAATAGCTCAATTACTTCTTCAAGTCTAGGGATTTTTTCACCTTGATAAGAATGATTGAACCATCCACCTGCATCAAATTTACTTAAATCGCTGTAGGTATAATCTTTTATGAAGCCGGTTCCATTTGTTGTTCTACCAAGTATTTCGTCATGGATAACTACTATTTGATTATCCTTTGTAAGATGAACATCAAACTCTATGCCATCAATATCAAAATCGAGTGCTTTTTTAAAAGCACTCATTGTATTTTCAGGAGCTTTTGAACTTAATCCCCTATGGGCAAATATTTTACAACTTTTATTCATTAGATTTCTCCTTCAAAATTGGAAACTTAGTATTATAGATTCTGGCTTAAACGTATCATATCAACACATTCAATACCATTTTCTATTATCTTGTCTTCGTAATTCCTTTTAAAGAAATCTTTATCAATCCCTACAATTCTAAAACCGCATTTCTGATATAACCCTAATTGGCTAAGGCTTGAGTTCCCGGTTCCTATTTCGAGAATTTCGGCACCCATTTTTCTTGCAATGGTTTTTGCATGCGCTATTAAAGATTTTCCTATTCCTCTTCGTCTAAAGTTTTCATCAACAGCAATGTTTACTATTTCTATTATTTTTGGTTTGGTGCTTATTAAGACATATACTCCTATAGTTTGGTTATCTATTGTACAGATATATACTTCACCAGTTTTTAGATGCTTTTGGATCAACTTTTCTGATGGGTCTGCCAAAAGCAGCAGCTCAAGAGGGGCACAATCATTTGATTCCAATTTAGTAATAATTAGTTTATCTTTAAGATTCATTGTTGCCTCCCTAAATTATATTCATTTCTTTATTGCTGAAATTATTGGCTGATGGTAGCTGGTTTCTTCCGGCATGTGCCAAGTCACATCTTTGAAGCCGGTTTTCTCTAGTAAATTCTTGAGTTCTTTCTTCGGAATTGCTCTATACGAAGTTGATAGATTCGTAGTATTCCAATTATGATTTCCACCTGTTACAATAAATTGATTAACAATATAGTTGTTGCTGTCTTTCTCCCAATCCCATACTTGAAAAGCAATGCGTCTTTCAGATTTATTATCGATAACATATGGAGCCATTATTTGGGGCCTATCAATTATCAATTGGTCGTAATCTCTGATACTGCCTAAAAATAAGCCGTTATTATTTAACTTATCCCATATATTTTTAAAGGTTGTTAGTAAGTCTTCATCATTTAAAAGATGCGGCAAAGCATTATCAAATGTTATTACGACATCAAACAAGCCGTTGACCTGCTCTTTTAATTTAAGAAAATCTGCGACTCCAAAGGTTAATTTTGTACCCAATCTTTCAGCTTCTTTTTGTGCGCGCTCAACTGCTTTTGGGCTTAAATCTGTTGCATGCACTTTATAACCAAGCAATGCTAATCCTATTGCTTGGGTTCCTATACCACAAGAACAATCAAAAAGGCTAATTTCGTTTCTGGGTGTATCCATATACTGAGCAATTACTTTATTGACGGTATCTGAATGCCATTTTATGGAGTGATCCCAATCCTTAAAAATCAGATGATAATCCTTTGAAAAGCTATCATAAAAATCAATTACTGATTCACTCATTAATTAAATCTCCTTTATACAAATAAATATTGTTAAATAAAGCTTTTTCATATGACTCTCCTCTTTTTATGCGATATTATTTTTAACTTGAATTATAATCCCAAAAACTATCAGTATTAAGCCGATTACCGAATAATATGATATTATTTCTGAGTTAAAAAGGTATGTCCACACCATTGCTAAAAAAGGAACTACATAAATAATATTTGCAATTTTGTGTGTATTGCCAAGATTCAATGCCTTAAACCAAAACACAAAAGTAATTGAATTGATAATTCCTCCTAAGACAATAATGGCAATAATTGTGCTTAATGATTTTGGAATAATAAAACCTGAAGCCATTAATGCTGTTGGAATTATTAAAATTACAGCTGAAATATTATATACAAGCATACTTGAATACTTATCATATTCATATTTTTTCCCTAAAACTGAGAAAAGTCCATAACATACAGCACCCAATGCAGCAAGTAAGTATCCACCGGCATGTTCATTACTAAAGCTTGATATGCTGCCTTTTGTAAAAGCAATTAACGCACCTATAAAACTTAATATAATTGCCAGAATTGTTTTATAATTATATTTTTCTTTTAATATTGGAATTGAAAAAATAACTATAAATACTGGCCATAGATAGTTAACAACATTTACTTGACCGGCTGGGGCCAATGAAAAGCTTGTATAAAGCAAAATACTATATAAAAATATTCCGAGAAAGCCCATACCGAACATTAGAAAATAATCTGATTTCTTATATGTTAAAAGCAAGTTCAGCTTTCCTTGATAATAATTTACTATGTAAAGCGATAAAACGGAAACAATACTTGTATAAAATAAAAGTTGAAAACTGTCAATTTCTCTTAAAGCAATTTTAGCTATAGCCGGAGTTGCTGACCAAAGAAGTATGGTTACAATCAAATAGAAATATGCAGATTTTGCTTTTGCCATTTTAAGCTCCTTAAAGTATGTTTAATGTATTAATTATACCAATTATTGCAATTTAGTTACATGTTTTTTCAAAATTTAATCTAAATGCAAGAACCGATAAACCTTGCTATTATGAGAGAAGTTCACGCTAATTCTACATCATTCACTATATTTCATTGACCATTTCACCTTCATTTAATATAATTTTTATATCTTAATTGGAGGGTAAACTTATGACTAGAGCAATCGTCCCAATAATTCTATTAGTCATTTCAAATGTGTTTATGACTTTTGCATGGTACGGACATTTAAAATTCAAATCGGCTGCTTTGCCTGTTGTAATTATATGCAGCTGGTTGATAGCATTTTTTGAATACTGCTTTCAAGTACCGGCAAACAGAATTGGAAGCGAATACTTTTCAACCGCACAGTTAAAAATTACTCAGGAAGTAATCACTTTTTCTGTATTTTTAGTATTTTCCGTTCTATATCTTAAAGAATCCTTTAAATGGGATTATGTAATATCATTTATCTTAATAACTTTTGCCGCATATTTTGCTTTTAGGAGCTAAATATACTTTTTTTATTTTAAAAATATTTTAAATTATAAAGGGAGGTTTAATAATGGTTAATTTAAAAGGAAATAAAGCAATAATGATTTCAGTTGCGGTTGTCTTGGTTTTAATTATTCTTAGCGTTATAACTTACTTATTTGTAATTAATACTTTTGTGAATAAAACTAATTCAATAAAAGAACAAGCTAAATTAGCTGGACTAGATACAAATGTGCGAATTGCGATGAGCCTAGCTGAACCTTTAAACAACAATTATACTCATGATAACAACGGTTTATCAAAGCTAGAAAAAGATTTAGCTGTAAAGCTTGAAGGGTTTGGAGCAGAAAATCCTTTTACAAAATCGAATAAGGTTGCTTCAACTCCTCTTGATAGTGCATCCCCCAGTCAAGCTGCCTTTGCATATGCAGCAGAAAGTAATGAAATCGAAGATGCCAAATATGACGAGGAAACTAAGCCTGATAAAAATTATACAGGTGTAATAAAATATGATTCTTTTCTTAAAGACGGTCATATATATATTAAGTTTACAAGTATAGGAACAAATGGATTGCCAATTGAAGAGCCTAAAACTGTAGAGATTCTAAACTAAACTTAATCTTGATTTGTTGATAATTATTGCAAATAGTAATATAATTATTAATATATATTTTTTAATTTTTTAAGGCACATCATCGCAATAATTTGCAAAGTTTTTACCACTAATGCCGCAATTTTATTTTATGCGATTGTGTCTCAATGCGAGGAGGACGTTAATAATGAAGGAAAAAGTAACTCAAGAAACAGATACTGTTGAATATCCAATAAGGCAGATTGTTGGAATTGGAAACAACTTCTGCTCTGGTTTCTTGGCAATTTTCGAGTATGAAGACGGTAGTGCCGGATGCTGCAAAGTATGGAAAGCTGATGAATTTATGGGATTTGATGTTGAAGTAAAATTTTCGGATTGTGAGAGTAAGATTGTGTTTGAGAAGACTACTACAACGAAAACAAGAGTATTTCTTAAACGTGAAACAAGCACAGTAACCGAAACGCTTAGCTTAGTTGAAGTTGTATTAAATCGCAACAGCGCACTATAAAAATACAAAAGGGTAACTTTCGTTACCCTTTTGTATTTTTATCATAAACTTTCTCCCTCTAAGCATTCTAAAATTATTGTTTTCTTTTCTTCCTTGCAACTATGAGTAAATCTCTAAAGCCCTTGCAATTTTTTATCTTATGATACTTTTTAAAATCAATAATTTCAAAATCAAATTCATATAAAATTCTTAAAATACTTGTTTTTGTATAAAAGCGAACTGGTAAAACTCCGGTTTCTTTATTTAAAATTCTTTCAAATTCTTCTTCATTGATATTCTCACTGATAAAATTCGAATTAGATATATATTGTTTTGTGCAATAGTCCTCTTTATAAGGAGAATAGCTTGTTAAAATAAATAATATTCCATCTTCGGCAATTAATTTATTGAACTTTTTTATTGTTGTTTCTACTTCACTTATTGGAATATGTTGAATAACATGACTGCAAATAATGATATCAAATTTTTGGTTGGTGGTTACCTCTCTGATAGGAGTATTAATACATTCTACCTTGCTATTTAACTGGAATAAATCTAAGGTTTTCTTTGTATCAAGAAATCTTTTATTATCCGGTTCGACTGCATAAATTTTAGAAAACATCTTCTCAAAAACAGGAATCAGCCTTCCGATTCCGCACCCTGCATCCATTAATACCCGATTTGAACTAGGTATATAGTCTTTTATATACTTCTTCATGAGACGAATTATATAGTCTTCGCTTCTCTTCCAATAACCTTCTTCTATCTCATATTCATTGATAAAGCTAGTTATCAAGGTATCGTTTGTATCAGGATAAATATACATTTTTTAATAAATCACTCCAAATAAATTCAATTATATCTTGCTTACCATTGTTCAAAATGAATTTTATCTTGATGATATCTTTCGTTAGTATTCTTAACTTCAGCTTTTTGACCAACTGCGATCATGCCCACTGGAATAAAATTCTCGGGTATATTTAATATGCTTGCAATTGGTTGGTAGCGTGATGTAATAGGATATAAACTTATCCAAACTGAACCTAAGCCTATTCCATGTGCCGCTAAAAGCATGTTTTCGATTGCGGCCGAACAATCTTCAATTAAAAAGCCCATTTCTGCTTGTTTCGTGGTGTCTCCACATACAATTATGCCACAGCCTGCATTCGGAAGCATTTTTGCATATGGGTGGATTCCTGACATACTTTCAAGCATTTTTTTGTTTCTGACAATAACAAAATGCCACGGTTGATAATTGTTTGCTGATGGTGCATAAAAACCTGCTTTTAATATGGACTTCAACTGGTTGTCGCTTATTACCTCGCCTGTAAATTTACGTATGCTTCTTCTTGTGTATATTGCTTCTAAAACATCCATAATACACATACTCCTCTCTTTAACTATCATTTACAAAAGTACGAATTGTTAAATGTATTACACGAGTTCCGTTTCTTGATGTCTTGCTAAACGGTATAAAGTATCATAGATGGTTAGCTGAATTTGGGATTGCTCCAAGCCTTTATTAAAATCAATTTTCTATCCTCACTTCTTTAAGTGGAGATTCTTCTTGGGTTTTATTCTTCTTTTTAAATTCCTTTACTGATAATAGTATGCTAGCTAATAAAGTTAGCATACAACCTATAAATTGCTGCGTTGTTAAGCTTTCATTCAGGGTTGCTCTTGTTACTGCCAAGGAGATTATGGGAGCAAGCAAAAATATTATATTTGCCTTGATTGCAGATACTTTAGTGACTCCAAGGAAAAATGTAATATTTGAAAAAGCATCTGCTATAACACCGGCCAGTAACAGCATTCCAATTTGTAGTAAGGTGAAGCCTCCAATTTTGAATAGTTCTCCGGTACATAAAATAGTAACAAAGAAAAATAAGCAATTCATCATAATAATATTTCTACAAAATATAATCGGAGAGACATCACTAAAATACTTTCTTATAAGAGTAGTATAAATTGCCCAGAATATCGCGCCTAGTAAAACAATAAAAGCTCCGAAATCCAGCCCGTATTTTACACTGCCAGAGAAGTTAAGCATAACAAGTAAGGCGCCAATAAACCCAATGGCTATTGAAGTATTGACCCATATATCTTTGGTTAGATTTCTTTCTTCTTTTATAAACAGCGCTAAAATTACAATTGTAATTACTGGACCAAGCCCGGACATAATAAATGAAGCTATATTTGCCTTCGAAATTGAAATACCAAATATATAGAGCTGTGCAAATGCATAAAAAACTATACCAGGTAGCAAATAATCTTTTATACTATGTACTTTACTATTTTCCTGCTTCTTTTCTTCAAAACATTTAGCATAAATATATAAAATTATACTTGCCATAAGTGTTCTAAAAAAATTCTGAACATTGCTTGAAGAGAAGCCTGATAAAGACTTAAACATAGTTGGATTAATGCCCCATATAAGAGTCGTAATTATGACAAATATATAACCAATTCTGATTTTCATTCAGCACCTCATAATAATTAAATTAGGTTATTCCTCCGACGAGAGTTTACTTGTTAATTATATTTTATTTTATTTAATTATGCAAAACTCATATTTAATTCATTATATATATTCTTTAATATCATAAACATCACGTTCTCCGAAATGGTTGCTGCTTAGCAATTCAGTTATTTTTTCTGCGACAAAATCTGGGGATAACAATTTCCCTTCTTCCTTAAAAGCTATGAAACGTTCTAATTGAATAAAGTCTTCGCTTTGGCATTTTCTTATTTCTTTTTGCATATTAGTATCCATTACTCCCGGAATAAATGAAACAATTTTAACTGGATAATCCTGATTTTCCTGTTCAGTCCTAATGCTTTTAGTAAATAAATCTAATCCTGACTTGGCACTACAGTAACAGCTCCATCCATAATAAGGTTTTTTTGCGGCACCTGAAGAAATGTTGATAATACGTTTTTCAATATTAAAGTTTTTTGTATGTTTGATAAATAACGAAGTGAGTAATACTGGAGCAATTAGATTGACATTTAAATTATTAATTATCTCATTACTGCTGATTTTTTCGATTTTCTTGGTAGGTGTTATTGTACCAGCATTATTGATTAATGATATAGAGTCAATGTTAGATTTATTAATTCTACGAAAAATGCAATCAACTAATGCATCTATTCCATCAGAAGAACATAAGTCATACTCAAAGTATTCTAAATTTGAACTGCTATTTTTTGCAGCTTCTAATAGCTCATTATTCTTATTTCTAGAAATACAAAACAAGTAATTGTTTGGTGAAATCAATTTACGTGCAATTGCTTCTCCTAATCCTCTAGATGTTCCAGTAATAATTATGTATTTCACGTTGACCTCCCGTAATTTAAAGTCAATTTTTCAACTATATTATAAGAATAATATATCTAATATACAATTACTAGGAATTATGGTAAAAATTTTTATATATATGATAATAGAAAAAAATAAGGCTTATAACCTTATTTTTTCATAACCAGACATCTGTATAATGGATTTGAAAAATCTATTTTTAGCTCGGACAATAGCCTTTCTTTCTCATGATTATTTAGTTTTGAATTATTCATAATAAGGTCATATGTTGGTCCAAAAGTAAAATCCTCAAGGCACTCCATATCTTTGCTTTCTAAACAATTCCTATATAAGTTATACGGATGATAATTATGTACTGCTTTTGTCTCGCCAGATATCCATTTTTCGGTGCTAAAGATAGTATCCTTATCATGAATGGCAATTAATTCTGTTCCATCAAGATAACCGAGTGCTTTATATGTATCAGGGTTAATATCAGCAATAATCAGTATTCCATTTGTTTTTATCAGATTATAGATATTATCTAATGCTTTATCTATTTGCGGAATATCCAAAAGCAGCATACTGCAAATTATAATATCATATTGTTCTTTCAGATTGGAATTTGCAATATCATAAACCAAGAATTTATCTTTATTTTCCGGGTTTTCTTCTTTCAGCTTATCAATAAACTCTTCGCTAATATCTATCCCGTATACTGTTTGAGAGTATTTCATCAATTCCTTGACTATAATTCCATTTCCACATCCGATTTCCGCAGCAACAAAGTCTTTGGCATTATATTTACAAAACACCTTAATGATTTGTGGAATTAGTACTTCCTTTCTTAAAAAAGCTGCTCTGCTAGAAATTCCTTGAAGGGTATCACTCCATATAGTCGTTTGCTGTTTCCATAAATACTTGCTTAGATTTGATAAATTGTCTGGTGTTCCAAATAATAACGGTTGGATATTTTTATTGTCGTAATCAATTAATACTCTAAGTATTCCAAATTCCCCATAGGTAGTAATATCAAAAGTAAATTCAACTCCTGGAATTTGATTTATTGTGTAGTCTAACATATTATGTATTTTTGATAAATCTATTGAATTCTTATTTATAAACTGAATTATCTTGATATCTAAATCTTGCAAGTACTATCCTCCTAACTACGCATTTCAATAAACATATATCAATATATTTCTAAAACTCCTGAACATACTGAGATTTGCTTATAATTTGATTTTAATTCTACCTCATTCAAGCTTGATGATATTATGTTTACAACAATATAAGATTCATCATTATCCCAACTATTACCTGCGCTTATTCTGCATTTTTGTAATTCTTCATTATTTTGAAAAGCAACGTCGCCAATGATTATACTTCCATTATTATTGAGCATGCCATAAAGCTGTTTGATAAATAAGATTTTTTTATAATGGTCAAGGTGATGAATAGCGTACGAAGATATAATATAATCAAACTTCACATTTGATAGTTCAATAGGTAGCCCATTATTAAAGTCACATAGATATAATTTCGCATTCGGCATCTTTTCTTGGGCAATTCCTATCATTTTAGCTGAGAAATCTATTCCGTAAATTTCAGCTCCGATTTTATACAACTGATTTGATAAAAAGCCTGTACCTATTCCAATATCAAGAATTCTAGAACCATTCTTTCTTTTAATTAAATTATACATGTAGTTTAATACATCATAATAACCTTCAAACGGATATCCTTTTGAATTTCGTTTAACGTATTTTTCATAATCTTCAGACCAAATATCAAAGCCCTTACTGTCTAACAAATTATTTCTCCTACTCTGGATTTATAAAAATTTAAAGTTCAGATAGTTTTGTTAAATATTTGCATTTTCTTTATCTGTTTGTTTTAATATATCAAATCTTATTATTCCTGTCAGCACAGATAATAGATAAAAAGACTCGAGAATAACTCCACCTATAGAACCAAAAGCAATATTATATATCATCCAAATCGGAGGAATTACTACAGCTATATATCGAATATGTGATGGCTTTGTCATCCAAAAAGCTAATGTCCCAAGACATGTACCTATAATTGGTAATATGCTATATAAGTTCTTATATGTAATTATACCTGTAATAATAACTATAAATAAAAATATAAACAGCCAAGCATTATGACTTGCCCATTTTTTCTTGCCTTTTTGAGAAAAAACAAAATTCCTTACTATTGTAATCATCATAGACAGGGCACCCGTTATTGCCCCTAAAAATAATAAGCTTAGAGAATAAAATATTGAACAAAAGATTTGATAAAACAGAATGTTTTCCCTTTTTTTACACTGAAATGAAATTACTGTGAATAGTAGAGCAATGAAACCCATTACCTGGCCTATAATATACATCGTGTTTATCATATAAAATAATTCTCCTATGTATTTTCTTAAAATTATACACGATATCTTATTTTTCGCAAAGCCTTTGTTTGTAATAACTATATAGCTATTATGTTATAATCGAAATATCCCAGGTAATTTCAACATTATTCTTAAGCATACACCAAACGGGGCAAAAAGTTTCCTCTGACATTTTTATTGCTTTTTCTACATCAGATATTTCAATATCATTTGATTCAACTTTAAATATAAGTTTAATTTCTTTAAAACCTGTAGGGTGTTCTTCTCTTCTTGTTCCAATAGCATTTACTTTGAATCCGGTAATATTCTTTCTCATTTTTCGTAATAAAGTTGCTACAGTTGAGCCGCTGCATGATGCAAGGCTGATTAAGAGCAATTCAAGAGGCATATAGCCTTCTCCATCTCCCACTAGAGGAATGTAATCTATAATAATTGCTTCATTTTCGCGCGCCGAAGTTTTAAATTTTACTTTTTGATTTATTAATTCAACTTGGATATCCATTTTTTCATGCGGCATATCATTTATCACCTCTAATAAATTTATTTTGGCATAATCTTATTTTAATATGCTTCCGCCATTTACTTCTAAATTATCACCGTTAATATAATCAGCATAATCTGATAGCATAAATAAAACCGCATTTGCCATATCTTCAGGCTTTCCAACTCTGCCTGACGGATTACTGCTTCCTGCACTTATCCACTCATCCTCTGTAGGAAAAATATCTTCAGTCAAGGGTGTTCTTGTAAATCCTGGACTCACTGTATTAACCCTGATTCCATACTTTGATAATTCAAGTGCTGCAACCTTTGTAAGCATGTTAACCCCTGCTTTTGAACAACAATATGCACTTGCTTCTTCAAGCGGCTTATTCCCCAATCTTGATGACACATTTATAACTCTGGGGCGCGATGATTTCTTTAATAAAGGTATTGCATATTTTAAACAAATAAACTGGCCTATTAAATTAACATCAATAATTTTTCTAACATTATCAATATTATAAGTTTCAATAAAATCTGGAATATCAATTCCTACATTGTTTACAAGGTAATCTAAATGACTAAACTCCTTTTCAATAGCACTAAACATTTTTTCTACTTGTTTTTCTTTGCTTACATCTGCCTTATATAATCTAATACTAGCTTTTTTGCTTAGCCCTTCTCTTAGCTTTTCTGCTCTGTTATCATTGCTTGAATAATTTATACAAACTACGGCACCTGATTCAACCATTAATCTGGCAGTTTCTTCTCCTATCCCTGATGTCCCGCCGGTTATTAATACAATCTTATCTTTAAAATCAAACATAATAATCCTCCAATCATAGAACTTTTTGCATTTTATAATGCGGTATTGTGACATCAATAAATTCATCACTTACGATTATATAACCTAATTTTTCATAAAAATTTATTGCTGTTTTTCTTGAATTGAGCACGATCTTTTTATAGCCAAGCTGTCTTGCAAAATCTTCTGCATACATTACTAATTTTGTTCCAAAGCCTTTGTTTCTGCATGTGTCATCAACTGCAACTTGCCTCATTTTTATTTCTATATCGTTCATTCTTGAAAGAACCAGAACTCCTATAAGCATATCATTGCTATATAATCCAATATGAAAGTCATTTGCTTCACCAGTTAAATCTTGCTCAAATAAATTCAACCCAAGCGGTTTTCGCAGAATCTTGTCTCTAAGCAATAATTCTTGCTTGTATTGTTCTGAACTGCAATCAATTAGTTTTATATCAATATTTGATTCCATCCATGAGACGCCCTTTCAGTTTTTTTATTAACACATTATTTGATGTATACCGGGTTTGTTTGTTCTTCTTGATATACTTTAATAACCTTTGTTCCTGCCAGCCTATCATGAACACATCTACGTTCGCTCGAAAATATGAATAGGATATCTATAATGCCATAAAGCGGAACTATTGCGGCTATAAAATAATTAACAACAGCACGGACTACAAAATTAGTTTCAAATCCACCATTTTCCTCGGTTTTTACTGTTACAATTTTAATCTGCATCATTTTCTTTCCTATTGTTTGGCCGCTTACTGTAAGAAGATATGCTTGATAAATTAATAATCCAAGTAAGCCGATTAGGATAAGTATTAGCATTAAATTTCCGCTTTTATCAAATGAACCAATAGCTACCGATAATAATCCAATTAAAATAATCAATACTTTATCAATTACTTTTGCTAATAACCGTATCCATCTTTCTGCTAATTCATGTTGATTAAGATTTTTTTGTTCTTCTTGAAATGAATTGTTTGTTTCCGGCATTTTATCTACCTCAATTTATTTTATTATTTCCTGCCAAGTTGCAGGATAATTTAGTATCGGTGATAGCTTAGTGCTCAAATCACCCTTAGCTGAGTTGATTTGAGCCTGGGTCAGAAAAATACTTTTTGTAAGATTCGCCCCTCTTAAATCTGTATCTCTTAAATCTGCCCCAATAAAATCAGTACCTGTCAGGTCTGCTTCTCTAAGATTTGCAGCGATTAAACATGCCCCTCTAAAATTAGCTCCCCGAAGATTATACTTTCTTAGGTCGGCACCGATAAGATTGGCATTTGATTTAAAAGTCTTTTTGTGTCCTAAATAAGTTCTTTCCTCGCATTGAATTTCTGACCGTATAAGTTCGCTGGCCTTAGCAAGTATTTTATTTACATCAACCCAATGCTCTGTTATGTTTGTTTTAATTAGAGATTCGTGACTAAGTTGTGTAATACCTTCTGTTTCGTTAAGCATAAATTTTAGTTCATTATGTATAGTACGGGTTTGTTCTAAAGCGAGTGCTTCCGTAATATACCAGAGCAATTCATGTAATTTCCTCATTATTATGAATGCATCAAACATTTGCGCTGCAGATTCCGGAGTTTTTCTCCAATCACATCCATTAAAGCTGATTTGTGAAACCTTTTGTCCTGCACCTAAGCAATCAAAAGAAAGGCATCCTTTTAATCCTTGTTGTTTTAGGTTCTCATGAATAGAGCAACGAAAATCTGCCTGCAAATTGGGGCAAGGATTGCCTGCTGACTTATCAATCGGGAATCCTTCTGATGTAGAAAAATATAGTGCAGTACAGCACAAACCAAAACAGTTTTCACAGTCTGCTCTCAGATTTTGAAAATTATCCTGTTTTACTATGTTTTCATGCGGATATTTCAAGTTTCCACCCCAAACTTCTCTGGAAAATTTCTAATGGTATTTAAAAGCACTTGCCTATGCCTGTCCTTTTAGACCGATGTCTTCAGCTACCTTTTTCATACCGTTAATAGTTTCTTCAATTATAAAATCGAGATCAAGGGCTAAGCTTTTTGCACCTTCTTCAATTACTTCCCTATTAACTCCTGCAGCGAATCCTTTTTGGTTCCACTTCTTTTTTACGGACTTTGTTTCTAAGTCCAGAATACTTTTACTAGGGCGAAGAAGTGCCGTTGCTGTCACAAGTCCAGTTAACTCATCAATAGTATACAGAATTTTTTCCATTCTCTCTTTTGGCTCTACATCAGAACATAGTTTCCATCCATGACTTACCACTGCATGAATATAGTCTTCGGGCCAGTTATTTTGCTGCAGGATTTCTACAGCTTTTTTGCAATGCTGATCAGGATATTTTTCATAATCAATATCATGTACTAAGCCGACTATTCTCCATTTCTCTTTGTCATTTTCATCGAATATTTCTGCAAAATGCAGCATGACTGCCTCTACAGCTAATGCATGTTTGATTAAGCTTTCACTTTTATTATATTCTTTAAAAAGCTCAAAAGCTTTGGACCTATCTGGAATAAAACCTTTCATAATTTATACCTTCTTTCTAAAATATGCTTTCATTGATACTTTTATCGGATGGCTTAATTATATCAAATCTTATAATGCCAGTAATCAATGAGATAAATACAAAGATTTCTGTCATAACCCCTGGAATAGAACCTGAAACTATATTATATGTAAGCCAGCATGGTGGAGACAACAACATTATTAATCGAATATACTTTGGATTTTTCATCCAGAAGCTGACTGTGCTCACACACATTGCAATCATCGGCAATATACTAAAATTATTTTTCCAAGTAAATAATGCCCCTATTATTACAAGAAACAAAAAGATATATAACCAGATTAATTTACTTGCCCACTTTTTTTCACGGTTGTAAAAAACATAACTTCTGACCGCACCTATTAAATTCATAATAGAGCCCGTTATAGCACCAAGTAATAAAAAGTGAAAAATATAAAAAATTGATCCAATAATCTGACATAATAAAATATTTTTTCTTTGTTTATTTTGAAAGGATAACACTGCAAATAACAATCCTGCAAAACCTATTGCTTGTATTATTGCTGCACTCATTTTAAGCTCTCCTTAAGTATCTTTATTTTGGGGACTCCTTATTTAAACATGAATTATTAGTGTTGATGTCTATGATGTATATCAGGCGTATGTTTATGAGAATGTTCAACTGATTCGTGTGTATGTATATGTGAATGTTCAAATACATTTCCACCGTTATCATGTTGGTGCTCATGATGTCTATCATCATGCCTATGGCGGTGGTCATGCTTTAATGGTTCATGTAAATGTAAATGTACATGTTCCTCAAATAATATAAGAACTACTCCAAGTATCATTATAGGAAGCGCAAAATAAAACATATTATTTGGCAGTTCTCGTAATATCACAAACGATAATATTACTCCTATAAAAGGTGCTGAACTAAAAAATGCACTTGTTCTGGAAGCCCCAAGGTCACGCATGGCAAATATGAATAATACTATACTTAATCCATAACTAAAAAAGCCTAAAATCATTATCTCGATTATTTCTTGCAAGCTTGGCAGAGTACTATTTGTAAGAAATGCAAGGATTAAAGAAAAACTGCCGGCAAAAATACCTTTAAGGATTACCGTAATAATTGGATCTTTTGATGATACATTTCTTGTAAAGTTATTATCCACTCCCCATAGTACACAAGCTAATACAACGCCCAATGCACCTATTGAGAAACCCCATTCTCCTCTGAAATCTAGTGATAACAATATACTCGCACTTGTAATAAGAAGTATTGCTGCCCATATTCTCTTGCCAATTGCTTCTTTAAAAATGATAAATGCAATTAATGTTGTTGCAACAGTTTCAAAGTTTAATAGCAATGAAGCTGTTGATGCTGGCGTATTTCGTAAACTAAACATTAATATAATAGGTGCGGCAACTC
Source organism: Ignavibacteriales bacterium (assembly GCA_050260055.1). Classification (GTDB taxonomy): domain Bacteria; phylum Bacillota; class Clostridia; order Acetivibrionales; family UBA4821; genus JBLMYQ01. Next base: position 133,952 of record JBLNBO010000027.1, read on the forward strand.
CGCCAGCCAATATTGCTCCTAATAGCCATTTTACATCTGCCTTAACAATTTTAGCTTCAATGCCAGCAGGCTTATTAATAAGGCGATAAACTAAAAGTCCGAAACCGCTGCCGAGATATAAGAATGAAGCCATAGGTATTGGGTCAACTTCACTTAATAGCATCTTTGAAATGGGAGCGCTTGCTCCAAACAATACTGCAGCCATTAAAGCTTGGAGCATGGAATAAACTCTTTTATTCACTGTCTAATCCTTTCGAATGTTAATATGAGTTTTTTAGCTATTGCTATAATATGATAATAATATATTATCAGAGATTTAATTTATCAGTATATAAAATTTCAAAAAAAAACTGGTAATATTACCAGTTTAGTCAAAGGATTTGGTTCCCATATAATCGTACGCAAATTTTGCCAACTTGAACGCCAGATATGCGAATATATTCTCCAAGAATGAAGGCTTCTTGCATATTGTAATCTTAGCTTCATATCCTCTTACGTTTAGCCATTCTTTTGCAAAGAAAGCGAAGAATATAGGGGCTTTAAGTAGTTTATCTGTATGGTATTGGAATAATTTTAAAGTTTCATCATTTGGTTCAAACTCCAAGCATAGCAGCTTGCCACAAATAATTTCTACAATGTCGCGATTTTCATCCACACTTTTAACATCTTCATTCATACTTTAAACCTCCTTATTTTTCTGCCCTCAACAGCAAAAAAGCCATTGCATTAAATTCTAAGCAATAATAGTTGTTTCTCTATATATCTATCAACAACCGTGCTTCGAATTTAGCGAAATGGCACTTACCTTATAGGCATAAAATACATTTATTTATTAGTTTATTATATCATGTATTATTTTGACCTTCAACTATTGATTCCTTGTTGTCCTCTTCTTTATTTTCTTCAGTTGCTCCTTTGATTAAGAACATTCTAAAAAAGAAAATTGATACTCCATACACTAAAACAGAACTTAGTACGCTCATTGCGATTATAATAGTTTCAGATATATTTAATATCAAAGCAATCATTTGTCTACCGAAGTTGTCATTAGGAATAAAGTTTACTGAGACTGATAATGCGAAAAATATTATCATCATAATTAAAAAATATTTAAATACTTTATTTGCATCTGTTATTTTTAGCCTCATTTCCTTATATGTCTGTTTTAAACTAAACCAAATTATTAATACCGAAACTAAACATAAAATTACCTGCGTAATTGCATAACTAACATAATAGTTATTTATTGGCAATAAGCTTAAAATAGTAGAAATAACTTTGAATATTGAGTCGGCAAAGTAGACAGCCACTCCTATTAGTATATAGGTTATAACAAAACTCTTAAAAAAATGGCTTGGTGACTCATATTTTCTTTCTAGCATAGTTAATTACCTCCTATTTTTATTATCGTGTTTGAGAAATTTAGACCAATTTGATTAGTAAACATTTATATTTTACCATTTGAGAATTTGATTAACAACTGATACTCTGCTATATTAATTTTTAACGCGAATCCCTGTTATCTCTTTCTATATTCGCTGCTTTTCCATTTGAGTTATACAACTTCATGTTTTCGGGTACATACTCTTTTACTACATCTAACAAAGTTGCTGATTTCTTGCCGAATTTTGCAGAAAACGCATCTCCCTGATATTTTTGCATGAACCTTTCCATATCCCCTATTATAATTTTTTCATAACCGACAATTCTTTTTTCTTCTTCCTCTGTTCTTTCAGAGAAGTACGGCTGTGATTTTATGAATTGGTCTTTTTTATGTATTAAATCAATTAATGGTTTTGTATCTCCTAAATAACTACACTCTTCTCTAAGTCCCGATATTATTTTTGTGCATCTCTTATCAACTAAACTTAGCTCCATATTTTTTAAATCTATTGGCAGTGAAGATATTGGTTTATGCAATGCATCCATAGGAAAAATAATACCCTCAATATTCTCCAACGGAATTCTATCATTAACAAACCTTTCATCAACAAAATGAGAATCCCTTATGCTTCCGGGTTCCGCCTTAATGGCCTCGATATTACTAATGACGAACTGTATTCCATTCTTAACAAAAGTATTATAGGCACCGACTTCAAAATTGCCAAATATGCCTGGGGCTATTGTTACTGAAACTGTATCATCAAGATTGTAACCAGGGAAATTTCGAGGCATGTCAATATTCAGTTCTTTCGCAGCATGTTCAGATAAAATTCCATATCTCATAATGCTGATAAACCTTAATAAATCAAAACCAATGCCATGAAACAATTTTGTATCATCAAAAAATATTTTTCCATACTCTTTATTTGTGGAATTAACCATTAATACCATCCTCTACTTACTTCTATTTTAAAGGCAAACTACAATAAAAGTTTTATTATAGCCCCCTTTTTTAATAGGTGATTGGATTTTATAATTTGGTCATTTACTATAATTTTACCATAACTAATGAGTTTTTCAATCTGCGCCCGGCTCATATCTTCAATTTGCTGGGCTAACAGCTTATCCAATCTCCATTTTCCGTTTACTTCTTCAATAAATATAATAATCTCTTTTATGTCTTCTTTTTCAAGCAAGCTTAGGTTTATCAAGTCAACCTTTGTTTTTAATTCAATCATATAGTCAACAAATTTATTTTTAGCATCTTTTGTTTTGTATGCTCCTAAACTTTTATTCCACGTGTGTCCATTGTCGCATTTATAAATTGCAAATCCATAAATATCTTTTCCATTTGCATTGAATCTTCTTTGCCCTGAATCTGCAAATATAACTTTTTTACCGCAATTGTGACAATGCCTTTCTTCTATGGACATACCATGGTCATGCAGCTCCCATTTATAATATATTTTTTTCATATCCTTCACCCTTTCTTAATGGCAAAGGAACACATCATTCATCCAAAAAAATGGATGGAGATAGTAAAAATCAGAATATAAAAAACGGAAACCCTCAAGAGCTTCCGCAAATAATCAGTATTTAATGCGTTCCTTGTAATGGTATAAAAACGCACACTAACTCTCAATAACCTTAGAATAAATTGGGCTAGAGTTTTCTGTGTGCTTCTTCAATTATCCATTACAAACAACTTGGCATATATTTTTTATATCCCTTCTTAACTATCTCAGGATAAATATTACTTTAATTTTATACAAAAAGCAACATTTTTTACTATTTAGTGCAAACAAATATACTAGTATTATCCCATTGCTTTTTTACTTCTATATTTTTAAATCCCGATTTTTTGTATAAATCAATTTGAGTATCGATGGCAAAAGGAGTATCGTAATGATAAAAGCCGTCTTCAATCCTGTTTTCTTTTCTGATTTTTTCGTTTTCTTCAATAAGTTTTTGTTCTTCTTCAACTGTTTTAACTGTATAATCTCCCTCAACAAAAACTCCTCCGCTTTTAAGCGCATCATACACTCTTTTGTAGAGTGATATTTTTAATTCAGAGCTAAAATGGTGCAAAGAATAGGTTGATACAACATAATCATATGTATCAATACCAAAATCAACATCAAAATATGACTTGCAAATCAGATTCATCTGCGCTTCTTTATCCTTGTATTTTTTCTTTAGCTCATTAAGCATTTGAATCGATAGATCTATACCTGTTACTTCTGATTTTGGATATAATTTTAAGAATCTTTCAAGCTCAAGCCCAGTCCCACAACCTAAATCTAACAATTTTACATTATCTCTATTAGAAGAAAAACATTTTGCAATTTCATCATAGAATTCATTTAATTGAAGATCTATAAGCATATGGTCATCATAAGTTTCTGCACGATTGTTAAAAAAGTCACTCATCTCTTCTATTCTCTCATCTGACATAATCTTCCAAACCTCCTTATAAGCTTATATTTTTTCATCAGCCAGAATAAAGCAAATATGGTTTTCCTTTAGATATCCTTTTTTAACATAAACTTATGAAGCTTTTTTAATATATCTGTTTTATTCAGCATTTTTATTCTCCTGAAAAATATATTCAACCTTTAAAGCTACTCTTTTGTTTGCCCAATCTGCCATAGGCTGAGGCAATCTACTTGCATAACTTTTATCGTTGGTATAATACACAATCTTGTCTCCTACATCCATCGCAGCATAAATATATTCTGGTGAAGTTATATAAAAACAATAACCATTTAATCCTCTCAAATAAGATTCTCCAGCCATGACCTTTTTCCCATCCAACTCAGCATCAGAATATCCAACTCCCGCGGTATAATTTATAAATCCTTTATAATCGTCACCCACGAGTTTCTTAAATAATCCGTCCTGTTCTACTGTATCCACAATCCCAACCTCCTTTGCGGTAGGAAAGGGAACTTCTATTTTACCTTTTGTATAACTGGAATCAAAATATACTGCCATTCCACACATGTAATCATAACTGTTTGATTTTAAACTCAAAGTTTTATCTTTGACAGTAAATTCAAAAAATACGTTTTCTTTCTCTTCTCCATATGGAATATCATTAAATACGGTTTTAGCAGTATTATTATTAACAATGGCAAAACTGCTTAATTCGCCGCTATGACTTCCGTTAAAAGCAGTTAAATCATAAAAAATCAAGTCATCAAATAGCACTTTAATATCAGCATCGGAACCATTGAAATAGCCAGAATTGCTTCCACTCCAATACCCTTCAAACCTCATTGTGTTCTTACTTGCTTGTTCTGGGGGCATAACCCCTATGGAATTCTTTATAATATACATCGGGTAACTTTCCTTGCCATTACTCCACATTCCTTGTATGTAATTTTCTGACCTGAATAATCCTTGAATGGTTGCTTTTTTGTCAGTATCCTCAGTCAAAAAAATAGTTTTCATATTTTTTATCCCATCTTCTATCGAACCATCAATACTTATGTTCTTTTTGTATTTATCATAATAATAAAAACCAAAAACCTTATCACCAGAAATATTCAGTTTTGCGTGTATTTTAGCAGAACCTATCGCCCCAATAAACCAATCTTTATCCTTATTCACTTCTTCGGGTGCTAATTGAGGCGTTCCTTGGGTTGACTTTTCAGCAGTTGGTTGGGGAATTTCCTGAATCATCTTTTTTGCAATTGGCTTAGAATTTGGATTTGCCGAAGCGGTTTGTTCTTTCTTCTCGCGTGTTGAGCAGCCTGCTAATATTAATCCACAAAGTATTAAAGCAATGATTTTTTTCATAGAATTTCTCCTTGCTTCCAAGATTTTGATAATTCTATTGTACCATTCTTGTTTAATTAGTGTCTACTGCACTTATGAACAGAGCTAACAAGTATCGTATAAACAGATACTTATTAGCAAGATAATTATAGATTTGAGCCTTTTGATATTAAAAGACTAAAACAGTATGATGCAGAATTTTATAAAAATTATCTGGCATTGACTAATTCAATGCCAGATTTTCATTTACGAGTTAACATATGAAATAATTTCATCTATATTTTTCTTATTTGTGAAGTCAACCGGTTTTTCGTAAGCTTCAAGCATACCCTTTTCGTCAGGTTTAAGTTCTGTTTTGGATTTTAGCTTACTTTTTAACATTGTCATAAGCATTTTATAAAAAGGATTCAATCGATTATAGTCAAATCCGCCACGAAGATAAAAGAACTTTATATGTTTCTGCTGTTCAACGGAAAAATTATTGTTTTCGATTTCCCTTATAGTTTCTTCTTTTGCTGGTGATGCACCTGTCGCAAAGGCAATAACCTTTTTATCCTTAAGTTTATCCAGATTTCGCTTTATAAGTTTAATCCCATTTATACCTCCGGCATATAAGCCGCCCCCGTAAACCACAGTATCATAGGTTGCCAATACATCAGCGTTAACCTTTGAACCTTGAAATATATCTGCCGATAATTCCTCCGCAATCCATTCTGCATACTTTTTTGTAAAACCTGTTTTTGACTTATATATTACTACAGTTTTCATTTTAACCATTTCCCCTCTTTTAAATTGGATTTGAATCAATTATGTCATTGCGCTATAGAATATAAATATTATTCCCATCAAGCCTTGAGATAATTAAAAATGTCAATCTCAAATTGCTTTTTATTTCTCTAATGAAATTCATATTTATATATTTCTATATATATGACTATATTCGGCTGCAAGTTTAATAGCTTCTTCCAGGCTGATACTGCTGGCTATACCTTTACCCGCAATATCAAATGCAGTTCCATGGTCAACCGATGTTCTAATAAATGGCATTCCGATAGTTAATGATATTGTTTTCTCAAAATCAACCGTCTTAGCAGCAATGTGTCCTTGGTCATGGTATAAAGATAATACTGCATCATATTTTCCTTTAAGCGCTTGAAAAAAGACCGAATCGGGAGATACTGGACCTACTACGTCAATACCTCTCTCTTTAGCCTCGTTTATAGCAGGTTCGATTTCTTTAACCTCTTCATCTCCGAAAAGCCCGTGCTCGCCATTATGCGGATTTAAGCCTGCAACAGCAATTAATCTTTTATTAAGCCCGAGTTTTTCTAGAGCTTTGCTGCATTTCTCAATATATTTTAAAATATTATATTTTTTAATTAAGTTACAAACTTCTTTTAAGGCTATGTGCCTCGATAAGAAAAATATTCGCATATTATTTACCTGAAACATAGTCAGGAGGTCTTCTGTTTGTGTTAAATCTGCAAGGATTTCAGTATGGCCAATAAAATTTATATTTGCTGCTCTTATAGCCTCTTTATTAATTGGCGTTGTCGCTATCGCATTAATTTGACCTTCCAGTGCCAGCTCAACAGTTTTCTTAATATACTCATAAGCTGCTTTTCCTGATTCAGGCTGGACTATACCATACCTTAACAAGTCTGCATTAATATTATCCAGAGAAATAATATCTATACAACCATGCACATATTTGCCTTGTTCAGGTTCGGAAACAACATTAATCTTAAGCGCAGAAGCAATAATAACAGAAATCTTTTTTATTACTTCTACACTTCCTATAACGAGCGGCTTACAAATATCATATATTTCTTTGTTTTCTAAAGCTTTTAGAACAATTTCCGGTCCTATCCCCGATGGATCGCCGATAGGAATTCCAATAATGCTTCTTTCCAAAATTTATGCCTCCGTTGAAAGATGTTTTTTATTTTATAAAATTAATTAGAAAGATATAAGTCTTTTCATACTATAATTTTTCATTACCTTTATATTTTTCTTTAAAACTATTAGATATATCAATAAATTCTTCTTGATAAGTCTCGAATTTACTTCTGTTTGTCCACCCAACAAGTTGATAAAAATATTCTGATGTCTCAACACATGTTATAAGATATTTAAAATTTAAATCGTCTTCTGTCATTTCAAAATCCCCTTGTACAGCAGGATAATTACTTACCTTATTCCCGTTTATTATTCGTCTGTTGATTTTAATGTTTTCATTAGCCTTTATTTCTGATATTTTAATCCAGTAATCTTCTATATTATACCCATCTTTAAAGTCTTTCTTATTTTCTCGTACTACAAGAAAGCCTCTGTCTTCATCTTCGCTAAATATTATCAAATCTGCGTCAAGGTTTAACTTTTGGGCTTGTAAAGTCCATCCCTCAGGTGCAAAAACTGAAAACTTTTTGTCATAACTTTCAAAAACTATTGGTTTCTTATCCTGCTCTTCTGAGTTGATAACATTTATAAATTCTTTCAGCCATGTAGCTATTTTTGGTGTTGCTAAAATAACAAGTATTATCACAAATATAGTTACAATTATCAAAGGCTTTCTATTTGACTTAGGTTTATATGTAGAGATTGGTTCTGAATAATTTAATTCACTAGTTTTTTCGCAAGTTTCATCATGTAAATTATTGCATGCAAAACTCTTTTTTAAATCAATAACTATAGTTCCGGCTATATGGTCGTGAATGCACCTATAATCTTTATTAAAAATAAATAAAATATCAATTAGTCCATATAAAGGTATGATTCTTAAAAGGAAGTTCAATAAAGTTCTTAATAATATATTAGTTACGAATCCCCCGTTCTCGCCTGTTTTTATTTTAATGATTTTAACGCCAAGAGCTAATTTCCCGATAGTTTGTCCTTTGATGGTTAGTAAAATTATTTGAGTAGCAATTAACAAGAAAAACAAAATAATAAAAACATTTAACCAGGTAGATGTAAAAGGCACATTAGAATTATCATTATCAGCTAACCCCCCAATAACGATAAGGCTTATATATACTAATGCTGTATCAATAATAACTGCAACTAATCTTCTCCATGGATTTGCAAGAACGTAACTCTTTTGATTTATATTCATATTAACCCCCAATTAGCAATTCTATAAGTTGAGTTTTATATAATCTAGCATTGAGTTTCCGAGTCTACTCCCGTAATAGATTTTTCTCCATTGCTTTGATTTCTTTTAATGCTTGCAATTCCCTGTATACCCAATCATTTAAATCGTTTTTCCTTTCTTTAAATTTATTGCCGCTTCTATTGTTATCCAAACAGGATGAAAGTTCTGTTCTTCTTCGTAATCATCGAGCCTTTGTTCAAATTTTGTACCTGTCACTTCGCATAAGTAATAATATGATGTCATTTCAAAAATTGCATCTTTTTCATATTTATCTATATCTCTTTGAACAATAACTCCTAATCTTTCTTTTGTGTTTTTAACAACATATCCTGTTTCTTCTTCAACTTCACGTATTAGTGCCTCTTCGATATTTTCTTTCGGTTGTATTCCTCCGCCTGGGAATTTATAATCATTACGGTTTGTCAAAACCATTAACAGCTTACCTTCTTCTAATATAACAGCTCTTACGGCAGTCCTAGATATTATTCTATAATCATTATGATTAATTTCTTTTATGCCTAGCTCTAAATTAAATATAGCAATCTCTCCTCAATAAATAATAACTCTATTGTAGCACCATGAAGACATTAACATTGTTCATTATTAACTTTACTGTGTGTATTAAGCTTAAATTTTAACTGCAAACCAATCCACATTAAAACAGTTGGCAAAAATGAAATAAATATAAGAATTATAAACATTATTATTGGATTTTTTAGAACAATACTTGGATCGCACATCGAAAAGCTAAATATAATAGGATTCAATATAATATATAATGCAAATATAATTGCATTTTGCCCAGGAAAATATTTAGCGGGATTTACTATTTCTGATTGATATGTAAAAAACAAATAGACTGCAAAAATACTTAATAATATACCCAATGCAGAAATCGAAAGAAAGTTTTTAGCTGAACTGTTTTGTGATTTTAATAGATATCCAATTCCAATATAAATTGCAAATAATATTATTGCACTAATTGGAGGCAACTGAAATATAAAAATGCAAACAGAAAAAAGAATAGCAATGGCAATTTGTCCTAATATTGAGAATATGTTATTTGATATCATTAATATTTCCTCTTTCTATACTGAATTTAGCTGTAACTTTTTTACCAATGAATTATACCCAACTCATTTTCTAATGCAGCCCAATTATTCAGATGACTCTTTAGCTGACAGCATTTTGCTGAAGCACATCCTAATTCCAAATCCTATAAGAAATATTCCTACGACAATATTCAAAATATTTATAATTGTTTCTGTAATTATTACATGAAACAAGCTTGCTATAAATGCAAACGAACCTAGGAAAATAAATGTTGCAAGTACCGCGCCTATGCCGAATAATTTCATTTCTTTTTTACTATATCCTTCGCAAGTAATTCTAGATGCAAATACTCCAGTCCAAAACAAAATTGTAAGCGGATTAGAAGCTGTAAGGATTAAAGTCGCAAGAAATGAATTTGCAGCTAATGATGTATTAGATAAATTTTTAAAACTTGGAATAATATTAATTTCAAAGGTTCCTAATATTATCCCGAAGCCAAAATAGACTAAAATAATTGCGCCGAAATATTTTAGTGTTTTCTTAACACCAGGCTTGTCTAAGACAGAACCAATCCCAACTATTGCTAATAAAACATATACAGCATCTATTAATGTAGCAGCTAATACTCCAGATTCAGAAGCAAGCAGCCCATATTCTGTCGCTGTTTTGAATATGTAAATAAATACTGGGCCTATTGCAATTTGCAATAGGATTCCGAACTTAAAACCTTTATATATCATAAGAAAACCTCTTTGAGTATATTATTTTAGGAATTAGTCCTCTATTATTTTTCATAATAAGGATAAAGCTCAGCAGGTGGATATATGTTGGCTTCAATCTGTTTATTCTTACCATATCCCCATTTCTTTTTCTCCCATATGCCATTCATAGATGTCCAATAATAAACAAATCCATCATCACTGTTATAAAGCCAGACATTATCTTTAGAATCCCAAATCCAATATACGTTTAAATGTCCAACAAATTTTGAATTCTCATCCCTATAAAGTAGTTTCCCGTCCTTACTTTTAATTGTTATCTTCCACACAAAGTTATCATTATAATTTTTATTTCTATCTATGGGAATAGTTAAAACATACTTGCCGCTATATGATAACGAAGGGGATTTCTCATTCACTGTCTGAGGCAATTCTGGCTGGTAATGGCCTAATATCATAATGAAAATGCATGGCAATAAATACAGTACAAATTGCATTACTGGAGGAATTTTAATCTTCCTTGTTATTAATAAAACTATGACTTGTAACAGCAATGTAGGAATAAATAGTACCAAAAAGAAGAATAAATAAAAAGCTCTAATTGGTAAAAATGGGTATCTAATATATACAATACTAAATATAAATAAGATGCTGATAAAACAAGACAATGATGCAATTGACAGTCTTATCTTTTTTTCATTATTAGGTTTTAGTATTGTTTCAAGAAACTTACTCAACGTAACCTCCTATAAATTTGCCTTTATTAGTTCATCAATATCATAAGCTTCATGCAGGACAATAAATTTATTTGAAGGGCTGTCATTTTGAACTTCTTTCTGAAATATTCTACTGTTTGTATTCTCAAGTATAACTAAGGCCCCAATTTTAACAAAGGATAATAAAAAGACTTTATCATTATCAATCATTATGTTGATTTTTTCTTTTTCTTTTAATTCCTCTAAATCTTCACTTTGTTTATTTGCATAATTCAGCTTAATTACACCCAACTTACTATGCATCACCTGAAGGTTTTGATTTCTTCCGATTCCCATGAGCACTTCCATCCTAGCCCTCTGTACTCTTTCTTTCCATTTTTCTTTATCATTAAGCATTAAATATTGTTCTCCCATAACAATGCTTACTGCGTCTTCTTCATTGCTTGCTTCCCATACTGTTTGTTCTTTTATAATTAAAAGAGGCTTTGATGGTGTAACTGCATCTTTTACTTGATTTATATCATATAACTTATTTGCCATAAATTCATCTCCCTCCAGTAATACTTAATTCTTCCATTCTTCGCTTTATCTTAGTATCGGATTCATTATATTGATTTTCTAAGTTTACTTCTTTCGTCCTTCCCCAGAGATTCAAAAGTCTTAATTTATCATCTTTATTAGTACAAACTATATCAACAAAAGCAAGCATTTTATCTATATTTCCTTCTTCTTTATATTGATAATCTTGGCTTATAGATTCCTGATAGTATTTATCCAAAAGTTCGGCCCTTTCTCTATTGTTTTCCAAGTCATCTACAATGTCAATTGCTGCACCCAATATTCCTGCTCCGATTAGTACATTTGTCTGCCCTTGTACCGGGTCTAATGTTCCATTAAAGCATCTCATTTCTATTGTATATTTATCATAATTTTGCTTTCCATATCCATCTAGAATGTTTTCAAGATTCAGACTTTGATAATGCGCGGTTTTATCTGCATATTGCCCATATACTTGAGCTAATACTTTTATATCATCTTCAGAATTTATATCCCCTTCACCATTAACGAACTGCTTTAAATATAACGATACCGGCTGTGCATATGACTCGCCTCTTATTTTCTCTAGTTCGCCCCCGGAAAGTCTGAAAATAACATCTTCAAATGTCGACCATATTTTAAATAATTGCAGCCATTTCTGCGGTGAATTTTCTAATGCTGAAGCGCCAAAATGGATATGTCCTCCACACTTAGAATCTGTAAAACCACCAAGCCCTTTAATTTTATTGCAAACATTTTGATATTGTTCCCATGCCATCGGTGAATCATATAATGGTGGTGATACCACCTCCCCGTCAACCGTTGCATCATCCATGCACTTCCATTCATAAAATCCAAATTTAACCGGATTTTCTAAAAGAGTTTTTCTCATAATAGAATAATCAAAGCCATTAAACTCTATTTCTTTCCCGAAAGTTATTTTGGGATGTATACCCATTCTTGGCTTATATGATGGCTTATAGTGCCTTGCTAGCTTAATAAGCTCTCCTTGTTTTTCTTTAGGCAGCTGTGAAAAAAATACGTTTTTTTCTTGTTCATCAATATTCTCTGGTTCTGTTGATTCAAATTGATGTGTATCATCTTCCATTAAGCTTCTTAATAAATCTATATCGGTTAATGCTTTATTTATATCGTCATATTGATGGATTATTTCTTCTGCTTTTTCCCATCCGATAGTGTTTATAATTCTTATAATAGGCGAATATTTTTCAAATCGTATTAGATTTTTATCTTGTAGAAAACTCTTATATTTAATAATAACATTATCCTGTATTTCATCATCCCATACATCAGCGCCATAAAAAGCATATTTAAGCTCTTCAGGAGAATTCTCGCCTATAAAATATTCAGGATTTTCTTTTTTATATTCATCCGGAAAAGTATTTTCACCATAGAATATATTGTTCGGCTTTCCTATTATCTCGCAGCCTGATAATATTGTTTCTTCAAGAAAGCAAGTCCCTGTTTCTGCTAAATTAATAACAGCTCCGGTATTAGTAAAATTTGCTGATTTTATGTTTATATCTTTTAAATCCATTCCTGATAAATCATTACCTTCCAGATTTACTCCTACTAATCTTCTTTCCATATGTATGCCATTAACTTCTTCAAGTGCCAATAATTGAGGATTAAATCTAGCCTTGCAATCCTTTAAGTCTGATTCTTCTATTATTACATCTTGAAATGCTTCTTCCGGAATATCACTTAAATCCAATCCAGGTATTTTGAGATATAAAAGTCCTTTTTCGTTATATATTAAATTTCTTACTTCTTCTTTTAGCCGCTGCACTGCCGGATTTGACATATCTGTTAAATCAAACTCACTAAAATTAGTTTTAAGAAATCCATATTCATATAGATCCTCCATGGTTAATTTCTTTAACATAAGAATCCCCTTCCAAACATACAATAACTATCTTTCTATATTAATTCTATTATTTTCCCTAATGATATCGTGCAACTGATTTTTATTAGTCCAAATATTTAACCAACTATGGCATCAGTTAGATTATCTGCTTTATTTATATTTCCTAATAATTCTGAAACCTTTATTATTTTCCCACCAACAAGATTATTGCTAATTGTTTGAATAGTATATATTGGCCCCCAGGGAATTGCCCACCATCCAAATAATAATGATATAATTGTACATATTATTTTTCTTGATAAAGTTTTATCATATCCTTTTACCAAAAACCGCGATGGGGATTTTACAGAAAAAAATATAAATGATATGCATATTTGAAACTGTATTAATTCAGTTTCAGGTTTTATTTCAGTAAATTCTAAGTAAGTACCCCCATTTTCAATATTATTTTTGTTTTGAATAATCCAATTTATAAATTCTACCGATTTTTTCTTTTCTTGGTTTAAGAAATAATAAATTATAAAGCATATTAATGATGCAAATAGACACTCTGGTATTGTTTTATATTCACCGTTATATAAATTGCTGATTGCTCCAACAATAAATAACCCAGAAAAAATAAGAAAGAAATACATACAACCCCCCTGATGTTTCATATAACTTAAAATATTCGTGTGTATTTTTTAGTTATAACTATAATTTCATATCGCTTTTTTTATATATTTACCAAATAAAAGGAATAAGTCTATATTTAACTTTCTTTTTATAATCTAAATACCCTTCCAATTCATCCAATAGCATTTTTTCTTCTCCGATAATTCTTCCTGCTAAAAGGAATATCATTGCTAACCCAATAATTATACCATATATAGAACCTAATAACATTGGAGTTCCAATGAAGAGTAATGTACCTCCAAGATACATAGGATGCCTCACGAAACCATAAACGCCTGTTGAAACAACTTGATGTTTTCGTTCTTTCTGAATTCTGACTAATGGCGAAACAAAAGTGTTATCCTTATATGCTCGATAAAAGAAGAAGAATGATAATAAAAGCTCTATGCCGCCCAATACTTTTATCCATAAAGGCGCATATCCAGTCCATCCATATCTTTTTGCATCCAATGGCATAATAACAATCCAGGCAATAAATCCTACAAGAAGACCGTAAACAACATACTTATCCCATCCTTTCTGATTGCCGGTCCCTGGTTTTTTATACCTTTCTGTAAGAAGCGCAGGATCATTAATATATAAATAAATAATCGTAGTGAAGCAAAGTACAATAAACCATATACTAAAAACCCAACCTTCAAGCCAGAACCAGTCACCTGATAGGAAAAGAAGCAATGCCGGAAAAATTAGGATATATATTAAAGTAAAAATAATTTTACCTATTGTTATCTCATTGTTTTTAATTGACAATATCATATCCTCCTATAGTATTTCTTTCACTATTCGCTTATCATAACCGTTTCCATCTTCTTTCCGATCATAATGAAAAGTGAATACTTTATAACTAAGCCTCCGATATCTTTAGTATCTTCATAAAAAACATATATATCAATATTTTTAAAGCCAACTTCTTCTAGAACTTTGGACATTTCACCAGTGTTAAAACCGTTATGGCCATCAAAATCTTTTTCTAATTTATGAAAACTTCCATCATCTTCAACCAAATCAACAACACATAAATAACCATCATTATTTAGTAATCCATATAAAATTTCTATACTTTTCTTTACATCTTTAATATGGTGCAAAGCCATGGAAGTATAGATAACATCGTATTTACCTAGCAATTCAAATTCATTATTTATATCCAAATTAAATGCTTGCATGTTCTGAATCTTTGAATCATGAATTTTGGTATTTAATTTATCAATCATCCCTTTTGAAGTATCAACAAGAGTTATCTGGTCAAACTTATCACACAAGTTAAAACTAATCAGTCCAGTTCCACAGCCAAAGTCCAATGCACAGTGTACTTTTTCTGCTTTAATTGACTTAAAAATCTCATTTGCAATTATTCGAGCACGGCTTATTCTTTTCTCTGTATCCCAGCCTTCCGCAACATCATTAAAATTCATTTTGTTCACCTCGCCAATAGTATATCTTCAAAATGTATTTCTATTATATCCACCCAAATTTCTATTTCTTTTTTCCAATGCCCATTAAATGAGCAGTGATTCCCGTTATCGATGAATCATTTTCAATGATTTCTAATGTTTCAAGTAAGCTGTTTTTATATTTTTCGTCTTTCCATTTTTCATCGAAATTAGGTAGCGCACATCCAAATCCTTCTATTGGTAAAACTCTATCCAATTCAAATCCGGCATTTTTTATTTCTTCTTTCAACTCTTCTGGATGATGTAAATAAGCAGTTGTAAAATAGTTAAAACTGCTAGTATTATTCCTATGTTGACCATTATTCAAGTCGTTTCTCACCATTTTTTCGAAGGTACTATCTTTAATTATATCTTTGAAGTATCCATCGATCATAGTAGCATATCTCGAAATTGCTGCACATAATAAAACGCCCCCTTGCTTTAGCACTCTTTTGGCTTCAAGTAAGGACTTTATCCTATCCTCCTTATTGACTAGATGGTACAAAGGTCCGAATAACAATGCTATATCAAACGAGCCATCCTTATAATCCAACTTTGTTGCGTCTCCAAGTTTAATAGAATCTAAACTTATGCCTGTTTCTTTTGAATGCTCTATTGCAATTTCAATGTTTTTTGGAGCTAAATCAATTAAATGAACATTGTGTCCTTGTTCAGCAAGCCAAAATGAATAAAATCCCGTTCCTCCTCCAATATCAACAATGTTCATGTTCTGTTTATTAAGGTATCTTTTGATAATTTCCATTGACCTTACTCTTTCAAGTTGAAAATAGTCAACGAATAACCTATCTTTTTCGAATCCACGATTATAATATTCAACTATTTCACTATTTCCCATATTAAAACCTCCAATCGGTTAAATAAATCTGAATGATATTTTTATTTCTTCTATTTCTGTTTCTACTTGTTTAAATATTACCCCAGCTTTTTCAAACATTTTCTTGGATGCCTTAACGCTGTCGGTGTCAGCATATTTATCACTTAAGTATACCACTTCTTTTATCCCGGATTGGATGATAGCTTTTGTACATTCATTACATGGGAATAGAGCAGTATATATTTTACTATTTTCTAAGGAAATACCTCTGTTATTTAGAATTGCATTAAGTTCTGCATGGACCACATATGGATATTTAGTGTATAGAGTTTCGCCCTCCCTCTCCCATGGGAAATCATCATCTGAACAGCCAAAGGGAAACCCATTATAACCAACACTCAGAATCCTATTAGTTTTACTGTCGACAATACAAGCTCCGACTTGTGTCGAAGGGTCTTTACTCCTTTTTGCTGATAATAGAGCTATCCCCATAAAGTATTCATCCCATTGTATATAATCAGTTCTTTTGCTCATGGTAAATGTATCTCCTTTTTAAAATTTATCATTTTTATGTGCCGTATTTTATAATATTTGAAAATCGTTTGTCTTCAATATATTTTACTTTTTGAGGATTTCCTTCTGCTCTAAATATTTTACCATTTGAAATATCAAACACTGATGACCAAATAGTTTCAAAATTTAATTTTTTATCATATTGACACATAAACCCTTGTTTCCCGCTTAATATATTTTTAGCATGTTCAACGCCATCACTGTAATAAACATTCTTTAATGCATTGAATGCGGTTTGATATCTTTCTTCAGAGAAATAAACATTCCGATTACTTGCATCGTGCTTCCACATTTCTTTTGATGTAAAATGATTTACCGTAATAATAAATTCATTATCACTATTATCTTTTTCGGGATACCTTATATCCATTTTAAAAGGGTTACATTCTACGACTACCATTTTTCCGCTTCTATCAGTTAAAAGTATGTTGCAGCTAGAAGCAATTGGTAATTCGTTCAAGGCTTTAATTCCCTCATTAACATTTTTGCAATTTTCAAGAATATAACGAACTAAAAATACCGAATTTAAACCTGGCTTTATTTCTTCTATTTTGGGCAAAACAAAAGTCATAGCCGCAACCAATCCATATTGGTTTATTCCTTCTTCTCCATTGATAAATGATGAGGTATTTAGAATAAAACTAATTTTGTTTTCTGGTTCATAATAAACACTTTTGCTTATGTCTTTTAAAAATGGCGGCAAATCGTTATCTCTAGCATAATAGACTTGATTATTATGTATAAAACTAAATGCAGTACAACCTCTTATTTCTACACAATCGCCATCGTCTATATCTAGGCAGCATCCCATACACATCATCCAAGAAGTAAATAATTCATTATCATATCCTATTACATCAGTAATACCTTTAATTTCCTCTGATGCTTCCGGAAAAAACTTTCTTAACAACATTCCACTTTCTTTGCCAAATTTAGTTTGAAACGAATCAAGTTTAATTGGAAATTGAGCATTACATTTTTTAAATATATCCCCCATTTTCTGCCCCATTGCATAATGGTTACCCCTAAATCGTGGATGATACATATTTGCCTCCTTAATATATTCATGGCACTTCGCCGTATAAAGTACATTATTAGAAGATGTTGTCCGTGAAACTTAATTAAGGCTAGCAATTATCAATTTCGATATATCGTACAATTCTTCTTTAGCTGTTTCATCTTTAATTAAATCGCCAATTCTTCTTGTTTGAAATGTTTTTTCATCTATCACTTCCATACTAGTAATATCGCAATATGACTTAATAGCTTTAGCTGCTGATAATCTTGACTTTTCATCCGCTTGTCCTACAACAATTATTACTACTTTCTTTCCTTTTAGGTTATTAACTATCAAATTGCTTCTGTCCAAAAAATTCTTTAACAAACCAGGTATATTGTCAAAATAAGATGGAGTTGCAAACACAATGACATCTGCTCTTACCATTTTATCAAATATCAATCTTGTATCGTCTTTTAATGGACAATCTCTATAATCTTCACAAGACAAACATCCTTTACACATTTTTATATCTGTACAGCTTAGTAGTATATTTTCAAATTCTACTCCGATTTTCAGGAGCTCAGTCGATAGTAAATTTAAAACCATTTCAGAATTACCATTTTGACGTGGACTTCCACAAATACCTATAATTTTAGACATCTTGCTTCCCTCCCAGTATACAGAATCTAAATTATTTCCTTAATTAATCCATATATTTATTGAAACGATTTTTAACAATAAGGATAATGTTTGCTAGTGAATTGATTTTCCCTTAGCTCCCTAAAATAAGTATACAAATGAATATAATGTATATCAAGAAATAATTCCATTTGTCACCAATATTTACCTATATATTCTTTTGAGCAAAACACAGAAACATAAAAAACAGTTGTAATAGCCAATCAGATAATATATGATATGCTAGATAACGATAGACTATTTTTAAACCTCAAACTTAATTAAGAGGAGGAATAATCATGAGCAAAGAGACTCTCGGTGAATCTTCTATTCCAGAGAAGTTGTGTGCACCATTAGACGGCATGACGATTGAGTTAATAAAGGAAATCGATAAAATTGTAATTACTGATCTGACAAATCATGGGCACTCGATGACTTTTACTTTCTTGACAAAAAAGAAACAAGAACCAAAAAGTGATTTTGATTTGGATTATTTCAGTTGGCTAAACTCGCAGGAACTGCACCGGAATGAACTAGGAGAAGATTCTTATGACGCATTAGTATCGGTTCTTTCCTATATTAAGTTCATTTCATCACAGCTAGACAACAATTACCCAAAAATTTTTTGGATGTCTGAAGAATTCGGTGTAAATATCAGTCTTGAGAAATATGCAAATGTACTAATATCCAAAATTAATGACATTATTATGTTGAAGCTCTCCGAAAGAAAAAGACCTTGGCCGGGTGATATTTGTGAAGCAATCGGTAAAGATATCTGTAAAATGTATGATGAAGAAACTTTGTGGTTATATCACATAGTAGACGGATTTCAGTTGGAAGCTGGCTTGAGGATTGTTCCAGGCCACCCTGATCAATACGAAGAACGAGAAAAAACGCCAGACATCATAAGTCAACAAACTCCCAAAATTCTAAAGATGTACAACACATATTTAGAAGCCCAGAAGTAATAAGAAATACAATCTGAGGCTAGACATTCACTTAATAATAAGTAAAATCTCAGTATTCCAATAGAATACTGAGATTTTTTATAATAACTGAATTATTATACATAATTTAAAGTGTAATCATGTGAATCGTATTACTATTTTGTTTAATATACTTTACTAAATCATCATAAGAGATTATAACCGTTGCAGTGTTTTCATTAGGGTGAAATCCAAGTTTGTTTTTTCCTTTTAAATCATTATCTATTACTACTTCTACTATATGGTCTAAATCATTAATAACAGCTAACGGAGTTACTTCTCCCTTATTAAGGTTCAAATATTTATATAACCTTTCTTCTGATGCAAAACCCAACCTTGTGCAGGCCAGTTTTTCCTGAATAGTTCTTAAATCAACATTTTTATCTTTATCAAGAACTATAAGGAAATGTCTCTCACCTTTTGCATCTCTCAAGAATAGATTTTTACAAACCTCTCCATATTGCATCATGTTTAAGTTAGTTATATCCTCAACCGTAAAAGCAGCAGGATGTTCAATAGTTTGATATTTAATATTTAAATTATTTAACCTTTCAAAAACTTTTTCTTTTCGATTCATAAGTCCTTCTCCTTTTTTTATAATACAATGCCTCCGCGAATCTATAACATAGTTTTAAAGAATTAATCCTTTTTTACTTTATAACATAGTTGAACTATTTTTGAAGGCAACTCTTTAATATTTACCAGTTCTAATTCAGTCTCCCAATCGTTATCAGCAAATATTTTTATACCTTTTCCTAATACAAAAGGTTCAATATTCACAATAATCTCATCCACTAAATTTCGTCTCATAAATTCCGAATTTAAACTACTGCCACCAGTTAATATGACTTCATTTAAACCTTTTTGCTTACAGATATCCAATGCATTTTCCGGAGATGTAGCAAGTAAATAGCTAGAACCAATCTCATAGCTTTTATTTCTTGATACTACAATTCTAATTGCATCAACATCATCATATGTATATCCTTCAGTCCAGCTTTGTACAGCCTCATATGTCTTTCTTCCAACAATAAATGCGCCACATTTTGGGGCTAACTTACAAAATGTATTCCAATTCTCATGAGAAAGGAAGTCTTCATTCCCATCTTCAGTTGCAATATAACCATTAATAGACATAGCCATATATAAGATTACTTTCATGACGTATCTGCCTCCCATTAAATATTTATACTAATGAGCTCATTTTAAATTATCAAGCATGCCAAACTTTTTTAAGCAAGTAATGTATTCTGCAACCAAATAAAAGTTGTTTAAATCATCCTCATCTAAACCTCTGAAAGCAAATAACTCATCCCATAACATACTGTTTCCTTCAACCATGAAATAAGCTGTTTCAAGTTCTACTCCAATAATAATTTTACATCCCTTGAACACAACATCCTGTTTTTCATAAAGAGGCTGTCCTGCCCCTGAGTTTTCGATATAAAATACCTTTGCAACAGGTACTTTGCCGTCAAGCAGCTTATTTGAATAGCATTCATTTTGCATCACATTATCCAAAACAACCTGTTTTAATTCTTCTTGTGGTTGCTCGGTTACTGGATACTTTTTCTTAAGATATTCAATTATTTCTAAAGCCGCTTTTTTATTTGGATAAAGTCGTGCTTTGTATTCATCATAGATAACTTTCCACTCTTTAATCATTTCTGATGTTGCCTCTTGCATCAGCATAAACTTACCTCCTTACAGCAATTATATAAAGAATGCAAAATAACTAAACTATAAATTGAAATTTAGCTACTACTTCTTACTGACTTTCTTATTAAGTTTTAGCACAATATTTCGCTTCGCTGCTATAGCCTGAAACAGGTTTACTGCAAGTGCAGCTTTTTCTTTTAGTGTAAGATTGTCCGATTTTGTTTCAATTGCAATTTGTTCCACTACAGATTTTACATCTTGTAGTTCCAAAAGATTAACAGCTATGCAGAAAAAACTCTTTCTCCGCCCATCATTGTAATTTGCCAATAAATATTTTAAAATTTCTATTTTTTCAGCAAGCTCAGCTTGGTAGGAGTCTATTCCTATTTTCATGACTTTCTCAAAGTCCTTTAACTGATTGCGATGAGTAATAAAGGAGTCAAAAGCATCTATACCATCATACTTTTTACAAGGATACTCATCACACAAATAGCAGTATTCAATTCCACTGCGTTGTTGACTGCACCTTGCAATTGCACATGATTGATTACCTGCTCCACCCCCACAACCAGGACAATAATTATCCAAGTGCATTGAACACAACCCACAGTTCAAACCACAAAGTGAAAATAAAGGATAGCATCTTTTAAAATTTTTCATGTGTATACCTCATTCTCTTACTATATCCTCTATAGAAAAATATTTAGCATCGCCTAATGTTTTTCCCTCAATCAACATTGCATTTTCACCATAAATATTTTCACCATAAACTGTATAAGAGCGATTTGTTGCTTCGTGTGGTTTAACAGTGTAAAAAGATATATCATCATATGTTGTATTCCCAGAATCGTGCTGATAATCTCGAATACACTTCTTGTCAGCGTCATAAAACTTAATGTGAATATTCATTATTTGTGTTTTATCTGTAATATTTTCCATTGAATACATATAAATAATTCTATCTTCATAATCTGGATTATATTCATCTATATATAATCCTTTGTACTCAAAAAAGTTATTTCTACAATCAATCTTGTCTTTGATTGAAAATAACTTACCTACATTATATTTACCATTTTTCGGTTTGTCTTGCGCCGGAGGGTTAGGTTTAGGTTGAGACTGATCTTGACCTTTAGTCTGAGGCTGAGCCTCAGTTTTATTTTCCGAAGAAACCTTATTATTTTCTTGATTTGTTTTAGCTTTTGTTTCTTCAATCTTTTCTTCGATTTTATTAATGGCTAAGTTCTCTTTTTTACCTGTCTCCTCTGAAGATACTACAGTTTTGGGTATGTCTGTTTTCTTTTTCAATATATAAATATATCCAAAAGTCAAGTTTACAACTACAGCCAACCCAACAATAATTATTAACCATTTTTTTTGTGTGTTTCCCATATACTTTTTCCTCCGTTTCAAAATTAATTATAGGATATATAATTGGCAATGTTAATTATAGGATATTTTAAATAGTCTCAACCTTGTTTTGCTGTAGTGCTCGTCCGCCCAACGATTGGGATGCGGTGCTGGCTTCCTAACTCATTGGCTCCCATGGATTGAATATTATAGGCTCTTGCTCTAATAATTTTAACTGTTTCTTCGTCATATACTTTTTATTTATTACACACTCTACAACATATTTATCAAAGAAATTATCATTCATAATATAATATCCTTGGTTTCCTTCTTTATAACCCGAGCTATCTTCCACTTTCCATCTCTCAATTTTATCATTTATAATATTTACTCCTACAAATAACATCATATGTTCTAATCTAATTTCCCTGTAGTCCAATAATTCTTCTTTACTCATTTCCAAATCTATTCCCAATACTTTACCATATTGATACATTTCATAATCAAGGATTTTTAAATCTCTATTATTATTTCTTGCAATGTTACATGCAAAATAAACTGGCTTTGAATCTTTTAAAGATTTCACTACCAATGATTTAATATCTTCTAGTTCTACATTCAAAAAATAATGATTTGTATTATCAATAATATTACTGATATATTCTCTTTCTTTGTATAAAGAATTAAACTTTTTATTATGCATGGGGACATTTGCCACCATAACATAATCACTTAGTGATGTTCCGACATATTGATTATAAAACTCTATTGGAGTCATTTCAGAAACAATATTATACTTTCCATTTTGGTCTATATATTCATATTTAAAACTACTTGGTGGTTCTCCTAAAGTTTTACATAATATGTCATACACTTCATTAAGCATCTTTTGTTTTTCTTGTCTTATTTTAATAATATCATCACAATTTTTTAATATTTTTCTTAATTTACTTGCATCTTTCCTGATTTTACTAGACAAAATACTAATTAATATACCAGAATCTTCGCTGTCTTTAGTTTCTGGCATAATCTCTTTTGGAACAACGCCATATTTATTTACTAGTCCAACGAAATATTCCCAATGACCTCCCTCATACAGGCCCCAATTTAGTAACTCTAATAAATCTCTATCTAATAAATCTCTATCTTTAAACTCTATTATCCATTCATAAAAGTTATTTGCTTTCTCTAACTTATCATAAAAAATGATATAATTCTGAGATAACTCTACGTTGTCTAATTTAATATTAAGGTTGTTAGCTACTTCTCTCTTTAGTAAATTTAACCCTGCAAATGCCCAACACCTCATTGTATTTTTTTGGTCTGTTATTTTTACTTTTGGTAATTCTATAGAAAATACATCTCTATTTCTATTTATTGCCTCTTTATTTTTAGCTATGTTTCTTATTCCATTTGTAGAAATAATGTTCTCCATAATTTTATTATTAGGATTTTTATTAAACGTTTCTTTAAAATGTTTAATCGTATCCATTGTAATTTCTCTATTCATAACTAATCCCTCCATTAAGTGCTTTAATCAATTTTATCATGGTAATATTTTTTCATAGCAATAAAATGGTAACTCTCGATAAGGGAAATATAGTTGTCCTGTTTTTTTATAATCTCTATTCTCGTAAAATTTTAGGGTTCTTTGGTTTCCACTATATGCATCAAGTCTTATTGAATTGAAACCTTTTTTATACGCTTCTCCTTCAGCAAAATCCATCAGAGCCCTTCCAAAACCATGTTTTTGGTATATTGGATTTATTGCCAATCTATGAATTACTAGGACCTTTCCATTTTTTGAAATCCAACTTATATCTTTATATTCCGATGATTGATTTTCATCAAAAGTAATTATTCCGAAAATTTCGTTATTTTCAATCAAAATATATAAATTCCCATGATTAATGTCTTCTAAAAAAATATCCTTTGTTGGATAATGCATATTCCATTGGTAAATCCCTTTACTTTCCATGTCCTCAATGCACTTTTTTATTAATTCCATTATCTTATCAATTGATTCTATTTGAGCTTTCTCAATTTTCATCTAGGACTCCCCCCTTTTACTTAATAAAAAACTTCACTGACATCTTTGAAGATGTCCCTAACCTCAGAGTTTGCCGAGAATGGCAAAGCCTTAAACTAAAAGCTCAGAAATAGAATGAATAATCCTGTCTGGAACAATAATTGAATCTGTAGGAAGACCTTCTTTTTTATAATCATTCCAAATCGAGTATATTCCTAGTTTTTGTGGTGCCTGTATATCCCACATTAGATTGTCTCCCACCATCCATACGTCTTCTGCTTCTAATTCCATTTTACTTAAAGCCAACTGAAATACACGAATGTCAGGCTTTCCAAAACCAATTTCTTCTTCTATAAAACATATTTCAAAATAGTTTGATAAACAAAACCTATTTATTTTCTCTCGCTGTTTTGCTTTTGAGCCATTTGTAATTAGCGCCATTCTTATTCCATTCTCTTTTAACATATTTAATGTTTCTATTGAGTTTGGAAATAATGAAATTAACTCATTTTGTAACTTACTATATTCATCTGCCATCTCAATAGCACTTTCTTCGTCCAGATAATCCAAATTACCTAAAGCCATCTTAACTATGTCTCTTCTCGCTTGAATTATATCCATTCTGCCAATCCTATGTCTTTCAACATCTCCCCAATACCATTTTCTAACTTGTTTTATAGTATTCAGGAGCATATCGCTATCAAAACAACAGTTCTGAGTGGTGGTAAAAAAATTACATGCTTTCTGCCAAGCTAATTCAGAAGCACCATCATAGGAAATAATTGTATCATCTAGATCAAAAAATATAGCTATTGGGAACATCTTGACCTCCTAAGCCCTAAATTCATTCTATATAAATTACCGGCACACGATGTACGCTTGCTGATAGAATGCATTGCATATAACGTCCCGCACGCCCAAATTAATCGATTTTAAGAAAACTGGTTTGGAATTTGATCAATTGTAATTCCTTCTCCTTTTAAAGCCCAATCAACTTTTAATGAGTCAAAATCCTTATTTCTGTAGTTATTAAGCGACTCTATATCTTCACGGTTTAGTGCAAAATCTAATGATTCTAGGTTTTCCTTTACATGTTCAACTCTTGAGGCTCTAATACTAGTAATTAATTTCTTTTCTTTTACAATCCAATTAATTAATATCTGATTCTGCGTCTTTTCATATTTATTAGCTATATCTACAAGGAAATCATAATTTCGGTTTGAAGTTCTGTTTCTCCTTAATGGCTGATAACAAACAAATTCAATTTCATTTCTTTTACAATAATCAATGATTCCAACATCTTCATTTACTTTGCATTCAATATTATATAAACCTTCAAAACAAAATAATTTAAATTTATGTCTTTCACATATTGCTATTAGCTCTTCCAAGCTAAAATTGCTAGCACTTAGTGAACACGCTTTACCTTTTTCAACCATACGGTTCATTAGGAAGTAAGTTTCTTCTAAAGGCAACTTACTACAAATAGGAGCATGAAGCATTAAAGTATCAGCATACTCAATACCCATGATTTTTAAATATAAATCCAGTTGAGTCTCAACATCTGTTTCTTTTTCAATATATTTTTCAAGCATTACATTAATAAAAATCTCATCTCTTGGTATACTTTTAAAAAAGTCTTTTAAATATTCCATTGTTTTTCCATTGGCATAAATATAACTTGCATCAATAAAATTCTGCCCCGTTTGGAATGAATATTTTAATGTGTCCAAATGATTGTTATCTGGTTCAACGCCGATACCATAAGTTCCAATACCTATTGGAAAAATCTCTCCATTCATTATCATAAAATCTCCTTATATTCAAGATGGGCTATGGATACCATATCCTCATAATTTAAGTTCATTTTTAATATCATTGCATATTTTAGCAGCACTTTGGCATCTTTCTAAATCCCGACTTTTTCCTTCCTCATATATTGAATAGTATTGGGATAATTCAATAAAAGCCTTGGCTATGAAAATATCATTTAAGTCATATGATAAGTAGATCAATCCACTTCGATATTTCCTATCCTTTCGGCCGTTGATTGTTTCTGAAATAATCACCCTATCTTCATATGAAACTTTTTCACGAATACGCTGTGTCACTTCTAATATCATGTTTAATGCTGTATCAGTTTTCAATGTTTCAACTAAATCATACATTCTAGAATGTATAGTCCAAAGAGGAATATCATTCTTATTTTCTATAATATCGCGGTAATATTCATCCAACTGTTCTGTTATCCACTCTATTTCCGTTTGCTTTGGTATATTAAGTTGCTTATACTCCTCGTATCTTTTCGGAAATTCGCGTGCCATATGAAAATGTAAGCATCCCATAAATCTAAAATATTCTTTAGCTTTCTGAACAGAGTTTATAGGCTCATCAAACATTTTTTCACTCCAATCAGTAATTTTAACTTGTTTCATTTTCTCGGATGGTATCACACATGACCCTAGTCTACTATTTACAACAATCAGACTATAACGTAAATGACAGCATCCTCAACACTTCAAAATAGTCATTTGAACTAAACATCAGGTTTGTCGGTGATAATTGTTGCATTCCCGGATAAAATGATGACTTGTACGCTTTGGTATGGTCTTTGTATGATATCTCTACTTCAAAATATTCTGGTAACTCTAGTTTACATTTATTTATATCACTTTTTAAGCTTTCTTTTACTCCTTCCTTTATTCTTTCATGAGAAGCCTTTGGGTGTGGACATATAACTGATTTACCAACTCCTTTATTTAACGAAACAGTTTTTATGTTAGGGTTAAATTCTTTAACATGATTACAAAGCGCTTCATCTCCAATAACACAAACAACCGGAACCTTTACATAGGCTGCTGTATAAGCGTTAATCATGAACTCGCTTGCTAATTCTCCATTTATTTTTATGTATGCAGTCCCTAAGGTCATTGTATGAGCTAATGGGCTACCATCCGAACCAGCAAGTGAATGATATCCAATCATAATAGCAGCATCAAATGTATTATCTACTCCAAACATCATACAGAATGGATGGTCATTAAATGAACGTATTAGTTTTACATCCTTTTGAAGCTCCATATGGTCAATATTTCTTCCACTACCATGAGCATCCTTTATCAATATTTCATTTGCACCACTAATAGTAGCTCCTTCACATACTGCATTGACTTCTTTTGTCATTTCACTTCTATAATAAGCATATTCGGGTCTTTTGTAATCAGTTTCATTCCAATCAGCAATTCCTGCAATACCTTCAATATCAGCACTAATAAAAACCTTCATATAATAATCCTCCTTAATATAATGTATCTTAAATAACTATATTTGAGCTGCCCCACAGCTTTCACCCTTCGTAGGAGGCTATTGCACCAAGCGAGATGGTGTATGCGGGAAGCGACCCCACAGTCCAACCGTACGGACTACGCTAGTGCATTGTTAGTCGCTAGTACTGTCAAAATCCAATTTCCCATTTAAAATATATATGTATTTAAAATTCTCATTAAGATTAGCAATATCACTATTATTAACTGGAACTTTAATTAATTTATCTTTGATTTTTTCATATTGAGTTCTTGATATAATCCTAGGTATAATCTTATTTTCTTCTCTAATTTCAATTATGCCCATACCTGCCCAAAAATCCACAATTGATGAACTACACGAACCAATATGTAACCAATATTCGCCCCCTGGTCCAAGTCCAAAACTTAATAAAATTGGTATACTATATTTATCCTCAAAATAATCAGTTCTTAATTCGTAATCTGCTTCTAGAAATGCTTCATTAAATATTCTAGATTCTTTTATAAAATTATCCTTTTGACTTTGTGACAATTTTGTTAAATCTACTTTCCCGTTCCAATTAATATTTGTTTGTGCTTTCTTCAAGCGACGTTTTTTATCCTCTTCATCATATCCTTCAAAAATCTGTTTAAATTTATCAAGTTTTTGCTCAATTTCTCTAAAAAGTAAATTTGAATCATAAAGCTCTCTTGCTTTTATAAATTTAAGTTTAACATTTTGAGGTAAATATTTATTATAATATTCTAACGCCTTTACAAATGAATTAGAGTAAGAGTCTAAATCTTCTTGTGGAATATTATTTAATCTCTCAAGTACTACTTCTTCTGATTCATATTCAATAATTACTCCAGGTTTATATGCATTTGCAATTGGCAATATATAATCAACTAAAAATCTAAAATTAAACATCTCTGCCCAATCAACATTAGGATATGATTCAGTCCACCAATGTTTATAACCTCCAAAACAAATAATAAATTTAAATGGCTTGTTATCCGAAACGATATTAGTTACTTTTTCTATAATCGATTCTTTTACAATTTCACTTATCCCATACTTTCGATATTTTTTTGATAATAATCTTGAAACTGCTAAATCAATTATTTTATCGTTCCTATTATCAGTAATATCTTGTGCCGATACTGATAAGACATTTGTTTTTAAAAAATCATTCGTTATCTTTTCAATATTCATATTTCAGTCCTCTTTTATTAATATTTATATCTTTTCAACACGTGTATATCGCCATTGTTTGAAATAATTGCACAAACCCTTATCATCTAATGATATTTGGAATATACCATCAATTATTTGTTTTTCGTTATTTGGGATAAAAATTCTTTCTAACTGCCAGTTAATAACACATACATCATTATTACAACACAATATATGAAACTTATACGTTATATCTTTTTGATTATTCGGAACAACTTCCCATAGTTTAACTACATCTTCCCACGAGTTACATGGTTCACCCATTGGAGTTTCGTAATATTTTACATCTTTCGAGAATAATAACGCTGTTTTTTGTCCTTCCAGAAAACTCCATGAATCCATGAGATCCTTTGTCCATTTTTCATATACACTTTGCATTTGCCATTCCCCCTGTAAATAATAAAATTAGTAAAAAATATTAATGCTTTATGATAACTATATAAATCTTTTATTCACTACTTTTTAATTTATTTTTCAATCTAATTTCCATCCACTCAATTGGTTTTGCAAGTGGCTTAAATCCTAGTTTATTATAAAATTTCTGAACGTCTGCTTCTGCTTTTATTAACCATTGATATACATCTTTAAATTCATTATGAGAAAGCAAAGCATTAACTAACTTAGCACCAATGCCTTTTTTGCGGTAGCTCTCATCAACCATTACATCAAGAATATATGCGAACTGACCTTTATCAGAAATTACTCTTGCATATCCAACTTGGACATTTTCAATAAATGCTCCTACTACCATAGCCGAATTCTTTGCTCTATGTTTTACATCTTCAATACTTATCCCTGGACTCCAATGTGATTTTGAAATCAAATAAGTTACCTTATCAAAATCCATGTTATCAAAACCAAATTCTATTGTAACGTTATTCATGAATATGCTCCTTTACGGCGCTGGTTACGTTTTTACCTTTTCGCCTTTGACTTTGCTCCTCCCATCAGTCCGAGAGTACATTGTTAGATGATATTTGCCGTTGTTCTATTTGTTTAGGATGTATTTCTTCCAATTTTCCGTCGTTGATATATCCTTTAATGATTCAATCCGTTCCATATAATTTATACCTTCCAAATGATCATATTCATGTTGCATTACTCTGGCCAAGTATCCATCAAAAATCTGTTCTTTCTGTTCTCCCTCAATCGTGAAATATTTTAATTTAATGCTTTTATAGCGTGGAACAAAACCAACATATCCGGGAATGCTTAGACAACTTTCCCATCCATATTCTTTTTCTTCAGAAGTTTTAATTATTTCCGGATTAATAACTACATAAAGTGGTGACTCCGGTCTATCAGGAAACAATTCAGTTTTTCTTACTTCCACAATAAATAATCGAATTGTTTTACCTATTTGTGGGGCAGCCAATCCAGCACCTTTCAAAAACCTTAGAGTGTCAATCATCTCTATGCAAGTTTCTTTAACTTTATTTATATCCTCAATCGCAGTTGATATTTCCTTTAATATTGGATTCCCGATTGTAACAATATCAAGGATTGAATCATTTTTTATTATCTCTGTCTCCATTTTTTGATTCCCTCCATACTTTTTTAATCGAAGCCGTTCAACTAATTTACGACAAATGTCATCTAATGCCCCACACTTACGACAGCTCACAGTTGGACTTACAAAGCCCTTCTTCTCCGAGGCTATCAAAGACGATGGTCTCTCAAATACTCTTATAATTATACCTTATAATACAAAATATTCCCATCGGATAAATATTTTATATTATAACAGATTGTATGACTGACATAACAACGCTATCCTTATTTTTCTGTTGCCGTGAATTATACAACATGGTAAAATGTTATAAATATTACTTTCAAAGAATAATTAATCTGATTTTTAATAAAATTAGGGGGGACGTAGATGAATATTTTAGTGTATACAATTGGATACGATTTATTAGGGCATTATAAATTAAGGAAAGTTGATAAAGATATTACAGGGCAGTACAAATTCCATAAGGATTGGACAGATAAGATTAGAAAACTTTTCTCAAGAAAGCTGCACCAACACATACCACTCTATGTAATCGTAAGAATAGAAGGTAATAACCTTATTATTTCAAGTATTACTGAGGAAAAGCTTGACAAAGGTTTTAATGAAACTGACTTTGGAGCGTTAAAAGAAAATGAACATTTTGACTTCGAATATCCTAAAGAATTACTAAAATTTAGAGCAGATTCAACCTGGTACAAAAACATTTATGATTATGTAGCTTTAGCAATTGAACCGGATGGTAATTTAATAATTATCCCTGATGGCAAATCTTCACAAGGCAATTTATTAATCGACATATGTATCGTTGAACCTGTAAAAAATTCATTTTATATTCAGCTAGATTTAATGGCTAGTGGGGTTCGGGGTGTAAGGCAATGGATAAAAATTGAAGATTGAATTTTTAAAAGTATCCCTCAAAAGGGATACTTTTTTATTGTGAAAATAAACCTATTTATTAAGGAAAACTTCATATATTTTTGTTATTTTACCATCAGGGCAAAAGCCTTCACCAATATGGTAAAACTCATATTTTTCATAGAATCCATTCAAGTCCGTGCATAAATAAACTTTCTTAAATCCCTCTTTTGCAGCATCTTCCTTTACTTTCTTAATAAGCATTGCTCCTAATGCCATTCCACGGTATTCTTTTTCAATATAAAGAGAGCATAACCATGGGGATAAGTCAGTTCTACTAATAAAATCTTGATCTATCAATCCTATACATCCTATGATTTTATTGTTCTCCTCTAGTAAGTACCAATATGGCACAGATTCCTTTGTACTTACGCAACCGAAAATACTATCCTCATATAATTGATAATTGGTTTCATTTCCCCATTTGCTATGAATATATTTTGTAGCAATCTTTTTATAATCAGGCTCTTCCCGAATAGAAATTATCCTCATTTGTCTTCCTCTCAGTCGTTAATCGCCTCAATGCCGTTCCGTTTAAGCTCGTCAAGGTGATCCCGCATTTTCTGAAGCTCCTCTGGTGAGTGTCCCTCCCAGTCCAAGACTTCGCCCACTACTCTCAATGGCTGTCGGGTTCGGTAGGACCTCGTTGGATTTCCTGGGAACTTTTTATCCGTCAGATTGGGGTCATTTTCGATGGTGCCGGTAGGTTCCACACGATAGATCCGCCCGGGTACGTCGCCCACCGAAAGTTCAGCTCCCCATATAGCTGCATTAAGTGTCGCAGTCAGATAGATGTAGTTGGCCTTCTTTCGTTCTCCGTAGTTAGAGCTATGACCGGGTTCCAACAAGTCCCCCGGCTTCAAGTCGGCTTTTGTGCCGTGGTAGAAAGGTCCGGGGTCCAGGGATTCGTTACCCTGTAATGGCATAGTCAGCTCTGTCGCCTTCTCTTTTTTTATTTCAATAAAATCTTTTTTATTCATACTAAGTTCTCCTTACAAATTCCTGTTTATTGGCTCCTTTTAGTTTTAATTTGATTGTCCATACAATCTTGTCGTAGCATTACTACTAAGCATTTTAAATGTTATCCCATCATCATTATTCTTTTTGTTTACCTCTAACTCAAAACTATTATAGTAATCACTTTTAAAGTTTCCCTTCCACGAATTATTAAAAGATTCCTCAACTCTTTCCCCATCTTCATTAGCGTAATGTATTTTCATTAATCTCTCTCCAATTTCTTCTTTTAGATCAATATCAAACTCAAACACCTGTTTAGGTTTAATGCTAGGAATAATAAATTTCTGTTCTATTTTATCAACAGTTATATATAAATCATTTATCTCTTTATCAGTTTTATTAATAATTTTAATACCACAAGTACCATAATGCTTACTTAATAAATTTAATTTCATTCTTGTTTTTATGTTTGCAATAATATAAAACGCTGCTATCACTAAGGTAATTAATAATACAATCCCTACAAATTGATACATAAAATCCCTCCAAATAATATTATTCTTAATATAATAATACCCATATAAACAAGCTCATAGATAATTGCGTGCACGAATGCACGCCAAATTCACTGCATTTCGTATAACGCGATGCCACAAAGAGGCATATTAGCTAACTAAAACATTTGAATCTTTAATTCTCTTATACTCTATTAAAGTTAATATTATCATCAAAATATCAAATATAGTTAGTACGATAAGCCAAGACGAATGACTAAATGTATAACGATAAACCTGATAGATTACAAAAATAATCAGGAATGCTATTGTAAGTGGATAAGCTAGTTTCTTTTTCTTCCACAGTAAACTAACAAGAACAAATTTTACTATACCATGAGATATCAAATAAAAAATTGCAAAATGTTGCGCACTTACTGAAAAATCATGACTAATTCTTAAAAGAAAATTTGCAATTAGGTCTTTTGGGTCCTCTGATAGCTCATGCTGGGTTAAAAGAAAACTAGCTTGTTTAATCTAACGGGATTAAATAATATTAATAAAAAACCTCCGATTATTTCTAATACACCATCAATTCCTTTTATTAATATTCCTATTTCAAAACTTGTATGGAGGATATCACCTTTTTTAAATGAACTGCTCAATTCTATAGATTCTCCTTTTAAATATTTAACCCAATTTGGGTATTATTTTCACTAGTATTGCGCTCTATCTCTAAGCAGAACAACATGCCTTTTCGGATAACGTCCCGCACTCAGTGCATTGTTATGTGACGTAGGACCCCAAATTTATTACTATTCCCCAAATTCAAAATCAATAGTTTTGTTCATCTCACTCTTTAAATCTTGTCCTAATATCTTGGCATTTAATTTTAATGGAGCTGTTCCTGTATCCTTTAACCAAAAT
>JBLNBO010000028.1:0-38909 GCA_050260055.1 Ignavibacteriales bacterium
GCATAAATCATTGGCATAAAACAACATACAGCGAAAATAAAATATGGACTGCAAAAAGCAGGCACTTAAAAGAACTAAAAAGAATTTTTGATATGCAAAAGGTTAAATACGATAAGAGTATCGAAATAAAAGGCATTTCAGATTCTCCTGCAAAAATAATGTATTCAGAATTATTAAAACATGAATCAAATTTAAAAATCCTAGATATAGATAACTGGTTTAATATAGACACTTTCATAAGAAATTACTGCAATAATAAGAATAGTGCATTCTATATTGACAGAACAGAAGATTTTCCAAAGATTGATGAAGTAGTTGAGGTTATTAAAAAATCAGGAGGCCTTGCCTTTATTGCTCATATCTATATGTATGGAGTTGAAGATAATATTGAGTTTTTAAATTCGATTATCAAAGACTTAAAGTTAGATGGTGTTGAATGTTATTATTCTACCTTTAACAATGAACAAACCCAGTTTTTAATAAATTATTGCAATGAAAATAACCTATATATTTCAGGGGGAAGCGATTATCACGGCACTGTTACTAAATCAGAAATTGATTTGGGTATTGGGAGAGGAACCTTGAATGTTCCATCTGAAATAATAAGTCCGTGGGGGGAATATCTGGCCTGAACAAAGAAAACTCCTGCTTTCCATCGAATTAATCCCTTCCAGAATTGTATTGATTTTACTTATTTTTTTGTGATATAATTCATAAATACCAATAATTAAATATTAAAAATGTATTCAAATTCTTCTATATTATTATTTTATAATGAAGGGACGTGTAAAAGATGGGTGATAACTTATTGAAAAATCCAAGAATGTCCGAAGAAAATACTCTAGATAGCGACGCTAAACTCCGCAACCCCAAAGGAACCATGGACTTTCTTCCTGATGAACAGTACTACCGCAATAATATAAAGCGGGTTCTGGAAAATACGTTTGAAAGCTATGGATTTCTGCCGTTGGAGACCCCCATACTTTGCTATTTTGATCTTCTGTCTTCAAAGTATGCAGGAGGCTCGGAAATTCTCAAAGAGGTTTACAAGTTGTCCGACCAAGGAGACAGAAAACTCGGTTTACGGTACGATCTTACAATACCCTTTACCAAGGTTGTAGGAATGAATCCGAACCTACGTTTACCCTTCAAACGCTATGAAATTGCAAAGGTGTTTAGGGACGGCCCTGTCAAACTTGGCAGGAACAGAGAATTTACTCAATGCGATGTGGACGTTGTTGGGACAAGTTCACTATCTGCAGAAGCGGAACTCATGAATATGGCTGTTGATATTTTCGAGAAGCTGGAACTGGAAGTATATATTTCCTACAACAACCGGAAATTGCTTTCCGGCCTGCTCCAGGCATTGGGAATACCTTCTTGCGATATCAATCAGGTTATTTTGTCCTTGGACAAGATTGAAAAGATTGGTAGAGAAGGTGTTAGAAATGAGCTGTTCAACCTGCTCTTATCCGATGAAACAATTGATGATTTGTTCAGTGTTTTAGATAACGGACTTGAGCAATTTTCAAGTTTTTCGGATCCGCTCTTCTTAGAAGGCTTGAAAGAGTTGAAAGAGTTGGAAGCTTTGCTGGATGCCGTTGAAATCACAAATAAAACACGGTTCAATCCCTTTCTTGCCAGAGGCCTGGAAATATACACCGGTACAGTCTTTGAGATTTATCTGGTTGATTCCAGCAGTCTTTCCAGCAGTCTGGGAGGCGGCGGACGGTATGACAATGCAATCGGAGGCTTATTGGAAAACGGGAACAAATATCCTGCTGTCGGAATTTCATTTGGCCTGGAACCGATTTATGTAGCCTTAACCCTTTCCGCCAAGCAGAAACGTTCCTCCCCAATAGATATATTGGTGATACCTATGAAGACTCCGGGAGAATCTTTAAAGATATGCAGAGAGTTACGGAAATCCGGTCTGATAATCAGCCTGGACACTTCGGAAAAGAAACTCAAGAAATCTTTAGATTTTGCCAGCAAGGAAGGTATCAAGTACACTATTGTGGTCGGGTCTTCCGAAATCGAATCGCAGTGCCTGAATTTGAAAAACATGGATACCGGCGAAGTAACAAGTATACCGATGAGTGAGTTGTCAAATATCAAAAGTTTCATAACGTAATCATATTAAATAAAAAATCCCCTTTTTAGGGGATTTTTTATTTAGCTTTAAGCTTATAAATGTGAAAAATACAATTCATATGCTTCAGCCAACTTTTTGCCTGACTGGCCTCCTCGAAAAATACAGATTGATTTTATTAGCTCCTCATCGAAATAGTATCCGGCTGTTTGACTTATCTGGCTTTTATATTCCTTTATAGCATCTATCTTTTTGGCTAAATCATCCATATCTATTTCAATATAAGTATTGGGTAAAAAGTGATAACAGCTTCTGATAATCTCATAACCTAGGCAGTTTACATTCCTAAATACCCGGATACCTTCATCATGAAGGGTTTTATGGTCTTGATGTATATCATTTTGAGATGGGAAGAAAACATAGTTAGGAATGATTGAATCCCTTAACTCCAGTAATATTTCCCTGATATTCTGAGCATATGACTGAAATAGCTGTGCAGGTATATCTTTTATTATTACATTTTCATTTTTGATTCCAAGCTTTTCTATTGCTCTATATGCTTCATCCAAATCTCTTTTTATAGTAACTTTACCTTCCGACGATTTGTTAAAGTTTGAAAGCGTGCAGTAAAATATATTATCTTTTAGCCCTATTGCAGTAAGTCTTGCAATCAAACCACCACAGCCATATTCAATATCATCCAAATGGCATCCAAGGAACAATATATTTCCTTTACTAAAATAGTTATAGAGATTTTTGGTATCAATTTTATCCATAATTTTTCCTCACATTGATTTTTATGCTTCAATATTATCTTATTCTAATTCTATCCCAGCCTTCACTAACCCATTATAACTTAGGAGTTTGGGTTTGTAATTAATCATTCTTAATATAATCCCTTTTCTTCTAAATTCATCTCTAATCTTTTCACTGATATCATTTGAAGTCCCGGTGATTGTTGAATTGCCTAAGTTTATACCAGTGTTTTTGCTGTTTAACTTAATATTTCCGTCCAAGTATATACAAATAATACTTTTATCCTGATGCTGTTGTTCTACAGCGCTAATAATTTCTTCATTAATTGAGAACGAAAGCAATACAGCAATTTCATTTTTCACAAATATAGTATAATTGTTTTCTGTTACTGTACAATCCGGTAGTATATTTAATATTATTCCTTTAAGAATATTTAGCTTCTCATCATCATTCTTGGGTAAAACCTTACTAATAAGCTTTGCAGGAATACCGGCATAGAAACTGTTTTCATCCAACATTCCCTTAGCCAATGCTCCCGCCCCTACCGTCACTCCTTTTTTAATTATTGTTCCGGGAATTACTATTACTCTTGAATATAAGGAAACATTAGTATCAATTTCTACTCTTTCTTCTGAAACCGGATAACCCTCCAATATGCTCTGTCCATTGCCTGAGCTATGTGTAAATATCATGCAATCCATTCCTACACCTGTCTTACCTTTGATTTTTATAGCTTGGCATACGTTAAAATGAGCATTTTTGCCTACATGGGTATAAGAACCTATCCTTAGCTTGGAGGTCTTTTTCTGCCATCCGCCGCCGCCGACTTCTACATTTTCATTACACCAAAAATCCCGGCCAATCTTTATACAATTGGCTTTAAAAATACAGTTACGACTTAGTTTTCCTCGTTTCATCATCAAAAATCTTTCTGTATGTATATTCACATTCGGAAATATTACACAATTTTCTCCAAGAATAATGGTTTTGCTTTGTATTATTACGTTTCTTCCTATATATGTATTTTTGCCGATAATAACCTTATTCCCTTCGATTTTGCTTCCATGTTCAATATATACACCATTGCCTATGC
Organism: Ignavibacteriales bacterium; assembly: GCA_050260055.1. Lineage (GTDB taxonomy): Bacteria > Bacillota > Clostridia > Acetivibrionales > UBA4821 > JBLMYQ01. The sequence continues at coordinate 3,942 of JBLNBO010000028.1, forward strand.
TGTAGCCTTTAATCCTATATATGCTTATTTTGATAATTGAAACGAGATTTCGGAATAATTTATTCATGTTCCCTCACCTGATAACTAAATCCAATTTTTTGCTCCTGCAAGTTTATACTCAATCCCTAGGTTCTTAAGCTCTTCAAAATCCTCCCACATACCGGTGTTGTCAAATATCACCTTGCATTTTGAGAGATTCGCTATTATCTTCTTCCTATCAATTAATTTGTAATTTCTATGAGCTGAAATTATTATTATGGCATCAAATTGGTTATAAGACTGCATATCAAATTCATTAAAGTAATCTACTTTAAATCTAGCCTTTATCTCTTCCTCGCTATAATAGCAGTCATTTAGCTTTATATTAATCCCTTTTTCTTTTAAATACTTTAAAATTCTTACTGCAGGACTGAGTTTATCAACTTTAATATCTTCTTTATATGATACTCCAAGTATACCGACATTTTTAACATTCCATTTCATTATTGTTCCGCAAATTTGTTCCAAAAGGTTTTCTTCAAAATCCACTGTATTTTTCAACAGTGTAAGGATTTCCGGCTTTGATGAACCTTCCAGTAAATATTTGCTTGAAAGCGGAATACAATAACCTCCAGTTCCGAAGGACGGGTAATAAGTATTCATATTCCACTTTGTACCTGCAAGCACCAGAACCTCTCTCATATTCAGATGCGGAAATGCCAAGGCTAACTGATTTGCCAAAGCAATATCAACATGCCTGAAGGCATTTTCTACAGTTTTTACTATCTCTGCATGCCTATAATCCGATGCTTCAACAAGGTTTCTGCAAATAATGGATAGCACATCCTTCATAACCTTATTTGCTTCCTCTGAGTTGCCGCCGTAAACCCTGCTGAGGTTCTCCATATTTTTATCCCCGCTCATGAACCAATCGCGTCTAGGGGATACACCAAAATGGACCTTTTTATTTATTATCTTGCTAATTAGTCTTTCTTCAATCTTTTCTGCACTTCCCGGTGTCAGTGTAGATTCTATAATTATTAATGTCTCATCCGATTCGGTATCATTTTCTAAATGCGCAATTTTATCAGCAACATCAAAAACTGCATCCATATTAGGTATGCCATCTTTTTCTGTAGGAACGCATATTAAATGAAAAAGTATATTTTCATTTTTAAGTACCTGCCAATCAGTTGAAACTGAGAAGACTCCTTTTTCTATCAAATAAGAATAATCAAACCCTAACCAATAATCAAATTCATTAAGATGCATGTTATTATTCATAATTGAATTGACAACATTAGGATTAATATCAATTGCAATGCTGTTTATACCATTTTTGCCCCACAAGCAAAGATTTGAAAATCCGATATAACCAGCTCCCCAAACTGCTATTTTGCACTCTTGATTTTTCAGCATCTCTTTATAGTTTTTCATAAGTTTTCATCTCCCTATAGACTAAAAGCATTGAACAAACATTCCATTTGGCCCTCTTAGCAATTCCCCTTCCTCAATAACTGTTTCACCGTTAACTATCAAGGTTTGAGGCCTTCCATAAAGGGTTTCGCCAAAGTGTATAGAAATGTCTTTGTTTCTGCCATGATAGAATTTTTCATCAACAACATAAGGCTTGTCTATATCCAATATCACCAAATCAGCATCGCTTCCGGGAGCAATACAGCCTTTTCGCGGGAATAGCCCAAATCTCTTCGCATTGTTTTCGCAGCAAATCTTTACAAGACCTTGAATATCTATCTTGCCTTCCTTAACTCCATATGTTACAAGCACCGGCAGCCAATGTTCCATAACATTAGATATTCCGGGTGGAGGATTCCAAATCGAACCAAACTTACCTCCTCCTTTTTCCTTTTCCTCTCTTGTATAACAACAGTGATCAGAAGAAATATGTTCTATTGTTCCATCTTTAATACCTTTCCAAAGTTCCTCAATCTCTTTTTGTGAACGCAAAGGCGGAACAAACTTCCCCCAAACTCCTATTTCATCATTCTTTTCATAAGGTACTGCAATAGTGTGGGGAACCATCTCAGCTGATATATTAGCCCCTAATTTCTTATATTTTTTTATGATTTCCAATGATTCTTTAGTGCTGATATGGACAAAATGAAGAGGAAGGTTAAATTCCAAAGCAAGACGGGCAGCAAATTCTACTCTTAAATATTCACAAAAATTTGGCCTTGCATCAGCCCATGCCTTAAGACCGTCTTGTCCGCTTTCCTTTATTTTATCTATATAATAATTGTAGATACCGCTGTCTTCTGCATGAATCATAGCAACTGCAGAAGAACCTATTTGGGCAATTTTTTCAAAGGATTCGCATAAAAGCTCTTCTTCACAGCAGTTCAAGCCGATTTTTTCTCCCTCAATTCCTTTAAAGGCTGTGAAAAAGTGTTTGAACCCTCTGACACCAATTTCGAAAAGGGTCTGGATTTCTTCGATATGTTTCTTGTTTTGAATTACAGCAGTAAATCCATAATTCGAATAAGATTTTGTTTTCGCCCAATCTCTTAATTCTCTGAGCATAGGCGTATATTCGTCTTTACTGCAAAGCATTACAAGTATTGTAGTAACCCCACCGTAAATTGCTCCGCATGTTTCGGGTTCCCATTCTTCTTTTATTGCATTGATAACATCCTTAGGATTTCTTAGACCAAAATGCATATGGGGATCAACTAATCCGGGAATAATATACCTTCCTTTGGCATCTATATGCTTTTTCGCAGTAATGCCATCAGTTTGGCTTCCAAGACCTGATATTCTTCCATCATTAACTAGGATACTGGTTTCTAAAATGCCATTCGGCGTTACCACCTTGCCATTTTTTATCAATATATCAGCATTCATTCTTATTTAACTCCCCCTAATAATTAATCTCTATATTCAAATCTCTTTACCTTACCAGACTGGGTTTTTGAAATGCTCTCAACAAATTCAACTTCCCGTGGAATTTTATAAGATTCAAGATAGCCTTTCAGAAAATCGTTAATTTTTTCTTTGGTTACACTGTTATCAGCAGGAACAATAACCGTTTTAATGACTTGTCCGTAAATTCCGTGCTTTTTGCCTACAACTACAGCCTCTTTTGCATATCCGCTTTTTAATATGAAGCTTTCAATTTCAACAGGTGATATTTTTATGCCATTATATACAATGATGTCCTTTTCTCTTCCCTTGTAAAAAATAAAGCCATTATTATCCCTGTATGCAATATCTCCGGTATGGAAATACCCTTCATTGTCTAAAATCTTAGAACTTTCTCCTATGTAAGATTCAATTACACATGGGCTTTTTATTAATATTTCGCCTTCCTGGCCAATTCCTGCTTCCCTATTACCAGCCAAAATTTTAATACTGGAAATATTAGTAGGCTTTCCTATAGAGTATAATTCGTTTCTCTTTTCAAAAATCTTTATTGGATTGAGAATAATATCCGCAGCAGATGTTTCGGTACATCCATATACATTTGTATATAAAGTATTAGGAAATACCTCTGCCAACTGTGTTATGGTTTGAGAATCAATATAGTCTCCTCCAACAATCAACAGCCGAAGGTCATATTTTTCTAGATGAGGCATCAGTCCTCTAATAATTGAAGGAGTTGAAGAAAAAGTGGTTATTTTATTTCCCTTAAGAATACTCGCTGTATCATTTACGGAAAAGCTGTTAAAAACCACTGTACATTTTTTGTAAAGATGAAGAAGAGTAACCCATAATGATTGTATGAAGCATAATGGAGTAACAAGCAGGTTAACATCCTCTTCATTGAGTTTTATATTATAGTCGATTACCTGAAGTTTAAGATCAATAAAATCTATTGGAAGCCTTGCAAATTTAGGCTTTCCACCTGTCGTACCTGAAGTCATAAATATAAACGACCCGTCTTCGATTAATTTTAAGCTGTCAGTTTTTTCTACTATAACATTCTGGTTAAAGATTAACGGCTTAATTTTTGAATTGCTGTTAAACAAATATAAGTGTTTTTCATCGGTCACAACAAGAAGATTATCAAGCTTTTCCATTAAGCTTTCAACAGAATTTGATTGTATTTTTTCGTACATAAGTATAACTGAGCATCCTATCTTAATAGAAGCAATAGCAGTAAGAAAATAGTCAATGCCCGAGTTTAAGCAAACAGCAATATTTGAACAGCCATCAAATAATTCGCTTTTCAGCCAATTAGCAATGGCATCAATTTGTTTATTCATTTGCTCATAAGTAATCTGTCTGTCTTTCTCGCACAAAGCTATTTTCTTACTATTATTTCTCAGAATACTTTCTATAACCATTATTCTAATGGCCTTCTTTCTTAATTTGCTCTAAGGCCTGCTGTAAAAGATTATTGTTCACATAATCTTTCATTACAGGTTTTACTTTAATCATTTTATTCTTATATGCAAATTCAACTCCATCTTCCATCATCTTAATGTTATCTTGATTTATAAGAAGGTCTATGTCTTTGATATCCTTTATAGCTATATTCTTTTCATATGACGATACTACATTAAGAATAGAAGGATCAAACTGTATCCTTGCTTCTTCAACAAACCATGTGTTTGCCTGTGCTTGATTCTTTATAAATTCATAGTATGATTTTACATATGCTTTCATGAAGGCTGTCGCTTTATCAGGATTCTTTGCAATAAAATCATCAGACATATACACTACAGCCAAGCCAACATCTTGCTTCAATACTTTTGCTAAACCCTTGCTTTCAAATACTGCTACATTGGGATCCCAGCTAGCCATGGCATTTACATTACCCTTCCACAGCTTTTTATCTCCGGCGTTTATAACCCCTGCCTGTTCTGCAATATCCATATTGATTATTTTCAAGTCTTTTTCAGGATCTAACCCGGCTTTAATAAGCATATCCAATACTATTCTATGGGTAGTAGAGCCAAAAGGAATAGCTAAAGTCTTACCCTTTAAGTCGGATAATTTTTCAATGCCTGATTCTGGTGGAACTATAATCGCACCTCTAAAATCCATAAGGCGTGAAACAATTTTATATTTTCCCCCTTTTGCAATCAAGCTGATAACAGGTTGATCTGCAGCAAAACCTACATCAATATTTCCTGCCAATGCAGCTTCGCTTAATGGCGCTCCATATGTAAAACCTTTAAAATCGCCTTTTAAACCATTCTCTTCTAAAAACTTGCTGTGCTTTAACTCTTGAACTATTTGACCCTGAGTTGCCCATGCAACCTGCCAGCCTATCCTTATTGGAACCAACTTACTGCCTGGCTGTTCAGATACTGTTGTTTTTGCACAGCCAATAACCCCTAAACTCAGAACCATCATTAAGAAGAATACTATAATACCTTTTTTCATTTAAATCTCCCCTTCATAATTTTTGATTATATCTATTTTAAGTTTTTTAAAATACTCGCTGCTCCTAAACTCACTGCCTCTAGGACGGCCTTGTTCAACCTTTATGATTCTGCTTATTTCTGCAGGTCCTTGAGTAAATTCAATTATTCTGTCAGATAAAAATATCGCCTCATCAACATTATGGGTTACATGTATAACCGTCTTGCTTCTAGTTGCTGCAAATTCCGATACTATGGTATACAGCTTATTCTTTACTGAAATGTCCAGATTAGCAAAAGGTTCATCAAGCAAAAGTATATCCGAGTCTATTATGAATGCTCTTGCAATTGCTGCTTTCTGTTTCATTCCCCCTGACAATTCAAAAGGATAATGATGTTCAAAACCATCCAGTTCAAATAATTCAATGATTTCCTTTACTCTAGTTTTTACAGTCTTTTTTTCAACTCTTAAATTTTTTAAGGGAAAAGCAATATTATCATAAACAGTCATCCAGTTAAACAACCCATAATCTTGTAGAACTATAGGCCTGTCCATCCCGGGTTTCGAAGTCTCTAGTCCATTAATAGCAACAACTCCGGAAGTTGGCTTTATATGTCCTGCTATACTGCCAATAAATGTTGATTTCCCAGAACCGTTTGGGCCTAGTATTGATACAAATTCCCCTTTTGTTATATCCAGGCTTATATTATTAAGGACATTTATACTTCCTTTAGGAGTACAATAGTCTACGCATAAATTCTTTATCTGAAGGATGCTTACGTTTTCCATATTAATTCTCCAATGTTTCTATTCTTTTTTGCCAAGGCACTGCAAAATGTTCAAGAATATTTATCAATTTATTGAAGCATACTCCCAGTATGCCTATTACTATCATTCCTATAATGACATTAGGCGTTTGCAGCATTGTTCTGTTTAGCTGTATCATATATCCTAAACCTTCCTGCGCTCCTATCATTTCGGCAGTTATTACAATTATCCATCCAACTCCAAGCCCAATTTTAAGCCCTGATATAAAGGAAGGCAGTAGCATCGGTAAAATTATCTTAAAGAAAACTGTAGTGTCAGAAGCCCCAAAATTCCGTGCAATATTTATGTGTTTTTTTTCAATATGAGTTATAGCTTTATATACATTAGTATATAAAGGAAAGAACGCACCAAGCGCTACAAGAAAAAGTGCAGGAGCATCACCAATACCAAACCATAATATAGCGATTGGTATCCATGCGATTGGAGGTATAGGTCTGAATAATTCTATTAATACTTCGATATAATCTTTTAAGCCCTTAATTAAGCCCATTAAAACAGCAATAGCAGTGCCAGACAATGTACCAATAAGAACCCCTATCAGTACCCTCCGCAAACTGCTAATACTATCCTTCAATATTTCTCCAGAATATAATAATATGGAAAACTGATTAAACAGCTCACTTGGTGATGATAAAACCTGCGAGTTAATAATATTATATTTTGAGCACAGCTCCCATATAAATAATATCAATGCTATAAATACAAGCTTTTTGAATAGACTTATGTAGTTGAGCTTTCCCATATTAACCTCATGCATTTTATTACTAAATAATAATAATATATTTTTAAAATCTAACCATGTCAATAAATAATAGACAAAATTACTAAAATTATCTATTATTCTATTATATAATAACAATAAATTACTTTTTAAAATAAATTATTGTATCTTAAGGAGATGCTTTCGAATGAGCAGCTTAAGTTTCGGATTATCTTTTGGATCTTTAATAAAAGATAAAAAACACTTTGACCAAGTACTCGAATGCAAACCGGAAATCATTGAAATACCTTATCTGGAACATAATGATTTGCAGTCTATTATTGAGCTGTGTAAAAAAAATTGCATCAAATCAGCTCTTCACTATCCGTCATATTATTCATTGGAATTAACCCCTTTTTCAATTACAGAACCGGATTCTCTATGCACAAAAAAGAATCTCGAGTTAATACAATCGACTCTGACAGATTTTCATAACCTTGAATATCTGGTTCTTCACTTTCCATCTAAAATCAATACTTTTAAAGATTATAACAGAATTAAAAATGATACCTCTATCATACTGGATACCATTTCTAAGATTCAAAATAAGTTTGGCACTAAGATTATTATTGAAAATGTTTATCTTGATAAAGCATATTCTTTCCCTAATAATTATTTAGACTATTTTAAGAATTCTAAAGATGCATTTATGTGCCTAGATATTGGCCATGCCCATACTTTAGACAATTCTAGCATTGAAGATTTTTTAGAGAATCTGGGGGCAAGAATATTTTCAGCTCATTTTTATAATACGCCCAGAAATAAAACATCTGAGTTTATTCCAGGAAATCATTATCCTCTTTCGGATTATGGTAATTATACTGATGGAGACTGGATTAACCTTAAAGAAATATCAAAAAAAATGCGTTTGCTTCCAAATCTCAAGTATGTTATTCTTGAAGTTGATAGAAATTCGTTAAACCCGGAAGATTCTATAGTAAAGCAGTATACAATGATGAAAAATTATTTTAACTGTTAGGGAAAAGGTGCTGGAAATGAAAATTGTTTTAGTGTCTGGAAATAGAGAAAGGCAAGGGTTCCCACCTCTTGGGATTCTTTATTTATCATCTTATATTTTAAAATATTCTTCTGACACAGTAATAAAAGTATTTGACTGCATACCGACCCTATCTGAAATTACTTCAGAAAGTCCTGATATTGTGGGAATTAGCAGTCTATCCTTACACTATACTGATGTATGTCTTTTTATCAAAGACCTCCGCTCTCATTTCGGCGGTCCGATTATACTGGGTGGCGCACACGTAACCCTTGAGAAAAAGCTGCCGGATTTTTTTGATATCGCGGTTTTAGGTGAAGGCGAGTCTACCTTTCTCAATCTTGTTAACCTCTTTAAAGCTGATGGTAAGTTCACCCCTCAAAATTTAAAAAACATTGACGGAATTATGTATAGGAATAGTAATGGAACTTTATGCATAAATCCTTCTAGCGGCTTCATTCAAGACCTCGACTCAATACCCTTTCCTGCCCGAGAGTTAATAGATATGAATGATTATCTTAAACCTAATAATATTTTTGGAACAAGGGTAGGACGAGGTACTACCCTATTATCTTCGCGCGGATGCGCCTATAAATGTGATTATTGTTCTATTTCCAATATCTGGGCAAGGCCTAGGTATCATTCTGCAAGTTATGTTGCAGATGAGATATCTCATCTTATCAGCCTATACGGTATTGAGTTGTTATATTTCTGCGATGATAACTTTTGTTCAAATCTTCCTAGACTGCGTCTCCTTGCAGATGAAATTGAATCAAGAAATATTAAAATTGATATAGGAATTATGGGAAGAGTTGATTTCTTTAATGATGAAATATCAAATCTCTATAAACGTATCGGAATAACCTCAATAAGCCTTGGTATTGAAACAGGCTCTAGCAGGATGCTGAAACTCCTTAAGCATGGAAATAATCTAAGTATTGAAAAAATTACAGATACGGTAAACCGCATTCATAACAGCGGATTTGAGTTGTCCGCATGTCTTATGATTGGGAGCCCTACCGAGACCGAAGATGATATGCTCCAAACCCTTAATCTTGCTTCGAAGTTACCATTTTCGAAAATTCATACATATATTTCTCTTCCCTTTATCGGAACAAAATGGTGGGATATTGCTATAGAACAAGGAATTGTTCCTAATAATCCTGATTGGGATTACTGGAAGGTCTATGACATACGAAATGTTTTAGATGAGCGGCCGATTTTTACTAATACTGTATCCAGAAGCAAACTTATTGAATTATCCGAAAAATTTAAAAAGCTTCAACAAGAAAAGTTTTATTTTGAATGGAAAAATTCTTAAGATAGAATAAAACATCTTAAAAACAGAGCAACCTCAAGAGTTTTTCCCTCATGAGGTTGTTTTTACTTTAATCCGGCCAAAATATCATTTGAAGTTCCGTATACCATCGTCCATCAGACAACAAGTATTCTTTTGTCCCTTTCCTTACCGTTCTAATATCCATTATTTTTTTAGAAACATATCCAATTGTAAACTCATCGCCAATCTCCCAGCTCGGACTGCTGCAAGTTTTTTTCTCTTGTTCATTAACATCCTGTTTTTTCATATAAACCCTCCTTTTCAACGATATTGTCATTTTCAATCAGCATCAATGTACTATGCCATTGTCTTAACATTCTACAACATCGCCTCTGCTATAATGAATAGCCTGCTTATATGTAAAAACCAAAATATTGGTTCTTAATTATAACTCATAACTGCCGAAAATTTTATTATTTATATCTTATCATATTACTTTAATTATTTTAATAATTTGAATAATATAAAAACAATAATACAAGAACGAACCCTAGATTTCGCTCTTGTATGTTGTTTCTCAACTAATTAAGCTGCCGCTCGCCCTTTAAAGTTATCACCGCAGGAAAGCAGAGAAACTACCCAGGTTCACTAAAAAACTTCTATGGAATTCTTTCAAAACAATTGCACAAGTGAGCAAGAAGGTTTTGGGTTTTAGCATTCATTTGAACGGGCGAGCTTAGAGATTCTATTCCGCAGGTGCAGAGGAAGGGATTGCAAAAGAGGAACTCTAAGTTCCTCTTTTGAGAGGTAACTTTAACGCTCCCTAAAAGATAAAAAATCATAGAAAAATGAGCCGGGAAAATTCTCTTCCCGGCTCATTTTATTGTTTTATTATCTTTTTGATAAAATCAACATGAATACCGATTTGCCAAATCCGCCTCCCCTGCAAAACAGGGCAATATCATGTACCCTGAGAGCCTTTTCAATTTCAAATAACATCTCCGAATACATTGAATTCGCATAAATAGCAAATTGCTTATTGTCCCAATCCCAGTTGCAAGCCATACCATTTCTCCCATAACTTTGCAGCTGCTCGTGCGAAGCATATACAGGCCCAACCGAAAGGATTTTCCCATCAGATACAGTCGTCCATTGATGGTCGTTGGGGATTTTCCTGATTACACATTTCGCGGGGTCTTTGTTTGGCCTTATATTGAACTTATCATACAATCCCCCTGTGAAAAAGGCTACGTGTTCTGCGGCTCCGCTGGGAGTAAGCTCAATGCCTGCTACTTCTTTCGGATCAACAGGAAGAATCTGTTCTTCATTCCTGTTGATATGAGAAGCAGGAAACTTAATTTGTCCCCCAACTACTGTATGAATAATTACGCTCGGTGCTATAGTCATAGCATCCCCTCCTTTATTATTATACTGCCCACTTAATTTTCATCTTGTCCATGGCAATTTCCACTCTTTCCTCGTTTTCGCTTCCGAAGAACACGAAGAAATCGTTCAGAATATCCCACCAGAAATCGTTGCCGTGAATCCCTTTTCCAGAATTAATGTAGTCAACCATATCGCAGTATTCTTTGTAGCCGTCGCCATTCTGGGACAGATGAACAGCTGCTTCAAAAATCTCCTGCTTTTCAGTTTTCTTGCAGTATACAATCATCGGCTGGCCATTCATGTCTTTCACTTGATCGACAATAAAGAAATCATATACTTTGAATTTCGTAACCATCCTTCGCAGCGACGCTGGAAGTGCACCCCATTCAAAATCCGATGACCCCATTATGTCGAAACACAACAATGAGTCGACCCCTACAATATCTTCGTTTGGAACCTTCCTGAACCTTCCCCTTTGAATAAGCCAAAGGTCTTTTGCCACTCTGACATCCCTCCTAATTTTTATTAAAAAATCGGATAACTACTTTATTATTTATAAGATAGAATCATTAAACATTTTAGCACAATATATATTTTTATACAATTTATTTTCACAAAAAGCAGGGTATCTCTACCCTGCTTTTTAATAGCGTGAAAACCAATTTCAGCATACATTACGATAAATAAATATCGGAAAACTCAATTTCATGATTGACTACAATGCGGCTGTTATTATATTCTACCTCCTGGCTTTCTTCTGTTTTTTGCATAGGGAAAGAAATAGTAAAACAGCTTCCTTTTCCTTCTGCGCTCTCAAGGCTTATAATACCATTCATAGCATTTACGAAAGTTTTAACAAGGCTCAATCCAATTCCAACGCCTTCGGCTTTACGGGATAAACTGCTGTCAACCTGCCCAAAACGTTCAAAAATTTTAGTTTGTTTGTCTTTTGGTATACCAATTCCTTCATCCATTACTTGAATAACAACAGAGCCATTTTTCTTAAAGACATTCACGTATATGGATTTGCCTTGAGGTGTAAATTTCATAGCATTAGAAAGAAGATTTAATAATATTCTTTCATACTTTTCTTCATCAATTCCTATTACAGCTTGCTTTAATTTTGACCTAAAGTAAACATTAACTCCCTTAATTTTTACATATTCATTAATTGATTCAATGATAGCCCTGGTTAGAAACACAATATCATAGTTAGCCATTTTCAATTTTACAGTCCCTGCATTAGTACAGGTTATATCCAGCAGATTGTTAACTAATCTCATCTGCCGTAAAACATTTCTTCTGATATTATCTGCATATTGAAGTGCTTTTTCAAAATTGTTTTTTGCCGAATACATTTTCATTATCTGTAGTGACGAACTGATAACTGTTAGTGGAGTTTTAAATTCGTGCGAAATAACTGAGAGAAATTCGTCTTTCATCTCGATTACTTTTTCAAGCGCTTCATTCTTTTCTTTTTCGATTTTTAATAGCTCTTCTTGATGGGCCTTGAACATTCTTCTATTCTTCTCGGTAGAAGTAACATCACAAAAACTGGTTACTACCATGACTAAATTGCCCTTGTCATCATAAACAGGTTTGGCATGAAATTCAGTAAATATTTCTCTGTCTGGTCTTCTAATCAATATTTGCGCATTCTTTACGTTTTCACCCCTTAATGCGCGAGGCACAGGCATATTCTCAGGCAATATCTCTTCGCCATTCATATCTAAAAATCTATTGTTCTTGCATATATCACCGACTTTAGTTATATATTCTGAATTATAAAACTGGCTTTTTGCAACAGCATTCATCATTATCAAATTGCCTTTACTATCAAAAATACCTAGTCCGTCAGACATATTCTCGATAATAGCTTCAAGCTCATTTTTTTGAGATTTGAGTTCCTCTTGGGCTGATTTACAATCAGTAATATCTATATTAATTATTACTCCAGCTACTATTTTCCCTTCACTATTTTTTATAGGAGTTGAACTGACAAGGTGCATGCCTTTTGTCCCATCGCCACGAAGAACAATCATTTCTTCACCCATAATTACCTCTTCATTTATAATCGACCTGTGAAGCGGCCAATCCTCGAGTGTGTACTTTCTTCCATCCGGATGAAATGCAACATAACCATGATTATATAAATTCTCTTCTGGGTCTCTTTTCTTCCTCCAAATTCTATCCATTTCTTCATTTCTTCTTACTAAAGTTCCATCTGCATTTGATATTATAATTCCAGCTGGCATCTGCTGAACAACAGCCTCTAAGAGCAGTTGATTATACTCCGCCTTACGGTTTGCCTCAATAAATTTTGATTCCTCTCTTTTCATTTCAGTAATATCTCTTATGATTCCAAGCGTACCGGCTATTTCTCCGTTTTTATCCTTTAAAACGCATACGTTAAGATAAACATTAGTTTCATTACCATATCTGTCCTTATGTATAGCCTCAGTCCTAAGTTCACCTTCTTCAACCATGATTTTATCTACTTCTTCATAACTTAACCCCTTGTACTCTGTTTGTAATAGCTCTCTGATATTTTTCCCTAGGACTTCCTTGACCTTCCATCCATATATTTTTTCTGCTGCAGCATTCCAGCTCTTGATTCTATATTCTTGGTCAGTTGAAAAAATAGCATCAGAAATATCATTAATAAGGTTTGCCTGATATACTACATCTTCAGCTTGCTTAAGCTTGGTTATGTAGATAAAAGCTGCAGCAGACCCCGACTGATTAATTGGAACAGTATCCAATATTGTCTGTACATCAACCTTTTCCCAGCCTTCTTTGTCAATAACCTCTGTTTTGTATTCTGTGATATTCTGTATAAATCCGAATAATCTTATTACATTTCCTTCTGCATCCTTCTCCGGAACTTCTGACGCACAGCAAACATAACGTATTGTACCGTCAGGCAGAATTATCTTAAAATCTATCTTTAAAGATGTATTATCATTGATTATTGTTTCTAATGCTTTGTTTACAGCTTTTTTGTCATCAGGATGAACTCTCGCAATGAAAGCATGGAAACTAGGGACAAATTCTTCAGCCTCATACTCCAGAATTCTATAGAATCCTGGGGACCAATATACTTCTTTTGTCAGCGAATTCCATTCCCAATAACCTAAATTTGCAATGCTTTCAATACTAAGAATGTTGAGTCGATTATTATGTAGTACCTCCTTAGTAACAGATGTACTTTTTTTCATAGTATCCACTCTCCTAAAAATCTAAAAAATCACAAGAAAATACAAAATTCCTATTTTAGACTCTAAGTAATATACTTTTTGTATATATTTGTCATTTAATATACTACCACAATATCCCTTAATTGCAAGTAATTTCTGGTATTATTATTTTTAAATAATTTTTTGTCGTTTTATTTTAAGTACAATTCGTATATGTTATTCGCATAAAATAGCCGCTGCAGCTTTATAACAATGTCATTCAACCCTCTTGTCAGAACAAAAAGAGACCGGAGAATTTCTCTCTAGTCTCTTATGGGAATACTTCTGCTATACTGCTTTCTTTAATTGAGCCAGCTCGCTCAAGGCGTTATCCAGTTCAGCTTGAACCCTTGCCAATTCTGCCTGGGCCTTTGCCAATTCTGCATAGTGATCTTTGATCTCCTCCAGATGCGGCATGATTTGTGATTTTGCCTCAATAAAAATCTTAGTATACTGAGGATAGCTTTTCCTGCACTGTTTGAAGAAAGGAAAGAAATATATTTCGGTCTCTTCTACCTGCTTCATTTTCTTCTTCGGATCGCATCCCCTTAGCGTGCTAAAATTGTGCATCCTATCTGCAGTCTTTATAATAGCAGCTTCACTATCTTCCGCTATGGCATTCAGGTAAGCACGCATATTTTCCGGTATCTTATAATCAATATTTGGTTTTTTGGTGACAAGGTCAACCAGTCTTGCAACCCTTGCGTTAAACAACCGCTCAATTATCTTTATAGTGTACTCAGGCATATCCTCAACCAAGTCATGCAGTATTGCCGCTGTGATTGTATCCTCATTTCGCACACCCATATTGATAAGAGTCATTGCTACAGCAACGCAGTGTATATAGTAGTCACTGCCGTCATCTCTCGTATATCCATTTTTTTGGCACATTTCGCGCTTGACCATCTTGTAAGCCTTTAATGCATTGTTCCATTGGAGCGTTGTAAGGTCTTCTACAAAGGTCCTTTCGAAACTATTCGTTACCTGTTCCCACACAGCTCATCCCCCCTAAACTTAATAAAGATTCCGGGTATAATAAAGCTCCTCCTCTCAAATTAAACGTCCTTGGCTTTTTAATCTTTAGCAATGACTTTCATATGCTTATTTTTGAATCTCCCGAGTTGAATTCAACTCAGTAATGGAATGAGGTTATAACTTTATGATTTTATCAGGAAGGATTTTGGTTGTCAAACTATTCCTTTTTGGGGCCGCTCTAAAGTTACATTCAAAAGAGGAACTTAGGGTTCCTCTTTTGAAATCTCTTCTTGTATATAAAAACTTATTTGCCGCTTTTCACCGACGAAAATCGGCGGAAAAGTCACCACTCGCCGTGGCGGCTAATTTAGGGTTCATTGAAAAATATTTTATGCACTTAGCGATTTGAAAACATCCTTTGGCGGTCGGCACAAAATTCGCATCCATGACTCAATTGTGCCTAACATGAACATCCTTGTTCATGTTCTCGCGTCGTCTGTTTTCTTCATCGAGTGCATCAGGAATATTTTTCACAACAATTACACTAGTGATCATAAAGCTTTTAGGTTTTAGTATCCATTTGAACGGACGAGCTTAGAGATTCTATTCCTTGCCTCAACTTCTTGCCCCAAAATACTCATCAAAGAGTATTTTAACGGGGCTAAACCTTCTTCAAGGTCTCTATGACTAGTTGAGAAAACGAAGTTTTCTTGTACCATAGCAACCACTTATGCAACTGTTTTGTAAAAGCTTCACAGAAGTTTTTACAGTGAACCCGAATGAGCCTCCGTGGCGTTTGAGCGGCGCCTTTTCCGCCAGTTTTGGGCGGTCAAAAGTGGCATAATAAGCTTCTTCTGTACTTTAGGAAAAGCTATATAAAAGGAATTTTTAATGGTTTACTTTAGAGAGGTCCCAGAAAAGGATATTTATGAAGAGATTTAAAATTAATCATATACATGTTCAAAAAATAAAAAATGCTGCAAGGGGTCAATCCCCTTGCAGCATTTTTATATAGTTACCGTGTTACAACTACCTGATAACTATAAACTTTACTGTTGATATTCAATGATACACTAACCTTTTTCGAGGTTTCAGCGGCACCAAAGAAAAAATATATCTTTCCATAGGAAGTACTTGTGCCATCACTCCAGAGAACATATGCATCTCCACTTGCAGAGTATACCGATATGCTCCCGTCAGGCCGGATTACAGGCTTTATTGAAATGTTTCTTATCTCAGCACCAACAACTGTAATAGGATTTATTACGTTTATTGTATAAGAAGCTGCAGCATTGAAATATGTCTCGCTTTTTCCTGCTTTCATTCTAATAAAATACTTAATGTTATAAATACCAGCGTTATTAGCGACAAAAGTGGCATTAGAAATATATTTTCCCGTACTTTCATCGTATTCTGTCCCAAGTTTTTCCGCTTCACTCCAAGAATCTTCAAATGAAGAACCATGTTTTTCGGCTGCCGCCGTAAGCATTACAACCTCACCGCACTTAACAGTAGAAGAAGTTGCGCTAATCATCACAGGAATTTCTTTATCTTGAGGCTGAGCTAATGATAAAGCAGGTAAAATAAAAACAAAGATTATTACAAATACGTAAAAATAAAGTTTTTTCACACTTATTGCCTTCTTTCTTTTAAACATTAACCTCTATAATAATATTATAGCGAAGAATCAAAGAGGTTTACATAATGTGATTGCTCTATTTTTATATAGTAATTTTATACTATAGCCATTAATACTGGGGTAGCAATGCTTTGTAGTAAAAAAGTTCTAATATATGCATTTTTTAAGAGTCTTTGGAGCCTTTTTATATGCCGCTTTTGATATCAAAATCGGCGAAAAAGTTTACGGTGCGCGCCATATGCAATTTTCATTTTTGGGGTCGCTCTAAAGTTACATTAAAAAGAGGCACCTAGGGTTCCTCTTTTGGAATCTCTTTTTGTATATAAAAACTTATTTGCCGCTTTTCACCGACGAAAATCGGCGGAAAAGTCGCCACTCGCCGTGGCGGCTAATTTAGGGTTCATTGAAAAATATTTTTCACAACAATTGCACTAGCGTTCATGAAGCTTTTAGGTTTTAGCATCCATTTGAACGGACAAGCTTAGAGATTCTATTCCGCAGGTGAAGACTGAAGCCGGAAAAATGGCAGGAAGCCATTTTTAAGTTTAAGCAGCAAGGAAGCTGCTGTTAAACTGACGGCAAAAAGTTGAGGCAAGGAATTAGAATCTCTTGCTAGGGAGTGAGGGATGCAAGTAAAAAGAGGAAAGGATTTCAAAAGGAAGACCTTAGGTTTTCCTTTTGAAAAGTAACTTTAGAAAGGCCCCAGAAAAAAATTTATAAATAATTTAAAAAATACCCCCTCAACGCTTTAAAGCGTTATAATTTTTTTTAGATTAGCCAAAACCCTTTTTGGCAATATTATAACTATCTACAGATTTATAAATCTTTAAAGCGGGGAAAAGAATATGGATAATACTGATTTCTCATATATTTTCAAAAACAAGGCTGTTTATGATGTACTTTCAACACTCGACAGATCATCTTTTATTGATACTGATGAAAAAAAGTATTCAAACTATGATGCTGCACTCTCCATCGGATACGGTCAGACAATATCCCAGCCCTCTTTAGTCGCACTGATGATAGACCTTCTTGATGTAAAAGCGAATCACACAGTCCTTGAAATCGGAACCGGCTCAGGATATCAAACAGCTTTCCTTGCCCAGCTGGCAGGCAGGGTTTACACGATTGAAGTTATTAAGGAGCTTTCTAATATTGCGGAGGGTAAGCTTAGAAGGATAGGTTATGCAAACATTTTCTTTAAAGTAGGTGATGGAAGTGAAGGATGGCCTGAAAAAGCTCCTTATGACAGGATAATTGTTTCTGCGGCAGCAGGTGAAATTCCTCCGGCGCTTATCGAACAGCTTTCTCTCGGTGGAAAAATGATTATCCCGGTTGGTGAAAAGGGTGGACAGGATTTGATTCTTGTTTCGAAGGATATTAATGGGGTTGTTGTAAAGAAGTCTGTTGAAAAAGTTAGATTTGTAGAGTTTGTAGGGAAGTATGGGTGGAAGTCCTGACGAAGCTATTTGCCACCGAACCTTATTTATTTAAAATAACTTTTCCTGTTTTAGCATTTTGTGATGTAACCGCCTTTTTCCCGGTCCTTTTCTCAACTTCCTCTTTGGCAACTTTCGCTACAGTACCGCCTTCAACGGCAACTTCTTTGTTCTCATCAAAACCGAATGGATTCTTTTCCCTTGAAATCTCTGTTGATGATACCTCTGCAAGCATATTAAGAACCAGCTCCAGATTTGTCATATTATCTCTGAGACTTTCCTTCTTTAATCCCTTCAGATTTTTGTATTCTCTGGTTGTCATTCCTGTCCAGGCTTTTGTCATTTCATCGGTCAAGATTGCATATTCTGAACCTTTTGTTATTCCTCCCTGCTTCCATTCATCGGTAAGTTCTTTCCTCGCATCTATGGTCTTCAATCTTTGGTTTATCCAATCTTCGGAATAGCCTTTCTTCCGATAAAAATCTAGCGCTCTTACTATTGCTTTTTCCGGGTCGTAGATTTCATCTATTCTTTCATTTCCTACCTTTGCCAACCAGAGTTTGAATGGTTCGGCATTTTTTGAAGGAATTGATTGGATAAGTCTTAGCAACTGTTCTGTGTTTGCAACATCTGTTATTCTCATTTTTCCATCAATGGCTGGCATTTTCAAAGTGTGACAATTTGTCACGGTTTCGTTCCCCTCATTTTTAAGACGTTCTTTTAGCTTTCTCCAGTAAGCATTTGCATCAATACTATTTGTCAGAACTAAGACAACATCAACAATAGAAAAATACCATTGTTCCTCGTTATCATCCCAATGAGTTCTTATTTGCTTTTCATTGAATAATTTAATTGCTTTTTCACTGTTTTTCATATACTTACCTCACTTTTACTTCTATGCCATTCGAACATTCGTTCGTATTTATTTTAATCCATTTTCTGTTAAATGTAAAGAAAAACAAGAGAACTATTCCCTTGTTTTAAAATCATTCTTCTTGCCATAATCTTTTATTCATCAATTAAAAATTCATCGGAATCTTCAGCTGCTTTTTTTCTAATAAACTCATTTATATTAGCCTTTTCTTTGTTCATTATCAATTTGAGCCTTTCTTTTAAATACTTCCCGAGACTTTCATCGCAACAATAAACATAACAACCTTTTTGGCCTCTTGACATTAATGTTCTATATGTATTCTTAATTATTTCATCTGAAATAGCTATAGCTTTGTTTTTTTCTTTCTCATAAAGCCGCTTGATTCCTTTTAAAGATTGGTCTGTCTTAGCTCTTTTTGTAAAATCCGTTAGAATTCTTTTACCATCATATCTTAAATCATTTCCAATAATAACTCCGATATAATCAAATTCAAGTCCTTGTGATGTATGGATGCAACCAATCTGATTAACTGAATCTTTATCTATTGCCCATGTAGTTGTATTACCTAAATTCCAACTCATATTAAAATCGAATTCTTGTATTGAAATATCATATGAGCTTTCGTTATTCCTGTCTTCTGAGTTCCAATCCCAACAGTATCCCGCGACTATTCTAGCCTTATTATTAATTTTGTTTTTCTCAAATATCAAATCCCTTAAATCATTAGGACTACTCACTACCTGAAAATCATAATCAAATTCAAACCCATCATAATTTGCTGTCTCATGTATCTCAAGTACATCATCCAGCCATGCAATATAGCCGTCTGAACCATTGCATCTGAATTGAGACTCTAGTTTCATTTCAACTATTTCAGCATTAAATTGTTTTGCATATTTATATATTTCTTCTTTTTTACCTGCATCATCAATATGAATCCTTTGGCTCTCGTCTATAAAAAAAACTGAAAATTTTGAAGCATTAATTATTTCCTTTGTTTGATTTTCTCCTTTATTCTTGAACATACCTGATTTTTCTCCCAAACGATGCGCTTCATCAACAATCAAAGCATCAAACTCATTTTTTTCTGCATCATAATAAACACCTGACCCCTTAAATAGGTTTTGTATAAATGTCTTTCTATAATTTCTCTGGAGCTTATTAGAATATACTTCCCTGGGGGCTTGGTTCTTTGTAACATACTGGCATACCAATCCTTCTGATGACAATTTGACTAGTAAATTAATCGCTAGGACTGATTTGCCAGTTCCCGGTCCTCCTTCAACAATAAGCACATTCTTTTTTCCCGTCCTATAAGAAATTCTTGCTTTAGCCAACGCTTCCTCAAATGCTTCTTTTTGTTCATCAATCATAATAAACTCTTCATTCCCTTCAAGCATTTTAAGAAGACTATCTTGTAAAGACTTCGATGGCCGTATTTTACCATTTTCTATGATATAAAGTGTTTCTTTGTGATCAGGCTTCTTTATATATTTAGTTATGAATTCTCTTAGCTTAAAGATATCTCCTTTTGTGAAAATCGGTGATTCCGCTAAATAATTACTATATACTTCATTAACAATTGGATCTTGTTCTCTAATAAAATAATTATGCAGATATGCACAAGGATAAAGTCTAACTTGCTCTACTTGAACTGACTCATTATACTGAGATATAAGTTGTGCATATGACCATGCTTGATAAGAGGGGTGTTTTGTATATGTCTTTCCATAGTATGGGGTTTTTACAATTCCATCTCTATCGGTAACTGCTTCAATCTCCTTATCCCATTGTTTCAACTCAATAATGATTACCGAATTTCTATCTTCGCTGTCATATCCAGACAACATAAAATCTATCCTGTTAGAAGTTTTAGGAATTTTATATTCAATAGCTACCCCACACTCATCTGGGATATCCGGAGTATTTAATACCTTAAGCATATAATTCATCGAATTATTCCATGCATTTACTTCTCTTTCAGAAGTACGCCCGGTTTTTTCCTTATAAGTGTTATAAATCTTTAAAGCAATTTCATCCTTTAAAGTATCAAAAACGAATTCTTTTTTCGTTGCTTCATAAACTATCATATTTTCTCCCGATATTAATTAGATTTTTTGAATTCTTAAAAAAGGCTTTGCTGTTTTAAACTTATATACTCATTTCCCGCAACAATTATATGATCCAAAACCTTTATTGATATTGGGTCAAGAGCCGAAACAATTGTTTTCGTGACTTCAATATCATCATTTGACGGTTTAAGACTACCACCCGGATGATTATGTGCTAAAATCACACTATTTGCTTGATACCGCAAAACCAATTCAACAATTAGTCTTGGATACACTGCAACCTCATTCAAAGTTCCCTCATGAACAAGTGCCGCATGGTTTAACTTATTTTGTGAATCTAAGCACAATACAAAAAAATTCTCATATCGCCTTCCAATAAATAATGAAACAAGATACTCTCCGGCTTTCTTTGTACTATTTAATATTATTCTTTCGCCCTGTTTTCCAGTCATATACTTCCTTGAAAGGGACGGAACTAAGGAAATCAAAATTGCTGTGTTTTCACTTACTCCACACTTAAGACTTATATCTTTTGGGTTTGCCTCAAAAAGAGCTGCTAAACTTCCAAATGCATTTATCATCCTATGCGCAATTTCGTTCGTATCCTTCATTGGAATTGAATAGAAAAGTATGAGTTCAAGAATTTGGTGGTCAGTAAATGAATCCAGCCCATCATTTAAATATCTTCGCTTAACCCTTTTCCTGTGTCCTGCATGAACATTATTATCCATCTTAGTTCCTCTTATCATTTATACATCTATTAATTATCTAATTTGTTATTTCCCTAAACCTGCAAGGCCAAAAACGCAAAGAAATCTTAAAGCATCCCGATTTAAGATTTCTTCTCTCTCTATCTATCACAAACAATTCTATGCTTTTCACCAAAATCTGTCAAGAAACGCCCAAAGCCTCTACCCCAGCAATTCCTCCACCGTCGCATCAGCAAATATCTTCATAGTATCAAATATTTTCAAAACCGGATGTTTAGGAATCAATAACTGCAAATCCGTACAAGCCAGTACCACACAATCAACTTTGCTCTTCTCATAATCATTAATAATCCTGATAAGTTCATCCCTATCCTTTGAATTCTGCTGACCCATTACCAAATTGTGAATAATCTTACCCATTTTTGCCTGTTGAAAGCTATCCGGAGTCACATACCCTATACCGTTTTTCTCAAAAGCTTTTTCATACAGCTTGTTTTGAATGGTTGCAGAAGTCGAAACAATTCCAACCTTATTAAAGCTGTTTCTCTTTAAAAATTTCACCGTCTCTTCAACCACACTCAAAACAGGAATACTTACAGCGCCCCTGATTTCTTCAATGAATATATGCAGAGAATTACACGGCATAACAATAAAATCAGCACCTGCTTTTTCAAGCCTTTTAGCCTCATTGGTTAAAAAGGGAATATATCTCTCTGACCCTTGATTCTTTGTAATCAGGTCTTCTTCAATCTGATATGGCAATGGAACACTTGCGATTATAATTCCCGGCCTGCTCTCTTTCGAATTCTTATAACACGAAAAAACTATATCCAAATAGAATTCTGCTGTTGTTTCAGGACCAAGACCACCGATTATTCCTACGGTTTTCATACCTATTCCCCCTTTATTCCCTGCTTTTTTCTATGTAGATATTATATAACAATAGTTCATCTAATGAAATTTAAAATTAACTTTATCGTTTCTATGGTTAGTATGAAAAGCTTTTTTAGCAAACCTCTTTCCGGGTCGCTCTAAAGATACTCTTCAAGATCTCTATGACTAGTTGAGAAAACGAAGTTTTCTTGTACCCTAGCAGCCACTTATGTAACTGTTTTGTAAAAAATTCGCAGAAGTTTTTACAGTGAACCCAATATAGCCTCCGCGGCGAGCGGCGACTTTTCCGCCGATTTTCGTCGGTGAAAAGCGGCGTATAAAGTCTTTGATTTTCAAAACTTATTTTGGGGTCGCTCTAAAGTTATATCTCAAAAGAGGTAACCTAATGTTCCTCTTTTGTAATCTCCTCCTCTGCATCCCCACTTCCAAACAAGAGCTTCTAATTCCTTGCTTTGGCTTTTCGCTAATATGCCCTGATTCGCATCCATGCTCAAGGACATGAAACTTTGCATCGTGCAAAGTTTTACGCTTCAGTCTGCACCTGCGGAATAGAATCTCTAAGCTTGTCCGTTCAAACGGATGCTAAAACCCAAAATCTTCTTGCCCACTCGTGTAATTGTTTTGCAAAAACCTCGCAAAAGTTTTTACAGTAAACCCAATATAGCCATTCCTCTTTTTAATAGCGGCTCCCCCTCTTCTCTGCTACCACTGCACACACCTTATCATACATTACCCTGACTCCTGCTTTCGAAGCTTCATAACTAATGGCATTCTTCCTGCCGATTCCCAGACTATCTGCCTCTTTTGCCGCATCAATATTAGCTCCCAGAAACATGAAATCCCAATTATACTTCTCCTGTTGATGTATTATAAGCTCCTTTACCTTTTCATATGTGAATTCACAGCTGGCATTCTCCAATCCGTCAGTAGTTATTACAAATATGACCTTGCCTGGCCTTTCATCCTCTTTGATTTTAGATAACCTATATCCCACATCAAGAATTGTTTTTCCTACTGCATCCAGCAAGGCTGTCCGTCCCCTGACAAAATACTCATTATCAGTCAGTTTTGCTTCATTTGCATCAATACCGTTCCACAAAATTTCATATCTGTCGTCAAAGAGCACCGTTGTTACAATGGTTTTACCCTTAAATCTGCCTTGTTTTTCAATAAAAGCATTAAACCCACCTATGGTATCGCTTTCAAGCCCTCCCATTGAGCCGCTCCTGTCAAGAAGAAAGATTATTTCTGTTAGATTCATGTTCATATCCATCATCCTTTCAACTATTATGATATAATAATAGCTGAAACAAACACTTAATTGGTCGCTTGAGAGGCGACATTTTATGGAGGCAAAGATATGCTTAATCAAGGGTTTTTAACCGAGTTGAATGAATATATCCAAAAAAATTTAAACAAACTCCGTTTTGTTGAATGTCAGAGTATCCGTTATTCATTAAAAAGAACCCTTTCTAAAAGCGCTCCAAATATTGAATTAGAAGATTATATAGAAAATAACCGTCAGCCAACGTTCAATAAGGTCTTATTCAGCTTTATTGATGAAAAAAGCGCCAAAGACTCAGATATATATAATAAAGCCGGCATCGACCGCAGGCACTTTTCAAAAATACGCTCCAATCCTAAATACAAGGTTGGGAAAAATACTGCCGTTGCACTAGCTTTGGCTCTTGAGCTTGACAAAAAAGGAACCGACAAACTTTTGAAGTCTGCCGGTTATTCATTATCTGACAGCGATACTTTTGACTTGGTAATCTTGTTCTGCCTTGATAAAGGGGTATATGATATAAATGATGTGAATCAGGCTTTGGATTATTTTAGCTTGAAACCGCTGGGTGGAGCATTAGAATAATATTTTTCTTAACCATTTGCAGCAATATCAATACTATTACCGGGGTAATCATATGTATTATATGTATATTTTAGAGTGTTCTGATGGAACCTTATATACTGGCTGGACTAACAACCTGCAAAATAGACTGCAAAAGCATAACCAAGGCAAGGGTGCAAAATATACCCGTTCGCGAACACCCTTGACTTTAAAGTATTTTGAATTGTTTTCCGATAAAACCGAAGCACAGCGGAGAGAATATTTTGTAAAGAAGCTGTCAAGAGAAGAAAAACTGAAATTAATTGCAACCTTTAAGGAAGAACAAATCAGGGTATTTCTACCCTGATTTGTACATTTATCACTTTATATCTTTTCTGGACGAATATTTCTTATTTCGTTTTCATGGATAACAATTCCTTCTCTTACCATCTCTCCAATTTGCAGCCATTGCTGATAACCATATTTCATTCTTTTAAGGTGTTTAAATACATTTTCATACTCTCCTGGGTTTTGCAAGAAGAATACTTGTATTCCCTTTTGTAAAACATCCTCTATCCCTCTTGGATATTTCGTTAGCGATTCAATAACCGGAACAGGTCTTTTTGAAATCCATTCATTATCAAAACTCCCATTCCTGGATATAACCGGCCTGAATGAATCAGAAGGAATAGTGTAAATATATGAAGGATACTTTTCTCTGACCTTCAGGAATACCTCTCTGTTTTTTAAAAGGCAGAAGATTTTTTCAGGTTCCTCTCCGTATCCTCCCATATAAAGCCCTGTTGCACCATGCATAATATATGCATAAGACTCAATTTCGTCGCTGGTTGCAAACACAAACTTTCCTCCAAATTCCCTGTACATAGTATCATTCTTTGATGGCGTTAATACGCTAAGTTTCTTCGGAGTAGTATGCCACAGCGTTGCAGGCTTCTCCTGTTGAATTTTTGCTTCAATCTCTCGGTTTCGCTTTGTTAAGATACAACTTTGCATATTAATCCGTCCTTTCTGATATACTTCCACACCATTGAAACCCATGGTACAAATTCCTTTTTGGTTATTCCCCATCATTACGACTCACTATATCCAGACCTGATATCGTGTATTCATATAAAATATACTAAACAGATGTATTGTATCATACAATTATTCAGCAAGTAAATCCTTCATTTTTGCAACAACAAAGGTAAAAATCAATAGATTTTAAAAGCCAATATTCAAATCCCTCTAAACAAAAGATAAAGTTGTTTTTAGATTCATTTTATGGTAAATTTTACATAATATATAAAGGAGGTTAATAAATGAAAACTAATAAAATTATTCTTGTTACCATCTTTTTAGTTATATCATTCTCAACTTTAGGTTTTGCGGCAGTAACAAGCATCAATTCTGCTGTCTCAACCCAAACAATCACAAACCAGATAAAAGTGGTTGATACACAAGCAGGACTTGTATCAAAAATGCATGTAACCGTATCTGCTGACTTTACGAATAAGAAAGTTAATATTATTGTCAAAGACTCAAAAACCTATAATGCCGCAAACGCAAGCTCCGCTGGTTTCACTTACCCTGATATGGCTATTACTATTCAAAGAAAGGCACAGGGAGAATCGAATTTCTCAAATATAGGCACTGCTCAATACAAAAACCAAAAATATAAGCCATGGGGCTCAACCATAACTACAACCGAAGCAACAGCAAGCTTTACAGATACAAATGTAAAATCCGGCTTAGAATATTCTTACCGGATTATGCACTCGTACGAATCAAAAACCTATTATACCAGTCCACAGACAGTTACTTTCCCAATCAGAGACTTTTCTACAATGAAACTCAAAAGCGTGAAAAGGGTAGACCTATATTTTGAGGACATTTGGACACCGGAAGCAGGAGATGTTTATAAATATGAACTATTAAGACAATTTGCCGGCTCAGAATATAAGGTTGTTGCTGAAGTTAATCCGGAAAACAAATACGTCAGTGATATGATAGTAGACCCTATAAAGGGAGGCATTTACTATTACGCAGTAAAAGCAACCTGCACCGATTCGGATAATAGTTTGAAAATAGGCAAATCTGTTACTTCTTCTTCTTTAAAAGTAATTGCTGATTAGTATCTAGAATATTTAAGTTTTGCAAAAGCCCAGGCAGCGAAAAGACTCCGATGCTTGGGCTTTTGATTTTCTTATATGTTTTTATATTAATTACCGTTACTTAGAATAGTTAATCGTAACAGTTTGTTCTTTACTATTGGTTTTAACGCTAAGCCCCATTGCCGTTGAAATAAAGTTAGAGCTTATCAGCGTCTGAGCGCCAGTTCCCTGAGCATCTGTTCCCAATGCAACCTTTTTACCTTTAAATACAGCAGTTCTAGAACCTAAATTGAGTCCCACCTTAGTATTTCTAAACGATATATCCAACCTTTTTGTCTTTGCATCCCAAGTTGTGCTTCCGTTCATAAGCTTAACCATAGAACTTGCAGGAATTAACAGCTTGCCGTTTTTCACAGCTCCTTTAACATCCATCTTTGTCTTTATGCCATCCATACTCATTATGCCGTTCTTTATATCCATTTTTATTTCATGTTTTGTTGTTCCGGCAACCGGGCTCCAAGTATTATAACGAGTATTTTCAAAATCGATTGGATTTACAACCGGCTCCCTTATACGCTCAATGCCACCCTCAATAAATTCCTTCAACTTATCTTTAGCAGTTTGACCTGTTAAATGATGCTCTCTCTCTCTAACCCATGGTCTTGACTGTTCAGCATATACTTTGTAGCCCTCAATATCAAGGTAGCCTTTGGTATCTACATATATACCAAGTTGACAGTCAGCAACAGAGAAAGGTTTGGCAAAGCTTAAAATAGCATCAATCCCCATTGGCTGACTCTTATCACTTATATCGCTTGCACTAAGCAGATTCTTAGTAATTTCCATGTCTATTTTCGTAATATCTGCTGTTTTACCAGAATTCGGGTTTTGAGAAGCTGCTGCACTCGATTCAGTTGTTGCCTTACCATCTCTAATATCTAATGCATTTTTTACAGCATCCAACAGATTCCCATACGTTAGCATTTTTGCATTTTGCGCTTGAGTATTTGCATTCATTTTTAATGCAATTCTGCTGTACGCATGTGCCGTAGTAGAAGTTGGTGAGCTTATTGATGAGCCGTAAAGTTTGAGTTCTTCATTGTTTTCTTGATTAATAGCAATCTTCTTGTTATCACTGTGTAAAAGCTTCTTTTCATCGCTGGTTACCAAAGCATTTCTTAAATCACCGCCTAGTGCTTTCCACAAATCGAATTTTATCTCTGCTTTAGGTATATAATAGACATTTCTGCTATAATTCAAATCCATCTCGACTTTCTTCTCGCCATTTGTATTAACTGCAATGAAATGATCGCCGCTAGTCCATTCAACATTGCTAAGTCCAATATTTCCAAAAAGCAGATAATCATTTTCTTTGTTAAGTTCTCTTGTCTCTTTAACACTGCCATCTTCATTCAAAGCAATTACTTCGGTCCCTTTTACATCAGTCCGATCATCTGTAATCATACTAAAATAGATTCCACAGGTAGTATCAATCGGCTGACCCTCAATTACAAAACCGTCAACCTCTGCATAAGGTATTGCTTTGCTATAAGGCATTACATTCGCACCTACAGCTACAAAACTGCCGTCACTGCCTGTAATGGCATTCAATGTCCCTGGCTGGCTTTTTCCATTCTTATCAATAAATCTCACACCAACCTTACGATTGTCACAATATATCATTTGCATATTCTTATCAGTTTTGATTATTGTGTCAGCCCAACCCGGTACATCCCTTGTGGCATTTGCAGGTTGAACCTGGCCTCTGGCCAATTCATTATAGAAATCAGCATTATCAAGTTTGATTCCCTTAAAAGGTATTTCCGAATATATATTTTCGCTCCATGCATAAGCTACGTTTGGCACGACTATCCTTATAGAATCACCCTTTACAACATCTATTCCCTCGTTTGTAAAGCAGTGTGTTATTCTTCCTTGCTCATCAGTTTTGTCATCTATTGTTTTGTATGGAGCAGTAGTTTGACCGTTTTTATAAAAGCAGATTTGAATAGGTCCACTGTATGGTTCTTTATCTGAAAATGGATCAACTTCTGGATTTCTTTCCTTTCCAGCTTCTTCAGCTTTAAAGACAGAACCTATCATGTCATCCCGATAAGCGCACAAGTCGCCATAGAAGGTAAACCCTCCCCTATATACTTTTTGACGCGTGAAGAGTGGAAAATCCACACAAAAGATATTTTTCCCCTTACCAAGAACTTTTATAAAGAACTGTGCTACAGCATTCACGCCATATTTCATCTGATCGGCATTTACATTGGCATAAGCTTTAAAACCAATCCGCAATTCCGACTTTATAACATCCATATCCAGGGCACGCAAATAAATTGATGGAGTTAGAAATGTGTTGGCTGTGATTTGTCCTTGCGGATCGCATTCAGCAGCAAAGTACACATTATGGCTCTCATATGGACCAAATGATGTAGGAATGCAAAAAGACGTATCTCCGCCTATTCCCGCCTCAACTCTTACGCCCTCATCTCCGGAAACCACAAGAGTAACATCACCATTTACACCCACTACCAAAAACAAGCCGGCTCGAACATTTCCTACTGCAAAAGGAATGTCAAAACCAGTAATAGGAATATATAATTCTTTATTCATCTTGACATCAAGCTTTACCTTAAGATTAAAATACTCCGCCCCTTCAAGTCCAAATTTATATCCTTTGAAAGCAGTGTATTTGGTTATTAGATTCGCATCAAAACCAACCTTCCCACTTGCTTTAACAACCATCTTGTTGCCGTTTTCATCATAGGCATCAAGCAGTGTCTTATTAAATTCATAAATCATGCTGTCGCTAATAGCATCCAGAACTTTCTGCTTATCATTTTCTGAACCTAAAGAATAAACCTGCTGTTTTCCTGTTGAAGTTCCCTGCGGAAGAGAAGGCTGTTTTAAAGTAATACCTTTTATAATATTAACCTGTCCAACGCCGGTTCCCTTGTTAATACCAAGTCGGGCATCACGAATTGCAGGCTGAAGGTCAACTATATTAGCATCATTGTATTTCACTATCTGTTCGGGAATTTCAAAATCGCTGAAAACTTCATTCATAGATGGTACGCGAACAATAAGCGTTCCATCAGATTTTTTCCCTATAACATATAAAGATGTTTTCATGTCTTCATCAACTAATATTGTCCCCGGATTCACATCCTGTCCATCAGGTGCTGTCACTAAACCATCATCATTTATGTATTTGGTTAAATCAACATTTTTTACAGCTTTCTGGTATGTATATTTTACATTTTGAATTTGAACCGGTTTAAGTGCATTGTTTGCTTGTTGTTCTAACTGAATCACTGGTTTGATACTCATTCCCGATGATAAGGATTGAGTATTTAAATTTAATTCAGCAAGAACCGGAAGCGTTTGCGAAAATACAATGAGGAATGTTAAAGTTAACGACAAAATTGATCTATAAATCCTTTTCATTTTAGCCTTCCTCTCTGAAAGTTTTATTAGTATCAAATATTTCTTTACTATGATTAATTATACAAGCCCATATTATCATAATTTAAGCCTAACTTTCAATATCTCTTCCTTTAACCATAAGAGAGCCGGAGTATTTATATACTAATTATAAATATGAAGGATTTTATTCTTTTATTGATACATTTTTATACATCAGCAGAAAATAAAATTATACGATATAAATCGTCACATTTAAAGTTTGGGCTTGAGTCATCATAAGCGTTTTGCTGCCTCTGTAACAATAATTCCTGTAACTGCATAGTATACATAAGATAAATTTTCTACAGGAAGGAATTTATAATGCAAAATGATTTTTTTAGAGTCTGTCCTGAAAATCATTATCCTTATACAATACAACCTGGAGATACATTGGACAGTATAGCAAACAGGCTTGAAGTAAGCGTCTCAAGAATACTAGGAGCTAATCCAGGCATAGATCCTTACAATCTAAGAGTAGGCCAGACTTTATGTATACCGTCTTGCCCGCCAAATCATACTGCCATAATAGTCCGTCCCGGAGATACATTATATAAGATTGCTCAAGCACATAATGTAAGTATTTCAAGTATTTTAAAATCAAACCCTGGTGTTGACCCCGATTATCTTAGAGTTGGCCAGCGGATATGCATACCACAACCAACCTGTCCATCTAATTATTTGGAAGTAACTAAAGCAATGCAAAATGACATTAATATGCTGAAATCTGAGAGCAATGCACAAAACATTAGTGAATCAAATTATGGAAATTCAACCAAAACAACTCGCGTCTTGAAAGTGACTCCCAGCGGAATACAATTTGATTCAGCGCCTGTAGTCTTTTCCGGAAATTATACAGGGCATTATACGGCGGGAAAAAGCTATCCCTATTACTCTGAAGCTGCCAGCGGAGGTCAGAGAGGAGTTACCGTCAAGGATAACTTTGGAGTGTGGCATACCTTCGGTTATCATGTACCCATAATGTAGTTTAAATCGGATTTAAGCAAAGGAGCTATAGCGATTTGCTTTAGCTCCTTTATAGAACTATATAACTTATAATTATTGCCAAACTTAATACTTCGTTGGAAGTACAACATTTTCCATAGTTTGAAATCCACAATTATTGCATTTAAAATAAACCGTTTTTTTCCCTTTGCTATAGGTTGTACCTATACTTATTAATTCTTGTTTATGTTTAATTTTTCTCGTTCCACATTTAGGACATTTAAAAACAAAATTAGGTATATGTCTGGATGCTCCCAGAATTACAAGTGGTAATATTGCAACAAGTAAAAGTATTCCATGGGTATTTTTAAATAAAAATGTTAGGGCAATAGCTGCAAATATTATCACTGCTGCACTTTTTAATGCGATTATTCTTCCTTTTTCGTAAATTTTATAATTATGCGTTGTGTCAATCTTATCAAAATTTTCTGCTAAATCTTTTGTCAAACTCCTAATTTCTAACCTTTTAAGTATTTTTAAAATAATACCTAATATAATAACTAAAATAATCGGTAAATAAATAATTAAATTAGCTAAACTATTGTTTTCTATTTTAAATGTCATAAATTTCTCTCCTTTAAATATAATTTCAGGTTTTCTGGACCTTTTTAGGTGCTTCTCCCCTCACTATAAATATAGCATTCTAATTAATAGAATACTATGTTAAAATTTAATTGGGTACTTTTACCATATTTTATAGTACCCCCGGGGGTTTTTATGGAAAATCAGAACAAAAAGAAAAGTATAACTATTATTGCAATTGCTTTTGTATTATGTTTGATTTTTGGATATTATTTTATTTATCCAATCTTAACCCAGAGTAAAGAAAGCAGGCTAGTAAAAGGCTATTTGAAAGATAGGTATAAGGAAAGATTCGCCAACATTACATTGCTAAATATTGAAGACAGAGAAGACCCAGTTAGCTGTGATGGTTCTACTTTTTTTACGAACAAAAAGCGTAATTATTATTTTAGCGCTTATTCAAAAAAGAATGATTTAACATTTTATATAAAATATAATAAACTTTTAGGTATTAGCAGCTTTGAAGATACATATAAGGAATTTCTAGCAACTAAAAATTGTGCTAATGAAATTAAACAAACTATAGCATCTTGCATAGACAGTCAAAATAATAATCTCAATTTGAATATTATTTATCCTCCTCATGATAAATCATTTAGTTGTTATACTGTTGAAATAAATATTGATATTGATAAAAATTATGAAGAAGTTATAAACCGGGACCTTAATTCTCCAGTAGTATCAATTCTAGATAATTTTCACTATAAAGAGGATAACTATAACACTATACATGTAACATTGATTTCAGAAAATGGCAAAAAAATAAAGCTAGGTTATAATATAAGATAATAAGGAAAATCTAGAAATTATCTCATTAATGAATAAATATTATGTTAGTAAAATATAGGTGCAATATGTCAGAATATATAAAGGTATTTGATTTTGAAATTTCAACGTATTGTATTTGCTTTTTATTTGGAGTTATTGCAGGATTGATTCTAGCTTTGTGCATAAAAAAGTTTTTTAAAGTAAGCGTACTTGATACAATAGGATTATATTTATATGAACTTGTTGGGCTTTTTATAGGTTCTAAATTATTATATGCTTTAGAAAACTCTTCATTTTCTTTTTTTCAAACATTCCTTTCCGGCGGATTTTTGTTTATTGGGGGAATTCTTGGTGGTATTCTAGGAATCTATATTTATTCTAGACAATATAAACTATCCTTTGAAAAAAATCTATCAAGCATAATAATCACTTTTCCTGCAATCTATTCATTTGCTAAAATAGGCTGTTTTTTTGCTGGCTGCTGTTATGGAATCCCTTACAACGGAATAAGATTACTGCCAATTCAGTTGATAGATAGTTTTTCTAGTTTTATTATATGTGCAATGCTGTTTATTTTAATCAAAATGAACTTCCAGAATAAATTAGCAGGACTATATTTTATATTTTTTAGCATTGCCAGATTTTCTTCTGATTTCTTTAGGGGAAAGATAGTAAAAACCATTTTCGATTTATCTTTAACACAATTGGTATGTATTATTTTATTTATTGCAGGTGTCCTTTTGATAACCAGAGCGAATAGGGATGCTTCCTACCTTACCCCATCCTCCAGCAAACAAAAACAGCCTCAAGGTCTGTAACTTTCGGGGCTATTCGGAATAACAATATCTTCGAATATGTTAAAAACGCCGCTTGAAAAGTAAAAAGCTGCTGAGTTTTCTGCTCAACAGCTTTTTGGTGCGGGAAATCCGGATTATATAGCTTGCACTGGTGAAGGAATTATTGCTATATTAGAATACTTCGAAAAATATCCATCCTAAAACTGCATTGTATACATATCCCATCAGGTAAATTATACTGTTCCTTACCATAAACATTGGCATAATCTGAAAAACTCCAAAAGATAAATACTGAATAAAAATCAGTTCAACAATCAACCACTTCTCTCTATCTTTTTTAACCATAGTTGCTTTTATTAATATTGCACAATATGGGATACAAAAGCTTAAATATAAAATCCAATTTATGCCTCTATTCTCCCATTTAAGCTTAGATAAATCTTTTAGGCTGAGATTTCTTTGTAGCCCAAGTTTATATTTCAAGCTTTCAAATTTCTCAAGAGAAAGTGGTCCATATTTCGATCCTTTATTGATATCAATTATCCAGTAATCTCCTTCTTCTTGCTTTGATAATATAAGCTTATCATTCCAGGCAATTTTCTCGGTATAACCTTCTATTTTTACTGGTCCCTCTACTGCAGCACCATCCTCATCCTTAGGTTGAATATAATAACCATGCCCTAAATCTATTATATCTATAGAAAACCAATCACCTGCTCTAAGACTTGCAAGCCCTACAAATGGAGTTATTAATAATAAGATAACCAACCATATACTTAATAAGATTATTATGATTTTTCTTTTCATAAATCCTCATCCCTATCACCAATAATCTTTATCACCCAAACTACGCACATTAAGTATCTTTCCCTTTGATTTTGTCATCATCTACATACTCCAGTATATCTCCCGGCTGACAGTTTAGAGCTTTACAGATAGATTCAAGAGTTGAGAACCTGATTGCCTTTACTTTGTTATTTTTTAATATCGAAATGTTTGCAAGCGTAATATCAACTTTAGATGCAAGTTCCGATAAACCAATTTTATTTTTGGCCATCATGACATCAAGATTAACGATTATTGACATAATCTCATCTCCCTCAAACTGTTAGATCATTTTCTTCTTTTATTAAAGCTGCCTGCTTGAAAACCTCTGCAAGGATTATCGCAAAAAGACTTCCCAGGAAGAATATCATTGTGATAACTATTGTAAGGAATGAGTTGTAGAAAAACATCTTAATGGCGAATAAAACTGCAATTGATAGCGATGATAGTGATATATTTCTAAAGCTTTTATAATTCTCAATAACAAAAGGCGTCATTTTGCCAATCCTTGCTAATAGCCTTCTCATTTCGAAAATAATTACTAATGCGAAAAAGCCACTTAACAAGAACAGCACAAGCGAAAAATAATAATTTTCTCTGCTGACAATGTTTACAAATATTGCTGTATCTTTGTCAATACTGTTTGCTAATTGGCTATCTGCATTAATCCGGCTTACTCCTTCGAAGTACCACTTCAAAGTAATTGGCAAGCTTATGTATATTGCAATTCCCGCGATGAAAACGAGATCCATAAAAAATTTAACAGCGCCAACGAGTCCCTTTTTACCTAAGATATTCATAATAACTCCTCCTTATTTTTCCTTTCTTACTTTTATTATACTGCATTCACTTTTGTTTTTCAATATATTTTTATCGTTTTTCGATATTTTTTTATTGTTTATCCTTATATTAAGCTTTTCCTGTCTAAAGACAGTAAAAATCAGGGCATTGCTGTCCTGTTCAGAAATAGTGCGGAAAATCCGGCACGTATAGTTTGCACTGGTGAAGGTGAACTAATTATATTGCATAAGGATTCAATATTATAAGATGCTAAAAAAAATAAAAATCTTACCGATATATTCCAAGAGGTGATTAGATATGCAGGTATATTTAAATATTGCAAACTCTATTTCAGGTCAGCCCCAGAATACTGAGAGTCCGACTGTAAGTACAACACCTTTT
>JBLNBO010000029.1:0-15913 GCA_050260055.1 Ignavibacteriales bacterium
CATATCTTAGAATTAGATGGGGGATATGTACAAATCAATGCAAAGTGTTTTTGCTTATCCCTTCTAAGCAAAAGTGCTTTAGAGTAATCTCCTTTAGTTTCAAGTACTAACTTTTCATCGCCTTTATTATTAATGTACCATGTCTTAGGATCTATCTTGCCCGAAACTATAAAATTATCTAAGTTACCATCATTATTTATATCTTCAGAAACAGAATACATAATCTGTAAATCTGAATGTTTCTTCTTAAATTCTTCAATAAAGTTTTTATCTAACTTATTTGTTCCCTTTTTACTACTTGCTTCACCCTGGTTAATCTCGTTATTTTGCGGATTACTCTGGATAATTTCCGTTTTATTAATTGCCGTTGAATTTGTATTTTTAGTAGATTGACACCCACTAAAAATAAGTAGACCTACACTCAAAATAATAATTACCTTTTTCATTAAAATTGCCTCCTTATATTTCTTCCACCCTGGCAAATTCTTTTTTATATTGCTTTCTAAATGAATTAATACTTATACTCATTTTGTATTTTCAATGAAGGTATGACATTCGCTACACTCTACATCATGAAGAGATATAATACCCCCGCACATCTCACAAGTCCAGCGCGCTTTCTCTTTTATCATAAAACTCTCTATCCCCTCATTCTTTACTGTCATGCTATTCTTAATAAGACTAGTTCTATATCTTTTGATATAGCTTTTTTCAAGGTTTCTTATCTGTTTGCAAGGAAATTCCCCACATTCAAAACAGTATGTATTCTTTTTTTCTATTACACAATCTTTGATGAAGCATTTCCTACAATGTTCTGGTTTGTTTTCATTATTGGATTGACAACCTTTACAAGATTTTTGGGGCTTTAAATGCTTATAACAGACCATACAATTCATTCCACAAGGAGCAAACATATCATTTTTTATTTTATCAACCATTTTCATGTTATAGCCTCCTCGTATCGTATATGAAACAATATATTATTTTGTAGGTTTCCAGATATATTTTCCTATTGTATCAATGTATCCATGTGTCTCATTAATTTCTACTCGTCCTAAACCTTGATAAAAATCCTCAGTTCTATCAAATTTAGGCTCAATGATTACCTTCCCGTTCTTATCCATATATCCCATTTTTTCATTAGCTTTAATTGTAGTAATACCATCACAGAAGCGAAAACCAACTTCATCGTATTGTGGCTTAATAATCATCTTGTCTGTTCTATCTATATATCCCCATTTCCCATTTATACGTACTGCTGCTAGTCCCTCACTAAAATCCATTGTTCTACCGTATTTAGGAGTAACTATTATCTTTCCTAAACTATTAATAAATCCATATTTGCCATTCACAAAAACAGAAATAAGCCCCTCATGTAAATTTCCCGGAACTTCAGTATATATTGGACTTAAAACCATTTTCCCTGTTTTATCTATATAACCCGTTTTTCCTTTTACTTCAACACCTGCTAATCCCTCACTAAATCCTCTTGCAAAATCATATTGAGGTTTAATTACTATTTTCCCTGTTTTATCTATATATCCGTACTTTCCATTAACTTCAACATTTGCTAACCCCTCAGAAAAATTACCCAAAAATCCATACTGGGGTTTTATTGCAAAATTTCCTGTTTTATCAATATACCCATATTTTCCGTCCACTAAAACAGTTGCAAGTCCTTCCTTAAAATCTCCAATATTATAGTCAAAGCTAGGCTTTATAACAAATTTACCTGTCTTGTCTATATACCCCCATGTTCCATTAAGTTGCATATATTTTTGGCCTTCAATCTTATCAACCGCAGCACGTGCCAGCCCTTCGTAGAAATTCCTAGCATCACAAAATTGCGGTTTAATCACCACTTTCCCTGCCTTATCTATATATCCATACTTTCCATTAATTTCGATTGGATATAAAGGATTTTTATCAATTTCAACTTTATATTCCTCACTATTGCTCTGTATTTGTTGATTTTTGTCAGCAGTTTGCTTTGCCGTAATCGTTGGTTTCTTAATACAAGCTGAAAAAGTCACCACTACTAATAATAAAAAAATACTAAAAATTATAACCCTATTCCTCATAATTTTATCCCCCAGTATTTTATATATTTCTAAGCGCGGTTAAACGCCACATGTCCTTATAACGTCTTGCGCTCTCGGCATCACGGAGCTGGACTAACAAAGCTCTTCTTCTCCGGCGGCGGCTCATCCGCCCAGCGATTGGGATGCGGTGCTGACTAAAAACAATATTAGTCATACCTCATTAACGGATTCATCTCCTTAGGCGATTTCCAGTCAAGGTTGTATTTTTCTTTTAAAATTTTCTTTTTTAGAGTCCAATACTTATGACAATATCCTCTCTCTACGGATATTCCTTCTTCTTCCAAAATATTTTCTGCTTCTTCCCCTGCTTTATCAATAATAAGTTTAAGCTCGGGGTTATCTTCTTTCAGGTCATGAATTTCTTCGTATTTGCCATTATTAATTGTTCTTTTATTGAATTCTCGAAATCTTAAAAACATTTTTATAACTAGATATAGAATAAAAATTGTAGCTAGAAGAATATACAAATAATTCATTTTCTCCTCCAGAACTTAAAAATTAAAAGCTTTGTTAAAATCATGTACTTTCCTATCAAAATTATCATATTCCGCTTGATATATTACATCCCGCCAATCCTTTTCAGAAAGCGCGATATAATGCTTAATATACTCCATTTTTGTGTCTGATAAAAAAAGAATGCACCTTACAATTCTTGAATCAGGTCTAAATCCATAAATTAATTTAAAATTATAAATAAAACTCTCTAAAAGTGAAATAACTATTTCCTTAGAATCACTGTAGTCTAGTTCAATTTTTTTAATAATATCGTCAAGTAATACTTCCATGAGAATCTCCTTCTATCAAATCAAAATAAATTAGGCATTTATTGCCTTCCTACGAGCAAGGATGCAAGTTAAAGATAATTTTAACCGTCTAACATTTACGAGAGTGCATTGTTATACGGCATTTCGTTTCTCTTCCTTATTATTAATTATATATTATTTTACCATATTCTGCATCTTTATCTTCTTATCCCATTTAAACGATTGAATCTTCAAAAATTGCTGATATAATGTTTAATATGTATTTTTCATTTTAATTTACTTTTTGTCTTTAACAATAAGGTTGCCTGAGACTCAAGAAAGTTCTTGACTCATATTTAATGTATAATCGTATTTTTTACGTAGCAGAGTTCATGAAAATTATAGTATAGCTTCATGTAAAATAGTTATTAAGTTAGGAGGGATTGCTCTCTCGGTTTTATTACTATTTCAATTAGTAAGCAAAAACCTGGTTTATTGACAACATTTACACGCAACTATACAATTACTTCATGGAATTTTTAATTTGTCAGGAGGTTAAAAGAATGGGAAAAAAAGAATTTATAGTCGTTAATAGCTTCGCTGAAAAATCTTTTGGTGGAAACCCTGCTGCTGTATTTGTTAATGCAGATGGACTTGAAACATCAATCATGCAATTAATTGCTAGGCAAATGAACCTGGTAGAGACAGCTTTTGTTTTTCCTTCAACAGAAAATGACCATGATTTCCGTTTTCGCTATTTTACTCCGCTAAAAGAATTGCCAATCACCGGGCATCCAACAATTGCAGCTATTATTGCACTTATTGAGAATAAACAAATAGATGTTGAAAATAAACCGGTTTATAGAATAAAAACTAATGTAGGTATCAAACAGATAAATATTGGTAGGAACCAATTTGGCCCAGTTGTAACAATGGAACAGCAAAAACCTCGTTTCCTCGAAATTGTTAATGACAGAAAAAATGTCGCGGACATTTTGGGCTTGGATTTAGGCGATTTAATCAATGAATTGCCAATCCAAGCTGTTGATACTGGCCTGGGGCACATAATTGTTCCAGTAAAATCATTAGATGCTCTTATGCGCGTTCAAAGAAAGATAGAACCTTTAAAAAACCTCTGTGCAAGCTTAGGAGTTATGGAAGCACAAGTTTTTACGTTTGAAACATATGAACAGGATAAAACCCTTCATACACGTAACATATGTCCAAGAGAAGGTATTGAAGATCCTGGATGTGGTGTAGGTAATGGAGCTCTTGGCGCTTATTTAATAAAACACTATTACAAAGATGAAGCAAAAGCAAGTATTAGAGCTGAGCAAGGAAACATTGTTAATATGCCTTGTGTAATAGAAACAGTTGCATCAAGAAAAGGTGATGAAATCGATGTTTCAATTGGTGGTAATGGCAAAGTAATGATAGAAGGTACGTTTTTGCTAGACTAAAGCTAAAAAAACAACCTTATCATTAAGACGGGTTTCTACCCGTCTTTTTTCTTTAAGTCCCAACCCTAAAATAAAAATAAAGAGGAAAATGATGCGGAAGAACCTTGCGAGAGTGCATTGTTATACGTGTCAATGTCCCTCTTCCATAGGATATTCAATTGTTATATCTTCAATTTTTATGTCTTTTAACCTCTGATAACTTAAAAAATCACTTACGGAACGAGATGCTATTAGAACAAAGCCTATGCTTATGTAAAATATACCTACAGGCAGTAAAATACTAATGCCTAACTCGAATGTAATTAGTAATAATAATATCCCGCAAACTAATGATAAAATTGCCTCAAACCACTTTGCCCACTTCTTCTCTTCATATAGGAAGTAGAATATTACTGCATCAAATATTAGCTTTAAAATAAAGCCTATCTTTATTATTTCCCAAATCATAATAGTAAAATCTATACTAGATAGCATGCCAAGTAAGGATACTGTTCGGGATAATTCAGAACCCGTATTCAGATTATTCACAGATACAGGTGTTATATTATTTACGGTCTTTGAAATCAATAAAGAAACAAATATTATAGAAACAATATCCATTAGCAATGTACCTACCATGGTACTAAAAAGTATTCTCTTGCCTTTTTTAACCGATTGCATCTTCTTACTCCTTAATATTCATAAAATTATTTTTTACTAAATTCCTATGACATTTACAGTGCATTGTTATACGAACAGTGCAATGCCACTCAACTCAGAAGGCACAATGGATGGTGACTCCTAAGAATAATGAAACTTCTTAACTATACCAAACGAATAACGTTCTTTCCGAATTCGTACGCCTTTTCAATATCCTCATCTCTTTGCATTAAATCAGAAATCTTATTTATTTCTTTTAGTGCAAAACTTCCAATTGGCTGTATTCCAAGATGCCCAAAATAATGTTCAATTGATTCAATTATATGTATATTTTCTCTATCACTCTTTCCAGCTCTAATCGCTACCGATATGCCTTTCTTTCCCTTTGGTATATTTACTCGGTTGACGTTTGTATCGCAGTAAGGAGTGTTTCTATCAAAAAACACCTTAAGTTGTCCTGTTATATCCCCCCAATATGAAGGCGATGCAATTAGTACAATATCACTTTTTAATAAATCGTTTATAATGATATTAACATCATCATTTTGAATACATTTCCCACCATCTTCATAGCATTTTTTGCAACCTAAACAGTAATTTATGTTCATTTCTCCTAAACAATATCGAGTAGTAGAAATACCAACTTCTTTCATTCCTTTAATAATCTTATCAACAATATATGCAGTACTCCCATTTGATCTTGGACTTCCGATAATGCAAATTGCCTTCATTATATCCCCCCCTAATTATCTGCTTCGGAGTTTCTTGCTTTATCATCCTCGCACCTTAGAATGTAAGCTATCTTTTCTAGTATCCTCATTATTTCTATTCCATATTAGAACGTGCAACAACAAGTATACATCCAATAAATATCATAATAGCACCAATTATTTCGAATATAGTAAGCCTTTCGCCTAAGAAAAATATTCCCAATAAAGCAGTAAATATAATTGTTGTCATTGATATAATACCGCCAACAGCAGCTTTGCAGTATTTATAGGCAGAAGTCATACTTACTTGTCCAAGAAGCCCAAGTATACCGGTAAGTAAAAGTAAAATATATTCATTATTATTTGGCCACTTCCATACAGGTAACGCAAATAAAAATGAAACTACCATTCCAAAAAAGCAAAAGTAAAAAAAGATTAGCCAAGCAGATTCATCTCTTTTTCTAAGTTGACGCACAGCTGTAATAGCAATACCAGCCACAAATCCAGCTGTCAGAGCTAAAATATCTGCTACTTTAATACTTGTAAAATTTGGCTGTGTGAGCGCTATAATTCCAACCATTGATAGTATTAAAGCTACAATCATTCTAAATGTCAGTTTTTCCTTCAATATAATCATTCCGAGTATTGCTGAAAAAATCACATAAGTATTTTGTAAAACCGTACTATTCGTAATTGTACCTTTTTCAATGCTTGCAAAGTACAATAATACAGCTATTCCTCCAAATATTCCTCTAGAAAGTAGCAGCTTAGTATTATTTGAACGAAAAGTTGTTTGCCTGATTAATACCAAAATGAGGAATGTTACAGTTCCCAAAGACAATCTAAAGAAAGATACTTCAGCACCAGGTATATGTGTAGATGCAAGCTTAGCAGTATAAGTCATTATTGCAAAAACTATTGCAGAAAATAACATTTGTATTGGACCAAAAATAAATTCTTTTTTCAATGATTCACCTACTTATATGTATTAATTTCTAGCAAATATTCCT
This sequence comes from Ignavibacteriales bacterium, assembly GCA_050260055.1. Lineage (GTDB taxonomy): Bacteria > Bacillota > Clostridia > Acetivibrionales > UBA4821 > JBLMYQ01. Next base: position 6,665 of record JBLNBO010000029.1, read on the forward strand.
ACATGCATTTATTAAGTAAAGGAGGAAAGAATGTGGTTTAACGTCCCGCACTATCGGCGTTGTGTGAGCCGTAGTGCTTGCCACTCGGCGATTGGGATGCGTGGTGACGCTCCCCGGTAGATTATCCGGCCCTACCAATACCTCTTGCGTGGAAGAACCTTGCGAGAGTGCATTGTTAGGCGACGTTACTAGTTCTTTTATAAATATTATTTATGCAATCCCCAACTAAAGTCTATCGCATAAGTCCAGCTATAATTAGCCTTTTCTCCTGCATATTGAATAGATGCTGTATAGCCATTTTTTTGATAGTATACAGCTTTACCTCCCAAATCTTTTCCCCACTCACGCAGTCCTTCTTCTCCTGCATAACCCCAGCCATTTCTTATTAATTCGTCGTCGTAAAAAGCAAGGATTTCATCAAAACTTTTATTTGTTATGTAACTCGCAGATACAAGTGCTTGATTAGTTTTGTGTGAGTGACTCTTTTTAAACAATTCTGCTCCTGGCATAGGTTGAATGCTAAAAAATTCTGATTCCAACTCTTTTTCTACCGCATTCGCTTTTGGATCATATTTGTTATAAATAAACAAAACTGAAAAAAGAAAAACAATAAGAAGTAATTTAATGATCTTTCCTTTATTCATTCTTCTTAATACCTCCATAACTGTTTTCATTAATCCTAGCAATTGAGCCTTATGTTTCGCAAAATAAGAAGAATGCGAAATAACTTGACTAAACATTATTCTTATAATCTCACCAAAATACTGGGAATTAACCTCTTTTACTAATTTCATCTGTTATTAATGATTTTGAAATATCCATCGCCTTTATTATGTTCTTAAATCGGGTGTGATGATAAGTGCCCTCCGCAAATTTTAGCTGTGCTTTTTCACATTTGCTGATAATTGAAGATACGGGGAGTAGTGCTTCTATCAATTCTTCTTTTGTATATTTGTCCATAACACTTTCATTTGTTATTAATGACTTTGAAATATACAATGCTTTTATTCTGTTCTTAAGGAGTGTGTACTGCGAGGTACCCTCCGCAAATTTTGGCTGTATTTTTTCACATTTACTGATAGTTGAAGATACAACTCGTATCACTTCTACCAATTCTTCTTTTGTATATTTGTCCATAGCATTTTACCCCAAATTCCTGTTTTAAATGATTTTAACTGCTAAAGTTCAAGCATATCATTTTCATCAAACATAAAGTTCGGTCCCCATGCAACTTCCCAATAATATCCATCTGGGTCAGAAAAATAAGCATGGTAACCACCCCAAAAAACATCTTGTGGCTCTTTTACAATATTTGCGCCCGATTTTCTTGCCAGTTCAATAACATCACATACTTCTGCCTTACTTTTAGCATTATAAGCAAGGGTAATTCCCCCAAAACCATCAGTAATTTCAGGCGGATTGTTCTCATTGATATCTTTCGCTAACAATTTTAATGGATATAATTCAAGTTTCGTTCCAGATGTACTAAAAAATATCACTTCCGGATTATTTCTTTTTTCATTTGTTTTAAAGCCAAGACCATCTCGATAAAATTTAATTGAAGTTTCCATATCTCTTACACCTAAACAAACAATATTCATTCTGTTCATTTACATTACCTCTTAGTATTTAATTAATTATTAATGTGCAATACCTTAACTATAAATTTTTCTATATCATTGAATAATTCATTATTATCAGTACTATGACAAATAATATGATCCGTATTATTATAATACTTTATATCCTTTATATCTGATGGGATATTCTTATATATATAATCAGCGCTTTTCCAACGTGCTGTATCATCAAGTAATCCTTGTGTTATAAAAATAGGACAAATAATATTCTTTAATAAAGGCTTTGTCTTTAATAAAAGTAATTTAAAGTTTATTAGTGCTGAAAATGGAATACCAACTGCCGAACGAAAATAATATTTTATATTTTTATAGTTTTTGATTTTTATATCATTAACAACATTTTTAGAGATTCTTTTCATATCCCAATGGTAAATTGGTGTATTAAGGGTTATTATTCCATCAATCTTATGCACTTGCACTAGGTTCATAGCAATTAATCCTCCCATTGAAAAACCTAGAACAAATATCTTTTCACACTTAGATTTAAGATCCAATAAACTCGTTTCAGCTGATTTTATCCATTCAGAATATTTTACAAAAGCCAAATCTCTTCTGCGTCCCATGTGTCCTTTCATAATTGGACACAAAGTTATGAAACCTTTTGATGATAGATATTTATTTAGGGGTTCAATTTCTTCAAGATTGCCTGCAAATCCGTGAAGTATGAGGCAACCAATTCTATTATTCATATCTAATTCCAACTTTCTTATGTATATATTAGAATTACTCATTAATGTATCTGCGCATTATCTGCGTAGGTGTACTTTTATATGTGCCCAATTTCAGTTAACGTCTCGAACTCTCGGTGCCGTCCGAGCTGGACTTGCCAATCGGCGATTGGGGTGCGCGGAGCGGCTCCTTCTCCCTCGTGTTAATCTCGGCACTTTTACCTCACTGCGACTTTACGAGAGTGCATTGTTATGTGATGTTGGACTATTTATTTTTTAACCTTTTTGACCAATCAGAACAAAACAAAGTGGCACTTTAGCTTCTCCCTCTATATGTTCGAAACACGCTGAAATATCGTGACTATACTCATTAAACAACTTTATATTAATACCATTTGAGATTAAAGAATTTAGTACATCAGATATCGTATGTGCAAACTCATATTTAGTTTTGGCTTGATAAGTGCTTTTCCCAACATAATCAATTCCGTTATTTGAAACCCATGGTTCAGTACTAAAATAGGAATACTTTACTTTCAGTGCATTAGCAATATCTGATATATCTTCTTTTTCGTAAGGAAACATATTTGTAACAGGATGCATCTCATATATAAAAATCATCCCTTTATCCTTAAGCAACCTTGAAGCAACAGAAAAGAACCTTTTCAAATCCGGAAGCCAATTAAAGGCTCCAATACTTATATAAACCAAGTCAAAACTATTAGTATATTTCTCATCTATATCATATACATCTGTTCTAATAAATTCACAGTTTAAACCGGAAACCTCTTTTAGTTCATTTGCTTCCTTTATAGCCTCATCTGAAATATCAAATCCAACCCCTGACTCTGCACCAATATTTATCACAGAAAGCAACTCGCGTCCGTCATTACAGCATAAATGAGCTACCTTTTTACCTTCAAGTCCAATATCCTTCAGTAAAGTGGTTTCTATCTCATCTAAAATAGTGAACCCTTTTTTAGTAAATAATTGTTTCAAGTTCCTAGAACTACTCTTTTGGTGAATTGGTATGACTTCGTTCCAAGCTTCTCTATTTGCTTCCGTATATTCCTTTATATCCATTTTATTTACCTCAAACTTTCTTCATATATTTTATAATGCTATAAACAATACCAGCCGTAAAACCATGGTCCAATTTGGCGAGACGGTGTAGAGCGGACCCCAAAGATTACGGGAGTGCATTGTTATACGTAGTTTTCGCCATTCTTCGAAGACATTCACACTAAAATATTTGTAGAGTTTCAACATTAATAAAAATATAACTCATTCTATAACATTCCTTGTAAAATCAACTTATCTTTCAGCAAAGTATTTACTCTCTTTAAATATATTTCTGCATAAAATATATCATCTGCCTGAATTGCATTATACGCAAAATATAAATAACAAATAAACATCATTCCTTCCCATATCTCTATAGGAGTATACTCAATATTTTTTATTGACTTATATCCGTTAATTATATTTTTAGCGAAAGCTACATTAAACTCACCAGACTTATACATACTAAATTGCAATAGTGCGTTACTCAGTTCAACAACTGGATGACCAATTGACCAATCATTAAAATCAAGCAAATACATATTATCAGTAGTTTTTATTAAGTTACATGCCCAAATATCTTTATGTAAAAATTGTTTATTTTCAAAGCTATCAAGTTTTGAAATAATATTATAAATTTGAGGAAGATATTGATTAAGCTCTTCAATATTAATATTTAATCCTCTATTAAATATTACTTTATCTATACCATTATAGACATATTCAAACTCTTCTTTAAAAGAAATATATTTAAAGTTAGATATGTCGATATTTCTTGCATTTTTCTCTATACTTGCTACAATCGTTCCAACCTCATACATTAATTCATTTGTAAACTCAATTTCACTTAAAACTTTACCTTCAATATACTTAGCTGCAACAATATTAAATCCTTCATACTCTTGCAATATTTCTCCATTTAATCCATATATATATTCGGGAACCTTGATGCCTTCTTTTCGAAATAATGATACTGCTTCTATTTCTTTTTTTATTTTTTCATAGTCAGATTGCCCATGGCTATAAACTTTCAATACAATATCAAAATCCTTGCTCAATATTCTATAATTATTATTTGCGATTCCTTCTAAGTTTTTTATTTCTACATTCTTAAAGTCTAAATAATACTTTTCGAGCACCTTCAAAATTTCATCGTTTGCAAAATTTGCTTTTTTAAAATTCATCTTCTCTCCACCTAAACAGTTTATATTGTTTTTTAAAATTGATATTTACATAAGCTCAAAATAATTTTATATTCTACATCGACCTTCCTAAAAAATATGGCGAAAATTGCGTATAACGTCTCGAACTCTCGGTGCCGTGAGAGCCATAGTGCTTGCCACTCGGCGAACCGGCGTGGCGCTGGCTACCCGTTATTGCTCGTACTACTATATATTGCTTCTTTCCATATTTGCCAGCAGCTCTTGCGAGAGTGCATTGTTATAAGACGTGTGGTGTTTTTCAATATTAATTATTAAAATAATTATTGTCTTTCTGATTATTAAGGTTCAAATGGATTAAAATCATAACTACAAGCGATGTCAAACTTTGGCTCTATAACTATTTTCCCTATATTATCTATAAATCCCCACTTCCCATTTGCCTTTACTCCTCCCAATCCTTTGTAAAAATTATTAGCAAAGTCGTATTTTGGTTGTACAATTAGCTTTCCTGTTTTATCAATATAGCCATATTTGCTATTTATACCAACAAGTGCAAGGTTCTCATGGAAGTCATCTACTCGTTCAAATTGAGGTTTAATAACAATTTCACCTTTCTTATCTATATATCCATATTTACCATTTTCATATATCCAAGCTAGCCCTTCATTGAAAGAGCCAGCTCGCTCAAATTGGTGAGCAATAACTATTTTCCCTGTTTTATCTATGTATCCGTATTTTCCGTTGATATCAACACACGCTAAACCTTCTGTAAATCTCAAATTAAAGCTTTCATTATCATATATTGGTTTAATAATCATATTCCCAACTTTATCTATAAATCCCCATTTGCCTTGAATTCTAACGCTTGCTAAACCATCACTAAATGTCCATGCACGATCGTACTCTGGTTTTATGACAAAACTCCCTGTCTTATCTATAAAACCATATTTTTTATTAGTTTCTGCAAGTGCATATCCATCTTTAAAATAGCCTGCAAAATCAAATAGCGGTTTAATAACGAGTTGCCCACTTTTGTTTATATAACCATATTTATTATTTATTACTATACTTGCTAAATTTTCACTAAAACTATTTACGCTATCATATTTTGGTTCAATTACAATTTGTCCAGTTTTATCTATGAACCCCCATTTGTTTTTATTTCGAATGCGAGCTAAACCATCGTTAAATGGTCCAACTACCTCATATTTAGGCTTTATAACTATTTTTCCTGTTTTATCAATAAAACCGCACTTGTTATTTATTTGTACAGGATATAGCGTTTGATTAATGTTTGTTGATACTTTTTTACTACAACCAACGAAAGAAAAGAGCGCTAAGGCAAGAAATACTAAAACAATCATTTTGTTCTTCATAAGTTGCTTCCCCCTTTAATTTTATAACATAAACATTATCTCTTCTTTTACTTATTAAAACACTTAAGTATTAAGCCCTAGCAAACAACCACATGTCCTTATAACGTCTCGCACTCTCGGCATTACAGAGCCGTAGTGCCTGCAACCAGCTCCCCAAGCAGGCGGCCGCGACCGCGGCCGGCGATTGAGGTGCGCATTGTTATATGATGGATAGCACCTTCCTATTCAGAGGCTTCCATGGACGGGAGCCCCTATATAGGAGTTTTGCAAACTAAACAAGTATGTTTATGTATACAAACAATATTACCGCATTCTTTGCAGACCCATCTTTTTCCCTCGTTTCTTAAAAATGCATCCACACCATATTGCTTAATATGTTCAAGATTTTCAATCATGCTCATGTGATATTTAGTTATATACCGTTTATCCAACTGTTTTAGCCTATGACAAGGAAATTTCTCACACTCAAAACAAAACCCTGATTTGTTGTTTTGAATCACAGAGCAATTTTTGATTACGCAACTGCTGCTATCTTTTGTTTTATACTTTATATCACTCTCATTTCGGCACCCCTTGCAGTGATTCTTCTCTCTTTGGTTAGCCATGCAAAGTTTGCAATTCATACCACAAGGAGCAATAAACTCTTTTCCCATTTTATTCATTTTATACCTCAAAGATATTTATTTCAAAATGCCACTTCCCTATTTAAAAACTCTACCTTTGGTTCATTACGTTACGGATGATTCTAGTGCGGCACGATGTCGCAGTCGGATTTTGTGCCATCTTTCATATAACGTCTCGCACTCCCGGCATCACAGAGCTGAACCTACAAAGCCCTTCTCCCTGGCGGCGGCTTGTCCGCCCAACGATTGGGATGCGGGGCTGGCTTCCCGTTCATGCTCGTTCGGTATTGGCATTACCCCTCAAATAGTGCCAGCAAACCTACACGAGATTGCATTGTTATACGTAGTAGGTCGTTAACTATTCATTGTTCTATTAATACTCACCAATTTTATATTTAAGAGTATCAGAATCAAACCAATATCCACAAATTGCTCGTGCACTTGGCCTTTCAGAAACAGAAATATGGTATTTTCCATTCTCAATACCTGAATATGAAATTGCTGTCTCGTCGTTATAAGCTTTCTCTCTCCAATTTTTTATTCCTTCATTTTGTGCAGCTATATCCATACATTTTTTTATTTTTTCGATAACTTCTTTCCGAACAAAGAAACCACTTGCTGAATAATCTTGTGAGTTACTAACATTAATGTAAATATTCGTATCTGACAAATTTATTTCTCCGTTAAATATTTCGTTCTCACTAATATCATTTATGCTAATAGTTCCATTTCCTTTAGAATCAAATTTTGCAGTACATGGTATATTCTCTGCCTTCACATTTGCATATAATTTGACCTTTGCATAATTACTTTCCTCTTCAGAAGAAAATTCAAATTTATAAACTTGTTTATTCCAGTCATGAATAGTTTTTGGATTATATATCATTAAAGGATTATACCAAACACCTTGGTAAGGTAATAAATTAACCATTTTACTATTTTTATTTGATTGTTTTTCATAGCCACTATCAACCCTAACATTTTTATCTGCTATATCTTTCAGAGGAGTATTTGAAACCGCTTTCTGGCTATTCTGTTTTGTGTCAACAAAATCTCTTTTTACAATTGGTTTGTTTACCTGACAACCAGTAACAATAAACATTACTGAAAGTATAGCGATTAATCTATAGAAATTTTTAGACATATCTTATCCCCCCTGTTTTATAACTCAAATTTATAAATTCTAACATCGTCTCAAACTTAAATACGACCTATTACGTATAACGTCCCTCGCTCTCGGTGCCATGGGAGCCGTAGTGCTTGCCACTCGGCGAGCCGGTACGGCGCTGGCTTCCCGTTCATGCCCGTGACGTCTTTGACTTTACTCCTCCCGATAATGCCAGTAGCCCTTGTGAGAGTGCATTGTTATGCGATGGTCCATGCCTTTTGATTCAGAGTATGCCACGGACGGCATACCCTTATTTTTTTGTTTCAATCATATCTAAAAAGTTTCTAACTATAGTCAGATATTCTTCTGGTTTTTCGTTATAACAGCAATGAGAAGCATCCTCAATAAACTTTATTTCTGCATTTTTGAACTTTGATTTATAAAACTCAACTGTTGAAGGCTTTACTTCATCATACCTTCCACCAATTAAAAGAACAGGCACTTCGACTTCACCGAGTCTATCAACCAATGAATAATCTTTTAAAGTTCCTGTTACTGTGAATTCACTTGGCCCCCACATGTAATTATAAACTTCCGCCCCAAATTTTGATCTGCCTCTTAGTACACATTTAGGAACTTTATCAAGCCTTCTAAGGTGTTGGCGATAAAAGTAATTCATTGCTTCCTCATACTCTTTGTTTTCAAAATCCATTTGCTCTTCACACTTTAAAATTGCCTCCCTATATTTTTCCGGAAGCTGTGAAACATAATATCGGGCGTCTTCCTCAAACATTGACGAACTTAGGAATGAACCCGATAAAATACAACTAACAACTTTTTGATTGTATTTTAGTATATATGCTATAGCAAGCATACTTCCCCATGAATGTCCCAGTAAATGCATTTTATTTAGTCCCAAAGTATTTATTACTTGCGATATTTCTTCAACAAATCTATCAACCGTCCATAATGACTTATCCTCTGGTCGGTCGGAATTTCCACCGCCAAGTTGATCATAGAAAATAATCGGTCTTTCATTTTTGAGTTCTTCCAATGGTTCAAAGGAATCATGGGTTGAACCAGGCCCTCCATGTAAGATTAAAAGCGGAGTGGTACTTTTATCATTTCCAACAACCTTAAACCATACCTTTCCTCCGGTTACATCAATAAAACCATCTCTCGTTTTTCCGTTCATAGCAAGTGTCATGTTCATTTTTCCTCTCTCTATTCTTAAGCCTTATTATATCTTCTTTATCAACCCGCGCACGATGCGCGGCCTTTGCATGGACTTTCGCCTAACGTCTCGCACTCTCGGCATCACAGAGCTGGTCTTGCAAAGCCCTTCTTCTCCGATGGCGGCTTGTCCGCCCAGCGATTGTGATGCGGTGCTGGCTTCCCGTTCATGCCCGTGACGTCTTTGACTTTGCATCCTTAAATCGTGCCAGCAGACCTATACGAGAGTGCATTGTTATGTGACGTAGGACCCCGAATTTATTACTATTCCCCAAATTCAAAATCAATAGTTTTGTTCATCTCACTCTTTAAATCTTGTCCTAATATCTTGGCATTTAATTTTAATGGAGCTGTTCCTGTATCCTTTAACCAAAAT
>JBLNBO010000030.1:0-5129 GCA_050260055.1 Ignavibacteriales bacterium
ATAATCATTACTCGCAAGACGACCTATTTGAAACTAGTCATGATTTGATTTTATATGAAGATAGCACTTTTAAATTCGAAATACATGAAGGTTTCCTGCATGATACAATTCACGGTACCTGGAACGTTTTGGGAAAAAGAGAATTATATCTGACTCCTGATAAATTAGCTAATCATCACATTATTACAAATTTAGATACTTACAGCGATAAGCTATACATAAAAACATACGCTTACCCCGAAAATAATGAGCTTGTATTACCACAGGTAACAGTTTATTCTAATGGTAATATTATTTATAATGGATTTTGCAAATATTTGGGAGCAGAATTGCTGCAGTTGACCGATAGCATTAAAATTAATTACGTAGGCCGGTTAACCTATGTTTATGTGCCTCAAATTAGTGGTTGTGTATTGGTAAAATTCTTTCTAATTTCACAACAACAGGCCCGGTTGCAGCAAGACGAGATATTTAGAATTAAGAGAAATAGAATAGTCGGAGTAGGTAGTAAGCTTGAATTAGTTAAGTGAATTCTGAATTGGAGCTCAAAAGACCTAATTCAAATGGAAATGCCGGACAAAAGTTGCAGATAGGAAATATATACAATTATCTATTTTTCTCTTCTGTGCTCTTTTCATTTACTTTAAGAGTCGAACTTTCATGTAAAAGTATAGTAGTAATGAAATATCCATTATATTTGGTTTCATGAAAAAAATGATGTATACGTTTTTAATGCTTTTAATATCTGCAAGTTCATTATGCATAGAAAAGCCTGACTCATTATTTAAAATCAAACGGATAAAAAATAAAAGAGATTATTATATAATCATTGCTCAAAGAAATGATTCGCTATTCAAAATAGTTTCCTACAAAGCTCCTAATCAAGACAAATTATTTAGAGAGATAAAAAAAGGTAACTTTTATTATTTTGATCTGGGTTTAAATAAAAAGGATCAGTTACGCATATTAAATTATTTAGACATTAGAAGGGTACGTGTTGGTAACGATGTAATAAAATATACTAAACGATTTCATTATAAACTTTATGGAACTCCTAATCTTAGAGGAAAATATTATTTACCACCGGGAAGTGAAATAAATTGACCAGATACAAGCAGTCATGCTAAATAATAGCTACCATATGTCCCAAGTGTCACATAAGTCACTTAAAATATTACAATAAAAAAGGAATAACCTATTAAGGCCTGGCGATGGAATAGTGAAAAAAAGAAGTGGGAAAAATCGAATTTATTTTGAACTGGCTGGATTATGGGGCAAGGTTTAATGATGCAGTGATTGGGATATGGTGTAGTCTAGATCCCTATAGTGGAACAATATTAATCAGTAAGTAGAAGATGAACAGAAATAAATATATATTCATTATTCTCATTCTGTTTAGCACTCATTATCTATTTGGCCAAACAAATATTGTGCAATCTGTTAAAATAGAATATGTAGATTTTACAACATTAACGGATATGCATGTTGATTGTGCTGATTTTGAAAAATCATTTGTCTATAAAGAAATTGAAATTAGAGACAGACTAATATTGAATCAATTAGTTAGCTATATCGCTGCGTTTAAAAAGGATTCAATTAATAATTATTTGCCTGATTCTAGAGCAAAGATTTTTATAAATTACTGCACTAAAAAGCAAGATGTTATTTGCATCTCAAATACGGATATTTCTTACAATAGTTCTCTAATTTTATTAAACACTGATTTCTTGAATTATATAATAGATTTAATAAAACGAAAAGATAGAGAGTTTGATTATTAAAAAAAGAAGTGAAAGTAACCGTACCAGCTTCAAGGAGATACGGGAAATGGTAGAGTATTGATTCGGTTACTGAGCAATATAGGAGATTGAGTCATTATTATTACGCAGTTGATAAACCAATGAGGTTTGACTAAATTAGGAACCATGAAAAATTACCTGATTATCTTAGTTCTAAATTTTATATTATTGATATCTTGTGATAGTGGTAAAAAATCAACTAAAGAGATATTTCTGCATAATTTAAATATAAAATATTTGGAAAGAAAAGCTTTTTTTGGAGATGAACTGACTAATTATCTTCCAAAAGAAATTACCTCAAAAAGCATCACTTTTACAGATGCTATATCAGCTGATCTGGGTGCTTTAGAATTAATTGTTATTGATAGTATCAGCAAAGACAGTATAGATTATTATCAAAAAAAGTACGAACGAATTAGTAAAAAAATCTATCTTGCTTCAGATACATGTTTGCTCGTTATAGATAGATTTCTTAGTAATAAAAAGCATTACAATACTAAGGAAGACTACTACTTCAGTCCCCTTATTGAACGTGATTGCTATAATGACAAATTACCTGTGCCTAATTTTTGGCATAATGATTATACTACCGACTGCACTGATTGTAGACTCCCTAAAGATTTTACTCTTTATGTCATTGACGCTAAGAAGGGCATTATGATGAAGGATATAGAATTAACCGATGGATGGTTTATGCCTGATAATTGGAAGAATGGATATAGTAAAGGCGTTGCATTAAGCACTGAAAGACGAATTGCAATTTATTGGCTAAATGTTTGGTAAATTGCATTTAAATATCGCGTAACGTAACATAAAATAAATCAAACATCAAGAAGGGATGTGAAATAAATTGACCAGATACAAGAAGTCATACTAAATAATAGCTTCGTGTGTCCCAAGTGTCACATAAGTCACTTAAAATGGAGATCAATTTGACGAAGGACGAATAATGTACAAAAGCAACAAAAAGAATCGACCGTGAGTGGAATATTTTAAGTATCTCAAAATTTGCAACCATTGCACCTTAAAAATTAGATCAGATGCCACAACCAACTTTACAGTTACGATGAAAAAGATAACAATATTTTTATTAGTCGCTCTTATAAAGGTTTTTATACCTCAATCTGCAATTGGTCAGGATAACATTAAATCTAAAATTATTGATTATCTAATAAAAATTGGCGATTTAAACCCTACCGATAAAAAGGATATGTATCTTGATAATGTTTTTATTGTGGATTTATTAACCTTTGAGGATGCAAGTAAAAAAGAAACCGGAATCTTTAAGTTTGGTACATTTGCAGACCATTCCAAAGTATATGTATTATTAAAGGATAAAGAATCTTTTCAAATCTTAAGTCTAAATAAACTTGATGAAGATTTGTTATTGGAATTAACCTTTTTAAAGAAACTTAAAATAAAAGCTACTGAGACATTGGAATATATTGAAGCTACTGTACACTTATATCAAAAGAATTTAAATGCTATCCCATGGCAGATAAAGATTGAACCGGAATAAAGAAATCATTAGAATAATAAGATTTTTGTTTATATGATGAATTTTGATGCTTTTTGTCGACACAATGTCCCAAGTGTCACATTTGTCTCTAAATTGTAAGAACCTTTATGATACTTCAACATTTAACAAGGGTAGTCAAGACCATAAAAAAATAACGAAATGAAGAAATCATTAATTCTTTTTATTGTACTCAGTGTTTCCACATGTAGTCTTTATTCTCAGAATAAAACAATTAAAGGAAGGGTAGTATCTGATCAATTAGAAACTTTAAATGGAGTATTAATTACTATTAATGACAATATTGAAGTTGGCAAAACAGATATAAATGGTTTTTATCAAATAGACATACCTGTTTCTGAAAAAAAAGTATTATTCAGATATGTTGGACTGGAGCCAACAACTATAGAGTTTGAAGATAAATGTGATGAAGTAGAGGTAGTAATGATGTTAAGCGGTACTTATGATTTTATAACTCTAAAGAAGGTAGATAGACTTCGAATGAAAAAGATTTAAGAAGCTACCGGAAATACATATAGAAGCATTTGAGAAGGGTTTATTTAAAACAGATAAGGCTTGTTATACGCAAGAGTTTATTAAGCATGGACATCTGAGGAACCTCAAACCATAAAACCTCAACTCTTAAAGCCAGAGTAAGTTGTTAGGAAATTTTTTAACTTCAGACACCAAGATCTAGGAGATGACGTATTCTTTAGAAATTGCTAATTCCGTGCTTTTTGCTTTATATCCATTTTGATGAATGAATTTTAATTCCTCAACTAGTTCTATTAAGGTCTTCTTTACAAGTGATTGTGGCAGGATATATTTCGCCCTTTAGTGCTTTATCTTTGTCTTTTGTTGCTTTACGATGGGCTCTGCCCATCGCTGACATACTGGGCCCATAGAGGGCTGGCTTTGAATAATTAAAACTCTCGCCACATTGGCAGTAAAATAGCCCAAATGTTACAATGTGTAACAAAGAGTTACAAAATGTTACAAGGTGTCAGTTCCCATGTCAGTCTCTATACTGCCAAACACTGACATGTTGTAACACTTTGTAACATTTTACACTATTTCCTCCTTTTGCACAGAAGTTGCGCTGTAATTAGTTTTAAGTTCAAGTTCTGTGCTTTGAATTCCTGATTTGAAGATTTTGTTTCTTGTGTTGGAGGCTCCATTTCTATTGGGGAAGCTGGGGGATGAGTAAGAGCCAGGAATGGTTCACAACGCTGAACGTAGAACGACATTAACGCTGAACGCGTCAAACGCTGAACGCGTTAAGGTTCTTTGACATCTTGTAAAAAATTACCCGCAAATGTTGTGAAACATTTACGGTACATCAATGCATATGTTATTGTGCAACGGTCTGGTGTATCTTTGGAATTTGGGAAAGTGAGGGCGCCTGGCAAATAGATTTGACATAAATACTGACTTTTCAGGCGCCCTCACTTTCCCCCTAATCCAATGACAGAACCCGTCATCTCGTAGCGAAGCGGAGAGATCTTTTGAAGTGTTCACTGACCTCAATTCTAAAATCACATCGTAGGGACGCACGGCGTGCGTCCTTAAAAATTGATCTTTTGAAGTGTTCACTGACTTTGTTCTGAAACCCTTACCACTCTGGCGAAGAGTCACCCTCGCCTTTAGGAGGGTCGTGGTGAGGTAAAATTCTTTTAATGCCATTATGGCAGTAAGTGATACATTTGATACCTTTTGATACCTTTTGATACCTTCTGTCAGTTCTCGTGTCAGTCTTTTTTACTGCCAAAACCTGACACCAGGGTATCAAAAGGTATCATTTCACAAGTTTTCCT
>JBLNBO010000031.1:0-18066 GCA_050260055.1 Ignavibacteriales bacterium
GGAGCAGGATGAGAATGGCGAAGATGTTTTCTCAAGTGTTGATGATGAAAAAGAACTAAATGAAGTATTTGAACAGTTCAAACAGCAAGCCGGAGATGAATTTGACTTTGTAGAAGAATAAAATGCATAGTAAAGAAATCAGCTAAAAATGCTGATTTCTTTATCTCTTTTGTTCTTCAAAACACTCTTGAAATTTAAAAATCTACACTAAAAACACTGCTAAAACATTGAAAAATATGACAAAATATGCTATAATAATAATAGAACAAGTCCTGCAAGGTGCGTGCTATTATTTGTTTCAAACCTACGCAAATAATTTGGGAACAACTCTCCGGGTAAGGCTCATATGCCCTGTATCACTTAGGGACATGAAATATATCTGGGAGGTACCCACCTGTTGAAAAGAGCAGGTTTTGTAAACATAATAAACTCACGGCTAAGTGGGAAATAATCAGAGTGATTTTATAAGAAAGGTATCTTTAAGATACCTTTCTTCTTATCTATCTTTATTTCTGTTTTAAAAGAATTCAAAATGAATAACGCGAGAACTATTTTAAATTGTTGATAAATAAGAAAAATAACTATATAATTTAATAGACAGAAATAACCAGAATAATAAATATACAGAAATTTAAAATTATAATAAAGACAAACAAAACTAAAGTAATCATTAACAAACGCTTTTATTGATAAGGAATCTTAGTTTTAATAGATTTTTGAGAAAAATATTAATAAATTTTGAAATATTATTGAGCACATATTTGGTATAGGTGGTATAATGTTAAGTGAATTTAATAGTAGCAAGCTGTTTGTATTTGTTGGACATTTTGGCAGTGGAAAGACTGAGACAGCTGCAAATTTTGCTATAGAGCTTAAAAGTCACACTCATAAAGTAAATATTATAGATTTGGATATTGTTAATCCTTTTTTTAGAACTGAAGATTTAAGAAGAAAACTTGAAGAAAAAGGTATTAACGTGATATCATCCTGTTTTGCAGGCACTAACGTAGAAATGTCTGCAATTCCTGCCAATATACCAATTGCAATAGAAGAAGTTGATAGTAAGACGATATTAGATATTGGCGGAGATGATATTGGAGCAAAAATCCTTTCGGGTTTTCGTGATGTTATACTTTCTAATAATGCAAGAATCTATTGTGTTGTAAACACATTTAGACCATATACAGATACAGAAGAAAAAATAATAAAAATGGTTGAGTATATTGAAAAATCTTCAAGGTTAAAAGTCTCAGCGTTAGTAAACAATACTAATCTTTGCGACGAAACTTCAGCCCAGGATATTCTGGAAAGCCAAAAGATAATTGATAGTGCAGGTACCAAGCTTAATATAACAACTTCATTTATCTGTTTAAATGAAAGGCTTACAGAGGAAGTGGGGAATACTCTTAAACATAATATACTTGTTCATAAGATAAGAGTAGACCTTCCATGGGAATAAAATTTTTAATAATTTGCATGCATGGCCAATCTATTTGGGGGGTGGAATGTTAATGCAGGAAGTTAGTTTGGAAAAAGTATTAAAAGAAGGACAGATTCTTGAGGCAAAATTCAATGAAAAACAAAATTGGATTAGTGCTACTTTGTATAAAGCATATGATTCAATTCTTGAGATTGATATTGGTACGGGAGAAGTCCCTTTGGATGAGTATGTAGCAATTGGCGATTCAGTGAACTGTAGATGTACAGCAGATGATTGCGAGTATCTGATTCAGGGATGGATTTCAAGAATCAAAATTGATGCTACTCAGAGAGTGACTATTCAGATTCATAAAGCAACAAAAATGGAACCTGTTCATGATGAAACAAGTTATGACATTTTTGTAGGATGCATTATTCGAACAGACCCGAAAGAAAAAGGTGTTTTCTCTATTGCAAAGAAGATTTGCGGCTATGATCTTACAATTGGGCTTAAAACTGGCATAGAATTAAAAGAAAAGATGTATATTGAACTTTTGCTTTCAGGGAATGTTACATTTAGGTCTGCTATTGAAATTGAAAGCCCAAGTTCTTGGGAAGGAAATAAGGATTTTATTGCAAAAATATCAAATCCTGATACACTAAATAAAAGAATACTAGAGAATTTCATGGTTGAACTTAAAAATGCTGGGCCTCAGCAAAGCAATCAGGGGTCATTTTGGAAGAAAAACAGTAAAATTGGCTCATAATAACGGGGGAGTATAATGCCTAAAGTAATTTTTAATGAGGAAAGATGCAAGGGATGCAAGCTATGCATTCAGTTTTGTCCTAAAAGTTTACTTGAAGTAGATAAAAATACTATTAATACTAAAGGATTTTATGCAATAAAAATTACAGATCAGGGAAAATGCACAGGATGTGCTTCTTGCGCTGTAATGTGTCCTGATGTTGCAATAGAGATAGAAAAATAATGACAAAAAGATTTTTGTGTAAGGGTAAATAATACTTATTATTTTTAAATTTTAGTTTTAAATTTGAATTTTACTCTTTGCACTAATTAGTGGGAGGTATCAATGACCAGAAAAGTACTTATGAAAGGCAATGAAGCAATTGCCGAAGCCGCTATACAGGCGGGATGCAGACACTATTTTGGATATCCAATAACCCCCCAAACCGAAATTGCTGCTTATATGGCAAGCAGAATGCCGGAAGTTGGGGGTGTATTTTTACAAGCAGAAAGTGAGATTTCTGCAATTAACATGGTATATGGGGCTTCCTCAACGGGTGCTAGAGTAATGACTTCTTCATCAAGCCCAGGAATCAGCTTAAAGCAGGAAGGTTTATCCTATATTGCCGGTTCAGAGCTGCCTTGTGTAATAGTAAATGTAATGAGAGGCGGTCCAGGGTTAGGTGGAATATTACCTTCTCAGTCAGATTATTTTCAAGCAGTTAAAGGTGGAGGACATGGTGATTATAAAACTTTTGTAATAGCACCTAATACAGTTCAGGAAATGTACGATTATACAATGCTCGCATTTGATATTGCAGACAGATATAGAATTACGGCAATGATTCTTGCTGATGGACATTTAGGACAGGTTATGGAGCCTATGGTAGTTAATGCTTCTGAAAAAACAGAATCAGTCAAAAAAGATTGGGCTCTTACTGGCACCGGCAAAGAGAGAGAGCATAATGTTATTACTTCAATACATTTGAAGGGTGAAGACCTTGAAAATCATAATAACAGGCTTCAAGCAAAGTATGCAAAAATTCAAGAAAATGAAGTAAAATACGAGTTATTTAATTGTGAAAATGCTGATGCAATTATTGTTGCTTATGGTTCGGTTTCCAGAATAGCTAAAGATGCTGTAAAACAGGCAAGAAAAGAAGGGATAAAAATAGGATTGTTGAGACCAATAACTTTATGGCCTTTCCCAAAAAATATTATTGCTGATTTAGCTGAAAAAGCCAAATGTTTTGTGGTTACTGAGATGAGTACAGGACAAATGCTTGAAGATGTTAAACTAGCTGTAAATGGTAAATGTCCTGTATTATTCCACGGCAGAACAGGTGGAATGGTTCCTTTAAAACAGGATATACTTAAAGTAGTAAAGGAAGGACTATCTAGTTAAAAATTGAAGTTTCGGAGGTTAGGATGGAAACAAAAAAAGTTTTTACAAGGCCAAAATCCTTGGCAGAAGTACAGACTTCATACTGCCCAGGGTGTACGCACGGTATAATTAATAGATTGGTAGCAGAAGCAATCGATCAACTTGAAGTTGAAGGTACAACTATTGGTGTTGCTCCGGTTGGTTGTGCAGTTTTTGCATATAACTTCTTTAACCTTGATATGATTCAGGCTCCTCATGGCAGGGCTCCAGCGGTTGCAACAGGCATCAAAAGAGTTCTTCCTGACAACATAGTATTTACCTATCAAGGAGACGGAGACCTTGCTGCAATTGGAACTTCTGAAATTGTGCATGCAGCTGCAAGAGGAGAAAAAATAACTGTAATATTTGTGAATAATGCAATATATGGAATGACAAATGGTCAGATGGCACCTACTACATTAATTGGACAGGTAACTGATACTACACCTCGAGGAAGAAATGCAGATGTTAATGGTTATCCTATAAGGGTTAGTGAAATGCTTGCAACACTTGATGGGGTTGCATATATTGAAAGAGTATCAATGCATGATGTTAAGAATGTTCATAAGGCTAAAAGGGCAATTAAGAAAGCTTTTGAAACACAAATCAGTAAAAAGGGATTTTCAATGGTAGAGGTTTTATCCAGCTGTCCATCAAATTGGGGGCTAAATCCAGTTGAATCTCTAAAATGGATTGAAGAAAATATGATTCCACATTACCCGTTGGGGGTTTTTAAAGACAGTTAAGGGTTAATAATATAAAATTAAAAATTACTAAAAACGTTTTGATTTTAAATTTAATAATTATAAATTGTAGATTTATTAAACGAGGTGATACAGTGACTTATAATATAGTATTTTCCGGTTTTGGAGGACAGGGAGTTCTCTCTGCAGGGAAATTGGTTGCACAAGCGGCTATGCTTGAAGGTAAAAATGTTTCATGGCTTCCCTCATACGGACCTGAGAAAAGAGGAGGAACCTCAAACTGCCATGTAATTATCTCGGATGAACCTGTTGGTTCTCCATACATAGCATCCCCGAATCTTGTCATAGCTATGAGTAAGCAGGCTTTTGACAAATATGAAGAACTAATAGAAGAAAACGGTATAATGATATATGACAGCAGCTCGATTTTTTCAGAGCCATCAAGGGATAATGTTAGGTATTATAAAATTCCTGCAACCCAGATGGCTGTTGAGGTAGGTTTTGCAAAGCTTGCGAATGTAATATTTCTAGGCAAACTCATAGGCATTACAGACCTGGTAAAACAAGACTATTTTATAGAAGCGCTTAAGGAAGTTTTGCCTGAAGAGAAGCATCACATGATACCTGATGAAATTAAACTATTGCAAATGGGAATGGAATATGAATCTTAAAGATTTTTATTATGATCTTCCAGAAGGGCTTATTGCTCAGGAGCCTATTAAAAATAGGGAAGAGTCAAGACTTCTTGTTCTTGATAAAAATACTGGAGAAATTGAGCACAAAACTTTCAAAAATATAATCAACTATCTAGACGAAGGAGATTGCCTGGTTCTAAATGATACAAAGGTAATCCCTGCAAGACTTTATGGCTTGAAAAGAGATACTGGGGCAAAGATTGAAATTGTTTTGCTTAATGAGATTTCGGACAATCAGTGGGAAGTTCTTGTAAGGCCAGGGAAAAGGGTTCAAAAGGGCTGCCAGATTGTTTTCGGGAATAATGAATTAATATGTGAAGTGCTTGATATACTTGAAGGTGGAAATAGACTAGTGAGGTTCGAATATGAGGGTATATTTTTAAATATACTGGACAAAATTGGAATAATGCCGCTTCCGCCATATATAAAATCAAAGCTTGAAGATAAAGACAGGTATCAGACTGTTTATGCAAAAAATCCAGGTTCGGCCGCAGCGCCAACTGCAGGTCTTCACTTTACAGATAGCTTATTAGATGAAATTAGAAATAGGGGTATAAAAATTGCTCACACAACATTAAATATAGGGCTTGGTACTTTCAGGCCGGTTAAAGTTGAAAATATTGAAGAACATAAAATGCATTCAGAATATTACGAGATTAACCAGCAGGCATGTGACACCATTAATAATGTTAGAGAGAATGGTGGAAAGATAATTTCAGTAGGAACAACCGCTTCAAGAGTTTTGGAAACGGTTTCTGATACTAATGGAAAAGTCAGCCCGTGTGAAGGATGGACTGATATTTTTATTTATCCGGGTTATAAGTTTAAGATTGTAAATTCGTTGATAACCAACTTTCACCTTCCTGAATCTACACTGTTGATGTTGGTTTCAGCTCTGGCTGGAAGAGAAAATATTATGAAGGCATATGAGGAAGCGGTTTCTGAAAGGTATAGATTCTTTTCCTTTGGCGACGCAATGTTCATATCTTGAAAATTGTGATAAGCGGCGCATTACGGCGTTACGTTTCGGACTCGAAGTGCTCACATATAACATATATGCTCCGCGCTTCTCGCCTCACGTGCCTTGTACTGCTTGCTTCTGACGATTTTCAGTGTAGTGTTGTAAAAATTATTATATAGAAATCCTGTTCGTTTCTCTTGAGGTTGAAACAAAGATAGAATGAAGGCTGGTAAGGAGACTATTATGGCAGTTAAATACGAATTAATTAAAAAATGTTCACGTACTGGAGCAAGAAGAGGAAGAGTCCATACACCGCATGGAATAATTGAGACTCCGGTTTTTATGCCTGTTGGAACTCAGGCCACAGTAAAATCTATTTCTCCTCGTGAGCTTGAAGAGATTGGTGCGAAAATAATACTTAGCAATACATATCACCTTTTTATAAGACCAGGGCATGAACTTGTAAAACAAGCCGGAGGACTTCACAATTTTATGAATTGGGGAGGAGCTATACTTACTGACAGCGGTGGATTTCAAGTTTTTAGCCTGGCTGAATTGAGAAATATTAAAGAAGAAGGAGTAACCTTCAAGTCTCACCTTGATGGTTCTAAACAATTCATTAGCCCTGAAAAAGCTATGGAAATTGAAAATGCCCTTGGCGCAGATATAATAATGGCATTTGACGAGTGTGCACCATATCCTTCTGATTATAGTTATGCAAAAGAAGCTATGGAGAGAACCACCAGATGGGCGGTAAGGTGTAAGGAAACACATAAAAATACTGAAAAACAGGCTTTATTTGGAATAGTTCAGGGTGTAACTTATAAAGATTTAAGACAAGAGAGCGCAAAACGGTTAGTTGAGCTTGATTTCCCGGGTTATGCGATAGGAGGCTTGAGCGTTGGAGAACCAGCAGAAATTATGTATGAAGTATTGGATTATACAACGCCGCTTTTGCCTTCAGATAAGCCAAGGTACCTTATGGGAGTTGGAACACCGGACTATTTGATTGAGGGGACTTTAAGGGGTGTGGATATGTTTGACTGTGTACTCCCAACAAGAATTGCGAGAAATGGTACAGCCATGACTTCACGCGGTAAAGTTGTAGTGAGAAATGCAGTTTATGAAAAAGATTTTTCATCTCTTGATCCAGAGTGTGATTGTTATGCATGTAAAAATTTCACCCGTGCATATTTAAGACATTTAATTAAAGCCAATGAGATACTGGGTATCAGACTTGTGTCCTTGCATAATTTAAGATTTTTGATAAAATTAATGGAAAATGTTAGAATAGCTATCGAAGAAGATAGGCTTCCTGAATTCAGGAATGAATTTTATTCAAAATATGGCTATGAAGGGAGTATATAAATATGGGAAACGATTATGTTAGTATTTTGATGATTATTGTAATTTTTGTGTTGTTTTATGTTACAGTTATGATGCCGCAAAGAAAAAGGGATAAGCAGATTCAAAGCATGCAGGGTTCTGTAAAAGTAGGAGATGAAATTGTTACTTTTGCGGGAATGCTTGGAAGAATAATAAATATCAGCAATGATGTTATTACTGTTGAAACTGGTCCAGAGAAGACAAAGATAAATCTTTATAAATGGGCAATAAAAGAAACAATTGTAAAAAACAAATAATTTGCAGGTAATAATATTACCCCTGTAAAAATATACTTTGATTAGAAACAGGTTTCTACAATTGAAGTTTTGGGGTGATATTATTATGAAAAAGTATAACGACAAGATGGTCGCTGAAGGCGGAAACAGTATTTTGTCTATCCTTAAAGGTGTAGGATTATCCTATATTATGACTCTTGCTATTTTTCTGATTGTTGCATTATTTCTTTGCTTTACTGAATTTCCTGAAACAATGATAGGCTCTGCAGTTGTAGTAACTACAATAATAAGCATAATGTTTGGTGGAACCTGTGTAGCAAGAAAGGCGCGCACTCACGGATGGCTAAATGGAGCGATAGCTGGATTGACCTATATGGTTATCTTGTATGTCCTGAGCAGTTTTACAGGAAAAGGATTTGGAATCAGTCAATATATCATTATTATGATGCTTGTTGGAATTGCTGCTGGTGCAGTCGGCGGCATAGTCGGAATCAATTTAAAAAAGCGATAAAAAATATTTTAAAAAAATTTTGCTTATGGTATAATAACTCCAGGTTTATCCGTAGGATAACCTTTATAAGATTCATTGGGTTACATAAGAATGATAATAATTTCTATGCTATTAGGCAATAACTTAGAAATTATAAGTTAAACGACCCCCTGAATCCAAGAACTCTGTTTATAAGGGGGGATTATAGTGAAACACATAAAAACATTAAATAAAAAAGTAACGTTAAATGTAAAAAAAGGCGGCTGCGGTGAGTGCCAAGCATCATGCCAATCAGCGTGTAAAACATCATGTACGGTTGGAAACCAAGCTTGTGAAAGAAAATAAATATTACATAAAAACGGCGGGTTATCCCGCCGTTTTTATGTAATATTAGTTATATATAGTATAAAGGGAGTTTGATATAATGATACATAAATTTACGCAAAATGGAACTAATATTGCTGTTGATGTATACAGCGGAGCAGTTCATGTACTTGATGATACTGCATATGAAGTTTTAAATTACTTTGAGAATCTAGACCATGAGTCTATTATTGAACGATTATCGGACAAGTATTCAAGTGGTGAGATTGTTGAAGCTTTAAACGAATTAGAGTATTTAAAAGAGCAAGGCTTGCTATTCTCAGAAAATCCATATGAGGAATTTAATATAAATAAAGAACAAAAACCTGTTGTAAAGGCCTTATGCCTTCATGCTGCTCATGATTGCAACCTTAGATGCGAATACTGCTTTGCTTCTACAGGAGATTTTGGTCATTCAAGAGGGTTAATGCCTCTTGAAACAGCAAAAAAAACTATTGATTTTCTGCTTGCAAATTCGGGAGCGAGAAAAAACTTAGAAGTTGATTTTTTCGGCGGAGAACCGCTAATGAATTTTGAGGTAGTAAAAGAAACGGTAAGATATGGGCGGGAAAGAGAAAAAGAGTTAGGGAAAAACATAAGATTCACTCTTACTACAAATGGAATGCTTTTGAATGAGGAAGTCATGGAATTTGTTAATGAAAATATGAGCAATCTTGTTTTAAGTATAGATGGAAGACAAGAAGTCAATGATAGAGTAAGATGCAGAATTGATGGCACTGGGACATACAATCATATACTGCCTCGTATTAAGGCTGCTGCTGATTCAAGGAACCAGGAAAAATATTATGTAAGAGGAACCTTTACTAGGCATAACCTTGATTTTGCAGAAGATGTTCTTCATCTGGCGGATTTAGGCTTTAAGCAGGTTTCTGTTGAACCAGTGGTAGCATCGGCTGATAAGAATTATGCTCTTAGAAACGAGGATGTAGAAACAGTCTGTAAAGAATATGAGAAGTTAGCTGCGGAATTTATCAATAGATATAAAAATGGAAAAGGATTTAACTTTTTTCATTTTCAGCTAGAATTGGATGAGGGGCCTTGCATATCCAAGAGACTAAAAGGCTGTGGTGCGGGAGACGAGTATCTTGCGGTTACTCCTGAAGGAGAAATATATCCATGTCATCAGTTTGTGGGAAATGAAAAGTTCCTTATTGGAAATGTTAATGATGGAATACTGAAAGAAGAAATAAGAGAAGTATTTAAAGGCTCAAATATATTTACAAAGGAAAAATGTAAGGAATGCTGGTGCAAATTCTATTGCAGCGGGGGTTGTGCGGCAAACGCATGGATGTATAATAAGGATGTTAATATTCCTTACGAATTGGGATGCGAACTGCAAAAAAAGAGGGTTGAATGTGCTTTGGTAGTTAAAGCGGCCTTGTTATAATTTGCTTATTTCATTTCTTAAAAAGAATGGAATTCAATATATGTAGTAGATATATTTATTGCGTTAATTAGAAATCGAGGTGCTATATGAACATTCATATTAATGACAAAAAGGACATTGATAAATGTCTTGATATAATGAAATCACTTCCTGAGTTTTTTAATCAACATGGATTAGAATTATTTCAGGAAGATGTGCTTGTTGATGAATTAATTACTATCGAAGAAGATGGGATACTTTATGGATTTGTTACACTGAAGGATAAATTCGAAAATGCTTCTGAAATTAGCTGGATGGCTGTTAAGAAAGAATTGCAAAGGAAAGGCATAGGTTCAAGGCTTATTTTAGAAAGCATAAAAAATGCACAACAGTCTGGGAAAAAAATTCTAATGGTTAAAACCTTAGCGGAAACAATTGAATACGAGCCTTATAATAAAACAAGGGCCTTTTATGAGAAAAATGGATTTTTACCTTTAGAAATAATCAAAGATTATCCCGAATGGGGCCCGGAACATGATTGTAAGATATACATAAAAATAATATAGGCAAGATAGGAGAAATTATGATTGATAAAAGCAAATACGGGAATTTCAAACAAAACATTTCACCTGAAAGCTATATTGCTCCAGGTGTAGTTATTGTAGGCAATGTGACTATAGAAGAAAACTCTAGTATATGGTATAATAGCGTTGTGAGAGGCGATGTTGCCCCTGTCAGAATTGGTTCGAATTCAAATATCCAAGAAAGTTGCGTTATTCATACAAATTGGAATATTGAAACCGTAATTGGCAATTACGTTACTGTTGGTCATGGAGCAATCCTTCATGGGTGCAAAATAGGAAATAATACACTAATTGGAATGGGAGCAATTGTTTTAGATGACACTGAAATTGGCAAGAACTGCATAATAGGGGCAGGTACCTTGATTACACAGCATAAAAAGATTCCTGATGGCTCAATGGTTTATGGAAATCCGTTTAAAATAATAAGACAGCTTACGCAAGAAGAAATTGATGGTTTAACTAGACAGGCAGAAGACTATATTTTTTTTGCAAAAACGCTTTTTTAAGATATTTATAAAAATAGTATAAAAAAATTAATATTTATAAACAAAAACAATACAAAATGTATAATCTATTTATTATAATTAATATAAGGAGTCAGATTATTGAGTATTACAGTTAAGGAAGTAAAAGAAGATAAAGAAGTTAAAACACTGCTGGAGTTTGGACAGAAACACTTGGATGAACTTAGTTTTACTGAGCATTCATATAGACATGCCGAGATTGTATCAAGAGTCGCAGGCTATATATTAAAAGAAATTGGCGGAAGCCAACGTGAAATCGAACTTGCAGAAATTGCGGGGTATGTTCACGATGTAGGCAATTCAGTTAATAGGAACGACCATCCAAACACAGGGGCAATTCTTGCATATAATATTTTATTGAGGATGGGTATGGATTTGGAGGAAGCTGTTCAGATTATGACTGCAATCGGTAATCATGATGAACAGGCTGGTTCGGCAGTAAGTAGAATATCAGCGGCTTTAATTATTGCAGACAAATCCGACGTTCACAGAACAAGGGTCAGGAATACTGATTTTGCAACATTCGATATTCATGACCGTGTAAATTATGCTGTTGAGAAATCCGAAGTAAAGGTTGATACCTCTAGGAAGGTTATTTCGCTGAATCTAACTATTGATACTACTATTTGCCGTTTAATGGAGTATTTCGAAATCTTTCTGATTAGAATGATGATGAACAGAAGAGCTGCGACATTTTTGGGTTATACCTTTGAACTAATTGCAAATCAAACAAAACTTCTGTAGAATCTTATATATCCTTCAATTTATTCTTTTTTATAATTAATATATAATATTTTAGGGTGATAAATATTAAGAAGATTGTAAAATTTATTTCAGTAAGTTGTATCGCTTTCGGATTAATATTTGTTGGGGCTAACTTGTTCCCCAAAAATGAAAAATTATTGGACTTAACAGAATTTAATAACTCACCTGAACAGCCGATAAGGTCTGAGTTTTGCAGGGTAATCAGGATTATTGATGGTGATACTATAGTAGTTAATAATGGTTCTAAAAATGAGAAAGTAAGGTTTATCGGGATTAATACTCCTGAAACTGTAGACCCTAAAAGTCCAATTGAGAGATATGGGAAAGAAGCTTCTGCTTTTACCAGGAGAATGCTAGAAGGAAAGAAAGTTAGATTAGAGTATGATATCCAGCAGAGAGACAAATATTTAAGGCTTCTTGCATATGTTTATCTTGAAAATGGGCAAATGTTTAATAGGATGCTGGTTGAAGAGGGATACGCACAGGCTATGACTGTTCCTCCTAACATTAAGTATCAACAAGACTTTATCAGGCTTGAAAGAAAGGCTAGAGAGAATAATAAAGGCTTGTGGAACTCACCCCCTGCCCCTCTCTTAAAATAGAGGGGAGTTAGAAATTTACGAAAGGAAGGATAGACGATTGAGCAACAATGCAAAAGTAAAAGTAAGATTTGCTCCAAGTCCTACGGGACACTTGCATATTGGAGGAGCAAGGACAGCCCTTTTTAATTATCTATATGCCAAAAGGATGGGAGGAAGTTTCCTACTAAGAATAGAGGATACTGATCTTGAAAGGTCTACCGTAGAATGTGAGAAGGTTATAATTGATGGGCTAAAATGGTTTGGGATCAACTGGGACGAGGGTATTGAGGTTGGAGGAGATGAGGGGCCGTATCGCTCAACTGAAAGAATAGATATATATAAGCCTTATATTGAAAGGCTTTTAAATAATGGGGATGCATACTACTGCTATTGTACCCAGGAAGAGCTTGAGGCTGAAAGACAAGAGCTTATGGCAAAAGGTGAAATGCCTAGATATCTTGGCCAATGTAGAAATCTTGCTCCCGAGCAGAAGAGAAAATATGAACAAGAGGGAAGAAAACCTACTATAAGGTTTAAGGTGCCCGAAGGAAAAGTAATTAAGGTTAATGATATAGTAAGAGATACGGTTGAATTTGAAAGCGATGGAATAGGTGATTTTATTATTGTAAAATCAGATGGTATACCGGTATATAATTTTGCAGTTGTAATTGATGACTATCTTATGAAAATAACTCATGTTATAAGAGGGGAAGAGCACCTGTCTAATACACCTAGACAGATATTAATTTATGAAGCCCTTGGTATAAATGTGCCTGCATTTGCTCATGTTTCTCTTATTCTTGGAAAAGATAGGACAAAAATGAGTAAGAGACATGGCTCAACTTGGGTTGAACAATATATTGATGCTGGTTATCTTCCAGAAGCATTGATTAATTTTCTTGTTCTTATGGGATGGTCTCCTGGAGAAGAAAGAGAAATATTCTCAATGGAGGAACTGGAACAGAGATTTTCTCTTGAAAGAGTTTCCAAGAATCCAGCGGTGTTTGACATAGATAAGCTTAACTGGATGAATGGACAATATATTAAGAATACGCCGGTCGAAAGGATTACACAGCTTGCAATTCCGCATCTTATAAAAGCAGGATTTATAAAAGAAAATGAAAAAGTTGACTTGGAATGGCTGGAGAAAGTAGTTGGAATAGTTCAGGGGGAACTCTCATTTGTTGGAGAAATCCCAGAAAAGGCAGCAATATTTTTTGATGATAATGTAGAGCCAAAGGATATAGAAGCGGAAGAAGTAATGAAAATGGAACATGTGCCCGAGTTAGTCAAAGCTTTTAAAAATAAAGTCAGCAGTGTACAAACTATTGATGATGAGTTTGCTAAGGGAGTTTTCAAGGAAATTCAAAATCAAACAGGTATTAAAGGCAAGAATCTTTACATGCCAATTAGAGTAGCACTTACTGGACAGGTTCATGGGCCTGAAATTGTAGAAATTTTAAAAATATTGGGAAGAGAAAAGTTAATTAAAAGATTATCAAAACATTAAATTATAATTAAGATGAAATTTGACTTTAATGCACCGAATTACCAATTCAGAGGAGGTATACTATGGCTAAAGCACTTAGAGTTGTAATAATTGATGATGTTTCAACCCATAGAAAACTTTTAAATATAGTTATTGATGGGTTTATGGGAGTCGATTGCATTGGAGAATTTGCTGATGGCATGTCAGGATTAAAGGGAATAGAAGATCTTCAGCCTGACTTAGTATTTCTTGATGTTGAAATGCCTTTGATGAATGGATTGGAAGTGCTTAAGGAAGTAAATGATAGATATCCGCATATTGGGGTAATAATGGTAAGTGGCTTTGATAAAAAACAAGCAGATATTACCGTGCGGGCATTAGAGCTGGGAGCTATTGATTTTATTCCAAAACCGTCAGCATCTACTGTTGAAGAAAATATTGATATACTAAAAAAGAAAATAGCTCCACTTATTCACGTATTCTCTACTAAGAAAAATCTCGAGAGAATAAGGCAGATTACTGGAAAAGTTGAGGAACAAACAAAGCAACAGGAAGGATCGCCTAAAGGAAAGGTTCCTGTTGAAAGAATTTCTGAGGATAAAGTCATTCCTCAACAAAAAGCTGACAAACCTAAAAAACAAGAGTCACTTATACCATTTAAAATTGATTTGGTTGCAATAGGAACTTCTACAGGAGGCCCATATGCTTTAGCTGATGTTATTCCAAAATTGCCAGCAGACTTTCCTATACCTATATTAATAGTTCAACACATGCCCCCGAGTTTTACAGCTTCGTTAGCAAACAGTCTATCGAAAAAATCAAATATCCCTATTTATGAAGCAAAGAAGGGTGATGTAGTAGCGCCGGGAAAAGTATTATTAGCTCCTGGGGGTTACCATATGGTATTAAAACGACATGATTCTATTAATGATAGATATGTTGTTGATCTTGAGGAAACACCGCCAGTGCATGGGTGCAGGCCATCGGTTGATGTATTATTTAAATCTATAGCAAATAATTATCAAGGGAATGTACTATCTGTAATAATGACTGGTATGGGGTCGGATGGCACTGATGGAGTTCGTGCTCTTAAATCAAAGAAGTGCTATTGCCTAATACAGGATGAGGCATCAAGTGTAGTCTTTGGAATGCCAAAGATGGTAATGCAAGCAAAACTTGAGGATGAGATTATTCCTTTGGGTGATATTGCAAAGAGAATAACAGAAATTGTAAAAGGTTAGAGCAATATTCTATACCTAAATGAAACAAAATCATAGGGGCTCTTTTCTTAAAATAACAGCATTTTTTGCTGTTATTTTTGTTTTAAACTGTTAATTTAAAGTGTTTTATGGTATAAAAGAATATAGGGGATTAATGTTTTAATACATAAGAAAAGAAGCTGGAGGGGGACTCAGATTTGGAAAGAAAGATTATGGCAGTAATTTCTTTTGTAGCTGCGTTATTGGCTTTTTCTGCAGCCGTTATAGGTTATATTTTATCGCCTACTTACAGGACAATAGAGACTTATCCTTCTAAGGTTACTGTACTTGAAATTGAAGGAAGTATAGTTGAATCGAAAGTGCCGCCAATTTATGAAAATAATCAAGTATTATTGCCTATTGATATAGTTAAGAAATACTTGGATAAAAATATCTTTTGGGATGAAAAAGCCCAAAAAGTTATAATTACCACACAAGATAAAGTAATTAAACTTATGGAGGGTAAAGTATCTGCTTTAGTCAATGAAAAGCCAGTAACTATTAGCACATCAGTAAAGATTGTTTCCGGAACAGTTTATATGCCTATTGATTTTCTCAAAGATGTCTACAGGATTGATATAAAGTATGTAAATAAATATAACAAGATTATTATAGATTATAGAGATAGCATAAAAAAGATTGCTGAAGTAATTCCAAAGAGGGCTGTTGTTAGAAATGATATGTCAATAAAAGCACCAGTAATTAAATGGCTTAAAGGAAAAGATGGTATTAGGGTTTTTGACGAGTATGAAAAATGGTATAAAGTTAGAACCGAAGAGGGATTAATCGGGTATATGCAAAAGAAAGATGTTAAAATTACTGCATTAACCTCATCAATTTATACTGAATATAAGCAAGAGCCTGTTGTTCCTCCTGCTACACGAATATTAAAGGGAAAAATTAATCTTGTCTGGGACTACATGGAAGGGGAAGCTCCTAATATGAGCGGCGTTGAGAAAATAAAAGGGCTTGATGTTGTTTCTCCTACATGGTTCAGGCTTACAGATAAGGATACAATAATAAACAGCTTAGCTGATTTTAAATATTTGGAATGGGCTAAGTTGAATGGATATACTGTTTGGCCTCTCTTTTCAAATGATTCGGATACAGCACTTGCTTCAAAGGTTTTAAACGATAGTTCATTAAGAGAAAAAGTCATACAAGAGTTACTTGTTTATGTTAAACTTTATAAGCTTGAAGGAATTAACCTTGATTTTGAGAATTTAAAGATTGAGGATAAAGATGTATATACCCAGTTTGTTAGAGAACTAGCGCCCCCATTAAGGCAATTGGGCGTAATATTATCTGTTGATGTAGGGGTTCCAGGCGGAAGCGATAATTGGTCAAACTGTTATGACAGAAAAGCGTTGTCAGAAGCGGTTGACTATATGATGGTAATGACTTACGATCAGCATTGGGGAACAAGTCCAATAAGCGGATCTGTGGCTCAATATGATTGGGTTGAAGAAAAAGTTAAACTCACATTAAAAGAAGTACCTGCATCAAAACTATTGTTAGGACTTCCGTTCTATTCTAGGGAATGGAAAGAAGATTACGACACTGATGGGAAAATGATTGGGAGCCCTACAAGTGTTGCAATTTCTATGGAGCAGGCGCAGGATAAAATCAAAAGCAATAATGCAAAGATTCAATGGGACAAGCAGAGTGGGCAGAATTATGCTGAATACACAAAAGGTAATAGTAAATATAAGATTTGGGTTGAAGATGAAAAATCTATAAATTTAAAATCTTCGCTTGTACACAAATACCAGCTTGCTGGCGCTGCATCATGGAGACGTGGGTTTGAAACTCCAAATATTTGGGCCGTTCTTCATAAGAACTTAAAGAGGAATGTTAATTATACTGAATGGGCAAAGGCAAATAGTAGCTTTAAAAATAGATAGAAAGGAATCTGCACGAAATAATATAGGCGGTTTCTTTGAAAGGGGATTATAACCTTAATCATGAAGATATTTGTAATTGATGCAGGAAATTCTTTTGTAAAGATGGAGGTTTTTGAAGGGGATAAATCGATTGGAATGTGGCAGTTCGAAACTTCAAAGCATCTTACTAAAGAAAAGCTAATTGAACAAATTGAAGATAATTTTAATGCACATAAAATTTCAAAAAACAACTTTAGAGGAATTGTATGCTGTTCTGTCGTTCCAGAGATTACAACGATTATCCAAAAGGCATTGAGTGAAACTTTAAGCAATAAACCGTTGATTAATGTTTCTTCAAAAACTAACACAGGGTTGATTATTTCAGATGAAAATAAAAGAATTGGCGCTGATAGAATTGCTGATATGGTTGGTGCTGCAAAAATTTATGGAGCACCTGCTGTTGTTATAAATATGGGTACTGCTACGGTATTTACGGTTTTAGACGAAGATATGAGAATACTTGGAGGGCAGATTATTGCTGGAGGAGATCTTGCACTGCAGGCATTACTTAAAAGATCTACAAATATATCAAGGATTATGACTGTATCTGACAGTATTACAACAAGAATTAGAACCAGAGCTACAGATATTATAATAGGAAGAAACACTGAAGAAAATATTCTCGCAGGCTCTTTTTGGGGCTTAGCTTCACAAGTTGAGGGTATTTCATCAATAATCAAAAAAGATTTAGTTAAAAGGGGGCTTTCTCCGGATAAAATTAAAATTATTGCTACCGGCGGCCTGGCGAATGTTTTTAAAGAGTTTAAATTTTCAAATGTTAATTATATTGACTGTGATTTAACACGAAAGGGATTAAGGTTTATTGGAGAAATGAATCTATCCTAAATATATATAATATTGACATTCCTTTTAAAAGAGTATCTAGATTATAAGGTACTCTTTTTCTTTATTAGTATAAAAAATAATTCAAATTACGTGAAAAGCAGAGTAAAAAACCAAATGAAGTAGGAAGAAAGATGATTAACAACGCGGATTAAGAAAAAAGGAAAAAATAACTGAAAAAAAGGTATAAAAAACAGTTGACTTGCAAGAAAACAAAGTGCTATAATAACAAAGCTGTCGCACTTCGAGGGCGAGACATCAGGCAAAAG
>JBLNBO010000032.1:0-40308 GCA_050260055.1 Ignavibacteriales bacterium
TGTTGATGCAGTTACAAGAGCGTTCTCAAAAACAATATCCTGCATTATAACCAGTGTATCAACCTCATCAACTTCTAAAATTGGATTAAAAGATAGTACAGATGAAGATGCAGTTGAAGAAATTTATGGAGTAGACGATTATATTCAAGTAACCAAAAGTGGCAGCAATTCTTCCATTGAGGGAGTTAAATCCGGAGATTTCGGAACTGCATATCTGACATTGGCTAACAAAATTGGAAAATTAGTAATTGAAG
This sequence comes from Ignavibacteriales bacterium, assembly GCA_050260055.1. Lineage (GTDB taxonomy): Bacteria > Bacillota > Clostridia > Acetivibrionales > UBA4821 > JBLMYQ01. The sequence continues at coordinate 255 of JBLNBO010000032.1, forward strand.
ATAAAGAGAAAAAGGTGTCTGGAGAGGTTGTAAGTATTACAACTGATGATAAGGTTTATTTAACAGTTAACGTAGATAATAAAAACCAGAAATATGAAGTTTCATCTGATGTAGATGTTTCAAGAAATGATTCTTCTGCAGAACTTAAGAATATTAAGGTTGGGGACGATGTTGCCCTCGTTTTACGCTATAACAAGGTAATAGAGATTACTGCAGACAGCCAAGAAAAAACCGTTGAGGGAATAATTGAAGAGCTTGTAATTGGTAAGAGTAATAAAATTACAATAAAAAGTGGAACAAAGAGCTATACTTATGAGATATCCGCTGATGCTCTAATTAAAGTAGATAATGAAGCATCTGAAATCTATGATTTAAGACTTGGTGCAAAAGCAGAAATTAATCTGGACAGCAATGTTGCAGTTCTGGTTAAGGCAGAAAAGAAAGCGGCAATGCTTGAAGTAAGAGGAAAGATTACTCTCATCAACCTCAGCCTTGGAGTGATTACAGTTGAAACAGATAGTGCTGAAAAAGTACAAATTTATGTAAGCTCATCTAATACTAAAGTAAACAATATCGTAAAATCAGAATACATTAAGCTTAGCGAGCTTGAGAAAGATCAGGAAGTAATAGCATACGGCAAAAATGACAGAGGAGTATTTGTTACTTCACTTATTGTAGTAAGTTCTGAAGAATAAATTAATTTGTTAAGAGGAGATGATACTATCATCTCCTCTGTTTTATGCATTAATACTTAAAACTGCCAAATATAAGTATAAACCCATGTATATGCCTGTTTATGTTGCATTTTCCAATTGAAAGTAGTAATATATTGTAGAGCTTGAAGATGTATTTGAAAGGAAGATATGATGTCTGAAAAGAACATAAAGAATATTAAGAAGCTGCGTATTGCGAAGAAACCTAAAAATTCTGGAATTAACCTTGAAGCCGACTCAAATATGGTTATGCAGGTTGGCGAAAAGGCTATTATTCTTAAAAGCGAATATAAGAATATAAACAAGGTTTTTAATTTGAAGGGTGTTAATGCTAAATTCAGAACTTATATTAATACAATTGAGCAGAAGACAAAAGACAAATATATAAAATCAAAGAAATGGGTCTTGTCCGATAAACAAAGAACCAAGATTTTCAAAACCGTAATAATAACATCGCTAATAATTGTAAATATTATTTTAATGTTAAGCGGACTCTCCGTAAAATATAATGTTTATGTAAACAACAAATATGTTGGAGTTCTGAATGGTAAAAATGAATTTTCAGACTTATTGAAGCAGGCAAATGCTAAAATGAATAGTCAATTGAATTCGGAGGTTGCTTTTGTTGGGAAGACGGAATTCAAACCAACTATTGCATTAAAATCATCAAAAATAAATACAGCTGCTGTTTTAGGAAATTTAGCTGATAACAGTTTCTTTTCAAAAAAAGGGTATGCGATTACTGTAGATGGAGAAGAGCTTGTAGTACTTCCCAGTAAGGCAATGGCTGAAGAACTGCTTGATAAATTAAAACAACCTTATAAAGAAGCAGAAAATAAAGTTATTGATTTTGTTGAAACAGTTGAAATAAAAGAAAAGAACATCAAGGACATAAAAATGCCTAGCTTTGATGAGGCTTTCCAGTTATTATCGGCAGGCAAGGAAGGAAGCAGAATATATAAAGTTCAAAAGGGAGACACATTGTGGCTCATTGCTAAGAGTAACAGTGTAAGCGTTAGTAAAATAAAAGAAATAAATCCTGGCATAGGTGAAAATATTAAAGAAGGACAAGAAATTAAGCTTAGCAGCCCAGTTCCATTGATAAATGTTAAAACTAAAGAAATAACAACATTGAAGCAGACTATACCTTTTAATACCATACAGCAAAAGGATGAGAAGAGTTATACTGATTCCAAGAAAATAATTTCTAAAGGGCAAAACGGTTTAAAACAAAGCCTTGTTGAAGTTGTAAAAGAAAATGGCAAAGTTATTTCGGTAAATCCAATATCCGAAAAGGTTGTAAAAGTTCCTGTTGCGCAGAAAGAAAAGGTAGGCACAAAAAAAATTCCTGCAAAAGCTTCTACAGGAAGCTTTAAAAGGCCGATATTCGGGCTTATTACCTCCAGATTTGGTGCCAGATGGGGGAGGCAGCATGAAGGGATAGACATAGCTGCAAAAGTTGGAGACCCTATATATGCAGCAGATGGAGGAGTGGTTTCGTTTGTTGGTGTTGAAAGTGGATATGGCAAGTTAGTAAAAATTCAACACGGAACAAAATATACAACATATTATGGCCACTGCAAAAAGATTCTTGTAAAAAAGGGGCAGAAGATTTATAAAGGACAGAAAATTGCCTTGGTTGGCATGACAGGTAGAACTACCGGGCCGCATCTGCATTTTGAAATAAGGAAAAATGGTAATCCAGTAAATCCAAAGAAATTATTAAAGTAGAAATTAGATATGATTTTATCAATAATCATTAAAATGGATACGAATCCATTTTTTTGTTTGCATAAAAAATAAAAACCGTATTGTATAATTGGATTAAAGTGATATAATTTGTGTGAATAGAAAAAACTGATTTTTCAGTAATAATGCGAGAGTCGATAGAATTTTCCGAGGTGGTAACTATGAACAAGAAAATCCTTATAATTGATGATGAGAAACCGATTGTTGATATCCTGAAGTTCAACTTAAGGAAAGACGGATATTCAACAGTAGAAGCATACGATGGTGAAGAGGGGTTTGATATGGCATTGTCAGAAAATCCTGATTTGATTTTACTTGATGTAATGCTTCCCAAAATGGATGGGTTTTCGGTATGCAAGAAATTAAGGGAAAAGATGTCGACGCCAATCCTTATGCTCACAGCTAAGGAAGAAGAAGTTGATAAGGTTTTAGGGCTTGAACTCGGAGCGGATGATTATATTACCAAGCCTTTTAGCGTAAGAGAACTTATGGCTAGAATTAGAGCGAACCTCCGTAGGAATATTCCTGAAAATGTTACGAGTACTCCTGGTGATGTAATTGTTAAAAATGGAATTGAAATAGATTGTTCAAGATATGAAGTAAGCAAGAACAAAAAAGTTTTGGATTTGACGTTAAGGGAATTCGAACTTCTAAAATTCCTAGCTACACAGCCGGGGCAGATATTTACCAGAGAACAGCTTCTTGAAAAGGTGTGGGGGTATGAATATTACGGAGATGTTCGTACTGTAGACGTTACTGTCCGCAGGCTAAGAGAAAAAATTGAAGAAGACCCGGGAGAACCTCTCTACGTATTAACAAAAAGAGGAGTAGGATACTACTTTAACAGATTTAACGAGAATTAAAGATTTGAACAGATAAATATAATTTGAGGCTGGTGAAATCTGGCCTCTTATTTTTAATTAGTTGACTATAGATGTCCCCCCTAGGGAAGGGGGCTTGAAACGGGTTTTACTGTCGACTATCAACTTTACACTTTAAACTATATTTCGGGGGTTGCCAGATGTTTTTCAGGAGCCTTAGGTGGAGATTGGTATCAATATTTTTTCTATTAGTAATATCTATAATGATAGTTGTAGGTACTTATCTTATTTTTGCAGTTGAAAAGGCTTATAAGGATGAATTCATTTCCCAAATGAAACAATCTGTGGAAGCTTTTTCAGAAAAAGATATTGAGAAGAATATAAGCGATGATAGTCCTAACTACGCATATGAGCTGTTTAAAACATTTAAGAATATTTTTGTAATAAATAATATAAATAGAAAAGGGTATCTTCTGGATAACTTGGGCAAGATGATTTATGCATCAGACCCTGCAGATTTGAAAGAAGTAAATATATCTAAAACTTCAAATATCATTTTAGCTATGACAGGTAAAATTGGAGATAAAATTCCAGAAGGTGATGAACAGCTTGATTATGCCAAGCCAATAATTATTGACGGTAGTGTTAAATATATCTTGTATATAAAATACAATAGAGATGGCATAAAAAACATATTAGACAGGCTTAAAAGCGTAATCTTTTACTCTATTATTTCAGCACTTGCAATATCAATATTTCTTGGCTATCTTTTAGCCCAGGCAATTACTGGGCCAATTTCAGACCTGATTGGAAGAACTGAGAAAATTGCATTGGGTGATTTTGAATATATAACAGAGGACAGCTCGGGAGATGAGCTCGGAAAACTAATTGATTCGTTTAACTATATGTCAGTGGAACTTAAAGACACATTGAGTGAAATATCAAATGAAAAGAGCAAGATGGTTACCATATTACTTCATATGGCTGATGGAGTAATAGCTTTTGACCTTGAAGGTAAAATTATTCATGCAAATCCTGCTGCGCAGAATATGCTTAATATTACTCCTGAAAATGAAGACTTTTATTCAATTTTCAATAGGGTCGGGGTTATTGTTTCAAAAGAGGAAATAATAAACCTTGAACATCAGAAAAATATCGAGAGCAGCATAATATATAATAACAAGTATTATAGGCTTGTTTTTGCATCATTTAAGGGAGAAGAGGAAAAAACGAACGGTATAATTACAGTTATTCATGACATAACAGAGCAGCAAAAGCTTGATAATATGAGAAAAGAATTTGTTGCAAATGTATCGCATGAGCTTAAAACGCCTCTCACATCTATAAAAACCTATACTGAAACCCTGATAGACGGTGCGATAGAAGATAAAGCGGTTGCATTAGATTTCTTGAATGTTATTAATTCGGAATCCAGCAGAATGTCTAGGATAGTAAGTGACCTGCTTCAGCTTTCCAGATTGGATTATAAAGAAACAAGATTAAACAAGGTAGAATTTGACTTAGGGGAAATGGCAATTGATGTTATTGAAAAAATTAAATTGGAAACAGTTAAGAAAAATCAGGTTATGGAATGTAAAGTAATACCGGGCACGCCACAAGTTTATGCTGACAAGGATGGAATTATCCAAGTTGTTGTGAACATAATATCCAACTCAATTAAATATACTCCTGAAAAGGGAAAGATAACTGTTACTGTTGGCTCAGAGCAAGGCTGTCCATATATAAAGGTTAAGGATAACGGCATAGGTATTCCTGCAAAAGATTTGCCGAGAATTTTTGAAAGATTTTATAGAGTTGATAAAGCAAGGTCAAGAGAAATGGGAGGAACAGGTTTGGGTCTTTCTATTGCAAAAGAAATTATTGAGGCTAATGGTGGGAAGATTTCTATTGACAGCTCTCTGGGAAAAGGAACAGAGGTTACAATATACCTTGAGCAAATAGAAAATGATATTAGCAAAGCTGAAAAAGGGTAATTTTCTTGTAAGAATGCTGATGTAAAGGAAAATTAAGTCGGTTGTAATATGCATGTAATATTTGCATTGTATAATTATATTAGTCAGAATATTACTTTACATATATTAGAGGTGTGACATGTTTAAGAAGTTGATTTTATCAGCTGCTGCCATCTTAGTTACCGGCTTACTTATTACTGGTTCTGTATGGGCGGCTCCTGAGAAACTTACAGGTGAAGAAAAAAGTACAGCGGCATTGGTTGAGCTGTCCAAACCGGAAGAGGATTTTTCCACGTTCAGCGATTCCTGCATTGTGTCAGGTATGTCTGAAGAAGGGGTTAAGCTTTATATATACATAAAACCTGAAGGCGAAGAAGAATATAAAAAGTTGAAGGTTGATGGTGAAGAGGTTTCGTGGACAGTTGGCGTTTCAGGTATATTTGCGAAAGAAATAGGATTAGAAAGAGACACTGTAAATAAGTTATTAATATATGCTGAAAAGGAAAGCGATTTTCAGATAATGAAAAGAGATATAACAGTAAAGAATCTCACATTAAAGGAAGTTCTAAAAAATGAAGTCATTAAGATTGAGGAAATTATAACTAAAATTTTAAGTAAATAGTGATTTCCCAAAGAGGTAAAAAATGCACAATATCAATGCTGGAAGAATAAAGACCTATATTCTAGTGTTCTTAATAATTACGAGTTTAGTCTTATGTGGAAGCCTATGGTTTGAAGATTACCATGGGTTTTCAAATTTTCTTGCCAAATTCAGTTATATTGATTTTTCAAAGCTAATCGGAATAGGAAAAGAGGATATACAGACCAGATATGAAAGGATTATTCTTCCCTCAAAAGTAATTGTCAATAATGGAGAGGAAGGACACTGGATACTATATCCTTCGAATAACGAACATGAAAAGTTTTGGAAAATAGCGAAAACCCTTCTAAAGAGTACGGTAACAGATACTCAAACAAAAGCAAATCTTGTAGATTCAACAGAGTGGAATGGACTTACAACAAAAAGCTCAATCATTATGTATTTTGATTATCCGCTTGGGAAAGAAATACTCTCTATGCTTTTTAAAATTGATGAAAAGAAAATCAAGGAAGATACAAACAATCTGGATTCCATTACGATAACCCGCTTCGGACAGAATATAATAATGTATACAAAGGTGCTTGAAAATGGACGTGAAGTTTTTAGAAAGTATTATTTTCCTGATAGCAACCAGATTACGGATAAGGATTTTGAGCAGATATTTAACAATTCAAGTTTAATAAAATATGCATCTTTAAAAGAAGCACTGCCTAATGTTAAACTGAATTTAAAATTTCAAGATAATGTATTTATTCCTATATTTAGTTTTTCGGATGCAAGAAGAAAGAGCCTAAAGCTTGGCAAGGTTGAATTTTTGCCTGAATTATCTATAGCCAATGATAAAAAAGCTGAAGAAATGGTTAATAAGTTTTTTAGTGGAAGGGATTATTCAAAATTTGTAAAAAAAGATGGGGCCAATATATTTATAGATGAAAATAATGATACACTTAGAATATTTTCAGATGGTTCATTTGAATTTGAATTATCACAAGAAAATAACGACAGCTTTGATTTTAAACAGGCTATGAATCTAGCATTATCCTATGTAGAAAAGTATGGAGGACTAGAAAACTTATTTGTATCTGATATAGAAAGGTCTGAAAAGCAGGCGGCATTTCGTTTTGATTATGCTGTAAATGGAATTCCCGTTGACTGCTCGAGGGGAAAAAACTCGCTGAAGGAAGAGAGTGCTGTAGAAGTGGCAGTATCACCTGAATTGGTTAAATATAAACGCTGTAGTAAGAAATTTAAGCTTCTTGAAGGTGAATATGCCTTTTCTTCAGATCATGACAGTATTATTAATGCAATCTTTGAAAATGCAGGGGTAGTAAAGGGGAATATTGAGATTAGGGAGATTAAACTCGAATATAAATCTGCCGATCAATACCAGCATAGGAATCTGCCTGTTTGGCGTGTGAGTTTTGTTGCAAATGGCAGTGAAAAAAGTATTACGGTAGAAGCCGCGAAAGACGGGAGGTGATTTCTTGAACTGGGCGCGTGTAAAAACAATTCTCATAATTTGTTTTTTGATAGTAAACATTTTTCTATTATATAAAGTAAGTGAGAAATACAATAGAAAAGAATTAAAAGCTGATGAAATTTTAAATTTAAAAAATCTTTTATCAGCTAATGACATTATTTTAAATACTACTCTGCCTTCCCAGATAAAGTACCTTCCCAGAATGAAAGTTACCAACCGTACAGTTGAAGAAAATCAGATTGCTGATAAAATTTTAGGGATAAATAAATGGACAGTAAAAAAGAATGATGCTGGTATAGCTATTTATTCATCAGGCAACAGGGAAATTAAATTTGATAGTTTTGGTTTTGTAGAATATACGATAAATATTGGAAAAGTTGAAGGCCTAAAGTTAGTCTCTAATGAAATCAAGGCAAAAGAAACAGTTAAGGATTTGCTTAAAAAATATCTTAAGCTTGATAAATACATTGAAGATAATATACAAGTCAGTAAAGCCGGAATAATAATTAATTTTTCATATGTTGATAATAATAGGGAGATTTTAAATAATTATATTGTTTCCAAGATTCTTCCTGAAGGGAAAATAATAATAAAACATGGGCTTGTAGATTCTGATGGATTAAACTCTAAGAATAAGAAGATTACGCTTGTAGATGCACTTGTTGAACTTGTTCGAGTCTTAAAAGATAAAGGAAAAACAACTATAAAGGAAATATCGCTTGGATATTACGCAGATTTGAATAAGGGAAATGAAACGATAAGATTTGGAGAAGCCGACCCTTCATGGAAAATTGAAACCGATAAGGGGATATATATATTTGATGCTTACACAGGAGACTTTTTAGCGAGTTTTAATAATTAGTTTTTGGTGAAACAAGGAGTAAACATGAAAGCTATTATATTTAGCGATTCACATGGGCAAACTGATGCAATGATAGATATCGTTGCAAAAAACAATGACGTACATAAGATTATCCATCTTGGTGATTTAGTTAAAGATGCAGAAAGATTAGAGTATGAATATCCCAACATAGAGATAATACGCGTTGCAGGAAATAATGACTGGTATAGTAATGAACCTACTGAAAGACTGATAGAATTATCAAATAAAAAAACTTTAATAACGCATGGCAACTTTTATGGTGTCAAAAACGGACTTTCAAAAGTTTTAGGAAGATCTAAGGAGCTTGGGGCAGAAGTGGTTCTTTTTGGACATACTCATATTCCTCACGAGAGTTATGAGCAGAATGTCTTACTTATAAATCCAGGAAGCATTAGCCTTCCAGCCGGAGCGTCAAAGCCATCATATTGTATTTTAGAAATTAAATCAGAAACATTAACAACAAACTTTTTCAGGATATAAAAGAAGTAATTTCAAATGCTTCAAGTTTCTACATTTTTAAGTAATTTAATGTTTGTTGAAAAAGAAAAAAATCTGTTATATAATAATTTTATTAAAAGGAATACTATCGTCTAAACAATCTTTTTTTAAATTAACACTTCGTTAGAAAATTTATCAAAGAGTATTTCTTACCCCTAAAACTACTTAAGTTTCGAGGTGATACTGATTGGTTAAAGTATTAATTGCTGACGATACCCAATTTATGCGAGCAAATCTTAAGATTATACTTGAAAGAAACAACATGGAGGTTGTTGGAGAAGCAGAAAATGGCATCAAGGTTGTAAAAATGTACGAAGAATTAAAACCTGATGTTGTTACTATGGATATTACAATGCCAGGTATGGACGGTATAGAAGCAGTAAGACAAATAAGAAAGGATCATCCAGACGCAAAAATCGTTATGGTTACAGCTCTGGGGCAGGAAATGTTTGTCCGTGAAGCTGTTATGGCAGGAGCAAAAAATTTCATAGTAAAACCATTTAAAGAAGAAAAAATTGTTGAAATTCTTAATAAGGTTGCTGCAACAAAATAGGGTGATAAATTTATATTGATTATTAATTATACTGTGTTATAATTACATTAGTAAAATAATTTGTGGAACAACGGCGTTCTCATTTATCTAATAGGATTAATTGAGGGCGCTTATTTTTTGGATTTGGTAATGCTGTTTACGAATAGATACTTAAAACCATTAAACTTATACAGAAAGGGAGAATATTATGAAAAAATACACAGCTGAAGATGTAAAGGCTCTTGTAAAGGAGCAGGATGTAAAATTTATAAGACTGCAGTTCACGGATATCTTTGGAACTCTAAAAAATGTATCAATAACAAGCGAACAATTGCAAAAGGCACTTGATAATCAATGTATGTTTGACGGTTCTTCAATTGAGGGATTTGTAAGAATTGAAGAGTCGGATATGTACCTTAGACCAGATCCAAATTCTTTTACCATTTTTCCCTGGAGATCACAGAATGGGAATGTAGCAAGGTTAATATGTGATATATATAATCCAGATGGTACCCCTTTTGAAGGTGACCCAAGATATATTCTTAAAAGAGCAATAAAAGAAGCTGAAGATATGGGTTATACCTATTATATAGGGCCAGAATGCGAATTTTTCTTATTTTTAACAGATGCCGAAGGCAATCCTACGACCATAACCCATGATAACGCAAGCTATTTTGACCTTGGTCCTGTTGATTTGGGAGAAAATGCAAGAAGAGACATGTGTGTTGCTCTTGAGGATATGGGTTTCGAAATAGAAGCATCTCATCATGAAGTGGCACCTGGCCAGCACGAAATCGACTTTAAATATGAAGATGCACTTACTGCGGCAGATAATATAATGACTTTCAAGCTTGTTGTAAAAACAATTGCTCAAAGACATGGACTTCATGCAACATTCATGCCAAAGCCCATATTTGGAATTAATGGTTCCGGAATGCATACAAATCAATCACTTTTCAAGAACGGACAAAACGCATTCTTTGACCCAAATGGTCCGCTTAAGTTAAGTCAGGATGCATATAACTTTATGGGGGGATTGTTGAAAAATATCGGGTCAATAATTGCAATTACTAATCCGATTGTTAATTCATACAAAAGGCTTGTACCTGATTATGAAGCACCAGTATACATTGCTTGGTCGGGAAGAAATAGAAGCCCTCTGATTAGAGTTCCTGCCAGCCGTGGCAATTCAACAAGGCTTGAACTCAGATGTCCGGATCCAGCATGTAATCCATATCTTGCATTAGCGGCTATGTTAATGTCCGGCCTTGATGGAATAAAGAACAAGATTACTCCTCCGGAGTCAGTAGATAAAAATATATTCGAAATGAACAAGAAGGAAAGGGAAGAATTGGGTATTGCCAGCCTTCCGAAGAACCTAGAAGAGGCAATAGAAGAGCTTGAAAAGAGTCCTCTTGCAAGAAAGACACTTGGCGAGCATGTGTTTAATAGATTCCTAGAAGCAAAGAAAATTGAATGTGAAGAATACAGGACGCAAGTTCATGGTTGGGAAGTTGATAAATATCTAACAAAATTTTAAAAACAAAAAAACAGATATAAGGAATATGTTCCTTATATCTGTTTTTTTTTATTTTTTATTATATAATATTCACACTAATAATATATAAATCAAGGGTGGTTTTATGGAGACTGGTTCTCTTCTTATAGCCTTAAGCAGCGAAAATCAATTAATTAAAATGAAAAATTTTATTGTAGAAACTGGCTATGGCCTAATTCAAACTGCCAATGATTCCACCGACTCTCTAAGAAAGGCCAGACAGCTTAAGCCTGATATTGTTATAATTGATTTTGAGTTATCGCAGTATGTTGGATATGAAACTGCGAAAGTTATTGCTGAAGATGGAATCTCAAGTACCATATTAATATTAAATGAGGCTCAATATGCTTTGCTTGGTAATGAAAAGGATAATGTGGACCTAACTTTTCTTTTAAAGCCAATAAGCAAGAGTATTCTCTCAAATACAATAGAAATAATTATGAAAAACCGAAGAAAAATTAAACAGCTTGAAAAACAAATAAGCCAGTTGAAGGATTCTCTTGACGCAAGGAAAGTTATAGAAAAAGCTAAGGGCTTGCTGATGGGCAACCAGGGATTAAGCGAGGTTGAAGCATATAGGAAAATGCAAAAAGAGAGCATGGATACTGGGGTTACAATGAAAGATTTGGCCGAAAAAATCATTAAAGAGATTGTTGGGAAGGGTTAGGAAGAACAGTAGTACGCCCCTTAAGTTTGACATGATTTTGTTAATGATATAAAATATTTGTTGGTGAGGAAAGGGTTATGTAAAGATTTGCCAGAAGCCGTTTTTAGCCAAGATTTTCTGGGAGGGATTTATTTGAAAAATACGACAATTATTGACCATCCTTTGATTCAGCATAAACTTTCTATGCTAAGGGATAAAAATACCAATACAAAAGAATTTCGCGAGCTGGTTTCAGAAATTGCAATGCTGATGGGATACGAAGTAACAAGGAATATGCCTTTAAAAGAAGTTGAGATAGAAACACCTATGGGATTTGCGAAAACCAAGGTTATTTCTGGCAAAAAATTAGGAATAGTTCCGATTTTAAGGGCGGGCCTTGGTATGGTAGATGCTATGCTCAAACTGATTCCTTCTGCTAAAGTTGGTCATATTGGACTATATAGAGACCCTAATACCTTAAACCCTGTTGAATATTACTGCAAATTACCAGTAGATGCTGAAGAAAGAGAATTTGTAATTCTTGATCCGATGCTCGCAACAGGAGGTTCTGCTTCTGCCGCGATTGACTACATAAAGAAACAGGGAGTAAAAAGTATAAGACTTATGTGCCTGATTGCATCAACTGAAGGTATAAAGAGAATAAACAAAGAGCATCCTGATGTTAGTATATTTACTGCAGCTGTGGATGAAAAATTAAATAGCCATGGTTATATAATACCTGGTTTGGGTGATGCAGGAGACCGTTTGTTTGGTACAAAGTAGAGAGGTGCATCTTTTTTGAAAAATAGTGGATTTTTCCAGATGGAATACATTTTAGCATTTGCCATTGCATTTATTGTGGCTTTTTTCTCGACGCCTTTTGTTAGAAAGATTGCTTTCAAGATTGGTGCGGTAGATATTCCAAAAGATGAAAGAAGAATGCATGATAAACCTTTAGCAAGATTAGGTGGATTGGCAATATTCATAGGATTTATTATATCTATTGTTTATATAATTATTTCTAGCTATATTGATACAGGGGTAATGAAGCTAGATTCACGATTTCAGGGATTGCTTATTGGTTCTTTCATTATAATTTCAATAGGAATCATTGATGATACAAGAACGTTAAAACCTTGGATAAAACTAGTTTTTCAGATTATTGCTGCATTAATTGTAGTATTAAGCGGAATAACTATACAGGAAATATCAAATCCTTTTTCGCCAATTGGGTTGACCTTTCTTGGATTCCTCTCTGTTCCTCTTACTGTGATTTGGATTGTAGGAATTACCAATGCGATAAACTTCATAGATGGTTTGGATGGCTTAGCCGCAGGAGTTTCATCTATTGCGCTATTGTCGCTTCTTTTTATATCAATATTTGAGCAGCAATTTGGAGTGGTATATTTGATTGCAGCTTTAGCAGGAGCAACATTAGGTTTTTTGCCTTTCAATTTCAACCCTGCGAAGATATTTATGGGAGATACAGGCTCAAATTTCCTTGGATTTGCGTTAGCTTCTATTTCAGTAATGGGAATGATGAAGAGCTATGCGACAATTGCAATTGCAGTTCCGGTTTTGGTTCTTGCTCTTCCAATCTTTGATACTGCTTTTGCAATCTTAAGACGCTTGTTTAATGGCAAGCCAATAATGCAGGCAGATAGAGGCCATTTACATCATAAACTTATTGATATGGGCTTTTCTCAAAAGCAGACGGTTATAGTACTGTATATAATTAGCGGATTTTTAGGCATATGTGCAATTGAGCTTGCAACAAAAGGTGTTTTTAGAGCAATAATCCTACTGTTTTCTGTTGCAGTTTTCGTAATTGCCGGAGCAAAATATATGGAAGATATTAACACAGATAAAGGAAAAGATAAACCTGGAGAAAATACAGGTAAGTAGCGACTTAAGGGGGATTCTTATGATTAAAGTAATGACTGTGTTCGGGACAAGGCCAGAGGCAATAAAAATGGCACCCCTGGTAAATGAATTAGCAAAAAGAAGCGAGATTAAAAACATAGTTTGTGTCACTGCACAGCATAGGCAAATGCTTGACCAAGTACTTCAGGCCTTTAATATCAGCCCAGATTATGACCTTGATATAATGCAGGATAAACAAACGCTTGCCGGGATAACGACAAGGGCCTTAGAAGGGCTTTATGATGTAATGCAGAAAGAAAAGCCCGAATTGGTTTTTGTCCAGGGAGATACGACAACAGCATTTGTTGGAGCTTTGGCGGCTTTTTATAATAAAATAAAGGTTGGACATGTGGAAGCAGGCCTGCGTACTTTTGATAAATATTCTCCATATCCAGAGGAAATGAACCGCAAGCTTGCAGGTGTGCTAACCGATTATCATTTTGCACCTACTATGACCAGTAAAGAAAATCTGCTTAATGAAGGGGTAGATAACAAATATATTTATGTTACGGGGAATACTGTTATTGATGCATTGAAAACTACAGTAAATAAAAACTATAAATTTGAAGATGAAACATTAAAAGGTATAGATTTTAAGAAAAGAATTATACTTGTTACTGCGCATAGAAGAGAAAATTGGGGAAAGCCTTTAGCACAAATATGTACGGCCTTAAAAAATTTGGCAGAGAATTATAAGGATATTGAGATAATCTATCCTGTTCACCTGAATCCAATTGTACAAGAAACAGCAAGGGAAATACTTGGCTCGATACCAAATGTGCATTTGATTAATCCTCTTGAGGTGCTTGAAATCCATAATCTTATGGATAGATGCTATATGGTTTTAACTGATTCAGGAGGATTGCAGGAAGAAGCTCCTTCTTTAGGAAAGCCGGTAATTGTTTTAAGAACAGAAACTGAAAGGCCGGAGGCGGCTGTGGCTGGAACAGTTAAAGTTGCAGGTACCGATAGAGATAAAATATATAATCTTGCTGCTGAGCTTCTGGATAACCCAGAAGAATATAACAAAATGGCTAGAGCTGTTAATCCATATGGAGATGGGAATGCATCAAGCAGAATCGTTCAGGCAGTATTATATGAATTTGGAATAAGTGAACAAAAACCGGATGAATTTATAATTCAGCATAAATAAAAAATACGACCTGATGGTCGTATTTTTTATTTATGCTGAATACTATTGAACTTTATAGCCTGAACTGTGAATAGTATTTTTGATTGTAGGAATATCAGTGGTAATCGGGTCATAGGTAATAGTTACCTTTGAGTCATACAGATTAACATCAACATTAGATACGCCGCTTAATGAAGATACAACATTCTTAAGTTTGCTTGCAGCTTTGCTATCAGTAAGTCCTGTTACGTTGAAATATGTTGTTTCCAAAAATTACTCACCTCCGTATTTTTTATTTCAAATAATAGTCTTTTCAAAAATAATGTAATTATGCTTAAGAACCATAAAATTTAATAATTTGCTAATTAAGAATAAACCGGTATCCCGCGGAAATAATATATATTATTCTTCAATTTTCCGGAGGGAGATATTTTTATGGAGCAGGCGCCTGAACAGCAATACTTTGATGTTAACCAGCAAGATTCTTTAAGAAAATTTTCAAAAATATTTTATGAAATGATAAACCGCAAAGCTGATAACTATGAACAAATAGTAATATTATGCATCGGAACAGATAGATGTACAGGTGATAGTTTTGGACCGCTTGTAGGCTACAAACTTTCTTCGGTAACTAATGAAAATATTATTTTATATGGTACCCTTGATAATCCTGTACATGCCAAAAACCTTGAAGAGATCATTGAAAATATATACGAAACTTACTCAAAGCCATTGGTGGTTGCAATAGATGCATGCCTTGGCAGGAATGAACATATTGGTTACATTACAATAGTTGAAGGTCCGATTAAGCCGGGAATAGGAGTAAATAAAGAGCTCCCTGAAATAGGTGATATTTCAATAACCGGAATAGTAAATTTCAGCGGATTTATGGAATTTGTAGTTTTGCAAAATACGAGATTGAGTCTTGTAATGCGCATGGCTGATCTTACTGCAGATGGAATTAGAAATGCAATGTGGAGGCATAACATTAAAGGCAAAAAGGCGCTTTTTGTATAAAATATATTAAAGGCTATATTAACACCCAATATATTTTTAACATGTTTTGGGGTTTACTTTTTATCGAAAAATGGTATAATAATTTGTGTGTTTTTGTATAAGATAATTAATGTCAAGGGGGACATGTGTAAATGTACGATTTGAAGATTCTCAGTTGTAATGCCAGTAGAGCGTTCGCGGAGGAGGTTTGCGAACATTTAAAAATACCCCTGGGACAAAGTGAGTCTTTCAAGTTTGATAATGATAATATGTTCGTTAGAATTCTGGAGAGAGTCCGCGAAGATGATGTATTTATAATTCAAACATCAATGCCTCCAGTTGATTCAAACTTTATGGAACTTCTAATAATGATGGATGCAGTAAAAAGATCCTCAGCAAAAAGAATTTCTGTTGTGCTTCCTTATTTTCCTTATGTTCGTTCAGATAAAAAAGATCAGCCTAGAATAGCAATTACTGCAAGATTGGTTGCAGATTTGCTTACCGCAGCAGGGGCACATAGAGTGTTAACCTGCGATTTGCATGCAACACAAATTCAGGGATTTTTCTCAATCCCGGTTGATCAGCTTACAGCGGAACCTCTCCTTACACAATATTTTGCTAATAAAAAGTTTGATGATTTGGTTGTTGTTGCTGCTGATGCAGGAAGCTCAAAAAAAGCATACAGATATGCAAAAAGTTTAGGAGTACCTATTGCATTGTTAGACAAGCGCAGACTTGGCAATCATCAGGAAGTAACAATAGATAATCTGATTGGTGACGTTGAAGGTAAAAGAGCGGTTGTTTTTGATGATGAAATAGATAGAGCAAGTTCGCTAATGGAAGCAGTAAATACATTGATTCGTCATGGCGCAAAAGAAGTATATGCTGGATGTACACATCCGGTATTATCGGGACCAGCTATTGAGAGGATAAAAAATTCTCCGGTTAAAGAAGTTGTAGTTTCAAATACAATTCCGCTTACGCCTCAAAAACAGTTAGATAAAATAACTGTACTCTCAATGGCACCATATTTTGCAGAAGCTATAAAGAGAATACATTATGGAGAATCTGTAGGACAAATGTTCCTTTAAAATATGCAATAAAAATGGACACGGTATACCGTGTCCATTTTTATTGCATATTTTATCTTCTTCTGCATAATCTTAGAATTGAATGTCAATAATATTTATAAGTTAAAAATTAGTGCGGAGGTAGCAATGACAAGGAGTTGTTCCAGAAAAATTGTAGTATTACGTGACATACCATCAAATATGATTGAAGAGGCAATTCTTGTTCTCAAATCTGATGGATATTCTGATAATAGAAATGAAAATGAAAAAAATGATGTTGAGAAGAAGAGAGATTTTCTTATAATAAAAGAGGCCGAAGCAATAATTTCTAACTACATTTTGAGTAGAAATGCTGTTAAGAATGAGCAAAAAAGTCTTGTTGAGAGAAAAAAGTGGTATATAGATTTCTTAATAAATATGGGGCTGATTGTAGGGATAGGGATATTTGCATTTATGTTAATTAAAATGTTATAGAGTAGAAAATAAAAAACCGTTCAATGAACGGTTTTTTATTTTCTACTCTATTTCTTGTGATATAATCAAAAGGTCTTGATTAATTACATTGGTAACTATATGCGGAGAGGAACAGATAATGAAAATTGGGAATATACAGCCTTCAAATATAGTATTTCTTGCTCCAATGGCAGGGGTCACTGATATGCCGTTCAGGCTCATATGCCGCGAGATGGGGTGCGGACTTACATATACCGAAATGGCAAGCTCAAAAGCTTTTGATTATTCCCATCAAAAAACCCATGAGATAGCAAAGCTAAATCCAATCGAGAAACCGGCGGCAGTTCAAATTTTCGGTTCTGACCCGGAGGGGATGGCAAGAACTGCTGTTAAATTATGCGAAGAAGGAACGGATTTAATAGATATAAATATGGGGTGCCCAACTCCGAAGATTGTGAAAAATGGTGAAGGTTCAGCATTAATGCTTGAACCAAAGCTTGCTGAAAATATAATTAAGATGGTTGTGAAAAACAGCAGTGTTCCTGTTACAGTCAAAATGCGAAAAAGCTGGGATAACTCAGGAAATGGTATAAATGCTGTTGAGCTTGCTTCAATTGCTGAAATGAGCGGAGCTTCTGGTGTTGCCGTTCACGGGAGAACTAGGGAACAATTCTATTCCGGTAGTGCTGATTGGGAGATAATCAAGAAGGTAAAGGAAACGGTAAAAATTCCTGTTGTCGGAAATGGTGATATACAAACGCCTCAAGATGCCCGCAGGATGATTGAATTTACAGGCTGTGATGCTGTTATGATTGGAAGGGCAGCTCAGGGGAATCCTTGGATATTTAAAAGAACTGTACAATACCTTGAAACTGGAGAGATTTTACCGGATGCATCGGTAAATGAAAAGATAAATACAGCAATAAAGCATTTTAATGACATGATGGCTTATAAAGGAGAATATGTCGCAGTAAGAGAAATGAGAAAGCATATTGCCTGGTATTTAAAAGGAATTCGAAATGCTGCAAAAATACGCGAGGAAATTAATAGAATAGAAGAGCCGGATATAGTAATTGAGACATTGCAAAAGTTATTGGAAGTGGGGTGAAGGATTTGAAAGTTGCTACTGCAGAGCAAATGAGAGAAATTGACCATAAAGCAATAAAAGAATATGGTATACCCGGGATAGTGCTGATGGAGAATGCTTCACTAGGTATTATAAATGAAATGATAAAGGAGCATAAAACTCTAGAAAATAAAAACATTATTGTGTTTGCTGGGACAGGCAATAACGGGGGAGATGCGTTGGGCGCAGCAAGGCATGCTTATAATGCAGGTGCAAATGTTCTTGTTATTCTAGTTGGCAGTGACCAATCAGTAAAGGGAGAAGCTCTTATAAACCTTAATATTATTAAAAAAATGGGAATCAATCTTGTAGTTGTTGAGGATGATTCATTCAATGAAGAGATTATAGCTTCACTTATAATGGCAGATATTGTTGTTGATGGGCTGCTTGGAACTGGGATCAACAAACCTGTTAACGGTCTTATGGCTAAAATTATAAGTATAATCAATAATGCTAATAGGTATACACTTTCAATAGATGCTCCATCAGGAATAAATGTGACTACAGGCGAAATATGCGGAATATGTATTAGAGCGGCAAAAACTATTGCACTTGCCCTTCCAAAGGTTGGTACTATTATTGGAGAAGGTGCCAAATTTTCCGGAAGTGTTGAAGTATCAGATATAGGAATACCATCAAGGATTATTCAGGAAAGTAAAATAGATTCCAGATTGATTACCTCACAATATATTTCGGATTTAGTTCCTGGACGCTCGAAGTTTGTACATAAGGGGGATAATGGCAGGGTTCTTGTAATAGCAGGCTCGATTGGATTAACAGGAGCGGCTGTGCTCGCCAGCAGAGCTGCGCAAAGGGCAGGCTCAGGCTTAGTTACATTAGGAATTCCTGAGACCCTTAATGGAATATTGGAAGCAAAGTTGACTGAGGAAATGACAATTCCTCTTGCTGATGCCGGAGATGGGATTCTTAGCGAAAAATGTACTAATAAGTTGGAAAGCATAATAGATCAATTTGATGCTGTTGCCTATGGACCGGGCCTTGGAAGAAGAAGCGATATTACTGAAATCACAAAATGGATAATCCGGAATTGTCCTGTTCCATTAATAATTGATTCAGATGGAATAAATTCCTTAGCAGGGAATATAGATTTATTAAAAGAAGCAGTATGCCCTGTTGTTCTTACGCCGCATATGGGCGAAATGGCAAGATTAACTGGTTTGTCAATTGGGGAAATACAAAAAGACAGAATAAAGGTCCTAAGAGATTACTGCATAAAACTCAAGTGTACAATAGTATTAAAGGATTGGAGAACGGTTATTTGTAATAAGGATGGGCAAATTTTTATAAATACTACGGGCAACCAGGGAATGGCATCAGGAGGAATGGGGGATGCATTAACCGGAATAATAGCATCTTTCGCAGGGCGAGGGCTTTCAGTAGAGGATGCAGCAGTAGCGGGAGTATATCTACATGGTTTAGCCGGAGATTTGACAGCACAGGAGAAAGGTTTTGAGGGAATTACTGCTGGTGATATTATTGAAATGGTACCATATGCTTTGAGAAGATTGAGTTAACTTTACATTTTAAACTGAATTTTATGGGGAGTGAATAGTAAGTTGAAGTATTTAAGGATACTAATAGCTGCTCTTTCACTAATGATTATCCTGTCAGCATGCGGAAACAGGTTGACGGCTGACAACTTTCAAAATATACAAAAAAAACTGTTTGAGTTAAGAAGTTATCAATGTACAGCGAAAATCGTAATCTATAATAATAAGAACTCAACGAAATATCTAGTAAGGCAAATATATCTCCAGCCTTCAAGGTTCAGAACAGAGGTTATCCAACCGGAGTTTATGAAGGGGATATTGACTATAAGCAACGGAAGTCAAACCAAAGTGAGAAATCCAAATCTTAATATGAATAATACATATATATCAGAAAATCTTATTAAACTTACTGGAAACAACATGCTTTTAACATACTTTTTCAGTAATTATGTCGGTTCAGAAAAGTCAACGATGGATATCTCTAATGGAGTGTATAGGTTAAAGGCATATATACCTGATGAAACAGATTATATGGAAACAGAAATATTGAGTATTAATAAAGATGGAAGCCCTGACAAACTTGAAATATTTGACAAACAGGGGAATTTAAAAATTGAGATTAAATTTATTGAGTTTGCGTTAAATCCTAAATTTGATGATAGTATCTTCGAATAATAGAGAGTGAAAAAACAATTTTGTTGCTTGTTTGTCAACAAAATTTAATTTGACTGCATATATATGCGGATAATATAATTAATTTAACAGAAGGTCAATAAAACAAAATACTATTCAAAATCACATTTCCAAGGTCATATTATTTTACTTTTAAGGGAATAATGCAATAAAGAAGAATCTTATTTCAAAGTTGTACAGATATCACAAATTATTTCCTGTTTGTTACTTGTTTTTGAAATGGGGGGGTACTCTTGGCTGAAAGTAGAAAGATAATTATTAGTCTTCCAACAAGCCTATTGAAGGAGGTTGATACTATAGCTTCCCTCGAAAAGATGAACAGAAGCGAGTTTGTAAGGCAGGCTATGAAGCTTTATATCCGCGAGAAGAAAAGGTTGGAAAAGATTGAAACCATGAAAAAAGGTTATAGAGAGATGGCGGAGATTAACCTGAAGCTAGCTGAGATGTGCATGGAAGCGGATAGTCAGATTCAAAAAAAATATGAAGACCGATTAGCGGAGTGTGAGTAGAGTGATAATAAAAAGAGGCGATATATATTATGCCGACTTAAGTCCTGTTATTGGTTCTGAACAGGGCGGAGTAAGGCCGGTTTTGATTGTACAAAATGATATCGGTAACAAATACAGCCCGACAGTTATTGCTGCTGCAATAACTTCACAGATAAATAAGGCAAAACTACCTACACACACCGAAATTGGGGCAAAAGAATACGGTCTTGCAAAAGATTCTGTAATTCTTCTTGAGCAAATAAGAACCATAGATAAGAAAAGGCTAAAAGAAAAAATTGGGCACCTGGATGATGAGCTTATGTTAAAGGTAAACGAAGCACTTCAGATTAGTTTTGGGTTGATGAACATTGAATAGACTTTACTTATAATTATTCAGTTGCTAATTTTAAAATTTAAAACAGTATAGAATATCTTATAAAAAGTTTTAATTATCAATTATAAATTTTCAGTTGAATTTTAGGGGGTATGCCAATGAAAAAAGGTATTTTATGGACCGCAACAATAATCTTAGTCCTTGCTGCATTATTCAATATTGCACTTGCTGCAACGGCAACTCCAGGTTCGGATTCTGACCCACTTATAACATCAAGCTATTTGGATAAGAAAATGGCAGAGATTTCAGGCAGTATTCAGACAGCAGTAAAAAATCTTGAGGCAAAGATTGAGCAAATGAATTCGAATCTCTCTGTTATGGACAAGAAGGTAGAAGCAATCAGCAAACAAAGTGGCGGGGTTTCAGGTGCAATTTATGAAGTAGTTAATCTCCCTGCAGGCAAGAAATTAATCGGTGAAAACAGCACAGAAATAATTTTAAGGTCAGGAAAAGGAAAGATATTCAGCTCAAATACTGCAGGATTATCAGATGTAACTACCGGATATGATGTAGTTCCCGGCGCTCTTGTTGAAAGGAATCATTTGTTGATAGTTCCTAGGACAGACGGGAGAGGGGTAAAGGCACAGACGGCATGTGTGCTGATGGTTAAAGGAGCATATACAATAGAATAAAAATGGGCAGACAAATGTGTCTGCCTTTTTTATTCTATTATGATTGTTGTTTTTTTAAGTTTTACTCTCAAAAGAGGAACCTAGGGTTCCTCTTTTGTAATCTCCTCCTCTGCATCCCCACTTCCGAGCAAGAGATTCTAATTCCTTGCTTTGACTTTACGCCGTCAGTTTAACAGCAGCATCCCTGCTGCTTAAACTTAAAAAAGGCATCCTGCCATTTTTACGGCTTCAGTCTTCATCTGCGGAATAGAATCTCTAAGCTTGTCCGTTCAAATGGATGCTAAAACCTTAAACCCTTTAGCTCGCTTGTGTAACTGTTTAGAAAAAACTCGGGAAAGTTTTTTCTTGTACCCGTGATAGCCACCACGGCGAGTGGCGACTTTTCCGCCGATTTTGGTCGGTCAAAAGCGGCAAATAAGTTTTTAAATTTTATAAAACAAAGAAGAATAGAAAAGATAGACAAGCTACTTGTCTATCTTTTCTATTCTTGAAGAAACTTGCCTAAATACTCCAAAATAGTATATAATTCTTTCGGTGAAAGCATTGCCCAGTATTCTATTTTGAGAGGTGCGTTCTTCTAATGAAAAATATACAACCCAAAAAACTTTTGTTTGTAATTATAGTACTTTGTGCAATTTGTTTAATCTTATATGGAGCGGGCTTTATAAGCCATCAAAATTCGTCTCAGACATCGGAGTTTAATAATGCTAACTGGCAAAAAGCACCTATAGCTTACGATGTAATTGTTGTTGGAGGCGAACCTGAAGGAGTTTCTGCAGCGGTTAGCGCTGCAAGGTCTGGGGGAAAAGTACTGCTTCTTTCTGTTGAGGACGGGCCTGGCGGACTTATGACTTATGGTATGCTGAATTCAATAGATATGAATAGGAATTCGAAAAAGCAGATTGTTACGCAGGGCGTTTTCCTTGATTTTTTTAATGGGGTTGGCGGAGATTCATTTGACGTAAATAAGGCAAAAGAAGTATTTAATAAAATGATAAAAAGGCAGACAAACCTGATATATATTCCAAAAGTCAAATTTATTTTTCCCATAATGGAAAAGAATACTCTAAAAGGAATTGAAATTGAAAGAGATGGTATACAAAAAGATTTCTATGCTCAAAGAATCATAGATGCAACTCCTGATGCAGATATTATGGCTTCTGCCGGAGCACCTAATACATTGGGACAGGAAGATGTCGGGTTAAAAAATACATATATGTGTTCAACCTTGGTTTTTAGAGTAAAAGGTGTAGATTGGAAAATTCTTGGACAAGATATAAGGAATAATCTTAAGGGCAAAAAAATTAAAGATGAAGGTATAAATGCAAAATCTGCCTGGGGATTTGGCGATATAAGAAAAGAGTATATACCCATTAATAAGAATATGAAAATCAGAGGATTAAATATTGGAAAACAAAACGATGGAAGTGTACTTATTAATGCTCTGCAGATTGTAGAGGTCGATTTGTTCAGTCAAGAAAATAGGAAAAAGGCTATAGCAGAAGGCCGAAAAGAAGCAGAGAATATAACCCTTTTTCTTAAAAAGAGGATACCGTCCTTTGCAAAAGCGGAATTTGCAGGGGTAGCAGACAGCCTATATATTAGAGAAACCCGCCATGTAAAGGGAGAGTATATTCTTAGAGTTTCTGATATTTTAAACAATAGGGATTTTCCTGATAAAATTGCAGTTGCTTCATATCCGATTGATATTCAGGCAACCAGTATAAAAGACATGGGAACAGTAATTTGTGACCCCGAGCAATACAGCATACCTTTAAGATGTTTGATTCCGTTAAAGGTTGAAAATGCTTTTGTTGTAGGAAAATCTGCCTCATATACTTCAATGTCTGCGGGGAGTGCCAGGGTTATTCCTGTAGGTATGGTTACAGGACAAGCTGCTGGTGTTGCTGCAGTATATTCGCTTAAGCATAATGTAACTCCAAGGCAGGCAGCAAATGATATGTCAATTGTTAAAGAAATTCAAAAAACACTTATAAAGCAAGGAGCATACCTTCCTGATTTCAACATACCTAATATAAATGCTTCACACTGGGCATATAAGGACATTGAGAAGCTTTCAACAATTGGGGCTGTTGGCGGAGGCTATGATAATAATTATAGATTTCAAGAGCAAATCTTAAGAAAAGATCTGATTAAGCTTATGGTAAAAACATTGAGATTTGATACTAAAGGAAGATTGGATAATAATGATGAAAAAGCTTTGTATGACATTTCTGATGAAGAGTTCTCAACAAAAGAATTTTTTGCTCAGTTAATTTTATATATTTGCGATAAAAAAGTGTATAATAAGAAGGATGCATGGAATATTGCACAACAAAGAGGGCTTTTAAGTCCAGAACTTATTAAAAGAACGCAGAAAGAAGGTTATATACTTAGAGAGCAAGCCTTTAATGAAGCGGTTTATTTTATTGAAAAAATTGCTGGTAAGAGTATAGAAATCTAAGACATAATTTTAGGAGGAAGACATGAAACTTACAAAAAAAATACTAATTGGAATAATTGCTGTTTCGGTTCTTGTTTCTTGTTATACAGCTCTTAATAGATATAGAGCAGAAAAAAGAAACAACCATGTGGAAATTGCAATTGATATGACTGAGTTTCAGGATTTGGCCGGAGAAATGGGAATGAAATTTGAGGAACTTACTGAAAGATTGAAAATATCAGGAGTTACTTCTATCGGAGTTCAAGAGGCAACTCTCAAAGATCTTAAGGAAAGAGGATACATAGCATATATGCCCTTGGGTGATTTTATGATGAGCACCTATTCAACAGGGGCCGTCTTGCCTATTACCAAAGAAATTCAAGCAAAATACAGCAAGGGTATTGAAAACAGGATAAAAAGTAAGGGATTGAACAATAGGGCTTTTAATTATAGTATGATAATTATTACACCACATAAAGAGGTATATAATTTTCTGCGGAAAAGTTTGGGAGATAGAGTAAAAATTGATACTCTTGAGGCGGGAAATGAATATGCGATAATTACAAAACAAAAATCCAAAAGCATGGAAGAAGCAGGGTTGGGTTTTTTTGAAAGAGACCTTGAATATGCAAAATCACTTAAATTTATGAATGTAATTCCAAGAATCCAAAACTATCAGGGAATTACGAAAAAGCAGATAGATGAAAAGATTGCGCAAATAAAGAAAATTGATGCTAAAACTGTAGTTTTTGCAGGCGAAAATGTTCTTGGATACAATGGGGAAGAAGAAACACATAAAGAAATAATTCATTATGCTGCACAAAGGTTTAAAAATGAAAATTTAGTAACGGCAATTATTGAAAAACCTGCAGATGAGGATGTTAACAAGGGCCAGAGAGGAATCAAGATATTCTCCCGTGAAAGTGATTATGCATCAAGTAAAGTATTTTCAATTGAATATGACAAGCAGAAAAGGTTAAGCCCGAAAGATTACATTGATCAGTGGGCTAGAGCAATTGGTGAAAGAAACGCTAGAATAATCTATGTTAAGCCAATCTGGAATCCTGACAAGGAACCTATTCAGGTGCTTAAAGATACATCTGGAGCAGTAAGCCAGCTTTCAAAAAGAATACAAACCATGGGGCTTTATAGAAAAACTGTTGTTGGTTTAAATGATGTGAGACCAAGCTATTTTGAAAGACTGATAATAATAATTGGAATAATTTCAGCCTCGTTGCTGCTTCTGCTTTCATTTTTCAATATGAATGAATATATTACTTATGGATTGTTATTATTAGGAAGCCTTGGAACTGCTGCGGTTCTTTATAGTACAGTCTTGTTTAATCTTATTGGAGATTTGGGATTAAAAATGGCAGCCCTATTATGCGCTATTGTTTTTCCCTCACTTGGGATATGGTACCTTATAAGCCAATATAAAGAATATAGTGAGGATAATGAAAAACCTAAGCTGAGCAAGATCATCCTAAGAAGTACGACGGTATTGGTTATTGCGGCAATTATTGCAGGAGTTGGCGGGATAATGATTGCATCACTCCTGGCAGAAAGCAAATACATGTTGAAACTTGATATATTCAGAGGTGTTAAGGTAGCTTTTGTTACTCCGATGATTATATTTCTTCTCTTATACATCAAACATATTGGACTTTATTCCGATAAGGATGGGAATCCAATCAGTATATCTCTTCAGCTAAAGAAAGTATTTAATACATCAGTAACTGTAAAATTTGCTCTTGCAGGACTTATTGTGCTAACCGCTGTAGCAATTTTGATTATGAGAAGTGGCAATGCTCCGGCAGCAATGGCATCAGGAATTGAATTAAAATTTAGAGCCTTATTAGAAAATATCTTTATAGCAAGGCCTAGGAGCAAAGAACTTATAGCATTTCCAATGTTGATGTTTCTAATTTATTCATATGTCAGCAGAAATAAAACACTGGCATTCTTATCATTGTTTGCAGGGGTCATAGGGTTAGCGGATATCGTAAATTCGTTCTGTCATATAAGAATGTCATTAATTATGGCAGTGCTGAGTACTGGTTACAGCGTAGTATTTGGAATAATATTAGGAGCTGTTTTAGTTGCGATATGGAGCTTTATTGATAATAGATATTTCAAAAGTGCCGGTATAAGGGGAGAACTTCAGTGAAAAAAGTATTGATTTCCGGCTATTATGGGTTTGGAAATACTGGAGACGAAGCTATACTTGAAACTCTTTCAGCCAAGTTTTCGAAATCAGGCATTATGGCAGAAGTATTATCATTTAACCCTGAAAAAACCCATAATACATACGATATTAAAGCATATAAAAGGTTTAACCTTCCTGAGATAATAAAAGCTGTAAAGGGCTGTGATGCTGTGGTAAGTGGCGGAGGAAGCCTTTTTCAGGATGTTACAAGTTCGGTTAGCCTGTATTATTATTTGGGAATTGTATTAATTGCACAGCTTTTAGGCAAAAAAGTTTATGTTTTCTCGCAAGGGATAGGGCCTATTACCAAGCAATTCAATCGTAAAATACTTACAAGAATAATCAATAAGGTTGAAGCAATATCCGTCAGAGATGAAATTTCTTTAGAAGAGCTTGTACGGATGGGAGTAAACAAGCCTGAAAAAATGCTTACAACTGACCCTGTTTTTATGCTTGAGCCAGCTTCCGAAGATATAGGTAAAAAAATCTTGGAAAGTTCAGGTGTAAAACTAAGAGAAAAATTGACTATAGGAATCTCGGCAAGAAGCTGGGACAGCAATAATGATTCATCTGCACAAATTGCAGAAGTAGTTGATGGACTAATAGAAGAATTTAATGCAAATGTTATACTTTTTCCTTTTCAACACCCTAAGGATTTGGAGTTTGCCAGAAGAATTGCTGAAAAAGCTCGTAATAAGCTGTACATAATAGAAGCGGAATACAAGCCCTCGCAGATAATGTCTGCTATAGGGCTTATGGATATAAATATTGGAATAAGGCTTCATGCACTGATTTTCTCAGTTCGTATGAATGTACCTGTAATCGGAATTACTTATGATACTAAAATTGACGGTTTTCTAAAATCTATTGGATTAAAACCTATATGTGATTATGGGAATATCCAATGGGAACCAATAAAGAATGAAATCCAGAAAATAATTAATAATAAGGATGAATTTTTGAGACAAATCAGAGAAGGGAAAGAGCTTGCAGAAAAAAGAGCTTTTGAAAACTTGAACAAACTTATGGAGGCGATACAGAATGGATAGAATAGATATGCTTGGCGTACCTATTGATTATGTTGATATGGAGGATGCTTGTGAAAGAGCAAAGATGTTCTCTGTAGGTGATAGATTTAGATATATTTTTACGCCTAATCCGGAAATTATTATGCTGGCACAGAATGATGAAGAGTATAAAAGAGTTCTCAATTCTGCCGATATGCTTGTTCCAGATGGAATCGGAGTTGTATGGGCATCATGGCTTTATGGTAAAAAGCTGCCTGAAAGGGTTCCGGGATTTGAAATAGTTAAAGAATTAATAGCTTGGGGAGCGAGCCATGGCTGGAAGTTCTACCTATTGGGTGGGAAACCTGGAATAGCAGAAAGAGCAAAAACTAATCTTGAAAAAGTATATCCTAGTATTAAGGTAGTAGGAACTCACCATGGATATTTTAAGGAAGATAAAGATGAAGAAGTAATCGCTCATATTAATCTTTGCAATCCCAATATAATTTTTGTTGCAATGGGTGCCCCTCTGCAAGAAAAATGGATTTTTAAGAACCGAAGAAAATTAAATGCCCGCCTTGCTATGGGGGTAGGAGGAGCGTTAGACATAATTTCTGGGAAGACCAAAAGGGCGCCTGAAGTATATACACGTTATGGTCTAGAATGGTTGTACAGATTAATAAAAGAGCCATCCCGTATAACCAGAATGATAGTAATTCCCCTGTTCTTTGTAAAAGTACTTTTTGAAACAAAGTTAAAAGATTTTGATCCAAAAATAAACATTAAAAAGAAAAAATAGCATTTACGGGGGCCAAAATGAATGTAATTGAGGCAAGAAACCTCACTAAAAGATATAAAAATACTGCGGCTGTTGATGGAGTAACTTTCACGGCAGAAAGCGGTGAAATACTTGGGATTCTGGGACCAAACGGTGCAGGAAAGACCACTTTGCTATCTCTTATTTCTACATTGGTTAAGCCGGATCAGGGTGAACTATATTTTAACAAAGAGGATATAATAAAAAAACCAAAAGCGATACAACCATTCTTGGGTTTCGTACCTCAGGAAATTGCTCTTTATGAAATGTTGAGCGTCAAGGACAATATGTATTTCTGGGGAGGCATTTATGATCTAAGCCGCGTTCAAATAAAGGACAGAATTACTGAAGTACTTGAAATGGTGGGATTAAAAGAGCATATAAACCAAAGAGTCAGCAGGCTTTCCGGCGGAATGAAAAGAAGACTTAATATTGCCGCTTCTTTGATACACCAGCCGCAAATATTGATTATGGATGAGCCTACAGTTGGAATTGATACTGAGTCTAGAAGATATATAATATCTGCAATCAAGAATCTAAAAAATAAAGGAACAATTATTATATACACAAGCCATTATATTGAAGAAGCAGAGTTTTTATGTGATAGGCTTCTTATTATGAAAAATGGAAAAGCCATTGCATTAGGGACAATTAATGAACTTATAAGTATTTTAGATATAAATAGTAACCTGGCCGGGAAAGAGAAGCCGAGGCTGGAAGAAATTTATTTGGATTTGCTAAAAAAATATGAATAAAAAACACGGCAAGGCATAAAGCCCGCCGTGTTTTTTAAAAAAAGCTTATTTTTATGTCCATGAATATTGAGTACCTTTACTTATTAGTAGGGTCAAAATAGCTTTTTGTACATGAAGCCTGTTTTCAGCCTGATCGAGTACGATTGAACGAGCACTGTCAATAACTTCTGAAGATACTTCATGGCCCCTGTATGCTGGCAGGCAGTGCATGAATACTGCATTTTGCCTTGCTAGAGCCATTAATTCTTTGGTAACAGAGAAACCTTTAAATTCAGCAATTCTCTTAGCTTTTTCATTTTCAGTTCCCATGCTTACCCAAGTATCAGTATATACTGCATCCGCATCTTCTACTGCTTCCTCCGGATTATGTGTGATAATAATCCGGCTGCCTGATGAACGGGTTAGAGCTATAGCCTGTTCTACTATTGCATCATTGCACTTGAATTTCTCCGGGGTAGCAATACTTATATCAATTCCTAATATTGCACATATCTGTAAAAGTGAGTGCGCCACATTATTTCCGTCTCCAATATATGCAATTTTCAGATTTAAAAGTTCTCTTCCTGTTTCGAGCAGGGTAAAAATATCTGCAAGTGCCTGACATGGGTGATATAAATCGCTTAGGCCATTAATGACAGGAATCGAAGAGCTTTTTGCCAATGCAAGGACTTTATCGTGCGAGAAGGTCCTTATCATTATTCCATCCAGATATCTTGAAAGAACGCGCGCTGTATCTTCGATAGTTTCTCCTCGGCCTAATTGAATATCCGAAGAGTTAAGAAATAATGCACTGCCGCCTAATTGAAACATTCCGACTTCAAAAGAAACCCTGGTTCTTGTAGAACTTTTCTCAAAAATCATTCCTAAGGTTTTTCCCTTAAGGAAGTTGTGTTCCACACCATTTTTCTGCATGTTTTTTAGCTCTTTTGCAAGGTCAAAAATTTCAATTATCTGAATTTTTGATAATTTATCTATACTTGTTAAGTGAATCAAAATAACACCCCCTGTATTGAAATGATTTTAAGCGATGAAATCAACATTTAATTAAAATATTATACAAAGTTTCCCAATAATATTCAAGAAGCGAAAAGAAAAATATTAGATTCCATAATCTTCAAAGATTATATGCTATGTGTTATAATCTATAGTATAATAGCTACTCGTGTCAAAAAATGGAGGGATAAATATGTCAGGAATAAAACTGGAACAAGTATCCAAGGCTTTCCCAGGAGGGAATCAGGCAGTTAAGGATATATCGCTAGAAGTTAAAAATGATGAGCTTCTTGTTCTGGCAGGACCCTCCAATTGTGGCAAATCCACTCTCCTAAGACTTATAGCAGGGCTTGATGATATCACTTCAGGAGAAATATACATTGATGGACAATTGGCAAATTATACAGATCCTATTGAAAGAAATATTGCAATAGTCTATCAAAGCTTAACCCTTTATCCTCAAATGACAGTATGGGGAAATATTGAATTTGGCCTGAAATTTAGCAGAAATAAGAGTAAGCATTTAAAAGAAAATATTAAGCATATCGCTGAACTTCTTGAAATAAGCGATCTACTTCAAAAAGAGTCTCAGGAATTAAATATATTTCAAAAACAACGTGTAGCATTTGCCAAAGCTGCAGTAAAGCTGCCCAAGGTATTTCTTGTAGATAGGGTTTGTACAGACTGCGATGAAGATACAAAAAAGAGTCTTTATGAGGAAATAGTCAACATATGGCATAAGCTCAAGCAAACGACAATTGTAGCGATTGATAGCAATATGGTACCTGTTGATACGGTTGGCAGAATTGCAGTAATGAATAACGGAAAAATTGAGCAGGTAGATACTTTTACTAATCTTTACAATTTGCCGTGCAATAAATTTGTTGCAGGTTTTGTAGGAAGAGGGAAGACAAGCTTTATTACAGTGAAAGTTTGTGAAGAGGATAGTAAAATAGTTCTTAAAATTGGCAGAAATATTTTAAAAGTAAGGGAAGATAAGCTTGAAACTATTAGAAATGAAGGCTATATAGGAAAAGAAATAATAATTGCATTAAGACCGGAAGACATAAAAATTGGCGAAAGTTTAGAGAATAATGAATGTATTCATGCGAAAGTAGATGCGGTTGAAACAATGAAAGGTGATACATTTATACATTTAGCAACTGAGGGAATTAACTTCTTCGTAAAGACTATGGATAAATTGATTTGCAGAACCGGAGAAGAAATAACCGCTTTAGTAGATACAAACAAAATATTATTATTTAACAAAGATACTGAAAAACTAATCTAAAATAGCTGGAGGTAGGCAGTGGATCAATATATACAGGAGATAATCAATCAAATCAAAGGCTTTATAAATATTGAGTTTGGTTTCTGTGATATTACAGGAATTGTGCTTGGATGTTCTGACCAATCAAAAATGGGAGGCTTTGACCATAATATATCTGCTGTCCTTGAAATGGGAGAAGATGTCTGCCTTATTGAAGATTATATATATCAAAAGTACTATCGGGATGATATTATAGACTTTATTGCTTTTGTTAAAAATCCAAATCAAGAAGCGGTGAATTATATAAATGCTATTAGTATCTGTATTATAAATCTTAAGAAGATTAAAGAAAATTATACAACAAGGCTTAATTTCATAAGGGATGTAATTAAGGGCGAAATTGCTATAAGCGATATTTCAGGCAAGGCAAAAGAATTGCAATTGAATAATACCATAAGCAGGGTGGTATTTACTATTAAAGTTCATAAGTCAAGCAAGATTAATATAATCGATATTATCCAAAGTATTTTCCCAAATAGAAATAGTGATTTCATAATAAAGCTGGATGAATACAGCACAGTACTGGTTAAAGAGCTTAATCAAGGAGAAGAATTTACTCCTGAAAAGATTGCGTCAATAATAGTTGATACGCTGAACAGCGAAATAATGATAAAAGCGTATGTAGGTATAGGAGGAATATTTGATAACATAGCAGAGATTGTCAACTCATTTGAGCAGGCACAAACAGCTATTTCTGTAGGTGAGATATTCTATCCTGACAGATATGTTATAAATTACAATAAGCTCGGGCTTGGAAGACTAATCAGCCAGATTCCGCATGATTTAGCCCAGATGTTTCTTGATGAAATATTTGTTGATACTGATGAAGAAATAATGAATGAGGAAACTGTAGGAACTATAAACAAGCTATTTGAAAATAATCTTCATGTAAGCGAAGCGTCAAGACAGCTTTATTTGCATAGGAATACTTTGATATACAGGCTTGAAAAAATACAAAAATCAATTGGCTTGGACTTGAAACGATTTGATGATGCTGTAGTATTCAAAATTGCTTTATTAATTAGAGAATATCTGAAAAAAACCTCAAAAAATCAAGGAAGAACCGAAAACAAATAACCTTTCTCTTGAGGATTTTTATAATATCGTGTAGAATAATAATACTAGTTTAATTAAAATATGAAAACGATTCAGATTACTGGAAAAATTTTAAAGGGGTCGCATCAAAGTGATTGAGATTAGAAACGTTTACAAGACCTATCCGAGCGGAGTTGAAGCTCTTAAAGGAGTTTCTCTTAAAATTGAAAAAGGTGAATTTGTGTTTCTTGTTGGGCCCAGCGGTTCTGGAAAGTCGACCTTGCTTAAGCTTCTTTTAAAAGAAGAGGATTCTGAGAGCGGCATTATTAGAGTTGGAAAATATGAACCTACTTCTATGAGAAGAGGAAAGATTCCATACCTTAGAAGAGGAATAGGAATTGTGTTTCAGGACTTTAGACTGCTTCCTGATAGGACTGTCTACGAAAATGTTGCATTTGCTATGCATATAGTTGAAGCTCTTCCAAAGGATATTAGGAGACAGGTTCCAATGCTTTTGGCTCTTGTTGGTCTTAGCAGTAAGGCGAATCATTATCCACATGAACTTTCTGGAGGAGAACAGCAGCGTGTTGCTCTTGCAAGAGCTTTGGCAAACAATCCAAGTGTTCTTCTTGCGGATGAGCCAACCGGAAATCTTGATCCCGAAACTTCATTGGATATTATAAAATTAATTAGTGATATAAACCATAGAGGGACAACCGTTCTAATAGCAACGCACGCAAGAGAAATTGTTGATGTTATGAAAAAGAGGGTTGTTGTTTTAGATAGTGGCAGGATAGTTAGCGATCAGGAGAAAGGTGTGTATTCGGTTGAAACTGAGAACGTTCAGATACCTCATTAAAGAAGGCTTTGCAAATACAATGAGAAATAAATTGATGTTCCTGGCTTCAATGATTACTGTAACAGCTTCATTGATAATACTTGGAATATTTATTCTTATTGGAATCAATGTGAGTCATATTGGCAAAAATATTGAATCCGGCTTAATGATACAAGTATTTCTTAATCCTGAAGAAAAACCCGAGAAAATTGATGAAATTGGCAGAAGAATAAAAAGTTTTAATATTGGAACAGTCTCGTATGTTTCTAAAGAAGAAGCATTCAAAAAGTTAAAGACAATGGATATGATGAAAGGACACGAAAGGCTTCTCGAAGGATATGATGAGAAAAATAATTTTCTCCCGCCTTCTTATACAGTTTTGCTCAATAAGGCTGAGGATGCATCAAGAGCAGTTGAACAGTTAAAATCCTTGCAAGGGATACAGCCTGACGATGTGATTTTCCATAAGGAAGTAATTGATAAAGTAATAAGGATTATGAATGTTATTAGTATTGTAAGTTTTGTTGTTCTTGTGCTTCTTGCAGCAACCGCTATACTGATAATTTCTAACACTGTCAAGCTAACCGTGTTTGCTAGAAGAAAAGAAATTGGGATAATGAAATACATTGGGGCTACCGATTTTTTCATTCATTTGCCATTTATTATAGAAAGTGTAATTATCGGAGCAGTTGCAAGCTTTCTGGCTATGATTATAATTTTTCAAGGATACGAAGCAGTTATTGGATATCTAAAAGTGAAAAGCATGGTTAACGACATGGGAATAAATAGCTTTATTGACTTTAGTACAATTTCTCAAAAACTTATGTTGGTTTACCTGTTTATTGGTGTTGGAATGGGTTGTATAGGAAGTTCAATTTCTATGAGAAAATACCTTAAAGTATAAATAACTTTTTTAACTATTAACCATAAATCGGGGAGAGCCTAGGGGGGAGGAAAGTACACATGAAAAAAGTATATATAATAATCTTATCCTCATTAATAATTATGGCCTGCTGCCTTCCTTGTTGGGGAGAAAGTGTAAGCGATCTTAGTTCTCAACTTCAAAAGAGCAATAAAAATATAAATAAAAAAATGAAACAGCTAAATGTTGTTAAAAAAGAGAAAAAAGAAATAAGCCATGAAATTGAGGTTCTTGATAGACAAATTGATTCTGCTAAAATAACTATTGATAAGCTAAAGCAGCAGATTTCAAACTATAGTCAAAGTATTGAGGAAAAAGAAGCGCAGATTAAGTTGGCAGAAGAAAAGATGAAAAACGTAGACCAGATGCTTAAATCTAGGATTGTTGCTTTATATAAGAATGGAGGATCTACATACCTTGAGATAATTCTAGATTCAAATAGTTTTTCTGATTTTTTTGCAAGATACCAGTTTGTAAGAAGCATTCTTGAGCAGGATAAGGAGCTTTTGAATTCAACGGCAGAAACAAAAAAACTTATACAACAGGCAAAAGCCGCAATTGAAAAACAAAAAAAATCAAGGGAAGTTGCAAAAGAATCAAATCTTGTTACAAAGCGGAATCTTGATACATATAAAGGCAATAGAAGCCTTTATCTAAGAAAACTTACAAATCAGCAAAAAGATTTGGAAGCAGCAATAGATGAAGAACTGAAAGAATCTGAAAGATTGAAGGAGAAAATCAGCAGAATCCAAAAGGGCAGTAAAAAAGTATACAGCGGAGGAGTTTTTCTCTGGCCAACT
Organism: Ignavibacteriales bacterium; assembly: GCA_050260055.1. Classification (GTDB taxonomy): domain Bacteria; phylum Bacillota; class Clostridia; order Acetivibrionales; family UBA4821; genus JBLMYQ01. The sequence continues at coordinate 35,273 of JBLNBO010000032.1, forward strand.
GAAGGGTCCACAAAAGTCAGTTCATATTTTGGAATACGAATGCATCCAATATTGAAAAAAAAGAAGATGCATACTGGAGTTGATATATCTGCATCTGCGGGAACCAATATAATTGCTGTAAGCAGTGGAACGGTAATCATGGCAGATTGGTTTGGCGGCTATGGCAAAACAGTAATAATTGACCATGGAAGCGGAAAGTCAACATTATATGCACATACATCAAAAATTTTGGTTTCAGAAGGAGCGGAAGTAAAAGCCGGCCAAATAATTGCTAAAGTAGGGAGTACAGGATTGTCTACCGGACCGCATTTACACTTCGAAGTTAGGGAGAAAGGAAATCCGGTCAATCCTTTAAGTTATATATCAAAATGATAAGCTAAAAAAACAGAAAATTATTAATAAATTCATTGATAAAAAGAAAAAATGGAATAACCATTTTTTCTTTTCTATTTTATTATGATGGTATAATGTATATAATAATGGTATAACCCTAAAAAAATTAAATACAAATAACATAAATTAATAAGTCAGGAGTGAATGATTTGAACAATGAAAAAAGGGAGATAGCTATAGGGATTGTATCTCTAGTTATAATTACCTCTATTATTAGTTTCGCAATATCTGCATTTATATTCTCAAGCAAGGCTTTATCAATGGATCTTTTGGTAAGTCCAAAAGTAACTACTTTTGACACAGAAAAAATTAACAAGGTAAAGAAATATCTTGATAAATATTTTTTATGGGGAACAAGTGATCAGAAGCTTACTGAAGGTGCAATTGATGGAATGACTGATATACTAAGTGATCCTTATACCGCTTACCTCAATGAAAAAGAATATGAAGACTTAACTACTGAAACAAGAGGAAGCTATGCGGGAATTGGAATTGTTGTTACTGCCGATGAAAAAGACGATTCGGTTATTGTAGTTTCTCCGATTGAAGATACGCCTGGAGAAAAGGCAGGAATATTGCCTGGAGACAAGATAATCAAGGTGGATGGGAAAGAAGTCAAGGGAAGCGAGCTTGATAAAGCGGTTGCTATGATGAAAGGTGTAGAGGGAACAAAAGTAACCCTTACAATACAGAGAAAGGGTATAAAAGACCCATTTATAAGAGAAATAACAAGGGCAAACATTGTTTTAAAAACTATTAAATATAAGACCTTAAATAATAATATTGGATATATAAGAATCTCTATGTTTGATGAAAAGACTTCAGAGGATTTTATAAAAGCTTATGACAGTCTTGCTAAAGCAAAGGTTAAAGGATTGATAATAGATGTTAGGGATAATCCTGGAGGTCTTCTTGATGAAGTTGTTGATATAGCAGATAGATTAGTTCCAAAAGGAATTATTGTTTATACTTTAGATAAGAACAAATCAAAAAGAACATGGGAATCAGATTCTATGCAGGCTGAAATGCCTATGGTTCTCTTGGTAAATGGAAGCAGTGCAAGCGCTTCAGAAATTCTGGCTGGGGCACTTAAAGACCATAAAAAGGCGGTTTTAGTAGGAACCAAGACATTTGGCAAGGGTGTTGTACAAGATGTAATTGACTTAAAAGATGGAACTGCTTTGAAAGTAACTATATCTGAATATTTCACACCGAAAGGAACAAGTATTCAAGGCAAAGGTATTGTTCCGGATACAGTTGTTGAACTGCCTCAAAACTACAAGTCTTCTCTACAGGTTGATGAGAAGCAAGATACCCAGCTAATAAAAGCGTTAGAAATATTAAAAACTAAAAAATAATAAACAAGGAAACTTGAAAAAAATTACTGTTATATATTCTTGAAGTCGGAAAATAATAATATCAATTGGACGACAAAGAAGATAACAAAAAATATGACATCAAACGACAAATATTACATTGGATTGACAACATAAATCGTTGACAATAAAAAATAGGTATGCTAAACTATGTGCATGGTTGAAAATAGCCATGATGAAAAGTTTAAGTAATGGAGGAATGTTAAAGTGGAAAAAGGTAAGGTAAAATGGTTTAATCCTGAGAAAGGCTTCGGCTTTATCGAAAGGGAAGAAGGAAAGGACGTATTTGTTCACTTCTCAGCTATTGAAATGGATGGATACAAAACTCTTGAAGAAGGTACAGAGGTTCAGTTTGAAGTAATCGAAGGAGCCAAAGGACCTCAGGCAGCTAATGTGACTAGGGCTCTTTAATATATAAAGTATATAGAGCAAGAAGCAACCCTGATTGAAAAATCAGGGTTTTCTTTTGTTTAAATCAATGTTAAGCTATTACTATAATTAGCATTAATCTAAAATCTATTGAGAACCAAAAATAAATTTTACGCAAAAAAGATGGAGGCAGCATGTCGGTATTTAGCATCGATTTATTTATAAAGGCAGTAATTGGTGGATTGATTGTAGTTCTAATACAAATTTTATCCTCTTCGAAGAATTATTATATTGCTGCTTTGGTCCCTCTTTTTCCTTTCTTTGGATTAATAGCATACTATATTGTAGGAACTCAAAGGGGAGTGCAAGAGCTTAAAAACACTATAATATTTGGAATGTTATCATTAATTCCCTACCTTGTTTTTCTAATTGCACTTTATTTCTTTATTAAAATTTTGAAAGTTGAGTATTCCTTAATGCTAGCTTCTGCGGCATGGCTATTTATTTCTATAATTTTGGTAATAGTATGGAATAATTATACTAAATAGACTCTGAATAAGATTTTCAATAGAAGATATTTAATAAAATAATTTATCAATAGGAGAAAATGAAATTGAAAGATAGATTACTTAGAATGGTTGATGAAGAACTTAATATAAGAATTTTTGCAGCAGAAACAACAAGTTTAGTTGAAGAAGCCAGGAAAACGCATAATCTTTCACCTATTGCCGCTGCTGCTCTTGGAAGGTCTCTAACAGCTGCACTTATGATGGGGGTTATGCTGAAGAATGAAAATGATAGGCTCACATTGCAGATTAAGGGAGGCGGACCGCTGGGTGGAATTGTGGTTGTCTCCAATCATCGCGGGATAGTTAAAGGATATGTTAACAACCCGGAGGTTTACTTGGAGCCCAATTCTAAAGGTAAACTGGATGTCGGTGGAGCAGTAGGAAAAGATGGTTATCTTAATGTAATCAAAGATGTCGGGCTGAAAGAGCCATATATAGGATTTGTTCCTCTTGTTTCCGGCGAAATTGGAGAGGATATTGCTTATTATTTCTTAAAATCCGAGCAGATTCCATCTATAGTTGCGCTAGGTGTTCTTGTTGATAAAACTGGAGAAATACTATCTTCCGGCGGACTTATAATTCAGCTTTTACCTGAGGCTGGAGAAAAGATAATTAATAATATGGAGGAAAACTTGCAGGGTTTTTCTACAATAACAAATTACCTGTCAAATGGTGAAACCATTGAAGATATAGTAAAAAGGATTACTGGAAATATGGAATTAAAAGTTCTTGATGAAACAGAACCGCACTATACATGTGATTGCAGCAGGGAGAGGATGGAGCAAGCCCTTATCAGTCTTGGCAAAGCTGAACTTGATAGCATTATAGAATCTCAAGGTCAAGTCGAAATAGAATGCCATTTCTGCCTGAAGAAATACTCGTTTGATCAAAAAGAAGTTGATGGTTTCCTCAATGAATAGAGAGGGTGCATATTGATAATTTGGAGAATATTATTCTTCGAATATAATGGTAAGCACAATAGTACAGAATAAATTAAGTGAATAAACATTAACATGCAAAGCTATAAATAGCTCCCCTTAGGAAGAACAATCCAGAGGGGAGTTGTTTTTTGGAAAAGGCTCTATTCCTGTATGGAATAATGTATTAGCTGTATTAATATATATAATAGAGTAGTAATAACGAGGAATACGAAGAAAAGCTAAGAGAAATCAGATTAATCAATAATTTTGGAGGGCCAAAGTCTTTGACAGATGCTCGACGTTTCTGTATACTCATTATTGCCGCTTGAGAGTTGGGCGGGCAAAATAATGGGAGCATAGCTCAGCTGGGAGAGCATCTGCCTTACAAGCAGGGGGTCATAGGTTCGAGCCCTATTGTTCCCACCATAAACGGTGCTGAGATCTAAATATAGACTCAGCACTTATATACGGCCCAGTAGTTCAGTTGGTTAGAATGCCAGCCTGTCACGCTGGAGGTCGAGGGTTCGAGCCCCTTCTGGGTCGCCAATACAGATGTTAGAGACCAGATGCCAGAGACCAGAACAATGTCTTTCTGGCATCCGGTATCTGGTCTCTAACATAAGAAATGCCTAGATAGCTCAGTCGGTAGAGCAGTGGACTGAAAATCCACGTGTCGCTGGTTCGATTCCGGCTCTAGGCACCAATAAAAAATGCGGGAGTGGCTCAGTGGTAGAGCGCTGCCTTGCCAAGGCAGTTGTCGCGGGTTCGAATCCCGTCTTCCGCTCCAACAAAAGATAGCTCGCGTAAGATGCGCGAGCTATATATAAATCGGCGCCATAGCCAAGTGGTAAGGCAGAGGTCTGCAAAACCTTTATTCCCCAGTTCAAATCTGGGTGGCGCCTCCACTAATATATGCGGGAGTGGCGGAACAGGCAGACGCACAGGACTTAAAATCCTGCGGTAGTGATACCGTACCGGTTCGACCCCGGTTTCCCGCACCAAAAAGCTGTTGAGCAGAAAGCTCAGCAGCTTTTTACTTCCCGCAGGATTTTTACCTTTTATGCGGCGTTCCTAACATATCCGATGAAGTTTTGGACGAAGGACAATAACGGACAGCCCCAAGGGTGAAAACCCTTGGGGCTGTTATATTTAATGCTATAAAGAGAACCGTCCCTGTGTAGCGTTATTTTTAATCAGGGTAGAAATGCCCTGATTATTTTATCTTTCTGTCTAAGGTCTCCATGAGGCCTCTGAAGTCATTAAATAAGTCTTCTCGTTCCTCGTCGCTAAGATCAAAATAATTAGCTAGTGTATTTAGTGCTATGCCCTGTGTTTCAGGGTTGCCGAGCTGCTCGGTCGTTATTCCCAATTTGTCAAGCAATACCATAAAAAAACCTAAAGGAAGACCA
>JBLNBO010000033.1:0-213755 GCA_050260055.1 Ignavibacteriales bacterium
CTTTTGCCTGATGTCTCGCCCTCGAAGTGCGACAGCTTTGTTATTATAGCACTTTGTTTTCTTGCAAGTCAACTGTTTTTTATACCTTTTTTTCAGTTATTTTTTCCTTTTTTCTTAATCCCTCTTTATTAATCTTATGTATTACTACTTCGTTCACTAGTTTTCGCAATATTCCTCTAGTTTGAATTCTAAAAGTTGTTTTCATCTGCTATTATTTCTTTATATATAAAGAAGAAACCCGGCAGTCTGTTATTACAGACTACCGGGTATACTAAAACTTATTTTTATTCTTCTACGATATCGCTTATTTCCTTTTCAAAGGTTTTTAATGTCTCTGTTACGGTATCTTTAAGTTTCTTTAGCTCTGACTTCAAATCTACCAGTTTTTCTCTTTCTTTTTCAACTTCTTCTTCAATCTTTCTTTTTTCTCCAATAGCTGATTGTTTAGCTTCTTCTAAAATGCTTTCTGCAGTCGCTTGCGCTTTAATGAGCACGTCTGCAATTTTTGATTTCTCATCATTGTTTTCAGTTTCTTTTTTAGAAGTATCTTCGATTTGAGATTTATACTCTTTAAGCTGGTTTCTAAGCTTAACCAGTTCATCATCTTTTTCTTTTATTTTCGACTGATATTCTTCTGAGGTCTGCTCGATATATGCATTAACGTCGTTTTTATTATATCCCATTGCAGATGTTCGAAATTTTGCTTCAATATCCATCATTATCCCTCCATTTAAATAATTTACAATTTACAATTTATAATTGATAATAAAAACTCAAAGCATTTTTATAATGTATCTATTTTTTCAGAACACTTGATTAATTCAATAAGAAAAGCCAAAATCCTTCATTTTAAAACAAATTCATTTAAAATTATTTTTCTATTTTACCGAGAGCTCTAATAACTGCTGTATATAATGCCTGCGCAATCTTTTCCCTGTGTTCCTCTGTTGTGAGTCTATTCCTGTCTGACTCGTTTGAAATAAAGCCACATTCAACTAATATTGAAGGCATATCAGTCGAGTTGAGTACAACCAGGTTTGGGCGCGCAATTATCTTTTTATCTGTTGTATCAATCGTTCTTAGCATTTCTTCTTGTACTATTTCTGCAAACCCTTTGCTGGTTAGCCCGCTGTCTGAATCATCGTATGGATAGTATAAAGTCATAGTGCCAGAAACCGCAGGGCTATCAACCCAATTATTGTGTATACTTACAAAAAGGTCAGCCTTCATACTGTTAGCAAGGTTTGGTCTTTGATGAAGCTCAACATATTCATCCTTAGTTCTGGTCATAATTGTTGGAATACCCAAATCAGTTAATATTTTATTAAGTCGTATTGCAATATCAAGGTTTAAATCCTCTTCTTCAAGCTTTACAACCCCACTTTTATCTTTATATACTGCCCCTGGGTCATACCCTCCATGTCCAGCGTCAATGGCAATCAAAATATCTCCATCAGGTAGGTTTACTTTATCTCTTGCAAAAAAGTAAATATAAAAATTGTTTTTAGAGTCAGACCTGATAGTATATGATACCTTGGAGTTAACTGAAAAATTTAATTTAATCTCTTGCCCGGAATCAGCTTTATCTATTACTTTAAATCCTTCAACCATCCCATCATGGATATACATTGACTGTTCCTGAGTATTAAGCAATCCTTCCGGCAAAAGTATTCTAGCTTCATTATCACTTTCATCTTGTTCAATATTTATTTGCTTAGTCGTATCTGCATTTGAAATAATTATTGTAGAAATTGCGCCAGAGTTTTCATATCGAATATTTTTATATCCTTCTTTATATATATATATATTTATTTCTGTCGACTCTTCAATTACCTGAAAAGGAGCTTGCCCATTTGTCCGAACGATTATTTCGCCATTTTCCGAATCAATCTTCTCAGCCGCAATACCTGTCAATGGAGTAGTGCTTAGAGGTATCATAAACTCCTTTTCGGCAAAATCTACCATGTCAAAATCAATCTTGATCGAATCAGGATTTGTTACCCTCTGAACTTTAATCTCCTGACTCTTGGCTTTATTGATACTTATGCAAACTCTATCTTCCTCTTCTTCTATTCCGACTCTGTTGTAATCGCCAAGTTTAGAATTAAAGAATTCGAGATCATCTTTAGAGCCTGTGGGTATTTCATTATCTGCTGCACTGCCATTCGAATTATTCTGATTCTGTGAACTACTAGTCTTATCAGTCTGAGAAATGCTACCGCCAACAGATATTATTAAAGTCTTTTTATTATCAGAATAATCAATAGAATATCCCTGCTTTGACGCCAAATCCAAAACAGCTCTTACAATCTTAGGTGATTCTTGTCTAAGAGCAGCCCTGATTTGAATTATTCTTCCATCTTCAACTGGAATAGTTAACTTAGGAATGTTTATCGATACATTCGGTATATCTACTATGACTCTATACGGCTTATCAGCATCTGCAGGAAGCTCACTCTTGGAATAATCAGAAATAATAGAATTAGAATCAATCCTAACCAGAGTTTTTTCACCACTGGTCTGGAAACTAATATTGTTTATTGTCCCAGAGTTAATATCTCCTTGACTGGAAGAGCTATTGCCGCCAGAATCAGTCTGATTAGAATTATTATCCTCAGTTACATTATCCTCATCTGATTTATCTGATATTTTTATTTCATAAGTTTCAGGATTCCACTTAACCTTTAATCCCAATTTTTCTGAAACAAACCTTAATGGAATCATGGTGTTTTCATTGATAATCTTTGCTGGCATTAAGAGCTTTTCTTTTTTCCCGTTAACAAGAGCATATTGGTTATTGATAATAATAACAATTGTATTTTTCAAACTCTTTACCGTAACCTGCTGAGTTGTTTGCTTCCAAAATACCTTGGCTCCCATTTCCTCAAATACTGCGCGTGCAGGAACCAAAGTAGTTCCATTCATAATAACTGGTGAAACCTTTGGTTTAAGGGTTTTTCCATTGACAATCAGAGAAACCGGCCGTTCATTATATATATGTACCTTCCCGTCATAAACAAGCTTAACGGCGGCCGCCATTGCATGAATTGGACTTATAGATAAGATTATTAAAATTAAAATAATAAATCCATATAATTTTTTCATTAGTAAAGACCCCCAAAACTTCTTCTGTAAAATATTTCGGTTTGAACTGCTGTACAAAATACTAGATATTATTTCCTGAAAAAGATATTCAATATTATTGTAAGTATTATGCTGAGTATTATAGAAGTAACCAAGGGAAAATAAAATGTAAAGTTTTGATTTTTAATAACTATATCCCCTGGCAGTTTTCCTAAACCTAGCTTTCCTCCGAGAGTAATCATTCCTCCTACAACCAAGAAGATTATTCCGCAAATGATCAATATTTTGCCGATACCTTCAAACTGCATCAAACCACTCCATTTTTAATTTTCTTTCATATAACTTCTAATAGGAAAAAGCTACGGAAGCATTAGAAGCAAGCAGTACTAGGCGTACGAGGTGAGGTGCGCGGAGCATATATTTAATATGTGAGCACACCGAATCCGATGTACAACAACGTAATGCGCCGTTTATAATGCTTTCGAATCAAGGTAGCGTTCCTTTTCGGATAATATACACCCACAATACTTCTGCATATACAATCCCATCTCTCTAGCCATTTTCTGCCCTTCTCTGAATCCTTCTCTAAAATCCTTATAATAGAATTCAACTCCATACCTTTTACCAGCTTCTTTTGCAATATCTTTCAGCATATCATGTTTCTGGTATGGGCTAACCAACAAAGTAGTAGAAAAAGCATCGAATCCTCTTTCACTTGCTTCCTTAGCTATTCTATCCATTCTGATAGAATAACATTCCTTGCATCTGTTTTCCGAAAGTGCCACCTGCTTCAAAAATAAATCCAAGCCATATCCATCCAATTCGTCAAACTCTAGCCCTTCTTTTTCGAATAGGGCTTTGGCAGAATCTACTCTTGATTTATATTCTGTATATGGATGAATATTAGGATTGTAAAATAATCCGTGAATATCAACATCCTCGTTTTTTAAAATACTTAAAGGATAAGCGGAACAAGGTCCGCAGCAAACGTGAAGCAGGAGTTTCATTATTGGGGCTCCAATCCTAAATGCTCATAGCATAATTTTGTCGCTGTTCTTCCTCTTGATGTACGGCATATGAACCCCATTTGAAGAAGATAAGGCTCATATACATCTTCTATTGTCTGGCTTTCTTCTCCAACACAAGCGGCAAGGGTATCAAGCCCTACTGGTCCGCCATTGAACTTTTGTATAATTGTTAACAGCATCTGCCTGTCCATATTGTCCAAACCTATTTCATCTACCTCAAGCATATCCAAACCCATTTTGGCAATTTCAAAATCAATTTTACCATCGCCTCTAACTTGAGCAATGTCTCTGACCCTTTTCAAAATCCTGTTGGCAACTCTCGGTGTACCTCTAGATCTTTTAGCAAGCTCGTTTGCAGCATTATTATCAATTTGAACATCAAGAATTCCGGCAGACCTTTTTACTATATTTTCGAGTTCCTTCGGCGAATAATGCTCAAGTCTATGCATTACTCCAAATCTATCACGAAGCGGCGAAGTAAGAAGTCCGGCACGAGTAGTAGCACCTACAAGTGTAAATCTAGGCAAATCAATTCTGATAGAACGTGCACTCGGCCCCTTCCCGATTATTATATCAAGAGCAAAGTCCTCCATAGCTGGGTAAAGAATTTCCTCTATACTTCTATTAAGTCTGTGTATTTCATCTATAAAAAGAACATCATTAGGCATAAGATTAGTAAGAAGTGCAGCCAAATCTCCCGGTTTCTCAATAGCCGGCCCAGAAGTAATTCTCAAATTAACACCAAGCTCATTTGCAATAATTGATGCAAGTGTGGTCTTTCCGAGCCCCGGAGGGCCGTACAGCAAGACATGGTCTAATGGCTCGTTTCTCATCTTAGCAGCTTCAATAAAAATACTAAGATTTTCTTTAACCTTTTCTTGTCCGATATATTCGCTAAGTTTCTTAGGTCTAAGCGAAGTTTCTAATTCCAAATCATCTGGGCATATCTCTGGTGAAATGAATCTTTCTTCCATGCTTTCTCCTTAAGCTTACCTAATAGTTTCTTTCGCTAATTTTATCATAAAAATGCTTAAATATGAAGTTGTTTAATAGATTTGAAATCTAAATTTATTATTCAAATAAAAAGAAAGCAGCTATTTAAGCCGCTTTCTTTTTATTTGAATATTAATAAGGCGTAACCCTATCCCCTACTTTAATAGTAAAGGTTTTCGACATCAACCCATTGTTTTCAGCTTTCCTGATATGGTGTTGAACATCATTATCTAAATCTTTAAATGTTCCGCTAGCAACATAGCACCTTTCCCCAATCGGGCAGCCAATGCAGTCATCTCTTTGCAATATCCCGTAGAATGCAGGGCAGAGCATCTTTTGCTCTTTCAATACAGCTGCAGCTGCAGCAGGTATGATGACTTTCCCATCCATCTCAAACGGCTTCCCTTTTTTTGCTTCTTCAACACATTTCTCATTTGCCATTATGATTCCTCCTTCCTGTCTAACGTCCGCACATCAACAATCGTATTTTATGCCAACACAGCACGACCTCCATAATGGATTTTAATAAGTTATAAATTGTTTTCTAATCATTTATTCTATTATATGTTTGTAAAGATATCCAGCTATATTTGTTAACTTTACCTTAAATGTTTGAAAAATTAATGGAGAATAAATTATTTATGCATATATTATTATATGTTTATTAAATAAAAGGCTATCAATTCGACATAATCTTTGATATAATTTAAATAATTTACCATGAAATAGAAATAACCAGATTTTGCAGCCATTTTTTTGGCCGCTTAAGATAAAAAAGCTATGCTCGTTTGAGCAAAGTGGAAGTTAAACAAAAAAGATTCGGAGGTTAAAACATGTCGTTAATGGTATGGAAGATCCTATCAACTGAAGAAAGGAAGCTGTTAAGTCGAATTTTGTACATGCCGAAATTCAGCAAAGAGTCTATTTTTGAAAAAAGGAGCGTTTTTTTAAAGTATGTTGAAACCATGACTATCAAAGGTAAGCTGCAGGAAATTGACTTGGAATTGGTCAAAAAGATCTTCAACAACTGGGATACACCTGGTATAAAAAACGCAAAAGATTTTGTTGTGAAAGGTTTAATAACCGAGGAGCAAATCGACCTTTTGTTTAAAATCTGGAAAGACTTCGAAGTATGCATCAGTACTTTCGATAAGTAACAACCAATAAAGGAGAAGATAATTGTCTTCTCCTTTATTCTGCTCCAATTTCTTTTATCCTTTTAACATAAAAATCAGTTAGCTCTTCAGCAAATTCTTCATTAACTGCTTCTCCTATAACACTGCAAACAGGTTCCTCGGCATCTGGAAGAATTAATACCCACCCATTATCTTTGTGAATTTTGACACCCTCAATCATTTCCTTACCGAGTGCCTCCTTGTCTTCTGATATGCTTCTTATAACCTTGCCTTTCATATCCCATGAGCAATCAACAGTTTTTCTATTCATATAGAACTCAGGAATTGTATCAACCAAATCTGACAGCTTTAACTTATTAGATTCTAAAAAATCTAAAATATTAACTAGACTGCTTATTGCATCAAAGTAATATGCAAATTGTTCTTCAATAACTTCTTGGGAACTATTCGAATTTAGATTACGCATGATATCCTGGACTGATGTTTTTGTTCTTAAAATCTTACCATTATATTTTTGTGCAATTTCCTCCATAACATTTGAAGACGAAATTGGAATGACAGCTGTGCTTCCCTGGTATTTCTTAAATAAAATAAGTGTAGTAATAGCCATAAACAAATCTTGATTTATTACCTTCCCTCTGTCATCGATAAGATGGAGCTTTTCGCTGTTATTGTCTATATATACTCCTATATCGCAGCCTGACAACCTTACGTAATTTGATAAATAGGAAATTTCTTCATTAGCGTCATAATCTAGATTCTTTTTATTCCCTAATATACTTAAATTTGTACATTCAACGTTGCATCCTAAATCAGTCAACATTGATTTGACAATGTCTTGAACAAACTCTGATTCACAATTTATAAGAACTTTAAGATTTATTGACTTTGACTTAACATTATTTAATATATTTCTCATATAAAAAGAATTATAGTTATCAATACCAACTACCTTCTTAATATCTTCTGAATCGCATCTTGAGAAGTCTTCTCTTATAAAAATATTCTCTATACTTCTTTCCAGGCTCTTACTTATATTTGCGCCAAGCGAATCCAAAAAATCAACTTGCAGTCGTCCATTTTCCTCTGCATAAGAGGCAATATGAATACCTCCATTTAATCTATAAAATTTTACCGCATTTCTTATCATAGGCAAAATCATTCTCTCAAAATTATATACCTCAAGTCCAGCAGATAATAATCCTGCAGTCATTGAATAAAAGAGCATCTGAGAAGATGTCTCACCATCATGGCTTATTCCTACCTTAGAACCCTTCTTAAAAGTTGCTCCAAAAGCGCCTGCCAGTTTTGAAGCAAATTCAGGAGTAATTTCTAAATTTATTTGTCCTTTTATTCCCCTAGCACCGAACAAGGATTTTGAGTAAACATTTCCCCAAACCAGGTTTGTGTTTACTTCTGCACCTCTATCAATAGTCTTATTAGGCCATATCTTAACATTATTTCCTATGATAGAATGCTCTTTAATAATAGTACCATTTCCTATTATGGAATTCTCATTTATTATACTTCCTTCCATAGTTTGTACTTTACTGCTAATTATTGTTCCATTAAGCCTTGTATTGTTTCCTATATAACAATTTTTCCATACTATACTTCTTTTTACGTAGCTTGATTCTTCAAAGATAACATTGTCGCCAATAACAGAGAAACTATCAATTATTGCTCCTTTTTTAACCTTAACATTTTTGCCTAAAACTACAGGCCCATTAATCTGGCTTTCAGGGTGTATTTCACAGTCTTCCCCAAACCAAATTTCACCGACATTCCTTGTTCCTTCTATATCAATATTTACTTTCTTTTCGAAAATATCAATATGAGATTGAAAATAGGCTCTCAAATCTCCTATATCGCACCAATAATTTTCAGTTATATACCCATACATTGGCATTTTATTTTTAAGAATGTAGGGAAATAGATCCTTGCTGAAATCGAAAACCTCATCTTTTTTTATCATTTTAAGAATTTCTGGTTCTAATATATAAATTCCTGTATTAACTGTATCACTAAACACTTCTCCCCAGCTTGGCTTTTCAAGAAATCTGGTTATCTTTCCACCATTGTCTGTAACCACAACTCCATATTCAAGCGGTACTTTAACACGCGTAAGTACTAAAGTAGCAATAGATTTATTTTTTTTATGAAACTCAATTGCATCATTTAGGTTAATATCAGTTAATGCATCTCCACTTATTACAACAAATGTATCATCCAAAAAATCCTGCGCATTTTTAATACTTCCTGCAGTTCCAAGAGGGGATTGCTCAATATAATACTTTATCGAAACACCAAATTTTTCTCCATTTTCAAAATAGCTTTTAATGATTTCAGGCATATATTGAAGTGTAACAGCTATATCAAAAAGATCCGTTTTTTTAAGTAACTCTATTATATGCTGCATTATAGGCTTATTCATAATTGGAACCATTGGTTTTGGAATATTACATGTTAATGGTCTTAATCTTGTTCCTTCACCTCCGGCCATAATTACAACTTTCAAAAAGAAGTCACCCTTTCCCGTTATATTTATAATACACTTGTTAAAAAGGCATAAAAAAAGAAATAGTAGGTTTAAATCCCATTAGCGTATGTTTATTATGTGTAAATAATATCTTAAAATTCACTTGGCGATAATTTTCTTAATTAGTATTATTGTGACCGCAATAGTGCATTTCATACCCTGCATAATTGTTGATTTATTCCAAGCTGGATTATATTATTATGTTTCAAATTGGGACGTATTTTATTATTGATAACGAAGATAATATTAATGATTAGTAGTTTTTTATTTTAACTGGCAGCTAGTCAATTACAATATGTAACTAAATTAATTGGAGGGATAATAATGAAAAAGAATCCTTATCTTAATAACGGTATCTATATTAAACCCGCACAGGTTACTGTTGGGGACAATATCAAACTTTCTTATGATGGGCTTCTTGCAAAATCAGGAGCAAATGAAGTTTATGCCCATATAGGATATGGAAACAGATGGGAAGACTCAAGAGATTTCAAAATGATTAAAACAAATACCGGCTTTGAAGCAAATATACCTGTAACTAAATACGATTCTCTAAATGTTTGTTTTAAAGATAGTGTAAACAATTGGGATAACAACTCTGGAATGAACTATACTTTTGAAGTAATTAGCTAATAAATGGGAAGTGCCGCGTTAGCGCGGCACTTCCCATTTATCTTTCATATATTCTTTAACCTCAACTTCATAACCATTATTCGTCGGTTTGTAATATATGGTATCCTTCATTATATCCGGTAGAAACTGCTGTTTTACATAGTTCCCCTCATAATCATGTGCATATTTATATCCTTCTCCATAACCGAACTCACTCATACCACTTATAGCTGCATTTCTTATATGGTATGGAATTTCTCCAGTATCTTTATTTTTAACATCTCCAAGTGCATTTTCTAGTGCTATATATGATGCATTTGATTTAGGGCTTGTTGCAACGTAAACTGCAGCTTCTGCTAAGATTATTCTTGCTTCCGGCATACCAATCATATGAACTGCTTGAGCTGCTGAAGAAGCAACAACCAATGCCTGCGGATTTGCCATTCCAACATCTTCGGCTGCACACAGAATAATCCTTCTTGCCATAAATACCGGGTCTTCACCTGCTGCAAGCGCTCTTGCCAGATAGAATACAGCAGCATCAGGATCACTCCCTCTCATTGACTTTATGAAAGCACTAATATTGTCGTAATGCCCATCTGCATTTTTATCATATGTTATGGTTCTTTGTTGCAAGCATTCTTTAATAATCTCATTATCAATATTCATATTTCCCTGCCCATCAACAGGGGTTGTCAAAACTGCTAATTCCAATGCATTCAATGAAGTTCTTGCATCTCCATTTGACAAATCTGCCAAAAATTCAATCGTTTTATCTGAAATATTAATATTTAAATTCCCGAATCCTCTTTCTTTATTTTGAATTGTGTTTTTAATTATTTTAATGATGTGTTCTTTTGTCAAAGACTCAAGTTTAAAAACAGTAGACCTTGACAGCAAAGCCTTGTTCACTTCAAAAAATGGATTTTCGGTAGTTGCTCCAATTAAAATGACTGTTCCGTCTTCAACAGCTGGCAAAAGCGCATCCTGCTGAGCTTTGTTAAATCTATGTATTTCATCAATGAAAAGAACTACCCGGCCAGAAGGATTCATCAAAACATTTTTAGCTTCTGCTATAATTGATTTTATTTCTGCCACTCCTGATGTAACAGCATTAATCTTTTCAAACTTATTCTTTGTATAATTGGAAATAACCCTTGCAAGAGCAGTTTTACCCGTTCCAGGCGGTCCCCAAAATATTATTGAGGAAAGCTTATCAGCCTGTACCATTCTAAAAAGCAGTTTTCCTTCTCCAATTATATTCTCTTGGCCAACATATTCTTCTAAACTTTTAGGACTCATGCGATATGCAAGCGGTTGTTTCTGGTGCATTTCAATCCTCCATGCATGTTTTTTATCTATTATATCAAAGATAGAAAAAAAAGTAAGGGTAGTTATTAACCCTTACTTTTAAAATTTATGCCCTGCAATTATTTTTTGTTTTAGCTGGCATTGCCAAAAGCCGCGCGGCCCATCTCAAGAAGGAACTTTTCGTAACCGCTGATTCCATTTTTGTGATTTTCATTCAATTGTCCTATTATCTGGTTAATCTCTTGCCTGCCGCATTTTATCAGCAAACTTTCCTCAGTACCTTTGAGTTTAATCTTTTTATCCCCGGGACACAGAAACAGGCTCTTACTTCTCAATATATTATATGGAGCTTTAAACCCTAAGTATGAAAGAATCCTATCAAAAGCGCTATTATGCTCTTTCCATAACTTAAAAGCTTCGATTGAGTCAAGGAATTTAATCCTTTCATCACAACAATACTCATAATCCGTATCTTTCCCGATAATTACAACATCATTTTTTCTGTAAAGTGCTGATTCGACGCTAAAAATTAGCCCGCCAACATAGCAATCCCGTCCAGTTTCAGACATATTGTCACCTCCTTATATTAATTTAATAAAAGGATAACTATATAAATTTTACTTTTAAAAGATAATATCAAAATATATTTCAAGATACAATGAATATTTCAATTAAGCTTTTCTCCACATTTGAGGTGAGAAATGATAGAAAAGGCATTCCCAATTAAGGAAATGCCTCAAAAACTATAGACTTTCTAGCACCGAATATAAAATCTTTTTTTCAGCCTTATAGTAATAAAATCTCCTGCACCGAATAGCTTCCATACCTACAATTTTTTCCGGTTCAAAAATAACTATAGGCGGAACATAATCCCATGCTGGCGACGAAATGAGATACATAATTTCTGCAAGAAATTCTCTTACTCTATCTCCGGTTGGGCCCTTAACTGAAATTTTATTAAGCTTCTTGATAATGTACCGAGCAAGAGTCTCTCTTAATCTTAGGCCGGCTGAGCCTTCATTCATAACTTCCTTTATTCTCCTGGCATCCATAAATTCAATATTCTTTCTCTTACAGATAGGATAGTCGGCTTTTTTACCATTTATCAATACCTTGCCGCCTTTTTTAATACAACTATCTGCACGATCGTACAACTCTGATACAAGCAGTTCCTCCATATCAGAAATGGTTTGCTTCTTTCCCCTATGACCCGGTCTCCCTTGCATATTCTCTTTCCGCTTATTTAGCAAGAGGATGGTACCAGCTATTTCCTGATAATCTGCGGTAATAATTTTAAACACTTTACTTAATGCATTCTTATCAGGAAGCTCGCTCTCATCTGCTACAATCAAAATCCCTTCAAGTCGGGCTTTTTCGAGAAAAGGAAATATTCTTTGGGCAAAATGCTTGATTCTCTTGGAAAACCGTTTGTTTAGATTAGCTATAAATTCAAGTTCAGAAATACTTATCTGCTGAATCTTTGGGTCATGGCAAGGCGGATAATCTACCCTAAAATTAAATAGGAATACTTCATACCCCTTGCTATAGGCTTCTTCAATTCTTTGTAATAAGACAATACTTTGAACTTTCATTTCTGCATTAGCCTGCATATACATCCCTCCAATATTAATAAAAATTAGGAGCTTATTTACAATTAATTATTCTTTTATCCTATTAAACAAATTACATAAAATACTATCAAATATTTATATTTATATCAAGAATTATAAGACAAAAAAGAACGACTGGGTTAACCCAATCGTTCTTCTATTATTGCAGCAAGTTCTCTTGCCCTTTGCTCGATATAGTTTATATCTTTTCCCTCAATCATTACCCTTACAAGAGGCTCAGTACCCGAAGGCCTTATTAAAACTCTGCCCTCTTCTTTAAATTCGCTCTCCAAACTACTTACCATTTTTGCAATTATATTATCTTCCATATAGCAATTCTTTTTTTTATTATTTACCTTAGCATTTATTAACACCTGCGGATAAATATCCATTACCGAAGCAGCTTCGGAAAGTTTCCTTCCTGTATTTTTAAGAACAGTCAAAAGCATTAACGCCGTAAGCATTCCATCACCGGTAGTATTAACATCAAGAAAAATTATATGTCCGGATTGTTCTCCTCCTATGGATATACCTTCTTTAAGCATTTTTTCGAGAACATACCTATCCCCAACTTTAGTATTATAAACCTTTATACCTTCTTTTTTTGCAAATATTCCAAATCCGAGATTGCTCATTACGGTTGCTACAATAGCATTTTTCTTCAACGTTCCAATCTGTTTCATATAGCCGCCACATATTGCCATAATCTTATCACCGTCAATAATCTGTCCTTTTTCATCAACTGCAAGAAGCCGGTCTGCATCCCCATCGAAAGCCAAGCCAATATCCAAACGGTTCTTTACTACAAATTCTCTAATGACTTCCAGGTGGGTTGAACCGCATTTATCATTTATGTTTATCCCATCAGGCATATTGTTTATTGTTTTCACATCTGCTCCAAGCTCTTTAAGGAGTTTGGGCGCAATTTCATATGTTACTCCGTTTGAGCAATCGACTCCGATTTTCATTCCCTCAAGATTACAGCCGGCAGCCTTTTTCAAGAATTCTATATAATCATCTGCAGATTTCTTTACAACCACGCACCTTCCAACATCTTTTCCCACAACCTCAGGTAACTCTTCCGTTTTATCAAGAATTATTGCTTCAATTCTTTCTTCTACAGCATCAGGTAACTTATAGCCCTTTGAATCAAAGAATTTTATTCCATTAAACTCATATGGATTATGTGAAGCAGAAATCATTACACCAGCATCAGCCCCATATTCTCTTACCAAATATGCAACAGCCGGTGTTGGTATAATCCCCAAAAGTTCAACTTCTGCTCCAACAGAACACAGTCCTGCTGTCAAGGCAGCTTCAAGCATATCTCCTGATATTCTTGTGTCTTTACCTACGATAATACGCGGCTTATGGTGAACCTCTCCTGATAGAACATATGCACCTGCTCTTCCTATCTCAAAAGCAAGCTGGGGGGTTAATTCCTTATTTGCCAACCCTCTTACACCATCAGTTCCAAAAAGTCTTCCCATGCTATTTCAAATTCCTTTCCCAATCTATATTTCGGAACAGATATATCTGTTCCCTACATTTTCTCATGATTGCATATTATATAACTATTACCTGAAATCCGCAACAATAGAATTTTGCGAGGAAATTACTTCGCATTATAATTAATCTAAAAATTCTACGTTTTTAACTTTCAATATTTAATGCCCTTTTAATCTCCGGCATCTTATTCATTGCAGCATCATATCCTCTTTTTATGCATTCCGGCACCCGGCTTACTTCAAGAAGTGTAACATCATAAACCTCCGGGTCAAGTACATAATCAGCCTGTCTTAACATAACTTTTGATATTTGATAACTCATTATATCAAGTGCCTGAACAGCTATCTCCAGTACATCGTCAATATCAGAAACTACCCTCCCGGCATATCCAAGGTTTACTGCCAAGACTTTATCTGCACCCATTTGTTTTAAAATAGCACTAGGTATGTTATCTTTTAGCGCACCATCAACCAGCATTTTGCCTTTAACTATACATGGCTTAAAAAGAACAGGAACTGAAATACTTGCTCTTACAGCAGTTGCAATATCAATGTCATCATCATATATTATATAATCTTTATCAAAAAGATTTGTCTTATCTGAAACAAACATTACTGTCTTTGCAGTATTTATTTCAACCGCAGGAATAGCAAGCGGTATTTTAGCTTGCCTTATATGCATGCATCCGTTTTGAATAAAAGTATCAGTTAAAACTTTCTTTATTCGTTCTCCCTTTATAAATCCGTCAACTGTCTTATGAAGATTTAACATAAGAGATTTTACATACATAAATAATTCACTTAAATCAAAATCAATTATCATTTTTTTAGCATTGTCTTTAAAAAGCTCTTCAATTTCATTTATATTTATGTTTGCACTGTAAAGAGAAGCAATAATACTGCCTAAACTTGTTCCAGAAATATAACTCGGGATAATCCCGTTTTCCTCTAAAGCTTTGATAACTCCTATATGTACAGCTCCCCGGACTCCGCCTCCGGATAAAGCCAAACCCAATTTCATAAAAGAACACCTCCTTCGAATATGAATACTTCATTATATTCATATTCGAAGGAGGTGTTCTTTTATATAAATACTACGCTTGCTTCATCTCTCCTTCGCTCACATAGAACGTAACCCCTGGCTGCTCCTTGGTAATTTCTATTATTCTACCCCGAATTTCTATCGAGCAGTTTGGGTACACCTTTTTGAGTATTGCGACTTCCCCATCGCCCTTCACCTTAATCATATTGTTAAATGTTTTTTTCTCATCTTCATTTTGTTTAATACGTTCATTTAATTTATTTATCTTATCCTTTAGCATAGAAATCCTATACTGCAATTCTTTTTTCTCATTTGCAATATTTAATTCATTTTTTAATTGTGCTAACTCAGCCCTATCAGAATCTAATTGACTGGAAATTCCTTCAATCTGTTGTTTAATAATTTCTTTATTGATACCTTTAACATATAAGAATGTTCTCTTCTCACTTGGCGAGCCAAGTGTACCAACTATTATTCGTGCTTCCGCTTCTACAACTCCGCCCATTATTTGGCCCTTTGATGATTCCACCAGAACCTCTTTCGCCTTTACCTCCGAATTAAGGCAATAATAACCAACATTGACTATCTGGCCAGCCAGAAGTATAGCGTTTGCAGCATACTTTACAAAAATATTCCTAGCAGCTCTAACTGTAACTCTGTTTTTACATGAAACTCCGCCTTTAATATATACACTGCCACAGCGGCTTTCGATACTCTTAACATTTCCTACTCCAAGCTCTCCTAAAATCTCAATATCACCATCAGCTATTACTTGAAAATTATCATCTATTGTCCCTTTGATTGTAACCGCACCGTCAAAATCAATATTTCCAGTTGAAAAATCTACATTCCCAGCCACTTCAAGATGGTTTGCTACACTTATCTGTCCGTTTACATAGTTTACAGCACCATTATATAAGGCACGAATAATAGTCTTATCTTCTTCTCTTTCTTCGTAAACCGATGCTTTATCATATTCAATATTTAAATTCTTCCCAGGTATAGGAGCAATATCAATACCTTTAACAGTCTTTCCAGGCTTGCCTGGAGTTGCATCATTTTTTTCACCAAGCCACTCATCCTTCGCAACTCTATTAATAAGGCTCAAATCATAATGGTCAACATTCTGCCCATCAGTTATTTTCGGCTTTGCTTCTTTCATTTCATATAATTTAATCTCTGCATCTTTACCGTTTTCAGGCATACTGCCCTCAGCAATAAGTATCCTCTTTTCATTTTCTAAATCATCTAACAGTACTTCACTCTTAATACCAAAAACTACTCCAACTTCATTGAGTTTTTGAAGTATCTGTTTTTTCAAATTTTCTCTATTAGACAATGCTAATTCTTCTGGCACAGCATTAAAAATAATAAAAGCCTTCAATCCATCTGGGGAAACATCAACTTGAATCTTTTCCTTGAGTTCCCCAAATTTTTCTCTGGCTTTTGGTGCAAACATTAATGAACTTTTCACGGCCGTAAAACTCGTTATCCGTATTTGAGGGTTTTTCTCAATAATCTGATTGAAGTCACTAAGGGAAAATCCTGACTTGAACGATTCAATAAAAAATTCTTCTTTATCAAATTCAATTTGTATAAAATCATTTTTAAATATAATTTGTTCAGCCATTATATCCCTCCTTCCAATCAAGCTTTTTCTACCTTTCTAATTATATTATAACATAATTTGATTCTTTTTGCACTATTCGTCATGTATGTTTTTATATTGAAATGCATACAAAAAATGACTCTCTCATAAATTCTGAGAAAGCCATTCTTAGGCATTGCCTATAGTATTAAATTTCAGGAATAATTATCATGATGCAATTACCGCATTAGCTGTTACGCCATCAATGCTATCCAGTTTATTTGTAATTGAATCAATATCATCTCTCGCAGCATCCATAATTATAGAAATTATTGATGCATTTTTTTCTTCATAAGGAATGCCAAGTCGCCCAACAATTAAATGTCCAAATTCGGTTAGTATTTCGTTTACTTCACTTGCATTTTCCCTTCTATCATTAACAACAATTCCAATTACTGCAATTTCTCTTTTCACCTAATATCCTCCTACCTTAATTTCTTCAAATCAATTATTTACGGTTTTCAAATATATTCTTATCTCCTTCTTCAGGCACTTCAATAGGATAACAGTTATCAAAACAAGCTGTGCAAAAATCGCATCCCGCCTTTTTAACAGTCTGTACCAAACCCTCTTTACTAAGATAGCAAAGGCTGTCAGCACCTATAGAATCGCAAATGTCTTGCACTTCTTTTGTGGCTGCAATCAAGCATGATGAGCTTGAAATATCAATTCCAAAATGGCATGGATGCTTGTATGGTGGTGATGCTACCCTCATATGAATCTCCTTGGCACCTGCCTGCCTTAAAAGCTGAATAATCCATCTAATTGTAGTACCTCTTACAATTGAATCCTCAACAAGCACTAATCGTTTTCCTTCAATAATTGTTTTCAAAGCATTGAGTTTAATCCTTACTCCTATTTCTCTTTGTGCTTGCTCAGGCTGAATAAATGTTCTGCCTGTATATCTATTTTTTATTAATCCCTGGTCAAAAGGAATCCCAGATTCCTCGGAATAGCCCAATGCTGCAGATAGGCCTGAATCCGGAACACCAATAACAAGGTCAGCTTCAACAGGATTTTCTTTTGCAAGCATTCTTCCAGCAGCTTTTCTTGCATCATAAACATTTATTCCATTCATTATACTATCCGGTCTTGCAAAATATATGTATTCAAAAATACACATACTGGTTTTTTCTGCTGGTTTAGTTTTTATCGATGTCATGCCACTTTTATCAACTACAATTATTTCGCCGGGCTCAAAATCTTTTATGAATTCCGCCCCGACTGCATCAAGGGCACATGTTTCTGAAGCCATTATATATGAGTCCCCCAATTTTCCTAGTGATAATGGCCTGAACCCATTCGGATCTCTCATTCCGATAAGTTTGTTTCCAGTCATTACTATTACTGCATACGATCCCTTTAATCTTGCAGAAATTTCTTCAAGTGAACTTTCTGTGGGTTTATCTTTAATGCATTCTCTGGCAAGAAGGTTAGCAATTACTTCCGAGTCTATTGATGTTTGGAAAAGTGCTCCTTTACTTTCAAGCTCAAGCCTTAATTCCGCCGCATTAACAAGATTACCGTTATGGGCAATTGCAAGCTTGCCTCTTACATATCGCGCAACCATTGGCTGTGCATTCTCTCTAAGACTTGAACCTGTTGTTGAATACCTTACATGTCCAATTGCAATATCACCTTTTAATTCTTTTAAAATATCTGGTTTGAACACTTCATTTACAAGGCCCATATCTTTATGATAAAAAATCTCATTATCGCTGCTAACTGCTATGCCTGCACTTTCCTGTCCCCTATGCTGAAGAGCATATAGTCCATAATAAGTAAGGCTGGCTGCATCATAATTATTTACATTAAATATTCCAAATACTCCGCATTCGTCATGCGGCTTTCCCTCAAGTACCCCTAATTCGTAATTCAACATTTTGCCCTCCGTTGATATTTTTTCTATAAAAACTCCCTTTCTAGCTTTCCCTCACTATTGAGGGTAAGAAATTTGTTTTCACCTGAAGAAAAACAGCTCATTCCTCCCTTCGATTGTGAGAGGAGGTTAGGAAGGAAGTTAAATATTGTTTTGTAGCTCTTCTTTAATTTTTAAGTCTTTTTTTTCTACCTCTTCTGCCATCTTAACCTTATACTCTTTCATTTTGTCCCGTAATTTCTTATCAGCAGTACCAAGAATCTGGACAGCCAAAAGCGCTGCATTCTCAGCCCCATCAACAGCTACTGTCGCAACCGGTATGCCTTTTGGCATTTGAACTATTGAAAGAAGTGAATCCAATCCATCCAGCGTAGAAGACTTGATTGGAATTCCTATAACAGGCAGAACTGTAAACGCAGCCAATACTCCTGGCAAATGTGCCGCTTTCCCCGCTGCAGCAATTATAACACCGAAGCCATTCTTCTCCGCGTCCTTGGCATATTGCGCTGCCTTGTCAGGAGTCCTGTGTGCCGATATTACTGAAACCTCAGTCTCAACACCAAAATCTTTTAGAATTTTAATACAACTTTTCAACACAGGAAGGTCTGAATCACTTCCCATTACTATTGCAACTTTTGCCATGTTTTCCTCCTTTAAGAATTGTGATAAGCGTCGGATAACTGTGTCAGTTTTCGTCATTCGCTACTCACGTTAGTCTTCTTCTAAAATCGTCAGATGCGAGTAGTGCTAGGCACAAAGCGCAGTGAGAAGCGGAGTTTATTTCTTATAAATGAGCATCGAAACAAGCTTTGTAACAACGCAATACGAAGCATATCACGATTTTATTTAAAGTAGCTTACTCCTGCGGCAAATATCTTCTGATCCTTTTCTCCCGGAACATTCTTAATAACATTGCTTCCAATCCTCTCAGAATGTGCCATCTTACCAAATACTCTTCCATCTGGGCTGGTTATACCTTCTATCGCTTCTAAAGAACTATTCGGATTGAAATTGATATCATAGGTTGGATTACCTTTGAAATCAACATACTGGGTTGCTATCTGCCCATTTTTCGCCATTGCTTTAAGGTCAGCCATTGAAGCAACAAATCTTCCTTCGCCATGGGAAATTGGAATAGTATGAATGTCCCCAACATTTAAATTGCTTAGCCAAGGAGAAGAATTTGATACAACCTTAGTCATCACCATCTTGGACATATGCCTTCCTATTGCATTAAACGTCAAGGTTGGCGAATCATCTTCCATATCTCTTATTTCTCCATATGGAACCAGCCCAAGTTTTATCAGTGCTTGAAAACCGTTGCAAATTCCAAGCATCAATCCATCT
Organism: Ignavibacteriales bacterium; assembly: GCA_050260055.1. Classification (GTDB taxonomy): domain Bacteria; phylum Bacillota; class Clostridia; order Acetivibrionales; family UBA4821; genus JBLMYQ01. The sequence goes on from JBLNBO010000033.1 coordinate 19,738, forward strand.
CTATTCTTGATAAGTTCCATAACAGCATCTTTGATTCTAGGATTTCTAAATACTGCAGCAATGAATTTTCCAGAACCATCAGGTTCATCTCCGGCACTGAATCCTCCAGGTATCATTATTATTTGAGAATTATTTATTTCCTTCACCATTTTATCAACAGAGTCTTTTATATCGTCAGAATTGAGATTCTTAATGACAAAAGTGCTAACAACACCGCCAGCTTTTTCAAATGCCCTCCCAGAGTCATACTCACAGTTTGTTCCCGGGAAAACAGGAATAAATATTCTAGGTTTTGCAGCAGAATCTCTAGGCTTAACATCATTTCGTCCCTCAAATTTATATTTTTCCGGAGTTTCTTCAACAATATGCGTAGTGGTAGGAAAAATGGATTCTAATGGCTCCTGCCAGCATTTTAACGCTCTTTCTAAATCAATATTCACACCATTAACATGTATTATTCTCGCCTCTTGAACTTTTCCGATTACAGTATGGTGCATCTTCTCAAGGTCTTCTTCAGTACAAGTATTATTATCAATTTCAATTATCAACGAACCATATTCAGGTGCAAAAAGCTCTTTTAAGGTCATTTGATTTGAAAATTGGAATCCAAGCATATTGCCAAAACACATTTTACTTATAGCTTCAGCCATACCGCCAGTTTTTATAGTATGAGCTGAAATAACCTTCTTTTGCTTAATTAGGTTGTGCACAGCAGTATAATTACTTTCCAACTCATCAAAATGAGGTATTTCATTTTCATCGCGGCCTAATGGAACAAGTACTACGGTATTTCCCGCCTTCTTGAATTCCGGAGAAATAACATTATTAACGTCTGCAACATTAACAGCAAAAGCTACTAGCGTCGGCGGAACATTAATATCCTTGAATGTTCCGGACATGCTGTCCTTCCCGCCAATTGAAGGTATTCCTAATTTAACCTGCGCATAGTATGCTCCCAAAAGTGCACTAAAAGGTTTTCCCCATTTTTCAGGTTCTTTCCCAAGCTTCTCAAAATATTCTTGAAATGTCATTCTTGCTTTCCTGATATCGCCTCCACTTGCAGCAATTTTAGCAAGCGCCTCAACTACTGAATAAACTGCTCCATGGAACTGGCTCCACTTACAGATTAGAGGATTATAGCCATAAGACATTATTGTTCCTGTTGTTGTTTCTCCGTCCAGAACCGGAATCTTTGCAGCCATCGCTTCAGCAGGAGTAAGCTGATATTTGCCCCCGAATGGCAGGAGAACAGTATTTGCTCCTATTGTACTATCAAACCTTTCCACTAACCCTCTTTGGCTGCAAACATTCAGCCTTTCAAGATTAATGCACCATTCTGTTTCCAGGCTGTGCAAATCACCGCTGTGTTCATGTGGTATCAAATCAAATAAATCTTCTTTTTTATCAGGCATTTTCACAATAATTTTTGTACTTTGTTTTACACCGTTAGTATTAAGAAAATCTCTGCTTATATCTACGATTGTCTTGTTTCTCCAAATCATTTTGACACGTTTCTCTGAGGTAACCTCCGCAACCAAAGTTGCTTCCAGGTTTTCTTCTAATGCTGACTTGATAAAAAATTCAGCATCTTCTTTTGCCAATAAAACAGCCATTCTTTCCTGAGATTCTGAAATAGCAAGCTCTGTTCCATCAAGCCCCTCATACTTTTTGGGAACAGTATCAAGGTTAATCTTAACACCATCAGCTAATTCCCCAATAGCAACAGAGACTCCTCCTGCACCAAAATCATTACACTTTTTAATCACTTTGGTAACACTCGGGTTTCTGAATAATCTTTGAATCTTTCTTTCGGTAGGTGCATTCCCTTTTTGAACTTCTGCTCCGCAAGTCAGCAAAGATTCCTCATCATGTTCCTTTGAAGAGCCTGTTGCCCCACCACAGCCATCACGTCCTGTTCTTCCTCCCAATAGAATAATTACATCCCCTTGTTGCGGCATCCCTCTTTGAACATAAGCTTTCGGGGCAGCAGCTATTACTGCTCCAACCTCCATACGCTTAGCTATAAAATCATTATCATAAACCTCTGCAACATGGCCGGTCGCAAGGCCGATTTGATTTCCATAAGAGCTGTAACCCGCAGCTGCCTCTGTAGTAATCTTTCTCTGAGGCAGTTTCCCGGGTATAGTATCTTCAATCTTAACCCTTGGGTCACCACTTCCCGTTACACGCATAGCTTGATAAACATATGCTCTTCCTGACAGCGGGTCTCTAATGGCTCCGCCCAGGCAGGTTGAAGCTCCTCCAAACGGCTCTATCTCAGTTGGATGATTATGCGTTTCATTTTTAAACATAACCAACCATTCTTCATTTTTTCCATTAACATCAACATCAACTACTATACTGCATGCATTTTGTTCATCTGAAACCTCAAGGTCATTTAGCATCCCTTTTTTTCTTAAGAGTCTCATTCCTACGGTTGCCAAATCCATAAGGTTTATATCGCTTTCTTCTCTTTTTAGAAACGACCTTCCCTCTAAGTAGCTTGCCAAAGCTTCCTTAAAAAGCTTTTCATAAGAGCCTTTCTGGATTTCAACCCCTTCGATTTTTGTAAGGAATGTTGTATGCCTGCAGTGGTCTGACCAGTAGGTATCCAGCATTTTTATCTCAGTAATTGTCGGTTCGCGTTTTTCTTCATCCCTAAAATATTTTTGACAAAACTCAATATCTTCATGCGACATTGCCAATCCATAAGTTTTTAGAAACATTGAAAGTTCAGCTTTATCAAGATTATTAAACCCGTCAAGAACCTTAACGTCTTCTGGTACAATCTTTTCAGTTTCGAGAGCATTCGGTTTGTCTAAAGCCGCTTCCCTAGACTCAACAGGATTAATAATATAATCCTTGATTTTGGATATTTCTTCTACCGGTACATCTCCCTTTAATACTATAATCTTTGCAACCTTAACTAATGGCCTGTCCTCTTGGGTAATTATCTGAATACACTGAGAAGCAGAATCAGCCCGCTGGTCATATTGTCCTGGCAGATATTCCACAGCAAAAATCTTTTCATCCTCATCAATATCAAATTCTTCACAATATACTACGTCCACAGGCGGTTCAGAAAATATTGTTTTCAGCGCAATTTGATATACTTCGTCAGATATTCCAGATACATCATATCTGTTTAAGATTCTTACAGCTTTAAGCCCTTTAATATTTAAATTTCCCTTTAAATCAAGAAAAAGCCCTTTGGCTTCGACATCAAAGCCTTCCTTTTTCTCAACAAAAACCCTTCTTACATTTTGATTCATATGTTTTACCTCTTGTTAATGAGATTTGACAAAAAAGCGTACTGATTATTATATACAAGATAGTACTAAAACATAGTCTCCTTGTCAATTAAATGCACCTGGAGAATTAAAAGATTTACTCTTAGTAAAATATGGCGTATAATAATAATATATTTTGTCGAACGAAACACACCTTATTTGCAGCAATATTTTTGAAATGCATGATGTTGGTCTGTAATCGGAAATTTATTCCGGTTAAGAAAAAAGGAAATGAAAGGATGTTGTACACTAATGAAAAGAAAAGGAAATCTTATCGCAGCTCTATCATCAACCAAAGAATATTCTTGCTTTGTGCAAGAGCTTCAAGAAGCACAAAACAACGAGCAGCTTTTAAAAGTTGCAAAACGCATCATCACGGAAGCACAAGCAAAAGCATCCGAATTCGGTTTACATGTACGCGGTGAAAATATCGTAGTGTTATCACAAACCACTGCACTTTTCCCGGAATTACAGGAAAAGAAAAATGACCGCGGCAAAATGCAGATAGAGACAGTCTCAAAGATTTCCCCGCCCTTCCGTCCCATCGAACTCATGAAACAAATTGGGATGTAAATCAAAAAGGCACTTTGCGAATTAAGCAAAGTGCCTTTTTTGGTAAAATTTTCTCGCTAATAATAAATTTCCTACACAGAATGTCAAAATATCTGATATAATATTTATATGAATATTTTGGGGAGGTAGTTATGAAAATCACCAAAAAAGAATATACTGCAAAATTTAATACTGCACAAAAGATGCAAAACAACGGTGAATACGACAAAGCATTAGATATATTTAAGCAACTCGCACTTGCAGGTGATTCTTCAGAGATTCAACAAATTATCGGACAGATTTATCTACTCCTTGGCAGGATTGATGAAGCCCTAAAAAGCTTCAGGAACCAAGCTAGATTAAATCCTGATAGCAAAGAAGCCTACTTCTACATTGGAAATTGTTATTTCATGCTAAAAAAATATAATGAAGCAATTAAAGCATTCGAAAAGTCCATTGAGATTGATTCAAATAATCCTTATGCTTTCGATAATATGGCAAATGCCTGGGAAGAGTTAAAAATGTTCAACAATTCACTTGATGCCAGAAAGAAAGCTTCAGAACTAAAACCAGATGATGCTTATATAAAATGCAATATGGCAAATACCCTATCAAAGCTTGAACTATATGATGAAGCTTTGCAGGTTTATAAAGAATCTGCCGCTCTAAACCCAGAATTTCCTGAAGTATATTACTACATGGGAAACTGCCTTTGCTCAACTGAAAACTATAAACAAGCAATACAATCATATTCTATGGCAATCGACCTTGACCCATTCTTTGTTGATGCACTCAATAATTTAGGCAATGCTTATTTCGATATTGGCAATCAGGAGCAGGCTTTAGTTTATTATTCAAGAGCAAAAGAAATTGATGCACAGAATGCAGAAGTTTTAAACAATCTTGGCGACTTATACAGCGTTCTTGGCGATAAAGATAATGCTCTGGATTGTTATAATAATATACTTGAAAATTACAGCGACGAACTTGTTGAAAACTTAATCAAAGGGAAAAAAGAACGCTGTCCGGTTCATCCTGCAAATTATGTAATCAGCAGACAAAAGCATTACAGGAAATTCATCGGGGAATTTTCAAGGGTTCTACATACAATTGCAGAAGACAAGAAACCATTCATAGATATATATGAAATTCCTCCTCAAAAGGGAAGATATTTCTGGACATATATCACTGGTGGAATGAGTGATATAAGCCAGAATACAAATGTTGATTCAGGTGCTAAATCTACTACTCATACTGAATTAATAATCTATACAAATGAAAAATCGGTATGGGCAAGAAAAGTTTTATATAACCTCGCATATTTTCCATTCTTGAATAATACTTACTTACACTATTCAAGCACAGCTGAGTTTGACTTCTCATTTATTGAAGGTTCTGAAATGAAAAATGCCATTATTTTAGATACACAGGTTGAAGAAAAAGGCTTCTTGAATTTTGAACTTGATGGTAAAAATGTTAATTTCTTAAGAGTTCAACCAATATCGGATAGTGAATTAAGATTTAAGAACGATAAGGGACTTAGTGCCTTTTTAAATCTTCTTTCAGAAAAACAGGTGGATTTTGTAGCAAATATAATGCGCAAGCCTGTAATTTAAACATAAAAACATTGCAACCATCGGACTACTGTGTCAGATTTCGTCATTCAGTACTTACATATAGGAAATATGCTCCGTGGTTCACTTCTCATCTTCCTTGTATTCCTCGTTTCTGACGTTTTTACTAAAATATTTAATAGAAAAAAGAGCTTAAGATTTAAACTTTAAGCTCTTTTTTTATCACTAACTCAATTATCCTTGACCGTAAAATCTGCAAATGATAAAATTCATTTATTGTTATTTACTATTATCATCAGGCTTTTCGAAAGCCAAAGACGTATAAATCTCCTTATGAAGATTCAGAAGGGAGGATTGCAAAAAGTAATGGATTCGTAAAAAGGAGGTATAAGCATGAAAAAGGAAACTCCTGGTGAAAACATTAAATACTATTATGAAGAAGTCGACCTCCTTACTTTCGACGGAGAAAATGGAGAAGAAGAGAATTTCGTAATAGTAGCTGACCTGAAAATTGAAGATAAATCATATGTGGTACTGTGTCCATTGGAACTCTATGAACCAGAGTCCGGCATAATAAGAACAATTATTATGGGAACCGAAAAGAACGAAAATGGAGAAAATCTGTATTTTGATATCGAGGATCCGGAAGAGTGGCAAATGGTTGCAACTTCCGCAGAGCTACTATATACCACCCCTAACATGTTAAATTGATAAATTCAAAAAGCTTGGAGGGTTGAGTATGGCAGACGTATATAGCATTACAAAGCTAACTTTCACTACCTTCGATTTCCCAGAAGAAGAACCTTTGATTCTGGTTGATCAGGATGGCGAGGAATACGAATTTCTTGAAATTGCAAAGCTTGAATTTGATGGGAAGATATACAAGGTGTTAACCACCTGGGATGAATACTTTTCAGATGGTGAAGAACTTGTAATAGCTATTCTACTAGTTGAACATGATGAGGATGGAGAAGAAATCCTGGTAGAAATCGGAGATGGCGACGAATGGAATGAAGTAGCAGATATCTTAGAAAAGCTGGAATATTAAATTAAAAAATAAAGCAATAAAAAAGGAAGCAGAGCGTTAAATACTCTGTTTCCTTTTTTATTGCTTTATTTAAAATTGCCGTAAATAATCAGTAATGTGCAGATTATTACATCACATTACATAAAATCGTTAAAAGCAAGCAGTACACGGCGCACGAGGCGAGAAGCACGGAGCATATATCTGATATGTGAGTACTTCGAGACCGATGTGCAACACAGTAATGCGAAGCTTATCACGATTTTTAAGCTTTGCCGTTGCAGCCCAATACATCCACCAACTTATGCTTAACCATCTGCTTTATTGCTTCTCTTGCAGGTTTCAAGTATTGTCTCGGGTCAAAATCAGAAGGATTTTCTGCAAAATGCTTTCTTATTGAAGCTGTCATTGCAAGCCTTAGGTCAGTATCGATATTTATCTTACATACAGCCATTTCACCGGCTTTTCTCAGCATTTCTTCCGGAACACCTTTTGCTCCCGGTAAATTTCCGCCATATTTATTGCAAAGTTCAACGAACTCAGGCAAAACGGTTGAAGCCCCGTGAAGAACAATTGGGAATCCTGGCTTCATTTTTTGGATTTTTTCAAGTATATCAAATCTTAGCTTTGGCTCGCCCTTGAATTTATAAGCTCCATGGCTTGTTCCGATTGCTATTGCAAGCGAGTCACAGCCTGTCTTCTCGATAAATTCTACTGCCTGTTCAGGGTCAGTATACATTGCATCAGCTGCAGATACATTTACATCGTCTTCTACTCCGGCAAGTTTTCCAATTTCAGCCTCTACAACAACTCCTTTTGAATGTGCATATTCAACAACTTTCTTTGTAACAGCAACATTCTCATCAAACGAATATTTAGAACCGTCAATCATTACAGAGGTAAATCCTCCGTCAATACATGATTTGCATACTTCAAAATCTTCACCGTGGTCAAGATGAACACAAATATCAAGACCTGTATCTTCAATTGCTGCTTCTATCAATTTCATTAAGTAAACATGCTTCGCATATTTTCTTGCTCCTGCTGAAACTTGAAGAATAAGCGGTGCCTTTTCCTCCATTGCGGCCTCGGTTATTCCTTGAATTATTTCCATGTTGTTCACATTAAAAGCTCCAATTGCGTAACCACCTGCGTACGCTTTTTTGAACATTTCGGTTGAAGTAACTAATGGCATTTGTTTTCTCCTTTCACACTTTTGTTTTATTTTAGTTATTTTTTAAATATTTATTCCTATTACAAGTTTCATTTATTTAAATTGATGGATATCAATTATTAAGCAATAATAATTATAACTTAATCGAGAAAAATATTCCAGCAAAAAAAGAGCACCCATTTGGGTGCTCTTTGAGCTTACGCTTTAGAAAGCTGTTTTATCTTTAGTGTCAACCATCTTGCCTTTAGTGTCAGCCAGCATTTCTGCCAGTCAGTATTAATGACACCATAGAGAATTACCAGTCCTGCTGCTACCAATGCTGAGTGACTATACTGCAGTAAATTGACGTAATTGTTGATGTATTGATCTGATACAATCATTCCAATACCAGTATACGCAAGAAGCGCTGCAGCAATGTAGATAACCGGCGGGAACCACTTCAATGCCTTTTCACCGAGATATACCAAACCAAGAATTATTGGGATATTGCTCAGCAATCCGAGGACTAAGAGCAGAATATTTCCTTTTGCCAAAACTACTAAAGCTATTGTGTTATCTAATGACATCCACAAATCGCCAAGTATTATTGTCATTATTACGGAAACCATTACCGCTTTTCCTTTTGACACTGAAGTATCTGCTGTCATTTTAAGTGTTAGCATAATTAATATTATGCCTCCGATAAAGCTTAGCGGGAACCTACTTAAATCGACCGCCTTAGATAGCACGACTGCAAAAAGCAATCTCAGAATTATTGCTCCGGATATTCCGGCAGATATTGCCTTAACTGCATCTTTCCTTTCAAGACCGTTAGCAGCCATAAGCAGTACCGCAGCATTATCAAATGCAAAAGCCGCGTTTAAGGCCAGCATTTGAAGCAAAGTAATAATAAAAATGCTACACCCTCCAGGGTCCATCAAACCATCCCCTTTCAAATACGTCCTTTATGAGCAACATCTTTTTTCTAGTTAATCCACCTCCAAAAATATATTTTTTCAGCTTAATGTTCTTGTTTTTCCCAATAGGGAAAAAATGTAAGGAAATATTTTTTTATATACAATATTACTATATTATTTTATATTCTAAATTTCAACCTCATTCGGATATATTTTACAGGAAAATAACACAACCTTATTGGATATTAAAAATTAGCAAAATGAAAAATGAGAGAATTAACTTTTCTCTCATTTATTTGCTCCCCACGCTATTATCGCTTCTCTAATTATCTTAGCTCCTAAGACTGCCGTCTTTCCACTAGGGTCATACGGCGGCGAAAATTCCACTAAGTCAAACCCTATAACATTTAGATTCTTCATCATTATAATCGCCTTGAAAACTTCTTCAGATGTACACCCTCCAGGCTCCGGTGTGCCTGTCCCATCTGCATATGCAGGGTCAACAATATCAATATCCAGTGTTATATACACAGGGTTGTCTCCTATCTTAGAAACGACCTCTTTTATCGGTTGAATCACCTCAAAAGGATAAAATTTGGTGTTCTTTTTGGCATATTCAAATTCTTCCCGTTCGCCGGAACGGATTCCAATCTGATATATATTTGAAGGGTCAATAAATTCGCAAACTCTTCTTATAACAGAAGCATGTGATAGCTTTTCCCCGAGGTATTCCTCTCTCAAATCCGAATGTGCATCAAGATGTATTACTTTTAGCTGGCTGCCATACTTTTTGTGAGCCTGCTTAATGACTGGCAGAGTTACTAAGTGCTCGCCGCCAATAAACAATGGGAATTTATTATCAGAAAAGACCTCTTCCGCAATTTGCTCAATAAGACTTAAACTGTTTTGGATATTTCCAATATGCAGGTCCAAATCTCCGCCGTCATAAAACAATCTATCTTCCAGACTTTCTTCCTGCTGGAAGCTGAACATTTCAAGGCTGATTGATGCTTCTCTGATTCTTTGCGGTGCAAATCTTGAACCAGGTCTAAAACTGCTTGTCCAATCCATTGGCGCCCCTATCATTATGGTTTTAGCATCCTGATAATTATCAAGGCTGCCCATATATCTTAATGGAAGGAATCCTTGGCCGTCTCTAATTCCCATAATTTAATAATACCTCTCATTGTTAAATTACTTAATCAAATTCTCGACAAACCTAGGAAGAACAAATGCGGTCTTAAATATCTGCGGTGTAAAATATTTTGTTTCTATTTCGGGAATATCCTTTTCACTTACTTCCAGAGGGTCATATTTCTTTGAACCCATTGTAAATGTCCATAATCCTCCCGGATAAGTTGGTACAACAGCAGTATACAATCTGGTTATCGGGAAAATTGAACTTATATCCTGGAAAACTCTTGGAATCAATTCTTGATTAAAGAAAGGAGATTCAGTCTGTGCAACAAAGATTCCGTCATCTTTCAAAGCTTCAGAGATTGACTTATAGAATTCCTTACCGAATAAACCGACAGCCGGACCAATTGGATCTGTAGAATCAACACAAATTACATCAAATTCATTTTTATGTTCTTTTATGTATTTGATACCATCCCCAATACAAACCTCTGCTCTTTTGTCTGACAAGCCGCAGCTAATCTCGGGAAGATATTTCTTGCATGCTTCAACAACCATACCGTCAATTTCCCCTAAAATAGCCTTTCCTACTGAGTCATGTTTGAGGATTTCTCTTATTGCTCCACCATCGCCGCCGCCAATTACAAGAACCTTTTTAGGATTTTTATGCGTGAAAAGCGGAATATGTGTTATCATTTCATGATATATATATTCATCTACAATATTTGTTTGAATTATACTGTCAAGGGTCAGCATCCTTCCGAATTGCTCTGTTTCTATTATAGCAATATCCTGATATTCACTCTTTTCATGAAAAAGCACTTCTTTAGTTTTGCATGAAATTCTCATTGATGGTGTTTGTTCTTCGGTAAACCATAATTCCATTGAAATCACTCCCTCTAGTTTAGTGTAAAATTTAAAGTTTAAAATTAAATCTTCTTTAACTATAAACTTTCAAACTAATATTAAAAGATGTTTATTATTATATAGCCAATCATTGATAAGTAGAAAAATCCGCTGAGCATTAAAACATAAGGTGACATCTTATTTTTAAACTCAAGCATTATATAGTTCATTAATGCCGATAATATTGAAACCAATGCACTAAACAAAGCTATATTGTTCAATTCCCACGATGTAAACAAAAGTCCTACGGAGACAGGTATACAGCTTTGGAAAACCATAGCGCCAGTTATATTTCCAAGTGCAAGGGTATCCTTTTTCTTACCTATCCAAATAACACTGTTAAACTTTTCAGGAAGCTCTGTAGCAATAGGAGCCAAAATCAGAGACACTATCAAAGGTGAAATATTTATAAAGTGAGCTGTAGATTCCATCGCTTTTACAAAATATTCAGCACCAATAATTATACCGGTCATTGCGACAGCCAACTGCAATAGTATTACTCCCATACTTGTATTACATTTTAAATATTTAGCAAAAGTAAGTTCTTCAAGCTCATCATCGCTGTGGCTGTCGCGTTTTGATGTGAGATACACATAGTATGCATAGGCAAGAATTAAAAATACCGAGACACCGTAATGCACCGTTCTAATTTTTATAAAGCTTGCCGATATAGCAATAGAATAAACAAAAATAAAGAACATTATATCTCTGCCGATTATCTTTGTATTTATATTCATTTCGGTTGTTCTTCTTTTTCCAGAACTATAAAGCACTACCGCAAGACCAGTAATAAAAAATGCTAACGTACTGAGCATGAACGGAGCTCCGGCAATTGCCCCAATACCTACCTCAGCGCCTTCGGCACTTCCAGAAAATATTGCTATCAGAGGAACTAGGGTTTCAGGAAGGCATGTCCCCACAGCTGCAAATATGCTTCCTACAACACCTTCTCCAACCTTAAGCTTTTTCCCAAACCATTCAATCGCATTGGTAAATAGTTCACAGCTTATAAGTATAACTATTAAGCTAATAACAAGAATAATTACATTGATAAGCATATTTCCTCCCCAAATGTATTTTTTCTACAGCCTGTCTACATTATATTTCTGATAAGCTCTTAAAATTCATTCTATTTAAATATTTTTTCAATGTCTTTTTTGGCTAAATACTTCCATTTTCCCAAAGGCAGGTTTCCAAGCTCCAATTGTCCTAATGCTGTTCTTTGCAGAGCAATTACATTATGTCCAATGGCTTCGCACATTTTTTTGACCTGTCTGTTTTTTCCTTCATGGATTACTATTTCAACAATACTCGAAGATTTCTTTTTTGCAACTAATTTAATTTCTGCAGGCGCAGTAGTATAATCTTCAATTTTTAGTCCTCTCTTGAATTTAGACATTTCTGCCGAATCAGGAAATCCTTTAACCTCTGCTATGTAAGTCTTATTAATCTTATGTTTCGGATGGGTAACCTTATATGAAAAATCGCCATCATTAGTAAGGATTATTAATCCCGAGGTATCCATATCAAGCCTTCCAACCGGAAAAACCCTTTCTTTTATATCCGTAAGCAAGTCCATAACAAACGGACGGTTAAACTGCTCCCGTGCAGTAGTAATATATCCTTCAGGCTTGTTCAACATAATATATATATTGCCATTCCGCTGTTCAATTACTTTTCCGTCAACGCATACTTTATCTTTGCCAGGAATAACCTTGGTTCCAAGCTCAACGACTACTTTTTCATTTACCTTGACTTTACCTTGAAGTATGAACTCTTCACTCTTCCTTCTGGAAGCAACACCGCAGTCAGCAAGGTATTTTTGAAGTCTTATTTCTTCATTCATTTATTTTCTCCTAATTAATTTTACCTTTCCAACGGTAATAAATGGGTTGCAGTATTGTACATTGTAAACCGTTGCGTTAATGCTGTCAACTGCCAGCAATAAACCTCTGTTCCGGATTCTTTTCGAAATAATCAAGCCAATAATACATATCATTTTCTACAGGTTTTTTCCCTCTAGCTCTTATTCTGGGCAATCTCAATAAATTCCGGCTCTTATCAAAAGGAGAAAATGCCGGATTTGAACCCACCAGCATTATCGCCCTATTTTTATACTTAACCCCCTCATATTCTCCTTCAACTACATACTGTGAATACTTTTTTGAAGAAATACCTAGAGGAAGTGCAAGCTCATCTACCACATAACCAGGTATCAGCTCGGCTGTTTTCTTAACATGTCCACCAATTTCTTGCTCTATCGATTCAGGAGATTTCGCTTTATTGAGATTTATATGTGTCATAGTGTGATTCCCTATCTCGAATCCTTTGTCCGCCAGATATTTTAACTTTTGCTCTGATGTCCCTTTCCCAGGGAAAAAACCGGTGTAGTTTATAAAAAATGTTCCCCTAAGATTGAAATCAGGATGTACCTTATTGAATTCTTCCATGATTCCAACTGCTGATTTCGGGTTTGCAGTAAGAACACCTTCTTTTTCGATTAGATTGAATTGTCCTGCAGTTCCATCATCAAAGGTGAAAATTACCGGACTATATCCGGATGGAATGTCAATTTTGCCATCAATATAATCTTTCAAATTAATAGGCCTGTAACCCTTGTCATATAATACCTGCAAGTCGTTCTTGAAATTGTCAAAAGAACGGGTCCAATCATCAGTCTCTTTTTCAACAAATCTATGATACATGATAATCATGATTTTGCCCATTTGATTGCTTTTTAAGCCTGTCTTGTTTTCTGGCTTAGCATTTAGGTTTCTTTGTGCAGTATTATCACTCTTTTTTCCAGGAGACCTATTGCCGCTGTATTGTTTTTGACTTACACTGCATCCTGAAAATAGCATTACTAAGGCAGTTAAAATAATCAATACCCTTTTCATTTGCTTTGTCCTTTCAAAATTTCTGCAGTTATTATTATACAATATTTTAAAAGAATTAATAAACTTTAAAGCAATTTTTAGAACTTTTTAATATAAAGCACAAAAAAGAAGACTGTTGAAATATCAAACAGTCTTCTTCTAAGGTTAGTTTAATTTATTGGCCAAACTGCTGGCCATGTTATCAATTACCGAAAGCACAACATTATTTTGGTAATATTCCTGAACCTTTTCCCGTTCTTTGTCACCCTTAAAGTCTCTCAAAATAAGTTTTCCACTTTTAAGGAAGCAAGGATACAAATCAAAAGCCAGGTTGTCAAAATCGACTTCAAATTCAAGCAATGGGCGGTCTTCTTCAAAATCACCTTTTACGTCCAAATCATGTTCATCTACGTCCACTTCGAATCCAACCAGGTACATGCCGTCTTCAGTTTGAAAAGCTGTTAATACTGCCAGTACCATTATCTCCCCGCGTTCCCGTTCCAAAACCAGGCATTGCATTTCAAAATCAATAGATGATTCCATTTCCATGTTTCCTACCCCCTTTACGTCTTTTTCTTATGCAAGATCATCCCACTCCCAAAAATCAAAGGAAGAAACCATTCACTAAAGAAATAAATATTATTATTATTAAGAATTATACGCTTAGCTTGTAAATATTAAAAGATATAATTAAAAATAATTGACTGGTTGATTTGTACATTCGGTTGCTGTATAATATGTTCTGCTAAAAGTTTATGCGAGGGTGGTGGAATTGGCAGACGCGCTAGATTCAGGTTCTAGTGTCAGCAATGACGTAGGGGTTCAAGTCCCCTTTCTCGCACCAACAAAGAAGAGGGATTCAGGTTATACCTGAATCCCTCTTCTTTGTTGGTGCTTTATTAGCATCACGCGCTAGAGTTTGAACCTTTACCTGTACATCTTCAAGATTCTATGTTAATATTTATTACAAATATATAATAAGGAGTGAAAAGAAATGTGGCCCTTTTTGATTGATTTAGCAGTTACGTTCGGCGCGCTCTATTTGATAATGTATGTACCTGCTTTATTGTTCAAAGCCAAAACAAAAGTCTCACTTCCATTTGGATATCAGAAGACAATGGCAATAATTGCGGGAGCTGTCGCATTATTAATAAATTTGAATAGACATTTAGGATAATTACAAATCTCTAAATATTTCCTTATAAATATATACATTTTTAATAAAATTTAGTAAAATTAACTAAATCTTATTTCATATTGTAAATCATTTCAATTGGAGGAATTCTATCGTGCAAAGTGTTGCCTTTTACCCAGTAAGACCAATAGATAGTCTTAAAGATTTGCTTGAACAAAGCTGCGAACTTTTTAAACGCAATAAAGCTTTCGTCTATAAAAAGAAGGGCGTCGATGAAATACAATCTGTTACTTACGGAGATTTTAAATCAACGGTTGATGCTTTTGGTACAGCCTTAATTAGCTTAGGTTTAAAAGATGCTCGAATAGCCATATTGGCTGAGAATAGATACGAATGGGCTGTCTCTTATTTTGCAGTTGCCGGAGGAACCGGAATAGTTGTACCTATCGATAAAGCAATCCCATTTAATGAGCTTGAAAATATAATTCATACATCTGAAGCTGATGCTATTATCTATTCTGAAAAACTTGAAGAATCAGTAAAACAGCTTACCGCCTCATGTCCCTCTTTAAAGCATTTAATCGGTATAGACAGAGAAGATGTTGAAGATAATCTTTTATCATATAATCAGTTGATTCAAACCGGCGAGGCATTGCTAAAATCAGGCGATAAAAGCTTTATAGATGCGAAGATTGATAATGAAAAAATGGGCATAATTCTTTTCACCTCCGGAACCAGCGAATTTGCAAAAGCCGTTATGCTGTCACATAAAAACCTATGTTCTGATTTATCGGCGGTTATGTCTGTCGTAAAAGCATATCAGGATGATGTTTTTCTTTCTTTTCTCCCTTTACATCACACATATGAGTTTACATGCGGATTTCTTTCAGCAATTTACGGTGGTGCTTGTATTGCCTTTTGCGAAGGATTAAAACATATTGCAAAAAATCTTAAGGATTTTAAAGCAACAATGATGTGTTCAGTTCCATTAATCTATGAAAACATGTATAAAAAAGCAATGGAACAGATTTCAAAACAACGTGGAGCACTCACTAAGATGAATTTGGCTATCAAGTACAGCAACTTCTGTAGAAAGTATTTAAATATTAACCCGTCGAAGCGGCTTTTCAAACAGATTCATGATGTATTCGGCGGCCATATCAGAATATTTTTAAGCGGAGCTGCTGCAATTGACCCAAGGGTTGCAAAGTGGTTCAACGATATTGGAATAAAGTTCTTACAGGGCTACGGCTTAACAGAATGCTGTCCTTTAGTAACCGGATGCAACGACCGTCAGCAGAAAAACGATTCCCCCGGACTTCCTCTGCCAGGTATTGAGGTTAGAATAGACTCTCCGGGCCAAGACGGTGTTGGTGAAATTGTTACAAAAGGACCAAATGTAATGCTTGGTTACTATAAGAATGAAGAAGCCACTGCCAGAGTGCTTAAAGACGGCTGGTTCTATACCGGAGATTTAGGCTATTTCGATAAGGATGGCTTTTTACACATAACAGGAAGGAAGAAGAATGTTATTGTTTTAAAGAATGGCAAGAATGTCTTCCCCGAAGAACTTGAAGCAATATTGAACAAGAGCCCTTATATTAAAGAATCCATGGTTTGGGAAAAACACGAAGACAATGGAGATATAAAACTCTGTGCTACAGTTGTTGTAAATAATGATTATCTGGAAAATAAGTTTGCCAGTAAGCTTCTTACCGATGAAGAAATTCATTCATTAATCGAGCACGAGATTAAAGAAGTCAATAAAAAAATGCCTATATATAAATACATTAGAGAATTCACAATAAAGAAAACCGATTTTATAAAGACAACAACACAGAAAATCAAGCGTTATATGGAAAAAGTTAATAAATAGGTCAAAGAAGGTGCTACGAATTGGATTTACAGGATATACGCAAATACCTTGATCAGCTGGATACCGCTCTAAGGTATATACTTCTTCAAAGAATGGCATTAATACCTCTGGTAGCAGAAACAAAACTGGAGAAAAATATACCGATGTATCAACCTGGCAGAGAAGAGCAAATCTACAACTCTCTGAGAGATTTTTCTTTAGCCGTTGGTTTGAATCCGCAGCTGCTTACCGACATATACAAAACAATTATTAAGGAGGCACACAATATAGAAAACAAAATAATAGATGGCATCGTTTCAAGCACCAGTTCGGACCAGCATCAAAACTTGTTAGACCAGCTTGAAAAGATTGATACATTAATTAAAGAATATATAAGCCTCATTGAAGAAACAAGAATAAAGTCATCAGAACTAGATAAACCAGGTGAAAATTTCATCAAGATTTTTACCGATTACTATAAAGAAAAAATATCAAGCGAATCTTAGGATTCGCTTTTATTATGGGGCTTAGCCAAGTCTTTTCAAAACGTTGTTACTTGTAATAAAAACCCTTTAATGATAATATTTTAAAAACAAAAAACTCTGTATTTATCATTTTCGAAAATTTTTGGAGGTGAAAAAAATTAAGAATCGCCGTAGTATTCGGAAAGTATTTGGAAGTTGATGTTAGGAGGGATAAGAATGGGTATTATTAAAAGTACTTCTGGATTGTTTAAAAGAAAGCAAAGATACGCAACCGTCCCTAGCACAAACGTCCCAAATCAATTCACCGGCAGTGAGGGTATAACTATTGACGGAAAAGACCTAACCCCTGAAGAAATTGCCGAAATCTATTTTCAAAAGCTTCAGGAATTCGGGCACACTCTGAATCCTCGAAACATTGCAGTAACTATCACTGGAGTTGCAAAGGGAACTCTGCATCAAGTATTTGAACTGGTCAATCACTGTAAAAAATAACTAAAAATAGGAGAAGCTAAATGGCTTTCTCCTATTTTTCTTCTTTCCAAGCCCTATATGGGTTCTTTGCCAAGTTTGAATTATAATATCTCATATCCTGGGTTACTTCTTCGCCAAGCCAATCCGGCTTAGGAAACTCAGTGTTCTCTTCTTTAAGTTCAATTTCAGCAATTATAAGCCCCTCATTATCTCCATAAAATTCATCTACTTCCCACAGGAATCCTTTATAATCAACCTTGAACCTGGTTTTTTCAATCAGAGGTTTTTCACATAATGTTTCTAACATTTCCAGTGCATCATTAACAGGTATAGAATACTCATATTCGGCCCTTGCAGTACCTTTGAGTTCTCCTTTGATAGTAATGAATGCTTTTTGTCCGTTAACTCTTATCCTTACAACGTGATTAATATCACTGCATATATATCCTTGTTTGAAGTAAGCCGCATTTGCGCCTTCTTTGTATCTATCACTACTTACCAGAAATTTTCTTTCAATTTCTTTTCCCATAACTTCACCTCAATAAATTATGATTGACAATCAACTCTTTTCTCATAAATAGATATAATTATTAAGCCTAATATAATTGTCAACTCACAACCAGCAACTGTCAACTACTTTATTTAAAAATCAATTTTTAGCAAAAAAAAGCCACCCTAAGGTGGCGAGTGTCGAAAAATGCAAGAACTAAGAAGTCGTCTTGAGTATACAATATTACAGATTCTAGTCAATATCTCCAATGCAAACTGCATGTTTTTTAATGTAAAATGCATTTTATGCTTTTCGCATTGATTTTAATGCATTTTGTGCACAGCATAAAAGACAATTAATATTATTTTTATTTATTCACTTAGCTTTTTCTGTAAGAACTGCCCGGTGTAAGATTCTTTATATTTTACTACCTCTTCAGGCGTCCCCTGTGCAACAATAGTTCCACCTCTGTCTCCGCCTTCCGGCCCTAAATCTATAATATAATCAGCTGTTTTTATGACATCCAGATTGTGTTCTATTACTACAACTGTATTTCCTGTTTCAACAAGCCTATGCAAAATTTCTACAAGGCGGTGTACATCAGCTATATGCAGACCGGTTGTGGGTTCGTCCAATATATATAAAGTCCTACCTGTACTCTTCTTTGTAAGCTCTGTAGCTAATTTTACACGCTGGGCCTCTCCTCCGGAAAGTGTCGTTGATGCTTGTCCCAGCTTAATATAACCCAACCCAACCTCAAATAGGGTTTGGAGTTTTCTTTGAATCCTTGGAATATTTTTAAAGAAGTCCAATGCTTCTTCAACAGTCATATCAAGCACATCTGCAATGCTTTTTCCCTTGTATTTAACCTCAAGTGTTTCACGATTATATCTTTTTCCCTTACATACATCGCAGGTTACATATACATCCGGTAAAAAGTGCATTTCGATTTTTAAAACTCCATCTCCACTGCATGATTCACAGCGCCCGCCTTTTACATTAAAACTGAACCTTCCAGTTTTATATCCTCTTGCCTTGGCTTCAAGTGTTTGAGAAAAGACATCGCGGACATGGTCAAATACTCCTGTATAAGTTGCAGGATTTGATCTTGGCGTTCTGCCAATTGCCGATTGGTCAATATCTATAACCTTATCAAGGTTTTCTACCCCTCTAACTTCATCATGCAGCCCCGGCTTCATTCTAGCTCCGTTCAATTCACTTGCAAGACGTTTGTACAATATTTCATTAATTATTGAACTCTTCCCAGAGCCCGAAACACCTGTTATGCAGGTAAATACTCCGAGAGGTATTCTAACATTAATATTTTTTAAATTGTTTTCTCTAGCTCCTATGATTTCAAGCCACTTGTCCTGGGGCTGCCTTCTTTCCTCAGGAATTTCTATCTTTAACTTTCCAGTAAGATAACGGCCTGTCCAAGATTCATTGCAAGCTTTTATTACATCAATATCCCCCTGTGCAACAACATATCCTCCATGAACCCCGGGGCCCGGGCCTATATCTATTATATGGTCGGCAGAATAGATCGTATCTTCATCATGCTCAACTACTATAAGTGTATTCCCTATATTACATAGTCTTCTAAGGGTTTTAAGGAGTTTTTCATTATCTCTCTGGTGCAGGCCAATACTAGGTTCATCGAGAATATATAAAACCCCCATTAATCCTGACCCAATCTGAGTTGCGAGCCGGATTCTCTGCGCTTCACCTCCTGAGAGAGTGCCTGATGGCCTTGATAAAGAAAGATAATCAAGACCTACGTCTTCGAGGAATCCCAATCTTGCATCAATCTCCTTGAAAACTCTTTGACCAATTGTTTGTTCTTTTTGTGTTAGTTTTAAGTTCTTAAAAAATACTCTTGCTTCTCTTATATTGAAGTGCGAAATTTCATTGATATTTTTCCCGCCAATAGTGATAGCTAAGGTTTCTTTTTTAAGTCTTGCACCATCACATTCAGGGCATGGCTTGTTACTCATCAGCCCTTCATAATACTCTCTTTGATAATTTGATTGGGTTTCCTTATATCTTCTTTGGAGGCTGTTTATTATGCCCTCAAAAGCTGTCATATAAGAACCTCCACCGTATTCTGCCATACGGTTTACCCAAAATCTTTCACCTTCAGTTCCGTAAAGTATAATATCAAGTATTTCCGGACTCAAATCCTTTATTGGCGTATCAAGGCTAAATCCATATTTGTTGGATAAGCCTTTGAATAGCATGGCACAATATCCATCGTTTGAAAAATTCCATCCCGCGGCAGCTATCCCGCCTTCACTTATAGATTTTGATTTATCCTGAACAACCAATTCAGGGTCTATTTCCATAAGAGCTCCCAACCCGCTGCACCTTGGGCAGGCACCATAAGGACTGTTAAAAGAAAACATCCTTGGCGTTAATTCTCCCAGGCTAACCTTACAGTCAGTACAGGCAAAGTTTTGACTAAAAAGCATTTCCTTTCCATCAATAATATCAATGAGCGCCAGCCCCTCAGACATACTTAGAACTGTTTCCAATGAATCTGTAAGGCGTGATACAATATCCGGCTTGATTACAAGCCTATCAACTACTATCTCAATATTATGCTTCTTATTCTTGTCTAAACTTATCTCTTCACTCAAATCTTTTATTTCGCCATCAACCCTAACCCTTACAAAGCCTGATTTTCTTGCATCCTCAAATATCTTATGATACTCACCCTTTCTCCCTCTGATAATTGGAGAAAGCAGTTGAATCTTTGTACCTTCAGGCAGTTCCATGATCTTATCTACAATCTGGTCAATAGATTGCTGGGAAATTTCTTTTCCGCATTCAGGGCAGTGCGGCACTCCAATTCTTGAAAAAAGCAACCTTAGATAATCGTATATTTCAGTAACTGTTCCAACAGTCGAACGCGGATTTTTGCTGGTTGTCTTCTGGTCAATCGATATTGCCGGTGAAAGGCCTTCAATATAATCTACATCCGGTTTTTCCATCTGCCCTAAAAATTGCCTTGCATATGCAGATAAGGACTCTACATATCTTCTTTGCCCTTCCGCATAAATTGTATCAAAAGCAAGAGAAGACTTGCCCGAGCCGCTTAGGCCTGTAATAACGACAAGCTTGTCTCTTGGAATTTCAATATCTATATTTTTAAGATTATGTTCTCTTGCACCTTTAATCAGTATTGAATCTCTTGACATAATGTCCCTCTTTCCTTTTGTAAATTCAGCAACAAAAGTATATAGATTTTTCCCTAAAAAAACAACAAAGTTATTCTTCTCTTTTTATTTTTTTAATATTATAAACTAATAAATATGATATAATTATTTTTGAGTAATAATATTTTATCTTATTATAACGAATTATGGGGATAAGTTATGAATATTCCAAATCTTTTTCATCCAAAATTATTATTAAATCGCAAAGTTTCTGATGATATCTTTTTTGAAACAAAAAAGATAAATATGCGAATTTTATTGATAATGACATTAGGACTAGCATTTGCAGCCCTCATAACCTTTTTGGACCCTACCCTTACTAGTGACAGAAAAATTTTAAATTCTTCATTAATATGCGTCTTTGTTATATTCTTTTATATTATTAATAAGATTACCTTTTTTGCTAATATTATGAAATATATGTATCCTGTGTTGGGCAGTATCGCTTTGACTTTTGCCCATATTAATCAAACTAATACCTTTGCAATTGTAAGTATATTTTATCCGCTTATTGCTCTCAGCGTTATGTATAGTGAGTATCATGTATTGGTATATGCAACATCAGTAGTTACAATTATAAACTTTTTTGCATATTTTATTAACCCGAATTCTACCTTTCCAGGTCTCTCAATACAGCATTTTTTCTTGATTTTAGCCTCTATGGTTTTTACAGGCGCATTCCTTTCTCATTCAATTTTTAAGGAGAAAAACATATTAAATAAGGTTGAAGAAGAAAAAAGAACAGCAAAAAAGGCAGTTGACAGCCTTGAAAAAACACTTGAGTATTTGGACAAAGCTTATTCAGAACTTAGAAATACCCAAACCCAATTGGTTCAACATGAGAAAATGGCTTCACTTGGTATGTTAGTGGCCGGAGTTGCACATGAAATAAATAACCCCATTGGTGCAATTAATTGCAATGTGAGCCTTTACAGCACGCTTATATCCAGATTGAAGATGTCGGAAAGTATCATCGAGGACCCTAGTGCGGCTTCTTTAGTGGAGAAACTAGATGACGCAAACAAAACCAACCTCATCGCTTGCGATAGAATTCTGGCAATCGTAAAAAGCTTAAGAAATTTTGCAAGGCTTGATGAATCTGAATTTAAGGAAGCCGATGTTCATGTTGGAATTGATTCTACTTTGATTCTTCTTGGTAATAAATTAAAAACAAAGGTTGAAGTAATAAAAGAATATGGAGATATTCCATCCATTCTTTGCTATCCTAATCAGCTTAACCAAATATTCATGAATCTTATTGTCAATGCTGTGGATGCTATACCTGAAACAGGCACCATATGGATTAAAACCTCATCTGACGATAAATTTGTTACAATAAGAATTAAGGATTCGGGTGCCGGTATGACTCCTGATGTTATGAAAAAAATATTTGACCCAGGCTTCACAACGAAAGGAGTTGGAGTTGGAACAGGCCTTGGCCTTTCAATTGTTTACAATATTATTGAAAAACATAACGGGAAAATATCGGTCAGCAGTGAAGTAGGTAAAGGCACTGAGTTTACTATAAATCTTCCAATAAGAAAGTAATAAGAGATAAAATAAAGAAACCAGCCAAGCTGGTTTCTTTATTTTATCTCTTATTATCTATTGTAAAAGTTTTATTTTAATAGTAAAATACCTATGACTATTTGTTTTTTTATATAAAGTGTTACCTAGCATAATAATTTATGGAGGTGATGATTAGAAAAGCTTTTTTCTATGTGCTTTGCTCCGAAAAAATTAAGGAGGGTGAAGAATGGCCAAGAAAAAACAGTTTTTTAAAATGTTCAAAATCGAGACAACCAACAAAAATGTCAACAAAATCATGACCTTGTTATCAAGAGGCAACTTTGAAAAAGCTGGTGAGCTGGCTCAATCTACTCTTGAAGACGTTTACTATGATGAGGAAGCAATTATCTGCTATCTTGCCATAGGTTTTATGTTCCTCAAACTTGGCAACCTTCGTTTTGCCCGTGCAAACTTCGGTTCCGCCAGCGGATTAAGCCAGAGAGACATGCGTCTGAAGATTGAGGCCCTGATTGCAGAAGTGTATGCAAAAATCGGCAATGACAAAGAGGCAAAAAGGCGGTATGCTCCAGTCAATGGGGTAGTCCTGATGAAGCACAAACAAAAGGGCAATACCAAAAGCATACTTTCTCTCCGTGAAGACCTTGAAAGAGTTCAGTTCAGGCTCAACGGCAGCAAGAAGAGATTAAACAAGAAACAAAGGGAGCAAATGAGTTCAACTGATACTGCGGAACTTTTCAGCATCCCTATGCCATTCTAAAAAATAAAATTAGGCCACATTCGCTGTGGTCTAATTTTTTTAACTTAAACCTAACATATCAATAATTGTAAATTCTTCATCTTACTAGTAAAATATTAATAAGTGCATCTATTTTTATATTGAAGCCTTTTGCAAATAATTTTGGAGGTGGTTGTATTGTTGGGATAATATCTCGTAGATTCTTATGGATTCCTAATTACTAAAGAGGAGGATTTTCAAAATGAAGTTTTTAAACTTCCTGAAATCATTATTTCGGAAGCGGCCTGACCGGGTGGAGTTAACCTTTAACATATTTGACATCCCATCCGAACGTCTTACAATAAGGTTTTTAAAATACACTCTACGGAGTGGCCATATCCAGACTGCCAGCTTGCTTGCTTCGCTTATTTCACGCGATTCTTCTCTGACTGTAGAAGAGAAGATTTTATGCTTCACTGCTAAAGGCGTTAACTATTTGGTCAAACGGGACTATGATAAAGCACTTGTTGCTTTTGGAGCCGCTTATGCCATATCCCAAAGCCACTTCCGCCTTAAAATTCTTCAATTTATTGCTTTAACAAACATTAAAGAGAAGAATTGGAAGGAAGCTAAATGGATAATGCAGCATGTGGGCAAAGTCCTTCACTTGAAGAGTCAAAATCTTAATGAAGATGATGACAAATATCGCAGCCTGTTATTCCTTCAAAGTGAATGCGATCAGATACTCTCTGTTTATCCTAATATGCCGCGGCGCAACAATGTGCCCCTTGCACGGGTAAATGAATTCTTGCCGGTTTGGTTCACTTTCAAAAGTGCAAAATATTGTTTCAACTTTTTTAATATACCTTCCAATTCCAAAGGTATAAACGCGCTGAAACAACTGTTAAAGAATTCGAATTTCTCCGAAGCAAACAGTCTGGCTTCCAAGTTACTTAAGCACCACAAGCTAACTCGGGAAGAAAAGGTATTGTGCCTTATGGCCGAAGGGTTAAACAGCCTGTTTTATAACCAGGAAGAAGCTCTGATGAAACTAGGTTCGGCACTTGCTCTTGCACAAGATGATTTCAGAATAAAAATATTTATTCTATCTCTCTTGCCGCTTATTCACACCGGCCGGATAAAAGAAGCAAAAAGGTTGTACGATTCTCTCAGTAGAATGATTACAATCGAAGAAAGCATCAATCCGACTGACAGTGTTTTATACCTTGTTTCAGAACTAAGCAATATTTTTAGCAATCACAAAGATATTCTCGTGACACGCGAAGGCATTAAAAATATCCAGCCTCCCGTGCCTACCAGCAAGTTCTTTCAGATCCAAATTGCAATTTAAATTTTTTAGGGTCACTTTAACAGTGACCCTTCTTCTTTAACCGTTATATTCTTTTTTCTAACTCTTTTATTTTATCCCGTAACTCAGCTGCCCGCTCGAACTGGAGATTTGATGCGGCATCCTTCATTTCTAGTGTTAGTTTGCTAATTATGCGCTTAATATCTTTTTGGCTATTTTCTTTTAAATTTAGAGTCTTGTATTCAACTTCATCTTCAGCTATTTTGGTTGCTTGAATAACCTCACGTACATCCTTTTGCACACTTTGCGGAATAATATTGTTTTCCCTATTGTATTGTATTTGAAGTTTTCTTCTTCTATTGGTCTCTCCTATGGCTTTCTCCATCGCATCAGTAAGTTCATCAGCATACATAATAACCTTGCCTTTGACATTTCGAGCCGCACGACCAATTGTTTGAATCAAAGAGGTCTCAGAACGTAAGAAACCCGGCTTATCAGCATCAAGAATTGCCACCAGTGAAACCTCCGGAAGGTCAAGGCCTTCCCTAAGAAGATTAATTCCAACTAAAACATCAAATTCACCAAGCCTTAAATTTCTTAAAATCTCCATTCGCTCTATTGTATCAATATCTGAATGCAAATACCGGACACGGATATTTATTTCTTTCATATAATCAGTCAAATCCTCAGCCATCTTCTTGGTAAGGGTGGTAACCAGGACTCTGTGTCCCATTTCCGCTCTTTCCCTAACCTGTCCAATAAGATGATCAATTTGACCTGTAACCGGACGAACTTCTATTTCCGGGTCAATTAATCCTGTCGGCCTAATAATCTGCTCCACAATTTTTGAGCGTTCTCTCTCATAATTTCCTGGTGTTGCACTTACATAAATAACCTGATTCACCTTATCTTCAAATTCATTAAAACACAACGGCCTATTATCGTACGCCGAAGGAAGCCTGAAACCATAATCGATTAGAGCATCTTTTCTTGAGCGGTCTCCATGATACATTGCCCCTACTTGCGGAATTGTAACATGCGATTCATCAATAACTAGCAAGAAATCCTTTGGAAAGTAATCAATAAGCGTAAATGGAGCACTCCCGGCTTCTCTCCCGCTTATATGCCTTGAATAATTTTCTATTCCTTGACAAAAACCAATCTCCTGCATCATTTCTAAATCGAAATTTGTTCGCTGTAAAAGCCTCTGTGCCTCAAGAAGCTTGTCCTGTGCTTTTAATTCCTTGACTCTTTCTTCAAGCTCCATCTCGATTGTTTTGATTGCTCTCTGCATTTTCTCAGGTGTAGTTACATAATGTGATGCAGGGAACACAACACAGTGGCTTCGAATTCCTAAAGTTTTACCTGTTAAAACATCTATCTCACTAATCTTTTCTACTTCATCGCCAAAAAACTCAATTCGCAATGCTTTCTCCGCTTCGTCTGAAGGAAAAATCTCCAGGATATCTCCTCTTACACGGAACTTACCCCTGACAAAAGCAATGTCATTTCTCTCATATTGCATATTTACCAGGCGCTTTACCACTTCGTCCCTGTTTTTGTGCATTCCAGGTCTCAATGAAAGTACCATACTATTATAATCAATTGGGTCGCCCAAACCATAAATACAAGAAACACTGGCAACAATTATTACATCATTTCTTTCAGAAAGTGAAGCAGTAGCAGAGTGTCTTAGCTTATCAATATCATCATTGATGGAAGAATCTTTTTCAATATAAGTGTCTGTAGTGGGTATATAAGCCTCAGGCTGATAATAATCGTAATAGCTCACAAAATATTCAACGGCATTATTAGGGAAAAACTCCTTAAACTCACTGCAAAGCTGTGCTGCAAGAGTCTTATTATGCGCAATTACAAGAGTAGGCTTTTGAATCTCCTGGATTACGTTTGCAATTGTAAAGGTTTTTCCTGACCCTGTTATCCCTAATAGTGTCTGAGCCTTTTCTCCACGTTTCAGCCCATCCGACAGCTGTCTTATTGCTTCCGGCTGGTCTCCAAGGGGTTTATATTGTGATACAACTTTAAATTCTGCCATATATTTTAACCTCAATAGATTTTAAAATATTATATCACTTTTAACATTCATATTTTCATTTTATTTTATATTATGATATAATTTTAGTTATCATTGCACCTTAAATATTTTTATTTGTTTTGAGAAAATTCTCATACTGGATGTAAAACCATAAAAGACGTTTAAAGGAGGAGTATATTGATGAAACATGCTGTTAGTGGAAGTTCTTTTTCGGATGGGTTATCATTATCCTATCGTAATGTAAAAATCAAAGCGGTAAATAATGACGGTTTAATTACTGCTAATAGAGATGAGAATTCAAAAGGCCATATTAATATATGCAAAGCTTTGCGGGGGTTTTTCAAAGACTACTTCCTTTTATTCTTTATCTTTATTATTCTCCCTATGGTTATTGCTGTGCTTTCTGATTCCCATTCAAGCAAAATACTTGTTGAAACACAAATCAGAATAACAACTTTGATAGCATTTTTGTATTTTGCTTCAAAGCTTATGTCAGATGATAATAAAAAGTATCATGCCGCTGAGCATATGACAGCAAATGCGATTGAGCATAATTGTTCTGTAATAGATTTTGATAAGATTAACTCAGCCCCCATGGTTCATGTAAGATGCGGATCAAATATATTTGTGCTAATGTTTCTGGTTTTTTGTATATTAACAGTACTGCTAGTACCGCCGATGAATTTCTTTGAAAGGTTTTTTCTAGAACTCCTTATTTTATATGTATCTTTTAGTATTACAGTATTAATAGTCTCGATTCCCGCTATTTCATATATATTTTCTGTTCCGGGATTGATTATTCAGAGAATCTGCTTTCTGAAAAAACCTGATGATACACATATTAATACTGCACTTGCAGCCGCCAATTTGTTAATGGCTATAGTTAAACCTAAAATATAAATTAACAGGCTCCTATTAATTAATAGGGGCTTGTTAATTTTTCACTCTTAAATAATATTTTGGACATAAACCATATAATATTGTATAATATTTATGGGTAAGTTTTAATAATCATTCAATTGCTTTGAAAACCTTTTTCATTTCGTGTATACCAATTACTATTAACTTAATAATGTTTTATAAATTTTGTATATTTCCTTTATTTATATAAAAAATTGCAAGAAAGGATGGTGAAAATGAAGGCTATTATAATGGCTGGCGGTGAAGGCTCGCGCCTCAGGCCGCTTACATGTGACCTGCCAAAACCAATGGTTCCGGTTATGAATAAACCAATAATGGAACATATCATAGAGCTTCTTAAAGGTCATGGTATTACAGAAATTGGTGTTACATTAATGTACCTGCCGCAAAAGATTAAAGAGTATTTCGGCAACGGTTCAAATTTTGGTGTAAATATTCATTACTTTACTGAAGATACGCCTCTTGGAACTGCAGGAAGCGTACATAACGCAGTTGACTTTCTTGACGAAACATTTATTGTAATAAGCGGCGACGGCCTTACTAATATGAATCTGACTGCAGCAGTTGAATTTCATAAAAACAAAAATGCTGTTGCTACACTTGTGCTTTCAAAAGTTGCCGTACCACTTGAATACGGAGTTGTAATAACAGATGAAAACTCCGCAATTACCGGTTTCCTTGAAAAACCAAGCTGGGGAGAAGTATTCAGCGACACTGTAAACACTGGTACATATATATTAGAACCTGAAATGTTCAAGTATTTTGAAAAGGGCAAGAATTATGACTTCAGCCAGGATTTATTTCCTTTACTTCTTAAGGAAAAAAGGCCTATGTATGGTTTTATCACCTCAGATTATTGGTGTGATATTGGTGATTTGAAAGCATATCTGCAATCACATATAGACATTTTCGAGGGAAAAATCAATTTAAAAATCGAAGGAAATTTACTTAAAGAAAATGTATGGGTAGGCCCAGGAACAGTAATTGAGCCTGGTGCAGAAATAACCGCTCCTGCCTATATCGGAAGCAACTGTAAAATAAGCAGTAAAGCTTCTATAGAAAATTATTCCGTGTTAGGCAACAACAATGTTATTGGAGATGAAGTATCTATAAAAAGGAGTATCCTTTGGAACAATAATTTTATTGAATATGGTTCAGAAGTCAGGGGAGCGATTCTTTGTAATAAAGTAAATACTAAAAACTATGTCTCAATTTTTGAAAATGCAGTAATAGGTGACGACTGCACTTTAAATGAAAGAGCTATTGTAAAACCTAATGTTAAGGTATGGCCTCAGAAGGCTATAGATACCCTTGCTATTGTTGATAGAAACCTCATATGGGGTTCAAAATATATTAAAACTATCTTTGGAGAAAATGGCCTTTCGGGAATAATAAATGTCGATATATCTCCCGAATTTGCTACAAGGCTGGGCGCTGCCTATGGCTCTCTATATAAAAAAGGCTCAAAAGTAGTTGTAAGTTCAACAAATTCAAATGCTGCAAGAATGTTCAAGCATGCTTTTGTTTCCGGTATTCTTTCGGTTGGTGTTGAAGTATTTAACCTCAGTGGAATATTGACTCCTGTTTCAAGATATGCAATTAGCTTTCTCTCAGTTGAAGGAGGAATCCACATTAAAATATCCGAAGGAAATCCAAATAGGATTTGTGCTGATTTTATGGATTCAAAAGGTGCAACCATAAGCCGTGCATTTGAAAGAAAGATAGAAAACTCTTTTGTCAGAGAAGACTTCAAGCGCTGTAGTGCAGAAGAAATCAGCAGGCTTAATAATATAACCGATTTTAGGAATTATTACTTACGCGCGATAATGAATGAAGTTGATATCCCCGCAATTAGGCAAAAACAGCTAAAGATTGTTTTTTATACGCCTTCTGACCTTGTTAATTCATTAATGGCACAAATGCTGCCTGATATCGGTGTAAAGGTTGTCAGTTCTATTACAAAACCATTCGACACATCCAGTAGTGAAGAAATATTTGAAGAAATTAAAAAGAATGATGCTGACTTTGGTGTCTATATTGATAGCAATGGCGAGAATATGATTCTCTTTGATAAGAGAAACAGAACAATTTATGATGATTTATACACTGCTATGATATCAATAATAACCTTTGAAACAAACCCCGATGCAAATATAATTATACCTATCACTACATCTACGGTTATTGATAAAATTGCTGAAAGATACAGTGGTAAAGTAACTAGAACCAAAACATCTTCAAGAGCTGTCATGGAAGAGATGTTAAAGCAAAGTCCTCATAAAAACAGAGAAAATCTAGACCAATTTATGCTTAATTTTGATTCCTTTGCAGGTCTCTTAAAGATTATTGAATTTATTTCAACTAAGCAGACTGCACTAGAAGAAATAATCGATCAAGTTCCTGAGTTTTATATTAGCAAGAAGAAAATCTTTTGTCCATGGGAACAAAAAGGTAAGGTAATGCGGACTCTGATTCAGGAAAAAACAAAAAATAAAATTGAACTGCTTGATGGCGTTAAGTTTGCATCAGCAAGAGGATGGGTTCTAATAATACCGGATGTAGATAAGCCGCTTTGCAGAGTTTATGCTGAAGGAACTACTAAGAAAAACTCTGAAAAGATTGCAGATGAATATATAGAGAAAATTAAGAGCATCATAGAAATATAGATAAAAAAAACAGCCAATCGGCTGTTTTTTTTATTGTATTCTAAATTCTACAATGTTAGCTGTTGCATCTCCTGCAACCATTTTGCGAATTACCACTTCTTCGCATTTACTGCTTACTTCATCCTTCTTGGTTGTGTTCTTGATATATGCATCCAATATTCTAAAGGCACTATCATCTTCAACATCTGCAAGCTTTTCAATCAAGGTTAATCTCTTCTTCTTTTCAAGCCTGTAGATGAAATATTCTACAATTACTTTAACAAAATCATTACTTTCCCATGTTCTGATAAATTCTTTCGAGTCTAACTTTATCAGCATTTCTATTAGTTCTTCTATCCTTATCATATAATCCGCCAGCATTTTTACATCATATTCTAAGATACTGAATCTAACCGGCTTATCAATTACTTTCTTAGCCTCCAGCACAAAGCAGTCAGTGAAAATAGTCATATGAGGAAGCTTATTTTTAACTCCATTCCAAATATCAATAGCTTTTTCAATACTGCCGGTATTATGACAGGATATAGCTAAGAAGTGCCATAATATAGGCTCATTATGGTTTCTTGTTTGTTTTTCAAGAATACTTCTTATTACATAATCTTCGCCAAGCTTATAAAGTATGTCTACAGCATTCAATATCTCATCAATTGTATCGAATCTCGAATTTTGAATTGCATTAATCTGGTTCTCATAGAAATCTAGACAGTCAAGTGTTTTATAGAATAATGCAAGATTGCAATTTGCATATGAATTGTATTTATCTATCTTTATAACCTGTCTCGAAATATCAATGGCTTTTTCAACTTCATCATTTAAGTAATATGCAAGAGATAAATTATTTCTAGGTATTACAAGGCTATCATCCATTAAAACTACTTTTTCTAATAACCTTATAGATTTATCAAACTTACATTCTTCAAGCAATTGCTTTCCTTTATTGGCTAACCTCTGAATCTTTTCGCTGCGAGTTCTGTTTTTGCTTAGTATATTAGTATCTATAAACCTAACAGCTTCAACAGCTTCTAAAATAAAATTGCCTTTAGGAGCTATTTCGCAATACTTTTCAAAGTTTTCCCTGGATTTAATATAATCTCCAAGGTCAAAGTAATTGCATCCTAAGGCAAAATAACAATCAGGCATAGTTTTTTCAAGACTTTTAAGAGCATTTTCAAGAATTCCGATTGATTCTTTGATATTACCCATTTCTGATAAAACTCCGGCCAAATTAAAATAATGCTCACAGTTATCATGTTGAAGCATAATTGCTTTTTCGAAGTTTTTAACAGCTTCCGGTAATCTTTGTTCGGCAAGTAATTTCATACCTACTTTTGAGTAGAAAGACGCACTTCTCTCAAATGGCACAATTCTTCCTTCGTTTGTCATTTGTTGAATTTTTCCTTTCTTTCGTAAAATATCAATAGTCACACTTAAAAGCAGCACTGAAGTAAAAACATTTATATATCTATATTTAATTAAAATTCAAAGGAAAAACTTACAAGATTTTATGAAATTGACATTTTTTTTGAAAAATAAGATTTAATTTTCCAATCTGAGTGTATTTTACATTTATTAAAAAGTTTTTTCAATAGTTTTTGTAAAAATGACAAAATCTTTTAACAATAAAATCTAAAAAGCAAGTTCTAATATGTAGTTTTTTATAATATTTAGTCGCAGTAAGACTTTGGAGTTCAATTCCTAGGTAATAAAAAGAAAAGATTGTCAAAACGACAACCTTTAACTACACTTAAACTTAAAATTTTCAATTTTCTCAGCGAAGTATATTCTATAGATACTGTCCGTTGAAAGTAACATTGATTGTTGCAACAAAATCTGCATTTGTCTTGGTTGCCATCAATCGGTTTATCAATAACTCTGTAACATCTGCCGTTCCTTGATTGCTAAGAGCCTTTCTTATAGTCCATATAGCCTCAAGCTCTCTTTGATTAAGAAGCAATTCTTCTCTTCTTGTCCCTGACTTATTTATATCAATAGCAGGGAATATTCTCTTTTCAGATAACTTTCTATCCAAATGCAGCTCCATATTTCCTGTACCTTTAAATTCTTCGAATATTACATCATCCATTCTGCTGCCAGTTTCAATAAGTGCTGTTGCAAGGATAGTCAGGCTCCCTCCAAATTCAATATTTCTTGCTGCGCCGAAGAACCTTTTAGGTTTATGCAAAGCTCCCGGATCCAATCCACCAGATAGCGTACGCCCTGTAGGAGGTATGGTAAGGTTATAAGCCCTTGCAAGTCTTGTTATGCTATCTAAAAGTATAACAACATCTTTTTTATGTTCAACAAGCCTCTGTGCCCTTTCTAGAACCATTTCAGCAACTTTTATATGATGGTCAGGGACTTCATCAAATGTGGAATAAATTACTTCCCCCTTGATGGACCTCTGCATATCTGTAACCTCTTCAGGTCTTTCATCAATTAATAGGACGATTAATTCAATATCAGGGTAATTTGTTGTAATACTATTTGCAATCTTTTTTAGCAAAATAGTTTTTCCAGCCTTTGGCGGAGCGACAATCATGCCCCTCTGGCCTTTTCCAATTGGTGCTATAAGATCGATAAGCCTTGTTGAAAGCTCTCGCGAACTTGTTTCCAATGTAATTCTCTGTTCTGGATAAATTGGGGTGAGATTTTCAAATGGAATTCTCTTGGAAGCTATTTCTGGAGAATCTCCATTAACGCTCTGAACAAATAAAAGTGCCTGAAATTTTTCTCCTTCTTTCGGAATTCTTCCTTTACCTTTTACAAGATCCCCTGTTTTTAATCCAAATCTTCTTATTTGTGAAGGAGAAACATAAACATCTTTAGGTCCAGAAAGATAATTATCACATCTTAAAAACCCATAACCATCAGGCAATACTTCAAGAACACCTTCTACTGGATCATCACTGGCAATCTTTTCGATTCCATTTGGATAGTCATCTCTCTTTGCTGCTTCTTCTTTAGTATCCAATTCCTTTTCAGCTTCAGAATGCTCCGATTTATGTATAACTGCGTGAGCTTTTGCTTTTGCTTTCTTAAGCTCTGCCTCAGAATTATCTTTTTCCTGCTCATTTTCATTTAAAGAAACATTTAATTCAGTTTTACTTGGCCTGCCGCGTTTCTTCTTAGTTTGTTCATCTGTATGCTCTGCTACAGGCTCCATTTTTTTGTCGTTAACCTGTTTTTTAGATTCTCTAGGCTCTTCATCCGAAATAGATTTGCTTTTATCATTATCTTTTTCAAGCTTCAGCAGCTGCTCCATTAATTCGCTTTTTTTCAATTTTAAGTAATTATCCAAACCAACTATTTTGGCTATATATCTCAATTCTTCTAATGTCTTACTCTTCAAATCAACATTATTCATAAAACACCGCCTTTAATATAACTAACTTTTCATGGAAAATATAAAGAAAATTTGAAAACACAAGAATTCAAAGGTTTTGAAGGATTTTGAAAAGAATAAAAAATTATAGTAGTAAGTTAATTTTAGCATGAATTATCTACATTGTCAAATTATACCGTTCTCCTTTTTAGTAATGCATTAAAACCTTTATATATATTTTTTTCCTCTTAAGAAATTTTTATACATATAAGTAAGAGATATATATAAATAAACATAATCATAACAAAAGCCCGCTCATTATTAAGAGAGGGCTTGATAAGCTATATTTAAAACGGTATTGACTTTCTATATCCACCGCTTCCTCTTTTTGATTCAAAACTTCTTTTTAGGTCTGACATTTTTTCTTCACTATCTTTCTTAAATTTGGAAAGGCGCTCCTCGAACGATAAGTTATCGCTCTTGTTTGAAGAAGACCAATCAAAATCATCAGGCGGAGGACCAAAAGATTTGTTTTTATTGGAAGAATCAATAGCTTTCTTGATTGAAAGACTAAGCTTTCCTTTCACATCGATAGAAATAATCTTTACCTTAACTATTTGATTCTCTTTCAAATGTTCATTTATGTCAGTTACATAGCTATCTGCAATCTCGGATATATGTACCAATCCCATAGTACCATCCTGTAACTGAATGAAGGCTCCGAATTTTGTTATACCCGTTACTTTGCCTTCTACCACGCTGCCTACTTCAAATGGCATTTTTCAAGTACTCCTCCTTAAATTTTGTTTCTAATTATTATAAGCTTATTAGAAAAAACCGTTAACACTACTAAATTAAAGCAATAAGCTAATTTAAGTTTATATCAAATAACATGTATAGTCAACCAAAAGTTGATTTTTAAGGCTTAAGAAGAACTCAATAAATTTAAAAGAAAAAAAGGCAAGCATAACATGCCTCTTATCATCTTGATATATCTTTAAATACCTTTTCTCCAGGATAAACCATTCCAAGTTTTTCTC
Organism: Ignavibacteriales bacterium; assembly: GCA_050260055.1. Classification (GTDB taxonomy): domain Bacteria; phylum Bacillota; class Clostridia; order Acetivibrionales; family UBA4821; genus JBLMYQ01. The sequence continues at coordinate 54,377 of JBLNBO010000033.1, forward strand.
TAGCCGTTTTTTCAACAAAAACATCTGAGTTGTAAAGCTCTTTCTTTTGCTTCAGGTCTGTAGATAGATTCTGATTCTTTTTTATCTCACTCAAATAATAGTTCTGCTGTTTATGACAATCAAACAAAACCGTTTCTTGGCGCACTAAAACAACCCCGATATATAAAATTACAATAAAATAAATTACTCTCTTAATATTGCCTTTTCTTTTGTTCTTCATCCAATTATCTCCAAATAGTGTTTGTATACTGGAAAGAAGTGTTAGTAAACAACGTTACAGTATATATTCGATAAAAGTATCTAATCTCCTGCTCAATTATACTTTTTCTGTAATTATTTTTTTTGACCTCTTTATATTTGCAAAAATCTTTTTACATCTTAACTTAATCCTTTGAGCAGCCTTTTTTAAAACAAACCAAATCATCCTAATTGGAATAGCTATCATCTTTACTATTATTTTTATCGGCTTTTTTGTAAGTTTAATTACATATCTTGTTATTTTTTCCAATAGGCTGAAAAGATAACAAACCAATCGAATAAGCAAATTGCTAAAAAGCATAAAATAAAAGACCAATCCAAGAAACATACCCAAAAATACGAAGCCCCTAAGCTGACCTTGGTTAAACTGAAAAATGGTAACAAGAACAATTACTCCAACCAACACCCAAAAGATTATGTCTTCAATATATGTAATCAAATCACTTGTCGGAATAATCCTCCTTGATAATCTAAAAATATCGAACAGTAATCCGATTATAAGTCCTCCCAATATACAGCAAAAGAATACTATCACTTGACTGGAAACAGAAACAGCCAATTTATTCATCACCACCTTATCTAAACATTCTACCTAAGAATCCCAACCCTTTAGTCTTGAAGTCATCGCTGTATACACAGCTTAGGATATCCCCCTCAATAATCATTTCCGCATTTTCAAGATTAAGTCTGCTAATTCTAAGTTCTTCTCCCTTAATCGAAAGCATACCCATTTCAGTTTCTAGTATCACGTTTTCAGTATTAAAACTGTCAACATCAATAACGCCTGAGATACTAAGCTTTTGTCTGTTTTCCAAAATGATGTTATGAACCTTCGGCTTGGGAATCTTTTTATCATCAAAAGTCATACCTGCCTCCTCACACTATTGCTAATAATTAATAGTTATTAAATATTATGTGTACAACTTCAATTATATTCTTGAAATCGATATGGTTGTTCTTAATAGTCAAGTATGGTATGATAATAATAGGTGATGGACATGCCAATTAGCGTTGATGAAATCTTTCGTCAGAAAATCGAAGAAATTCAAAGCCGCATTCCAATAAAGCTTAATATTCCGGAAAATGATTCATTTAGCTATGCACTTGAAGCTGCACAAAATAACAGTTCTAAGACTCTGGCTGCTAATTTGCGTTATAAACCGGCTTCTTCTGATTATGCCCTGAATAAAGGTAAGATTCTTCAAACAATCGAACAGAATATAGCTGTATCCGCTAAAAAGTATGATATTAATCCTAATCTTATACGTGCTGTAATAAAACAAGAATCAGGGTTTAACCCTTACTCTCTTTCAAGCGCCGGGGCTCAAGGATTAATGCAGTTAATGCCAGGAACAGCGGAAGGCTTAGGAGTAAGCAATCCCTGGGATATAGCACAGAATATTGACGGTGGAACCCAATACCTTCGTTATCAACTTGACCGATTTGGCAGCGTTGAGCTTGCACTTGCAGCATATAATGCTGGTCCAGGCGCTGTACAGAAATACAATGGAGTTCCCCCTTATGATGAAACACAAAACTATGTAAGAAAAGTTTTAACAAACTTTAATGAATATGAAGGCAAATAAAAAGCGCTATATAGCGCTTTTTTAAATCTCAAAAACTTCATCCAGTTGTGCAATCTCGGTATATGGGAAAATCGATAAAGCTTCTTTTAAATAGTCTTTTTTATCTATTTCAGGCCAGAAATGAGTTAGCAGCAGCTTTTTAACCCTAGAGTTCTTCGCAATTTCCCCAACTTCCGCTGAAGTCAAATGTGGAACATCATTGCTTTTCTTTTCACTTGCAAGCAAAGCAGAATCACACAAAAACATATCGCATTCTTTTACAAAATCTAATGGGAAATTTACATTTGAAGCATCACCCGAATATACAAAAACCTTCTCCTTATCTTGAATCTTCACTCCATATGATGGAATAGGGTGATTCATCCTGGCAAAGCTTATAATTAAATTATTAACTTGTGTTTGTAAATTATCTTCTATTACTGTAACATCAAACAAATCCTTTGAGGTTATTTTCGTAAATTCTTCCGCTGGTTCCTCGGGTAAAAACAACTTTATCGTATTTAGGTTTTGCCCTTTTTTTCGTTTGCCTTCAATTGCATACTTTAAAACCATCATATCTCCCATATGGTCATAATGCAAATGAGATAAAATTATATGCGTAAGCTCTTCAATCTTGCAAAATCTTTGCAATCTACTTAAAACCCCACTACCACATTCTATCAATATTTTTGCATCTCCAGTTTCAAACAGATACCCTGAACATGCACCATCTTTAGGTGGATAAGGCCCACAATTTCCAAGCACAGTTAATTTCATTTAATTCCTCCGAAACCTATTTTAATTTGATAAGGGAACAATTTTAATATCTCCCCACACTGCCATTTTATCATCTTTGATTACTACTGCTCCAAATATCCCGGAAATGTTTGAAGCAAGTTCTACTCCTCCTTCAATATCCTTAACTGTCTTTACAATATTTCCTACTGCAGTTGCAGCAGCATCTGCCAAGATAGCATTTTTTTTAGCCATTATAACAGCTGCATCTGCTCGTCCGAAGCTCAAAGAAGGTCCAACTGTTCCAGATGAAGTGCAAAGTCCAATCGGTCCCATCTCGGGAATAATTTCTATACCTATCTTATTTGAAAAAGGCGATTCGCCTGCAAATATCCCAATTACCCTTTTCTTTGTAGTGCATATATATAAATCCCCGCCATTTTCTACAATTATATCTGAAGAATATTTCAATAGTGTCTGACCTATATATTGAGCAAATGCGCCTGCAACCGCTGCCATGGGCCCAACCTTAGCCATCATCGCAGCATTACTCATATCTTTTGCAATAGCCGGAGCCCGGTTTTTAACTTCATACGGGACTAGGCTAATTTCAAATCCAGGGTCCAATGAAATATAATGTTCCAATTGATTTCTAAGGTGAGCGACTCCTTTATAAGCTGTTTCGAATACTTCTTGAGAATAATCCTTTGAACCTATCCCGATGCACAAATCAGTTTCTTTGATTTTTATATCAAAATATTTTATATCAGCAGAAGAAAACGCCGTTCGGTATGTTCTGTTAACATACTCCATTAAAAGCGTACCTCCATTGCCTTTTGCGGGCAAGATTTGACGCATTCGCCGCAAATTATGCAATTGTCATGATTAAATAATACTTCCATGGTATCTCTATTAATATGCAAAGCACCAGAAGGACATAAAGTAATACACGCACTGCATTGAATACATTTTTCTTCATGCCTTACGACTTCTTGAGCTAAAGTCTTTATTTCAATGCCTATACTTTCCAAAAACTTTATACCTTCTTCAAATCTTTCGCCTTCAATCTCAATAAGAATTATTCCTCTTTTATTAAAATCAATATTTGCTTTTAAAATATTAACCATCAGATCATATTCTTTAATAAGCCGATACATAATAGGCTGTTCAACTAATGAAGCGTCAAAAGTCAGAATCATTTTTCTTTTCATTATTGTCCCTCCTTTAAACTCAAACTTCTTTATCTTTTAGCGATTTTAGTTTAATTTCATCCTTAGCCGAAGGCAGCATTCTAACCGGCTTTGTCAGTTCAAACTTTCCTGAAGTTATCCATTCTTTCAGTGTGTATGCAATCTCTTTTGCCTTCGGATAGCTTGATAATGCAGATGTTGGTATTTCTTTGCCTTTTATATTAATTTTCCCTGCCTTTAACTCCTTATAGCTAACATATCCCAAGATTTCATTTATTCTATTTGGATATGCACCGCTGTAATCCACAACAGGAGCAAATAAATCTTCATCTTTAACAGATACATATTTCATGATTTCATCACTTAATATCGGTATAGGTATTCCTATTCCTACTGTTAATGTTGCACCATAACCAATCATACTTGTACCTCTTAACCATTCTGCTTTCATCCCTTTCAAATCGCCCATAACAGCAAGAGTTCCCCCTGCAGCAGCCATTTCAAATCCATCAGGATGAGTATTCTTAACAGGGCAATGCTGTGTACCTTGCCAAACAACATACCCCTCTCCTCCTCCAAGGAAGATTTTAGTCCCCATCCCAATTGTCAGAAAATCCGGGTCATTCAGTAAAGGACTTAATTGTCCCGCACTGCAGTAACTAGCATTTTGTAAGTGCGGTTTTAGTGTCCCCATATACGTATAAATGATTTTATCAGATTGGTTTACTGCACAATTATAATTCTGATAAGCATTTCTTTGATTAAATAGTATGGCTTCATTTACATCATCAAGAGTAATATATGTTTCAATGTGCTTTCTAGGATAGCAATCAGTGCCGTAAGCTTTAGCCTCAAATTTTATCTTTTTACCTAATAATAAATCGGTAATTACATGTCCCCCGCCATATCTAAATTCTCCAGGGTAACTCATATTAAGAGGGTCATTTTCCCGCATTTCAGTTGCCCCTAATATTGCATCAACTGCGGCAATACCTGTATAAGCAGGAACATCATTCATCCAAACCTTACTCATTTTCATCCTTGGAGTAGTATGCCCGAAATTGAAATAGGCGGAAGATGAACACATAGGCCCAAAAGTTCCTGTAGTAACAACGTCAACAGTTCTAGCAGCTTCTTCAATGCCTTTTTCTTCAACTATATCAATTATTTCTTCCGCAGTAACCACAACTACTTTTCCAGACTTAATTTTTTCATTAATCTCTTCGTAAGTTCTTTTAATACTCATTATTCTGCCCCCCTTATTAATTGAAATGTAAAGTAAGCTGCCAATAGTTAAAAGTAAAGTGTAAAGAAAACAGTTTTTTTGATTTTAAACTGTAAACTTTACACTGTCAACTTCTACTCTTTCAAAATCTATTCTTTATTTCCTTTAATATCGAGCAAACAAATGGATATATCTGTATTTTATGCTTGTGCAAAAAAATTTATTTCCTACCTATTCTTAAGGAGGTGAAGAGGCAGTTATGCATTTTGAATTTCATCAAGTTTAAATTTATTATGTATTGAATTTACGGCTTTTTCTGCATCCTTCGCATCAACAAGAACAGAAACCTTTATTTCTGAAGTACTTATCATGTGAATATTAGTATCGCAGTCATAGAGAGCTTCGAACATTTTTGCTGCTATACCAGGATTATTAACCATTCCTGCACCGACTATTGAAACCTTGGCATACTGTTCTGAGTATTTTATCTCTTTTGCCTCAAGTACAGCAATGTTTTCATTTAATACCTCAAGTGCTCTGCTAAGATTGCTCTTTGAAATTGTAAACGATATATTTTTTATATCTTCTTTACCGATTGATTGTATAATTAAATCAACATTAATATTTTCTTTTGAGAGCAAAGAAAACAACTGAAATGCTTTACCTGGTTTATCCTCCAGGCCCATAACAGATATTCTTGCAACATCATAATCTCTCGTAACTCCTCTAACAAGCATCTTTTCCACTAGCTCAACCTCCTTCACAATTGTACCTTCATTATTATTAAAACTTGATCTGACAACTAGTTTAATCCCATATTTTTTTGCCATTTCAACTGAACGGTTATGCAGAACGTTCGCTCCAAGGCTTGCAAGCTCGAGCATTTCATCATATGAAATATCTTTTAGCTTCGCAGCATTCTTCACTATTCTTGGATCGGCAGTATACACTCCGTCAACATCCGTATATATTTCGCATAAATCTGCGTTTAATGCCGCAGCTAATGCAACAGCTGTAGTATCCGAACCTCCTCTTCCTAAGGTTGTAATATCATCAAATTTATTAAACCCTTGAAAGCCCGCAACTATTACAATATTTTTTTTGTCCAGCTCAAGAAAAATCCTTTCAGTATTTATACTCTTGATTCTTGCGCTTCCATAAACACTATTTGTATAAATACCTGCTTGAATTCCAGTCATAGAAACAGCCGGACATCCTAAACTCTCAATTGCCATAGCCATAAGAGCCATGGACATTTGTTCCCCTGTAGACAGAAGTACATCCATTTCCCTCTTAGATGGGCTTTTGTTAATTTCCATTGCCTTTTCTATGAGTTCATCAGTTGTATGTCCCTGCGCAGAAACAACAACCACCACTGAGTTTCCTTTTTTATATGTATCAGTAACTCTCTTAGCTACATTCATAACCCTTTCGGCATTTGCAACAGATGTTCCGCCAAATTTTTGTACTATTAGTTCCAAATCTATCCCTCCTCACTCACAAAATGCTGTTCTCAAGTTGTTTTTTTAGTAAAAATGTTTCTCTTAATTGCATATTATAAGATTCCTTTAATTTTGTTACAAGTTTAATTTATTTTATGCAAAAACTTCTGCACCTTTATTATTTACATTTAATACAACAATAGTCCAACTAGTTTTTAGATTATTAGCTATATATTTTTCCATATTTTCAGAGAATTCATCGTGATTTGAGTCTACTACAGCCATCAGTGTAGGTCCAGCCCCGCTTAAATAGCAGCCTCTTGCTCCAAATTCCATACTTTTGGAAAATATTTTATCAAAATCAGGTATGAATCTTTTTCTATATGGTTGATGTACCTTATCTTCAAAACCATAAGCCAAGTTGTCAAATTTCCCCGACGATAATGAAGATACAAGCAATGCCAATCTTCCAAGATTAAAAACCGCATCATTATGCGAAACAAGCTGAGGAAGTATCATTCTGGCTTTTGTTGTTGAAAGAGTAAAATCCGGAATAAATGCAACAAACTTTAGATTTGGTGGAGTTTCAATTCCAACTTGATACAATTTCTTTTCAGTCAGAACTGCTGCTCTTAATCCGCCATACATTGCAGGAGTAGTATTATCAGGATGTCCGTCAATTGTACCAGCCATAAATGCAATTTCATCTGTCGAAAAACTTTGTCCGGTGATGATATTCCCTGCCAGCAAACCTGCAACAATGCATGCTGCACTGCTTCCCAATCCTCTTGTTCCAGGAATGTTATCCGTTTGTACTATCCGGATACCTTTTGGGGTATATCCTACTAGGTCGAATATATGTTTCATCGATTTATAAATCAGATTATGCTCATTATCAAAATAATTACTATTTGATGTGGATTCAATTTTCAAACCCGTTCCTGTCACTTCAACTTCAATTGAATTATACAAATCAAGCGCAACACCTAAACAGTCAAAGCCAGGACCAAGATTCGCTGAAGTTGCCGGTACTACAACCTTATACATCTAACTCACTCCATTCTGATTATTCTGAGCTCCAAGTATATTTTTAAATCCGCAATACTTAGCAATTTACTCAAGAATCCTTAAACTGGTAAGCACAGTCCTTACAGAGCCAATCTCTTGCACCTTCTGGACTTTCTTAATAATTTCGCTTTCTTTTTCTTTAAGAGTCTTAAAAATTATTTGTTCCGGATATTCTATTAGTTCAACAATATCAACCTTCCCAAAATTATCAATTATATACTTTTTTGCTTCTTCCTTACTTCTAACCTTAATTCTAATAAAATATCTCGCTTCTGTTTCTTCAGGATTAACAAAACTGCTTTCCGAATTGACGTTCCATACTTGTACATCATCCCATTCAGAGTATTTGACAACATCGATTATATCATTGACTACTGCGCTCGCAGTAGGAAGCTTACCTGCACCTCTGCCATAAAACATTACTTCTCCAATTGAGTCTCCGCTAACTAGAATAGCATTAAATACATCTTCTACATTTGCAAGAGCATTTGACTTTTCTACTACACAAGGACAAACCTTTGCAAGTATCTTGCCATTTTCCTTTTTACTAAATCCAATCAACTTTATTTTTGAATTAAAATGTTCTACAATTCTTAAATCTTCAACCGTAACCTTTGTTATTCCTTCTGTAGGAATCTTTCTATAATCAACATATTCTCCAAACACTATTGAAGATAGTATGGCAATTTTACGGCATGAATCTTTACCTTCTATATCATCAGTTGGATTTGCCTCCGCATAACCTTTTAACTGTGCATCCTTAAGAGCAGTATCAAAATCCTTTCCTTCATTAACCATCGAGGAAAGAATATAATTAGTGGTTCCATTCAAAATACCTGCTACAGATATAATCTCATTAGCCGATAAGCATTCATAAAGAGGCTTGATTATAGGTATTCCTCCTCCAACACTTGCTTCAAATTTATAATGAATGCCCTTATCTTTTGCAATTTGCATCAGCTCCGGTCCATGTGTAGCAACGAGCTCTTTATTTGAAGTCACAACACTTTTTCCTTGCATAAGAGCTCTCTTTGTAAACTCATAAGCAATACCAACTCCTCCGATTGTTTCAACAACAATACTCACTTCCGGATCATTGAATACATCATCTGAATTCTTTGTTATTAAATCCTTATCTGGGGAATCAGGAAAATCTCTTATATCAAGAATATGTTTAACTTGAATTGTGTCTCCTGCTTTCTTTGCAATTCCTTCTTTATTCTTTTTAAGAACCTCAACTACACCCGAACCAACAACACCATATCCCAATACTGCAACATTTATCATGCCAGACTCCCCTTTCACACATACGTGAAAATTAGCATCCTTTGCCTTTTTATTTGAATAAAAGTATATAATAATAATGTTAAATAGACAATAAAAAAATACCACGGTTCATATGAACCGTGGTATTTTTTTATTGTCTATGCTGCACTATTTATTACTCTATCAATATCAAGGACTATAAGCATTTTCTCATCTTTTTTGATAACGCCTTTTATATATTCAGGGCTTGCCTTTGTTATTATCTCTGGTGTTTCTCCAATATCTTGATCATCAACTCTAACGATTTCGGATACTCCGTCAACAATAATTCCTGCAAGCATAGAATTCATATTAACTAAAATAATTTTGGTACCCTCATCAAATTCTTTTTTTGGTATTTTAAACTTACTCCTTATATTAATAACAGCATGAACTTTACCTCTCATATTTATCATGCCTTCTATAAACTCAGGAACATTTGGGACATGTGCAATTTCAATAGGTTTAATAATTTCTTTTACCTTTTCGATATCAAGTGCAAAGCTTTCATCCTCAATTCCAAAAACAACATATTGTTTTGTAGCCATAGTCAGGCCCCCTTTTCAAGGATAATTTTCCTGTTGACATTCATCATTTCATTTGTTATTATGAAATTTTATATTATTGTCTTCATATTTATTATATCACAGGTTTTTTGTCCATGAAAGGTTTTTTTTGGAAGATATAATATTTAATTATAATTAATCGATTAACTCAAGCCTTTTAATGGTTTCAATAAGGGTGTCTCTGAAAATCGGTTTTACCAAATAAGCCTCCGCTTTCTCACTAAATGATTTCTTTATATTATCTGAATCACCTAATGCAGTTATCATTATTACTTTAACCTTTTTATCATTATTCTGGATTTCAAGTTCCCTTAATTGCTTTAGTACATCATGCCCATTTATTTCGGGAAGCATTATATCTAAACATATCAAATCGTATAAGCCTTTTTCTGCAAATGATTTTTCTATCATTCCTATAGCTTCAGTGCCATTAACTGCCACATCGCAGGTTCCGTATGAAGATAGAATTGTTTCAAGCAGCTTTGCACTAACAAAATCATCTTCTACAATTAATATTTTCATCAATATTCTCCTTAAAGTAATAATGTTTAACTACAGCAAAATGTATATCCATTATCTAAATCATTTTTTTCTTTTAGTTACTTCTCTAATTATATTCCTCGTTTTAAATCTGTTCAAGATAAAAAATAACTCTGCATTTGATATTTTTCGACATTTGCATGAGTATTCCTTTTTTTGATATTAAATTATAATTAATTTAAGCAATTTTTATAAAGTTATAACTTATTTAAAGTATATTTTGTAAATAGAACCGTTTTTCTTTACTTTATATTTTAATTTTTGCTATAATTATAGAGGTCCTACTTTTTTATTTAAGTTTGCCGAGATTTCAATAACACTTTATTTTTCTAATCCTTTTACAATTGTAAAAATATTTACCTGGGGGAATTCAATAATGATTGGTTTTAGATTAAGAAATCTTAGGGAAGAAATTAATTTAACCCAAAAAGAATTATCTCATCTGCTTAAACTTACACCCGGTGCAATTGGCCTTTACGAGCAAGGTCGAAGAACGCCTGATTGTACAACATTATGTAAATTAGCTGACTTTTATAATGTTTCAGTAGACTATATCCTATGTAGAACCCATAATAGAAATCCCGAACGTAAAGCAAGCTTTTTCCCTGCCGAAATTGAACTTCTTGAAAAGTTGCGTCAAACAAGTAATATTTTTAGCCAAGAACAAAAAATCGCAATCGCAGAAATTATGGAAGAAACCATAAAATTATTTGCAGCTAAAAAGGATTCTGAAAAACCGATTAAATCGGAATAAATATTGCATCATGTTATTTCTTTGCAGAGTTCTGCTTTAGAAACGCATTTATAAATTCATCTATTTCTCCGTCCATTACAGCATTTACATTCCCGACCTCTGTATTGGTCCTATGGTCCTTGACCATGCTGTATGGATGAAACACATATGACCTAATTTGACTTCCCCAGGCTATATCACGCTGTTCGCCTTTTATATCTTCTATTCTATCTTTATTTTCTCTTTCTTTAATTTCTAACAGTTTTGCTTTCAGCATCTTCATTGCTGTATCTTTGTTTTGGTACTGTGACCTTTCATTTTGGCACGAAACAACTATTCCAGTCGGGATGTGAGTTATTCTTATTGCTGAATCGGTTTTGTTAATATGCTGACCTCCTGCTCCACTGGCCCTAAAAGTATCAATTCTCAAATCTTCTTGATTAATTTCAACTACTATATCATCAGTTAGTTCAGGAATTACTTCCGCAGATGCAAAAGAGGTATGTCTCCTCCCTGATGCGTCAAATGGAGATATCCTAACTAACCTATGCACTCCTTTTTCACTCTTTAAATAGCCATATGCATATAACCCGCTAATCCTTACCGAAACGCTTTTTATACCAGCTTCTTCACCTTCAAGGAAATCTAGTTCTTCCACTGTATAACCTTTCTTTTCAGCCCATCTGGTGAACATTCTATAAAGCATTTGCACCCAATCCTGTGCCTCGGTTCCACCCGCACCGGAATGCAGTGTAATAATTGCATTATTTTTATCATACGGCCCGCTTAGAAGATTTTGAACCTTATGTCCTTCAATTTTTTCTCTAAGAGTCTTCATGCCTTCCCGAACTTCAGACATTACCGAATCATCCTCTTCTTCCAGACCAAGCTCGATTAATGTATAAATATCATCAAAATAAGACTGCAAGTCAGAAAATTTCTTTAACTCATCCTTTAAATTTTTAGTTCTTTGTAAAACCTTCTGAGAATTCTCTAAATCATTCCAAAAATCAGACTGAGCAGATTTCTCTTCAAGTTCATTTATTTCCTTCTCGATATCAGCAATGTCAAAGTGAATCCCTCATTCCGTTGAGTTCTTCTCTCATTTGATCTGCCTCGAGTTTAAATTGTTCAAGTTCTATCAACTATATCACCCATTCTTTATTTATTAGGTATTTCCATTAGTTAGTGTAAAGTGTAAATTTTAAAGTAAAGGTTTAAATTACGCCATTGGGAATAATTTTAAATATTCATTTGTTTAAAACACTCTACCAATATTATCAAAAATCGTCAGAAGCAAGTAGTATAAGGCGTGCGAGACGAAAAGAGCGGAGCGTACATAAAAGTACGTGAGCACTTTGAGTTCGATGCACAACGCAGTAATGCGAAGTTTATCACTCTTTTTGCCCTATTGGCCGCAGCACTTTTTATATTTCTTCCCACTCCCGCAAGGACAAGTATCATTTCTGCCTACTTTTTCTTTTTTCTTTACAACGGTTGCTCCTACCCCTGGCATACTCATTTCTACAGGTTTTGCAACTTGCTCCCTCTGTACTTCTTTATCCAACTTAACATGCATAAGCATGGTTATAGTATCTTCCTGAATTCCTTTGACCATTTCTTCAAACATGTCAAAGCCTTCAAACCTATACTCAACAACAGGGTCCCTTTGTCCATAAGCACGCAGATATATCCCCTGTCTTAATTGATCCATGTCATCTATATGATCAATCCACTTTTGATCAACACATCTAAGCATAATAACGCGCTCAATTTCACGCATTCTTTCCGAACCAATTTCTTCTTCTTTCTTTCTATACGCTTCTTCAAAAACTTCTGAAAGCATTTCTCTCAAATCTGCTTTTCTATAATTTCCTACCTTTTGCATTGATAAATCTAAAATGATATTGCCAAATATGCTGCCTATTTTTTCTTTCAGCCCCTGCAAGTCCCAAGTATCCGGGATCTCTGATTCTCCAGTATATCTTGCAACTAAGTCGTCAAGTATAGCTTCTCTCATTTTAGTAATAGGCTCTATCAAATCAACGCCATCAAGCACAGACCTTCTTTGTTTGTATATTACCTCTCTTTGCTTATTCATAACATCATCAAACTGAAGCACTTGTTTTCTTATTCCGAAGTTTCTGCCTTCAACTCTTCTTTGTGCAGTCTCAATTGCGTTGGTCAGAATCTTGTTTTCTATTGGCATATCTTCGTCCATGCCTAATTTTTCAACAATACCTATTACTCTTTCCGAACCGAAAAGCCTCATTAAATCATCTTCAAGAGAAATATAAAATCTGGATTCACCTGGGTCACCCTGTCTTCCAGCACGGCCTCTCAGCTGATTGTCAATACGTCTGCTTTCATGTCTTTCTGTGCCTAGTATTTTGAGACCTCCTGCATCAAGTACTTTCTTGCGTTCCTTTTCAGTCTGCTTTTTATATTTTTCATAATACTCTCTATAAGTTTTTCTGCTTTCCAATATTCTTTCATCATCAGTATCATTGAATCCTGTTGATTCTATAATCAACCAATCCTCAGTACCATTCTTCCTCATTTCCTGTTTGGCCAGGTATTCAGCATTCCCACCAAGAACAATATCAGTACCACGGCCGGCCATATTGGTTGCAATTGTTACAGCCCCATACTTTCCAGCTTGGGCAATAATTTCTGCCTCTTTCTCATGAAATTTTGCATTTAAAACCTCATGCTTTATTCCTCTTTTCTTAAGCATATCGCTCAAAAGTTCTGACTTTTCAATTGAAATTGTTCCAACTAAAACTGGCTGACCAATCTTGTTTGCCTCAAGTATCTCATTTACTACCGCTTTGAATTTACCCCTTTCGTTCTTATATACAATATCCGGTTGGTCTTTTCTTACCATTGGCATGTTTGTGGGTATTTCTATAACATCAAGCTTATAAATAGTTCTAAATTCATCTTCCTCAGTCTTAGCGGTACCGGTCATACCTGCAAGCTTGTTATACATTCTGAAATAATTCTGAAAGGTTATGGTTGCGAGCGTCTTGCTCTCTCTTTCAACCTTTACATTTTCTTTAGCTTCTATTGCTTGATGCAAACCATCGCTGTATCTTCTACCAAACATAAGCCTTCCGGTAAACTCGTCGACAATAATTACTTCATCATCTTTTACAACATAATCCTTATCTCTTTTCATTATTCCATGAGCTTTAAGGGCCTGATTTATATGATGGAGAATAGTCATATTCTCAATATCTGATAAGCTTTCAACTCCAAAAAACTCTTCTGCTCTTTTTACTCCTCTTTGAGTTAAGGCTGCAGAATGAGCTTTCTCATCAACAATATAATCATATTCATTATCTTCTTCTATGCTTTTATCGTCAGATTCTACTATAACCTTTGCTTTAAGCCTTTTTGTGAATACGTCGGCTTTTTTATACATATCTGTAGATTTCTCAGCTACACCTGAAATTATAAGAGGAGTTCTAGCCTCATCAACTAAAATACTGTCAACCTCATCCACAATAGCATAGTTAAGTTCTCTTTGAACCATTTCTTCTTTGAATATTGCCATATTATCTCTGAGATAGTCAAACCCGAACTCATTATTGGTTCCGTAAGTTATATCACAGCCATATGCAGCTCTTCTTTCATCATTGTCTAATCCATGAACAATTAACCCTACACTCAAGCCTAGGAAGTTGTAGATTTTTCCCATCCATTCGCTATCTCTTTTTGCAAGGTAATCATTAACAGTTATAACATGGACACCTTTGCCTGAAAGGGCATTGAGATAAACCGGCAAAGTAGCTACAAGAGTTTTTCCTTCACCAGTTTTCATTTCCGAAATTCTTCCTTGATGAAGGACAATTCCTCCAAGGAGCTGAACCTTGAAGTGCCGCATACCAAGAACTCTTCTAGATGCTTCTCTCACAACCGCAAATGCTTCAATCAATAAATCATCTAAAGATGAGCCATTGGTAATACGTTCTTTGAACTCAGATGTTTTTGCCTTAAGCTCCTCGTCTGTAAGCTGCTGCATCTGCGGCTCAATGTCTTCAATATCCTCAACCATCCATCTGACTTTCTTAATTTCTCTATCACTATATGAACCTATTAACTTCTCGATAAATTTTCTCATTAAAGTATTACCCCCTTTTAAATCCTAGTTATTTTATCATCAAAAGAATTAATATTCAAGGGCAACTTACTATGCTTTAATACGGTAATAATACCGTTTTTAACAATAATTTAAAGATTGTTGCCAAGAGTTAATTTCTGCGATTGACAAACAAGTTATAAAGTATATATAATTAAATAAAGGTCATTTTAAACTATTATTAATCCGCACCTGTCCAGATTTTGTATGGCAAAGGAGTGAGAATCAATGAAAGACATTATAGTAGACGATTTCCAGAACACCGTACAAGAATTATTGGTAACAAACAAAAGCATCCTTGATTCCTTAACCAAGTTTCAGGAATCAAACTCTAGAATAAACCGTTCGATAATAAAAGCAGTCACTCAATGCGGCTGTATACAAGTAAACGCAAGAAAGCAGGTTTTCCCTGAAGATGGTACCTTCGAAGAAGTTCGTGATTCAATGAACAACCATTTAGAAGGCAAGCTCTGCGATAATTGCAGGGATGCAATTGAAAAGGAAATCGGACGTAATCTCTTTTATCTTGCTTCTATCTCAAACAACCTTGACTTGAATATGTATGATGTGATTATAAAAGAGTTGGAAAGAATCAAATTACTTGGAAAATATAATTTAAGGTAAAAGCAGCATAGATTAAGACCCAGTGGGTCTTTTCTTTTTTATTCTCGCCAATCCCCTTCTATTGTAGGCAATAGATGATTAGCACAATAAAAGCGAATTAAAAACTATAAATAAAAAAGCAGCAATGTTTAGAATAAACATTGCTAAAATTAATATATAGCATAGATAAGGAGAAGGTCTAGATAAACTTAATTAAGATTAACATTAATATTTAATAAACTATTGAGCCTTAACTTCATTGATTTCGTTTTATCTCGTTCAATATATGATTGAGCTTTTTTACTTATCTCACTTCTAAAATTTTTTAGTGGCGTTGTTTTTATTTTGGTGTTTTTCCATGTTTATTATATTTTTAAAATTCATTATCTACAACTAATTTACCATATTTTTACATAACCTTAATATCATAAAAGAATTTGATTAGCTGCCTATTTTTAGCCGTTTATTGATTTTATCCATCCTCTTAATACATTCATCCTTACCCATTATCTCCATTATTTCAAAAAGACCAGGACTTACTGTTCTGCCTGTCAATGCCAATCTGGTAGGATGGATTAATTCTCCAGCTTTTATTCCAAGTTCTTCTGCATAATCCCTGTAAACTCTTTCGGTTATTTCCTTATCAAAATCTTCAATATTCTGGAGTCTTGTTATTAATTCCTGAAAATATTTACAAATGAATTCACCTGAAAAATACTTTTCAACACCTTTTGCATCATACTCAAATTCATCAGTAAAGAAATAACTTGATGCATCCGCTATTTCTGCAAGCGTCCATACTTTTTCCCTTACAAGTCCAACAACTGCTTTTAGTTTCTCAGTATTAACCTTTTCAATCTTTATCCCTGCATTTTTCATAAATGGTATCGCTAAATCAGTAATATAATTCAAATCCAAGGTTTTTAAATAATTTCCATTAATCCATGTTAATTTTTTCGTATCATATACTGCCGGATTTTTTGAAACCCTTTCTAGTGAAAACTGTTTCATAGCTTCTTCAAGGCTTATTATTTCCTCTTGTCCCTCAGCTGACCATCCCAAAAGACAAAGGTAATTTACTAGTGCCTCAGCCAATATTCCCTGTTCCCTGAACTCTTCAACGGATGTCGCTCCGTGCCTTTTGCTCAATTTACTTCTATCAGGCGCAAGAATCATAGGTACATGAGCAAATTCAGGAATGTCATAACCCAATGCCTTGTACATTATCATCTGTTTCGGGGTGTTTGACAGATGCTCTTCGGCTCTAATTACATGACTGATTTCCATTGCATTATCATCGACCGTACAAGCAAAATTGTACGTTGGCATACCGTTCGATTTCATTATAACCATGTCATCAAGCAAAGCGTTTTCAAAAACCACCTGTCCCCTTATCATATC
This sequence comes from Ignavibacteriales bacterium, assembly GCA_050260055.1. Lineage (GTDB taxonomy): Bacteria > Bacillota > Clostridia > Acetivibrionales > UBA4821 > JBLMYQ01. The sequence continues at coordinate 71,152 of JBLNBO010000033.1, forward strand.
AGTCACAATAGTCTGTCCACTTTCAGGTACCCTTACTCTTACAACGGCTTTTTTGCCTTGGTTTAAAAGTTCGTGTACTTCTTCCTTCGTTAGCTTGCTGCAATTCCTATCGTATCTATAAAATACTCCTTCTTTTTGAGCTTTCTGTCTCTTTTCTTCAGTTTCCTCCTGAGTACAAAAACAATAATAAGCTTTATCTTCAGCTAAAAGCCTATCAACTTCTTTTTTATAAACTTCAAGTCTCTGAGCCTGAAAATATGGTCCAAAATCGCCCCCTTTTCCAGGGCCCTCATCCCAATTTAGACCAATCCATGCCAAACTTTCAAGAATCTGATTTATTGAATCCTCTTTGATTCTTTCCAAGTCTGTATCTTCAATTCTAAGTATAAGCTTGCCCCCGTTTTTTCTAGCAAAAAGCCAGTTGAATAAGCACGTTCTTGCTCCACCTATATGAAGATATCCTGTCGGACTAGGTGCAAATCTTACTCTTACCTCTTTCATATTTTCCTCCTATTAGCAATTTATACCAGGTATTAATTTTTTTTAATAAGCAAGAATAATATTACCAAGTCAGCTTACCTACGTTTCATCGTCCCTGAGCTAGACTTGTTTGCCCGGGGGCTGCGGCTCCCGGGTAGTTTTATTGGCATTATTTACTTAAAGGACTATACGCGCCAAAATAGAATATATTTTTATAAATAGATGATAATGTTTTATATAATAATCCAATTTATTTTATGGAGGGTCCCTCAAATGCCCATTACTGTAAATCTATGTTCTGAAAGCGACGGTATGCTTAAAAGTTTTCTTGATACCTTTTATGAAAAAGACACAAAAATTGATGAAGATGTTAGTGAATGGATAAACGTATTCAACAAGCCTTTAGAAGCAATTGACCTTATAACATCTGTCATAGATAATTCCGACAGCTTTGATATTCAACTTATGGTGTGCATGGATGCTGGAATATTAGTAGAAGTAACACCGGAGAATGTTAATGATATTATAAGGTTTATGCTATTTAGATACTATAAAGGTTCTTAATTTACAAATACATCCTCAATTTCGTTCTTCTTTTCTCTTTCCATAAGTTTTGAAACTGCTCTTTTTGGGTTTTCTCCCTCAAATAGAATTCTATATGCTTGTTCAGTTATTGGCATTTCAACATTCTGCATAGATGCCAGTTTATATGCTGCACCTGTTGTCCTTACCCCTTCGACAACCATTCTCACTTCACTCAGTGCCTCTTCTACGCTCTTCCCTTTGCCTATTAGTATTCCTGCTCTTCTATTTCTACTATGCATGCTCGTGCATGTTACAATTAAATCTCCCATACCTGTTAATCCGGCAAATGTATGTTTTTTTGCTCCGAGCGAAGCACCTAAACGTGCTATTTCAGTAAGGCCTCTTGTCATTAAAGCCGCTTTAGTGTTGTCACCAAAACCTATACCATCAGAAATTCCTGCACAAAGTGCTATTACGTTTTTCAGTGCCCCTCCTATTTCAACGCCTATTAAATCATCATTTGTATATACCCTTAAAGTCGGGCCCATAAAAACATCTTGTACTCTTCGCGCCTCACTAATATTTTTTGAAGCTGCAACTATGGTAGTTGGAATATTCACAGCCACTTCCTCGGCATGACTTGGACCTGATAATGCAACAAATTTTGCTCCTGGAACCTCTTCTTCAACTACTTCAGACAATCTTAAAAGAGTCTTTTCTTCCAACCCTTTGGCAACGCAAACAATTATATGATTCTTGTTCAAGAACTTTGAAATGCTTTGCACATTTTCCCTTACTGCTTGCGATGGAACAGCTAGTACAACAATCTCTTTTCCATAAAGAGCTTTCTCTTGATCTATATAACAAGTAATATCTTCTGGAATTATTACTCCTGGAAGGTATTTTTTTTGTTCCCTTTCAATGTTTATAATATCTGCATCCTCTTGAAATCGTGTCCATAATGATACCTCATGTCCAATTTTCGATAAATGAATTGCAAGAGCTGTGCCCCAGCTTCCTGCTCCCATTACCGCAACTTTTGCATTCATAATATGTATCCTCCCAATAATTAAGCATTATGCATGTCAGTTCTTTTTTTCTCCAATTTTTCTTTCGGTTCCATCCTTCAATCTTTTGATGTTACCCCTATGACGAAATACTGCAAGTAAAGATAAAGCTATTGCAAATACTATCAATGTAGGATTATTCCATTCCATAACTATAATAATTATGGGATAAAGAATTGCTCCTAATACCGAACCAAGCGACACATATCTGGTCAGCGCAATAATTAAAATTGCAAACAATGATACAACAAGACCAATCATAGGTGTAAGCATCATTATTACTGCTAGGGATGTCAGAATCCCTTTACCACCCTTAAAATTAAAGTAGATTGGCCAATTATGGCCTACTACAGCGAAGAATCCTCCAAGAATAGCCCCGGTATCGTTCCCAAAAATTAATCTTCCTAAAAGTACTGCTATTACTCCTTTAAGTATATCCCCTATAAGCACAAGCGCTGCTGGCCCTTTGCCCAGCGTCCTTAAAACATTTGTTGCACCCGCATTGCCGCTTCCCATGGTTCTTATATCAACATTTTTTAATAGCTTTCCTACAATTATTGCACTATTAATACTGCCTATAAGATATCCAGCAAGAATTACTATAAACCCCGTAAAAACCATTTTACTTTTTCCCCTCTTTTCTTTCTTTTACGCTAAACCAGATTGGAGTTCCTTCAAAGCCAAAATTCTTTCTTAGTTGGTTTTCAAGATAACGTTCATAGGAAAAATGCATTAGTTGCACATTATTTACGAATACCACAAATTTAGGAGGCTTTACAGAAACCTGAGTTGCATAATAAATTTTTAATCTTCTTCCCTTGTCTGAAGGAGGCTGAACAATTGCTATAGCTTCATTTATTACATCATTAAGCATACCAGTAGATATTCTCAAATTGTTTTGGTCAAATGAGAATTTAATTAACTCAAATAATCTGTTTACTCTCTGGCCTGTCTTTGCTGAAATGAACACAATTGGAGCATATGTCATAAATGAAAGGTCAGCATAGACTTTTTGCCGATATTTTTCTAGCGTTCCTGTTTCTTTCTCAACCAAATCCCATTTATTAATTACAATTATTGATGCTTTGCCTTTTTCATGTGCGTAACCTGCAATCTTAGTATCCTGCTCAGTTACTCCGTATTCTGCATCTATCATTATCAAACAAACATCAGCCCTATCTACAGCCGTAAAGGCTCTTAAAACGCTGTATTTTTCGATTACGTCTTCAATTTTACTTCGTTTTCTAATTCCTGCAGTATCAATGAAAATATATTTATCGTCATCAACGCTGAATTCTGTATCAATAGCGTCTCTGGTAGTACCAGGAACATCACTTACAATTACCCTGTCCTCTCCAAGTATCTTATTAATCAAAGATGATTTACCAGCATTAGGTTTTCCTACAACTGCAACCTTGATGGCATCTTCATCCTCATCGTCTTGCTGAGCGGGGAAATGACTATATGCCTCGTCAAGTACTTCTCCAATACCCAGTCCATGAATTGCAGATACCGGCATTGGTTCACCCAATCCCAACTCATAGAATTCATATATGCCTGCTGGCGGCGTACCAACATTATCGACTTTATTGCATACTAAAATAACCGGCTTTTTCGATTTTCTTATTATTCTTGAAACTTCTTTATCAGATGCAACCAACCCATCTTTTATATCCACCATGAAAAGGATTACATCAGCCATATCCATAGCGATTTCAGCCTGCCTTTTCATTTGAATAGTAATTTCATCCAGGTTTTCGGGCTCTATCCCACCTGTATCAATGAGAGTAAACTTTCTACCCCTCCATTCAGTTTCAGCATATATCCTATCCCGAGTCACGCCCGGGGTGTCTTCAACTATAGATATCCTCTTGCCAATAAGATAATTAAAGAAATTCGATTTTCCAACATTTGGTCTTCCGACTATTGCCACTACAGGATTTCCCAAAACTGCACCTCCAAAAAAACTTATTCAAGATGATGTATACCTAATAAAGCATCAACGAACGCCTTACCATTATTGTGTACTTTTTTTACCTTAACATTTAATTCTCTTTCTACTTCGTATAATGAAACATCATCAAGGAAAATATCTTGATCATGCTTTAGCATTACTTCTGGAATCAGTATTTCTTCTCCTAATATTTTGCCTTTAAGCTGCTCAATTATATCACTTCCGGTAATTAATCCTGCAACAGTAATTTTTGTTCCAAAGAAATGATTTTCAATTGCATAAATATGAATATCAAGATTTGGCTCCATGTTAAGAAGTTTAGCAGTAAGCCCTTGAAGAACTTCTTTTGCAGCCATACCAGTAACTACGCTTACTCTTCTATTCCTATTTATTTTATATTTTAGCCTTTTAAGGTAGTTATTAAACTCATGCTTGAATAGAGCCACCATTCCTACCCCGTTTTCAATCTGGGGAAAATCTTCATAATGATTTTGAGCCGGAATTTTTACACCAGCTTTTAAATAAAACTCATCTGCTAGAAAAACGATTCTTGAATTGTATATTTCTAGGTATTGTTCCTGTAAAAGCTTAACCTGTTCAATTACCTCAAACGATGAATTTCTGTCAAACCCTTCTAATTTTACGCAATTTTCCCGATATCTTGTCAAACCTACAGGAACAACAGAAATACTTTTAAGATTCGGGTGAAGGCTTGCCAGGTCTTGTATTGTTCTCTCAAGCTCTTTTCCATCATTAACACCTTTACAAAGAACAACTTGACAATTTACTGTAATCCCCTCTGACACAAGTTTTTTTATTTGATTTATAATGTTCCCAGCATGAGGGTTGCTCATCATTTTTACCCTCAACTCAGGGTTTGTCGCATGGACTGATACATTAATGGGACTGAGCTTATAGAATATGATTCTCTCAAGCTCTGCATCGCCTATATTAGTAAGTGTTACATAGTTTCCTTCAATAAAAGAAAGCCTATAATCATCATCCTTGAAATGCAGTGTTTTACGCATTCCTGGTGCTAGCTGGTCCATAAAGCAAAAAATGCACTTGTTTTTGCATATATTTGGCTTATCCATTAACGAGGACTCAAAAACCAGTCCCAAATCCTCATATTCATCTTTTTCTATCTGAACTTCCCAAATATCTCCTGAAGCCTTCTCAATTTCAATATCTATAATTTCGTCAGAAATCAAATATCTATAATCGAATACGTCAGTAATACCGACTCCATTTATTGTAACAACCTTATCGCCGGGTTCTATTCCTGCTTCTTCGGCAGCACTGCCTTGAAGAACGTTGGTTATTAATTTTGCGCTTATGCTCTCATCCATAAAAAATACCTGCCAAACTTAATCCTTGAATTTCTCTAATAGTTTACCAAAATCATACTCTAAAATCCAGAAGTAAATGAAATAAGGGGACAGTTTACTGTCCCCTTATTTCATTATTATAATTATTTGCCTGCTTCTACTTTAATCACTTCTTTACCATCATAGAAACCACAACTTTTGCACACTCTATGCGGCAACCTGGCCTCGTGGCATTGAGGACATGTATTTATCTGGGGAGCATCAAGCTTCCACGTGGATCTCTTGCTATGAGTTCTTGCTTTTGACCATCTTCTTTTTGGTTGAGCCAAGTTAAACACCTCCTCGCTAACTGCATAAAATACATTTTATATTTATTTTAACTTATTTTTCAGCTCAAGTAGCTTTTCCATTCTTGAATCATATTCCTCATGTGTACAGCTGCATTTTTCAATATTAAGGTTGCTTCCGCAGGAACTGCATAATCCTTTGCATTCTTCACTACAGAGAACCTTCATAGGAATATTAGTTATTATTACATTTGAAACCATTTCTGATAAATCAATTTCATTGCCTTCAAACCTAAAAGAATCCTCAGGAATATCCACGGCATTTGAAAAAGTCTCACTGATTCTAAGGCAAAAATCCTTTTTTAGTTCCTTCAAACATCTATGGCATTTTAACTCAAACCCGAAATCTATAGTTCCGTCAAGTTTCAAGATTCCGCTGTCCTTTTTAATCGCACCCTTGATTTTAACAGGGGCATTAAGTTTAATTTCATCTCCTGCAATTTCAAAATCCTCTATTGTTTCAATCAAATCTATTTCCTTTTGTTCGGAAATACCTTTTGTTAAATCTCCAACAGATATTTTCATATTTTCCACCTAATAAAAATCTTTGACCATCTGCCATAATTAGGTTTTCGGTCAACAGCAGTAATTATATAAGCGTATTGAATTTTTGTCAATACGCTTATTGGTAGAAATTATGAATATTTCCTACAGAAAAATACTAAAGAGTACTGATATGCTCCATTTCTTCCTCAGAAAGAATTTTCGAGAAATCAAGGATATTAACAAGCTTTCCGTTAATTTTCCCTACAAATTTGATATATTTCTTACCCCACTTTTTAATAAGTTCAGGTGCTTCTTCGCTTTCTTCCGGAGTAAGCCTTACTATTTCTATAACGTTGTCAACAATGAAACCTATCTGTTGTCCATCAATATTTGTAATAATTACTTTGGTTGCGTTCATATCAGCGCTTTCTCCCAGATGGAATCTCCTATTAAGATTAATTATCGGCACTACATGGCTTCTAAGGTTAATTATACCCTCGATAAATTCAGGCATTTCCGGAACCTTGGTTACTTCCTGATACTTAACAATTTCATTAACCTGAGTTGTTTCTACTCCGCACAATTCATTAATAAGGTCAAACACAACAATTTGGACATCAGCCATTTCTGTTTCCTCCTTAAACATTGGTATAAACATATATTCTTAAATCAACATTCATAAACTAAAAAGATAAATACATGTTATTTACTGTGTAATATATTTGGAATAAGGAATTTGTAGAAAATTAAGAATATAAAAATCTATACTAATATAATAACATATCTATAATTTTTTGCAACAAAGTATTGCATGTATTGCCTTGTTTTATTATCTTTTTCCTGTTATCCTAATATTCGTAAGAATTGAATGTTTTAATAAATTATCAGCTTTGCACTGGTTAAAAGGAGAATTGTATGCGGGTTCTTGGAATAGTTGCAGAGTATAATCCATTCCACAATGGCCATAAGTACCATATAGAAAAATCAAAAGAAGTTACTAATTGTGATTATGTAGTATGTGTAATGAGTGGGAACTTCATACAGCGCGGTCTTCCTGCACTGCTTAATAAGTGGGCACGTACAGAAATGGCGTTATTCAATAATGCGGATTTAGTAATCGAACTGCCAGTATATTATGCCCTCTCAAGTGCAGAACAATTTGCTTCCGGTTCTATCAGTATTTTAAATTCCCTTGGGATTGTTGATTCTATATGTTTTGGCAGTGAAAGCGGCAATATCCAAGACCTTATTCCAGTTGCCGAGATTCTCTCTCATGAACCCGAAGAATTTAAAAACATTCTTGCAAAGCATCTGCAAACTGGAATATCTTATCCAAGCGCAAGGGCACTTGCTTTAAGTGATTATTTAAAGAATAATGATGAAACTTTCAATTTAAAACTTACTTCCGAGCCAAACAATATACTTGGAATTGAATATATTAAAGCATTAGTAAAGCTTCAAAGCAAAATAAATCCATATACAATAGAACGTATAAAGTCATGTTATAATTCTACATCCTTCAAAGATGGAATTGCTAGCGCAACAGCCATAAGAAAGCTCCTGTCAGAACAGCAGTTAGGAGAAATAAAAAAATTAATGCCTCAAACTGCCTTTGAAATATTACAGCGGGAAATTTCCCATGGGCGCTGCCCGGTTTTTGTTGAAGCTTTTGAAAACGCAATACTAACTCAGCTTAGAAATACTGATATCGATTCACTTTTGAATATTCCAGATGTAAGTGAAGGTATTGAAAACAGAATTAAAAAAACCGCTCTTAACTGTGGCTCAGTATCAGAACTTTTTGAAGGAATTAAAACAAAAAGATATACTCTAACAAGAATTCAAAGAATTATCATGGCCAATCTTCTTGGAATTAACAAGAAAGATTCAGAAGAGTTTAATTTAAATGGAGGTCCGCAATACATTAGGATTCTTGGATTTAATTCAAAAGGAAAAGAGCTTCTGTCAAAAATCAAAAGCTCTTCTCTTCCATTAGTTACTTCTCCTCAAGATTTTCTAAAAAAATGTAATCCTCGTCAAGCAAAAATGCTGAATTCAGATATCTTGGCAACAAATATTTTCAGTCTTGGCTATTCTGACAAGTCTCAGCGTAAAGCCGGTCAGGACTTTTATCAAAAAATCATTTCAATTTAATCTCGGTCAAATATATTTAACAGTGCCAGGAATATATTTATAAAATCAAGATATAATGCGAGGGCAGAAATAATTGCTCCTTTTTTAAGAACCTCATCATTTTCAAACTCCCCGCCCATCTGATAATAGCTCTTTATTTTTTGCGCATCATATGCAACAAGTCCTGAAAAAATAAATACAGTGATATATGAGATTATCAAATCAAGCATCGAATTATGCAAAAACATATTTACAACCGAAGCAATAATTACACCAAATACTCCCATTATAAATATACTTCCAACATGTGTTAAGTCGGTCTTTGTAAAGTAGCCATAAAGTGCCATTACTCCAAAAACAGAAGCTGCAACAGCAAAAGCTTGAAAAATTACTCCAATGTTGTAGGCATAGAATATTACCGAAAGCGTTATTCCGTTTATTGCTGAATATGCTAAGAATAAGATAGTAGCGGTTGTACTCCTTATTTTATTAATAGCAAATGAAAGACCGAATACCAGTCCAAGTTCAACAATTATTAATACATACATCATTCCAGACCTTGCCAGACTTCTTCCAAAGTCGCTTCCCGCAACTGAAAAGGCAAAAAATGCTGTCACCAAAAGGCCAATAAACATCCAACCAAATACTCTTGAGACATATGAAGATAGGCCAACATCTCTTTCTCTGATTCCTGAATTATTATTATACATTTTCCATCCTCCAATTTATTATTTTTAATTTATATTAATATTTTTATTGTACAATGCTCATGGAACTATGCATCCGCATGCAGGAAAAAAGGAATCCTATTGATTACTATAATACCATAAATACATCCTTAGACCTTTCTGATTTAACAACTTGAACATCCTCTGCCATTTCTGATAGATAATTTGCTATTACTGGTACGATAATATTTTCTGTTCCGAAGTGGCCGGCATCAATTGCACATAATCCATTATCAACTATTTCTAGAGCCTCATGATATTTTAAATCTCCAGTAATAATTACGTCAGCTCTTTTCATTTTCGCTATTTTTGCAATATCATAATATGCGCCGGAAGATACAACTACTGTTTCAATATTCTTATTTGTATCTCCAATAAACCTAACTTTCTTTACTCCGAGTATTTTTTTTGCTATTGCCGCAAAAGAAACTAAATCCGTCTTTTCTTCCAGTTTACCGATTCTGGCAAAACCATATTCGGTATTCTTATTTTCAATATTATAAACATCGTAAGCAACCTCTTCATACGGATGTGCCTCTAACATAGCATTAACAACCATATTAAACTGGCTTTCTGGTACAATAGTTTCAAGTTTGTATTCTTCAACCTTTTCGAGTTCTCCAATCTGCCCCTTGAATGGGTTGCTTCCTTCAAGTGGTTTAAATGTACCAATTCCTCTTGACATAAAACTACAATCTCTATAATTTCCCGTAAACCCCGCTCCAGCAATTGTCATAGCTTCTCTTACCCTATCCACATGTTCAATAGGGACAAATACAGCAATTTTTTTGAATTTTTCAATATAATCTGGCTGTAAAATTTGTATATCAGTAAGCTGGAACAATTTTGCCAGCGTATGATTAATTCCTTCAACTGCAGAATCCAGATTTGTATGTGCACAGTATACATTAATATTATGCTGAATAAGCCTATATATTAATTTTCCTAAAGGATTATCCCTTCGAATGTTATATAAAGGTTTGAATATAAGTGGGTGATGTGCAACTATCATATCTGCTCCAATAGCTATTGCTTCATCAGCAATATCCGGAGTAACATCTAATGCAACTAGAATCTTTTTAACCTTTTGCTCTGCGTCTCCAATCAAAAGGCCGGTATTATCCCACTTTTGGGTAAGCTTACTTGGAGCCATTTGTTCCATGTATTTTATTATAGTTTGACATTTGCTAGGCATATTTAATCCCCCTGTATAAGAATCGAAAATTTATAATTGATAATTATTAAAACCAGTTTGTACTAGTCATTCTATATTCTTAGTTATGCGTAACAGTTTGTAAAATAATTCAATTTTTACCTCTATTTCTTTTATTCTTTGATTCAAGCTAACCGAATCCGAGCTTATTAATTCCATTCTTACATCTTCGTATTCCCTAATGTATTTTTGAATATACTCTGGCAGTAAAGGATGCTTCTTTTGAAACAATATGTTTCCAAAATATATATTAGAATCATCTTTCTTTTTTTCATCATAACCAACTTTAAGTACTAGATATATTCTTCCCTCTTCTTTACATAAATCTTCATCAGAAATAATATAATTATTTTTTTTCAGCCAGCTTCTTAATTTAAAGTGCTGGGTCATCGGTTGAAGAATCAGATTTCTTGCAGTTTTTGCAATATTAACATTCTTTTCAAGTATTCTGTTAATTTCAGCCGCTCCCATTCCGGATATAATTATAGTTTCAGTTTCGTGTTCATTCAAGACTTCAAGTCCATTTCCTATCCTAACATCAATAAAATTCTCGTAACCAACTTCAGCAATATTTCTTATTGCCTTTTTAGCAGGCTCATTCTTTACATCTGAAGCAATAACCTTTTTGCAAACTCCTTTTCCGATTAAATAAATAGGTAAATAGGCATGGTCTGTACCAATATCTGCAGAAATTTCACATTTATCAATAAGATTCGCAATGCATTGAAGTCTATTCGATAATTTCATTTATTCTCCTATACATTTTATATACTTTTAGGCAATGAAAAATTTTTGGCATCACTTATTATATTATAATATACTGTTTTTTTCATCAGATATTTTCCGTATTTTAAATACTGAAATTTAGGTGTATACTGTAATAAAAATATTATTAAAAAGGTGCTCAAATGAAAAAAGTTTTTAAGAGTATATTCGGAATTTCCCTCGGTGCGGCATTAGTTGCAATTTCTATATCACTTTTTATAGTACCTCATAAACTTATAAGCGGAGGAATCTCCGGTCTTTCTCTCATCATCTATTATCTGACTAACTTTCCGGTTTCTGTGTTGATTTTTATATTTAATGTTCCTATAGTAATTTTAGGTGCTAAACAGCTCGGCAAAAACTTTACCATATACAGCATTTTCGGAATTACAATGATGTCGGTAATGATATATGTTTTTAGAAATATTCCTCATATCTCTGCATTAATGCAAAGTCCAACTCAAAACAGTCTTCTGGCTGCAGTTTTTGCAGGAGTTATAACAGGAATCGGCGGAGGTATTGTTTTTAGAAGCGGCGGTACTCTTGGAGGTACAGATATATTAGGAATGATTATTAAAAAGAAATTTAATTTAAGTATTGGAAGCTTTCTTTTTTACAGCAATATAGTAATAATGACTCTTTCTTTAATTTTCTTCAAGCCTGAAATAGTTATGTATACCCTAATTAGTATGTATGTTGCTTCGGCCGTAACCGATAAAGTACAAGAGGGTGTAAATACCAAAACCACTGTAATGGTAATTTCCGATAAGTACGAAACGATTGCTGAACAAATCTTAAAAGACCTTCATAGAGGAGTAACATACCTTCATGCTGAAGGAGGATTTCTTCATAATGAAAAAAAGGTAATAATGTGTGTTACAACAAGGTTTGAACTAGCACGATTAAAGGAACTAATCCTTAAGATAGACCAATTTGCATTTATTTCGATTTCTGAAACAAAAGAAGTTCTTGGAAAGGGATTCTAAGTATTACTTTTGGGGAAAGCTTTAAAGCTTTCCTTTTTTATTGCCTAAAAACATAATACTTTTCACACAATAGTACCAATAATTTAATTTTTAAATAATACTTTTCTATTTTATGCATAAAAATGATATAGATAGTATTATTTCAATACTATCTGACGGGCATAAATTTGGGGAAATTATTAGTTTACATTTTTCTTGAATAGTTAAGGATATTATAGTAAAATAGGACGGCCGGATAAAAATAATAAATTTATATAAAAGGAGGAGAAAATAATGTCATTCATAATTGCATCAACAGGAATTGTCGGCTTATTATTTGCTCTGTATCTTTCTGTTTCAGTCCTCAAAGAAAATGCAGGAACAGATAAAATGAAAGAAATTTCAGAAGCAATTCAACAAGGTGCTATGGCATACTTGAATCGTCAGTACAAAACATTAATTCCAATTACAATTCTAATTTTTGTCCTTTTAGCTTATTTTTCTGAAGCAAAAATAGCATCGGCAATTTCATTCTTAGTAGGAGCAGTTTTCTCAGCATGTGCAGGTTACATAGGAATGTATATTGCAACAAGAGCAAACGCTAGAACTACTAACGCTGCTCAGACAAGTTTAAGAAAGGCTCTCGGCATCTCATTCAAGGGTGGTTCGGTAATGGGAATGGGAGTTGTCGGTCTCGGGATTCTAGGAGTATCCTTGCTATACATATTTGTAGCAAAACAAGATGTAAATATGATTGCAAGTATCGATAGTTTTGCTTTTGGAGCATCTTTGATAGCTCTGTTTGCACGTGTTGGCGGAGGAATCTTTACAAAAGCCGCTGACGTTGGAGCAGATTTGGTTGGTAAAGTAGAAGCTGGTATTCCAGAAGATGACCCAAGAAATCCTGCAGTTATCGCTGATAACGTTGGTGATAATGTTGGTGACGTTGCAGGTATGGGCGCAGACTTATTTGAATCCTATGCAGCTACATCAATTGCAGCTATGCTTTTAGGAGCTGCACTATTCAAAGGTTCTGCAGCAGGTATATTACTTCCTTTATGTTTAGGCGCAGCAGGTATTCTTGCCTCAATTATCGGTACAATCTTTATTTATACTGGTGATGACAAAAACCCTCAATCAGGTCTTAATAGAAGCCTTTATGCATCGTTTATATTGACTTCAATAGCAGCTTTCTTCTTAACAAAATACTTTTTGCCAAATAATTATATTTTGTTCTTCTGCTCAATTATGGCAGGTTTAATAGCAAATATTTTAATTGGTTTAATTACCGAGTATTATACATCCGCTGCATTCCGTCCAGTTCAACAAATAGTTCATGCATCAAAAAGCGGTGCTGCAACAAACGCAATCTATGGATTATCTGTTGGCCTTGAAAGTACTGCAGCTCCAATCATGATAATAATTATAACCGTTGTTGCTGCCTATCAAATACCAGGCGGCGGAGCAAATGGTTTCTATGGTATTGCTCTTGCAGCAATGGGTATGCTGTCAATGGCAGGTACTATAGTTGCAATTGATGCATACGGTCCAATTGCAGACAATGCAGGTGGTATTGCTGAAATGGCTGGTCTTGATCCAAAAGTTCGCGAAGTTACAGATAAGCTTGATTCAGTAGGAAATACAACTGCGGCAATAGCAAAAGGCTTTGCAATTGGTTCTGCTGCTATAACTGCAATTGCTCTATTTTCAGCCTTCGCTCAGAGGGCAAATCTTACCGACTTAAATATTCTTGACCCTAATATAACAATGGGACTTCTATTCGGCTCTATGATACCATTCTTATTCTGTGCTTTTGCTATGAGAGCGGTTGGTCACGCAGCCTTTGATATGATGGAAGAAGTAAGAAGACAGTTCAGAGAAATTCCTGGTCTTTTACAAGGAAAAGCCAAGGCTGATTATAAAAAATGTGTAGATATATCTACAAGAGCTGCCCTTAAAAGAATGGTTGTTCCAGGCTTACTTGCACCACTAAGCATAGTAGTTGTTGGGTTTGGAATAGCATTTTTCAATCCTAAAATAGCTCTTCAGGTTATTGGTGGCATGTTGGTCGGCGGTACAGCAACAGGTGTTCTATTAGCTCTTAAAATGTCCAACGCTGGTGGTGCATGGGATAATGCTAAAAAACATATTGAAGCAGGCAACCACGGTGGAAAGGGTTCAGATACACACAAGGCAGCAGTTGTTGGTGACACTGTTGGAGACCCATTCAAAGATACTGCTGGTCCATCACTGAATGCAGTTATCAAGGTTATGGGTACAATCTCACTTATTATTGCTCCAATTATCGCTAGTATGATTAAATAATTACTCATCTTCTACCATTGTATGAGGGTGAAACCGAAATCAAATATAAACAAACTGAAACTTAAAAATTTCAGTTTGTTTTTTTTATTTTTGGGCAAAATCTATATGAACAATCAACATAGGATTAATGAAAGGAATGAGTACTATTCTAACAAAGAATTGTGATGTAGAAACTTTTATTGACAACTCATTAATATATGGTATAAATATTTTCCCATCCCGTTTCGGGCTAAAAACAATAATTGAAAAACAAGATATAAATGAAAACAATTTATATCTAAATGAGCTCTGTGATAATCGCCCCAAAAATTACTTATTATATATCTAATCTGAATTTTCCGTATAAAGGCGAAGACCCTGCTATTACGCAGGGTCTTCAATGTATATAATTTTAATCGCTGGTGGGAATCCAGCAGCTTTCCCATCTACACAAACTGCAATTTGACCTTATTGAAAATTGGGTTCCCCGGGGTTCAGCCGGATTACGTATTCTCACATGGTCTTCCTTGTTCTAGCCCCTTAGCCCTTTATCTCTTTCTGGCTCTCTGGCTCATCCAAACGACTTTTGTTCTCTAATCCCCGTAGCCTGGCTACAAAACCTAGACTCGGACTTTTACTTCAGCCCTAATGGGCTCTGCGCGTTCACTATTTCAGATTTCGTAGCCCGGCTTAGACAACCTCGACTCGAATCCTACTAACGCCCTAAAGGGCTCGCATATCGCGCTTCTCACCACACGGCTTATCTCTCCCGGGGAAACCCGAAATAATCATTCAACTGCTTAAATATACGGGGACGGTACAAACACTTGTATGCTATTGTCTCCTTTTTGATTTTTTTACATCATTTGCTCTTACGTTCTCAGGAAGTCTCGGCCAATCCATCCCCGTGTTCTCGAATACGCTCTTGAAATCGGCAAAGCACTTTTTTCGGCTTGGTATGTAGCCAATTAAGAAGTATCGAGGAGCTTTTTCCACCGGTTTTTCACTGGCATCACTTCTTTCTTTTCAACGTCATTTCCGTCTTTTGGCAACTACGATACTAGTGTCCCCCCCAAAACACTCTGTTCTCTTTTCCTTTACTTCCATTCATCCATGCGGCACCGATCATCCGTTGTTCTTAACAAAAGGCAGAACCAATCCTGACACTTTCAAAAGACACCGCCCTCCTTTCAACATCTGTTTTTCCCAATCGGGAAGAACCTTGTTTGATAATTTTGCAATATTTAGTGTACGACTAATACGCATTTTATCAATTTGTAAAAATATTGTCAATTTATTTTTAAAATTTTTTTGTCTTATTTTAACAAATTATGAGAGTCATTAATAATATTTTCAACATTGAATATCTGTTTTTCATTATATGTTTCTCCCTTACAAAAATATGCAAGATATTCAATATTCCCTTCTGGTCCTTTTACTGGTGAAAAATCAAGCCCATATATTGATAAGTTATGTGCACTTGCCCAATCTAGAATCTTATTTACAACCTCTTGATGAACCGCGATATCCCTCACTACGCCCTTTTTGCCAACCTTTTCCCTTCCAGCCTCAAATTGAGGTTTAATTAGGCATACTATTTTGCCATCATCTTTTAATATTTTTAATACGGGAGGTAAAACAAGCGTAAGGGAGATAAACGAAACATCAATAGAGCAAAAATCTACAGATTCGCCTATGTGTTTAGGTTCTACATATCTTATATTAGTGCGGTCCATACAAATCACCCTTGGGTCTTGCCTTAGTTCCCATGCAAGCTGACCATATCCCACATCTATAGAATATACCTTAGCTGCCCCATTCTTAAGCATGCAATCTGTAAATCCGCCAGTCGAAGCTCCTACATCTATGCAAACTTTATCTTTTAAATCAATACTAAAAACGCTCAGCGCTTTTTCAAGCTTAAGCCCGCCTCTGCTAACATATGGAACTGCTTTGCCGCGCACTTCGATTTCAATCTCTTCATCATACTTTTCTCCTGGCTTATCAACCCTTTGCCCATTCACAAAGATGTTTCCCGCCATTATTTCAGTTTGTGCACGTTCCCTGCTCTGAATAAGCCCTTTGTCTACAAGAAGACTATCAATTCGTTTCTTCATAACTCACTCTCTAACCCTTTAAGCTGTTTACTATTTCATTAATTCTTTGAACCTGAAGGGCAAATGCCTCTAATTTAATATCAATAACTTGAGGAAATGGATTACCATCCGTTTCAATACTCAAAAATGGAAGGTTAGGGTATTTTTCTATTACTGTTTTAACTATTTCGCTCTGAGTTATCTTTGATTTATGACTGCTAAGCTTGGTTGACAAAATAGCTTCTGCAATTCTTGAAGGCATGCACCCAAATGGCCCGATAGAAATAACTCCATCAACATGGTCAATAATATCAGTAATAGCTGTGCCAACTGTCAATATAGCTTCTCCAGGCAATTGTGGAGATATAAGTTCATCAGCATTTTTAATGACTTCTTCCACATCTATTATATGGAAATCAATAAGATTTGACTTTGCAAATATCTTCTTAATTTCTTTTTCTAACTTAATCTTTATTATACTTGATAATTTTACAGATACCTTGTCTTTGTAATTTGCCTTTACTGCAAGATTATTCTTAACGAGATAATCAACGTAATAAATCCATTCAATTACTGAAGCAACGGTTGTTATAATGCCTTTATTCGCAAGCTTTTCAACCAGGTGCTGTCTTGAGAATCCATCCCTTCTTACATATATCTCTCCAACAATAGCAACTTTCTTAGCATCATGCACAGAATGTTTTAGCTTTACCTTCGAGAACTCTGCGGCTGCATTTTTTAGCTTTTGATTTAAAACATGTCCGTTATCTTTTGCAATGCTTTCCATAATAATTTCAACCTGAGAATCAAAAATCTTAAGTGCTTTCTTTCTGTCAACTGCTAAAGCTAAAAGCGCGCTGTATATATTCTCCAACGCGTCTGAGATTACAACTGATTTCCATGTTCTCAGCATGAATTTTGCGCCAAAACCCCCATAGGAATTTCCTGATGAAAGTGTTAGGAGCGCAACATTTTTGATACCCATTTTCGTCATAAGCTTTTCAGTAAAAATATGATACTGCCCAAATCTGCATGGGCCTTCAGACTCAGGCATAAAGTAAACAAAAGTCTTGCTATTATCGTAATTTTTATTAAGGTAATTAAGAAGGCTTCCTACTGTTAAAGTAAGCGGCAAGCACTCTTTGCAGGCAGAATTTGCCCTTCCAAGCTGAAGTTCCTCTTCAGCAGGAGCATCGAGCACTTCTGCATCTATTCCAACATGTCTCATTGTTGCTGCTAAACTTCTTGATGAAATATGCCCCATAGAAGGTATAAGAACCTTGATTCTTGGGTCAGTCAATTCAAGATATTCGCCGTTTGCCGTTCTGATTTTCTTTTTCTTTTCATCATATACAGTCTTAAAATGCTTATGCGCTTTTTTATTATTTTCATTTTTGTAATTCTTCATTACATCTATAAATGCATCTATTCTCGTATCAATTCCCGCATCGGCAGTATGACTATCAAGTTCAAGAGTGAGCGAAGGTTTGTCGCCCATTTCATCTCTGAAATATCCGACAACAAATGAATCAGGCCCACAGCTGAAATTGGTAACGAATGTTCCGAATAGCTGTGGATGCTTGCTTACAAATCTGGCAGCTTTTAAAATCAACTGTCCATTAGACCAATACATTTTCTTATGAGGGTTTTCTTCTTCTATCGGAAGGAAATCAAACGGTATTACTTTATAGCCTCTTGATGCAAACTTTTCAGGAATTCCCATATTCCCATCCTTAGTAAGTGCATTATATGGCCTTCCAAAAACTACAATAGCTTTTTCTCCCGTCTTTTCAATATCTCTAAGAAACTTTGCGCCTATTTCCTTTGAAGACTCCAAAAACTTATTTTGAATTCCAACTGCATATTTATATGCCTCTTTAGCCTTTTCATTATCAACCCCTATTTCTTCTCCAATACAAATAAATGCTTGTTCCATAGAGTCATAACCTTTTGTAAAATTCAATACAGGAGACAATACCCTTTTATCATTAACCATATTGAAAGTCGATTTTAGATAATAAGGCTCTGCCTGAACTAGTGGGCATGCCATACTTGAAGAAATGTTATTCTTAACATGCAAGCCTTTTACATGAGGCAGGAAAAAATAGTCAGGCTTCATTTTTATAAGCTCTCTAAAGTATTCATGAGCAAGTACAACCGGGTAACAAAATGTAGAATCTTTCTTAACAATTGACTTTTCTTTCAAATCAATCTTTCCAGGCACAACAACTTCAAAACCAAGCTTATCAAAAAAATTAAAATATAATGGGAATAATGAATTTACCATTAAAGATTTGATAATACCAATTTTCTTTTTACCGCTGTTTTCCTTTTCTCTTTTTAAACCTTCATAAACCATTTCATCTCTAAGTTTTACGAGGTCATTTTCAAGAAAGTTGTTTTCACTGGTCTTTATGCCGGCATATTTCCCACATATTCCTCCAAACGGATATTTTTTACCTTCTATATTAATAATTGAGATATTGCATTTTCTATCACATTTGGTGTTTCCACCAGCACATACGAAAGATTTATCATAAGAAACTTCTCTTTCAATTAATTGAGAAAGATCAAATTTTTTCTCTTTAACAATACCATTTTGAAGTTTTTCCTTTACTAGAAGTGCTATACCAAAAGCTCCCATAAGGCCTGGTTCCGGAGGAACAACAATATCTCTATTCAACAATGAAGCCATAGCTATTGGTATCGCTCTGTTATAGCAAACTCCACCTTGCATGAATATTTTCTTTCCGACATATCTACTGCCCTTAACTCTATTTAAATAGTTCTTGCATATTGAATACACAAGCCCTGCAACTATATCCTTAACATTTATGTCTTCCTGCATTGAGGTTTTTATATCACTTCCAATAAATGCAGCACACTGGTCATTAAAATCAGGTGGTGTACTCCCCTCCATCGCAATCTCTTCAATTTTATGTACTTCGATATTCA
Source organism: Ignavibacteriales bacterium (assembly GCA_050260055.1). Lineage (GTDB taxonomy): Bacteria > Bacillota > Clostridia > Acetivibrionales > UBA4821 > JBLMYQ01. The sequence continues at coordinate 90,498 of JBLNBO010000033.1, forward strand.
AATACTCTGATGCACTCTCTTCAAGGAATGAACCGGTTCCCGCCGAACAGGCTTCATTCATCGCATAGTCACTTGGTACGCCCTTGATTATGTGCGTATATTTAGCATCCTGTCCGCCTATTTCAAAAATCGTATCAACCTCTGAATCAAAAAATACCGAAGCAGCAGCATGCGCGCTAATTTCATTATAAACGCAGTCTGTAAGAGCATGTATACCTGCAATCTGCCTTCCAGAACCAGTTACGCCCAAGCCGATTATCTCAACATCGCAGTTAATTTCATTTTTAATAGACATATAGCAAAACTTTGCTGCCTTAATCGGGTCTCCTAGAGTCTTTATATAGACCGATGCAAGAATTGCATTGTCTTTTTCTCTCAGGAGAACAGCTTTGGTTGTCGTTGAGCCAACGTCTAGTCCAAGAAAACATCTATCCCCTTTTTCAGCTTTCGATTTTTTAATATCCTTAAAATGAACTCTTTCTTTTGCAAGCTTCAAAGCTGGAAGAGTAGCAAATGATTTCTTTTCATCATTAAAAAGTTGTTTCTTACTTGCAACTATAACTGTTTTATTTTCTAAAGCCCATAATGCACAGCCAAGTGCTTCAAAATATGGTGCTTCTTCAGGTATTATCAGATTAGAAATATGATCTTTCAAAGCTTTAACCATAAGCGTATTCTTACTGCATCCGCCTAAAAGCCATACTTTTTTTGATACATTCTCTCCTAAATGTTCAAGTATTCTAAGAGACATCATATTGCACAAGCCAGCAACAATACTATCCTTATTCTGTCCCTTGTTAAGCGCATGAGTACAATCACTTTTACAGAAAACAGAACAGCGGCCGGAAACCTCATATATTTGTTCTACATGTGTTATTGCATCAGCCTGCTGGTGTGTAATTCCCATTCTCTTAATTTGTTGAAGAAAGAATTCGCCGGTTCCTGATGCACACTTGTTTCCAGTAAATAGGTTAATAACTTTATCACTTGAATCAATTTGATATGTAGTAAAGGTCTCTCCCCCAGCACATGATATATAATCAGTTTCACCATATTTTTCTTTCAGAAAAGAATATGCATTTTCAATTGCTTCAGGTTCTGAAATTGATGACAACCTGACAAAGTTTTTAAACTTTCTTCCCGTAACAGCTATATGGTCAGAGCTCTTTAATTCTTCATCTATGAATAAACTTTCAAAGGTTTTTCTTACATTGCCTTCATGAGTTTTTGAAATAACCTCTATGATTTTTGTTTGCTTGTCTTTTTTTTGAATAACAACCTTAGTAACTGTTGATGCGCCTATGCACACTCCAATAGCTCTCATAACCGTTTTGGTCCACCTTTCGTACTTTTTTCGTCCTTTATATTTTAATCATTTAAATAGATAATGTCAAAAAAAATAATGGCGTTATTACGCCATTTGAAAATCTTTTGATTTTATATACTTTTGTATCTTTCCTATTGCCCTTTTTTCAATTCGGCTTATATAGGATTGGCTCTTCCCAAGAATTTCAGATGCTTCTTTCTGCGTCCTAAGATTTTCACCAAAGTATCTTAACGTTATTATCTCTTGCTCAAGCTTCGATAGCTTTGTGTCGAAAGCTTTTTGCAATAGTTTATAAAATTCGGTCATCTGCATATCTTTTAAAAATAAAATTTCTACGTCTTCATCATAATAGTTCACTATATCCTTAATCTTAAGCTCTGCTCCATTATCATCAATACTGATGCAGCTTTCAATCGATAGTACACCACTATTCTTTTTTATTGACCTCAAATACATCAATATTTCATTCTCAATACATCTTGAAGCATATGTTGCAAATTTGATTTCTTTATGAGGATCATAAGTTTTTGCCGCTTTAATAAGTCCGATGAATCCCTGTGATACCATATCTTCGTACTCATTACTAAATTTGGTAAAGAACTTTGCAATATGCAATACTAGTCTCATATTTTTTTCGACTAATAAGCCTCTTACACTCTCATCGCCATCTCGCAATCTTTTAATATATTGCTTTTCTTCTTGATCTTTCAGCGGCTCAGGCAATTCATTCAAAGCTGATGAATAAACAAACATACCCAACACATCCCTTCAAACATCCGTTTTTTGCTTTACAACTCCTCCCCTTCCTTCTAAGGAAGGCTATTTCTTTAACATCTCTTGATGGAATTAATCCATGAATCCTATACTTATATATTCTCTTTTTTACTTTCTACCATATTATGTTTATTTTGTAAACATATGTTATTTTACTACTATTTTAATATTTTCAATCGGAATTTTTGTTTCCCTTACCACAATGTCTTTAATCTGTGCCGCTTGGGCATTTGTTATCTGACTATTATTAAGAACAATGACATTAACGCTATTGTCATTAATGAAAACAATTACATCCTGAAATCCTTTCGCCTTAATCAACTTTTCTATTATCATTTCTTTCTCCCACTTTTGTGAGAGCTCAGTCAACTTATTTTGTGCCTTTGCTTGTGACTCAGTTGTTGAGGTTTCACTTGAAATAATCTTTTCGAATATTTCGGTTTCTTCGTCCCGCACTCGTTCTCTTTCCATCCTGGCTTCATCAAAAAAAGTTTCCTGACTTACTGCACTGTTTGATGCCGCATTAATCTGCTGCTTTGGCACTTGTGTGCTGTTGTCTTTTGGAACAACCGATGAACTGCTTACTGGCGAAGCTTGCCCAATCTCTACATCTTCGGTCTGTTCAACCAAGGTTGCATCTCCCAATCTTTCGCTGGTAAACTTTTCTCCCATATTTCCGGTTAGTTCTTGGGAAAATGGCTCCTTTCCCTTAAAAGTATAATTCAGATATCCTGCTGCAATTATCATAACTGCAACCGACAATGCAACAACCTGATTTCTTTTTATTACTGTCATTACAATACCCTCCTTTATTAACAATTTATCATTGATAATTTAGAATAATACTAGGCCCTAGTTCTTTTTAAATACCCTAATTCTGTATCCCGATATCCCTGTTGCAGCTTCAACTGCAGAAACAATATCTGCTTTCACGGTTGAATTATCACCTCCTTCAGCAGCAATAACCACCCCCTGAATCTTCGATGCCATCTGTCTTACTACCACAGGCTTCTTAGTTCCACTTTGTTCATCAGCCATTACATAGCTCGTTTCTATATTATTCTGGATGGTTTTCCTCTCTCCACCTGTTGAATCTCTCTCATTTGTATTCGTCTGATTATTCTTTTCTTCTCTAGCCAATACTGACTCAGGACCGGAAGAGTATGTTATTATAACCGATACTCTGCCTACTCCCCTAATCTCTGAAAGAATTTTCGCCAATCTTTGTTCAAGCTTGAAATTTAATTCATTTTCTGCCTTCTGCGATTGAACAGCAGGGGAATATACTATATCCTTTTTAGAACTGCTACCATCAGAAGAACCAAAAAAGTTACTAATAAGAATTAGGAGTATTCCAATGATTATGAAAATTATTAAGTACTCAACAACTTTTTTATTACCTTGTTTTACTCCAGGTATCTTTTCTATGTATTTTTTAAATATATCTCCCATGTATTTTTCCTCTCTTTCCTCTTCCTTTAAAATACTGATATTATCTGCAGTTAATTATTATTCTTATTGTTTTGCTTATCTTAATAATAAATATATTAATTCCCTGAACTTAAAACTTTGATATTCTGTGGATTTACTCTGCATGTATAAGAAACATCTTTTATGATTTTATTCTTAATCTCTTCAGAAATTTCTTCTGAGTTTTCTACATTCTTTTTCTTGTCTTTTCCAATTTCGATTTTTATAGGCTTAATCTCAGAATTCTTAAGATTCTTATTCTTTTTACTTATATATAAAACAATCTCTTCAATATCTCCTAGCCCATTGCTATCAACATTCTTTTTCACTTTACATACAACCTTTTCACAATAAACCTCATCAAATTGATTTACTTGGTTTCTTATGCTTGATTCCATCTTGGCTCTATAAGTTTCAATAACTTGTTTAGTCCTTAGACTCTCAAGCTCTGTGCCTTTTATCTTCAAATCTTCTATAGGTATAGGCTCTTTAAGATTCATCTCCGGCATTTCAAACTTAAAATCTTTATTAAAAGCTCTTACCAGCGGCGAGATTATTATCAAAACTACCAATACCCCGGCAACCAGATTTACATATTTCCTCATTTTCCCGTCTGAAAGAATTATTTCAATAATTGATACAAAAAGAATTACTGCTATTATATTCGACACCCAAGTTTTTACTGATTCAAGCACTAAACTACCTTCTTTCTTTTACGATATCTACCGCCGCTAGTACTTTATCCTTTTCAAGCGGCGCTACGGTTCTGGATAACAGCTTCTAACGTTATAGTAGGTATATTCATTCCTCTAACCTTAAGAATTCTATTTATCTAATCATGGTTGCTATGCCGCCAGTTTTTATTAAAGCTGCAATAGCTATGATAAACATAAAACTTATAGAAACAATTATTGAAAACAATAGTACAAGGGTTCCACCGACATCATCCAGGCATTTGGTTATCCTTGAATCCGTAATAGGCTGAACTAATACTGCTGCCAATTTATAAACAAGCGCCATAGCAAGTATTTTTATAAGAGGAATAAGCACTATTCCTAAAATAAGAATCATTCCTAATACCCCTATTGAATTTTTTATTATCAAAGAACATCCCAGTACAGTTTCAACCGAATCGGAAAGAATTTGTCCTACAAATGGAACTGCCTTTGAAAAAGCAAACTTGAAAGTTTTTCCCGTAACCCCGTCTATTGTTCCCGCCAGACTTGCCTCAACACTTACAATTGAAACAAATATTGTAAGCATAAGCCCCATTGTCCATACCGTAATAATTCTTACAAAACCACTAAGCTTAGAAAGCTGAATCTTGTCAGAAATATTTCCCGCTATCGAAAGCACAGCAACCAGCAGAACTGCTGGTATAATAAAAGTTGCCAGCAGTGTGCTTACAATACCCACAACTGCCATTATCACAGGATAAAGAACCCCGGAAGAAGTTACATTTCCCATTGAAATCATTAGTGTAACAAGCGTAGGTATTATTGCTTCCATAAATCCAACTATTTCATAAACAGTTTCTTGCCCCAACAAAACTGCATCCTTAAAACCTACAATTATAAAAGAAACCATTAAAAGATAACATATATAAAAGGCTATTTCCGAAGTTCCTCCCTGTAGGTTATCCTGCAGATTTTTTAAAACTGCACATAATATTGCAATTATCAATACTTTTATCACAATTGCAATATTTGCTTTAACTTCCTTAATAAAGAACCCTGAAATCCTTTCAAAAATTCCCTTGGAATCAATATTTAAATTACCCTGTGATATTTCCTTAATAATAGTATTTGCATCAAATCCAGGGAAAACTTCCCCAGCTTTATCATTTAAATTCTCAATAATTTCAGGTAGTCCAACAGCTTCTGCCTGTTCCACAGCAATATTATTTTCTGCATATGCTGCGATTGGAACATTCAATAAAACCAAAAATATAATTGTAAGTATTTTAGCTGTTATCTTTTGCATAAAATTCTCCATTCTACGGCATTATTCTAACTAGGAGATCTAAAACTGCTGCAAATATAGGTACTGACAGCGCAATTACTATAATCTTCCCGGCAAACTCCATCTTATAAGCCAAAGCAGATTCGCCGGAATCTCTACATATACTTGCTGCAAACTCTGTCAAAAAGGCTATACCGGTTATTTTTATAACCGTCTTAAGAAATTCCGCCTGGATTCCTGCCTTTTGTGCAAAGGAATTCATAATATCAATAACCGAAGACAACTGCGTAATTACAAGAATAAATATAGTTATTCCCGCTGCCAGAGTAATCTGTATAGAAATCTCCGGCCTTTGCGGCTTTATCACTGCAGCTGCCGTTGCTGCCATTATTCCTATGCCAATTATTTTAAATATCTCCATAACTCACCCCCTACCCCCTCTCTTAAAATAGAGGGGGAAACGGCCATTCTACAAGTTGAATACCGATTTTACAGTTTCAAATAGCCTGCTGATCTCTTTAATTACCATCATTAACACCACTATCAATCCTGCAAGCGTGGTAAGCATTGCTTGTTCTTCTCTGCCTGCCCTTATAAGAACCTGATTTAAAACCGATACCAATATTCCTATTGCAGCAATTTTGAAAATTAAATCTATTCCCATTTTAACCTCCACTTTACTGTTAACTGACTACTTCTTCTAACAAAGAATAATTACTAAAGTTAACCCTGCAAATATACCCATATTTTTTAGCAATTTCCCATTTTTTGCTCTTTCCTCTTCCGCTTTCCGTTCCTGGCTTTTTAACCTTTCAACAACCAATTTGATATTCTTTACCTGATTTTCAGCATCAGCATTACCCAGCGAGCCTCCTAAAGATTCAAGAATTGAAAAATCCTCATTGTTTAATGAAAAAAGAACCTTCTTTTCTTCAAGTGCAAATTTCCAAGCAAGAAAGGCATTCATTCTGTTTTCCTGCATATTTTCTGCCGCTAAACTAAAAACTTTTGATGTCTTTTCATCAATAAGTAAAGAAATCTTTATAAATGCTTCAGGTAAAGTGGAAAGTGCAAATCTTATCTCTGTCTCCAGCATATTAAGCGCCTGAATAAACCTTCTAAGTTCTTTTACTCTCTCATATTTTGTTGATGCTAGAAAAAATCCGATAAGTGCACATGCAGAAAAAACTATTGTACAACCTACTATTTTTATCATAATTCACCCTTTACATTTGTTCTGTATTTTAGGTATTAGCTTCTTATTAAATCCCCTTGTGCCATCCTTCTGCTATAAACACTTCTTCTCAAAAATTCTGGCAGTATACTGTCAAAAGAATCTTTCGTCTCAATGTCTAACCTTTTCATATCTAAGCCATCGTATACTGCCTCCAATGTTCCAGGCCCTTTTCGACTGCTAAGTATAATTATTCTTTTAAAGGCTCTCGCTTTAATAAGCTTCTTTAACCCAGGCTTATATAAAATATCTTTAATACCGCTGCCATGCGCTGTTGCCGCTACTCCCACACCCGAATATAAGGCTGTTAAAATCGCATCAGCATCCTCAATTGAGCCTATTTCATCAGTTGCAATTATTTCCGGCCCCATTGACCTTAAAAGCATCATGATTCCATCAACTTTAGGGCAGTTATCGAGTACGTCAGTTCTTATACCTACATGGTTCTGAGAAACACCTTTATAGCAGGCAGCTATTTCAGACCTTTCATCGACTAGTCCAATAGTTTGTCCCCTTATATTTTGAGGCGGTATTCCATTACTCAATTGTCTGACAAGGTCACGCAATATTGTGGTCTTTCCACATCTTGGGGGAGAAACGATAAGCGTGTTAAGAAAAGTATTGTTGTCAAACAAATAGCCAATTATTGAATCAGCAGAATTCAGTATTTGTCTAGAAATCCTTATATTCAAGCCGGAAAAATGCTTTATACTCTGCACCTTATTCGAGTCACAAACTGCTTTTCCCACAATACCTACCCTGTGTCCGCCTCTAAGTGTAATAAATCCCCCCCTTATTTCTTCACTAAATGCATATAATGAGTTTTCGCTCATCACTCCAAGGATTTCTTGTATCTCCTCTTGAGAAACTCTATCTACTTTAGAACCACTGTTCATCAGCTCGCTGACTGGATATTCACCGTCATTAATACATAAAGAGGGTATCTGCCCAGCCCTGAATCGAATTTCATAAATCTGTTCTTTAATCTTTACAGGCAAGGACTCGAAATAACTAAATATTTTTTTCGGAAACAATGATAGAACATCTCTATTTAGTATTTCTAAAGAGCTTGTTTCCAAAATATCACCTCTTTCTTTAGTATTTTTTTGCTTTAGTTAAATATAATTTATTAATATTTGTCCAAGTTTAGAACAACAAAAAAAAGATGACAGACATTTGTCATCTTTTTTTGTTGTTCTATTAATTAGTTATTTTTATTTATATAATATAAGGGTATATCAGCAAGGTAATCTTCCTTACTGCTTTTTGTTCCCATGTTCAGCATATCAAATGTTCTCCTTAATCCTTCTTTGATTGATTTCGCCCTTACTTCCCCTATACCATCAACATCATCCAACTCTTCAATTGAAGCCTTTAATACTCCTTGAAGGTTAACAAACCTATCTACCAGATTCTTTATTATTGTCATTGGGAGTTTGGGCAGTTTACTCATTATCCTGTATCCCCTTGGCGTAAGGTTTAGGTCAAGTGATGCCATTCCGCCATGATATCCAAGCGTCTTGCAAAAAACATTTAAATCTATGAGTTCTTCATTTGATAATGCCGAAAGCTGTTTTAGTACATCTTCGGTTTTTTTGTTTTCTGTTGGGAATATATAATCTTCAATAATAAGATTCCCTTCTCTTTCAGTATTGCCTATAAGTTCTTCTAGCTGCATGCTGACCAGCCGTCCTTCATTACCTAATTCAAAAATATATCTCCTGATTTCTTTTACAATTCTTAGAACCATCTCAACTCTTTGTATTACCAGAGCAACATGTTCTAATGCAACCAAATCATAAAATTCGTTTATGCTAAGATTAGTAAGTGCAGAATCAAGAACCTTTTTGTATTTTTCAAGGGTTTGAAGTGCCTGATTTGCCCCAGCAAGAATTACTGATGTTTCTTTTAATAAATATCTTGCATTACCTTTGAACAGGGTAATTAAACCTCTTCTTTGCGAAACACAGATTACTAACTCTCCTGTTTGCTTAGCAACTCTTTCTGCAGTTCTGTGTCTTGTTCCCGTTTCAACAGTCTGAATTTTGCCGTCTGGAATAAGCTGAGCATTGGCATATACAATTTTTTTGGCATCTTTACTGAGAACTATTGCACCGTCCATTTTGGCCAATTCGTATATGCTTGCCGGATTATAATCTTTATTAATTAGAAATCCGCCATCAATCACGCTGCTAACATCATCAATATCTGCAACCAGAATCAATGCCCCTGTTTTTGCCTTCAATATATACTCCAATCCTTCTCTAAGCGCAGTTCCAGGAGCAATCATTTTGATGACATCCATCATTTCATTATCTCTTTCGTCCATCTGCTTCCTCCACATAAAATCCTGTTCTGAACACTGATTTATTCTAAGCAGGCCTCAAGAGCCTCTTTGACATCTTTTACTCCAATTATTTCTATAGAATTAAAATTCTTCCTATCAATTAATTTAACATTTCCATCGGGGATAATGCAACATTTAAATCCTGATTTTTTTGCTTCATTTATTCTTTTTTCTATTCCATTAACTGCCCTTATTTCTCCGGTCAGGCCAACCTCGCCTATCATAACAGTCGCAGGACGTGTATTCTTATTTTTAAAACTTGATGCTATTGCAGACATTACACCAAGATCTACGGCAGGTTCATCTAACCTTATACCTCCGACAACATTAATATATACATCCTGATTGCTAAGATTTAACCCGAGTCTTTTTTCCAATACTGCAGTTAATAAAATCACCCTGTTGTAATCCAGTCCATTTGCCATTCTTCGAGGCATTCCAAAAGGAGTATAACTAACAAGTGCCTGAATCTCTATAAGAATAGGCCTGCTGCCTTCCATGCTTGAAACAATTACAGACCCGGGTATATCTCCAGGTCTTTCAGAAAGAAGAACAGCTGACATATCCAAAACCTCTGTTAATCCCTGGTCTTTCATCTCAAACATTCCAATCTCATTGGTAGAGCCAAAACGGTTTTTTACCGCTCTAAGAATTCTATAGGAAAAATGTCTTTCCCCTTCAAAATATAATACTGCATCCACCATATGCTCAAGAACTCTTGGCCCGGCTATTGCACCTTCTTTAGTAACGTGGCCTATTATAAATGTTGAAATATTCTTTTTCTTTGCAATATGCATAAGCCTTGATGCAGCTTCCCTTACCTGGCTTACACTGCCAGGAGCTGAGGATATCTCTTGCAGAAATACGGTCTGTATTGAATCTATTATAATCATCTTCGGCTCAATTTTATCAATTGTCTGCTCAATAATTTCCATATTGTTTTCTGATATAAGAAATAGATTATCTCTTGCTACACCCAGTCTATCAGCTCTCATCTTGATTTGTCTTATAGATTCTTCTCCGGAAACATAAAGAATATTTCCATCAATGTTTATTGAATTGCATATTTGCAGGAGCAATGTGGATTTTCCAATCCCAGGATCACCTCCAACAAGAACAAGCGAACCTTTTACAACTCCTCCTCCAAGCACTCTGTCAAACTCTTTCATTCTTGTTTCATATCTTTCTTCATCTTCAAAAGAAATTTGAGAAAGCTTGATAGGATTAGTTTCGGCAGCTCCTTCTCCTAATCTCTTGCTGGTATTCTTTTCAATAATTTCTTCCACAAGTGAACCCCATGCATTGCAAGATGGACATTTACCTAGCCATCTAGGTGTTTCATATCCGCATTCTTGACACACAAATTGTGTTTTTGCTTTCGCCATACTTTTTCCTTTCTTGGGTTGTTTTATATAAGAGTCTTTGGAGTTATCTTTCAAAAGCAAAACCTAGGTTTCGCTCTTGCACTCACTTCCTTTTAAATAAAAAATAAAAACTTTATTGCCGCTTTTCACCGACGAAAATCGGCGAAAAAGTCGCCACTCGCCGTGGTGGCTATTCTGGGTTCATTGAAAAATATTCTATGCACTTGGCGATTCAAAAACATCCTTTGGCGGTCGGCACAAAATTCGCATCCATGACTCAATTGTGCCTAACATGAACGTCCTTGTTCATGTTCCCGCGTCAGCTGTTTTCTTCATCGAGTGCATCACAAATATTTTTCATAACAGTTGCACTAGCACCTATGAAGCTTTTGTCTTTTAGCATCCATTTGAACGGACGAGCTTAGTGATTCTATTCCGCAGGTACAGACTGAAGCGTAAAACTTTGCACGATGCAAAGTTTAATGTCCTTGAGCACGGATGCGAATCAGGACATGGTAGCGAAAAGTCAAACCAAGGAATTAGAATCTCTTGCTTGGTAGTGGGGATGCAGAGGAAGAGATTCCAAAAGAGGAACTCTAAGTTCCTCTTTTGAGAAAACACTTCAGAGACACTTCTTTGCCTTAGCTCAAATATTATATAACCTCGCCATGCTCTAAAAGTTCAAAAAGTACAATTATAAACATTGCATGAGACCAAGTTAACGGAATTACCCAGGCAGGATTACCTGTATTCTTATCTATTTGCTCAGGCAAAAAATCCAGCTTGGTACGATGTTTCACCGCCCAGTTAAAATACCCCTTAGCCTTTTCAATTTCACCTGACTTTATATGATAAAGTGCAAGCCATAATGTTGATATAATCCATGGATTCCCGCCGATATAATTATCGGTCAAGTATCTTTTTATACCACCGATACCTGATATGGCTAAGCTCTTCTCAATTGTTTCAATTGTATTAACCATATACTTATGATTTACCGGAAATACGTTAAATGGAACTGCCAATCCAATTAGACTGGAATCAATAACATCATCTTTAGGAACCACTATCGTTTTATACCCTTTTTTATTAACAACAATTTCTTTAGTCTGCTGTTCAGGAGCAATTTCCCATGGATTCTTAACTATCTGGATGCTTCTCAAAAATCTATTAATGTTTTTATCCCAAAAATTTTTCTCTATTGCGTTCTTTAGTTTTTCAGCTTGTTCCTTCCATCTATTATTATTATCTTCAAAACCTAAAGCCTCAGCGATTTTAATTGCCGAAATAATTCCCCCATATACAGCTGCACTTGAGTAAGCATGTTCCCCTGTTCTTTCTTCCCAAATATCATATGAATGCTTAGGTAATCCAGTATCTGCATCAATAAATTCAATTAAAAATTTGCATGCCCCTTTAACATATTTCCAGGCTTTTTTTAAGAATTCAATATTTCCCCTTGCGTTATAGTGTTCCCATATCCCCCATATTATTGAACCGATTTCATCAATCTGTATTCCCCATGTAGGTGCCAGGTTTCCATCGGTATAATATCTTTGATACCAGGAGTTATCTTCAGCACGCACCTTAAAAGTCCATTCAAAAAATTTTTCCGATATGTCAAACATTTCACACTTATTTAGAGCTGATACAATAAAAGCTGCATCTCTTCCCCAGCAATAGCCGTACCTCCCGCAGCGTGTAAACTCTTCATCTATTTCAGGTGCAGCAAGTATTCCCCCGCCTTCCTTCTCGCTCATCAAAGCAAAAGCAAGTATTGTTCTATTGTATAAATCAAGTATTTCTTTATTTTTTACCTCAATCTTTTTTGCCTTTGATATATACTCTCTCCAATATTCAGCAGTCTTATCTAACAAGGCGTTAAAAGGCAATTTTTTTATTGACTTTATTCCTTCCAAGGCTTCATTAATGGTACTTCCGGCATATAGGTATAAGGTTATTTGCTTCTTTTCTCCTGGTTTGATTAGTCCTAAGTGCCATTGTAATGCAGCGCTATTTGACATACTGGTATCATCAAAACCGTATAATTCTCCTTTTAATGCACAATCCAAGGAGTTATTCAGCTGAAATCCATTTATTTCGAGGTCGGAAGATATTGCAAAATAATTATTATGTTTATATTGAACTAAAGTATCTATAGTAAAATTAAACAAAGAACTCCTTATATTGTTGGAGTTCGTAATCATTGAAGAATATAAGAATAAATCTGAATTTTTATCTTCCTGCCCAATATTCTCAATAGTATAATTTCTAACCAGAACATCCTTATCCATTAAACAAAAATCGGTTTGTTCTGCCTTATAACCCAAATCGTAATTCACAGAAGTTGTTACTAAGATATTGGTAGAATCAATGTATCTCTGCTTATGAATCCAGCCATCATCATGGAACCAGCTTGTATTCCCAGTGCCGTTGATGTTTCTTACTCCAATACGAAAAGAATCAATATGCTGAGAATAGCTAATATGCGGCCATAATAATCTTATAAGCTCACCGTTCTGGCTTAAACACCCAAGCATTTTTGAGTTTCCTATTATAGCATCATTAAAATATGGTTTCATTAAGATAAATTTATCTCCCCAATTAATAATCTTTTAGTCTTTTTAAAACAATAAATGAGCAATTTATATCCCCGCCCATTATACCATTTTATAATTATATGTTAAATCTTTATTTCACATAACAATACAACTTAACAAGTATATTAAATTATTTCCTATTTTAATATACTTTTCAAATATTGCATATAATAAATAAGCATATAAATTCAACAATTGGCTAAATTATCCGTCATAATGTCAAAATAGAAGATAGGTAAAGCTAAATACGATATTTAAGCAACATTAAATAAATTCAATTATTTACAAGAGAGGTGATTTTAGGCTATCTTTTAATAGGATATATATGTACATTGGAGGTAATCTATCTATGGAAATCGATTTTCAAAACTTAACATATATAGCAAGTGTAATACTACAGATTACTATATTTGTTGTCGGAGCCTATTTTTTTAGTATTTCAGTATTTGGCTGGATAAAAAGGAAAGAAGAAAGTGCCGATTCATATCCGCCCACCAAAAGATTTGCTCTTGTAATTGCAGCACATAACGAAGAAAGAGTTATCGGACAAATGATTGACAGCCTTCTTCACCTTAAATATCCTAGAGAACTCTATGATATATTTATTGTTGCTGACAACTGCAATGATAATACCGCTTCTATCGCACGTGAAAAGGGCGCATTTGCTTACGAACGTTTCAATACCATGAAGAAGGGTAAAGGATGTGCCCTTGAATGGATTTTCGATATAATTTTTAAGCTTGATACACAATATGATGCAATCTCTGTTTTTGATGCTGATAACGTTGTTTCTCCAAACTTCCTATCAGAAATGAATAAACAGCTTTGCAAAGGTCATAAAGTTGTTCAAGGATATATTGACAGCAAAAATCCTTTTGATTCTTGGATAACTGTATCATATGCCATTGCATTTTGGACTGTGAACAGATTATTCCAACTTTCAAGATATTATGCCGGAATGACATGCGGTCTTTGCGGAACAGGCTTTACAATTGATACCAAAGTCCTTAAAGAACTTGGTTGGGGCGCTACCTGTCTGACAGAAGACCTTGAATTTACAATGAAACTTGCACTTAATAATATGAAGGTTGCTTGGTGTCACGATGCAATTGTTTATGATGAAAAACCTCTTACTTTAAAACAATCATGGAAACAGCGTGTAAGATGGATGCAGGGTCAAGCTGATTGTGCTTTCAGATTTCTTCCCAGCATGATGGTGAAGGCTCTTAAGGAAAAGAATCTAGTTGCGTTCGACTGTGCACTTTATTTATTGCAGCCAGTAAGAATTATATTTATGGGTCTTGTAACTTTGATGGCATACTTACAGTGGTTCTACCCAAAGGGAACCTTCTTTCAAATGGATTATGTAATACCAACATACGTCTGGACAGTTTTTGTAGTATCTCAGTTGCTTTACGGACCATTAATTGTTGCAGCTGAAAAGAAATTCAATTATAAAGTATTGCTTGGTTTCTTAATATATCCGTTCTATTCGTTGACATGGATACCAATAACAATACAAGGATTTATATACAAAGACAGCAAGGAATGGAACCATACTCTCCATACAAGGCAAATCGCAATTAGCGAACTTGAAGAGGTAAAGCAAAATATTTAAGATAAAAGAACTGACAGGGTATACCCTGTCAGTTCTTTTATCTTTCTATTTTATCAATTTCAGGAGTTATTGTACTTTTCTTTGTATCAATATTAATATCTTTTACACTTTCATTCTTTGTCTTTTTCTTTTTATCTTGGTTCTTCTTTCCCATTATATGCACCTCCAAGTTTTTAGAAAGCATATGTCAGTATCTGCAGCACTTAAAACAAAAAAGTAATTTCATTTTATAAAATATTACTTACACTTTTCTTTACAACCAGGTTTTTCACAGCTTTTTATATCCGGACTTATTTCTCTGGCTGCTTCTAAATTGTTTTTAGGTTTTTTAAGGTTGTTTTTCTTTGCCATATTAACACCTCCATAAATATTATTTTCATTTGGCTGTTTTTATAAACTGAAAAAAAAAACCAACGAAAAATCGTTGGTTTTTCAATATATTCTTTAAATATAATTTATAGTCTTATAAAATAAATTCCAATCAAAATCAAACCAAATAAAAATCTATAAACTACAAAAATATTAAATCCTTTATTTTTCAAATAATCCAAAAGAAATTTTATGCTTAAAAATCCAATAACCGCAGATGTGACAACCCCAACAGTAAACGGCATGATTTCTATATTTGTTTCAACCAGGTCTTTTACTTTTAAAAGGCCTGCCCCAAGAATTATTGGAGTTGAGAGAAGAAAAGAGAATCTTGCAGCACTTTCGCGATTTAGTCCTAAGAATCTTCCTGCCGACATTGTTATCCCTGAACGGGATACACCAGGAATTATCGCAATCGCTTGAGATAAACCTATTGCAAAGCTTTTGTAGAAACCTATATTCTCCAAGTTGATATCGGCTTTCTTGGTCTTATCAGCTATATACATAACTGCTCCCATTACAATGAGCATTGTTCCGATAAGCGCAGGATTTCTAAAAATTGATTCTGCTTGATCCTCTAAAAGCTTTCCAATTAATGCACCTGGAATAGTTGCTGCAACAAGAAACCAGAACAATTTTCCTTCTTGCGTTTTTAAACCTTTCATTCCAGCTATAAAAAGGTTAAGCCAATCTTTCCAAAAGAAGACCACTACTGCCACTAATGTTCCAAGATGAAGCGCCACATCAAAAGCCAACCCTGGGTCTTTCCATCCAAAAAGCCATGGCATTACAACCAAGTGTGCAGAACTCGAAATGGGCAAAAACTCGCCTAAACCTTGAACTATTCCATATACTATTGCTTCAAAAATTGACATATAAACCTTTACTCCTCCCAGTTATCTCTTATTATTTTAAGTTCATAAATATATACTTGTAAGTACTTATTAATTATAACTTCAAAATATTCTTTTCATCAATATATCTTTATATCTTTTGTTAATTTATTAGTTAGTACAAGTAATCTTAATTTTGGGAAATAAGCAATAAAGAACACTCTAATTTCATTTTTCATAAACTATGTTAGTAATAAAATTAGCAGAAAAAGATATGCAGATATATGTGGTCAGAAAAGGCGATAACTTATGGTCGATAGCAAAGCGTTTTGGAACAAGTATAAGTGCAATTGTTCAAGCCAATCAGCTCTTTGATGAAAACGTTCTTGTTGTCGGTCAGGCTTTAATAATTCCAACCCCTGAAAGGCAAATTGTTCATATCGTTAGGCCAGGAGAATCTTTGTGGTCAATTGCCAGGCAGTATGGAACTACAGTTGAAACTTTAGCCCGCGACAACAACATTACCAGTACAAGTATAATACTCCCGGGACAAAGGTTAATAATTGGCAAACCAATAATAGAAGTTAATGGTTACCTGCCTCAAGTAGGGCCCAGAGGACAACAGGTTGCCAGAAACCTAAGTGCTTTTTTAACATATTTAAGCATTTTCAGTTATCACATATTAGAAAACGGAGATATACTTCCAATAGAAGCACAGGCTGCTGTAAATATTGGACGGTCTGAACATGCAGCACCACTTATGGTTATTACGAATTTTTCCGGGAGAAAGTTTAGCTCAGACTTAGCTCATTCCGTTTTATCTAATCCCGCCGCTCAAGAGAGATTAATTACAAATGTTTTATACGTAATGGGTACTAGTGGTTATAAAGGACTAAACATAGATTTCGAATATGTTTATCCAAAAGATAGAGAATTATATAATAAATTTCTTGCACGTGTTGTTTCGCGCTTGCATCCGCAGGGCTTTTTGGTATCTACTGCGTTAGCTCCTAAGGAAACAGCTAACCAGGCTGGTTTATTATACGAAGCTCATGATTACCCTGTACACGGAAGGCTCGCAGATTTTGTTGTTCTTATGACGTACGAGTGGGGATTTGCCACTGGACCTCCTCAGGCAATCGCACCAATAAATAAAGTCAGGCGTGTTCTAAATTATGCTGTAACTGCAATTCCTCCGAAAAAAATCCTTATGGGAATGCCTTTATATGGACGTGATTGGAAACTTCCTTTTATTAAGGGAAAGTCAATCGCAAAGACAGTAAGCCCTCCTGACGCAATCCGTATAGCCGCCGAGCATAAGGCTGATATACAATATAGCAATATATCTCAAGCCCCATTTTATCATTATTATGATAACCAAGGAATACAACATGAGGTTTGGTTTGAAGATGCGCGAAGTATGCAGGCAAAATATAATTTGGTTAGAGAGTATGGTCTAAGAGGCGTGAGCTATTGGGAGCTAATGTCTCCATTTCCGCAGAATTGGATTGTGCTGGAATCAAATTTCCGTGTTAGAAAAATTATCTAAAGAATAATTTTACCTGAAGAAAAAAGCCGGATTTGTGTCCGGCTTTTTTCTTCATCCCCTAAGGTATCGCATTCAAGCTATAAGTTATAAGACCTCCTAAAACGAATGCTATAGCTAAAAACATTACTAATTGTGCTCTTGAAATAGGAAGAGATGCCTGTCTTTCTCCAAGTCCCTGTCCCCATTCCTTGCGGTTTTCACCACTGTCTAATTGTATTTGAATCATCTCATGCAATGCTTGCAGCCAAAGATCGAAAAAAGTTTCTTGGCTTTGGGGCATTACTTGGAATTGGGTTCCCCCGCCTCCAGGTAGTAGGATAATTATCGATGGGTACATTCCTTCACGCTTTTCGAATAATTCCCACCCGTATTCTTTCATGAGAGCCTGAATATCTTGTTCGGAAAGCATAGGAATGACGATGTCCTCAATAACGCACATACATTTTTCATTCAAATCACTTTCATTAATAATAAGCTCCCGCTCATTTTTTACGTCCCATGCAGCCTCACCGGATTTAAACTGATATATGTTTGCCAGTTGTGCCAACTCAGAATCATTAAACCCAACGCTTCGATATTCCTTTATTCCTGCTCTCCTTGATGGTTCCCCTGCATAAATTTCTTTACCGTCAGTTTCTTTTCCACTATTGCTCATTATTCATCACTCCTTTTTATCAACGTCCCAACAACAAATATTTTGTCCAAACCGTTTTTCCGTCTTTCTTTTGATTGCATCAAAAAAGTTGCAGATAATAGAGGTAATTATGAAAAAAATTATATCATTGTAAATTTTTATAGTCAAACAAAAAACGCCTCTAAAGAGGCGTCTTTAAATATCTTATTTGTCTATAAATGCTGATTTCTTTTCTTTTACCGAAGCCTGTGCTGCTGCAAGTCTAGCAATTGGTACCCTGAATGGTGAACATGATACATAATTCAATCCTGTCCTATGGCAGAACTCAACCGAAGAAGGTTCTCCACCATGTTCTCCGCATATTCCGAGCTTGATATCCGGTCTAGTTGCCTTACCTAACTTAACTGACATCTCAACCAGCTTACCTACTCCAGTTTGGTCAAGTTTTGCAAACGGGTCAGACTCAAATATCTTCTTATTATAGTATTCTTCAAGGAACTTACCTGCATCGTCTCTTGAGAAGCCGTATGTCATCTGGGTAAGGTCGTTTGTACCGAATGAGAAGAATTCAGCCTCTTTTGCAATTTCGTCAGCTGTAAGTGCCGCTCTTGGAATCTCAATCATTGTTCCGACCTTGTAATCAAGTTTTACTCCCGAATTTGCAATTACTTCATCAGCAGTTTTAACTATTATATCTTTAACATATTTGAGCTCTTTTACCTCTCCAACCAATGGAATCATAATTTCAGGTATTACGTTCATACCCTCTTTATTTACATTAATTGCTGCTTCAATAATAGCCCGTGTCTGCATTTCTGCAATTTCAGGATACGTTACTGCAAGACGGCATCCTCTATGTCCCATCATCGGATTGAACTCGTGAAGGTCTTCAATAGCAGCCTTAAGCTCTGTAAAACCTATTCCCATGTCATTAGCAAGTGCTTTGATATCTTCATCTTCCTTCGGTACGAATTCATGAAGCGGAGGGTCAAGAAGCCTTATTGTTACAGGATACCCTTTCATTTCTTTAAATAATCCTTCGAAGTCACTTCTTTGCATTGGTAGAAGCTTATCGAGGGCTTTTCTTCTCTGTTCTTCAGTTTTGGAAACAATCATTTCCCTCATAGGTTCAATTCTATCAGGTTCAAAGAACATATGCTCAGTTCTGCAAAGTCCTATTCCTTCTGCTCCGAATTTTATTGCCTGAGCAGCATCTGCAGGTGTATCTGCATTCGTTCTTACTTTAAGCTTTCTGACTTGGTCAGCCCAATCCATAAATCTTGCAAAATCGCCGCTCATTGTTGTTTCAACTGTAGGTATCTTTTCGCCGTAAACATTTCCTGTGCTTCCATCAAGTGAAATATAATCGCCTTCATTATATCTTCTTCCATTTTTATCTATGAAATATTTTTCTTCTTCATTTATCCTGATTTCACCGCAACCGGCAACACAACATGTTCCCATTCCTCTTGCAACAACCGCAGCATGGGATGTCATACCGCCTCTTCCTGTAAGTATACCTTTTGAAACATGCATTCCTTCAATATCTTCTGGAGAAGTTTCCAACCTAACAAGGATAAGGTCTTTTTCTCCGTTCTTAAATGCATTAACAGTATCCTCAGCATAGAAATAAACCTTTCCTGTCGCTGCCCCCGGAGATGCAGGAAGACCTTTTGCTACAGGCGCCGCTGCTTTTAAAGCAGCCGGTTCGAAGTTCGGATGCAAAAGCTGATCAAGTTGTTTTGGATCAACCTTTAAGAGCGCCTCTTCTGTGTTAATCATTCCTTCATCAACCAAGTCAACCGCAACTTTAAGTGCTGCTTGAGCTGTTCTTTTTCCGTTTCTTGTTTGAAGCATAAATAGCTTTGCTTTTTCTATTGTAAATTCCATGTCTTGCATATCTTTAAAGTGATTTTCAAGAGTAGTTGCAACTCTGACAAATTCGTTATATGCATCCGGAAGAACTTCTTTCAGCTGGTCAATTGACTGCGGTGTTCTGATACCAGCAACAACGTCCTCGCCCTGTGCGTTCATAAGGAATTCGCCATAAAGCTTCTTTTCTCCGGTTGAAGGGTTTCTGGTAAATGCAACACCTGTTCCGGAGTCATTTCCCATATTTCCATAAACCATTTCCTGAACATTAACAGCAGTTCCCCAGTTGCCAGGAATATCATTCAATCTTCTATATACAATCGCTCTTGGATTGTCCCACGAACGGAAAACAGCCTTAACCGCTTCCATCAGCTGAATTTTAGGCTCCTGCGGAAATTCTTCTCCTTTTTCTTTCTTATATAGTTCCTTATATCTCTGAACAACTGTTTTCAAATTATCTGCATTAAGGTCTGTATCATACTTTGCACTGTTTTCTTCTTTAACAGCATCGAGAATCTTTTCAAATTTTACTTTTTCGATTTCCATAACAACATCGCTGAACATCTGAATAAATCTTCTATAACTGTCATAGGCAAATCTTTCATTATTTGTAAGCTTTGCAAGGCCTTCAACAACAATATCATTCAAACCCAGATTTAATATGGTATCCATCATTCCAGGCATTGAAACTCTTGCTCCAGAACGTACTGATACTAAGAGAGGATTATTGGGATCCCCAAATTCCTTTCCAATATTATTCTGCATTTGTGAAAGTTTCTCATAAATTTCAGTTTCAATCTCCGGAGCTATCTTCTTGTTATCATCATAATACCTTGTGCATGCCTCTGTAGTAACAGTAAAACCTCTTGGAACAGGGAGCCCAAGGCCAGTCATTTCAGCAAGATTTGCGCCTTTACCACCTAAAAGATTCCGCATTCCTGCATTTCCTTCAGCAAACATATAAACGTATTTTTTACCTTCCATAACTTAAATAACCTCCTTTATAAATGATGATTTGAATAAACCGAAAATATTAGATTTCATAGAAATTCCCTAAATGGTATGTATTTCTTTAGCTATTATATTATACCATAAAATATTTTTTTTAATAATTTTTTAAAAATTTATTTAAAATAAAATACTTATATTAACTTTTAATACATAATTAAGAACCTTCGGGAAAAAATAGTAATTGGTTGTCAAAGGTTTTTAACTGTCAACTATTATTAGCAAGGGGGACAATATGAATAAGCTTTTGCAAATATTAAATAAAATATTCCTCTTCCATGAACCGGATAAACAAGATGAGCAATTTATTCTCAGAGAGTATAATGAAAAAAATGAACCTCCGAAAGCAAGCTCTAAAAACCAGCAGTCTGACCAACCTAAACAGCCTGAGCAGCCTAAGCAGTCTGACCAACCCAAGCAATCCGACCAATCTGAAGAGAAAAAAAAACAAATAAAAGAACCTATTAAGATTGAAGAAACTAACAAGAAAGAAAAACAACCTCAGCCGCAAGAAAAAAAGGTTCAAGAAAAAAAAGACTTGGAAAAAGTATCTAAGTCTATTGAAGATAACATTAAATTTCTTAGCGATAAATACTCTGTTGAAAAAAACACCGATGTAAAAATAAGAGACTTCGATATTTCTTTTAAAGACAAAGCCTTTAAGGCCTTTATCTTTTATATTGATGGTATTACTGACAAAACGCAGATAAATGATAATATCCTTGAACCGTTAATGATTTACTCCCTGTTAGAAAAATCTTCTGAACCTTCTAATATTATTGATTATGTTGAAAGAAAATTGGTTACACAATACCAATTGCATAAAAGCGATAATTTTTCAGAGATACTTCATAATATCAACCTCGGCTCATGCGTCCTTTTTATTGATGGAGCTAGTGAAGTAATAATATTCGATGTTAAGTCATGGGAGCACAGAACAGTCAGCAGGCCAAACACTGAAATTACACTAAGAGGCCCGCAGGAAAGCTTCAGCGAGGTGCTTCGTGTAAATACTGCGTTAATTAGAAAAATTCTACGCAATGAAAATCTTGTTGTTGAATCAATAACTGTTGGTGAA
Source organism: Ignavibacteriales bacterium (assembly GCA_050260055.1). GTDB lineage: Bacteria > Bacillota > Clostridia > Acetivibrionales > UBA4821 > JBLMYQ01. The sequence continues at coordinate 112,537 of JBLNBO010000033.1, forward strand.
AGAAGCAAAACTCCTTGCTCTGTATTATATTTAAAAGACCTGGCAAATCCCGACCTGGTTAATGAAGTAAAACGGCGTTTAAGCAGTTTAAAAATAGATTATGCAGGTGATTCAGGAATAATTGAACAGTTAATTGAAGAGAAGGGGCTTTCTCCCAGTCCGCAGGTAATTAGTACCGAAAAACCTGACCGGGTAAGTATGTATTTATCTGAGGGAAGAGTTGCAATTATTGTAGATGGAAATCCCTTCGCTCTTGTAGCTCCCACTACTTTCTTCAACCTTTTTCATACCAGTGAGGATGTCTATCTTAGATTCCCATATGTAAACTTTATAAGATTTATAAGGGCAATAGCTATAATATTATCCCTGCTCCTGCCTGGGTTATATGTTGCTATTACGAACTTCCATCAGGAAATGATACCTACCGATTTGCTCTTAGCCATAGCTGGTGCAAGAGAAAAGGTTCCTTTCCCCTCTGTAGTGGAAATAATAATTATGGAAATATCTTTTGAAATGATAAGAGAAGCAGGAATAAGAATGCCCGGAACAATCGGCCCGACGCTGGGTATAATAGGGGCACTTATCCTTGGACAAGCCGCTGTTGCCGCAAATATCGTAAGTCCAATACTTATTATTATTGTTGCAGTCACGGGAATAGGTTCTCTCGCCATTCCAAACTACTCTGTATCACTTGCATTCAGACTACAGCGGTTTGGTTATATAATGCTTGGTGCTGTCGCAGGTTTGTTCGGTATAACATTAGGCCTATTTATACATGGAATAAGGTTAGCATCCTTGAAATCATTCGGGGTACCTTACCTTGCACCTTTTGCTCCTGCTGTCTCAAATAAATTTGATGACACAATATCACGCCTGCCTCTCTGGATGCAGGAAGAAAGGCCGGATTATATAAACCCGCTTGATATTAGAAGGCAGCCTAAAATAAGCAGAGGATGGCTTAAGAAGAATAAGGAGAGTAAGAAATAATGCACGACAAAATAATTTTCGGCAGTCGGGATGCAATGTGGCTAATGATGAATATGGTGTGTGCAAAACTGGCATTAAATGCTATACGTGTTCTTGAGGAAACCGCAGGCAATGCCAGCTGGCTTTTATGCATTTATCTGATTATATTAGCAAATATCGGTTTGTTTTTAGTTTTTAAGCTTTTTGAAAGATTCCCCGGCAAAGACATCATAGATATAGCTTATGAAGTAAGCGGTTCGCCAGGAAGAATTATTGTCGGCTTAACTATCGTTTTAACGCAGTTATTTGTTATACTTCTGTTCTTTAGGGGTTATGCTGAACACACAAAAATTGTTGCTTTAACCGTATCGCCAATAAGCTTTATTACTTCATTTTTTATTATCTGCATGGTAATAGCATGTTTTTTCGGTTTGGAGCCGCTCGTTAGACTGCACTCTATAATAATACCACTAGTAGCTGTTCTTTTTAGTTTAATATTGATGCTATCCTTACCTCAATGCCAGTTTGAAAATCTTCTGCCGGTACTTGGTCTTGGAGCAGACAAGATTTTCCTTGGAGGCACCTTGAAACTCTCAATATTTCAAGAATTGACTTTCCTTTTTCTTCTGCCCCCATTCCTTGTCTCATTTAATAAGTTTAAATCAGCTGGTTATAAATTTATTAATCTTTCAGGTTTTTTTTATTTATCATTATGTTTGGTATTTGGAACAATTTTCCCTTATTCGGCAGCAATAGAATCAATTATCCCGGTTTATTCTGTATCCAGGGTAATATTTTGGGGCAGGCTTATTCAAAGAATAGAATCAATATTCTTTATGATGTGGTCTCTTGCTTCGGTATTTTTCTTATCAGCATCCATGTATTTTATTATTTATTCTTTTGCAAAAACTTTAAAGCTTCCATATATAAAACCATTGATAATACCTTTTGCCATAATCATTTTTACAATCACCCTCCTGCCTCAAAGATTGCTTGATGTAACAGCACTGGTTGAGTATTACTATAATTTAGGCTGGGCACCCGCTTTTGTCCTACCGTTAATACTATTGATTATAAGTATTCTATTTAGAAAAGGAGGCAAACAAAATGCGCAAACTTAGCCATTGGCAGTCAGTTTTTGGCTGTTTTTCAACACAAAAAACTAACTGTCGACCATTTAAGCCACTAGATAGCCATTGGCAAAGAATAATAATTTTAGTCTTGGTACTTTCGCTTTTCATGCCATTGGCGGGCTGCTATGATGCCAGGGAAATTGATGATTTGGCCTATGTAATGGCCATAGGCCTTGATAAAGGTGACTCTGGATTTATAAAAATGACTCTGCAAATAGCTATTCCGAAAAATATATCCGGTGGAGGTGAAAAAGGCGGCGGCGGTGGCGGTGAGGCCTCATTGCCGACAACCATCGAAACTCACTCTCTCCCTGTAGGATTAAACGTTATAAATACTTATTTGAGCCGTCAACTCAGCCTTTCAGATGCAAAAGCCATTGTATTTTCTGAAGAACTTGCAAAAGAAGGTATCGGCCAATATCTTCATTCTATAGCCCGCAACAGGGAATTCAGGCCTAATATGTATGTTGTCGTTTCAAAAACATCTGCTGAGGATTATATAAAAGGTGTAGTTCCAAAATTGGAAGCCAATCCTTCTAAGTACTATGAACTGAACCTTACGTCATATAAGTACAACGGTATCACGCCGGGTACAACAATGCATAACTTTTACTTTGACAGTGAATCATTAAGTATACAGCCAGTAGCCATCCTCGCATCAATAAATAAGTTTGCACCCGATAAGGAAATGAATCTTCAAGCCTCAACATATAAGGAAAAGAATAAACCTTATCCGTTTATGCAGGATTTCACAGCAGGAAATATACCCCGCAAAAGTGAATTTGGCCCGGAAATCATGGGGTCTGCCGTTTTCAGTTCAGACAAGATGGTTGGTGAGTTGGATGGAGAAGAAACTGCCTATTACCTAATGCTCATAGGAAGGTATAATTATGCAAATTGGTCTTTTACAGACCCTAAACATCTTAACAGCTTTATTTCTCTAAATATTAAACAGAACCGCAAGCCAAGCATTAAGGTAAAGCTGGCTGATGGGAAGCCAATAATTGATATCAAACTAGATTTAGAGGCAGATATACTGTCAATTCAATCTGGAGAAAATTATGAATTGCCTGGACGAATTGGGGAAGTTGAAAGCTACGTATCTGGAGTAATAAAAAAAGACCTGATGCTGACTCTTAATAAATGTACAAAGCAGTTTAAAACAGATATCTTCGGGTTTGGTAAGAAAGCAAAATATCTGGTTTGGACATGGGATCAATGGGAAAAAATGAACTGGCATAGTATTTTCCCTTATTCAAAATTTAATCCGGAAATTTCTCTTAAAATACGAAGGCCAGGCCTGATAATAAGGACAGTAGTCCCCAATTCTTCACAGAAATCTGGTAATGCAAGCCAGTAGCAGCCTAATGCTTGAATCAATCAGAAAGGAAATAATTTTATGTTACTTATAACTAAGCTCATGATTTTAATCATTTTAACCTGGTCCTTCATCAATACTACCAGTTATGGAGTCTTTGTCTGGAAACAAAAAAACCGATTTGGAGGCATATGCGTTATGCTGATTGGGCTGATATCGGTTTTGCTTCCAGTCATGACATTAATATTAAGGGGCTAATTATATGGATAAGAATATAACTTTCGGAAAATGGGGAGCAATTTGCCTTCTTGTAAATATGATAAATATGCAAATTTTTATTAGCTTCCCAAGGCTTATAACTGAAACCGGCGGAACAGCCAGCTGGATAATCTCCATTTATCTTATGCTGCTAGCACTTATAGGATTTTGGCTTATGTCAAAGCTTTTCAGAAAATTTCCGGGCAAAGACCTATTGGATATTGGCCAGGAAGTTGGAGGCAAAGTATTGTATATTCTAATCGGCCTTTATTTTGGAATTGCTGGATTTCTTATTGAAGCAATTACTCTTCGGGAATTTGCTGAAACTTTGAAGGTCGTTTCGTTTGTAGCAACACCGCTAAGCTTTATCTTGATATTTATTATATTTGCTTTTATTTTTTCAGCATTTTTTGGTGTTGAGCCAATCATAAGAATACTTTCTATTGGCGTGCCAATAATAGCAGTGCTTTACTTAGTTATTCTTCTAGCACTTACCCCACGTTTCCAAGTTAGCAACTTATTACCGATTATGGGGAACGGTGCTTATAAGGTTTTTGGTGAAGGCATATTCAGGCTCTCTTTTTATTCCGGGTTAACTATTTTATTTTTCCTTCCTCCTTTCATAAAATCTTTTAAAAAATTCAAAAGTTCTGTTTATACAGCAATAATATTCTCCGGAATATTCATGACGGCAGGTACGTTAACCTATATCGCAATAATTCCATTTCCATCTTCACTTGAACCTACTGTGCCGATATATAATCTTGCCCGTTTAATTCATTACGGTAAATTTTTTCAAAGAGTTGAGCCTTTGTTTTTAATTATGTGGTCTTTTGCTGCATATATGTATTTCAGTTCGGGACTATTTTTTGCAATATATTCACTAAAAAAAGCGCTAAGTTTGCCTTACCTCAGGCCGCTGATTATACCTTGTTCAATAATTATTTTCAACCTTGCATTTCTGCCGAAGAGTTTTATGTCTGCTGTTGAAATTGAAAATACACTTACAAGAACATACAGCTTTATTCCAATCTTTGGTATACCAATCCTGCTTCTTATCATAGCAAGCATTAGGAGAAAAGGAGTTCAAAAAGAAACAAGTTAAAATTAAATTTTAACTTGTTTCTTTTTTGTACAACGGCATATAAACTAATCTTCCATCAACCCTCACACTCTCCATCAGTGATAATCCGGTTACTTGAATTTCCATCGACTTAGTTATCACTGTCTCCCTTACCTCGTTAAAATCACATTTTGATACAACTTCCCGTCCTAGCGTAATGTGAGGCTTATATTCCCCTTCTGGAATACTACAACCATATCTATACAAAACTCTTTCAAGATTCTGATGAAGCTGTTTCAATTCAAAGTTCTTGTCTATACCAAGCCAGATTATCTTTTTGTCCCCTCTTGGGAAACAGCCTATGCCGTTCAGGTTCAAGCTGAAACCTTTTTGCATTGCTATAGTTTCATCTATTACTTTTTTAAAATCAGTAATTTTTTCAGGTCCCGCTTCACCAATAAATTTAAGGGTTAAATGGAAGTTATCAATGTGTGCAAAATTCCCCTTCAAACAATACTGTACTATTTGCTGCTGTATTCCATAAATATACTGTTTTACCTGGTCATTAAATTCAATAGCAAAAAATATTCTAATTTGAATCACCACCTGGATTTTAAAATTTCTTGCTAATTATATCAGATTATTTTAGATTATATTATTTATTATGATAGAATATATTAGGTTGAATAAGGGTTATCAATTATTTTAATATTTTTAGGAGTATAAAATGATTAATCATATTGTTGAAGAAGCCAAAAGATGTCTAAGATGCAAGGCTCCAAGTTGTATGAAAGGCTGTCCGGTTGGAACCCCTATTAATGAAATGATTGCACTTCTTCTGGATGATTCGATTAAAGAAGCCGGGAAAAAGTTGTTTGAAAATAACCCCTTATCAGTGATTTGCGCCTTGGTATGTCCGCACGAACAATTCTGTGAAGGTCACTGCGTTTTATCAAAAAAAGGTATGCCCATACAAGTCAGTTCCATTGAGCATTACATTTCAGATTACTATCTAAACCTCATAAATAATAAACCAGTTAAAGACCCTGATAAAAAAGTGGCAATAATAGGCTCAGGCCCTGCCGGAATTACCATTGCCTTGATTCTGGCTGAAAAAGGCTATGATATAACAATTTTTGAAGCTCATGACAAGATTGGCGGAGTTTTAAGATACGGAATCCCTGAATTCAGACTTCCAAAAGAAATTTTAAGAAGGCTTAAAGCTAAACTGCTTGAAATGGGAATCAAGATACGGCCAAACATTCTTATTGGTCCTACTCTAACTATAGATGATTTATTCAGGGATGGCTATAAGGCTGCGTTCATTGGCACTGGCGTATGGAAGCCCCGCAAGCTGAATATTAAAGGAGAAAGCCTTGGCCATGTGCATTATGCAATTGATTATTTAAAAAACCCCAACTCATATAATCTTGGCAATAAGGTAGCAATAATCGGGGCTGGAAATGTCGCAATGGATGTTGCAAGAACTGTTTTACGCAAAGGGTCCCGCGAGGTATACATTATTTATAGGAAAGGTGAAGATGAAGTTACCGCTTCGCCACATGAAGTTGAATATGCAAAAATAGACGGAGTAAAGTTTGAATACTATATGTCACCTATAGAACTTATTGATGAAGGAATAAAGTATGTTAAGACTAAAGTTCAAACAGATGAAAATGGAGACGAGAAAGTCATTCCAATAGAAGGAAGCGAAGGTTTGTTCTTATGCAATTCAATTATTGTAGCTGTAAGCCAGGGGCCAAGAGCAAATATCGTTTCTAATACAACAGGAATAAACGTAAATAACCAGGGCCTTGTTGCAACAGATGAGTATGGTCATACTACCCGCGAAGGTGTTTTTGCTTCAGGGGATGTAGTTACAGGAGCAAAAACAGTAGCTGAAGCAGTTCAATCTTCTAAAAAAGTTGCAAACGCAATTGATGAATACGTAAGCAGTATCGCCTAGTGTAAATTGACATATTTTTCAATAATTGATACAATAATGTAAGATTATAACAGAAAAGGAGTTGTGCTATGAATCTTTCAAAACAAATTCTCTTTTCGGCAAAAATCTTATCTTTATTGTTTTTTTTATGTTTTCTTTTCGTTTCATTTCTACCCCAGAATTCTTTAGCTGCTAGTTCATCAGATACTCTGAGCACCGCAAATCTTGGAGATATTGTCAGTTTTGGAGGAAAAGATTGGATAGTATTTGATAATGCTGACAGCAGTACTAAGATTGGGTTATTGTATCAACCCTTTACGTCTCTCGGAAAAAAAAGGTATGACACTACTAAAGTTGATCCTGACCATATATTTGATAAAAATAACACATCCAGCATTGGATATTATTTGAATAATAGCTTCTTAAGCAGTCTTTCGCTTCCTCTATCTCAAGAGGGATGGATAATAAATAATACCTGGGACTATACGCACGTTTCAACAACTGCCCACTCTCACTCTGCTCTTGGTTCTGAATCAATTATCTTGGACGCCTCTACAGGCGCTCATACTCATCCATCTGTTACCGCAAAAGTAGGCCTTTTACCCTATCAAAAGCTTACAGTTGATTTAAAACCTATACTTAATTCCACCTGCACTTCTACTGAGTACTGGATGTTGATGACTGGTCATATAAACTACTATAACAAAGTATTTCGAATAACAAATACTGGTGCAGAAGATTATGCCTATTGCAATAATACAGATACTACAAATACAAATTATGATTACTATTTCAGGCCAGCAATATACCTTCGTTCCGATTTGATTCTCGACCCTGTAGCAAGAACACTTTCTGAACCGCCTTTGGTTCCTCAGATTGACTCAACTATAGGCTGGGTGAAAGGCCCAGCATCTGTCGCAATAATTCCTGCAACCTCTGCAGGTGTGACATTAACTGCAAAATATACCACTAATGACGTTGATTGGACTGCATACACAACACCACTTGAAATTACTGCCGAAGGAATAACAATAGTCAAAGCAAAAAGTATTACTTCTGCCGGAATCGAAAGCAGCATAGTCCAAGCAGAAGTTAAAATTGATAACACTATTCCGATTGGGAGTATGAACATTAATGGAGGTGATTCCACGACCTCAACTGCAGCTGTAACCTTGACTATTGAAGCAACTGATTCAGGCTGTGGGATTATTTCAAAAATGGCAGTCAGCAACAACCCTATAGACCCAGCTTCAGCAAATTGGCAGGCTTACTCAAATACTTTTGACTGGACGCTTGATAGTACCGAAGGTGAGAAAACAGTATATATTTTATTTAAAGATTATTGTGGAAACATAAGTATTGAGTATTCTGATAAAATTACTTTGGCATATACAACAACTGATGACGGAGGAGGAGCCGATTCAGCAGCCGAGGCTCTTACCCCTGAGGAAATAATAAATAATACTGCAATAACTACAAACGAAGAAAGTACAAAAAACGCAATAAATGCAATTGAAACTATTAAACTTTCACTCAACAACGCATATACAGAGTCAAATAAACTGGAAGCTTATACTACTGTATATAACATCCTTACAAATGTTTCTACAATAATAAATAAAATTACTGATTCAGAAGTTAAGAAAGGGTTCGTTTCAGAATTTGTTTCTGCTTTGGAGATAATGTCAAAGGATTATTCTACCAGCCCCAGTCTCAACCTTGCATCAATGCTTTCAAAAATAGTCAACAAATTGAATTCTTTAAATATCAGTGGTTCTGACATTCAAGCAAAAACAAATGCCTTATATACAAATATCATAACTTCCTCAGATACACTGATAAACAATGGAACAGATAATTCAGCCTTAGTTAATGCTGTGAAAGATATAATAAACAATACCTCAGTCCTTATTTCCAAAAATAATAACGGCAGTGGTTCTGATATGAATATGATTGTTGAAAAAACATTATCAAAACTTGGGGTGCAAGCTGTAGAGTCAACCTTAAATGGCAATAATGCTTCAATTGATATCTCCAATGAGACTTATCAAAATATAATAAAATGCGGAGCCACTCTTTCGAAAGCTGCTTCCGACTTTGAAAATACCTTGAAAAATAATAATATCTTTCCAAATAAATTCAAGAAAGCAGTAACATTAAAAATCACTTCAAAAGAAAATACCAGCAATATTATAACCAATCTTCCGAATACCCTTCTTAATGAAATTAGTAAAAATGGCGTTAATGCTTTAGGGATATCTATGGGACTCGCTAATATTAACCTTAATACTAATAGCATTAATACAAATACCTCAGAAAAAATTTCGTTTAATGTTAAAAAACTCGATAAAAGTAAAGACCTTACGCCTGAGCAAACAAGTCAATCTGGTTTGGGCAGTGTGTACGAATTTGAAGCATCTTTAATTGAAAAAGATGGAACAAGAAGTAATGTCCGTACATTGAATCAACCTTTAGAAGTTGAAATCCCATACACTTTGGAAGAAGGCAATAATCCAGACAATCTTAGTGTATACGTATATGTTGAAGATGAGGATCACCTTGAAAATCCAAATGATAAATCAAAACTCAATACCTGGCAGGCTATTGGTGGAAAATATGACCCGAATAAAAAAATAATCAAGTTCAATCGGAGTTCTTTCAGTATGTATTCGATAATTCAGGTTAATAAAAGTTTTGGAGATTTAATGAAATATGATTGGGCAAAAAAAGAAATTGAATCGATGGCTTCAAAAGGCATTATTGCCGGTAAAACTCCAACACAGTTTGACCCATCAGCAAATATTACAAGAGCTGAATTTGCAGGATTAATAGTAAGAGTACTCGGAATTCTGGATACAAAAGCAAAAGTATCTTTTGATGATGTTAAACCTGGAGACTGGTATTACAATACTGTTGCTTCCGCCTACAAGGCAGGAATAATTCAAGGGACCAGCAGTACAAAGTTTGAGCCAAATGCACCTATCACAAGGCAAGAAATGATGCAGATAACTTCAAATGCAATGGTAAAAGTACTTGAGATAGAAAACAATGCCAATGAAGCAGACCTAGATAAATATGTTGATAATAGTTTGACAGCATCATGGGCTAGGAAAGCCATAGCTTTGAATATTAAGTTAGGAATAATTAAAGGAAATGCAAATTTATCACTTACTCCGAACCATAAGACCATCAGAGCTGAAGCCGCAGTAATTGTAAAGAGATTATATGATATAATGTAGTATATAATCTATACGGAGGATAAACCATGCAGAAGAATCAAAGAAATATACTGCATTATATATATTTGTTAGCTTTATGTTTGCTTAGTATTTGGCTGACAAAAAAGATATTTGCCAATATGCCCATTTATCCTTTTTCAATAATTCTTTTTACAATTCTTAATATAATATTCGGTATAAGAGAAATTACAGTCCTTGATAAGGGTATTGAAAGAAAATACAGGTACAATTTTATTTTCAGCATAATGTGTTTGATTCTTGACGGACCGGCAACAGCATGTATTGCTGCTCTTCTTGCCGCTCTAATATATCTTCCGTTCAACCAGATAAAACGAATTGGTAAAGTTGATTTCCCAGCATTTTTACTTAACATATGCGCAACCATAATTTCATTAGATATTATGGCTATGACTTTCTTCACACTCTCAGGCAAAATAGCTGAAATAAATTTCCCTATAAATATATTTGCTATTCTTTTTGGCGCAGCTGCAAATTACATCGCTAATGCCCTAATTATTACAATATGGATAATTCTTGGCAATCCAGATAAAGGCTTCATCAAAATTGTAAACAAAGAGTTTTTTTGGTTAATTAGATATGAATTATGGCAGGCAATTTATGCAATTTTAATTATTAATTCATATTATGCATTTAGAAAGGATTTGCTAGATAATATCGCCAGGAATATGTCTGAGGTAATCGGAATATATGATTTTCTTTTATTGATAGGCGTAATTACAGTAGCATTCATATTTTACTATCCATTGGAAGAAAGGCGAAGCGCTTTCAATATGCTAATAAATTATAACAGACAAAATGTTGATCTTCTAACCCTCAGTAAAAAATTAAAACAAAACAACAAAAGAGTTATCCGTGCCTTTATGTCTATGCTTGAAAAAAGAGACCCCTATACTTCAGGCCATTCAGAAAGAGTGGCCCTTTATTCTAAGATAATAGCAAAACGTTTAGGCTTTAACGATTTGAAATGTGAAATGCTTGAAATGGCAGCAATACTTCACGATATAGGGAAAATCGGAATAGATATTAATATTCTGAACAAACCTGATAAATTAACAGATGAGGAATTTGAAGAAATTAAAAAACACCCGATATACGGGGTGGAAATACTCCAGAAGATGTATAAAGGCAACACTGATACCAACGATGACGAGTTTAAATTAATCTGTGATATAGCTAACAGTCATCACGAAAGATATGATGGCAGAGGCTATCCTTATGGAACCTCTGGTGAGGAAATTACCCTTGATGCAAGGATTATAGCCGTTGCAGATACGCTTGATGCAATGACAAGCGATAGGTCATACAGGAAGGGTCTTGAATTTGAAAAGGCTATAGAAGAAATCCGCAAGCATTCAGGTACACAATTTTGTCCTAAAGTAGTAAATGCATTTTTAGAATGTGTAAATAGCGGCAATCTCTATGTTAGCAAAGATGAGGATGTATCCAAACTTCTCAACATATTTTCGTAATATTTAGGGGATGATTCTATTATTAAAAAAATATTTATCAGAAAAGAGGATAATAGATTAAGGTTTGTATGGAAGTTCAGCCTTATACTAATATTCGGGCAAATCCTGGCTGATATTGTCGGTAAAATCCTGGGCTATTTTCTTATAGCTTATTTTTCTTACACAAGAAAAGAAATTGTTGATGTCAACACTTTACAAAATAATCCTATAGTACTCAGTGTCTGTATGCTTCTTGGGCAGATTATCCTCATTGCAGTTGTCTTGTTCTTTATAAGAAAGATAGATAAGCGGGAACTTAAAGAAACAGGTATGTTTTTTAATAAATTGAGTATCTTAGACTTTTTCGCAGGATGTTTAATTACAGTTTTTTCAGTATTATCGGTAATCCTTATTTACGCCCTTCTTGGTTCTCTAGGATATAAAGTGATTAAAAGCATTGATTTCAATTCACTAAATGATATTAATACTATTGCTTGGGTTTCTTTTGGATTTGTCCTATTTATCCTTGTCAGTATTCAAGAAGAGCTTTTATGCCGAGGATATATGATTACTGATTTATTGTGCACAAATCGGTATTTAGCAATTATTTTCCCGGCAGTAATATTCTCATTGATGCATCTTGCAAATCCGCAATTTTCTTTTGAGGGCGGCACCAGAACTATGAATACTATAATTGCGCTTTGCAATATTTTAATAATTGGTTTAATCTTAGGTGCATACTTCCTTTCCTCAAAAAATCTTTGGCCTTTAATCGGCTTTCACTTCGCATGGAATTTCATCCAAGGAACCATTTTCGGATTAAACGTCAGCGGCATTGAAATGAAAGGATTAATGAGAATTTCGCTCTCTTTGAAAAAGAGCGCTGCCATTTTTACCGGCGGCGCAATTGGACCAGAAGGAAGTGTAGTTGTCCTCTCTGTGAATATTATAACTGCATTATTATTTTATATGTATTTTAAGCTAAAGAAGAAAATTAATTTTATTTCTTTTCATAACCAAGCTTCAAACTCATAAAGTAATACCTAGCAAATGTATTAAATCCCGTCCTATCTTATTTTAATTGTCTCCCTATTACTGCTCTATTTACTCCATAAGCTTTGGCTCGCTCCCAACAATTTTATACCTATACTCTTTGACAAGAGTTCCATCTTGTTTTGTTTTTTTAAAAACTATGAGGTCATAGCCATCGCTAGTTTTATTCTGGGAAGTTTCATAAATATATCTTAACCCGTTCTCCAATTGTTCTCTCGTACCCAGCCAATAAGGAAATTTATTCAACTCACTGTTGTATTTTGTAAATTCGGCAAACAGTTTATTTGATGCCTCAACATTTATCTTTGGAAGCTTTCTTTCTACATATTTATGACTTACTTCCGCTTTTCTGCCGATATCTTCAAGATATTTCGCTGCCTGCGCTTCCTCCTGCTTTACCAGTTCAGAATAGTATTTATCTCCCGAAAGCACTTCATTCCATAACTTTTTAGGAAACATCTCTTTTGTTGATTTAACATTCATTGCTCCGTCTAATGGCTCTTTATACTCTAGAAGTAAATACTGACCCTTTTCATTTTTGGAAAATGTCATTACTGTAGGAATTGCTCCACTTCCGCTAACAGTTGTAAACACTCCGTTTTCAAAACCAAACCAGCTAAAGCTTGAAACAGTATAAGCCTTAACCTTGCCGTTCTTTTCCTCAGTTTCAAGGATTATATGCCCCTCGGTTGCAGCTTCTCCATCAAGGTATTTAGAGTGCTGCTCCAATATTGCTTGTGATACCGCTTGTTCTATAATTTGAGGATTATTAGGCAACTTAGAAAAAACTTCATCAATAATCTTTTTCAACTTTTTGGTGTCTTCAAAACGATATTCAAACTTTGGAAGTGAACTCATAACAATCGCATATTTTGCAATTCCTCCTGTTTTATAATCAATAAACAAAGGTACATTTATGCCTCTACAATCTAATAATATATAAACTCTATCTATTGGATTTGTTGAATTATCTTCTTGTAAATATGGCAAAATCTTTATTGTGTTAAGTTCATTGAGAAAATCAGTAATTATTGCCTTATCGCTGATATCTAAGTATTTGGGATTATCTCTATCAAAAAAATCAATCCTCATTTTTTGAATATCATTACTTTTGAAGCCTATATAATCAAATAAGTCAATGGTTTTTGGTGAGATAGAATCTTCATTTACTGTAAATGTATTAATAATTGACTGAATATCATTCTTGACTGTATTATTGGCCGGCGCAGATTTCCCATTGATTAGAATTGCGGCCGCAAGCCCAATAATGCATAATATCCCAATAATCATAAAAGTTTTTCTCTTATTTTTAAAAAAGTTTGCTATTTTAATCATCTTTATCCTCCTATTTTCATTATATAGACAGTTCCGATAAGTTTTGGAACAAGCTTAGGAAAGTTTGACTGCTCTATTTGTCTTTATTTAACAGATATTTTCTCACTCCACTCCACACTAAGCCTTTGCAGCATTTTTCAATCGGTTCAAGCTCAATGCCCTGCATTCTCTTTTCAATATCGTCCAGATTATAACCTTCTTTAAGAATAATCCATTTATTATTACTATAAAGAGACTTGCTCGGGCATCCATAAACGCATCTTAAACACACTATGCATTTATCCTTAAAACCTGGCTTCCCATTTGCCATCTCGATATTTTCCCTTGGACAATTCCTTGCACACCAGCCGCAGCCGGAACACGTTTCTTGAATTTTAAGCGTTTTAGCAAAATCTTTAGCGTGCTTCTGTTCTAGTTTTGACAAGAAGTATAATATCCGGGAGCTTATCTTCAATCTTGTTCTTCGTCTTTCCATATTTAAAATATCATTAATTATTGTTTTTGATTTTTCTGGAATCTTTTTTAGCAGCCACATATTGGCATGGTCACTTCCAGATACTGCAATGTTTGATGGCATTACCATCATATTCTCGTAAAAGACATTAAAACCATGCTTTTCTGCTTCCTTTATGCATTGTGCCCTGCACGAGGTATTCGGCCAAACCTCCCCGCCGCCAGAAACAGAAATTACTGCTAAAGGTTTATTACTTACAATCGGTAAATTATTTATCCAATCATATACTGGCATTGGGGCATCCATTGCATAAACCGCATAAAGCATAATTACCAAATCAATATCATCCAGTATTTCTTTATATTTATCTTTATTCTTTTTGTATTCAGAAATTTCTAATGAATGCTTTATTATAGTACAGCCCTTTTTTATCAGCAAATCTTCAAATGTATCCGCTATTCTTTTTGTTCCGCCTGTACCCGAAAAATATACAATCAATACATTTTTAAAGTTATCCATATATCTACTCCCCTGTATAAACCTATACCTCTAATATACTAATTATACAGTCATGTATAATTTTCTACAAATATTCAGAAAGCTGCACCGTTAACACGATACAGCCCCTTAAGCTATCTTTTTCTGCTATTCTTCGTTATCTGTTTTTGAGCATCAAGCGAGCCCATCATATCAATTACTTTTTGCTTCTGTGCTTGTGCCAAAGTCATTGTACTTTTTCTTTCTTCAAATATAATCTCACGTTGAAGCTTTTTATAGTTCTCGAATCTTTCTACCGATAATTCCCCATTATTTATGGCATTTCTTACCGCACACTTTGGTTCGGTATCATGCTTGCAATCTCTGAAGTAACATTTTTCGGCTAACTCCTCAATATCACAAAAAGACTTGGAAAGGTCAGTGCTGGCAATCTGAAGCTCTCTCATCCCTGGTGTATCTATAACAATTCCACCGTCAGGCAGTACCATCAATTGTCTGCGAGTAGTAGTATGCCTACCTCTATCATCGTCACGTATTTCATTTGTAGTAAGAACTTCCTTACCCATAAGCTTGTTTATCAAGGTTGATTTGCCGACACCAGATGAACCAATAAATGCTATAGTCTTGCCCTTCCCTAGGAATCTAAGTATTTCACTATAGCCATCTCCACTTAAACTTGAAGTTACAATTACATCTACGCCAATAGCAACAGATTCGAGTTCATAAAGTTTTGTGCTTATGTCACTGCACAAATCGGACTTTGTAAGCACAATAACAGGCGTTGCCATACTGTCCCATGCAATTGTAAGATACCTCTCAATGCGTCGAAGATTATAATTATTATTGAGCGACATGCAAATAAATACTATATCAACATTTGCAGCAATTATCTGGCGCCCATACCCCTCTCCGGCCGCCTTACGCTCAAAGCAGCTTTTTCTCTTAAGAATATGATGAATTATTGCATTGCCATTTTTATCATCTATTCTGTCAACCAAAACCCAATCGCCTACAGCTGGATAATCGGTTGTACCAGCTGCCAAATAGTTCATTTTCCCTGAAACTTCAGCCTGTATTTCTCCACCTTCGGTAATTACGTTATACATGTCCTTATGCTGAACCGATACTCTCGCTAGATGAAGATTATCATCATACATTGAAGCCTCTTGAATATACCGTTCATGAAGCCCTATATCAAATAAATTTATTTTACTCATTTTTATAATCGTCCTCCCTAATTTTAATAGTCCAGGCTGGGGAGGGCAGTTTTAATTATTCTGCACGCACCTCCCCTTTAATTACAATCTCCATACTATATGTTCTAAACATAAAGCATCAGCTCCTTTCAATGTTTTAATTTTTACTTTATATTCCGGCAAGCATAATGGCTGCAAAAACAATGATAAAATATGCAACTATCATAATTATAAATGCAGCCACAAACCAAAGCAATGTTTTGAAAAATCCCTTTGAAATACTTTTTCTGTTAGTAAATAAAACTATCAGAATAATAATTGATAAAATAGAAAATATAGTGCCCAAGGCTTTACAGACCACTAAATCAAACAATGCAAAAAGCGAAAATAAAATCCAGAATATTACACTGGTTTTACCAGCCTTAATTGGTTGAGTAGTTACAGCTTGATTAACACAGCCCTGTTTGACTGTATTGGCGTTCTCTATGGTTGGCTGAGGCTTAACATATGGCTCTTGAGGCTTGCTTGCTGTCTGCTGCTCAATAGATTCTCTTTGCTTTGTACCGCATTCAGGGCAAAACACAGCAACATCTGAGAGCTTATTGCCACAGTTAGTACAAAATGAATTGATTGGTACGGCCATCTGCTGAACCTCTTCATTGTTAGTCATTTGCACTTCTCTATTTTGCGTCTGAACATAACCAGCAGGCCACAAAGCCTTTTCCCTTTTCAATACCGTTTTAAACTTCCACCCATATTGCTTTGCTGTTTCTTTTACTGCCTTAGGTATAGCTCCCAAATCAAATTCATATTCAAAAACCTTACCCTCAGGCCCGTATTGCATGCTTTTAACCTTGCGGAAAAGAGTTGTACCTGACTGAAATGAACTTTCACTATCTCCTCCGAAGGAAAAGCCCGAACCGATTTCTTTGGTCAGCTCCCACATAAAAATAGTCTGTGAATTTTGATCTACAAATATTGATGATTCGTAGTTTATTTTCTTTTTTCCCGTGCTCCATCCTGCATCAACAAGCTCCGCAGTAATAGTTGTATCTGTATTAACACCTGTTTTGAATGATACACCCAGCAGTGCAATTTTTTCAGTTATTACTTTAATAATTTCTTGTTTACTCATATAATTCCTCCGTATAATACAATTTAATATTTATAATTGACAATCTGATAATTAAAATCTTAATAAAGACCCTCCTATCCTCCCTTTGAAAGGGAGCGAAAAGTAATTCGGAGGAGGACTGTTCATCCCCTTTTGAAGGGGAGATAGAGGGGTCTCATCCACTTGAAATTACTCTATCAATACTAATACTGCTTCTTGTAAAGTCCTTCTCGCTAAAACATTACACATTCATTTTATTTTAAAGCCTTTACTGCTTTTTTGAACCATTCGGCAAATACTGCATCACTGTTGATTTTTTCAGGTACTTTTACAGCCGACTGGTATTGCCTCCAATGCCTATACTTATAAAAGAATTCAAGATTCCAATCATTTATATAAGCATGGTATTCAGTAGGATCATAATCTGCAAGAGCATCCTTTATATATATCGTATATCCATCAATATTAAGAGTACGGTTTGCTTGGGTTACGACCTGGTTCTTTTCTCTCTGGGCAGCATCATTTATAATCTGTCCCATAGAAGAAAAGTTCATCAGTGTGCATCCCGCAGTTACACCTATTGAATTAACAGCATAAGGATTGATAGATTCATCACAGAAGTAAGTTCTGTCATAACCCACTCCACCAACATATGTGTCCATTTCGCCATTTTGATCTCTGTCGGTCCATTCCCCTTTGGTTATCTTTAACGATTCATTGGTTGAACCTTTATGTGCATTTCCCGGCCATTCTCTTTTCCCTTCAGCTATTCCACCAAGTCCAACCTTGTCAGGTGCTATATAAAAGGCACTTGCATCAGGTGTTCCCTTTTTAGCTGGTTTCCCTTCTCCTACCTTTACTGTGAATTCCGCTCTTGAAAGCTCTTCACTCTTATTGTTTTTATCATAAAGTGCCACAGAACCTGTAAATTCAGCCTCAGTTGAATATTTATGACTTACCTGTGCATTACCAGTAGAAACATTTTCGCTTCCATCACCATAATTCCATACATAATAGGGTTCCTTAGGTCCATTAGTCACTTTTGCTTTGAAACTCACGGTATTTTCGGGTTGAATAGCTGCCTTCTTTGGTTCTACCGTTATCTTTGCTTTTACTTTACTAACAGACTTAACCAGAATCCCCCCCATATCCAATCCTATATCTATGCTTATATCTCTATCCGAACTTATATATCTGGATATGAAGTTTGAATATCTCTCTAGATCACTCATCTTCAACTGAAATTGCCCATTCTTTACATCAACCGGAGGCAGTAAAAAGTTTTCCTGCTTACCGGTGTCTGGTAGTGTTACAAATACTATCATCCTTTGAGCCGCATTAACCCCTTCGCCAGGAACGTAACTTCCATTATCCTGCCTCTTGTATCTTGTTATTTTCCCAGTCAGTTTTTCTTTGTCAAAGGCTATGCCATCTATGCTTACTCTTGGAATACCCATATCAAGAATCTTCATACTGCTTTTTATTGCTATTGGTATCAGCCTTCTTGCCTGGCTTTCAACAGCACTTAGGTTTACTATGCCAGGTACTTCTTCCCATCCGTTATCATCTAGCCATGATTTATGATACATTATCAAACTGCCCGCCTCATCCTTAACAACATAATTATCTGAATACTTGCTTGCTTTCTGCGGTTTTTTATAATCAGGCTCATCATAAACAATCCCATCCCAGTTTAAATCCTTTAAGCTGCCTGTTAGTGATTTATATGGAATAGTATCCGATGAAAAGAAATGTTTGTTGACATACCCTGCTACTACATCAAATAAGTCATTTGGCGTATTTATTCCATCAAGTCTTTCATTAAATTCTGCATTTACGATTGATTGGTCTTTATTATCTTTGATTATCTGAAGGTTGCTTGACATTAGGTATTCATATGCATCAGCTCTTGCATCATCAAACACCCCTGTATAATTTGCCGGATGAGAATCATCTCTTACATGTGCAGGAACTGTCATATCATCTATCAGGTGCAATGTTTGCCCTATACTTCTCCATCCTGCCGCAAAGCTGTCATCAGTATTGCCATTGGCAAGCCCTTTTTCCAAACTTTTAATTCCATTAGCCCAGTTATATTTATTATTAGAATGTGAAAGTGCCCATGTTTTCGCATTGACCTTTGGATTGGACTCTCCCATAAATTGATTTAAGGATTCTATGTAATTTGCTACTGCATTATCATCAGTCGGCAAATCAGAAAAATAATCTGGCCCCTTATCCTGTATAGGATTAAAGAAATGTCTCCATGACATATATCTCTCCGGCTCATCTGCACTATACCCCGCATCAATTATCCAATCAGCAAATTTTTTTATATTATTTCTTTCAATAGCATTTAAATCTGCTACTGTTTGCCCGCATTTATAAACATCACTACCTTCTGCCTTGAAAAGATTGGCTGTCCAAGTACCTGACATGTCATCCACGCTGGTTAAACCCTTTATATTAAGCTGTTTTTTATCAGGATAAAAGTTATAGTTTTTTAAGATATCATCACTTTTTGCTTTTTCAGCAAACTTCTCAAGAGCTATTTGGTTTAATAATCTATGTGCACCTCCTGCTATAGAGCCGACCGGAGCATTCAAAGCCTTGTTATCAAAAGCTAACACACCGCTTGTATTTGTAACAATCAGCGAAAAGCTCAATACTATTGAACATAGTTTTTTTATTGTTTTAGCTGATTTAAGCATCCTCATTCCTCCTTATTAGTAGTTTCCAATAACTCACCCATCTATCTTTCCTCTCTCTATTCCCCCTCTTTTTAAAGAGAGGGGGCTAGGGGGTGAGTTAAATAAATTCATCTAGAATCTGGATAAGCGCCACTTTCCTTCAATTTTTTCAAATATCATCACATATTTTTTGCCGTTGTCTTTAACCTCATATTCAGCATAATTTGCATCAGCGTAAATCAATCTCTTTGTAGAGATAAGCTTTCCGACCTTATCCAATTCTCCCTGATGCTTTTCAAATATTGCTTTCATATGTTCTTTATTTTCCGGATGAAGATATTCTGCAACCTTAGCTACATCCTTCTGTTCAAAAGCGCTTTGAATCTCTCCTATTTCTTTGTTTCTTTGCGGGTCTACATTCCCCAGCATTCCTACAATCACCAAAAATATTATGTATGCACCAATCCATCCTCCTATAGAAGGCATGACTCTTTTAAATAATCTTTTCCTAAGTAGAATCAATACAAAAAGCAATCCCACAAATAGGCCTGCTTGAATCGGTATAAACTGATTCAGCATCATTCCTAAAGATAATAAAGCAAGTAAAGACCACATTATCCAGAATACAACATTTTTCCCTATACTCATTCCTGTTGCTGGTTTTTTCTCCTGCTGTTTTGCATCTTTCCGTTGACTCATTTGGGGCTGAATCCCCACACTGCTCTGCGAATCAGCAGATACATTCTTTATTTCATTTACGCTTTGCACATTAGTATCTGAAGTAAGCTTTCCACAGTTTTCACAGAATTTAGGTTTTCCTTCCAATTGCGAACCGCAAAACTGGCAATACACCTGTTCTCACTCTCCATTCTTAATACGATTTTTATATTGTATAATACAAAATATAACATTCTTATAAAAGTATAACATTAAAAGATAGCATTTTGTAATACTTTAATAAGCAATCATTATCTACTTATATTTACACCTGCAATTTTGTAGGCTTTACTTATAACGCTTTGATTGCTCTAAAAGATTTGAATATTCAGCTTCAAGCTGCTCCTTATCACAATTAGGCAGAGACATCTTTGATATGATTTCTGTCAACCTCATTTCTAATAGTGATTTTTGCATCTTTTTATCATCAGAATCTTTACCCTGCTTTTCATTAAATGCCCTCAAATCGCCTTCAAACTCTTGTATATTTCTGTTTTCAATTACAAGAAGTCTATCTGCAACAGCATCTGCAAAAGCTTTATCATGGGATACAAACAAAACTGTCCCTTCATATTCACAAAGCATATTCTGCAAAGCTTCGATTGAAGTAATGTCAAGGTAATTTGTAGGCTCATCAAGCAGTAAAACATTAGCATTTGAAACAAACAGTTTGGCAAAAGATACTTTAATTTTCTCGCCGCCGCTTAATACATTAATCTTTTTATGAACATTATCACCAGGAATAAGCAGTCTTGCCAGAATTGTTCGAGCTGCTGCCTCGGTTTGAATACTTTCATTCATTACATTTTCCAAAACGGTTTTATTATAATCTAAATTCTCAAAACCTTGGCAAAAATATCCTAAAACGGCTTTAGGGACAATGTATATCTGTTTATCCCTATTGTTAATGAGATTCAAAAGTGTAGTTTTTCCTGTTCCATTATCTCCTATAACTGCAGTCTTTAAGCCATTATAGACTTTGAAACCTGTATTATTAAAAATCTTATTACTGCCATAACTAAAACTTAGATTATCACTAGATATTATAATTTTATTTTCCGGCGGTTTTGTCAGTGAAAAATCCAATTTGATTTGAGGTGCTATTCTTGGTTTCTCTTTTGCTTCAAGTTTCTCAAGCCGTGTTTTGATACTGTTTGCTAAACTATCAATCTTTTCTTGTTTTTCATGTGCTTTACGCTTATGCAAACGAGCTTCAGAATTTCCCATTCTTCTTGGAGCCTTTTTCATTGATTTTGACCTACCCTGTCTATCTTTTACTGCATCCTCCAACCTCGCTCTGGTACTTATATATTCTTCGTATTCAAACCATTCGCGCTGAGTTTCCAAATATTTTTGTTCCTGATACGATGAAAAATTGCCCTCATATAATGAAACCTTGCCATCTTTTATTTCAATAATTTTATTGCACAATTCATTCAACAAATCTCTATCATGGCTGATTAGAAGCAGTGATTCAGCTTGTTTTAGCTTTTGCTTTAAAATTTGGATTCCATTATAATCTAGATTTGATGTAGGTTCATCTGCAAAAATTAAAACACAATCTTTGCTGATTGCATCAGCAATTTTCAGCCTTGTATTTTCTCCGCCGCTAACTACACCACAATTAATCTTATCTTGAACACCGAATTCTTTAAGGACTTTCGCCTCAGCATTTATCTCTTTGTCTGAGAATTGCTTGATATAAGCGATATCGCAATATCTTTTAACTTTGCCCGCATCTGCTTCAACCTCCCCTGTTAGAATATTTAACAGGGTAGTCTTTCCTGCGCCGTTTTGCCCGACAATCCCTATCTTATTTCCGCTTTGCATTTTAAAGCTGTCCACAGAAATAACCAATCTATCGCCATAGTACTTTTTAATATTTGAAGCTTCTAAAATAAGCATAAAAAAATCTCCCCTCTAAACTGCCGGAAAGATAAATAAATACAAATATACCTATGTATAAATATTATTTGTTTTATTTAAACTAATCCAGCATCAATAAAAGCGTTTCTCACGCTAATACTAAATCTTTATTGATTAAGAGCTGAATTAGCCAATTCTCATTTACTGAATACCTTGACCTTCCTAAAAATTAATATAATTTTATTTTAATTGCTTAATAATAAAAAATCAATCATAAAAATCTTTATTGAGTTAGAGTTCGTGCTTATTGTGATACTTGCATTAACTCTTCCAATATATCTTCTTCCTTTGATTCTGTATCAGCAAAGGGCATAACTATACTTATTGCTTTAGGTATAATCTGCATATGGATATTACCCATTTTTCTAATTTCTCCATCAATATTAACAGTAATTGGATCTTTGCTCCATATCTTTACCTGCTGCGCCTTATACACTTCAACTTCCTTTACCTCTTCATGAGTACCTTTAAATAACTTTGGCAGCACCTTAAGGATTCTAATCAATCTCATATCATTTACTAGATATATATCAAACTGGCCGTCCTTTACATTTGCTTTTGGTGCAATTTTTATTCCGCCGCCATAATATTTACCGTTTGCAACCGCCATTAATAATATTCTCTTGTTTAAAATAATTTTTTTATCTATTACTACTTTTAACGGATTAATCTTAAAACTTGCCAGTGTTTTAAAAATGCCAAGTATATATGCGAATTCTCCCTTTATGAATCTGCATTTTTTTATCTGGTTGGCATTTGACGCTACCTCGGCATCCAATCCAACCGATGCAATATTCAAGAAATATTTATCTTCAACCTTGGACAAATCAACCAATCGGCTTTCCGCCGTAAGTAATCTTGATAGCAGTTCTTTTTCATCATATTTTGAAGGATAAATAGTTCTTGCAAAATCATTCCCGCTTCCTGCAGGGATGATTGCCAATGAACTTTTTGTTTCTGCCATGCCGTTTAACACTTCATTTACAGTACCATCACCGCCTACAGCATATACCCTATAATCTTGCTTGGATGTATATTGCTTAGCCAGTTCAGTGGCATGCCCCTCCCGTTGAGTAATCTCAATTATATAATCTTCCTTGTTTCCCAAAAGAGTTTTTATCTTTTCTACATATTCTAGGGTTCTCCCATTGCCCGCAACAGGATTGATTATAAATAAGTGTTTCATAACTCCCCCTGAAATCATTTAATAATCAAGTTTTATATCCTCTTTACAATTCTATTCGCATTTCTGAATATTAGTATAAAATTCTCAAGCAAATAAGCAAAATAAATAGGCTATTCTGTCATTAAAAGACGAATAACCTATAATTATTATAACAAGCCACATAAATATTTCAAGCCTATCAAATTTTAGTTTAATGGCACTATACGCATCTGCTCTTATTGATTGTAAGCATGAAAATACTTATTATTCAAGCTCAGATGTGCAGTGCGGGCATCTGCTTGCATCAATATGGATTTCGCTGAAGCAATACTTGCACTCTTTAATCTTTGCAGGTTCAGGCTCCTGTTCCTTCTTTTTCGAAAAACGGTTTATTTGTCTTATAACTATGAATATTGAAAAAGCTACAATTAGAAAATCAAGAATATTGTTTAAAAACAAACCATAATTCAATGTAGCTACGCCTGCTTTTTTAGCATCCGCTAATGTTTTGAAATTTCCGTTTCCAAGGGCAATAAATAAATTTGTAAAGTCAAGTTTACCAAGAAGCAAACCAATTAACGGCGTAATAACATCACTAACTAATGAAGAAACAATTTTGCCGAATGCGCCGCCAATAATTACACCAACTGCTAAATCAATAACATTTCCCTTCATTGCAAACTCTTTAAATTCTTTCCACATTTTATAACCCCTTTTTCAACATTATTTTACGTTTCTATTATATTAATCGAAAAAATAGTCGTCAATACATTCCCAATTTCCCTTGTTATTATCGATTATCTAAGCATAATCCCGGCTATTTTTGCCAATAATATTACCATGATTTTGTAAATGGGAGTAATGCTTATGAGATTCAGAAAAACCGGCTCCGGAAAGCCCCCTTCCAAAGTCAAAGTTTCTGAGAGCATATATATAAGTAAAAACTTAAATGAAACCATTTCCTATATAAAAAGTGAGCTTGGTGACCCAAGTGACCTCTGCATTAGCATTTCTAAATTAGGCAGCAATAAAGATTTAAGCTATGCAAGTATATATATTCAAAACCTTGTAGATATAAGCAGAATTAATACTCTGTCCATTGAAATATCTCAAATAGCTTTATCTTATGACAAGTTAAAGAGTATAACTTCAGACGGCTATTTTAATATAGTAAAAAATAACCTTTCAAGCTTTAGGAAGTCGCAAGAAGGCTCTGATTATGAGACACTTATAAATTTTCTGTTATCTGGTGGAACAATACTTTTATTGGAAGGCTGTAGTAAATTTTTATCTATATATACAGGCGCAACTGAGGGCAGATCTGTTCAGGAGCCTACCTCTCAAACGGTTATTAAAGGACCCAAAGAAGGGTTTACCGAGAGAATAGATATTAATATTGCATTACTTAGGAAAAGGATTAAAAATAAGGATTTAAGAATTGAAGAACTATCCCTTGGTACTATGACAAATACCAAAATTGTTGTGATGTATATTGATAAAATTGCAAAAAAGGAAATTATTGATGAAATAAAAAAACGTCTTAGCAGAATAGTAATTGATAATCTATCAGGAAGCAGTTATATTGAAGAGTTAATAAAAGATGACAGGTATACCATTTTCCCGACTTTCTTTAATTCTGAAAGACCTGATGCAATTGCTTCACAGCTAATTGAGGGACGAGTTGCAATAGTATTGGATGGTACCCCTTTCGCCATCACTGCTCCTGCTGTCATGGCAGAATTTTTCCAATCAAGTGAAGATTATTACCACAAATTTTGGGTAGCATCCTTCATTAGATTAATTAGATACCTTTCTTTTTTCTTTGCACTTTTGGTTCCAGCCATATACATTGCATTAATAACCTTCAATCAGGAAGTAATCCCAACCGCCTTATTAATCAGCATTGCTGCACAGCGTGAAGGGCTTCCTTTCCCGGCTTTTTTAGAAGCAATGCTAATGGAAATAACCTTTGAAATAATCAGGGAGGCCGGACTAAGAATGCCTCGTGCTATCGGACCAACAATTTCGATAGTTGGCGGTTTGGTTTTAGGGCAAGCAGCAGTCGAGGCAGGAATAGTATCTTCAGTACTGGTGGTACTGGTTGCAATCACTGCCGTATCAAGCTTCGCTATTTCGAATTATGCTATGTCTAATGCAGTAAGGGTATTAAGATTCGGCTTGATGGTTCTTGCTGGCTTAATGGGACTGTATGGCGTTTTTATGGGCATGATTATTATAACCCTTCACCTATGCAAATTAAAATCAATCGGTGTTCCTTACCTGACACCTTTTGCACCTCATATAAAAGGCGGCTATAAAGATACCATTATTCGTTCACCTTTATGGGCTAATAAACTAAAACCTGTTGGGATTAGCGATGATAATACACCAAGAGTAGATGATGAAAATACAGTTAAGAATAACCAAAAAGAAAAACCGGAGTTCAGGTGATATATATGAAAAGAAAAAAGTTCTTATTCTTTCTAATAATGCTATCTAATCTAATTTTAAGCGGCTGCTGGGACAGTAGGGAAATTAACCGCCTTGCAATAACCATTGGTATGGGAATAGATAAAACTGACAATGGTTATATACTTTCCCAGCAAATACTAAACCCAAGATCTATATTCGGAAAAAGGCCTACAACCGAGTCTCCAATAGTAGTATATTCAGAAGAAGGAAAAGACTTATTCGAGTTAAAAAGAAAAATAACTACACATTCTCCCAGAAAAATATTTAACTCTCATCTTAGAATAGTTGTTTTGGGCGAGGCTGCTGCCACAGCGGGAATAGAAGATATACTGGATTTCCTTCTTCGCGGCCATGAATATAGAACTGACTATTATTTTGCTATTGCAAAAGGGAATACTGCGAAAAATATATTAAGCACTTTAACGCCATTAGAAACAATCCCTGGAATCGAGCTTTTTAATTCCCTTACAGTAGCAGAGAATGTTTGGGCCCCTGTGAAAACCATGAAGATTATCGAACTA
This sequence comes from Ignavibacteriales bacterium, assembly GCA_050260055.1. GTDB lineage: Bacteria > Bacillota > Clostridia > Acetivibrionales > UBA4821 > JBLMYQ01. The sequence continues at coordinate 139,069 of JBLNBO010000033.1, forward strand.
TCCAATTCCATCATCTCTGAAGGTATAAATCCGGTAATAACCGGACTTGAAATTACAAGCGGTAATGGCAATCCGAATTCAATTGAATCATTAAAGTTAAGTGAACAAACAGACAGACTAAAGTTTACTTCATTAGGAGCATTTAAGAAGGATAAACTGGTCGGCTGGTTAAGCGAAGACCAAAGCAAAGGATACAACTATATAGTTGGAAATGTAAAAAATACTGTTGGATATGTAGAATACCAAAAACAAAACAAAGTAACCTTTGAAGTTACTAACGCAGAATCCAAAATCAAAGCCAGCCTCCTAAATGACAAACCGGTTATAAATGTTGATATTAAAATTGAAACTGATGTTGGAGTATCAACAGGCGATTTGGATGTTTCTAAGGAGGAAAATATTGATAAGTTAAGCAAAATAATAGAATCCCGAATAACCAACTTTTGTTATTCCTCTATAGATAAAACAAAAAATGATTTTAAAACAGATATTTTCGGTTTTGGCGAAGCAATACACAGGAGCTATCCAAACTTATGGGAACAAATCAAAGGTGATTGGGATAATAAGTTTGTCAATCTTCCGGTAAATATCACCGTTAAAGCAAAAATAAACAAATTAGGGCAGATTACCAAGCCATTAATTACGAAAGGGAATGAATAAATTGAAACTCGCATGTTTTCTTATAATACTAATATTCAGTTCTATTTTATGTTTTATAGAAATACCAAAAATGTTAAATGAGAAATTATATAGAGAATTATGGAGTTTTTCAATAATACTTGTTCTGGGAATAACCTTGAGTATATTAAAATGCCTTGATGTTGAAATAACAAACCCATCCGACTGGATAGCATGGGTATATTCACCGGTTTCCGATTTTTTAAGACAGGTTTTGCAATAAATGTTTGAAAGGCTGAATTATAAATGAACAAAATAAAAATATCAGATTATCAATTAATGATTTTTACTTCTGGCTTCGTATTTGGCACCTCGCCGCTTATACTTGCCTCAAGTATTGCAGAGTATGCCAAGCAGGATGCATGGATTTCGGTAATTGCTGCGGCACTTATTGGATTATTGTTTGTTTGGCTTAATAGCTTCCTAGGCGGATTATATCCTGATAAAACTTATATAGAAATCATCCAGCTGTTGTTTGGAAGATGGATAGGTGGCTTTTTTTCTCTCAACCTTATTCTATTGTCTGTTATTGCAGCTGCTCAGGTTACATGGTATGTGGGAGATTTCTTTAAAACCCAATACTTAACAGGCACTCCTTTTTATGCAATAAATATATTATTTTTTATCGGCATAATCATCGCACTGCTTTATGGAGTAGAAACTACATTTAGAGCAGTTGAAGTATTCTTTGCTTTTGCTTTCCCTCTATATATGATATCTATGATTCTAGTACTTCCCAATGCACATATAGAAAACCTCTTTCCCATAATGGAAAAAGGAATATATCCTATATTGAACGGCACACTACCCCTATTGAGCATTGATATCTGGCCCCTGATACTTTTAAATATGGTTTATCCGGTAAATGTAAATGATGTAAAAAAAGCTAAAAAGGCAATCTTCAAAGGATATTTTTTAGGCATCTTTACAGTATTTGTATCAGTATTTGTCTGTATTTTGATTTTGGGAGGCAATATTACTGCAGCTGCACGTTTTCCGGTATTCCTCGCTACAAAAGAAATAAATATAGGTATGATACTTACAAGGCTTGAAGCTATAATAGCATTTGTCTGGCTAATCACGAATTTTATCAGTGTATTCACATATTCCTATGCAGGAACAATTGGATTGTCACAATTATTAAAGCTTAAGGATTATCGAAAAATTGTTCTTCCATTAGGGTTAGTCATAGCCGTTTTTTCCGGTTTTGCATATACTAATGTCCCTTATGAACTCAGCTGGGATACATATGTCTGGCCGCCATATATTTTAACTTTTGGAGTTCTTCCACCTGTAATACTACTGATAATCACGGGAATAAGAAAGCTGCTGGCAAAGTGATAGGTACTGTTGTATTGCCAATATCCAAATAATAATTTAAGATATTTGTAATAAGATTAACTTTAAAGGAGTACCTATGTCGAATTTTAAGATTGTTATAATTGTTTTGTTAGTACTTATTACAGTTTGCTCATTATATGGCCTATATAAGCCTCTTCCGAAAGGGATTTCTTATGAGGGTAAAATACATAAGATACAAAATATTAAATTCCTTCATGATTTAACATATATAAAAGACGGAAAACTTTTACACGAACAGGAAATCTTTAACACAGCATATAGAATTATTGAACAGGCTGATAAATTCATTATCATCGATATGTTTTTGTTTAATTCCGACTATGACAAAAAAGATATAAGTGATTACCCAAAGCTTCCATTAGAACTTACTCAAAAGCTAATTGAAAAGAAGAAAAGCAAACCTGATATCAAAATATTTTTTATCACTGATAAAATTAATACCGGATATGGTTCATACCAATCCAAATATTTAGAAGAGCTAAAAAGAAATAATATTGAAGTGGTTATTACTGATTTATCAGCAATAAGGGATTCAAATCCCATCTATTCGGGCTTTTGGCGTGGAATCTTCCAGTGGTTTAATATCCCGGGTAAAGGCTGGCTCCCCAACCCATTTGCATCAGAAGCTCCAAAGTTTAAGCTTTATTCCTATTTGGATTTGTTAAACTTTAAAGCAAACCATAGAAAGATTGTATGCAGTGAAAATGAAGCTTTGATAAGCTCCGGAAATCCTCATGAGCCCAGCGGTTTTCACTCTAATATTGCATTTGCAGTAAAAGGGGAAATCATTAATGATATAGTTGAATCTGAAAAGGCTGTTGTCAGTTTCTCCGGAAAAAATATGGAAGTTGATAGAATAAAATCGGAATATCAAGAAAATGATAAAAATATTGAAGGAATGCTTGTTACCGAAGGTAAAATAAAAGACCAATTACTCAATGAAATCAGAAACTCAACTTCTGATGATAGTATCCTTATTGGGGTTTTCTATCTTGGCGATAGGGATATTGTTCGCGAGCTTATATCTGCGGCAGTAAAACGCGGCACCCAGATAAAAATAATTTTAGACAAAAATTTAGATGCTTTCGGAAGAAAAAAGATTGGTATCCCAAATACCGAAGTTGCAAATGAGCTTTTATCCAAAAGCAATAATAAAATTCAGATTAGATGGTACAATACCCATGGAGAACAGTACCATTCAAAAATGGCTATCTTTGCTAGGAAGACAAAAACTGTAGTTATTGGCGGTTCGGCAAACTTTACTAGAAGAAACCTCTGTGATTATAATTTAGAAACCGACTTAAAAATCACTACCCCAGCTGACTCTGATTTTTCAAAAGATGCCTTATCATATTTTGATAGAATGTGGAATAATAAAAACGGCAGCTACACAATACGATATGATGAATATAAAAATTCTTCGACATTTAAGACTATTCTTTATAGAATACAAGAAGGGGCCGGCCTTTCGAGTTTTTAACATCATTAACTGATAAACCCGAGATGTTCAAGAAGAATTTTTATACCCATAGCAATTAAAATGATTCCTCCCGCAATTTCCGCTTTCGATTTAAACTTAGCTCCGAAGACATTCCCAATTTTCACACCAATAAGCGACAGAACGAAAGTGGTGATTCCTATTATTGAAACAGCAAAAACAATGTCTACCTGTAAGAATGCAAAGGTTATACCTATGGCTAGCGCGTCTATGCTTGTTGCTATAGATAATACCGTCATATTTTTCAGGCTGAAAGAATCATCAAATTTTTCGTGTTCGCTTCGTGACTCACTTATCATTTTAAATCCTATTAAAGAAAGTAAAGCAAATGCAATCCAGTGATCAATTGAAGTTATATAAGCCTTGAACTGTGTTCCGAGTATATAGCCAATCAAGGGCATCAAAGCCTGAAACCCTCCAAAGAAGAATCCGGTTTTAACCGCATTTTTATAACTCATTTTCTGCATTGACAGGCCTTTGCAAATTGCAACAGCAAAAGCATCCATAGATAACCCGATTGCAATAATAAGAAGTTCTGACGCTCTCATAATTTCTTCTCCTTTAAATGTCAAAAGAAAAACCCATAAGTAGTTTGGGAACTACTCATGAGTCTTATACATCTACTTTTATCTGATTTTAACATAACGTTCGACAATTTACAACATTTTAAAGTTATCTTTTATCCCCTGGCTTTTACATATTGTTCATTAATAAACTTTGTTTCAAAGCCTAACTTCTTATACCAAAGTTCATTCTTGCTATCCTTTTCAGTAAAAAGAAATAACTTTCCTCCACCCAGTTCATTAAATTTATCTACACATGCTTTCATGATTTGTTTCCCATACCCCTTATTCTGGCATTCCTTTTTAGTCCCAACATTGTTTAACCCGCCATATCCATCTTTATATGAAAGTGTTGCTATACTTACCGGGCTGCTTCCTTTAAATAAAATTATATGGTGAAACTTCTTTTCGCTATCATGGAGAGATTCTTCCAAAGCTTTTTCATAAGATTCATCTACTGCTCCACCGTAAGGATTTTCTTCAGTAGGCTCACCGCCAAAAGCATTATTTAACACATCAATATAAGCTTCTAAATCCTCCATATTCCTAACTTCTCTAATTTCATTTTTAATATTATTTTTCATGTTCCAGCCATTAAAAAACATAAAAGCATCATGGTCTTTCGTTTGGTAACCATTACTGATTAAATACTCTTTAATCAACCCTATATTTTCTATAAATGAAGGAATGTAAATACAAGGCGTTCTATTTTCATATTTAAATGTTTGTTCCATGTTGTTTAAAAAACCAATCTTCTGAAAATCCTGATATGTAATATTTGCAGTAAAGTTCCAGAAGTTATCATTAATAGTATCACTCTTAAAAAATGCAAAGCCATCTTTTTCATAGCATTTACTAAGATACATACCTTTTAATAATTCAAACTGCTTTAACATTATAAGTTTATAATCCTCAAGGTTCATGGCTAAACTCCTAAAACTTAAAAATCATTTTATTACAGCTTCTATATCTTTAAGTAATTTCTCAAATTCAATATATCCTGCTTTTTTATTGAAATGCCCAGCATTGCAGACTTTACGGTCTATACCCTGAACATTTTCAAGCACATCCATTGCTATCTGTTCGGTCACGTAAGGGTCATTGTCCGAATAATACACATAGAATTCATCACAATTTTGTCTTATCTTCTCCCAATAAAACTTTTTATCTACAAAAGTTTTATTAAGATTGTCACCATATTCAAATCCTAACAAACTTGCAAAAGGAGCAACCAAAAAGGCTGCCTTAATTTTTACATCTGTAATTTCCAGCAAATCAAGTATAAATGGACATCCCAGGCTGTGACCTATCATACTTGTATCTTGATTCAGATATTGTTTATAGTCCTCAAATACATTCATCCAACTCTCTAGTGATTGGTTTTCGGGTGTTGGAAATCTTGGAGTAATAACGTTATGACCTTGTAAAGTAAGTTTTTCTCTGAGCCAAGGAAACCAGTTTTCATTTCCATCTCCTTCGAGCCCATGTATCATAATAATATTCACTCAAATGCCCCGCTTTCTTTAATAAAATGTTGTTTCTACTGCTAAAGAAACAACATTTCGGATTGTGTTTTTATCCTTTGGCAATATTATAAATTATATCACTTAAATGTGTCAAAAAACTTCTTTAGGTCATCCTTTGTCTCTTTGCTTAGAAAATGCCATCTTATACCTTGAATTGCACCTTCTAATCCACAAAGCGAGCTAAAACAAGTATCACCTTCGAGAAGTCTTAACTTAGTGAATGCTTCTTTGCTTCCAATTTTCATCAGTGTCTCAATATCATTAATCCCCACAGAAGAGAGCCTTTTTTCCATTGTTTTACCGATATTCGGCAGCTCACTTAATTTCCCCATTTCCCACCTCATCAAATGTTTTTGTTACCTTGATTATTATAACATATAAAAGCGATTAGAAGGTTTGCCTTCCAATCGCTTTTATAATCCTTGAAGTAGTATTTTTAATAGTACTTGCGGCTGCTGATTCGCCTGAGCCAGCATAGCTGTTGCAGCCTTTTCTAAAATACTATATTTTATGTAATCCATCATTTCCTTTGCCATATCTGCATCTCTAATTCTAGATTCAGCTTCTGTCAGGTTATCAGCAGATGTATTCATGTATTCTATACTATGCTCCAGCCTATTTATTGAAGCACCGATTTTTGCTCTTTCTACCGATATTTTACCAATAGCATCATCTAAAGTACCTATTGCACTTTGAGCTTTTGAATTGGTTGATACATCTATACCACTTAGGCTTAAACCTATCGAAGTCATATCATTTATACTTACAGACATTGTTTGCCCTTGATCCGGGCCTATCTGAAATACAGTTGAATTTCCTGATACAATGATGTTATGGTCTTCCATGGCTAAGTCAGCAGCTACAAAACTATTATTTAGTTTTATCTTTATTCCCATAGAACCAAAATCTAATGTTTGTGCCCCATCTCCTATCGCTGATAAAGTATATGAAGCACCTGTGGTTCCGTTTAGCAATTTGATAGCTGACATGCCGGCAGCAGCAGTTGCACTAATTATATATGTCACACCACTTTTTGCTCCAGATACATCAATATCTGAATTGCTTCCAATCCCGGCTATAGTATTATCCAAAGTGCTGGAATCTGATCTTTTCGCACCTAACGTACCATTTAATAATGACTTTGTATTATATTTAGTGCTGTTCCCAATGTTATCAATTTCATTTATTAATTGCGATATTTCTATTGCAATTGCATCTCTATCTGACTTTGATAACGTATCGGTTGAAGCTTGAACTGCAAGTTCCCGCATTCTCTGCAATATTGAATGAGTCTCGTTCAGCCCTCCCTCTGCTGTTTGAAGCATAGAAATGCTATCTTGCGCATTTCTAGAAGCCTGTTCAAGGCCTCTTATTTGGGCCCTCATTCTTTCTGAAATTGCCAAACCCGCTGGATCATCAGCCGATCTATTAATCCTTAATCCGGTTGACAATCGTTCCATAGCAATGCTTTTATGTGATTGGGCTTGGGTAAGATTTCTATATATATTTAAAGCAGAGATATTATGATTTATTACCATGAAAGTCTTCCCTCCTTGGCTGCTCATTTCATCCATGATTTACCTTGGTAAAATTTCCTCTATATTTATTATACCTCTTTTTATGCTATAGAACAACGATTGACCGTTAATGTATACATTTAAGTATCAAAATAAAAATCCGATATTGATTTCTATGTAATCTAGCTTAAAATATACATAAAAAATAACTTTTTATTTTTATCACCCCCTTTAATCATTGCAGATTGAGTAAATGCATAGTATATTGTTGGTAATAAACTGGAAGGATTACGCACATGTATAATAATATTCTTGATGCCATTGGCCGCACTCCTATGGTTAGGATAAATAAGTTAAATCCCAAACCTCATATTCCGCTGTATGCAAAGCTGGAAGGCTTTAACCCAACAGGAAGTATTAAAGACCGTATTGCTCTGAAAATGATTGAGCAGGCAGAAGAAAGCGGTATACTAACCCGTGGAAAAACAATAATTGAGCCTACCTCTGGAAATACTGGAATCGGCCTGGCTATGATAGGAACAGTTAAAGGATATGAAGTTGAAATAGTTATGAGTGAAGCAGTTTCGGTAGAACGCCAAAAAATGATTCAGGCTTTTGGCGCAAAAATTACTCTGACAGATGCCTCTCTGGGAACTGATGGAGCTATTAGAAAAGCCCATGAACTTGTTTCAAAATATCCTGATAAATACTTTATGCCAAATCAGTTTTCCAATGAATATAATAAGCTCGCACATTACTATACTACTGCCAATGAAATCTGGGAGGATACTCAGGGAAAGGTTACCCATATTGTTTCTGCACTCGGCACTTCTGGAACTATAATGGGCGTTGGAATAGGATTAAAGGATAAAAATCCTGATATAAAAATTGTAGAAGCTCATCCTGTCCGCGGGCATTACATTCAAGGCCTTAAAAATATGCAGGAAGCAATAGTCCCAGAAATATACGACCCAACAAAGATTGACCGGACTATTATGATTGAATCCGAAGCCGCTTTTGCGATATGCAGGGATATTGTTCTTCACGAAGGCATCTTCGTGGGCATGAGCAGCGGGGCTGCCATGCTTGCCGCATTAGAATGCGTAAAGGATTTGGAAGAAGGATTTGTAGTTGTAATATTCGCTGATAGAGGAGAAAAATACCTGAGCACAGATTTATTCAGCCATGCTTGATAAGGTAACGGTTAAAAAGACAGGTTTTAGCCCTGCAAGAAGTTTTGCTGTTCAACATTAGATTTATTTTAAAAAAGTTAATACCATACTTTAATTAGTGTTTTTCATTTGATAAGTATGGAAAAAGCATCTGGTGTAAACAGATGCTTTTTATGGTATTCGATTTATTTGGCTATTGGAATTTGAATCTCTGTCAGCCAATCATCTACGTTATCCTTATTCCAGATACCATCGATATAAGATTCCCGTGGATTTCCGCTTATAGTATATCCATTATCTTCAATCCACTTAAGAACTTCTCCATAGGATTTTCCTATCTTTGAATAGTCACCTTTATGATACACACAAGCCGCTGTTGGCACCTTATCTAATCTTTTAAAATTGAGAATATCGGTATCAGGCTTCATTTCAGTAACTGATTCACATATTTCCACATCAACATCTTTTTCTTTATATTCCCCATCATGATAAATATTAAAGCAATATGCAGGAACTGCACAAACACATCCGACCCTTTGCATTTCCTTCGCCATTACATTTGGACACAAATCAAATAATGCATTATAATCTGGAATAACCTGTCTCATTGATGCTACAATAACTTCTGGAAGCTCTTTTATAATAACTTTATACTCCATCTTGGTCCCTCCTTTTAATTCTTTCAGGTAATTATTAATCTGACTTAATTGTTGATTGTTTTGACTAATTGTATGTACCAACTCCTCTTTCCTTTTCTCAAAATACTTGGTTGCATCTTCACCATCTACTACAATTGCAATGATTTCTTCAAGTGAAAAACCCATTTGTCTTAAGCAAATAATCTTATGTGTCTTAGGCAACTGCTCTGACGAATAATATCTGTACCCTGTCTCAATATCAATATGAGCAGGCCGCAAGAGACCAATTTCATCATAGTGCCTTAGGGTTTTGATGGTGATTTTATTAATCTTTGAAAATAGACCTATTTTGTACATAAATTAAATCTCCAATATGCATATTATTGATTACATTTTTAGTATAATATCTACCCTTACCGGAGAGTCAATAAAAATATTCAAAAAGTTTTTGTCGGCTTGATTTTATTAAAAAGTTCTAATACTAAAGAATTTCCCCCAAACTGAGTTTGAGGGAGTATAAATCATTTTCAGCAATCCTTAATTTAATTTTCTTGAGTTATTATAACTATTATTACTCTTAATAGTGTACTATTGCATAAACACTGGCTGTACTAATAGACTTCATTACCACATTCTGCCAGAAAGTCATGCCGTTGCCAAGCAATGGGCTGAAGAAGGAAGCAGGCATCTGCATAAGGCTTATTATTTGGTATCCCATTACATTATGATAAGAAGGATTATTCCACACAGCTTTGAAACTATCTCCAAAGCTATACCCCAAATTTCCGAGTATTACTATTGCTATATACCAATCAGTACCATCATTCTTCATAATATTTACTAGAACATCAATATCCACCACACCCGCTTCTTTCATTATCTCCAGGATTCCACCGGTTGATAGATTAGAATCGTTTATCTGTTCTCCGGCTTTCTGGATGGCTTTGCTTCCAATAGACCTTAATGCCCGGAAAACATTATCTTTACTAAATACAGGATTCAGCAAACCGCGAGTTAAATCAAGCATTGTATCTTTTCGTTTTGTATTCTTGCCTAATGCATCGTATATTAGTTTGGCTATATCCTTACACTCTAATAGTTCTCCGAAATTATGATTATAATAATCAAACCAATCCCTGCTTGATGTGAATAATTCCTCTGGCAATAAATCTATTGAAGCTCCAATGTTCACTGCAGCTTCTGTAACCTCAGCAGCGCTATAACCTCCATAATGAAGATCATTCATAAGCAAGCTGTAACTTGTTCCATACCTGAAACAGTTATAATCGGCAGCTGCAATTTCGTCTCTGGTATAACCCATATCTCTTAATAGTTTGATAAGTTCTCCAACACGGTCAAACCATCCAAAATACTCTTTGGCCAGATTTTCAAATATATCATTCAATGAATATTTATCTTTTTTTAACCATTCCGCAGCTTCTTTTTCATCATAGCCCCTTGACCTTAAAATCCATGCTGCCGCCTGGGCTTCCATTCCGAGGTCCCCTTGATTTGCCGTCCCTAGTATAGCTATCAATTCATCATCCTTTACTTGTGGAGTATATGAATGCAGCCAATCAAAAATTTGATTACATGAAAGACGGCTCACTGAATAACCTGCATCTCTAAAAGCAATTGCTTGTTGTGCTATTGAAATGCCCGGGAAGGTTTGTTGAATAGCGGCAGAAATATCCCTAATACTGTAATGACTATTCAAATATTCCTTAAACGTTTTTATAATTGATAAAGCATCATTTGGTACATTGTATACTTTCAGCATAACCGCAATTACGGTTTTCTTATCATCATAATTGAGGTAGCTAGCGCCGAATACTATTGCATCTAAAACCTCTTGCTCCGAAAAACCTGCTCCCTCAATATATTCAGCATTCTTGATAATATCTGTAACACCGTAAAGACTAAGCTCAGATAAAACTGCGTAAGCATTTTTTCTATTATTCTTCAGCCATGTAGCCACTGCAGGGATAGGGTCAACACCATAAACATCACGTACCACTGATATAATATCAGTTATTGTATAATTATTAGTGTATTTGAGGGATCCTACAGCTTGAAGTACCGAAGCATTTGTGTCTCTAAGTACTTTTGTAATATCTACAAGCGAGTACCCTGAATTATATAATGCCATAATACGCCTGCTGGCATCTGATGCACCTATCGCATCCAATAGCGGCAATATAGCGTCCCTTTCCTGGTGAAAGACATTGTTTTCTATTCCAGTTATTGTTTTCAAAGCAGCCTTAAACTCAGCAGCAGCAACCTCTTTTGACGTATATAAGCCAGGAAGAACACCTCTTGCATTATTATGGAACTTATATATCAACTGTTTTAGCATCTCAGCTTCTTTATAACCTGCCTGGTATAAATATGCACATATTTTTTCCGGATTGCTGACTTTATACATATCCTTTAAGTAACCCATCGGCTTTTCAACAGGGTCTCCAGCTTCTTTCATAGACATAACAAGCGCCAGCATTGGGTCAACACCATAAACCTTCTCCACGGCAGCATTGATATCTGCCTGATTGTATCCTCTTAATTTTAGAAAATCTACTGATTGTATCGCTGTCATCTTATAAATATCTTTTAAAACCCGTGTAATATCTTCGAGGCTGTATTTCAATGCATTTAAAACACTAAGTGACTTTTCTGGCGTTACAGCGCCAAACGCATCTAATATTTGCGGCAAAGTATTTTCTGTTTGTTGATATATTTCTGACAATACCTGATTCAACATTTGTATAACATTACTTATATTACCGCTGATGTTAAAAACGGTGGCTAATGCATTCAGCACATCCTTCTTCTCATAACCTGCCTTTGAAAGATATTCTGCCATTTTAAGGGAATCATTGATTATAAAAGTACTTCTTAATGTGCTAGCGGTTTGAGAAGCAAGAGCGCCGGAAGCTTTCATATCCTGAGCCAAAATCATAATAGGATCTGCTCCATATACCGTTTTAACCGCATTCTCTATTGCAGCATCGGTCCATCCCAAGCTGTATGAACGGTTGTAATTTTTAAACTCTTTTAATGCAGTTGATGAATCCAGGTTATAAATATTCCGTATTGCAAGAACGATATCGGTCAAATCATATACAGGCTTAAGTTTAGCCATAGTAATTCCATAAATTGTACCTTTTGATTTAAACCATGCAGCAGCGTCGGTTGCAGAATAGTCCTGATTCTTATACATTTTTAGCCAGTCTCTTCCATCAGTAAGAGAAGAACCAAGAGCACTACTCATAACAAAATCCATTTCATTTGCAACCGCAAGCGGTGATAATCCCAGCTGTTTCAGGACTGTAATAATCTCATTTCCTGTTTTGATATTATAAACCTTTTCTAATCCGTAAATAATTCCATAAAGCCCACACATATCTTTTTTAGGCCCTAATCCATCATTAGCCTCTGTCCACCCGTATGAATACAGCGTCTTGGCCATTTCAAAAGCATTCAGCTTGTACCATGTTGATAAAATCCTTGGGCCATCCGTATACGAGTAGTACCAACGTGCAGTAGTTACATTAATCATTTGCTGGGCATCTATGTTCATATCCTTTACTAGAAATTCTTCTACTTGAGGTTTTGTAAATACGCTGCCAGGAAGATATAGGGCAATTGCATCCGCTCCAGCTCCAAAAACCTTTATTAGAGCAATTCCTGTGTCTGATAAACTATAACCGGCAGACTTAAGAGCATAACAGATTCTATCTATATTATTCAATACACTTTTTCCTGTTTCAGCAGCAGTCACCGCATCAACGCCAACTTTCTTCAGTACCTGTATCAGGAGAACCTCATTTCCCCTATAATAACTCCATATCCAGTTTTTTAAGTCATTTAAACCATATACGGCATAAATTGCACCATAAATATCATCAGTGGAGAAATTGCCACCGTTATAATCTTTTCCAAGAGCACTAATTGCAGCCTCTGCACTATCATTATAAATATCTTTCAGCGCCTTAGCCACATCATTAGCCGTATATTTAGCTTGAGCAAGAGTATATGCAGCTCTCCTATCCAAGTCCTTCCTATATCCTGCCGAATAAAACTCACCTTCAAAATATTTTTTTATAATACCGGCTGTGTTATCAGCATCGTATCCTGCTGAATACATAGCATTGGCTATAGCCTGGGCATTATCTTTATATGGATAACCTTTTAATACCATTACAATTTCTTCAAGCCCGAATCCAGCATATATAAGGGACTGCATAGCTGCAGCATCACTATCTCCGAATGTATCTTTAAGTACTAAGACTATTTCTGAAATGCTAAATCCGGCTAATTTCATATTTACAGCCGCTTCCTTATCACTATTTCCAAAAGGTATTGTGACTTTGACTGCTTCACTGGTCCCCCATCCAGCAGAATTATATGCTTGTGCTCTAAACTCATAGTTTGTGCCAATCTTCAGGTCAGGAACAATAAATCTAAAATTTCCAGTACCAAAAGTACCAGACTCTATGCCAACACTTAACCAATCTTTGCTGCCTTCAACACGGTATTGGAATTGACGTGCTGTAATGGTAACTTTTTCGCCTCCGGCATCTACAATGTTTCCTGTCAATGTTACCGAAGATGAAGTTATCGAAGCGTTATCTATATTACAAATAACGGTGGGGATTTTAGAGGTGGTAAAAGAGACAATTTTCCCAAGCCCAGTATTAACTGAATTTACAGCATAAGCTTGAACATAATATGTTCCAGGTAATAATTTGGATGCCCCTTGAACTGCATATACAAATGAACCATTATGATCAGTTTTGCCTACAATCAAAGTAGTCCAGTCTTGTTTATTACTGCTGTATTTAAATCCATATTCTATTATTTCAGAACCGCCATTGTAATTTACGCTTCCCGAAAGGTTTGCAATCCAATTTTCATCTGAAAAATCGGCAGAAATTGTAGTAACCTGTGGAGCTGCTGCAGTTGTGCTAAATTTTATGACATTACCATATCCTATTCCTTGTGAATTGACTGCATAAGCCTGAATATAATAAGTAGTACATCCTTGAAGTTCAGTTAGGTTATATGAAAGCTCGCGTCCTTCTGAGCCGGTTGGATTTACAATTACCTTTTTATCAGGCTTAGAGTCCGTCCCCCAGAAAAACCCGCTTTCAGTAATAGCAAACCCATGATTTTTTGTTATAAATCCGCTAAGAGCCGCCTTTGTTCCCTGCAGTTCATCAATTTGACGCGTTTCTACCTGAGGAGCATTTGTTAAGGTTGTGAAACTTAAAACACTGGCATATACATTATCTGATGCAGTACTTGCAAATGCCTGGAAGTTATAAGTTGTGCCAGGTTGAAGATTGTTAAGCCTAATTGAAAAAGTACCATCCGAGCCTGGTTGGGTATGGGCTTTACCAGTAAAGCTGGAAATTTGAAATCCGCAATCTATAATCTTTCCACCACTAATTACAGCTTTCCCATTAAGGGTAACAGAGTCAGTGTCGATTTCAGTTGCTTCAAATGTAGTAACCACCGGAAGCTGTGTTAACTTGGTCTGAAAGCTTACCATATCTCCATAAGCTATACCTGCTTTGTTGACAGCATATGCCCTATAATAGAATTTCTTATTCGGCGCTAAACCCGTTAGGTTATACGTAAGATTTTTTTCTGTTCCCGGCGCTACATGAAACTGAGTATTATTTCCCAATTCAGGGTCACTTAATATAAAGCCGCTGTCTGCGATTTCCCCTCCTCCGTTATCAGCAATAATGCCATTTAGGATTGCCGAAGTCATATTTACTTCTGAAGCCGCTGAAGTAGTGACCTTTGGAAGAACTGCCGAGGTAGTTTCAAAAAAGTGGATTTCCCCCTCTGCCCATTCTATTGTATTGTAGGCTCTAGCCATAAATTCATATTTAGTATTTGGGGCAAGCCCAGTAATTACATCACTGAACTCAGCACCATTACCAAGCGAAACATATTGAATATTGGTATCTTTCCAATCTGACGAACCCATTACCCTATACCTGAAATTTACTTTTGTACAACTTGCTTCCCCGGTATTGACAATACTACCGTTCAAACAAGCCTGTGTAAGAGTAATATCGTTTGCAGGAATAGTTTTTACTTCCAAATGACGTTCAATTGGTATAGGTGTGGTATTAATTGGAGTGGTAGGCGGAACTGTTGTATTCCCGCTGCTGCCACTGTTTGCGTGCGTCCATTTTGCATATAACGTAATATTAGAGGTTACTGTGTCAGTACCAAAATTCCACCTATTAATGCAGTTTGATTCCTTATACCATCCAGAGAATTTATACCCTGATTTGGTTGGAGCTGCTGGCTCAGAAATTTTTTCACCTGGGTCGACAGAAATTGATTCTACATCAGAGCCGCCCTGGGAATCAAATAATACAACACAACTTGTTCCAACGGCATATATAGTGCTGGCTATACCACTCCACTCACCATTAATTTCATCATACGCAGCCGCTTTAACAGTTGTAATGCTATCTTCAGCTAAAGAAAGTGAAAAGGGCTCATTAAACATAAAGCTTTCAGTATTTGGTGTATTACCATCAGTTGTGTAATAGATATTCTGCCAATCGAATAAATCAGCATTGATATTTATTAGTATGTCTTGAGGGGAGTCATATGTAGTACTTTCAGGAGTAATTACCGGTATATCAGGAATATCTACCGACCATTTTGCAAAAAGCATAATATTTTCAGTTACTGTATCAGTATCAAAATTCCATTCATTGATGCATCCCGATTCTTTATACCATCCATCAAAATTATACCCGGGTCTAAAAGGTGCCTCAGGTTCATTAATGGTTGTACCATATTCAGTCGAAATCATTCCGACATCGGTGCCTCCTTGAGAATCAAAAAATATATCAACCATTTCAACCGCATATACTGGTAAAGGTATACTGGATATTACAAGTAAACAAGCCAGAACTAAACTTAAAATACGGTTTTTTTGATTCCTAAACATTTTATTAAGCTCTCCCTTATTAAAAGAATATTATGTCTAATTATAAAATATTTAGTTATTAATTGGAATATGCAAAATTTATACTTAAATGTCAAACATACTAGGTTAGCATTATTTAATAATCATAAAAAAGCTGCCTAAATTAGCAAGGCAGCCTGTATAGTTTATTCAAATTAAAAATCGTCTTTAATAAGTTTCTCTATAGTGTTTACATCATCATGAATATCTAAAGGTCTAAGGGCAGGCCCTTCTATTACATCCCCTTTATAAGAGAATCTCGAACCATGGCATGGGCAATCCCAGGTTCTTTCAGCGGAATTCCAGTTTAATTCACATCCCATATGCGTACATGTCGTATCTACAATATGCAGTTTCCCTTGTTCATCTCTATATGCTCCCGCTCTTTGGCCGTTTGCCTCAATTATTTTTCCCTCACCAGGCTTGATTTCAACATCATCAGGCAATGGTGATATTTTTCCTCCAATAAGCTTTTCTGCAACATTTAGATTTTGTACAACAAATTCTTTAGCAGAGGCAATTATGGTTTCTCGTGATGGGCTATAAACATCCTGCCAAGGGCTCTTCCCCTCAATTATTAAATCTCTTAATATCATAGAAGAAGCCATACTGTTAGTCATTCCCCATTTGCCATAACCGGTTGCAATATATATATTTGGAGTATCTGCTGTAAAATGCCCTACATAAGGAATGTCATCCAAAGTCATACAATCTTGTGTGGACCACCGATACGGAATATTCTCAATAGTAAAGGTTTGATCAGCAAAGTCAACCAATGCTTCATAATGCTTGATTGTATCTGTGCCCTGTCCTGTCTTATGGTGCTCGCCGCCAACAAATATCAGCTCGCCATGTTCTGACGATTGACTGCGCAGGGACCGTCCAGGCTCTTCTGCAGTTATATACATTCCGCCCGGGTAGTCCTCCTTCGCTTTTATAGCTAGGACATATGAGCGTTCTGAATATATTCGTGCAAAATATAATCCATGTTTATTATAAAAAGGGTAGTGTGTAGCAATTATAACCTTTTCTGCAGATATTTTCTTTCCTGTATTTGTAGTTAATACATAACTTTTATCACCTTCGATATCCATAACCCTGCTTTGTTCAAATATTTGAACGTCAAAATCCGCAATCTGTTTAGCAAGGGACGTTAAAAATTTGAGTGGATGAAATTGTGCCTGGTTATCAAAACGTACAGCAGCTTTTACGGGAAAAGGCAAAGGTATTTCATCTAAATAAACTGCCTTTATATCGAGAGAAGAGGCTGCCTTTACCTCATCGTTTATCTTCTTAACATATTCTTCCTGAAGTGTATAAACATATGCAGACTCTGGAACAAAGCTGCATTCAATGTTATTTTCCTTTACAATTTTTTCAAACATCCTAATGGCTGATTCATTTGCATCTGCGTATTGTTTTGCATATTCTTCACCTATCTGGCTTTTTATTTTGCTATATATTAGTCCATGCTGTGAAGTTATTTTTGCTGTTGTATGACCGGTTGTTCCTTGTAAAATATGGTCAGCTTCAATAACTGCAATCTTTATTCCTTTTTTATTCAGCATGTAAGCACATAGTATACCGGTAATTCCTCCTCCAATAATTGCGACATCAACTTTTATATCCTTATCCAGCATAGGATAATCAGTTTTTTTAGTAGATGCCATCCAGAAAGATTGAGGCGGCTTTACAAATTTCTTTTGTTCCTCCAAGCTCATATAAAAATCCTCCATTCACAAAGAATTAATACCATCTATAACAATGATTATCTTTTGCTGTTATGCATAGAAATATCCAACTTATGCACTGAAGAATTTTTTGTTCTTAATAATTAGTTCAGCTATAGGTTTACAAAGTATTTAAAGGATAATAATTTATTAATTATCATAACAAAAGCGAACTCTTTAAGAGTTCGCTTGAATAAGAGTAAGTGCAATTTGTTTTATAGCAGTACACCCGTCCTTTGCCGCGTATTTTACATTTGCGCGTTGAATAAGCTTCCGAGCTTATATACAACATCTTCAGAATCGGCATTAATACTTGCCGCTTCATTTATGCTCGATAGGCTCTGCAATGCATTTATATTTTTGTTATAACCTATAGTATAAATCGGAATCTTAAAGGCTTTCAGCATGCCTTGCACATCATTTAAAGAATGGCCGTAATTGGTTTCTCCATCGCTCAATACAAAGAGCATTAACTTAGTATTAGGATTTTTGGCTTTCTCTTCAAGGAGCATTTTAGTTGCTACAGCAACCGCGTCATACATAGCTGTGCTTCCATTTGCAGTTAAGTCTTTTACCGCTCCTGTAAAAAAGGCTCTCTGATTTATATCAAATTTAGCAATTGGAAGGTTAATCTTTACGTCATTAGAAAATGAAACTAGTCCTATTGAAGTATCTTTGTTAATATATTGAGAACCACTCAAAAGAGATTGCTTTAATTTGTTTAACGGAACTCCATCCATGCTGCCTGATACGTCAGCTACGAAAACTGCAGATATTGCATTTTTCCCATCTTTCTTTTCTTTCCAAAGTTTCTGTGCCTGTGAGATTACATCTCCTTTAATACTTCCTATTTCCGGAGCATAGTTATCATAGCTGTTAAAACCATAGTCAGATGCAAGTTTCTGGTATTGCGCTGACTTACAGAATTCGACGAACTTTTTTAGTATCTCTTTCTTTTCTGAGGATAAGTCTCCAATAGCATACATAGGGCTGTCATGCCTTACGCCAAATGGAGTAAATATATAATTGTATCTTAATTCAGGAGTGTTAACAAATGTCTGATATTCTAGTATGAACCCATCAAGTACGCCCGATTGTGCCGAGTCTCTCATCTGCATTGTCGTATATGCAACAAAAGGAATATTTGTTTGAAATTTTTCAAAACCTTGAACCGCTTTTTCACTTAGTAAATCCGCACTGTCAAAGGTACTTAAGGTTGAAACCAGAAAATTCAAACCAGTTGAACTTGCGAATGGGTTTGTATAACCCATTGCCATTTCATTTGCTGCAACTGCATTGGTTATTGTTTTTAAATTTATAGCCCCATATTTTTTAACCAGTTGGTTTTGTTTATTCTTAGACACCAAGATTCCGGCAATATTGCCTGCAAGCCTTTTTTCAACCAGCGTTACATTGGCGTCATTCGCCTTCATCATTTCTCCCCATAGTTCATTAGAAGGAGTGAAAGCATCTGGAAGGTATTTGCCGGAAACGATATAATCCATTCCCTGCCCTGAGGCAATTCCCCTTATTCTAACAGAAACATATTCTCCATTTACTTTTATATTGGAATTATTAAAAGCTTTAGCCGTTTCAACCAGCCAGCCATCCTTTTTGCTTCCAGCTTTCTCAGTAGAAGAAAAAATTTCAATAAAGTTGTTTGTTGTCCTTTCTACTTGTGGCGGATATTTCGATATATCAGGTAATGAATCCTTAACACTAGTCGGTTCAATATTCACCTGTTCTTTTCTTGCTTCAACCTTATTGACTGTTATGTCTTTATAAAGCTTATCCAATGTCTGCATAGCATTTTCAGTTGTTACCACTGTCTTACTTTTTCCGATATTCTTGGTTAGGCTGATTCCTCCATAAATAATGCAGAATACTAATATAGCCATTCCAATCAAAGCCGCAAAAGACCTTACCTTTCTGTTGTTTTCCTCCATAAAACAATACCACCCTTTCATAGTTTTAAAGTATAAATCAGTTTCTTAAACCCGATCATATAAATTGATTATTGATAATACTTTGATTTTCTAATTAGTTCGTCCATTTCTTTAATTTCGCTCATGTTATCAAGCGCATCAGCGTCAAGGCTGTCAAACTTTGATAGTTCCAGTAGAAGCGCATCCAGCTTAATTATTATTTCTTCGTTATTATCTATAGCCTTTTTAACAAAGGAGATATATTCGTTATAAATACCTAATTTTGAATCAATAACCTCTTTTGAAAATCTCTTTTGCCCTTGATAGCTGTTGATTCTATCATAATCTTCCTGGTCAAAAGCATTAATCTTATTCATAATGCTTCTTATGTTAGCGAAGAAAACATATTCGATATCAAGAATGGTTCCATTAAACTTTTCGTAAGTCTCATCAATAACGTTAAATCTTTGCAGTAATAATTCCTTTATCTTTTCTTTCTTTTTCTGAAGACTTTCAATCTGCTGTATTACTGCTGGAATATCATTATCAAAAGTTTTTTTGCCATATGCCTGATTAAGCGCAAGAATATAATCTTCAGGTCTCTTTACATCACTTATTTCAATTGTCTCATCTTTTTGAGCAATTAGTTTGTAATTTCCGTAAAAAAACAATACAAGGCTCATAAATATGGCTGTACCGCCTATTGCAGTACTTAAAGGATTGGAGCCCCCCATTTGAATATTGAATAATCCAGGCGAGAATAATGCAATATTCAACAGCGCAATTCCAATATTTAATCCAGCTAATTTTAACATTTTGTTTCTATCCAAACTAATCCACGCTCCAGAATGCAATATTATCCTTATATATGTTATTAATACATATAAAGTGTACCACTAAAAATGGATTTTGTTAATATAAATCATTCATATCTGCCTTAAGACTGTATGAAAAAATCCCTCTAGGCATAAGGCCTGAGGGACTTAAAAACTACAATTAACCTGTTATATCAAGCTTCTCCCCGCAGTGCGGACAGTACTGAATTTTTTCACTCTTTCCATTATCGTCCTTACTATTTTTAAACTCCTCAATAAATCCTGAACTAAGCAGCCCTGTCGGCAAAGCAACCACGCCAATACCCACAAGAGAGATTAACGCTCCAATAAATTTTCCTATATGTGTAATCGGGTAAACATCTCCATAACCTATAGTTGTTAGAGTTGCTATTGCCCACCAAAAAGAAGACAGTATATCTATAAATTTATCTGGCTGGGCATCATGCTCTACCTCATACATTAATACTGAAGAAATAAAAATTATAGTAAATGCAATAAAACCTGTTACTATAAGCTCAGATTTTCTTTTCATAAATACTTTTTTAACTACTCTAAAAGAATCAAAATAATGGGTTAACTTAAACAGCCTTATGAGTCTTAATACTCTTAGTATCCTTCCATCTGGTACACGAGGAAGTAATATAGATATATAGAAAGGAAGAATGGATACAAGGTCAATTATTCCCATTGGAGATATAATAAATTTCAACTTAGCCTTGAGATTACTTTCACCTGAATATTTTAAATCTGCTGTCCATATCCTTATTAAGTATTCAATGGAGAATACCCCTACTGAGAATATTTCAAAAATTACAAAGAATTGTTTAGATACAAAAGGTTCAATAACAATTATAAATACATTTGATATAATCAATGTAATTATAAAAAATTCGAATACCTTGTGTGCAAGACTTTCGCTGATGTCGTCCTCAACTATTTCGAATATCCGCCTTTTTAGATTATTCATTTGTTTCTATCTAAACCTCTTTTCGTTTTGCTGACTTTTATAAAACCCGACCTGTTTTCTATATTATATCATGTATATATACAAAATCCCCCAAAATTTTGTTTGTTAGTTAAATTGATTAAGTTGAAATAAAAAAGAGCCCAAGTATCTCTATCACTTAGAACTCTTTATCTTACAGACATTAAATCCTTCTTAACTTACCATATTAATTTATCTATTTATTTAAAAAATTTGTCACTTATAAAAGCCAGTAATACTCTTGTCTCATGTGACATTTCTTGTTCTGATAACGGAGAATCTGCATGAAATTTGCTGCCTAGATTTTCATTTTCGTGTTTTTTTAAAAATTCTCTAAATTTAGTAGGTATCTTTTCTCTATCTTCAGGCGACATTAATTCAATTATTCTACTTACCTCGCTAACAGCTTTTATGTATTTCTCATCCATAACAGCCTATCCCTTCGTTAAATTAATTATCATCGTACGTAGCTACCTACACTGTTAGAGCTTCTTACACTTACGTTTTTCTCTTGTTCCTGCCCCTTTTGTTCCTCTAATACTATTGGACGCACTACACCGGGAACTTCTTCCCTGTCTATATCTTCAGCTGCTCTGCTTATATCTTCCTTCGTAAAATATGCTTTTGGACTTGTTTCTGCTCGTTCTTCCTTGCTATTCCTTTCATATTCACGCACACAACTTTTTACTTCATAATTCTCATCTATTAAAGTAGCATGTGCCATTTTACCATATCCATAGATATGATTCGCACAGCTTAAATTATCTGCCGGTCCCCAAAATGAAACAAGCGACATATTATTACTATGCCTGTTAACTATATCAAAAACACCATCATAAAGGTTCGCCTGCTTTTTGTCTTCTTCCTGTTTTACTTCCGGCGTATATTCTTCTATTTCCGGCGATTCTTTTCTTTTCTCCTCTAAACTACCCTCATTTCTCATATGAGATATGTCGAGCTCCGATATTTGTATATCTAAAGGTTTTTCTGGAAAATCTTTATTTATCTCTTCTAAACCTATAATTGCATTTTCAACTTCTTGTAGTTTAGTATCGGTATTTATATGGCATTGATAAGCAACACCGTCTATCAGAGTTTTTCCTGAAGCCTGTTCATATGTGCGAATGGCCCTTATAATTTTAAGGAAGTTTT
The DNA here is from genome assembly GCA_050260055.1 of Ignavibacteriales bacterium. Classification (GTDB taxonomy): domain Bacteria; phylum Bacillota; class Clostridia; order Acetivibrionales; family UBA4821; genus JBLMYQ01. The sequence goes on from JBLNBO010000033.1 coordinate 161,651, forward strand.
CTCTCTTTTGAGGATTCTCCAGATGAAACTCATTTATATAGAATTTCTCGTTCGGGGCGCTTTCTCTTGCTATCTCCAATAAATTTATATATAAAGCCAGATATTCTCTATCCCGTTCACTAAAGGGTTCCCCCTTGGCTAATGCAATATCTGCTTTTGACATAAATTCTGTTCTTTCATCTTCTTCTATAGGAATTGCCATTGCCCATTTTGAGTCCCTGAATATTCTGTTTTCATATCCAGCTTGTTCTTCTCCTTCAGTTCTAACTCCATCATCATAAGCTATTTCATTCAATATATCCCAAGCATAGCAGTTATACCCTTTATTGCTGTATTGCGCAGTATATTCTCTAAAAATACCTTGTATTGCTTTTGACGGATCATTTCCTGCCCTTTCTTCGTCTTGGCTTATTTTTTCTAAAACTCCCGGGAATTTATGATGCCAAACAAATGAGAGCCCTCTCATTTCTATATTATTTTTTTGGGCATAATCAGAAATTATATCTAATCCTGCAAAATTGAAAGAGCTTCCATCAGGAGATAATATACCTGACATAAGTTCTCCATCAGGCGTGAAACAATTGAAATTTCCTTTATAGATATCATATAACTTTTCAGCTTGTTCATATGTAGGAGGCTCAAATCCTTGGAATCCGTTTCCTGTTCTTTGTTTTAATTTTAATCCGGTATTTATAATGTTCTGCAGTTGCGTCGTTGTAACTATTCCTCTTATTTCTTCTATTAGTATTTCACTGGGGTTTAGATTTCTTTCTTTAGCCTTATCTTCAAGCGCTTTATCCTGCAACATACCTTCAAGCTTTTTGATTTGGTCTTCATTTAATGGTGTATCTGCTTTAGCCAGTTCTTTTTCTATACTATTCTTATATAAATCAACAAACTCCGGAGAACCCACTTGGCCTTGAGCAATTAATTGGTTAAACTGCTGAACTTTTTGTTCTCTGCTCAAGTTAGGATTTTCTAGTATCTGAAAAATTAAAATCATCTGTGCATCAATCGTACTGCCAACTTTATCAACTTTTACAGTATCTTTTACATGCATTTTTGCCACCTCGCTATATGATACTATTATATCATAATTTATTTCAAAAATCTTCCTAGCTTTATTAGAAACGATGGTGATAGTTCTTTTTTTGATGTAAAAATACCCTCCGTTTTGGAGGGTATTAAATGTTATCTGATATAATTCTTCCTGTCATATTTTTTGTTATTATAAGGTTCACATTTACATCTGACCTTTGGCATATAGACTTCATCTGTAAATCGCATCTTTACCAAGAACCTGCTGTCTCTCTTTTGCTCGAAATGCCTACAGTTCTTTAGGTGCTCTGGGATAAAGTAATGTATCCCTTATATTTGCAATACCAGTAACATACATCAGCAATCTTTCAAGACCAAGGCCAAATCCGCCATGCGGGGCACTGCCAAATTTTCTAAGGTCAAGATATTCACTATAGTTTTCAATATTCATCCCACGAGATTTTATAGCATCAACAAGCAAATCGTAATTAGCTTCTCTTTCACTTCCGCCAATAATTTCGCCTATACCGGGAACCAGTAAATCGGTAGCTGCAACTGTTTTGCCATCAGCATTCTGTTTCATATAAAAAGCCTTGAGCTTCTTTGGATAATTAACTACGAATAAAGGCTTATTATACACTTCCTCAGTAAGATATCTTTCATGCTCCGTCTGCAAATCGCATCCCCACTCAACAGGGTATTTAAATTCTCTTCCTGATTTTTTCAGCAGTTCAACCGCTTCAGTATACTCAACTACAGCAAAGTCACTGTTTACAACCGAGTTAAGCTTTTCAACAAGTCCATCCTCAAAAAATTTATCGAAAAATTCCAATTCTGTCCTACATTTAGAAATTATATGATTTATTGTATGTTTTATAAATGCTTCGGCAAGCTCCATTATATCTTCAATCTCAGCAAATGCTACTTCCGGTTCTATCATCCAAAATTCAGAAACATGCCTTGTCGTATTGCTGTTTTCGGCGCGGAAGGTCGGCCCAAATGTATATATTTTCCCGAGTGCCATTGCTGCAACTTCGCCTTCCATCTGTCCAGATACTGTAAGCCCTGCCGATTTTCCAAAAAAATCATTTTCAAAATATTCTTCTTCTGTTTTACAACTACAATTCCAAGGCTGTGTAGTAACTCTGAAAACTTCACCTGCACCTTCACAATCGCTTCCGGAAATAATTGGGGTATGAATATAAAGATAACCGTTTTTTTGAAAAAAATCATGTATTGAGATAGATAATTCAGAGCGGACACGATGCATTGCAATAAAAGTATTTGTCCTTACTCTTAAATGAGGAATAGTCCTCAAGTATTCCAAAGTATGGCGCTTTTTTTGGAGTGGATAATCTATTGGTGAAACTCCAAGAATATCAATATCAATTACATTGATTTCAAACGAACCGCTGTTCGCTTCAGACGGTACATATTTACCTTCAACCTTTACTGATGTTCCAACATTCATGGCACCCTTATATTTTTCAATTGGAAGAGCACTCTTATCGATAACCAATTGAATATTTTTTAATGTTGTTCCATCATTAATTTCAATAAAGCATACGTTTTTTGAGTCTCTTGCCGTCTTTACCCAGCCGCATATTTTTGTATTTTTATTTAAATAATCAGAAGAATTTTCAAATAGTTTACTAATATCGGTATGCTTCATTTTAATCCTCCATTGGCACTTTAAATTTATTATTTACATCTTTCTTATCAAAAATTTATTTGTTTTAAAATATCATACAGCAGAAACACAGTCAATCTTAATATATTATTAAGCAACCTACTTACTTCTATTCCTGTCATGCCAGGCTTTAACCAAGTAGGTTTAGACCATTAATAATGCTTGAACACTAAGCTATTTTATGGCATAATTATAATAACTATTGATTTTTTTAAAATATAAGAGTGATAACTTTTCGGACGTAAAATAAAAACTGGGTTAGTTAACAATCATGTTGGATGTATTTAAAAAGGTTGATGAAAAGAAAGGATGTGTGCTTAATGACTATTAAATTGAAGTTTGATGAAAGCGGTATAAAGGTATACAAAGGAGATAATCTGGAAGTATTAAAATGTCTGGAATCAAACAGTATTGATCTTATCTACTGCGACATATTATACAATAGCGGCAAAACATTCGCTGACTATGATGATAATCTAGGCTCAGCTCAGGAAGCTGTGGAATGGTACAGACCTCGGTTGAAAGAAATGCATAGGGTGTTGAAAGAGAATGGATCAATATATCTCCATTGCAATTGGAGGATTGACTCGTATATCCGGGTTCTACTCGATGAGATATTCGGGTATTACAATTTCAGAAACAGAATTTACAGGCAGCACAGCGGAGCCAGGGGCTTTGTTGAGAATTATGACAGCCAAGTAGATGTTATCTTGTATTATACTAAGGATAGGTATAACTTTACCTTTAATGAGATACAAGGTAATAAACTGCGGATAGTCCCTCTTGTTGAGAATGGGTACTGCGAAGCTTTAAGTTTTGAGTTCAGGTATAAGGAGTTCTATTTTAATCCCAAAGACCAAAACAAGCACTGGTTAATTCCACGGAAGAAGATTGAGGAATTGTACGATAAAGGCCAGCTCGAAATGATTGACGGTATGCCTTACAGAAAGACTTACAGCATTCCTGTCGGAAATCTGTGGAGTGGAGAAGACATGCTTGACCCATATAGCAGGACCGACATCTCTGAAGGATATGATACACCAAAACCGTCTAGCGTACTGAAGAGAATAATTGAAGTAAGCAGTAACAAAGGCGATGTAGTAGCAGACCTCTTCATGGGAGGCGGAACGACTCCTTTAGAGGTACTAAAAGCAGGTAGGAAGGGTGTCTTTTGCGATATTTCCGAGAAAGCTTGCAAAGTAAGTATCGGAAAGCTAAAGGAGGAATTAGCAAAGAGAGATAATCAGTAAGTCTTCAATTTAAATTTTATTACCAAAAAAGAATGATGTAAAAGTTTACATCATTCTTTTTTTAAGAAGATTATACTGATAAATTTAATAAATCCTGATTTTGCTGTAGTGCAAGCTCATTTACCTCTAAAACAACTTCATTAAGACCTAAACGGAAAGAAAAATACTATAAAGAATATAGGTGTTTCCCTGTTAATGGGTCTTGGCGGAAAACATCGCACATTTCGCTAAGAATACGTACATTTGCTAAGCCGACATTCATAACTGTATCATTACCACCATAATATATGGCCACTGTATCATCCTTACCAAGTAATGTGCCACAGCTAAATACTACATTAGGGACATGGACATAATCAGTTTTTCTCACATAACAATCACTTGCACTGGGCATTAATAACGGCTTGGCACTTATACGAATTTTACTTGGATCAGCCGGGTCTTCAAGATCATGAAATGCTGCACCCAGAGTATAAGGATTGCCATCCATGGTTGAACGCACACCATGGAAGATATTCAGCCATCCATATTTAGTTTTAATAGGAGGAGCACATGGACCGATTTTAGCTTGGAATGCACTAGGTCCATGCCCAGCCCGCATAATTACATCGCCAATTTTCCATGGCCCGGTAGGATTTGGCGCATAACCTATGCAGATTTCTCCGAATGACCCGCCAATGTGACCGGCGCCAGAAGCCTCCATGGTTTTGTCGTTTAAACGCAGTAAAGCCCTCCATTTTTTATTATTATCCGGCTCAGGAAATATAACAACATTGCGCATATCCTGTTCAGAAATTGGCCCGCATCGAACAATAGTCTTGAAGTCTTTTGTTGCAGCCATCATCACCTTAACTTTATCAGGGATTTGCTCATGGTAAGCACTGTAAGTTAATACATATTCGCCATTCCCTACGGGGTTAACCCTAAGATCTTCCACCCCGCCAGCTTCGGATTCAATAATAGAAACATGGTCAGTACCCTCAGTAAATATATCATTTTTTCTTGCAGGCATCAAAAATGGCATAGAATCAATTTCCCAACCATCAAGACCATTATCACTTACAGCCTTTCCAATTACGCTCCGGCCATCAGCAATATGCGAACGAAAAAGCATTATTGTTTGCCCGCTCACCTCTGCTATCCCTGCGTTATGAACAGTATATGTATATAAATGGCTATTACTGCCCCAAACTTTATTAATATCATGGCATGTTAGTATAGGATTATTAGGATAGCGTAAAACCGGTTCATTAATTGTTACCGTTCCCTCAAATCCATTTAACTCAACATGTGCTTCCATACAATTCATAACAATTCTCCTTTGCACTCTTTTCTGAATTTATCACGCTTTTCTTATAGGTTACGTAGATTAGGGAATTAATATTCTCATTTGATTGTCTGTGTCGCACCTGGTTTAACTTTTCTTATAATATAGTAACTTTTCTCAATCCTTTGATTGTACCCTGATATATCTCAAGTTTCTATATATATGAATTATCAAGATTAATAAAAATGGGAGTAAGCACCTAGGCACTCACTCCCTCAACTATTATGAATCTTACTTCTTAAGTAATTCAATAGTATTATTGAATATCTGGATTGTAAGGATCGCTGTCAGCTACATCTCCGACACCATCCCCATCACTATCCAGCTGATCTGGATTGAAAATAAATGGAGCATTATCATTTATGTCCGGAACTCCGTCTTCATCAGAATCTAGTATCCCTTCTCCAATGGTATAAGTAAATGTAGCTACCTCGCTCCATATGCCATTTCTGACCTGTATTGCCTTAATTGTTATTATATCTTCCATATTGCCTGTTGCAACAATTCCGCTTGCAGCGTTATACTTTTGGGAAGTCTGGGATGGAGTTGTACCATCAAGTGTATAGTAAACAGCATCTCCCTGCATTTCAATATGAATAACTTCACCATTTCGCACAATGCTTCCGCTCGCTGGGGTTGTTTTTGTTGGTGGTACCATAGATATACTTAGGTCAATCGTATATACTTTACTATCCTTGCCCTCTTCACTAACTATAACTTCTATTATGTTAGTTCCCCCTATTAGGTTGGTAATTTCGCCATTTGGATATGTTTGTTCTCCGCATTTTATTTCTACAGTTGTACCTTCTGCCGGAGTTGCAATAATCGAAACATAATTGGTTCCATCGGTAATACTAGCTGTGTATTCATAATTCTTGGCTGTAAATCGTGGATTTAAATTTCCTTCACCGGAAGAATCCTCTGAACCCTTTATTAATACCAAATTGATAAGGTCTTTTGCCCGAGGGTCTGAATCAGTTACGGTAACTGTTGGAGTCCCTCTCCAGCTTGTTTCAAAATCTATAGTAAAAGTATGTTCACCAACCGCTAATTTTTGCATAAAGCTTTTAGATATAATTATTTTATTATTGAGGCCTTCTTCATATATATAATCAGTTCCTTCAGTTAGTTGTACATTATTATATGTAACTCTCGAAACACTATCTTGCAATGGAAGCTGAATTGATAAATCCTGGCCTGTATATAAATCATAGCTTACGTTATCAACGGTTATAGGCATAAAATCTTCATCTATGGTTCCATCACAATCATTATCAATTCCATCTGGTACATCGGTTGCGCCAGGATGTATTTCAGAATTTAAATCATCCCAATCTCCTGATACTAGAGCTGTGTATGGATATTCAGGCTGTACTAAATACTTAAAGTCGCTGTATTCAAGTCCAAAGTATCCATATTCTGTTTTCCCATATCCATCCTGGTCTTCATCCATGTAATATATTGTCCCTTCTAAGTCCTCATCTATTATTCCATCACCATCATTGTCCTTTCCATCAGGCATTTCTGGCGCACCCGGATAGCTGTTACTATCTTGGTCATCAAAATCTCCATCTTTAACTGCTGTATAGTCTCCCTCTGGTCCCTCTGCCATAATAAAGTCTGTAGAACCATAGCCATCGTTGTCCGAGTCTTTATAATACTTACTTAATACAGGGCTATAATTTGTCTTATATATAATTATTTGAAAATCAGATGTTTGGATGTCGGTATTCGTAAAACTATAAAAATTTATTCTAATTGAACCATATTGGCCCTCTCCCCGGCTTATTTGTGGAGCGCAGGGCGAATTAGGAGTTACAAATACTAAGTATTTGCCAGGATAATAATCCTCGCCTTCTATTGCAATTGAGTAGCCTGTGCTGTCTAGTGTTGCAGATATATTATCTGTGCCTGAAATCTTTTTACCGTATTTATTAATAAATGCATAAGCAAGTGGACCATTTTGACTGCTTTGCTGTGGATTTGACCATGCCAGCGAGCTTCCATTAAACATAAGAGCATCTCCACTCGAAGCTCCTTCAGTATTAATCTTATCTAATGAAACTGATTGATTGAGAATTTTATCTTGTGTTACAGACCCATTTGCTAAATCCTGCTCTGAAACAGCCCCATCAACAATATGCCTACTTTCAATAATATCAGACGGTAGATTCTTAATAAATGTTAGCCATTTCTTAAGAGCGGGATCATCATTTGATTTTGCTGACGCAAACATCGATGCACAAATTAATAGAGCAGCAAAAACAATTAATACTTTAATAAACTTTCTTTGCATAATACATCTCCTTTACTATAATATTTACTTTGTAAAATATTACCTTTCGGCTTCTCGTATTTTATTATTTCTTCGTACCAATGTCAACCAACCATGCTTATCCCGCTAATTTCGTAATTAGATTTTTTGCATAAAAATATACCCCCTTAAAGAAGGGAGTATATCCTAGCTTATTTATATATTAGGGTTTAAGCGAATTCTTTATTAAGTAAATTTTTTTATATTAATTTTACACAAAAAGTTTTACTTTTTCATTTATGCCTGTTTCCAGTAAATAAGGATTATTTAAATATTTTTCAAATAGCTTTAATGACTGGGAAAAATAGAATCCATCACATATTCTTTCATCTAATGTATAACCAATTTGGCAGCATTTCTTTACAACTACTTCATTATTTTCAACCACCGGCAGTTTCACTGTCTTTCCTAGTGCAACAAAAATACCAGTTGTTCCGAAATCATAGAGATGATGATAAATATAATTAGTATCTATTGATTTCAAATAAGTAAAAAATAATGATGTGTGAAAAGGACTTGCCTTAATAACACTCTTTGGAAGCAGATTATGATGGTCCATTCCCTTTAAAATTCTAACTAATAATTTTTTAATAGTCCCCGGCATTGACATTACTGTTTTAGCGAGTTTATCTACATCGTGATTGTTTTTATATGAAGTAGCTTGAACGATTTTATTATCTATTATTTCGATTATTTCAAAAATACTTTCCTTGCCTGTGAATTCAAATTTTACCGTTGTTTCTTCTCCATCATCACTAAGTGAGCGTTTAACAGCCATTGAAACGAATATTCCATTACGCTGATAAACCTGACTGTTCATGACAAAGCGGTTAAGCTGGGGTCTTTCTGCAATGAGCCTTACATAAGCAGCTATAAAGAAATGCATATAACTAAGACTATGCCCTTGCTCTTTTTTCTCTTTAATATAATGGTCAATGGTATCAGCACAGAAAGTCTGCTCTGAAAAATTTTGCGCATCACTGCGCTTTTCCATTATATAAGGAATAATCTGCATAAATGGTTTTAATGATTTTAGCCGCTCTCCGTCGCTTCGCTTCATAAATTCCCCCATAATTAAGACATATGAACCTACTTATATATTTATTGTATATTATTATTTTTCATGTCACAACTTAAGAAACTTAAAAAGGTACACCTTGCTCCTCCGTCGCAATGCGGGCTTTAGCTCTAAATTCACTCCGTTTATTAAGAGCTAAATGCCTCATACACAATAAAATGATGGTCTGTCTTTCTAGGCAGCTCAATATATATATGCCCTTTCATTTCTAACCCGGTTCGATAATATAACTTTCCATTATTATCAGATGCTGCAATATCTAGAAGCTTATATTTTTTTTGGGGACTCATTAAAGATCTAAACTCCTTCGGAAGTTCAACAGTACCAATTTGTTTATCTTCAGAAAGATTTGCGATTACAAATTCCATTACAGGCACACCAATTTCTTGATGCTTGAATATTTCCCATCGTTTATTTAAAGAATTTTGGTAAATAAGTTTCCGACCAGAAGTAATATTTGCAATCCATGTAAAAAAAGCACCGTGTTCAATCAACCTTTGAGGATAATCAAATGGTTGGTCTTCTCTTTTAAAAATCTTTGTTAGCTGCTCCTTGAAGGGCTCAAGTTTTTCTATAGGCGGCAAAATTCTACTGAAATTTCTATTCTCATTTCCAACCCAAGAAGGAGTGCCGGCAATATTGAGATTGAAATATTCATTAACTCCTACCTCCTGTGGAAATAACAGTGCAAAAATATCCTGGATAGGAATGGTTACCATTTCCGCTGAAGAAATCATGAATACCTCCAGCATGGCAATACCCATTTCCGTTGTAATGTCCTTTGGATTCAGGGGCGTTTGATTAGGAGTTGTAAGTATACCAAACTGCTGACTTAAAAAGTTTGCTATCTTATGCTCCGGATAAAGAAAATCGTTTAAAGCTACATTGCCTCTTTTTCCGCAAAGCATCTGAATAATAGTAGGAAGATCGTGGGTGGATAAATACAGCTCGGTTTCTTTTGGCAAGGTTCTGTGATCCACATATTGACCGGATATATTTTTATGTGGAGCAACATACATTTCAAGAATAGATTTCCCAGACTTACACATCCTTAAAATAGCTTCCTCAACGGCACTTTGCCTTGGAGTATCACCGAGTGTCTCTCCCCCAACTTCAAGTCCATGATTCAAAACAATCTGTATTATTCTTTCTACATTATTAATCAGGATTTCACGATTTTTAGGATCTATAACATATTTACCTCTATCATTTTCATCCTCATGGTCTAATACATATTGAGTTGCATAGCCACACATATGGTCTAGAAATAGAATATCAACATATTGAGCAAGGTATTCAATTCTCTCGTTCATTAATCTATAGTAAGTTTCATCTACAGCAAAATATGGCGGAATATGCCAATTCTGACCATTGTCTGCTCCTATATCGTAATTCACATCGAACGCCTTGCCTTGAAGCCACCAAACGTCTCCGCTGGCCGATGGGTCAATCCCAAAAGCAATAATCACCTCACGTTTTAACCCCATCTCATGATACAAATCCTTTATCATAAGCTGCTGTTCATGCAAACAAAACTGACTGTATTGATATATCTCAATCTCCTCATTATAAAGTGGTATCAGCCTCTTTACTGCTTCGTTTTCCGGATTTTGATATTCAATAGGCCATGTTCTGAAATCAGGTTCTGCATTGGTGTAAGTATTTAAGACCATAGATTGTACAATGGAAAAAACGGCGTTTCTTCTTAGATGCTCATTGTATTTATCAACATAATTTTTAAAAGCTCTGGCACGCTCAGAATCAGGATTCAATTTAATTTCTTTCAGAAATTTTTTTGAAGCTTTTCCCAATATAATCGTTCTTGCTTCCCGGTGTATATCAAAAGCACAACACATATCTTTTTCATAAACTATAGGTCTTTTAGGGATTATAGCTAATAAATCAGGATCTTTCTGAACCTCAGGAACCATCTCCAAAACCAGATAGTCAAGCTCCAACCCAAATAAAGATGAAGAAAACGGGCTGGTCGTACTTTGATGTTTCTGGGTAAAGGGTAGTTCCATAATATTGGTTACACCTATATCCCGTAAAAAATGAATTACACACGCTAAATCCTCAAGATTTCCTACATAATCACGTGCTGTTAAGGAATTTGAGGAATTTTTGAATCGGCTATAGCCCTTAGAAGAATTTGCTGCAAAGATGGGAACTATAACTTTCGTTCTTTTTCTATATAAAGAATTATTCATTTACTCCCTCCAAGAAGCATGAATTATTATTAGTAACAACTAACTTTATTGTATAAAATCAATATTTTTTATTGAGGTATATATAATTATAGCATGTAAGAACAAAAGTGAAAATCAATAAATTTTAGTCCTTTATCATATAAAATTTCTTAAAACATGATAATCCTTTAAAATGCGTTTTCATCAACTACACTTTAAAGGATTATTAGGTGCCCTTATTTAGAATCTATCCGAGTTGCTATCAACCACGAAGTTCAGCATCCAAAGTTTTTTCAAGACGTCTTATTATAGTATTAGCACAGCTTTCTATTTCATTTGATGTTAAAGTCTTTTTAAGCGAACCGATTATTAGCCTGAAAGTAACCGATTTTTTGCCCTCAGGAACTTGCTGCCCTTTGTATTCATCCACAAAAAATACATCTTGAAGCAAATTTTCAGAATCATATTCACTTTTACATATAACTGTTTCAAATATTTGCTCCCATTTAACCGCCGAATTAAACAACATTGATACGTCATACCCCGTCATTGGATACTCCGGGATACGAGTAAATTTATTTGTTCTGGAAGCGTATGGCTTTAATAAATCTATGTCTAGTTCAAATAGCATTACTGCACTGTTTTTAATACCGCAATCAAGTGATGCTTTTTTCGAGAGAAGTCCTAGGTTTCCCACTTTTTCACCATTATGAGTGATATTCAACCATATCACATTATCAGCCCAACTCGGCTTTTCAACTCTTTCAAAAATTATTGGTTCTGTGTGTATATATCTAGGAAGAGCTTGCACAACACCTTTTATTTTCCTGAAAAGTACGTTTATGTTTTTAGGATTATCCACATAAGCCCCGGCAACATTCTTTCGTTCTAAAGGTAAGAATTCACGCGAATCATTTAAAGCTTTGAAATCTTTGTTAAAAAAAACTTTAGCGGATTCAAATATCCCAAATTTATCAAAGAAACGAAGATTTTCGCTGACTGATTTGCAAATATTTGGCAAAAGCGACGAGCGAATATAGCGTTCGCTTGAAGATGGTGGAGCTGACAACGAAATCATTTCATCGGTATTAAGTGAAAGAGCATTTAAATATTCATCACTGACCCACGGATATGTAAATACCTCATTCATTCCGCAGCGAAACGCCAAATACTCCCTTATTCTTCTGTCAATGTCAACTTTTGGCTGATTTATCGCACCTTCAAACGAAGTTATTATGGGCATTGGTTCAAAATTGTCAAAGCCATGCGTTCTGGCTACTTCTTCCATAATATCATGAGGCTCAGAAATATCACCCGTGCTGCGCCACGTTGGCACCACTACGTGCATAATATCCCCGTTAAAAGTAACTTCAATTCCAAGTTTTTTAAGCTTTTTTTCAATATCCTCGTTACGGATACGTTTTCCGAGACATTTTTCAAGCCAATCAAGAGAAACATTAATTTCACTTTTTTTAAGGCGTTTTGGGTAGTTATCACTAAAACTTGTTACCAACATACTCGGGAAAATTTTCTTAAACATTTCCATTGCCAGCGAAAGAGCAATGTCGCATCTTTCGGGGTCTATACCTTTTTCATTTCTGGTTGATGATTCTGTGCGAACCTCATGACGCATCGTACTGCGTCTAATTCCGATGGGTTCAAAATTGGCTATTTCAAGTATTATTTTATTCGTTTCAGGTAGCACGGAATCTTTTTTCCCACCCATTATCCCTGCAAGTGCAATCGATTCGTTTTCGTCTGCAATTACCAGATCTTCTGCTGAAAATGAAAGTTCTTTGCCATCTAAAAGCAACATTTTTTCTAAATTTTCGGCACGGCGTACTGTTATGTTTCCGTTTATTTTATCTGAATCGAATGCGTGCAACGGTTGACCTGTTGAGAGCATTACATAATTGGTTATGTCAACTATGGCGTTTATGGGGCGCATTCCTACACGCCAAATTCGGCTTTGAACCTCAAACGGTGATAGTTTTACCGAAACGTTTTCAATTTTTACTCCAATATATCTTGGACAGCAAACTTCATCTTCTAAATTAATTATTAAATTTTGCACAGTCGGTGGCGAAAACGGCACAAACTCTTTGAACGGAAGATTATACAAAGCAGAAATTTCCCTTGCAATACCGTAGTGTCCCCAAAGGTCAGGCCTGTTTGTCAGTGATTTGTTATCAATTTCTAATATTATATCATCTAAACCTAAAGCTTCCGCAAGATTAGTACCAGCTTGGGCATCAAACTGCGATAAATCAAGTATTGTTCCCTCTTCTGCAAATGGAAATAGGTCAAAAAGTCCTATCTCTGAAGATGCACAAATCATACCAAAACTTTCCGCGTCGCGCACTTTCGTTTGCTTGATTTCTGCAAGTTCACCCTTCCCGTGCCAGCGAACCATTGCACCAGGACAAGCCACAGCAACTTTCATTCCAACTTTTACGTTTGTACCGCCGCAAACTATTTCTTTTATATCGCTTTGACCAATATCAGTCTTGCATATTTTAAGTTTATCTGCATTAGGATGGGGAAGTATTTCCTTTATAATACCTATTATTATATTTTCAAACTTTTGAGCAAGTCGGGTTACACCTTCAACCTCTACCGTTGACATGGTTAGGTCATACTCAAGTTTGGCTATATCTAAGCTTTCGGGTATTTTCACATAATCTTTTATCCAGTTTAGCGATAATTTCATGTTTTTTTCTCCTATCTGAATTGGTTTAAGAATCTAAGGTCAGCACTGTGGAATAACCTTACGTCATCTACCCCATAGCGCATCATAACCAAGCGATCTAAACCAATATTTACGTAAAATCCGGTAAATTCATTAGGGTCTAGCCCTGCAGCACGAATTACATTAGGATGTGGAGTTCCGCCAGGCATTATTTCTATCCAACCAACATGTTTGCAAACACTGCAACCTTCTCCATTACATACCAAACAACCCATATCAATTTCAAACCCGGGCTCTACAAATGGGAAAAAGCCCGAACGCATCCTGACCTGCACATCACAGCCGAACACTTTTGAAAGAATACTTTTTATCATTACTTTACCTGAAGAAAAGGTAAAGTCACGGTCAACAATTAATGCTTCGTATTGGAAGAATGCACGTTCGTGGCGTGCATCAGTTGATTCGTTTCGATACACTCTGCCGGGATAAACAAAACGAAACGGCGGCTTATGTGTTTGCATATAAAGAACACTGGTACCTGTAAGATGGGGACGAAGGCAGAGTCTGTTTCCTCCTCTACCAGTATCGTGCCCTGATATCCAATATGTATCCATACTCTCTCTAGCAGGATGGTCGGGTGGGAAGTTTAAATTGTCAAAAGCATAAAGTTCGCTGGTTATTTCAGTTCCCTCGAATATTTCAAAGCCCATAGAACGAAAAGCGTCGTTAAGATCAAAACACATTTGAGTAATGGGGTGCAGAACACCATCTTCTGGCAATAAACCGGGAACAGTAAAATCAAAATCCGGCGGCGTTTCAGATTCTTTAAGACAAATTTCTTCTCTTCGAGATTCTAGCATAGCGGTAAGACGTTTCTTTATTTCATTCGCTGTTTTTCCTGCTTCAGCACGCTGAGAAACTTCAAGACTAGAAATTTCTTTTAATATATTTGTGAGTAAACCCTGTTTTCCGAGAAGAAATACCTTCACGTTTTGCAGTTCCTCTAAAGTTTTTGCTTTTTCAATTTTTTCTTCTCCGCTCAAAAGCATAGCATCTAATTTATCTTTCATAAGCATTCTCCTCATTGTCAAATAACTTTCAGCATTACATTTCACTTTAGTTATGGGTTTTATATTAATACAACCACTTATTTTTGTCAATGTCAAGCAATCGCGGTATTATAGCAATGCAAACCACTTACCTTCCAAGTCAATAAAAACATTAATTCGTTTAGGTTTTATGTTACAATTTTTAAAAATCGGGCCAAAAAAACTTGCCCCGATTTAGTTTACTTATATATTATGTTTAACTCAAATTCGCCATACTTCGAGTACTCACATAATGGTGTTTTTTCGTTTGTATTGATATTCCCCAGCAATTTTAACTTGTCACTTTCTCTAATTTCAATAAATTTATCATTGGGGAAAAAAGTAGTTAATTCGCTCAAAAGCCATTTTAATATGATTTTCGCTTGATTGCATGTTCGGTCATCTTTACCCACGCAGAGTAAATCGCCTCCATTTTTCGCAGAATTAGCTGGGCATCCTCCACCACACAGTGCCATTGCATCACAAGAATCACAACCACGTAAAATACAAGATAATCTACGATTCCATGATTTTACAAGTTCACTTTCTGAAAAAGAGCAACCTTCTGATTCAATATTTTTCCCTTCTTCTGTAGACTGACCGCAAGGCCCAAAATTACCCTTTGGCAAAACTCTTATCATTGCGCCGCAAGCAGGGCAATCTTTCAGCCTGGGAGTGGATAACACAAAAGGTCGTACTCTACGCATTATTTGTTCTATATATAATCCCTTTTCTCTCGCCACTTTATAAGCAGAAATCATTGCTTCAGCTACTTCTTCAGTACTAACACTATATTCTTTTTCGATTGGATTAAATTCATATTCCGTAACATCGCCAAGCATTTTTGCGTGAAGCGGGTTTAGCCCCACGCTGATTGGATTAAATTCTTGATAAAAATATTCCGTAACATCGCCAAGGGTTTTTATGTTATGTGCAGCAATAGTAGCAGATATTCCAAATTTAATTCCATTTTCATTAAAAATCTTAATAGCTCTATTAATAGTGTCAAATGTTCCATTATTTCCTTTCTTTCTGAAGTTATTATGCGTCTCTCTATTACCATCAATAGAAATTATTACTCTAACATCATTTAAAGAAAAATATCTTATCAATTTTTCATCTAGTAAAATTCCATTTGTAAATATTACTATTTCTGTCGTATTATCTTTTTTTGTTTGTCTTATGTAATCAATTGCAGCTAAGACACCCTTTTTATTTATTAGAGGTTCTCCACCATATAAAACAACACTTCTTTTACGTTTAGTGTCTACAGAATAAAATCTTTCCAAAGCACGTAACACAGTTTCGATGTCCATGTTACTTTGCTTTGATTTTGATCTATGCGCATGAGAACAATATAAGCAGTTCATATTACATCGTTCGGTTAATAACAAATATAGAACGAATACATCAGGTTTTTCTTGATAATTATATTTAACTATTTCATCAACATTTATCTCATTTATTCCTTCATCAGGGTTAACGATCAACCTTTTTGTTTTAAGTAAATTTATTTCATTATCTGAAAAAGAATCATCTATTTTTTTATTTTTTAGTTTTTCAGCTTGTAAATCGGAAATAAAAAACACCTTAGTTGTCAATGCATGATAAAAAACATTATGATTCCCCACTTTAAAAATATGCGCGTATTTTGATAGTTTGTTCATAATAAAAATGATTCCTTTCGCTTTATTTTTAGTATATTTTTTAATTAAAACTTCCTTACGATGACGATTAACTCTTCTATGTTATCCGAATTTCATGCTATTCTAAATATTCACATATGGAATTAAATAATTTTTTTCAGCATATTCGTAAACCTTTTGTTTTAAATCGTTTTTTGACTTAAAACCATCTATTTTCAACAATGATGCAAGCAAGATAACAGTTACATAATACCTAACAGGAATAGGCATTTTTGTACCAAAGTGTTCACGCAGTTCAGAGAGAAGACTTGTGCGAGTATTTATTAAATCATTACGTAGAGATATCATTTCTTCAGATGATCTCCAATATATAGGAATCAAAAGCGGCGATTTCATTCCTTCTTGAAAAAAATTTTTGCACTCAATTTTGCTGGAATTAACGAAATCTTTTTGTTGCATCAAACTCATTACTGTAGGAGAATTTGGTACAGCTTTTAATCCGATTGTTGTAAAAATCAGACAACCTTTTTGGGCCCATTCTAATGCCTGTATAGCAGTTGTTTTTAGTGAATCAATAGTTTCAGCTGGACTAGCAATAATTAAATTTATTTCAGGTTGAATATTTTTTTGCAGCAAATAGTTAAGTGTAGCGGTAATGTTTTTATCCGTAAAACTTTTTTTGCCTAAACTTGACCGGACGTTTTGATCAAAACTTTCTACCCCTATTGCAATACGCTTAAAATTAGCTAATTTAACAGCATCAATAAGTTCCGGACTAAATTGATGTGCGCCAAACTTGCCATGTTTCGGTTGAAAAATATTACGGGAAACCATGCCACGGCAAAGTTCAATTGTTTGCCCTATATCATTAGATAAGTCGTTATCATTAAAGACAATCGCTTCAGCATTGTGAGATTTTTCTTCGATATAATCAAGTGCAGTTTCTATATTCTGAAAGTGTTGTTGTTTCGGAGATGAACAAAAAAAACAGTTTTGTCTACAACGATTATCGACTAATATTTGTACAACTGTATTACGTTTTAAATGATTTGCAAAATTATATGGTGTTTTATGAATTATGTCTGGAATTTCATATGGAATAAATAATTTCTTTGCAACAATGCGAGATTCTGAAATTTCAGCGATGTCAGGCAGACTACCCCTAAATTCATTTGTAAGCCCTGCCAATTTACGAGAAATTTTAGATAATTCTATCAATCCATCACCCTCTAAAATTAGATCAATGGGCAATGCATTCTGGAATCCTACTTTACCTATACCGGTTGGAAGTAATTTAAGAGCACCACTGCCAATTCCTCCGACTACAATTGTGCTATCAGGAACAGCTCGTTTTATCTCCAAAATTAATCGAATATCATTTTCAAGATTTGCTGGTATTACACTGAAACCAAAAACAATGTTATGGCTAACAGCAGCATGTTTTTGTATGGTGGGAATCAAATCCTCTTTGGGAACGAGATTTGGGTCAATGAACAAAGGTGCAGCCGAAGGCTCATTCTTTGCAAGCCATTCCGATAAAAGTGAAATTCCTTCTGACGGCTGATAAGATGTCCATTCGGAGTCGTCAACTAAACCACGACTAGAGATAAAAATAAAAGTTGTTACCTTTTCAACAAGTTCTGTATGTTTAATAGTTCCATCAAGTAATTTTTGTATATTATTAGGTGTAACATTAGCAATTTTATGCATTCCCATAATTTCTATTAAGTGATAAAGCGAGGTATCAGTTAAGACAACAGGATTGTTTATTTGCCTAAGTTGTAATTCATTATTTACATCGTAATAAATAGTAATATTATGGTGTAATGAAGGAGCTTTTGATTTGGAATCGCTTAACAACTCAGAATTAATATTTTTCATAACATAATCCTCCTATGTACTGAGTTTCCTAATTTGAAACACATTTAATTCGCAGCATTCTCTTTCCTCTTCTATATTTTTCAGTGGACTGGATAGATGATGTTTAGGAATAAAAAAATCAAAACTCAATACCCCTTCTTGCAGAAGCACCTTCATCGAAAGGGTGCCTGACCTTTAGCATTTCGGTCACATAATCAGCACGCTCAAGTACCCGTACATTCGGCTCGTGACCAGTAATAACAATTTCCAACGCCTCTGGTTTATTATCAAGTAACCCTTCAAATAACGTAGCATCAAGCACACCTAGATTATAGGCATCAACAACTTCATCAAGAACTAGTAAATCACATTGCCCTTTTTTTTGAAATTCCAATGCTGTTTTTAAATTTTTATCATGTATAATTTTTGTTTGACTTTTTTCTTCATCGCTCATTTCGTGAACAAATGTGCCGCCAGATGACTTGCCTCGTAAAACACGTACATTCGGCAAGAGTGCAAGAGATTGAAGCTCCCCACACTTCCAATCTTTTAAAAATTGTACAATAACAACATCTTTTTCACTTCCAGCAGCTCTAAGAGCAAGACCTAATGCCGCAGTTGTTTTGCCTTTTCCGTCACCATAGTAAAAATGTACCAAACCTCTGTGCATTTATGTTCCTCCTATAAAAAATTTTGTGGTTTATCCAGCTCTAACAAGTCGACGATTTCGCCAATCTTGTCCGTGTCTTTTATTCCATCGGGTTCCGCTACGCTGCTTACATCCATACAATGCAGGCCACAGATTTTTACGGTTGGGAGCATGGCACAGTCCCCCCTTTTGACTCGGAGCGACCGGTACATGGCCGCCATATCGCGCGCCTGCCATATCGCAGTACCAACAAGGACTGCATTCGCGCCGGCTTCCGCCGCCACTCTTGCGTCTTCTGGTGATAAAATACCGCTTTCACTGACCAACAATGCGCCGTCAGGCCGACCGGCGGCCAACTCCGCTGTTCGCAAAGGACCACCGGAGTCCCGCTCCAGCATGGCTATATTCCGGTTATTTATACCGATAAGCTGTGCTCCCAGCTTTTTCGCTAATTCCATTTCCAGTGCCGTATGGACTTCTACAAACGGCTCCAGCTTAAGTTTTTTCGCTTGATTATACAGTGATTCCAATTTTTCTTCCCCTATTATGGAGCAAATTAACAAGACTGCTGCCGCTCCAAGCTCTGCTGTTTCGATAAGCATGGCTTCGTCTTTGATAAAATCTTTACGCAAAACCGGTACGCCCGTTTCGCTGGCGATAACGCGGAGCAGTTCGGGACTGCCACCGAAATTTTCCCGCTCGGTAACAACCGACAGCAAGGGCGCGCCGTACCCAACAAGAGCTTTTGCCGTCTCTACAGGGTCGCGCCCTTGCAGCAAATCACCCTCTTTAGGCGAAACACACTTGATATCCGGTATAACGACGACAGTTCCTCTTACGTTTTCCGAAACAATGGCGGCAGAAAACCGTCCTAACCCCCATGCGTTCATACGGTTGCACCAAAACTTCTGGACATTTCCCTGAGTTCCCACAGTTTCTTTTCAGCCGCACCGCTGTCAATCAATTCGGTGGCAAGCGTAACGCCGGCTTTGAACCCATCGACCTTACCACCGATCATCAGCGCACCAGCTGCATTCAAAAGTACAGTATTGCGTTTCGCGCCTTTGATTTTCCCGGAAAAGACACCGTTTATTATCCCAGCGTTTTCGTCGGGCGTTCCGGTCTTGATCTCCTCAAGAACACACCGCTCAAACCCAAAATCCTCCGGCTCGATTTCCATTGTGGTGATTTGGCCGTTTTTCAGATAATTGATCCGCGTTTTCCCCAACAGCGAGATTTCGTCCACACCATCCAGCCCATGCACAAACATGGCGTTGGTATAACCCAGATCTTTGGCCACATAGGTAACGGTGTCAAGCAAATCAGGCTTGTATACCCCAAGTAGATGCTTTAGCACGAATGCGGGGTTGATCAGCGGCCCAATGATGGAGTTAAAGATAGATTTGATGCCCAAATCGTGTTCCGACGGCAACACTTTGCACATGACCGGATGAAAGAGCGGCGCGTACAAAAACGCGATACCGATTTCCTCTATCATCTTTTCTACCTGAGACGGTTGTAAATTGATTTCAACGCCAAGGGCTTCCAGCACATCGGCACTACCGGACAAACAGGTAATGGCGCGGCTTCCGTGTTTTGCGATGGGAATACCCGCAGCGGCTGCAACGACTGCTGTTGCCGTAGAGATATTAAATGTAGAAAGCCCTCCACCCGTGCCGCAGGTATCCATTAGCCCTTCTTTTACTCTAGGTTTCAGGGGGATGCAGTTATCCCGCATGGCTTTTGCGATATATGTGATTTCTTTCAGCGAAGTACCTTTCATCAGCAGAGCACTTTGAAAGCCTCCGATTTGCACATCGTTTACTGAACCCTCGCTGATATCTGTAATCAATTCGGAAATTTCTTTCTCTAAAAGTTCCTGATGCGCAATGATTTTAGCTAAAATATCTTTATACATTTTCACTGGCTCCTTACATTTTTAGATTTTTGAAATGGCTTTTTTAATATTCGTATCTATAACTTATTGTTGCTATTTTCATTAAAAATTAATTGCTCAAAAAACCACAGCAGACCAAATCAAATAATTCTAAACATGATTTCGATTCATCCTTTTGCCATAAAGATTTACAATTTAAAAATTTATAATCGGGTGTTATAAATATAATTTTATCCTTTGCACAGCAAATATCAGCACATTTTTTATTAATAGAATTTCCTTGCAAATAATCAATTGTGGCTATATATGATAAACTTGAATTTCTAAAGATTTTACTCATCTTTTTATTTTTATGATATTCTTGTAATAAATTCATCAGTGGTACAAAAGAATCATTTAACAAGACTTCACTTGGGATATTTTTACTAACTGGAACCAAAGGCTGGAATCTAATTGAAGAAATTCCCTTATCTGCCCACTCCTCTAATTTGTCTAATAACAGCTCACTCTTTTCTAGCAATAACCCATTTAGTGTAATTTTTAATTCTACCCAAAAACCATCATCTATAATTTTTTTTATGAAATTATCAGGTATAGTTGTTCCACGCAATATTTTTTGATGGTCTTCAAACAGTTCCAATGATAAATAAATGTCGGGCTTGATGTGATAATTTTTAAAAAAGTCAATTATACTATCCCATTTTAAGCTAGTACCGTTTGTATGAATTGAAAATTTTATATCTTTTGAATTTAAAAACAAACATAAATCTTTAAAATAAGGGTATTCTACTGGTTCTCCGCCCGTAAGCAATATTTCAGCAATATTATTGTTTTTACAAAACTCGGCTAAACTTTCCCATTTGTTTTTATCTAAATCTACAATTTCAGAATTTTTACTCAACATGTCATACCAGTTTTTGGAATCGGGCCTGCAATAAATACAGTTAAGATTACATCTTTTAGTTAATGATAGAATGATTAGTTTTTGAGATTGTAAAAAACTTTTCTTTGAATGATTATAATTCTCTTTCGCAATCATATTTTTTATCTCCTCATTTAGTTTTAATTTTTTATTATGATCCCAATAACAAATTATGACGGGGTAGATGTTTCAATTGCTTACCTCTGAGTCTTTGTTATATGATTTTCATTAAACCCTAAATAATTAATCGAGATGTTGCAAATCTATTTGTATAAACACTACTCTTAATCTCTTTTTCTATTGTTTCTGGTATTGTTTTTAACATGTCAGTTTCAACTGGCTTATTTAATTTCGCGAAATTTCACGCGAAGGGGAATGGCGGTCTTCTCAAAAAAGTTGTAGAGATTTGACTCCCCCTACCCCATCAGCCCTTGATATCAATAACTTTTTTCAATTCAATCCAATAAAAAAACTGTACAATTTTGTATGATAATATTGTACAGTTTTGGTTTTTAATTTTATAGTTTTTAACACAATAAAAGTGATTATTCTACTTTATTTTACTTTATTTTATTTTAAATATATCCTTTTGTAAAGCTTCATTTTCTTGTTTATTATGATTGTACGAGTGAATTGCCAATAGAAAAAACCAACCCTGTCTAATACCTTGGTAAATCCATTTCGTATAATTTTGTTTAGCCTTCGTATATACTACTAAATGAATCTATGTATCTTTGAGGTATTTCAAATAGATATTTTAAGAGATTGTACCCCTGTATCATAAAATTAAAAGGGATTTTTATCGTCTGTTACCTCTTGCATAATTACAATAGGGTCTGATATCAACAACCCATGTTCCTCATCTTCAGGGTATGTTACTGTAACTGTTGGATTATTACCAGCATATTCCTTAACACTCTCCATCGAATCCCATTTTGTGCATATAAAGAAATGAGCATATTCACCTTGCTCAACAATTTTTAAATAAGCTCCCCTGTTCCCTTTCAATGCTCTAGCGTCTTTTATGCCCGTTTCATATTCATATTTTTCAAATGCATCTCTCATCTCTTTTCTTACAACACCATGCCATGTCCTTGATATCATTCTTAATCCACCTCTCATAAAATTTTTTTGTTATTTATAGCTTCGCTTTAATTCTTCACAAGCAGTGTTACGGCGCACCTAAAGGTGAACTGCATCTTTAAGTTCAGCTTTGCTTCACCAAGAGACTACATCAAGGTTCACATTTCTCAGAAATACGCTTCGAAATGCGGACTGTATCTCTAAGTTCATTAAAGGTACACATTGCTCCTCGGTCGCAATGCGGACTCAAACTCTAACCTCAACTCTGTTTCGCTAAGAGTTTAATGTCAAGAGACTGCATGTCTCCCGCAGTAGACTGACACCAATCAGACTTCGCTCTTCTCGTCTTCTTGGACATTCCTTGCATGGGTGTTTGTAATTTACTTACTTCGTCTCTTCGTTCCTTGCAAGTAAAACACAACACTCCACGTGATAGGTCTGTGGAAACATATCTACAGGCTGAATCTCCTTCACCTTATACCCTTTCTCCGCAAACACCTTCAAATCCCTTGCCAGCGTACTTGGATTACAGCTTACATAAACAATCCGCTCCGGCCCCATTTCCACAACAGTATCAATCAGCACCTTTTCGCATCCTTTTCTTGGCGGGTCAAGTACAACCACATTCGCAGTTTCCCCCTTTGCATATAGCTCAGGCATAACCTTTTCAACCTCTCCGCACAGAAATTCAGCATTATTTACTCCATTGATTTTTGCATTCTCTCTTGCATTCTCAACCGCAGGCTCAACAACCTCAATTCCATAAACCTTTTTTGCTTTTCCGGAAAGAAATAACGATATTGTCCCTATTCCCGAGTACAAATCGAAAACCGTTTCTTTACCTGTCAACCCGGCATATTCAACCGCCTTGCCATACAAAATCTCTGTCTGTATAGGGTTAACCTGAAAGAATGAAAGCGGTGAGATTTTAAAAGTATACTCTCCCAGCTTTTCCATGATATAATCTCTACCCGCAAGAACCTTGTTTGCATAACCTAAAATAACATTCGTATTCTTTTTATTTATATTTAAAATAATACTTGTAATCTGAGGATTCTTCGATTTCATATAATCAACGAACTCTTTATTTTTCGGAAGATTCTCACCATTTGCAACAACAACAAGCATTATCTCCCCTGTGTTTAGCCCTGTCCTTATAATAATATGCCTGATTAGTCCTTTACCTGTTTTTTCGTCATAAGCTGAAATCCTATTCTCCTTAAAAAACTCAACAACATTTTTAGCTATCTCATAGCTCTTCTTGTCTTGTATAATGCAGTCTTGCCCTTGTATAATTTCATGCGTTCTGCTGGCATAAAACCCAAAAACCATATTTCCATCAATAACCCCCACAGGATATTGCGCCTTGTTTCTGTAGTTC
Source organism: Ignavibacteriales bacterium (assembly GCA_050260055.1). Lineage (GTDB taxonomy): Bacteria > Bacillota > Clostridia > Acetivibrionales > UBA4821 > JBLMYQ01. The sequence goes on from JBLNBO010000033.1 coordinate 185,752, forward strand.
CATGGATCTTCCATACCTATTGTATCTTTAATTTGGATATCTCCAAGGCCGCCAATCCTTTGAATGGCATCCCTTACGATTTTGGTCTTAAATCTTAATTGAGCATCATAGCTTTTATGCTGGAGATGGCATCCTCCGCACCTATTAAAAACAGAACAGTCAGGCTCAATCCTCACATTAGAAGGCTTTATAATTTTAAACAGTTTTCCATACGCAAAGCTCTTTTCAATCTTTACAATCTTTGCCTCAACCTTTTCTCCGGCAATCGCACCATCAACAAAAACGGTAAAACCCTCTACCTTGCCTATCCCTTGTCCTTCATGACCCTGGTCATTTATATCTATAATATAGTCCTTATTCTTTTCAACAGGTATATTGTCTTTCATCTTTCCTCCAAAAATCATTAATTCTGAATAATTGTACCATATTATATGATAAACAAAAACGGTTAACATTAAATATTGGGGCAGCTATTAGCAACCCCAATACCAACTTTTTTCTTTTATTATAATTCCATTTACTCTTTCTTACTCATGGCATACACTTTCGATATCCTTGACTCCGAATCTATTTTTTAAGTCAGTTAAAATTCCGACTGTACTTCTAATATAGTCTTCATCCATAGCCATATAGTAATTTTTCATATCATTGGGAAACATTTGAAGTGCTTTGGTCTTTATATCTTCATCAACATCATAAAGAACAACTTCAGAAATAAAATTAAAGTCGCCTTCATCAATAAGACATACCTTTACTTGGCCTTGCTTATAAACATTTTTATGCACACTGGTTTTAAACTCATTTAGCGTACCAATCATTTTTCTATTATTAGGAACATAGTAAAGATATTTTGTTCCTCTTGCTAAGTTATCATGTACAGCCTTAAAAATAGGGCTGGTTGTATTTATTAAATCATTTGTCATGTCAGGGGTTACTACCCATATGTTACTAGCATTTTCTTCCCAATCCGCCAATACATGTTCATTAACAATATAGCCTAAACCATTTGATTTAATAAATTCAGTAATAATATCAATCCTATCAATATATTTTTCTTCGGTCCTGCTCTGAGCATATCCAGCATAAATTGCAATAGAACAAAGACATATAAAAACTAAAAATATAGCAGCAATCAAGAAACTTTTTTCGTTTAAAATGTTCTGTAAATATGCAATTAGTGCCGAAACAATAATTACAAGAAATGTACTAAGAATTTTAAATGTTGTACTTCCAAAGTATTCTAGAAACTTTTTGTTTTCTTTCATTTCTTAATCCTCCAGAAATATAGAAAAAGTTATGACAAAGCCAATATTTAGATATTATCATAAATAGATTATATCTTATAATAATAAGGTATTATATTTGATACGATTTGTAAATAAAATTGCTGTTTTTGTCATTTAATTCTTTAATTTATCTTTTTATATAAAACTAATTAAAATAAATAGGATATTTGTAATTTTTTTAACACACTTTCAAAATTCTATATTATTTGATACAATTTACTATGAGCAATCTTACTACATCTCTATCTTTTTGACTTTCCAATAATCTTGAAGATTCAATTTAATTAAATTATTATTGCTTAGGAGGAAATTTTAAATGAATGACTCAATTTCAAAGAAGGCTGTACGTACTAGTTATATTTTATCAATAGCAGTATTCTCTATAACAATTTTACTTATAATTTTAGGATATAAGATAGACATGTTTACTACTTATGCAGGGGGCATTCTAACATTATCCGGAGGAATAATAATTAATATTATTTGCTTATATATTATACATATTAATGCCGACAAGAAAAAACAAGTTTATATTTCTAATACTATTCAATCTGAAATGACTAAGTTTAATGATTACACAAACCTTAATTCTAATTTATCCGAGGAAAGAAAAGCCGAGATAACAAAACAGCTAAAAACAGTTTACCCACATTTCGTTAACTTTAGGATAAAACAATTAGGCAAGACTCACAAAAAGCTTTGGAAAAAATACAAAAGAGCACCAAAACAATATGTACAGAATTGTGCATGGTCATCAATAAGTACAACAAATTCGGAATTAGGTTATAGATTTGTTTTAGGTTTCAGAAATTATGGATGCAGTTTTTGGCGGCATGCTCCGTTTTATATCGGATGTTATAATTGCGGTTATTGTTCATCCATTCTACCGATTGTACGTCCAAAAGACCATGATTTGGAAATGCAGTTTGAAAATGCTTTAGCAGATGCATTAAAAGTAGGAACTAAGTTTGATACTATCGAATTTTTAAATGATGGTTCTTTCTTTAATGATCAAGAAATATCTTCAGATTTAAGAAAATATCTATTAAAAAGAATTAACAGCCTTGAATATGTTAAGACGATACTGGTTGAAACAAGGCCAGAGTACCTTGATAAAGCAAAGATTTCCGATTTTCTCACACAGCTTAATGATGATAAAAGGGTTGTAATTGGAATGGGTTTGGAAACATCTGATGATTTCGTTAGAACCGCTTGTATAAATAAAGGATACGATATGGTTGACTTTGAAAATGCAATTGCTTGTTTATCAGAATTTAGAGATAGAGTTGAAGTTGTTGTATATACTTTAGTAATGCCGGCGTTTTTAACAGAGAATGAAGCAATTGAAGACATTATATCAACATCAAAGCAATTGAGCTTGCTAAGCGAAAAACACAATATTAAGATTACTGTAAAACTAGAACCTGCGGTTGTTTCTCAGGCTACAATATTAGATTTATTGTATTTTGGAGATAAAGATACTCTTACAGCAACTTATTCTGTATTATCCTACTGGTCTATTGTTGAAATTTTATGCAGGCTTCATACGGATAATATAAAAATTAGTGCTAGAGTTGGTGCACGTGAAGACATGGATGTAGTAGAAAAAATTCCAGGTGTTTATACTGTTCGGGGAAGATTAGATGATTATGATTTTGTAATTTATGATTCTATTCAAGATTTTAATATTAACGGCTCCTTACCAGAAATGCTATTGAGGATAGAAGAAGCATTAAAAGACCCTAGCTTTCTTGCTTGGAAAGAAACCTTAAATAAAAGTACTACAGCAATAGAAAAATGTTGTAAAGAACTAGATTCTGAAATAGGAATATGCCGGAACAATGAACTTATACAAGACAAAATGCGCTTTCTCAAGCACGTTTATCGTGCATTGGATTTGATTGAATATGGTGGAGAAAGCATTAAGTATGCAAAAAAGCTGTATAAAAAGAAAAATAAAATCACAGCTGAGGAAGTTAAAGACAGGGTAACCGACTTTGTACAAAAACAATTTACTGAAATCATTGACTCTCTACAGGTAAAAGTTTTAGATTTGTTTTTTGAAAGAGATAGTGTAAACCTCTTAAGGGTAAACATCCAAATAAGAGATTTAAACCGGGAAAACGCAGTAACTTCTGTATGGGCAGGTATTCCGACAAAGAAACATACAAATCTAGATATGGATAATAAGGGCAAATCCTATAATTATTAATCAAAATCAATAAATGTTTAAATAATTAAGAGGAGTTAATATACTAACTCCTCTTAATTATTTGGGTTATTTCCATTTAAATATTCTGCCTTTATAGATAGAAAGGGCCAATAAAGTATCTAATATAACTAAATATGTTGGGAAAGCGGCTGATGAGAAATTCCATACTTCTATTGCTGCGAAGCTGGTTAATGCACTAAATATTTCAGCTAAATACGGAGCAGCATTTTCTGTTTCAGGATGTTTCCATGCCTTAATTAATGTCGGCACTGCTGCAAATCCATCACTTACTATTAAAAATGCTATTGCAATTGAAGGCTCTTTTGTTATTCCCCACAGTATTAGCGCCAAAGCAGAGAAAAAACCACAAAGATAATCAAATTTACCCAATTCCCAATATGCATCTTTATTCATAAAAGAAGTAATAAAAACTATTAGCGGCCCAAATCCGGCCATAAATGTCGGCAAAATCGATAGTCTAACTCCATCAGAAATTGCAGCAGCCGTAGCTATTAAAGGTGAAATAGCCCATAACAACCAAGTAAGTTTATTAGGCTTTATATTGCCTCTTAGAATTTCTTTTATATAAAAAACAATTCCAATTAAGTGGATAGAAAGCCCGACAAATACTAAATTCCTTATATTTTCAACCATTTTCTTCCCCTTATGCAGAGCAGTTGAACCTCTAAAGTCATTCTACACAAACTTACCTAAAACAACAACATTTTTAACATATATACTGTTTTATATCATTTAAGCCTGACTCAAGAAATAATAATAGTAAAATATAAATAGCCCGCCAATACGGGCTATTTATATTATTACCTTCTTTTACTTTTTCTTGTTTTTGGGTCCTCTGTTATTTACATTTTCTTTCTTGGGATTACCTATCTGTTTGTTTTCATCAGCCTTTTGTTTTAAATTTTTGGCTTTATCAATCAACTTTTTCTTATCTACAACTGTATTTTGTACAAGCGCATCTTTTGCTTTTTGAATAGCTGACTGCAAGTCAACTAATATTTGTCTGTGTCTGATAAGCTGAGCTAATACAGTTTGCAGGTTGGCTTTTATAATCTCTTTCTGCTTCGCAGATAAAGATGAATAATTCGCAGCTATGTATTTCTTGATTTCAACAAGTTTTGCATCTATTCTCTTATCAATAGCTATTTGCATGGCAAATCTTTGCTCAAGTTTTAGAATGGCTTTCTCAGCTACTCTCTTTTTCTTATAATTGGCTATTACTCTGATTTTTACAAACTCTGATTTATAATAATTTTCTCTCGAGTTCAAATACCTTTTAATCATAAGCAGTGACATACAAAGGTTAGTCTTATTTATTCTATTGAACTTATAAGCACTTTTAACAACTGTATCCTGCTCAAGCTGGATGTTTGCAAAATTATCAATTTTAAGAAGGTCTTCTAACTCTTGCATCTCATATGCAATATCCACAACTGTTTCTTCGGCTCCAGCTGCTTGATCAATTTCAGCTATATCTTGTTCCTCTTCGTCCACATCATCATCGTCATCTGCTTCAGTAGATACGATTGCTTTTTCTATATCCGTGCCGGAAGAGCTTACCTCAGCAAAACTTGCAAAAGATGAAAAGACAAACACAAAGCAAAGTACTAATACCCAAATATTTACCTTTTTCATTTTTTCTCCTCCTGAAATTTAGATTGGTTGATTTGACCTGTCTATAATAAGAAAAAACAAAATTATTAATAACAATATTATTATATCACAAAATCAATATCCTTTAAAGGGCAAAAATTAAGCTCCTTTATTCAAGGAGCTTAATTTTTAATTATCATCTAACATTTTTGAAGCAATCAGCATCTTTCCTATATTATCAATTTCGTTTATCTTTTCTTGAGAAACCTTTTCCCTTTTTGGAATATATTCTCCATTCATGCTGTCATAATAATAGTCCTGGTTATTATGGTTTGATGACTGAATACTCTTAATCTTATTTTCACGTTCGGTTATTTCATGTTCCTTCAACCTAATCTCTTCTTCCAGCCGTGAAACCTCTTTCAGTTTTATCTTGATTATTTCTTCTTTCTCCGCTATTTCATTTACGCGTCTTTGTGTATCACCAGTACTCATTGCAAAGTTCTGCTCTTTTAGCAGTATTTCTTCTTCTTTCTTTCTTACCTGCATTTCTCTTTCTGCAAGTTCTTTTTGACTTCTACCCAATCTTTCTTCCAAATCAGCAGCTTCTTTTCTTCTTATAGCAAGTTCATTCCTTACAGCCTCAATTTCTTTTTCCTTTTGAGAAATAACCATTTCTTTGGATTTGAGCTGTTCCTTAAGTTGAGTAATTTCTATTTCTCTGCTTAAAAAGCTTTCTTCTTTTTCTTTTATTTCATTTTCCTTGTTAAAAACATATTCTTCTCTTGGACCGAATCTTTCTTCTTTTGAAGAAAGTGAATACTCTCTTTTCTTAATCTCGTTTTCTTTTTCTGCTATTTCTATCTCACGCCTAATGTGTTCATCTTCTTTATGCATAAATTCCTTTTTCCACTTGGAGAATTCTTCCCTATCATTACTAACAGAAATTTCTTCTTGTCTAAGCTCCTCTTCCTTCTTTTCAACATCTCTGAACAAAGCTTGCGCTTTCTTTTCCTTCTCATCGATTTCAATAGCCCTTGCCGTAATTTCTTTGTCCCTAGCTTCGACTTCACTGCACCTTCTTGAATAGCTTGACTCTTTTTCATTGAATGCTTTTTCTCTTGAAGCAATACGATTTTCTCTATGCATTAAGTCAGTTTCCAAATTTGAAAGTCTATTTTCTTTATCTTTAAGAATTCCTTTAAAAGTATTAAGCTGATTTTCTCTTTCTAATAATGCCCGTTCTTTTTCGCCAAAACTATCTTCTTTTTCCTGAACTTCGGCTTCTCTTTGGGAAAAATCCTTCTCTTTGCAGGTAAGTTTTTCTTCCCTTTCAGCCATTTCCTTTCTCCATGTATAATAATCTGCTTCTCTTTTACTTATTTCAATATCTCTGCCGAGGAACTCTGCTTCCTTATTCTTGATCTGAACCTCCAAGACTTTTAATCCTGAAAGTTTTTCGTAAACCTCTTTCTCTCTAGCAATAACCTCTTCAGGCTGACTTGGTTGGTTGTTTTTTAGACTATTTAACTCTTCTTCTTTTGAAATAATCTCTCTTTCTTTATAATCAAGTTCTTTATCTTTATCATTTATACTCTGTTCCATAATCTGAAGCTCTTCTTGCTTCTTTTTGAGTTCTTCTTGTAAGGCCTTCATTGTTTCTTCTTTTTTTGCAATTTCGTGGTCCTTTTGTATTGAAGATTGTGAGTGTCCCTGCATAGAATCACTGTTTTTCTGTGTATATAATGATTCGGCAATTCTGATTTCTTCCTCACGAAATCTGATTTCCGCTTCTTTAAGTTTTATATGCTCTTCTTTTTCCGCAATTTCTTTTAACTTTTTTTCAATTTCCTTTAATTGTGTAGAACGTTCAGAATTATTATTACGGTAAGGTGAACTGAATGATTGCTCCCTGTTTCCAGAAGCAATCTCAACTTCGATGTCCTGCTCGTTAATGTTTTCTGGGAACATCTCAATAACGTTAGCAGGAACAGCTTCTTTGTTCTTGCTTTTTGTATTATGATAATTTCTTTTTTTGTTATCAATAAAATTCATCATAATAAAGACTTCCCCTCACAAAAAACGATTTTGGGCTTTAATAAAATAATCTGATTCTATTATAATACAAAGATTAGTAAAAGTGCCAATTAAATTTTCATTAAGAACTTTACATAATTGAAATAATTCATATTCCAAAAATTCTCCTTGATAACTTAAAACTATAGTGTTATAATGTTTTTTGCGCAAAACATTGCGGGATTGTGTAATGGTAGCACGAATGATTCTGGATCATTTTGTCTGGGTTCGAGCCCTAGTCCCGCAGCCAGTTTATGGCGCATTGGTCTAGCGGTCAGGACGCCGCCCTCTCACGGCGGTAGCAGGGGTTCGATTCCCCTATGCGCTACCAAAAAGAAGCATCAGGAAACTGATGCTTCTTTTTTTGGGGTTAGACATCAGTATACCAGAAATCATTTGACGGAAATAAACAAATCATGGTAATATTAAGAGTATTTTAATAATTTAACTAGAAGAATTGACGTCATTACCGAAAACGGTCCTAATAATAAGAGTTCATGAAATTGGAAATGAACATTTGAGGATGTCTTAGAATTATTGGATTAGCACAATAGTGCCGAAAAGAAAGGAGAGTGTTAGTATGGAAAAAATACCTTCCCAGTATAATGGTCTTGTTTTATTGCATGCTCATTTACAGCGGTTGTACGTGTATTATAAGGGAAAAGAAATGCTTTTAGGTCAGTCAACAGAAGAACCTTTGGATTTGATTAAAACCAATTTTGAATTCATTAGGAAATTAGAAAAAAGTTTTAACCTGAAGGAAGGCCTAAGTAAAAATGAAATATTTGAAACTATAGATATAGTTTCAAATATTAAAAAACTCGTTCAGGAGTATGTGGATACAGCGTTAAGTAAACATGATATCAACACATCCGCTGTGCTAGCAGCATCTACTCTGAATGCAGATGACTTTCTTATCAAGGGGCTTGTAGAATGGGGAAGTCTTTTTGACCCCGTAGCAGAAGATCGCTATTTGCAAAAAGTTATATATTATCAAGACCTGGCACGGTATGCATTACATCTTGAAACCAAGCTCATCAGGGGAACCTCATTAGATGAAGAAGAACTCAAATTTATTAACACTTGGCACAATAAATTAATTGAAGTTGTAAATAATATTCCTTCTGATCTAGAGCTAATTAAAAACCAGCTAACATCAGAATGATTGCTTCCTGACAATTTAAACTTACTAAAAAGCGTCCGATAATATCGGACGCTTTTTGTTTAACCTTTTTTCTTGCGCACTTTCTATATTCTTAAATATTATGTATACTAAATGGTTTAATAATGAGAATATAAATGCCATTCTTATGCCGTTTATCTCCGGCATAGGCTGCTATATTTGCAAATCTGATCGCCATTGCCATGGCTGAAGACTTATCTCCAGATGAACAGAATGCACTGGGAAACCTTTTTATTAAATTTTCATACTATATCTATATCAAAAACAAAATGAAAGGAGTAAAAACATGTCATTTCCAAATATACCTGATATAGAACCTGATATAGACCTTACCAGAGACCAAGTAATCAATTTACTTTTAGCATCAATAGCTTTTGAGGAGTTAGGTTTAGCTCATATCATTAACGCTGAAGCTGAAAAAATCCAATTTGTTTTAGGCACACTTGATAACCAGCCTCCTCCTCCACCTTGTACAATGAATAAATTATTGGAGATTAACCGTTCAGTAGAACATACACTAAGGAGTGTAATCAAGAATCAAATGCTTCTACAATTTAAGTTGGAAGATGTATTAAATATAATATGTGAGGCATCTTCCAGTTCAACAACTTCATGCACTACCACCCATACAACATGCACACATTTTCATTCAAAATAAAATTTCATTTACATATTCTTTGTAAAGGCACATTAAGTGCCTTTATTCTTTTCACCTAATTGTTTTAATTAACATAAAATATATCAATATATTAAAAATAAAAAGGAGTAATAGCATGTCATTCCCGAATATTCCTAATGTTAGCCCTGATATTGATGTTAATAGAGATCAAGTTATCAATTTACTTTTAGCATCAATAGCCTTTGAAGAACTAGGATTAGCTCACATTATCAATTCTGAAGCTGAGAAAATCCAGTTTGTTGTTGGCACACTGGAAGGGCATCCTCCTCCAGCACCTCCTACCATGGATGAACTGCTGAAAATTAACCGTTCCGTAGAACAAACATTAAGAACTGTAATCAAAACCCAAATGCTTCTTCAGTTTAAGTTAGAAGATGTTTTGAATATCCCAGGTGAAACAACTTCTAGCACTACTACTAGCACCACAACTACTACAACAACTACTACAACAGTATAATTTACGTTAGAAAGGAGTAAAACAATGTCTTTCCCAAATATCCCTGACGTTAGTCCTGCTATTGATGTTAATAGAGATCAAGTCATTAATCTATTACTAGCGTCAATAGCATTAGAAGAATTGGGATTATCTCATATTATCAATTCTGAAGCTGAGAAAATCCAGTTTGTTATAGGCACACTCGAAGGGCATCCTCCTCCGGCAATACCAACAATAGATGATTTGCTAAGAATCGACAGGTCTGCAGAACGTTCTTTAAGAACCGTAATCAAGAACCAGATGCTTTTACAGTTTAAGTTGGAAGATATCCTAAAGATTCCTGGCGAAACAACTTCGAGTACTACCACAAGTACTACCAGTACAACAACCACTACAACAGCTTCTTCGGGTATTCTAAATACTATAAAAAGGTTCATGTTTTAGCATAAACAAAATTTATCCCGCGTAATCGGCGCGGGATTTTTTTATTTAATTAGTAATAAGCGGTTCAATTTGGTTTTTAAAAATCCATTGCGGCGAATATATCTGCCTGGTTAGTGTTTTTGAATAGATAACGCTGTTATCTCTCATTATATTAACTATCCTCAGTGCATGTTCCTGTAAATATGCCAATTCTGATGGATTATACTTTTCTTTAGTATCATAACCGAAATTGCGGGCATCCCATCGCATAAAATATGCATGCAGCTTTTTACCCAACTCTTCCAATGCAGGAACTGCTTCATTTAATACTAAAAAGTTTCCTCTGCTTGCAGCTTCAAGAACTGTAAGTCCAAATGACTCAGAATAAGATGGACATATAAATAGATTTGATAAAGTAAAAAGCTCCATAACTCCTTCCCTTGGAAATCCATGGGGATAACCCAAATCAGATGTAAATACAATGTCATCCTCATTCAGTCCATGTATGTAGCCTACTTTTTTTACTAGCTCTTTATATACTTCCGGTTCAATATCCATGCTCGGGAAATCGCAAAAGACAATTTTTACAGTTCTTTCTGTCTTGCTGAATATTGTGCCTCCCAATGCTGCTATTTTTTCAAATTTTTTGCCGGTCGTTAGTCTTGCTGGATATACTATTAAAATATCAGGAGTAATTAAATCAATATGCCTTGAAATATTTTTTATGTCACCACTCATACTTTCTAGCAAGTCCAAGCTATTACTCACAACCCTGCACCTGCCTTCTGGAACATCATACTGTTTTGCAAGAGCTGCTATTCCCGCATAAGTAGGATAAATGTATGTTGTGTTGGGCATAGAAGTATACCGGGCCGAAAAGGGCCATTTTACTTTAGGCGGCCTATTTACAGGTGCGGAATGAGTCATTGCAATAAACTTTATATTAGGTAGTTTTTCTTGCGCTTTTCTAATGGCAACATTGTGTAATAAGTGCCAGCCTTGATAATGTATGTCATGCATAATACATATATCTACATCTTCCAGCTTTTCCACCAAATCCGCTGCCACTATATCAGCTTCGTCAAAAAATGTTTTATGTAGTTCTCCGTCAGGCTGTGAATAATCACACCAGGTTATCTGCTTTCCTTCAAATCTATTTGCAACCTTTACCCACTCGATTCTTTCATCCATGAAAATACCTTTTCTTTGATTATCTGGGCAATCTTCGCTTACCAATACCTTTACATCTATATTAGCATCCAAAAACATTCTTAATTGTTCGGCGACCACATTGACAAGAGAATATGTATTACTTAGCCCGTTGAACATTGTTAGTATTGCCAGTTTCATACAATTCCTCCATTTTTTTTGCATATTGCTTAATAATTTTATTTTTACTTTTAATTATCTGTTGTAATCTTAAAATATCATTTGATTGAATTTCAAAAAAACAGTCGCTCAAATTGTATTGATTTACTAAAGTATGTAATAAAATACTATTATTAGAGTATTCTTTAACTATTACCAGCTTATTAGTGTTAATACTATATAATTTTTTTAATACTTGATTTGATATCTTGCTGTTTTTAGTCATCTTCATAACATTCATCTCTGCAAAAATGAATTTTATGAAGCACCTCTAATGCAGCCAATAATTTTTTGTAAAGAATCCATTCTTTCATAATAATAGTATCCAATAAATTTGATGATGTTTTGTTGAAACACAAAATTTCATCAATTGATATGCTTGTTGGGAAGTCCTGGTTTTTTCCAATAAATGCTTGTATCCTTTCAGCTTCTGCATTTAATAAATGAGACAATGAAATTTCTTCTAGTGCAATAGATTCCAGCAAATCTATAATTGCCTCCCTAAGCTTAGGTCTATGCTTATTTTCAGGTATCTGGGGCATGCTCATAGTTTCATCTCCTTCAATCTTGTTCTAAATAAATATATTCAGTATTGTATTGCGCTATAACGGTTTTTTAGAAAATAAAACGGCTGTCTTTAATTTAGGCAGCCGTTTTACAATTATACAATTGTTTCCATCTTACTTTACATTATCTGGTTTCTTGTCTTCGCTTTTTATTTTCATGCCTTTCTATACTGTTGTTATACACATGGACCAAAAACTTTAGCATGAGCTGCTATATAAATATTAGTAAACCCAGTTACATCAATATTCGTAAACGTATACATATGATATTCGCTAGGATCAGTAATAGTATGCTTGTTATCGAATTGTCCCGGAATACTTGTTGATGGAACAGTGTTGTTACTTACCTCAACTTGCACTTCAGATAATATATAAGAAGAATTTGTTGTGAACGTTACTGATAAGGTATTACCACTACGAGTAGCAGTTACATCTCCAATATCAACATGCGTAGCACCAAGTACAAGATTAACAGTTATTGATGTTTGACCGTTTGGTAATATGAAATACTGCGCATTTCCTGTTGTTCCGTAACTTGTTCCTTCTCCCCAGGCAGAACCCTCGCACGTGGTTGTAGTTGCAGTAGTAGTTGTAGAGGTAGTTGTAGTCGACTCTGTTGTCGTGGTTGTAGACTCTGTTGTCGTAGTCGTTGTCGATTCGGTTGTAGTTGTTGTTGTCGATTCAGTCGTAGTCGTGGTTGTCGATTCAGTCGTAGTCGTGGTTGTCGACTCGGTTGTAGTTGTTGTTGTCGATTCAGTCGTAGTCGTGGTTGTTGATTCAGTCGTTGTAGTTGTTGTAGAAGTCGAAGTTGTTGTCGTAGTTGACTCAGTCGTTGTGGTGGTGGAAGTCGAAGTTGTTGTCGTGGTCGACTCTGTCGTTGTGGTGGTGGAAGTCGAAGTTGTTGTTGTGGTCGACTCTGTGGTTGTGGTAGTTGTAGAAGTTGAAGTTGTCGTTGTCGTTGACTCAGTCGTTGTTGTTGTAGAAGTCGAAGTTGTTGTCGTAGTTGACTCACCTGGAATTTCCAATACATCTTCCAGTTTAAATTGAAGAAGCATTTGGTTTTTGATTACGCTTCTTAATGTTTGTTCTACTGAACGATTAATTTCTAATAATTCAGCCATTGTCGGAGGTGCTGAAGGAGTATGACCTTCAAGTGTGCCAATGACAAACTGAATCTTTTCTCCTTCTGAATTGATAATATGAGCTAATCCTAGTTCTTCAAAGGCTATTGACGCCAATAACAAATTGATGACTTGATCCCTATTAACCTCAATATCAGGGCTAACATCAGGAATATTTGGAAACGACATATATTTCTCTCCTTTCATTAAAACATAAAAGATTTCTTTTTATATATTATGTAAACAGGACAATATTGGTGTTACTCTCAATTGTAATTATTATAAAAACATCCCTCTAAAATTTTCTTAGAGGGATGTTTCTAACTTGCAGCCAGAATCACAAATAAATTTGTTTCAAAGATGGACTCGGATTATATTTAGACTTTAGGGCAATATATAAACAGTAGTCTTTTACCTTTTCAGAAGGCATTTCCCCTGTCCATAGACTATCATATTTCCCATCAGCAAAATAAAACTTCGAGAACACATTATTTGTATGCCAGCAGTGAATATGTGGATGGTTAACTATACTGTCCTCAGATGCACTGCCAAAATCCAGCAGTTGGTCATTAATAATCATCTTTTCTACAAGATGATTGGCGGCTATCTCCATGCTGTACATAGTAATTACACCAAAATACCATCCAGGCCATGCTCCTTTTTGATTCTTGAACTCTACTGTTATAAGATAGTTAGCTACCTTTAAAGCTAATCTGCAAACCTCGCGCACTAGAAAAGCACTTCCGTAATGACTCGAACCAATATTGTAAATTCCTTTATGCTTGAGTCCAAAATGTTCAGATATCCGTTTGATATTCTCTCTGACTTCATCATTATTAACATATCCGCCCCTACCTACAGTATATAACGCAGGATAAAATGTATTCCAAGCAGGTGTCAAAAATGTATCAAGATCGGTTCTCAAGATATATTCATAACCTTCCAAGAAATCTGATTTATCACTTACTAAACAACTTATAGAATTGATGAACCGATATGATAACCAATCGGAAGGGCTGCTTAATGGCGGGCACTCTACTTTAATACAGTCATCCGGCACTTTTATTAAAGCTTCATTGGTTCCGAATACTACCAAGTCTGTATCGTCACAATTTATATACTTTAAAGATTCATAAAGAGAATTAAACTGTAACATTAACGGTTTCTTTCTTTCTAAATATACTACAATCGCTCTTTTTTTCATTTTTTCTCCCTAAGTTAACCTTCTTATTAGTCTAATTATTCTTAGTATTAATAATATGCACATCGTCTTATTATGTCGCATAATTTGGAATGTATTAATCTTTGAAATGAGGGAACTTATGCCATCTAGTTATTTTTATCCAATACCAACTATTGTTCAATTTATGTGTTCGGCCAATCCAAAATCAATTTTAGATATTGGATTTGGATTCGGTAAATACGGATTTCTAGCCCGTGAATATCTTGAAATTTGGCTTAATAGATATCATTCTTCAGAATGGCAAATAAAAATTGACGGCATAGAAATTTTTGAACCGTATATTACTGATATTCAAAGATGCATTTATAATAACATCTTCATAGGAGAAGCCTTAACCATAATGAGGGCCATGAGTAATGAAACATATGATTTGATTATTGCCACAGATATTCTGGAGCACTTTGAGAAAGTTGACGGTATACAATTCTTACAGGAATGTAAAAGAATTGCCAAGAAAGCCTTAATCAGTACACCAAAAAACTTTCATCCACAGCAAACCGTTTTTGGGAACGAGCATGAAAAGCACAAATCACATTGGACAAAAGAAGAATTGTTAGAATTAGGTGCAAAAGATATTCTGCCAGATGGCAGTAGTATCTTAGCAGTTTTTAAGAATGATTAAGAGAAAAAGGCAAGCATAGCTTGTCCAGCAATAAAAGTCATTTCTTAGTATTTACAAACATAATATTTAAGAGTAAAATTTTACTAGCTAAACACGTAAACAATTATATAAAGAAAGGTTAGAAAACTTACTAACCTAGATGATGTCCTTGTCACAGTATCCTTCAAATAATTATGGAGGGAGGATGTAAATTATGATGTCAAAATCGTCGTCTAAAAGAACCTTATTATCGTTTGTAATCTGTATACTCATCATATTAATATGTGCGGCTCCCGTCTTTGCCCATGGTAAATCTCATTGTAAATCCCATGAGTATATAGGGACTGGGGAAAAGTATAACATTCAAACCACATACCAGTATATAGATTCAAACTACCACAAGCAAATTCAAACCGGGTCGATTCGATATCCTGTGTATCGCTTTTACAATGGGAAATGGCACTTTGACCGCTATCTAGAGAAGGTTGATTCTTTTAGAACGGAAAACAATTGGATTTTACACAGAATAGATACGCAAACAGGGCGATGCATGGATTGCAACTATCAAATCTACTACCCATATAATTACTGGGACAGTTGGGATCAGTATAACAATTATCCCTATTACCCTTATTATCCATACGGGGATAGTATTAACGAAAACGGGCCTCCCAGTATTCCACCGCCGCCTAGGTGATAAGTGAATATTAAAAATTGGCAAGGACGTTTGGGGACATTTTTAATGTCCCCTTTTTGTACCCTTTTGAAATATTTATATTGCTTTTATTATAGCTTTTCATATAAAATAGAAATAATGGCAAATCCTACTATTTAATGAATCCGGAGGAATCAATTTCTTCTTGAAATTAACTTCTGCTGTAGCAAAAGTGCTGTTAAGCCAAAAACAAATGTTTAGGGAGGTTTTGTTTCATGGGTGCGCATTATTTATTGTGTCTTCCTTGGGTAATGCTGGCTCTCCTCATTTGTATGGTTGTACATGAATTTGGCCACTTTACAGCACTGAAAGCATTAGGCGTTCGGGTAGAAACATTTACTGTCGGCACAGGTAGGTTGCTTCTAATGATAATAACAGGCCGAGGATCCGCATTATACCTTCGTCGGGCCCCTATAGTCGCACATATAATGCAGGATCAATTGCAATTTCGAAGGCTGGCCAACTATAAAAAAATTATTGTATTTACAGCTGGACCAATATTTGATTTTGCTCTTGCGTTTTTAGTACTCTCATTTTTGATACATTATAACTCAAGTTCTATCCCTATTGATTTTCCCTTTGTTAGTTTGGAGGTACTTGCAGTGAACAATGGTTTAAATCTGTTAGTATTAATAATGACAATCAGCTTCTGGGCTGGAATTTTGAATTTATTTCCGTTTATGAAATCTGATGGAATGCAAATAGCAAATCTAAAAAGCAAATAGTTAATTAAGAATCTCCGCATAATTGCGGAGATTCTTAATATTTGCGATATGCAGTTCTTGCCTATC
The DNA here is from genome assembly GCA_050260055.1 of Ignavibacteriales bacterium. GTDB lineage: Bacteria > Bacillota > Clostridia > Acetivibrionales > UBA4821 > JBLMYQ01. Next base: position 202,066 of record JBLNBO010000033.1, read on the forward strand.
TAGTTCAGTTTTTATAAATCTTATTCATAGTTTTTATTAGTGCTGGATAATCAATTTTTGAATTATGCCTTTTATCAAGTGGAATCTTATCGAGAAAACAAACTCTATCAATACCAAAATTCAAAACACTTTCATCTATTGCTTTACTGTCTGCACCCTTTTCAGCATTTAAAACAAGAGTGCATTCCTTATTATAATTCAATAATGCACTCCTCTTTACTCCCGCAATATTATTAACGACATTTTCAACAGCAAATGAATAAATAACCTCACCGTTTTTATTCTCTACAGAAGTACCCACTCTGCCCATAAGCCACAGCTGCCCCTTTTCATCAAGGAACCCCATATCTCCTGTTCTATGCCAGATTTCTTTTCCTACTCTAATCTTATTATCAATATCACCAATTCCTTTTAAATATCCTTTTAAGACATGCTCGCCATTGACAATTATTTCGCCAATCTCATTTATAGAAAGAATATTTTCTTCAAACTCATTTGCTGTATATGTTGATTCTTTTTCCTTTTGGATTTTTAATATTTTTAAGTTGATATCTTTAATAGGCCTTCCGGCTATTAATCCTTTGCCATTGTTAACTGCGGCAATTTCATCCTTGGTTATAGAATTCCATTCTGTCTCTGCAATCGGTTCTGCTTCAGTAGAACCGTAAACAACTATAACTTTTGCGTTAGGAAAAACTTTATTAATTCTGTTTATAAGCTTTTCAAAAACAGGGCCTCCACCGGTATAAAACCTAGTAACCTTATCAAGGAATATTGCTTTTTTCTCGCAGTATTCTACTATTTTTTCTGCCAATGCGGGCGGCATCAATGCCCGGTTAACTCCATAATGTCGGAATTGTTTAACAAGCGGCTTAGGATTTGTTTGAATTATTCTCCGGGATGTCATATGAGGAACCACAGTTGCAGCACCACTTCCCAAACCTGCAAGGGCAAATATCGGCAGAGAATTAAAGTCAATATCATTAGGTTTTATATCTAATTCTTTTTTAATTATTTCATATTGTTTGCGCAAAAATCCGTGTGTTCTAACAGCAACCTTAGGTATACCGGTACTTCCACTGGTGAATGTTATTAATGCAGGGAAATCATCCTCAAGGCTTATTGTCTCTTTAAAGATATTTGCAGAATTATTATAAATACTTTTCAAACCAAGTTTATAGGTTGAAAACTTAACCGGAATACTCCTTAAATCCTTATTCAGATTGGCTAATACTCCTGCCTCCCAGGTGCCGATAAAGCCATCAATGGCAATCGCAGAGCAGCATTGCCTTATATAATCCTTACCAAATGCAGGGTCAAGGAAAGCTCCCGCTGCCCCTATTCTCCAAAGTGAGATTAGCACAATATACAAATCAATTGACATAGGAACCATTATTAAGACATTATCACCCTTTTTGATTCCCGCTTTCTGTAATATTGCCGTCACTCTGCCGCTTTTTAGGAGAAGCTCAGAAAAAGTAATCCTTTTTTCGAAACTATCTATTCCCTCGATAAAAGCAATTGCATCAGGATTCTTATTAGCAATTTCAATTAAAATGTTTACCAGGTTCATGTTAAGCCTTTCTTTCGTAAAGAGTATATGTTCTGATTGTTTCGCCAAAATGTTCAGCAATATTACGGGATTTATTAGCTTTGTGAATTAAAGCATAAACTGCTTTTTTATAGTCCATTTCATAAGCAGTTTCCCGAACCTTGTTTATAAGAAGAGAGCCCAAGCCTCCACTACGTTTTTCAGGTATTATTGCTAATGTCTTTAAAATTACCGTATCAATCTTTTCCCCTCTTTTGAGCTGATTGATATTCGGCAAAGCAAACACAAAACCAATAGGCTTTTTGTCTTTGTCTTGAGCTATCAAAACGAATTCCGGTATTATTAAATCCTTCAAAGGTAGATACTGCTTGAAAAAATCCTCTCTACTCATAGGAGTATAAAGAACATTATCTTTAAATCCTTCTAGTGATATTTCATAAATAATATTAAGCTCTTCTTCAAATCTATCTATATCGATTTTTCTAATTGTTATTTTTTGTTCTTTGATTTTTTCTTCTGTATCTAATGTTCTTGGGTCACGGGCAGATAAATCATAGTTAATTGCTGATATATATTCTTCTATTGGGTAAAACCCAGCTTCCAAGAAATAATCAGGGTATATATCCGGATTATCAGGCTCTAAAAAGAAATCTGGCTCATTGCCTCGATTAGTAATAAACCGATAACTTCTCCATGTATTGCCGTTCATTGGAGCTATAATAGTGATTACTGAATGTTTTCTTAAGATTTCACAAGCCTTATCTAACAAAAATTTTGCTGATTCTTCATCATTAGCTGAGAAATGTCCGATTGTTCCTACATTCAGGTCTTCAATTTTAGGAGTATTCTCCCACCAGATAGAGGCTCTGGCAGTTGGATTATCATTCTTTAATACTAATAAATGCATATCAGCTTCATGCTCAAAAATATTTAAAATATTAAAATCCTGATAAATAGGATTATGCTTATATTGTGACAACTGCTTAATATCTTTCGTTTCGACTAGTATATAACCCAAGGTTCAACCTCCAATCAGGAAAACAATAAGATATGAAATAATTGAAATAACAAATGCTGAGGCTGCTTGAATCCAATCACGCTCATAGGTTTCAGGATTATCAATCAGCACTCTTTCAAGGCACAGCGCCACCAATCCGGCTGCAATCATTGATAAAACAGCAGCTATTATAGCTGTAACAGTTTGATTTGCAATTCCAAAAAGGAAAGCAGAAGGTATTAGAATGACACATACTGCCTCAAGAATTCCAAGCCAGAAAGATTTTATACTGCTGTATAAATAATAAAAACGGAACCTAGCAAAGGTATTCATGCAAAGCTGTGCACCTATCGCAATAACAAAAGCATAAGATAATCCTTCAACTTTGATGAAAGCTCTAGCAAGTACAAGTATTAATGGAACCAATACATTCGCTAATATTATTCTAATATCTCTTTTTATTAGTTTCTCTTTAGCATTCATCTTTGGCACCACAGCAAAGCCTATAAAAAGAAGCAGTAAAACAATCAGCCATCTCAAGCTTCCGAAAGCAAATACGCAATAAGCCGCAAAAATCCCCTCACTTAAGCCTATACTGCTGATATTTGTCTTGTTATTAAAGTATATTGCTATCACTGCAAGAATAAATAGTGCAGCCAAATTTACAATAAGCTCTTTGATACTCATCCCGATATTGGTACTTAAGACCAGAAAAGTGACCGCAGGAATAAATAAATTATCCGAACCGAAAATCGATATTGCTTCGATTATAGCTACCAAGATACCAATGGTTAATGAAATTAAAAGAAGTTCTTCACGTCCAACATTGGTAAATAAAAGCAAGCAGGTAAGTGAAATTATGAAAGCCATCGAGAAGAAAGCAAAGGAACCTTCAAAACTCTTCTTATCCTCAATACCGGATGCCAGATTTCTTGTGCCGTAACGGATTCCAATAAAAGCTGAAACGGTATCCGCAAAAGTTAAAACTAATATGGGAATAATATACAAAATCGGATTACCAAAAGAAAACCAAAATACCAATGCAACTGATATTACAAATCCAATTTCTCCAAAAGAATTGCGGCTGACACCATGCAATGAACTTCCCATACAATTCTTTAGAGGCTTGATTAATCTGATACTGATTAATGCAGTTAAAGCAAGTACAGCTATTACTACAACCGGCCACCTTTCATTGAATAACCAGGGAAAAGATAGGACCACCAGCCCCATTAATACATGCAGCAATTTTCTTGGAATCTCCGGCGCTATACTGGGAAACTTTTTGGGCAGCCAGCTTAAAAACACCATCAGCACCATTAATGTTCCTACTATCACAAGTATTCCAATCCATGGTGAAAGCATTATTTAACAACCTCCTCAACCCTAAATGCACTATAAAAGAATGCTTTATCCTGTTCAAACAGCTCTTTAGCAATATCATCCAAAGAAATAATTTTATCCGCCAGCAAATCTGGTCTTTTTCTTAGGGCAAGCATATTCCAGTAAGCAATTCTTGCTTTGTCACAACCTACATCAGCTATAATGCTCAAAAGCCTCTCTGTTTCATGCTCGGATACATATTCAAAAATATCACTTAAGTTAAAAGCATTGATTGAAGAAGCACCCGCTTCTATCAAGAAATCTTCAACAGACTGTAGTCTTACTTCTATTCGGTCTATTCTTTCTCTGATAATATTAAAATTTTCTTCCCTAAGTGCAAATGGCAGCACCTCATCATGCCTTGCTCTTAATATCCAATAAAAATAAGGATTTAGAGCCGGATCTAATTCGACCATTGCATAACGTACTCTTTCAAGTATCTTTTTGGCAACAGAGCCCTCTACATAACGGAAGAAAGACGGGTCTCTTCCCAGTCTGCCCATGACTGTTCGTGAGAAGAAAAATTCAAACATAAGCCTCCAACGCCAGTTATTCCATTTTTTATTGTAAAACGCTTCTCTCTCATCCCGTGGTTTTGCCTGTAGTAAAATATCTATCTTTTTCTTTGATTCTACTAACGGAAGAATTTTTAATCCGAAAAGCCTAAAATACTTTTCGAACTTTCCTGCCCCGCCTATACCATTTTCAACTTGGTCTGGCAGTGCATCCCAAAACTTTCTTGTTTCTTCATCAAGATTCCCTCTGATTTTTTTATACAAATCCATACGCTTTGTGCTCTCAATTGAGCCCATAAGCTCAAGAAATTCCTGATGTGGAAGAGTTTTATACATTTCCATTCTGATTTTTACGCAGGCAAGCTGTGCTGGGCTTAAATCAATCACATAAACCTTTGCAGGGTCTTGTGTAAGCATTGCAAAACTGTTATCCCCGGCCGAAGCCACTGACAGGACTTTACTTCCCTTTTGGATATTCAAAGCAGGCAAAAGAATATCTGCATCCTCCCAGCACTGAGCATAACGAATCATTGAAAATTTAGCATGTTCTGCGGCTTCACTATGCATTTGGTTCATTGGCCTTCTCCTTTACAATCTTTGTCACAATACCAGTTGCACCGTCAAATTTAACATAATCCCCGGTATTAAGCCATTTTGTCAAACCTGTTAGTGAAACAATTGCCGGAATCCCCAGTTCTCTTGCAACAATCGCAGAATGGGAAAGCAGGCTTCCCCTCTCAACAAGAATCCCAGCCGCTGAAGGAAACAGCATTATCCAACCCGGGTCAGTAGTTTCAGCAACAATAATCTCATCTTTATTAAGCTTAATCCCTTTAGGGTTCTTAATTATCCTTACTTTACCCTCAACAACACCGGGGCAGCAGCCTAGCCCTCTTAATACTTCACCATTTGTATCGGATTCGACTGCCGATAGACTCCCATTCTTAAAGCTGTTTCCAATATTAACTGCACCTCTTGTCTCAAATCTGTCATCAGGAGCAATTTCAGTCTCATAACCCTTATATTCTTCTTTTCTTAATTCAGTTAACTCTTTTAGATTCTTTGTTGTTGCAATTCCTTCAACAAAGTTCAATATTTCTTCTATTTCCAGATAAAAAACATCCCTATAATTATCCAATTCATGATATGAAGCCATTCTCTTACCTATCTCCAAAACGATAAGCCTTACCGTTCCAAACAAACGTGTCCTTTCAAAACGTAAATTTTCCCTATTTCTTATTACCTTTCTTGTATTCTTTAAAATCCATGCAAACAATAATCTTTTAAACGGTTTCCATGCTAACTGTCTTTTCACAACCTTTTCAGCCTGAATTCTAATCATTTCATCATTCTGTTCTCCTCTGCTGTTTCCCATTCTATCAAGTCTTTCAGCAAGGTAGCCGATTGACCTTAACAGAGGCAGCGGTTCATCCAGCAAGGTTGGAGATTCCAATTTAAGCTCATTTAAGCACCTATTGCCAAATAAATTCAAATACTCTGAATACTTCATTTTTAAACCAGGTATCTTTTCGATTTCTCTTAAAATTATATAGCTTTCATCTTGAATAAGGATTTTTATTAGTTCTTTATTTTCCAATATAATTTCGGCCATTTCCCTGATTCTCTTTGCAGGTTCTGCACTAATTATATCTCCCTGACCGCACAACAAATCATTGTACAGATTTTTATCTTCACTTATAAACCACTTTTCCGATACTTTCCGATGGATTCCATAAAAAATCATAGCAAAGAAATCATTAATCAGCGGCGCATCCCATTTAGTCAATAGACTTCTTTCCAGTTCACGGTAGCTTGAAACCAATTCATCCAGCCTCATTGATGAAAAGTCTTTAGGCGCAAGGACAACCCTCAATCTTTTATAGAACTTGTCAATTCTTTTATCCAAGGTTATAAAGCTATGTCCAAATCCAATAATAGCTTTATTAAAATTCAAGAAGTCTAACAAGCGGCTTCCTTCTGTAATATTAAAATCTTTTACAAGCTCATCAGGAATGCCTTCTTTTACTCCCATCATTTGTTCCATGAATTTGCGGTTGAATTTGAAACCTGGAAGAATTGCAATAACCTTATACCATGATAATAGATTGTAATAGACCCTGCCTTTAATCAGACCCAGCATTCTTTTAAAAGTATTGGAATTTTCATCAACCACTTGCTGAGAAACACCAAAAATCAGGCACATTTGTCGATATACTTCTTCATAGGCTCTTCTTATAAAAGAAAAGGTCATCGGAGTAGTAATACCGCCATAACTTTCAACTATATTGCTGTTATCCCATAAATTTAGAAACCCATCTTTATCAGGAATCTTGCCCATTGAAGTTATCGGCCTGGATTGCAGTAAATACAGCTTATCATTATAATACGCCCATTCTATATCCTGAAAGCAGCCAAAAACCTTGCTTGTTTCCCTGGCTAAAACAGCTGCTTCAATAATTTCTTTATCATCCAGCACTGATTTTAAGTTTATTTCCTCACTAACTTCTTTAGTGGTTAATTTGCCATTCTCTAAAACTTGCATTACATTTTTGGTTTTTACTATTCTATCTGTTATATTATTTTCTCTATCAACGTAATAAGTATCTGCCTCAGCCTCTCCTGAAACCAGGCTGTTTCCCACACCATAAACTGCGCTCACTGTGCATATAGTACTCCTACCGCTGATAGGGTCCGCAGAAAAAGCGACCCCAGCCTTCTCAGCCGGAATCATTATTTGTATAAGAGCAGCCGGAATGCTTGGCAGATTTTCAATTCCATTTTCTTTGCAATAAGTCATTACTCTTGGGTTAAAAGCAGAATTCCACACATCAATAATTCTTTTTTCAATATCCTTTTCTTTAACAAAAAGATAACTCTCAAATTGGCCTGCATAGGAATTCTTTTGACCATCCTCCTCAAGTGCTGAAGATCTTACAGCAAAATAAGCGTCTTCTTCTGTAGACAGATTTCCAATGGCTTCTTTTAATGATTCTTTAAACTCATCAAAAAATACAAAGCCGTGAATTATTGACTTAACCTTACTAAAATCATTTTCTTGAAATGCGTTAAGCTGTTCAAGGCTTAGACTATCAAATAAAACCAAAGGGGAAACTACAAACCATTTCGGAACATTAAAGCCTTTTTTCGTAAGCATGGCTAAAGAGCCTGCTTTACCTCCAAGCATTTCAGAATCTGAAATTTCAGTTAAGATGTATTTATTAGCTTTCATGTAGATACCTCTTTATCTAATAATTAGAGGAACAATACCCAGAACTAAATACAGAGCAAAGACCCAAACCCCTGAAAACCCTTCAAATACTTTTGCATTCCGGGTTGTAGGATTCTTTAAGAATCGCTGGCCTAAAAAACCTGCGATAAGGAAAATAATAATCATAGATACTGCAACAGGGATTAGAAAGTTAATTGTAACTGCCGCTCCCATTGCCGCAATCATTGTCAGAAACATTGCGAAAAGCCAGAAAGTAATTGCTTTTTTGTTTCCCCAAAGGAAGGTATAAGTCTCTACCCCTTCTTCTTCATCTTCTTTAGCTCTAATCTTTCGGCCTATTTCAATTACAGCACCGTTAAAAAAGCTGGCAATCAAGAACCAGATTATTTGCCAATGGACACTTCCGTTTATAGGCATCCAATCACATGCAGTATTATAGAAGTCTATCAAAGGAAGTATTATCATATGGCTCCACATGTATGTAAAGGGATGAGCTTTAAGCCACTCATGTATAAAGAATTCTTTAGTCATCAGATAAAAATACAACCAGACTATAAATAATAGGATAAGCAGTGAAGGTAATATCAGAAAAGCACTAATGAACTGAATTGATAAAAGAGCTATTCCCAACCACTTCAATTCACTTAGTTTTATTAATCCTCTTGGGACCGGTCTGTAGGGACGGTACTTGGAATCCTCTTCGAAATCTTTGAATTCATCAGCAACACGCAAAAGAAGAAAGGCGCAAAAAGAAGTAAGAAAAGCAGTAAGAATGACATTCCAACTAGGTTTTGCGTTTCTTAGAATTGCAGAATAACTTACAGCAGATAAGCTGAATACTATTGCCATTGGGAGGTATTGTTTCAAAGGGAATCTTTCCTCTTGATAAGTCCACCATTTATTAAAGAATTGCACTTTTCTTAACTCCTTTTAAAAGAATTTTATTCTTGCCTAAGAAGTTGTCTCGTTAGTATATATATTGAATATACCATAAAATGCTATAAAGTTCCAGCAAATCCAGTATTCATATTCTATATTCTCATGGCTCTAATCGAATTCAATACAGCCAATACAGCAACCCCGACATCTGCAATGACAGCTTCCCACATTGTTGCAATTCCAAGAACCCCCAGCATCAACACAATAGCCTTTACGCCTAATGCCATAATGATATTCTGCCATACAATTGTCTTTGTCTTCTTCGCAATCTTAATTGCATCAACTATTTTTGAAGGTTCATCAGTCATTAATACCACATCAGCCGCTTCGACCGCAGCATCCGAACCAATCCCCCCCATTGCAATACCAATATCAGCTCTTGCAAGCACAGGGGCATCATTTATACCATCGCCAACAAAAACAAGCTTTCCTTTAATCTTATTTACATCCAGCAATTCTTCAAGCCTTTCAAGCTTATGGTCTGGCAGAAGCTCTGCATATACATTTTCAATTTCTAATTCATCAGCAGTCCTTTGGGCTGCATACTTTGTATCCCCGGTAAGCATAGCAATTTTTTGGACTCCGGCATCTTTTAAACGTTCTATCGTGGTTTTAGCATCATGTTTGATTTCATCTGAAATAATTATATATCCGGCATATTCATTATCAATTACTACATATGCAACAGTACCTTCAACATTACACATGTCATGGCTTATACCATCATCTAAGTGAAGCATCTTGTCGTTGCAAGCCATAATAGTTTTTCCATCAACAACTGCCTTCACGCCAAATCCCGCTAATTCTTCACTTTTTTCAATCCTGCTTCTATCAATGGAAAGTCCATATGCTTCTTTTATTGATTCCGCAATAGGATGATTGGAATAACTTTCGGCATAAGCTGCAAACATTAATATTTCATCAGCCGTATAGCCGTTCGCGGTGACAATTTCCGTCACCTTGAAAACGCCCTTTGTTAGTGTCCCCGTTTTATCAAAGACCACAGTATGAACATTATTTAATGCTTCTAAATAATTTCCGCCCTTAATCAAAATACCTTTTTTTGAAGCTCCTCCAATACCTCCGAAAAATCCAAGAGGTATAGAGATTACAAGTGCACAGGGACATGAAATTACCAAGAATATCAATGCCCTATAAATCCAGATTTTAAAATCATCCATTAAAATTAAAGGCGGTATTACTGCAATTATCAAAGCAAGCAACACAACTATAGGTGTATAATACTTTGCAAACTTGGTTATGAATTTTTCGGTTGGAGCCTTCTTACTGCTTGCATTTTCAACCATATTGAGGATTTTCGATATTGTCGATTCGCTAAACAGTTTTGTTACTTTTACAGTAACTACTCCGTTTTTATTTATAAATCCAGCCAATACTTCATCATTGATACCGATTGTTTTCGGAACTGATTCGCCAGTAAGAGCTGAAGTATCAACCATAGTTTTTCCTTCAGTAACTATCCCGTCCAATGGCACTCTCTCTCCAGGCTTTACCACTATTTCCTGACCGATTTGAACCTCATCCGGATTAACCTGTAAGATTTCATTGCCATTCTTTAGGTTAGCGAAATCTGGACGGATATCCATCAAAGCAGTAATTGATTTTCTCGACCTATCAACCGCAATATCCTGTAGTAATTCACCTACGCGATAAAACAGCATAACTGCAACCGCTTCAGGAAATTCCTTTATTGCAAATGCCCCAAGAGTTGAAACTGTCATTAGAAAGTTTTCATCAAACACCTGACCTTTAAAAATGTTTTTACCTGCTGTTAATACAACCTTTCCCCCTACAATAATATAGCTTAATCCAAATAATATCAGCTCATATTGTATTGGAAATTGAAATATTAATGGAATTATGAATAATACAAAACCAACCGCTATCCATCCGGCAGTTTTCTTGGGATTTTCTTCTTTAGTGTGGTTATGAATATGCCCTGCTGATTCCTTAGGAATCACCTCTATATCAGGCTCAATACTTTTTACAATTTCTTCAATTTTCTTAAATATATCTGTGTTTTTGGATAACTCTATATACAAAGTTTTAGATGCAAAATTCACATTGGCATTTTCAGCTTCTTCAAGCTTATTAATCTTATCTTCAATTTTTGCCGCACAATTAGCACAACCAAGCCCTTCGAGAATATATATTTTTTTGTTGTTATTCATTTCAAGTCCCCCTTCCACTCATATATGAACAATTATTCATATATTACATATTATACACCTTATTTAGAATATGTGCAACACTCCTGTTATTATACTAATTATGCTTTACATGATTTATACATTGATCAAGGATATCTTTGATGTGTTGGTCTTCAAGGGAATAATAGACGTTTTTCCCTTCTTTTCTTTGTTTAAGTATTCTGGTGGTTCGCATAAGCCTTAATTGGTGAGATATTGCAGACTGGGACATTTTTAATACATCTGCTATGTCACAAACACAAAGTTCATTATTTAAAAGAGCATCAATAATCCTGATTCTGGTTCCATCCCCTAGAATCTTAAAAATCTCAGCCACATTGTTAACTTCATCTTCAGCCAATAATTTGTTCTTCAGCGGCTCGGTCAATTCTTTATGCAGGCAGGTTTCTTCACATATATCGTTTGTTTTTTTCATCTTGCCACCTCCATTACAAAACATATTATATCATACATGCACATATATTCAAAAATCAAACTTTTTAAAATCGGGCGTATATTCTTAGCATCTGGTACATAGACCCTCCTTTCCTCCCTTCAAAAGGGAGCGAAAAGTATCTCTATGTAGAAAATTCAATACAAGCCTCATTTATCTTTTTACAAACATCTTCGAAATTATAAATTACATCTTCATTTTTAAATCTCACAACCCTAAGGCCATAAGATTCAAATACTTTTGTACGTTCTTCATCATATTCAAGCCTTTCAAAACTATTATGTATTTCCCCATCTATTTCAATAATCAACTTATGTCTAGAACAATAGAAGTCTACAATATAATTATCTATTTGTTTTTGTGCCCTAAATCTATATTTGTGATTTTTAAGAAAATCAGTCCATAGCGTTT
>JBLNBO010000034.1:0-23991 GCA_050260055.1 Ignavibacteriales bacterium
TAGAAGCTGCAAGAGCTGGTGAAGCTGGTAGAGGTTTCTCAGTTGTTGCTGAAGAAATAAGAAAGCTTGCTGCAGGAAGCAGTGAAGCTGCTAAAGATATTACCAAGCTTATAGTTGATGTTCAAAACAAGACCAACAACGCTGTTGAAAAAATGCATGAAGGTGCAAAGAAAGCTGAAGAAGGATTAAGAAAAGCTACAGATACAAGCGAATACATTCAAGGAATAATAAATTCTATAGACAATATTGCTAGACAGATAGATGATATTTCAAAAGCAGCAACTGTACAGGCTGAGGTTTCCAAGCAAATGAATTCTGGAATGATGAATATTTTGAGCATAACAGAATCTACAGCATCAAGTGCTCAAGAGATGAGTGCAAGTGTTCAAGAGCAAACAAGCGTATTCCAGGAACTTGGCAATGTTGCTTCCGAACTATCTCAATCCGCATCAGCAATGAATAGTTTGGTTAATAAATTTAAAGTCGATTAGTTTACAAAATCCCCTCTCAACTTAACGAGAGGGGATTTTTTTATTTCAATTTATTTCTGGAGGATTATCCGGCTCTTCAATAAACTCATTTTGTATATCGTTTATACTAGGAAATATATTTTGTATAACCTCCTGGGTAGCCCTCTTCTCTCCGGTTCCCATTCTAATCACCCCTCTTATCGGCCTGTAAACATCAAGCGATATTTTTTCTCTGCTTATAAGATTTATTCCATCATAGATGTTTCTGAAAACTGCTGCTTTATAGCCTTTTTTTTCTGGCTTCTCTGTAGTTATAGTTCCAATTTCAAGACTTCCATCTTTTATTATCTGCTGTGGGCCAGGTTCGACTACTTCAAGGATTTGTGATTCTATCCTAACTTTTCTCTTATAATTAGGTTTTTTAGAATAATAGCTAATAATAATTCTATTTCCTTTATTCATAGTATTAATAAAAATACTTGTATTAAGATTATTCTTGATTTTTAAGTCTATAGAATCCCCTGCAATTGTTGCGTCCTGTCCAACCGGAACATACACCGGAGGAAAAGAATGGTGCTTTCTTTCTACAACTTTCAAACAAGCCTGCAAAGATGCTTTATACATTGTTGTCGCCACCTGACATATTCCTCCTCCCATTCCCGGCACAAGCTCATCATTTAATATAACCGGAGCATCCTTGTAACCGTTATCCTGATTTCTCGGACCAAGTGTTTTATTTAAAGAAAATACTTCTCCTGGAAGAATTATTGTTCCCCTAATTCTTTTTAATGCATTTTTAATGTTTGAAACTCTATTTGCCTGATTTTCATTATAAACTGTTTCTGCCCTTCCTATTTCACTATCAATATCTTCTATATCTTTCATAGTAATTTTAGCTTTATCATTTAAAACAGCTATTTGTATGGACTGATCAGTCATTGCCGTAATACTTTCTTCAAGAATCTTTAAAGTCTTCCCAAAGTCCATCTTTACTCCAGGTTTTTCAGGTTTTTTTATAAGAGTTCCATCGGGGTTTATAATAATTGATGCATTTGCTGCGGAGCTATTAATTTCTTTTGCTATTACCTGGAGCTTTTGAAAAAGAACTCTTCTATCAAAACTTACTGGAACCTGAACATTCTTTCCGCTAACCAAAAACACAATAGAGTCAAAAAAGTTCCCAAAAAATCCGCTTGTTCTGCCAGAATAATATGCATTATTTACCGCTGTTTTGGTATCATAATTTACATTAATGTCACTGGAAGATATCGTCCATGCTTTACCCTGATAATAAAGGGTAATAACAAAATTCTTTTTAGTATCGTAGACATCATTTAACTTTTCCTCAGCCTTATCAATACTATAACCAGAGAAACTAACTCCCTCAATTTTTACTCCGTTTTTTATTTTATTTGAATTTGAAAATAAACCGGCAAAAAAAACTAAGATTAATAACGCTACCGTTATTAAAACAGCAATTTTAGGCTTCACTAATTACACTCTCCCTATATCCGAAATCAAATTATGCCATATAGAATATTATTACCTTAACTTACAAAAATAATTTTTAAAAAATTTTTTTAGTTACTTTATTGATATTCTATATAATTAATATTACTAATATTCAATAAATATATTACTGTAAAAAAAATAGGCCAATTGCGGCCTATTTTCTCCTTCATTACCTATTTAATTTATTATTCTTGAGAAGTCTTCTAACACATCATGTAAAGCAATGGGTGTAACCTTGTTTTTAACTAATTTATCAAGTATTTCTATAACCCCCTCCTTATCTGATGATATATTAGGAACACGCTCAACCTCAGTTATTACTGAGTTTGACATGTTAACCTCTGTCTTTATTACCTCTATACCATAAATATTTGAATTATCATTGCTTTGATTTGAAGCATCAGATTTTATTAAATAGTATTCCAAATTCATTTCTCTCAAATAAGTAGGTTCAACATACTCTTCAAATTTGTATTCCGCTTTACCCGCAAGTTCTAATTTTACCTGCATCCTTTATCCCCCTCGTTTATTTATAAAATAACTTCCTTTTCTATTATACAATTAGTATACTTTTGGGTAAATAAAAACATATCGTAAAATTCTTTCCTATTTCTTATTTATGGCTTAATATTCGACAAATCCGAGGGTTTTAATCTGTCCGTTTTTCCCATAATTAAAAAAAATGTCGAATCAGAACTATACAATTAGATTAGTTTTTATAAACACGAATATATTTCTACATTGTAAACATTGTATCTCCCGAACTCACTTTACTGCCTGTCGATACATTCAATGAGGTTAAAATGCCATCCATCGGGGCAGTAATTTCATTTTCCATTTTCATAGCTTCAAGTATAAGGACAACTTCACCTCTTTTTACATTCTGCCCTTTTTCGAAATTTATTTTCATGATTGTACCAGGCATAGGCGCAGTTATTTTGTATATCCCATCAGGACCGTCAAAAGAAGATTCAACGCTTTCAGATTTCTTCTGCTCTATCGGAACACTTATTACAGGCACCGAAGTAAAAATTGGCTCCGGCTTTTTCTCGGCAGATTTTACTGCTTCAATTTGTTCTTCAGCAACTTCTCTTACCTCAACATCATACTCTTTTCCATTAACACTTATTTTGTATTTTCTAACCATTTAATTACCTCCTATTCGCTCAAAACACTCACGTTTAGCAATAATATTCCACGGCAGCATACCGCCTTGCTTGCGATTGATTTTTCTTATTATCAAGCCATCATTAGCTTTATCTTGGTCACTTAAAACTGCAGATAAAGCCGCCGCTATAACAACTGCAGTTTCTTCCTCATTTGCGCATTTTGTTAAAACATTAACTTTATAACCCATAATTAGTACCTCTAATTCTGCAATTTTCATGAATCTTTTTCCTCACAGAGGTATATTGCCATGCTTCTTAGCCGGCCTATTCTCCCTCTTAGACGCAAGCATATCCAGTGCACTGATTATTCTCTTTCTCGTTACCGCAGGTTCAATCACATCATCAACATATCCTCTCTCCGCCGCAATATAAGGATTAGAAAACTTATCCCTGAATTCCTCAATCTTTTGATTTCTTGTCAACTCCGGGGATTCAGCTTGAGCTATTTCTTTCTTAAAGATTATATTAGCAGCACCATCCGGCCCCATAACAGCAATTTCTGCAGACGGCCAAGCAAATACCATATCTGCCCCTAAATGCTTGCTGCACATCGCGATATATGCACCTCCGTAAGCTTTTCTTAAAATCACATTTATTTTTGGAACAGTAGCTTCTGAATAAGCGTATAATATCTTTGCACCATGTCTTATTATGCCATTGTGTTCCTGCCCAACCCCAGGCAAATATCCCGGCACATCAGTCAATGTAACTATTGGTATATTGAATGCATCACAAAATCTAATAAACCTCGCCGCCTTGTCAGAAGAATTTACATCAAGTACTCCAGCAAGTACTTTAGGTTGATTCGCAATAAATCCTACAGTCGAGGCATTCATTCTTCCAAATCCAATCACCAGATTTTTAGCATAATGTTCATGTATTTCAAAGAAATCTTGATTATCCACCAAAGTAAATATGACTTCTTTCATATCATAAGGTTTATTCGGGCTATCCGGGATAATCTCATTTAATTTTTCATCAATTCTATTTAGGTCATCATTGAACTCAATTGTTGGAATATCTGCAAGGTTATTGTCCGGAATATAACTGATTAGTTTCTTTATTTTTTCTATGCATTCCTTTTCATCCGAGCATTTAATATGTGCAACGCCGCTGACAGTATTGTGTGTATCCGCTCCGCCAAGCGTTTCAAATGTAACATCTTCTCCCGTTACAGTCTTAATAACCTGCGGGCCGGTTACAAACATATGACTTGTATTTTCAACCATAAGTACAAAATCAGTCAGCGCCGGAGAGTATACCGCACCACCAGCACAAGGCCCCATAATTATTGATATTTGAGGAATAACACCCGATGCCATGGTATTTCTAAAGAAAATTTCTCCGAATCCGCCAAGGCCATCAATTCCTTCCTGAATCCTCGCTCCACCAGAATCATTTATTCCTATTAACGGAGCACCTACTTTTATTGCCATATCCATTATTTTGCAAATTTTATTTGCGTGCATTTCTCCAAGAGAGCCGCCTAAAACCGTAAAATCTTGAGCATAAACATAAACAAGTCTGCCTTGAATAGTTCCATAGCCAGTTACTACCCCTTCAGCCGGCGCATTAGTTTTCGGCATATCAAATTCAGTGCATCTATGCTTAACAAAAGCATCAACCTCAACAAAACCCGATTCATCAAGAAGCATTTTTAATCTTTCTCTCGCAGTCATTTTACCAGCTTCATGCTGCTTATCGATTTTGTCTTTGCCTCCACCCTGTAGTATTTCTTGCCTTTTATCTTTTAATTGCTTGATTTTTTCAACCGTTTTCATTATCACCCTCCAAGCCTTACATTTTAGTAGTAAGTATTAGTACCTGGTTTTATTTTATGACCCTAGTATACAATATGCATATTAATTATTCAAGATTATCTTTTGTATTTTCTGGAATTTTATAATCTCCGTTTACTAAGCAAGCCTATCTGTATAGCTGTCTGTATAGCTTTCCGTTACTCTAATTATTGAAGGATATAATGCAGTAAAAATTTAACTAAAATAAAAACTCCGGCAGCATACATTATGCAGTCGGAGTTTTTTTATTTATTTATAAAAACTTAATATCAAGTTCTAGCTAATTAAATGCAGTATCAGGTACTCTACAATCCCTACCAAAGCGCCGATTACTGTACCGTTTACCCTTATCCACTGTAGGTCTTCGCCTACTTTATCCTCCAGAGAGTCAACAAAGCTCTGATCATTTAATGATTGTAAGTTCTCCTTAACTAAATTTCCAACCAAGCTGTGGTATCTTTCCACAATTTCAATTCCAGCTTTCTTTATCCACCCTTCAAACTCAGCCTTTTTTAAGTCATCTGCCTTAATATTTCTAATCTGTTCAGTTATCATTTCTGCAAAATACTTTATCAAAGGCGATTTTTCTATATCTTCTGTAATTAATTGGGCCTTTAATACTGAAACCAAATCAACTATTGTATTGAATCCATCATCTGTGTCAATTGTTTTTTGAACAAGGCTCCCCAGCATAACAGAAACACTCTCTTGATTGGTGAACTTTATGTTTTCGATTGATTTCTTAATTCTTGCCCGATAAGGGTTATACTCATCCTTTATATCTTCTAAAAAATCAGCAAATTTCTTTGAAATTGATTCTGCCGCCTCTTCATAATTAATTACATCAAGCCCTTCTCCCAAACCTTTTCCAAGCCGCCTGAAAAAGCCGCCCTTCGTTGCATAATCATTTGCCGCTTTGTGCAGAGTATTCTTCACAACTTTGATAAAACTATAATCCTCAGTCATAATACACAGCTTATCAATTAAAAAATTTATTACGTCATCTCCATACAATTCTTTTAGAGAACTCTCAAACTTTTCTACAAGCTCTTCGGTTATATTTATTTCTGTGAAGTTCCCCTTGATTACTTGTTGAATAAACTTAGCAACATAAGCAGGTTCTATATCCTTTATTGTATTTACCATTAATGACAAAACAATGCTCTCAAGTCTTTTCTTACCTTCCTGCGATTCAATAGATGATGATAATCTATCAATTATTTGATAATCATTAATCTTAGCTCTAATGATATCCAGGCTCAACCATTGATTTTCAACTATATCTGCAATTGAATTGATTATCCTTTCCCTATTGTTCGGAATAATTGCAGTATGAGGAATAAACTTAATTCCTAGGGGATGCCTGAATATCGCAACAATTGCAAACCAATCAGCCAAAGCTCCTACAAGCGCAGCCTCAAATGTCGATAGAGCAAGTCCGCCCCAGAAATTCTGCCTAAACGGCCATGATGCAACCGCACCAATTAATGCTAATAATAACAATACTGTTGCCAGCGTCTTCATCTTTTTCATAAGTTAACTTCCCTTCCTTTAAACCGTTCCATAACTTTTTGTTTTACGCCCAGGTGTTCCTTGTGTGATAAGTTCTTATCTGATTCTAAAACTTGTTTTGCAGCTTCCTGTGCAAGTTTAAGTATATCAATATCTTTAAAAAGATTTGCTATTTTTAAATCTGGAATACCATGCTGTCTGGTTCCAAAAAACTCCCCAGGCCCTCTTAATTCCAAATCCTTTTCGGCAATCTCAAAACCATCATTTGTTCTTTGCATAACCCTCATTCTTTCACTTATAATTTTCGAAACCGCCTCGGTCATTAAAATACAATATGATTGAGCTTCTCCGCGACCTACCCTGCCTCTCAATTGATGAAGCTGGGCAAGTCCAAATTTTTCAGCATTTTCAACAATCATAAGTGCGGCGTTAGGTACATTAACACCAACCTCAATTACTGTCGTTGATACAAGTATATTAATTTTTCCAGCACAGAATTCTTGCATGATTTGTTCTTTTTCTCTACTCTTCATTTTGCCATGAAGGTACGCAATTTTGTACCCCTTAAATATTTCCTCCAGCTCTTGTACATGCTTTTCTACAGATTTTGCGCTAATGGTTTCTGAATCCTCAACCAAAGGACAAACTACATAAACCTGCCTTTTTTCCGTCACCTGCTTTTCAATGAATTTATACATTCTATCGCGCAGGCTTTCTTCTATCCAATAGGTTTCGATTTTTTTCCTTCCCGGCGGAAGTTCATCAATAATCGAAATATCCAAATCGCCATACAAAATCAGTGCAAGAGTCCTGGGAATAGGAGTTGCAGTCATAACCAGTACATCCGGTATTTTCCCCTTTGAAGCTAAAACAGCCCTTTGTCTAACTCCAAATCTATGCTGTTCATCGGTAACAACTAGCCCGAGGTTCCAAAAAATAATATCTTCTTCTATTAGAGCATGCGTACCAATAATTATATCAGCTCTTCCTTCTGAAATATCCCGTTGAATCTCTCTCTTCTGTTTTTGAGTAAGCGAGCCCGTTACTAATATGGTTGTAATACCAATTTTTTTAAACAAATCTTTAAATGTATTGTAATGCTGCTCTGCAAGGATACTGGTAGGTACCATTAAAGCAGCTTGATATCCATTTTTTACAGCTTTATACATTGCAAGTGCAGCAACAATCGTCTTTCCAGAGCCAACATCCCCTTGAATCAACCTGTTCATTGGCTTGGATTTTTCCATATCTTCATTTATTTCATCAAACACCCGTTTTTGCGCCCCTGTTAATTTAAACGGAAGAACTTTTATAAATTCTTCAAGTTCAGGTATTGGTTTAAACTGAATACCTTCTGCCCCAGTATTAATTCTATTTTTGATTGAGAGCAAACCAAGCTGAAGAAGAAAAAGCTCCTCGAAAACAAGCCGTTTACGTGCAAAATCAAAGCTTTTCTCATCTTTGGGAAAATGAATATTGCTTATTGAGTAATTCAGTTCTGCAAGCTTATACTTTCTCCTTATTTCTTCCGGCAAGAATTCCTGAAGTTGACCGTCAACAACCTCAAGCGCATTTCTAATAGTTGTCCTTATAATCTTCTGCGAGAGATTAAGCGTTGATGGGTATATCGGCACAATCTTTCCAGTTTCTTTTAATTCTTCATCAACCTTTTCAAATACAGGATTTTGTATTTCTAAATGTCCAAACTTTCTTGACGGCTTACCAAAAAAAACAAACTCAGAACTAGGTTTGAAGGTATCTTTGAGATAACTTTGATTAAACCAAGTCAAAATGCATGTTCCTGTTTCGTCCTTAACAAGCAGTTTCTGTATTGTAAGGCCTTTTCTTGGCCTGCTTTCCGTAATACCAGATTTAACAAAAGCTCTAAAGCTGGCAGGCTGTTGGTCATATAATTCAATAATCTTCTTTATCTCCCCCCTGTCTTCATAATCCCTGGGGAAGTAATAAAGCATATCTTCGATAGTATTTATGCCCAGCTTTTCAAGAAGCTTTGCACGAGCTTCTCCAACGCCCTTAATATATTGAATTGGCTTATATAGAGTGGTTTGAATCTCCAATATTTTTCTCCTGTAAAACGCAGCTGATTTACAGCTATATTTTACATTATTCGTAAGTAGGTTTCTATAGCTGATTTTTGAAGTGGCGACTTCTGCGCTAACTCTTATTATTAAGCGTCTCTGTAGCCCTCGTCTCAAAAGAGGAACCTAATGTTCCTCTTTTGGAATCTCCTCCTCTGCATCCCCACTCCCAAGCAAGAGCTTCTAAATTCCTTGCCTTGACTTCTCGCTAATATGTCCTGATTCGCATCCATGCTCAAGGACATTAAACTTTGCATCGTGCAAAGTCTTACGCTTCAGTCTGCACCTGTGGAATAGAATCTCTAAGCTTGTACGTTAAAATGGATGCTATATTACCCCCCTAGAGAAGTGCTTAGAAGCCCCGGTTAAATTCTTGGCATTAGAGCTTCTTGATTAGAGTAGTGAATGAAACCGCAGATTTTGCAGGATGCAAAATCTAGTATCAGCGACCATGGATGGGAGTCCTGATACGACGGTGAAAATGAGCGGAGCAAAATCATAGAAGGTCTTTGATAAGAATTTGGGGGCTAGAGGAAAGGAATACAAAAGGAAAACCATAGGTTTTCCTTTTGAGAATAGTTTTAAATTTTTATAACCCTATTTGTCAACTTTAATTCCTTCAACAACTATATTAACCTTTTCAACTTCAAGTCCGGTAAATTCTTTTACTTGCTTAGATATCGAGGCCATTATGCTTTCTGAAACCTGAGAAATTTTAACTCCGTATTCAATTACTATTGATACATCGATAATCACTTTTTCATTATCGCCGGTAATCTTAATTCCCTTTGTAAGGTTTTCTCTGCTCCAGAAGTTAGCTCCTGCTGCAGAGCTAGCAATTCCTGTACATTTTGCAGCAGCATTTCCGGCAATAGCCGCAATTACAGCCTCGTTTATTTCTAAACTTCCAAGATCATTTTTTATTTTAACAGCCACAAAAACTCCTCCTTCAAAATCATATGTTTTATTATTACCTATTTTATATTAATTTAAGACATTATTCCAGTATTATATAAAATTAATCCTATTCTTTATTACAAAAAGTTTACATTCCCTTATTTTGGTTTACTTTGCGCTGATTTTGCCGTATAATTAAATTTAAACATTTTAAAAAAAATTACTTTTTTATCCCCGGGAAAACTATTCTGGAGAGTCACAGCCAATCTGCAGTTGCGATTGATAACCAAGCCAAGCGGAATTTTTCCGTTGAAATAGACATTTATTATTAAGGAGTGATACAAATGAATAAAAACTCGGTTGGAATTGCGATAATTTTGGGGATTATGATTATATTTGTAGGAGTGACTTCGTATTTCGATTACAGAGGTATTAAACCCCAAATTTATTGGGAAAATACCAAAACCGCATCCCATGGTTTCACCTATAGATTTACCGATCCCCACCCGAACGTAGATCCTGTAGTAGCCAACAGCACTCTTTCCATTACCCCGGACAGCGGTTTAGAAAAAGTGCAGCTTCAATGGGACAAAAATAGTCCAACAGAAGTTTCAATACCAGTTGATAAACGCGGAAGTTTCGAAGTCGAAACCATTGTTCCCCCGCCAGGGTTCCATACCCTTACCGTAACTGGAATATGGGATGGTACAAAACAAAATAAGCAAGTTCTAAAATTACTGGCCGTAAAATCTGAAGACGTTAAATAAGGAAGGAGAATACAAATGAAAAAATTAATATTAGGTATTGCTTTTGTGATTATGGCAACTCTGATATGTGCTCTGCCGGCTATGGCAAGCGAAAACGTGCGTCCAGATATTGCTATATCTCCAAATGGCGGCACAGTGTCGGCAGGTTCGAGACTCACCATAGCCACCACCTACCTATATGGAATAGATGAAATATTCTATTCCATCGGCGGAGAAAAACACAGAGTAAAAAATCAGAATATTATAACAATTGACTTACCCAACAAAGTAGGAGGGTATATACTTTATGTACAGGCCACATGCAAGGCTAAAGGCCACTATAGCTGGTCCTGGAAAGAAGTCTACATCAATATAGTCGATACCCTTCCTCCTACGCAGTGTGTTTCCCCATACACAGGAGAACTCTTCCTCGGTGATGAAATATTGATTTCAGCTTTTGACAGGTCATCACGGAAGTGCACAATCCGCTATTATTGGGATACAGTTTCTTATCCAGGCAAGCCTTACAACGAAGAAACAATAGTAATTCATGAAGATGTACTTCCTGTAATGATTGATGAAACTTTATCGCAGGGAATCCATATACTCTTTGTTCAAACACTGGATGAATCAGGCAATACAGTCGACTGGAAAGCTTATATGTATAAGATAGTCCATAAGTATAGAGGCCAAGATGTTTTGGATAAAATGATCAGAGGCGAACGTGTCTAAACAAGCATATATTTTTGAAAGAGGATTTATCCTCTTTCTTTTTTTTTATAAATACCAATTAGAAAAAATATTTCTTGCCAACTTTGTAAGGCTGTGCTAGAATAATTATGCTTTATTTATTGAGTTAGATACCTGAGAAGGAGGTGTTATAGATGGCAAAATGCAGTATTTGCGAAAAACAAATTGTATTTGGATTAAACGTTGCCCATTCAAACAAAAAAACTAACAGGTCTTGGAGACCTAACATTAAAAAGGTTAGGGCTGTTATTAACGGTACCCCAAAAACAATCAGCGTATGTACAAGATGCCTTCGTTCCGGAAAAGTTGAAAGAGCAGTGTAACCTAGTGTAAAGTTTAAATTTAAAAACGCGAAAACCTCGCGTTTTTTTATGTGTTTTTTTATATGTATGCTAACAAACTATAGGCTTTTCCCCAAAGCAGTTTTTATCTGTCAACTTTGCACTTACTAAGCTATTTTATTCCCATCATTCTTTTTATTATGCCTCCCAAAAATTTCGGCATTTTAAAAACAACTATTTTCATTCAAATCACCTCCTGTTAATTCATCAGCCATAACCAGCCAAGGAATATTAAGATTAATCCTACACAGAAAACCCATCCAAGCTTAGGCAGGCAAACTACCAAAAGCATTCCCATACCAAGAGCAAGAAGTATTAGTCCCCAGACCCTTCTATAACAATGCATTTTGTATGCTCCTTACTGCTCCAATCAATGTAATACAGTATATGCAATAGACAAAAAATGGTGAAAGCCTAAACCCTTTAGCTAAAAAATATCTTTATGATGCCTAAGCCTATTAATACGAGTCCAGGAATAAATGAAACAATTTTTTCATTAAAGATTTCCATGTTGGATATCTTTTTACCAAACCATGCTCCAAGCTGTATACAAATTACCTGGGCTGATGCTATGAAAATCGGCAAAAATGTAGAAGGCAAGCCTGCCATTGTACCTCCCATACAAGCCATTGCCGCATCAATATTTATTGCAATGCCAAGTATCAGGGCCTCCTTTAAGTCTATTACTCCCGAATTATCAACATCCCCTCTTACTGGATTCTTAATAACCATTATTGTAATTCCAATCGATTTTATTGCAATTTCAATAAGTTTTTTCTCTGTTTCTTTGAAGTTTTCTATTTTATTTTCTATATTTTCATGTTTGTTTTGAGACTTTGTTATCATCCATATACCAATTAGAATCATGCAAGCAATTCCTATTATTTTAGAACTCTGTGAATCCAGATATCTTAAAAATAAATGACCCGCAAATACTCCAATATATGAACAAACCAATGAAGACATAAAAAGCATGGTTTTAGGTAAAACAGAAATCTTCACATTTTTCATACCGTAAGCTATTGATACTGCCAGTGCATCAAGGCTCAAAGAAATTGATAAAAATATAACTACAATTAGCATAAGTAAAATTCCATAGTTTTTTATACACAATATGCCCGGAATATTTTTTTTGTTAAAGCATTATCATACTTTTAAAACTCAAATAATAAAATAAATGAGAACTAAGACATGCATCGGATGAATTATCGGCTATACGCTATCAACTATTATTAACTGGAGGAAAAAATGAAAAATACAGCACGTCAACCTGGCTCTAATAGGCAAAAAAACGACATACTAGAAGGATTATCTTCAAATACAGCTCAAAAAAAACTTAACATATACGGCCCAAATGAAATATCAAGTAAAAAGAAAAAATCACTCCTCATGATTTTTATCAAACAGTTTAGTGATTTTATGGTGATTATTCTTCTTCTCGCAACTTTATTTTCAATAATAATGGGCGAGGTTGTTGAAGCATCAACTATAATGTTTATTATTTTACTTAATGCCTTGCTGGGCTTCTGGCAGGAATATAAAACAGAAAAAACACTTGAGGCTCTCAAGCAGCTTGCTGCACCTGTCTGTACAGTAATGAGAGATGGAATTCCGGTAATTTTACCAGCCTCAGAGATTGTTCCAGGGGATGTAATTATCCTTGAAGCAGGCAACAGAGTACCTGCTGATGCCTTATTAATCGAGACAAGCAGCCTATCTATCGACGAGTCAATGCTTACCGGTGAGTCAATGCCTGTCTCTAAAAAAACAGCTGATAATATTCCTGATGAAAAGCCTGAAATACTTCAGAATCATGAACAATCAATATTCATGGGTACACTTGCCGTCTCCGGAACTGGAAAAGCAATCATCGTAAATACAGGCATGAATACCGAAATGGGAAAAATCGCCGAAATGATTCAAAACGTTCAGGAAGAGCTCACCCCCCTTCAAAAGAAACTTGATAAAATGGGCACTCTTATAGTTTATGGATGCATCATTATTTGTGCTATAGTTTCTTTTATTGGAATACTAAAAGGAGAACAGCTGTTTAATGTAATTTTATCAGGAATAAGTTTGGCTGTTGCAGCTATTCCTGAAGGTCTTCCAGCAGTAGTAACCATTTCTCTAGCAATAGGTGTTCAAAGAATGCTCCGTAGGAATGCGCTGGTTAGAAAACTTCCCGCAGTTGAAACCCTAGGCTGTACAACAGTAATTTGCTCAGATAAGACAGGTACGCTTACCGAGAATAAAATGACTGTTAAGAAAATCTTTGCCGATGGAGAAATCATTGACGTAACCGGCTCAGGCTTTGCGCCCGAAGGAAATTTTATATCAAGGGGCAAAAACATATCTCCCAAAAGTAATCGTCTTCTTATAGAATGTCTTACTGCTGGCGTGTTATGTAATAATTCAAGGCTAATAAATACTAATGGTTCTGCCTGGGAGATACAAGGAGACCCTACAGAAGGCGCGCTCCTTACTGTAGCAAGCAAAGCCGGCATTACTAATAACTGGCTTTTAAATATATATAAGCGGATTCGTGAGATTCCTTTTGACTCTGACAGAAAAATGATGTCAGTAATACAAAAAAATAACCATAACCGTTTAATAACTTATTCTAAAGGTGCGCCTGATGTAATTATTAAACTATGCAAATATGTTCTTAAGGAAGATGGTTTTCTACCTCTATCTTCCAAAGAATCGAAAGAAATCCTTGAGGCAGCATCTTTAATGGCCTCCCAAGCTTTAAGAGTTATAGCAATAGCAAAAAAACCTTTAAGCTCTGAATCGGATCTTACACAACTAAATGATACAGAACTTGAAAACAACCTTACCTTCATTGGGCTTGTTGGAATGATTGATCCTCCTCGAAATGAAGCAATTTTTGCAGTTGAAAAATGCAAAAAGGCAGGCATCAAGCCTGTTATGATTACCGGAGACCATAAAGAAACGGCTTATGCAATAGCTAAGGAAATCGGGATAACAAATGAAAATACTTCAACCGTAATAACAGGAGAAGAGTTAGATAAATTAAGCGATAATGAGTTTATTAAAAATATTAATAAATATAACGTTTTTGCACGTGTATCTCCACGCCATAAGTTCCGAATAGTAAAAATACTTAAGAGCAAAGGCGAGATAGTGGCTATGACAGGCGATGGAGTTAATGATAGTCCTGCTGTTAAAGAGGCTGATATTGGTATAGCAATGGGCATTTCCGGAACAGATGTTACGAAGGAATCATCATCAATGATTCTTCTTGATGATAATTTTTCTACAATAGTTTCGGCAGTTGAAGAAGGCCGGAGTATTTATGAGAACATCAGAAAATTTATAAGATATATGCTCTCGTGTAATATTGGTGAAGTGTTGACAATGTTTCTGGGTTCTTTCCTATTATCCCCTATTCCGCTGCTTCCAATTCAAATACTCTGGGTAAATCTTGTTACAGATGGGCTTCCTGGTATTGCACTAGGTTTGGATCCCTCTGACAAACGAATAATGGAAAGAAAACCTCGCTTACCAAATGAACATGTGTTTTCAGATGGTCTCTTAGAAAAAATATTATTTCGAGGAGCAATAATTGGATTGGGAACTCTGGCAGTATTTTATCTGGAATATTTTACTTTTGGAAGTGGAATAACGCTTGCACGAACTGCCGCATTTGCAGCTTTGGTTACTTCTCAGCTTATTCATGTCTTTGAATGCCGGTCTGAAAATAAAGATATTTTTGAAATTAATTTATTAGAAAATAAATATCTTCTTTGGTCTGTAGGTATTTCAGCACTAATGTTAATTGCTGTATTATATATACCGCCACTTCAAGCAGTTTTCAAAACAACCACCTTAGGTATAAATGATTGGCTGTTGGTCGCAGGCTTTTCTTTTGCCGGGCCAGTAATTACAAGCATAGGATTTTCACTAAAAAAGAATAAATAAGGTTGTTTAAATTTTTTATTGCGCCTAACAATATTTCAAGAATTTACTTCCTTATTCTAGGTCCCATAAAAATTGACAAAATACATATACTAATCTATAATTAAAAGGCGCTGAATATTCAAATTCAAGCCGCAGTAACGCTTTGGTATTAAAGTTGAAAACTTTTCTTCCCTGGGCGTTTCTATTTGTTTATATTATGATTATCTCTCATGTGTTTGTGCGTTCAAGCATACCGTACATACTTTAAACGAGATAAAATTTTTTCAACGGGTGGTTGATTGATTATATGGATTTTAAAAAGTTTTTCAAAATTGTGTTTGTATTTGTTTTTACCTTTTGCATGATTGCTATCGTTGCTTTAGGCACTATATATATGTTGAACCCTGATTTATTTAACAGTTCAAATATCTTGGGCAGTATTTTCAATCCCCTTGGAGGCCCTCAAAAACCAATAAATGTTCTTATTATGGGTACAGATAAAGTTGGATTGAATACAGATGTTATGCTTGTTGCTAATATTAACCCTATAACAAAGCAAATCCATGTTGTATCTATTCCAAGAGACACTAAGGTTCAATACAAGGGAACACACAAAATTAACAGCATTTATGGAAAAGGCAAAGCAGAACTTACAAAAGAAGTTGTTGGAGAGATAATCGAAAACCCTATTGATTATTCAGTTGTTGCAAATCCTGAAGGGTTTAGAAACATTATAGATATTCTTGGCGGGGTTGAAGTTGATGTTCCAAGAAACATGAACTATGATGATTATGACCAAGACCTTCACATTCACTTAAAAAAGGGACTTCAAGTTCTTGACGGAAAAAAATCAGAACAATTTGTTAGATACCGTCATGGTTATGTTGAAGGCGACTTAGGTAGAATAGAAGCGCAGCAAATATTTTTCAAGGCTCTAGTTGAACAAAAACTTAAACCACAGTATATATTAAAAGCAGATAAGATACTTGAGCAAATATTTAAATATGTTAAAACAGATATTCCTTTTGATGTTGCCGTAAAGTATGCTCTAGCTGCAAAAGATATGCCTTCAGAGAATATATCATTTTTAAGTTTGCCGGGAACACCAAAGAAGACTAACGGCGCTTGGTATTTCATACACGATACACTTGAAATCGAAAAACAGATTAAGATTGACTTTAGCCATGATGTAACACAACAACAAACTTCTGCTGAAAAAAAATAGATTTGGGGTTAACGATGGAACAGTTTTATCAGGTATTAGTAAATCTAACTTCAGAATATGGTTATTGGTTTATGGCTTTTGCAATGTTTATCGACAGTGTAAACATACCTGCCGCTAGCGAAGCAATTCTCCCATTTGGCGGCTATATGGCAAAGGTATCTACAGGAATAAATATATATGTATTAATTGCTGTAACAACAATTTCTACAACCATTGGTTCACTAGCAAATTATTATCTTGGTGCATGGGGCGGCGAGACATTATTTAATAAATTTGGAAAAACATTCTTTATATCTAAAAAAGACTATAATATGGCAGTAAACTGGTTTAAAAAATACGGAAATTTTGCAGCTTTCTTTGGCAGGCTTATACCGGGCGTAAGGACATTTATTTCTTTTCCTGCTGGAGTTGCCAAAACAAATCTTATCCCATTTTCAATATTCTCTTTCTTGGGCTCGCTGGTATGGTGCACAGGCTTCTGTACCGCAGGATATATCTTGGGTAAGAATTGGAAGAACATAGAGGTATATCTTAAAGATTTTCATTTAGTAATTATTGCGTTACTTATAATTTTGTTTATTCTCTACGTAATTCATAAAATTAAAGATAGGAATGAAGAATAGAGCACTATTCCACTGAATAGTGCTTTTATATTAGCTGTAATACTGCATAATTTCTGCCGGTTTCAGGTCCGTCAGCCCTATAAGAATAAAGCACATCATTATTGCATGCCGTACAAATACCTGATGAATGAATATTTTCTTGTTTTAACCCTTTTTCAATCAGCTGTTTAATATTTGCCTTCCACAAATCCACCTTATACTTCCCTGATTCTAGATGCTCAATTATTTTATTATCGGTACCGAATGCATATTCAAATTCATTTTTAACAGTTGTTTCAACCTCAAAACAGCATCTGCCGATAGAAGGCCCAATACATGCAATTATATTTTCCGGGTTGCATCCAAACTGTTTTACCATCTCTTTGACAGTCTTGGCTGCAATTTTTTTTACTGTTCCTCTCCAGCCTGCATGTGCAATAGCAATCGCATTCTGCCAAGGTTCATAAAACAATATTGGAACACAATCAGCAAAAAAAGCAACAAGTGCAGTTCCTGGAGTTACTGTCATAAGTGCATCGCAACCTTCTTGACTCCTAGGCCGTAATACACCTTCTCCTCTATTTTCATAATTTACAATACGGACATTATCTTCATGAACCTGGTTGGCAAACACCATGTTTTTATAATCTATTTCAATTACATCAGCCAAATTCTTAAAATTCTCCCTAGTATGCTCAGAGGCTTCTGCGTGCTTAACAGAAGGGTTGCCTATGTGTCCAATTTTCGTTGAGATGCAGTGAATAAGCTTTTCTGAATATGCTGAAAGACAATTAAACTCAAGGTATTCAACTCCGTTTTTTTGTTTCTGAGATAATATTTGTCCGGATAGATTTCTGTTCAAATTATCTCCTCCTATATCCATTTGATATTATGATATGTAAGAAACTTAAATATGTCCAGTATTTATCTTGCAAAGGCTATCTAAATATAATAAAATAATTTTTAACTATGATACTTTTTATTATATCAAGA
Organism: Ignavibacteriales bacterium; assembly: GCA_050260055.1. Lineage (GTDB taxonomy): Bacteria > Bacillota > Clostridia > Acetivibrionales > UBA4821 > JBLMYQ01. Next base: position 18,037 of record JBLNBO010000034.1, read on the forward strand.
ATATTAACTTCATCAATTTGGAGGAAAAATTTAACTAAAGGAGGTCTGTTTGCCACGCTAAAATTAGAATGGTAGATGTCAAAAAAAAAGAAGTGGACATTTGTCTGAAAAAGAAAGGAGTATGGAAAATGCGGATTGAACCTGCCAGAGCTAACAAGCGGGTAATCGGAGCAGTATATTTGAGCGAAGAAGAGGTGAATTTAGTCAGAAACAATTATATTGCTAGACTTCGCGGTATTAGCAATTTTGAGATGATTGTTCAATTCGGCGATCTGCCCATTTTCGTAAAATCTCCCAAGCAGCTTTTGGATGAAAGCATCTTATATGTCCAAAGCTTGACTCCAGAAGAATTTCTGAACAAGATTGCTATCCGATATCTTTTTGGCCCGGACGGAAGCAATCTCAGCGGATGGGGCCTTCCGGAAATTCTGCCTCCCAAAATGGTACATTTAATAGAAAAGGATGAATAACAAAAAGAATCCCGGCTGATACAGCCGGGATTCTTCTATATTTCAACTTTTTCTTAATACATCGGCATTCCGCCGCCCATTCCGCCAATACCTGCCATAGCAGCGGCATTATCCTTTTCTGGTTTATCAGCTACAAGGCTTTCGGTTGTTAGAACCATAGAAGCTATACTTGCAGCATTTTGAAGAGCTGAACGTGTAACCTTAGCTGGGTCAACGATTCCTGCTTCTTTCATATCAATATACTTTTCGGAAATCGCATCAAATCCAATTCCTGGTGCACTTGATTTAATCTTATCTAATACTACCGAACCCTCAAGTCCTGCATTAGCAGAGATTTGTCTTACAGGCTCTTCAAGGGATTTTACAATTATGCTAACACCTGTTTTTTCATCTCCGGTTGTTTTTTCAAGAAGCTTTGCAACCTTAGGAATTATATTGATATATGCTGTTCCACCACCAGCTACAATTCCTTCTTCAACTGCTGCTCTTGTTGCTGCTAACGCATCTTCAATACGAAGTTTCTTTTCCTTCATTTCGGTTTCTGTAGCAGCTCCAACCTGAATTACAGCAACACCCCCAGAAAGTTTTGCAAGTCTTTCTTGTAATTTTTCTTTATCAAAATCAGATGTTGTTTCTTCAATTTGTGCTCTGATTTGAGAAATTCTTTTCTTAATATCACTTTGGTTTCCAGCACCATCTACAATAATTGTATTTTCTTTTTGAACCTTAACCTGTCTAGCCTTACCAAGCTGTTCAAGCTTTGTTTCTTTAATATCAAGTCCAAGCTCTTCTGTTATCACCTGTCCGCCTGTAAGTACAGCTATATCTTCCAACATAGCCTTTCTTCTATCGCCGAATCCAGGTGCTTTTACAGCTACACATGTAAATGTTCCTCTAAGTTTATTTACTACTAATGTTGCAAGAGCTTCTCCTTCAATATCTTCAGCAATTATCAAAAGTTTTTTACCCTGTTGAACAATTTGTTCTAAAAGTGGCAAAATCTCTTGAATATTGCTTATTTTCTTATCAGTAATAAGAATATATGGGTCATCAAGAACTGCTTCCATTTTATCTGCATCTGTAATCATATAAGGCGAAACATACCCTCTGTCAAACTGCATACCTTCAACAACTTCAAGGTTTGTACCCATAGTTTTAGATTCTTCAACAGTAATAACTCCGTCATTTGTTACCTTTTCCATTGCATCAGCAATAAGATTTCCTATTGTTTCATCATTAGCTGAGATTGCAGCAACTCTAGCAATATCCTCTTTGCCTTTAATCTTTGTGCTAACTTCTTTGATTCCTTCAACTGCAGTATCAATCGCTTGCTGAATTCCTTTTTTGACTATCATAGGATTTGCACCAGCTGCAACGTTTTTCATACCTTCTCTGATTATTGCTTGTGCCAGAAGTGTAGCTGTTGTTGTTCCGTCTCCGGCAACATCATTTGTCTTTGTAGCAACTTCTTTAACAAGTTGTGCGCCCATGTTTTCAAACGCATCTTCAAGTTCGATTTCTTTTGCAATGGTAACACCATCATTTGTAATCAATGGGGAACCAAATTTCTTATCAAGAACAACATTTCTTCCTTTTGGTCCTAATGTAATCTTAACTGTATCAGCCAATTGGTTTACGCCTCTTTCTAGAGCACGTCTTGCATCTTCACCATATAATATATCTTTTGCCATCGTCTAAAATTCCCTCCCTTAATTAATCTATTACTGCAAGTACATCACTCTGTCTAACAATCGTCATTTCCTGTCCATCAAGCTTTACCTCTGTACCTGCATATTTGCTGATTATTACTCTGTCTCCTACTTTTACTTCCATCTTGATTTCTTTTCCATCTTCTATTCCACCAGGTCCTACTGCGAGAACCTCAGCCATTTGCGGCTTTTCCTTTGCGGTTCCTGGTAATACAATACCGCTTTTTGTTGTTTCCTCGCTTTCGAGCATTTTAACTACTACTCTGTCAGCTAAAGGTCTTATTTTCATGAGTATACCTCCTTATAATTTAAGTTGTTAGCACTCACACTTAATGAGTGCTAATCGTGAATATATATTACAAAAATAGTATTCCGATATCAACTATATATACTGGTTATTTTAGCCAAAAACATTAGATTCTATGCCATTATCTGATAATGTTTTTAATTTGCTCTGTTTTTTATTGATTTTCGTGAAATATCAATATTTTTACTTATTTCTAATATGATAAAAAGGTTATTCAGGGTTACTCAATAATATGCAAAAAACTCCCCATTAGGGAGCTTTTAGTTTATTGCATACAGAACAATTTAATTATTCTAATTGACCTCTCTGTAAAACATTCCAGATATATATGTTTTTCTTCTTTAAGTTTATCGGCTTAAAACTTTCATCAACAAATGCATGCAGGGTAAATCCCTCAGCAATAAGTTTTGCATCAGCTTTTCTAATAATTTCGTATTTAAACTGGATTTTAACAATCTCCAATTGTTCTATACTAGTTTTGATTATAAGCTCATCTTCATATTTTGCAGGAATCTTAAATTTTGAGCCGCACTCAACTAATGGCAAGGATACCTGCTTAGCCTCCATTTCACTATATGTCATTCCCAGCTGCTTAACAAATTCAGTGCGTCCTACTTCAAACCATGCAAAATAATTTGAATGATGTACTATACCCATCTTGTCAGTTTCAACGTACCTAACCGTTATTTCAGTTTCATTAATTTTCATTTTAATAATTCACCTCTTTTGGTGTGGGAACAGATATATATGTTCCCTCCATAACCTTTTTTATTGGGCAGCCACAAGGGATTACCCCTACAACTCACCCCTATCCCCTCCCTTAAAATAGAGGGGACTAGAATTTCTTCGAAGAAATTTCTTTTCCTTCCCTCTATCTCGAGAGAGGGAAGGAAGATAGGTGAGTTATTCCTGTCCCTCTCCGGCTATTGCAACTTTCATAATATTCGTGGTTCCACTAATCCACGTCGGAACACCGGCTGTAAGTATAATAGTATCTCCATGCTTTATTATTCCGGTTTCTAGAGCCTTTTGGGTGCCTTTACTAAATAAACTATCTGTATTATTCTCTTTTCCTATTATATAAGGATACACTCCCCAAGAAAGTGCCAACTGTCTCCGCATTTTAGGCGAATGAGTTATTCCGATAATCGGACATGCAGGCTTGAATTTTGCGACCATTCTTGCAGTATGTCCGGATTTGGTTATAGAAACAATTGCAGCTGCATCAAGGTCGTGTGCCGTAGCGCATGTTGCATAACTTATAGCATTGGTTATTGAAGGTGAAATTGCGGTTCTTCTTCTTGTAAAAAATCTTCTCTCATAATCTGTATTTTCTTCTGCTGTTGTTGCAATTCTTGACATCATCTGCAGGCTCTCAACAGGATATTTCCCGGCAGCAGTTTCACCCGAAAGCATTACCGCGCTGGTACCGTCAAATATCGCATTAGCTACATCGCTTGCTTCTGCTCTTGTAGGTCTAGGACTTGATACCATTGATTCCAACATTTGAGTAGCTGTTATGACAGGCTTTCCTGCATCAGCACATTTCCTGATTATTCTCTTTTGAGCTGGAGGAACATCTTCTGGCGGAATATCTACTCCCAAATCGCCACGTGCTACCATTATTCCATCTGCAATTTCTATTATTTCATCAATATTATCTAATCCTTCTTGGCATTCAATCTTTGCAATTATCTGAATATCTTCTCCATTATGGGAATTAAGTACCTCTCTAATTTTTGCAATATCTGAAGCTTTTCTAATAAACGAAGCCGCAATAAAATCCAAATCATTTTCAATAGCAAAAATCATATCTTCAATATCTTTTTCGGTAATTGAAGGAAGGTTCAAAGGAATCCCCGAAATATGCATTCCTTTTTGGCTTCCAATTTTACCTGAATTCAGTACTTTACATACTATATCAGTATTGCTGACTTCAGTTACTTCCATTTCAATAGCACCATCGTTTACAAGAATTTTAACTCCGGGAACAACATCTTCATATAGTTCTTTATAAGAAATACTGCAGCGGCTGCTATCACCTTCGACGTCTTCAATTACAAACCGGAATTCCTGGTCTTTATTTAAAATTTCACCCTCATTCTTAAATATGCCGGTCCTAATTTCCGGCCCTTTTGTATCAAGTAAAATTGCTACTGGAAGGTTATGCTGTTCTCTAATCTTTTTAACTAAATCAATTCTTTTTTTATGTTCCTCATGAGTTCCGTGAGAACAATTCAATCTAGCTACATTCATGCCCTCCAAAAGCATATTCTCAATAATCTCAGGGCTGTCGCATGCTGGCCCTAATGTACAAACAATTTTCGTTCTCCTCATATATGACCTCCTAAAATAATAACCCCAGCAGGCCGGGGTTCAATCTTCAATCAATAACCTTTTTCTATTATTATGCTGTGTGCTTCTGATACTTCAGTTTCAGGAACCAGAACCTCAAAATAGTTATCTTCATTTTCATCGTTTTTACTTATAGGCCGAATTTTTACTAATAAGCCTTCTTTCAAAAGGATTTCTTGAAGTCTTGTGGCAACATCCTTACTTTGTGCGATATATACAACCGTCCACATAATTTTTCCCTCCAACCTGAGGCCGCTTTTGGCTTAATTGGTATTAAGATTTACGCAGTTAGCGGCCTTTAGCTAACCACCTTTAATTTACCTTTAACCTGAAATAATGATATATTATATAAGCCTAAAAATCAACATTTTTCTTGTAATTTATGGCTTGAAACCTTTGTATTATCAGCTTACAACCATTTTTACGCAGTCACTTCCAAGAATACTTTTCAGCTCTTCAATTAATTCTTCATGTGGAGTAATCCACATATCCTTGCCAGCAATTTTAGTAACTTCCTCATCTTCAAAGAAAATATATACAGGTGTTAAACCATTAAAATATCTTAATAAAGCATATACAGCTTCCAATGTGTTATTATTCAAACTCTTGCATGCTTTTAGATATAACTTTTTAGTCTGTGTTTTAATCAATGGAGATATTTCTTCACAAATAAGCTTCGGTTCTTCATCCTCTTTTATACTCAATCTTCCTCTTATTGTTACTATATTCTCAATCTCGATAAATTTTGCATATTTATCAAGTATTGTTGGAAACACTAGAACCTCTATACCGCCAAAAGCATCCTCCACCCTTATGAATGCCATAAGATTATTGCTTTTGGTTATCTTGGTTTTTTTATCAGTAATAATCCCTCCAATAGTTATTACCTGTCCATCCGATAAGGAGTGTTGACGGCTGACAGTTGATAGCTGACAGTTTAAATCATTACTTTCCGTTTGTTGAATAACTGCTGAGGGAAAATCAATATTCGGCAAGCCGAATTCTGAATTCTGTACTCTGGACTCTGAATTTTGATTCATATTTAAAATATCCAATATTGAAACTGTTCCCTGCTTCTTTAATTCCTCTTCATAACCCTCTAACGGATGGCCGC
>JBLNBO010000035.1:0-67147 GCA_050260055.1 Ignavibacteriales bacterium
AAACGCTATGGACTGATTTTCTTAAAAATCACAAATATAGATTTAGGGCACAAAAACAAATAGATAATTATATTGTAGACTTCTATTGTTCTAGACATAAGTTGATTATTGAAATAGATGGTGAAATACATAATAGTTTTGAAAGGCTTGAATATGATGAAGAACGTACAAAAGTATTTGAATCTTATGATCTTAGGGTTATCAGATTTAAAAATGAAGATGTAATTTATAATTTTGAATATGTTTGCAAAAAGATAAATGAGGCTTGTATTGAATTTTCTACATAGAGCTACTTTTCGCTCCCTTTTGAAGGGAGGAAAGGAGGGTATTTATACCATATATTTCTACATGCACAGAAAATGCGCCCAGCTATCAGTAATGAACAAAAATTTGACAAATGTTGCACATTGAGGTATAATATTATAAAGGTACAACTATCGTTTTAAATTGTATTTTAATAAAATAACATAAACAAAACAAATATAAAAACAAAAAGAGCATTCAAAATTTTGAAAGACCCGTAACCGGAACCAAATTTCTTTTGATTCCGATACCATAGAGGAACCTGATAAAGCAATTTATCTACCTGTTGGTTCCAGAGTGTTCGTTTTACAAATAAGAAACAAGACCCAAAAGATATCGAAGGAATTTTTTCTTTCCCTATTTTAAGGGATAAAACATCATATATAAAAAGACACAGTTTACTGTGTCTTTTTTATTTTCTTCTACATTAATAGCAAATCTATTTAGTAAATTCGTTAACTCCCTCTAATATTGAGGCAAGGTTAGGTGGAAAGTTTTTATATTAGTGAAATCTCTGTATCATTAGATGTTATTGAAATTTGTGCTGAAGCGTTATCCAGTATTAATATCCCCTCTTGTTTTGCACACTCACCAAGGAAGTCCCTCTCACCCAGTGAAAGATTAAATGCTTGTCTCAAGAACTCAAGGTCTAGCTTATCATGACGCATCAGAAGTTTAATGCTTGAATCCAAAAGGAGTGATTTAAGCTTAAAATTAACTTCGAAATCAGGGAAATTCTTTGATGATATTATCAATGTAGTATTTCTTCTTGTAGAATTTTTTGAAAGCGTAATTAAGGAGTTAATAGCTTCGGGGAAAGGAAGCAAAGGCCATGCTTCGTCTATTATCACTCTCTGCATATCTGCACGGGCCCTATCTTCGCTGTTGGAGTTTACAAATTTATCACTCAGCCATGATATAAGAACATGCTGCGTAAGAGGCTTAAGGAACCCGTCATCCAGTCCTGATAAATCAAAGGTAATAATTTGCTTGTCTGAAGGCAGGTCGATATTTGATTGACCATCAAACATTGTAATATTGCCGTCCTGTGCTCTAACAAACTGCTTCATGTATTTAATAAGAAACTCAAAGTGATACTTATATTCAACACGGTTGTTTTGGCTGGCCTTTTCACAAAGCCTTTTGTACCAGGAGCCTATTGTTGGAAGAGTCTTCTTATTTCTTGCAATTTTAGTACCGCCAATGAGGTTTGCGCCTTGAGAGCCAAATAGGCTTTCAGGGTTGTTATTTATTCCAAGAGAACTGTACTCCTCAGTTACAAGCTCTCTAATTATGCTTTTGGTTGTATCATTTACATATTGACTTTTTATAGGTCCTCTTGCCATTGTCGCAATTATATTTGTTATTTCTTCAATCTTTTCTTTAAGATTAAGTACCGGTCTTTCTTTTCCGGTAATGTCATCCTTGATTATCTCAGAGTCTATTTCAAATGGGTTGAAGATATATTTAGATTTTGCGGTGATTTTGATTAGTTCTCCATCTAATGAAGCGGTCAATCTCTTGTATGTTCCTGTAGTATCGATTACTACATTATATATTTCGTTTAGAGTAGATGAACGCAAAATAAGCAGTTTTATTGCAGAAGATTTTGTACTTTTTTCATTTCCAAAAACCAGAAAATTATAATTTCTAAGAAGTGGGTAAAAGTCATCTACAAATATTGGCTTATGATTATTTAAATTATTGCCTAAAGGGGTTCCTGAAGAGTGCCCTACTTCCAAAGACCAGAAAGGAAAGACAGTTGAAGCGGCAAAAGAATCAAAAATATTGTTCTGATAGATTTTGGTTTTAAAATAAGGCAAATTTGATTTAAAAGCAGCTTCGTGTTCTGCCCAGAAAGACTTCATATTTACCATGCTTTTAGATATTTCTACTCCATATGTATCAGACATTCTGTCAAGGTCTTCAGCAGTTTTAGCAAATATAGATGATATTACGGTAATTTCAAAAAGATGGTTGAATTTTGTTGAAATTTCATCTCGAAGGTTTTCTGCTTCAAGCTTTTTCTGAGTTATAAAAACACTTTGATTTGGATTATCAGGGTCAAACTCTTTTGTTAATTCAATTTCAAGGTCATTTATTATTTGATTGAGGTTTCCCTGTGACATACTTTCAGATATAGGCTTAATAAATATTGACGTATTAGTATTGCCAAAGTTGTAAAGCGGTTTTAAAAATTCTCCAAATTTCAGAAACCGGGGCAGAGTATTAACAAAAAATGTCCTAACATATCTCGAAGCACTGGATACCATTTTTATATGATTTAAACTGTTAATATCAATTTCAAAAGGACAAATCAAATCCTTTATTGTATTTTGAGCAGGTTTTTGCACATGAGAGGAAGTTGACTTAACTTCTTTATCCGGATTATTCTCAGAATTATTTTTCTTCTTTTCTTTTGAAGCCATTTTTCTACCTCCCTAGTTTTAATTTGAGTGGGTATCTTTAATTGAGGAAGAGACTCTTAAAAAGCCTGATTCCATTAAATCACGAAGCCTAAACATATGCTCGTCTTCGCAAAGGAAGGCAGAACAAAATAATTCTGCAAGCTGGGGCGAACTTAATATGTAAGATTCTACACCGCATCTTTTAAGGCTTTCTATAATTGAAGTGCATTTATCCTTAAGGTCATTTCGTATAATATCGAGATTGTTTTGTAATTTAAGATTTACTTTTTCATCAGGATTTATTGAAAAGTAGTTTAATACTATATAGTAATTATTCTGCATTATTGCATTGGTTTTCTTAATTTTTTCTACTTGAAAGCGAAGCTGTTTCGCATATTCATATATTCTTTGAATCTTTCTGATTCGAGCTAATATTGGAGCTAATTCTGAAGTATTAGGTTTGGAAGAGGTTTCAATTTCATTTAGCTTTTCCATCAAAGTACGCAGTTCAGTTTCATACTTTGTTTGCATAGTGTCATACATTGAAGTGGTGTCCTTATAATGAATAGTACGTGTTTGTATATATAGCTGTAGAGGAATTTCAAGATTATTTACGAAATTAGAGAAGGTTTTTTCAACTGTCATCTTTTCTTCTTTAGACATAAGTTCAAAATTAATACCCTTGCACTCAATAACCATTGCGCATATCTGATTTTTTATACCTACAAGCATATCATTGTTTATGTTGTCTATATCAAGCAAATCGACTCCCGGCTGAAGATTCGGATTTTTGTCCTTTTCTCCCTCAAGCTCTTTCTTTTTCATGCTCTTTTTAACATTTGTATTTCTTAAAAGAGCATTCTGGTCAAAAGTCTCCTGATTTTTATCATAGGTTTTTAATTTATCGTTAAGTTCAATAAGGGTTTTATTTGGGTCTTTTTTCTTTACGACAAAAGTAACAAAAAGAATGAATACAATAACACTCAGAATCGTAATAATTCCAATCAGTACGTAATTAATCAAATCAACGCTGTTTATCCCATCCATTTATTATTAATCCCGCCTTTCGGTGCTGGTATAATGAAAAGCAATTTATTTCTCAGTAAAGATATTGACGTATATATATAGACTTATAAATATTGGAATATTTAAGACAAGCTTATTTTTATACATATATTATAACATAGAATATATGTATAAAAAAAGTATAATTCGCCTGGATTTTTTAAGCTTCCCACTGCTCTGCAGCATATACCTTTAATAGTACGGGTATTCCTCTTAGCATTTTTGCAGCGGCTGTCATCATGTTTCTCGTAAGCATATCAATTGCGATATTTACAATCTTTTTATTGCACTCAAGGGTAATTATTTGATCATATATTGTACAAAGCTTAATTTTGTTCGTAAATTCTTGATTGTACGCTTCAAAATCAACAAAAGATAAGCCCAGAGCCCTTTTGAATATTTCATTCGTATACATTTCAACCTTTGAGAAGAATGCTTTATTAGTATTATTTAATATCATAATCCTTCCAAGGGATGAGGATATATAGCCATCTTTCTTTGCTTGTTTTTGAGTATCTTTTATAAGATTAATCAAATCCGGATGCACCTTTTTAAACTTTTCCTTCAAACTCATTATTTCTTCTTCTTTTAGGAATGATTTCGCGGTATTCCATGCGTAATAAAGGGTTTCCCTCTCTCCCAGATTTCTTATTATTATATCGAAAATCATCTTAGCCTGATATTTTTCATCAACAGTAACATTCTCAGATGCCTTATCAAATAAAGGTGCTGCAAAATATGAGAAAGGACCGCCTTCAGTATTGAAAGAACTAATAAGCTTGCGGTTGTTCAGAAGCTTTGCAACAACCCGTACTTCCAGGTTTTTATATTCGCCTTCAACAAGACAGTCATCTTTACCTGGTGAGATGAACGGATAGAGGCCTTCTTTATCAAAGGAATAATCTTTAGTAGAAATACTTCCTGATGGAGTTGAAATCAGGGTGCTGTATATGCGTCCTTCTTTAATAAATTTTGAATCGAAATTCTTTATTGTACGTTCTGCACTTTCTAAAGAGGCGTACTCATAAACTTCAAGAAGGTTTTTCTTATCAGAAAGGTAATCTTTGTTAAGGAATAAAATTCCTGTTTTCGCCAATTCCTTTTTAGATGTAATTCCATACTTTGACTCAACCAACTCCCAGACATTTTGGGGCATCGGATTAGAATATTGAGGATTGTACGGCATTCCATCTGATTCTGATTGAGCTATAGTAAATAACAGATTTTGCTCGAAATTCAGAGTTTGTGTGAGGTTAAATTCTTGTAAGCATTCTACAAGCTTTTTCCTGAACATGAAAACGAATTTTCCGATAATAATGAAATCCTGAAAGCTAATGTCGTCAGAGCTTATATCTTTATTAGCATATCGTTTAATTAGGTTTTTCAAAGAGATATCTGCATTAAGTCCGCCTGAAAGAATGCTTATTGCAGTACTTATGTCAAATATATGATTTACCTTGAGATTGTTCTTCAGACACCAAATAATAATCGGTTTTGCATCATAGAATATTTTTATTGGCCTTTGAGATTTTAAAAGTACATTTAAAAGGTTGATATCAATCTTATCCAAATCAATTATAAAAGTCTTTTCTTTCTCAGTTGTGACAGAAATACGTGAACCTATTACGCCATTTTGGTCGCAAGGCCAGAAAAAGGATATACACCTGTTGTCCATAATGCTATGCTGGTATTTTACAAATTCCTGACTGTTGTTTATTAGAATAATATTCTCTTGAGAAACATCTACCTCAATATCTAAGTGTTTTCCCTCAAGGACTATTTCTTTTATTTTATCGATATTTACGGGTTCGGAAGAATCAGTGCTCGCTTGGATGGGCAAGGCTTCTTCCTCAATAATTTCTTCAATGGGTAAACATTTTTCTATATTGATTTCTTGTTCAGGTGAATATGACTCTTCTACATCAACATTTTTGGGATTTGACGGTTTTGGGTTTGATTGCTCGGTATTTAGAACCGGAAGAGATTCTTCAAGTATTGTTATGTTTTTATTTTCAATATGTAATACAGGCTCAGTCATTTCAAGTTGAACTTCATTTTTTATAATTGAAGGCTCGTCTAAATCTATTTCATCCATTAATTTATTTTCAATAACAGCAGAATCTTCTAATATATTAGGCTTTTTGATTGAAGTGCTTTCTGGTGGAATTTCTTCAGCCGAAACATCTTCGACGAAAGAATCTTCCTCTCCCCCGATTACAGTAGTAGGTTCTGTTATAGGGTCAGAAAGATCAAATTCAAAGATTTCTTCGGAAACATAGTTTTTGATGTCAATTGATGCTTCTTTATCGATTTTAGATTCATCCTTATCAACAGAAGCTTTTTTCTCCGGTTCTTTTTGTTCAATAACGGGATTGGATTTCTGTAATTCAGTCTCAGATACATTGTTATTGCTGCTTGAATTTAAAACCTTTTCATCTATTTCAATTTCAGCTTCGAAAGCGCTTTCATCTTCCATTGCGGCAGCAAAAAGAATATCATCCGCTCTTGCAAACATTATAGGTCCGGATAATTCTGAAGGTTCTGCTGATACAGCTGTTTGCTTATTTTTATCATGATTTTGGGTGCTCAATTCCTTACTTGAACCTGGCTTTGTGTCATCCATCAATACTGCCTCCCTGAAACAAATAAAACAAAATTTATAAATATGCGATATTCTAATAATACCATAAAACTACATTTGGAGTAAATATTTTTTTCATAATTGACAATTAACGGTTGACGATTGATAATTTATAATTGATAAGAAAATCGAATACTGTAAACATACTAATGGAGGTAGGCACTTGAATACATCTAAAAGTCTTGAATACATAGAAAAAACTGCAAAATTCGGAAGCGACTTAAGCCTGGATAGGATTTCGGTATTGATGTCTCATCTGGGCAATCCCCAGGACAATCTCAAATTTGTCCATGTGGCCGGAACAAATGGAAAAGGGTCTACATGTTCAATGATTGAATCAGTTCTTATTAAAGCTGGTTATAAAACAGGAAAATTTATTTCACCTCATCTTGAGCATTTCAATGAACGAATTTCTATTAATGGGTTATATATTTCAGATGATGATATTGAGAGGTTGAGCATAATTGTGATGGAAAAGGCCCAAAGGATGGTTGGTGATGGGTTTGAACATCCTACCCAGTTTGAAATAATCTGTGCAATGGCCTTTGAATTTTTTTATGAACAGAAATGTGACATTGTTGTTCTTGAAGTAGGCCTTGGCGGGAGGCTGGATGCTACAAACATAATTAAAAACCCTTTGGTTTCGGTAATAACCACCATTTCTTATGACCATACTGACAGGCTTGGATTTTCTCTTGCTGAGATTGCAAAAGAAAAAGCAGGAATAATAAAACATGGCTGCATGGTTATTTCGGCACCGCAAGAAGCGGAAACAGCAGACATTATCACTGAAACATGCAAACAAAGGCAGTGCGATTTATTTATGGTTGATGAAAAGAAGCTTATAGAGAAACAAATGCAGGAAGGATTTCAGGTGTTTGATTTTGAAGGCTATACCAATCTCAAACTTGAGCTTCTTGGCTGGCATCAAATTATAAATGCATCAGTGGCAATCAAAGCAATTGAAGCATTAAAAAATTGCGGCTTTGAAATAAGCAGCGGTTGTATATTTCAGGGGCTAGAAACAGCACGCAACAATGGGAGGTTTGAAGTCCTGGGGTATAATCCCGAAGTTTTAATCGATGGGGCACATAATATTAGTGGAATAAACGCTTTGAAGGAAGCTTTAACTAAGTATTACAGTGGCAAAAGAATCATTCTTGTTATGGCAGTCCTTTCGGTAAAAAATTATCAGGAAATGGTTGATATTCTTGCCCCGATTGCCGATTTGTGTATAGTTTCAGAACCAATAAGCGATAGTGCGCTTTCGGCAGAAGAGCTGGCGGGATGTTTTAAGAAGAATAAGAAAGACTGCATCATTGAGAAAGATATTAACAAAGCTGTAGATATTGCATTAAATAAAGCTCAAAAACAGGATGTGATTTGTTTTTGCGGCTCACTCTATTTCATTGGCCGTGTAAGAACATGTTATTTGGATAAGAAACGCAATATTTGACAAAAAAATAATCACAATAATCCAAAACCTTACATTTTTCTTTGAAGGGAATAAGTTGAACGTATAGAATATATTTCCTGGAAGGAGGAGGATATTTTGGATTTGGAATTTGTTAAGGAACTTAGTACGTTGATTGTGAAAATTAACTGTGAATTAGACCACCATTCTTCCGATTCGCTAAGGAGAAAGGTTGACGGAGAAATACAAAGATATATGCCCCAAAATTTAGTTTTTGACTTTGATGGCGTTAGATTCATGGATAGCTCTGGAATCGGGATGATTATGGGAAGGTATAAGAATATAAAGAGGTATGATGGAAAGGCAGTAATGGCAAATGTTAGACCGGAGATAAAAAGAATCTTTGAAATGTCAGGAATCACAAAGATTATTCCGCAGTACGCTAATTTGGCCAAAGCGCTTGAGGGCATACAGGGGGGTAAGAAGGATGCAATATGATAACGAAATGAGATTGGAGTTTTTAAGCAAATCTAGTAATGAAGCGTTTGCCAGAGTAGCGGTCGCGGCTTTTGCATCACAGCTTGATCCTACTATTGAAGAAATTGCTGATATTAAAACTGCAGTTTCAGAGGCAGTTACAAACTCAATTATACATGGTTATGAAGAAAAGTTAGGAACAGTGAAAATTTTTGCGGGAATAAAAGATAATACAATAAAAATTGAAATAAGTGATAATGGTAAAGGGATAGATGATTTAGAACTCGCTATGCAGCCTCTATATACATCAAAGCCTGATATGGAAAGATCAGGAATGGGCTTTACTATTATGGAGAATTTTATGGACAAACTGGAGGTAGAATCCTCGGCTGAGGAGGGGACCAAGATTGTAATGGAAAAGATAATCCGCAGCAAAACTAAACAGTGTGAAGCTTAATGTATAAAATATAGGAAAGGTAAAACCGAGTGTTCATTGCCAATTATCCATTACTAATTGATTAAATTAAGGGTGAGTTATGACTGCCCTTTAATTTCACCCCTAAATGTAAAAATTAAACAGAAATACCACATAGAGGAAACAAAATGAGAAATACAACAGATAAAGATATAAAAATATTAATCGAAAAAGCTAAAGAAGGGGATAAAGATGCGCAAGCCATGATTGTAGAAGAAAATCTTGGCCTTGTTTGGAGTATCGTTAAACGCTTTTTAAATAGGGGATTTGAGCCTGAAGACTTGTTTCAGATTGGGTGTATAGGCTTAATCAAATGTATAAAAAAATTTGATGTTTCTTACGGAGTAAAATTCTCAACTTATGCAGTTCCAATGATTTTAGGAGAGATAAAAAGATTTATAAGGGATGACGGAATTATAAAGGTAAGCAGAAGCATCAAGGAAATTTCGTCCAGGGTTAGAATTACAAAGGAGGTTATGGCTAAGGAATTGGGTAGAGAGCCTTCTATAAATGAAATTGCAGAAAGAATGAAACTTAAAACTGATGATATTATTATTGCAATGGATGTATCGTATATTCCTGAATCGTTAAACGATACTGCCTATGAGGGAGATGAAAAGAATATTGAGCTGATTGATATGCTAAGCTCTAGCCAGAAAGGAATTGATTTAGAAGATAGGATTGCGTTGAAACAGCTGTTAATGGAGATGGATAACCGGGAAAGGCAGATTATTGTTTTGCGATACTTTAAAGAAAAAACACAGTCGCAAGTTGCAGTTATGCTTGGAATTTCACAGGTACAAGTATCCAGGATTGAAAAAAAAATATTAACAAATATGAGAAAAAAGATTCTAGAAGGATAAGATTGTACTTTTTAACAAATAATATTTTTAGTTTTCAATTGCACGTTATTTTAGGTGGTGAGCAAGATATGGATCCAATGGACAGAAGAAAACAATTAATTGCTGGAGCGATAATATTTTTTGCTGTCCTGGCAGCTGTAATTTGCTTTTATTTTATAATCTTTAAGGCTAATAAAATTCCTAGCAAAGGAATATATGTTGAGTCTTTTAAAACTATTGCCATTTCTGAATTCCGTTAAACCTGTTATTTCCCGAAAATTTTGTTATAATATAAAAGCAATAGATGACTTTATTGTTTTTATCGGACAACTTATTACTAATAATTGGTTACTAATATTAAAGGCAGGTACATAATGAAAAAGGTTGCTTTTCATACACTCGGTTGTAAGGTTAATCAATATGAAACGCAGGCAATGGCGGAAATGTTTATACAGGCAGGTTATGAAATTGTTGATTTTGAAGAACCTTCGGATGTATATGTAATAAATACATGTACTGTTACAAGTTTTGGTGATAAAAAATCCAGGCAGATTATAAGAAGGGCAAATAGAATCAACCCTAAGGCGATAATTGCTGTAACTGGATGCTATGCGCAGATTTCTCCTAAAGAAGCTTCTGAAATTGAAGGGGTTTCTGTTGTTGTGGGAACGAAAAGCAGAAATAAAATTGTAGAATTAGTTGAAGAAGCTTTTGAAGGAAAAAAGCAATCTGTGGTTTCAAATATAATGCACCAGAAAGATTTTGAAGAAAATGGATTTATTTCTTACAGCGAAAATACCAGGGCTTTTATAAAAATTCAAGAAGGCTGTCAGGATTTTTGCAGTTACTGTATAATTCCATATGCTCGAGGCCCTGTGAGAAGCAGGCTGCCAGAGAATATAGTTAAGGAAGTAAATAAGCTAGCAGACAATGGCTTTAAAGAGATTGTCTTAACTGGAATAAATATTAACTCCTACGGCAAAGATATCGAAGGAGTTAATTTGATTGAATTGATTGAAAAGATTACAAAAATTGATGATATCAAAAGGATAAGGCTAGGCTCAATAAATCCTGACCGGATTACTAAGGATTTTATAGATGTTATTAAGAAAAATAAAAAGATGTGTCCTCATTTTCATATTTCTTTGCAAAGCGGTTCGGATTCTGTTTTAAAAAGAATGAATAGAAAATATTCGGTATCTAATTTTGAAGGCAGAATAAACTTATTACGGGAAAACATTCCGGATGTTTCTATCACTACGGATATCATGGTTGGATTTCCTGGAGAAACACAAGAAGAATTTGAAGAAACATATAACTTTTTAAATAAAATATCTTTAACGAGAATGCATGTGTTTAAATATTCACCAAGAAAAGGAACGCCAGCTGCCTCATTTGAAAATCAGATTAGTCCGTGTGAAAAGGAAAACCGCAGCAATGCGTTGCTGGATTTATCTGAAAAGAAGGAAAAAGATTTTTATATAAAGTTTTTATCTAAACAAATGGAAGTGTTTTTTGAGCAGGAGCATTCTGCTAAAGAAGGATTAATAGAAGGCCATACAGGCAATTTCATAAAGGTTGTTGCAAAAGCACCAAAAGAATTGGTTGGCACATTTGAAAATATTACGATTGAAGCAGTTGATAAGGGATTTGTGATAGGTAGGATTAGATAAAGCTATATTGAAAAAAATGCTAAAATGGGGTAGAATCATTACGTTGGAAAATAAAAACAATAAAATATAAAAGTTTTAAGGAGGTAAGTGTATTATGGCAGTTAAAGTTGGTATTAATGGATTTGGACGTATTGGAAGGCATGCATTCAAGGTTATGCTACAAAAATATCCCAATGATATAGAGGTTGTTGGAATCAATGATTTGACTGATGCTCCAACTCTTGCACATCTTTTGAAATATGATTCGATTTTTGGCAAATTCAATGGAGAGGTTTCCACAAAAGATAATACCCTTATAGTTAACGGAAAAGAAATTAAAATCTATGCGGAAAAAGACCCTGCGAATCTCCCATGGGGAAGTCTTGGCGCAGACATAATTCTTGAATCAACCGGATTCTTTACTGTAAAAGAAAAAGCTGAAGCTCATATAAAAGCAGGTGCAAAGAAGGTGTTGATTTCAGCTCCTGCTACTAACGAAGATATAACGATAGTTCTTGGTGTTAATGAAGATAAATATGACCCTGCTAAGCATCATGTAATTTCAAATGCATCTTGTACAACAAACTGTCTTGCTCCTTTTGCAAAGGTTATTCTTGATAACTTTGGTATTAAAGCGGGATTAATGACTACAATTCATGCATACACAAACGACCAGAAGATACTTGACCTTCCACATAGTGATTTAAGAAGAGCAAGAGCTGCTGGATTATCAATGATTCCTACAAAGACAGGAGCTGCAAAAGCTGTTTCCTTGGTTCTTCCAGAACTTGAAGGAAAATTCAACGGCTATGCTTTGAGGGTTCCAACACCTACAGTTTCTGTTGTTGATATGGTTATAACTACAGAAAAACCGGTTACAAAAGATGCTGTTAATGCGGCATTCAAATCAGCTTCTGAAGGTGCTATGAAAGGTATATTAGGATATAGCGAGGAGCCATTGGTTTCTGTTGATTACAAAGGAGATACAAGGTCTTCAATAGTTGACGCTCTTTCCACAATGGTTATGGGAGATACAATGCTCAAGGTTGTTTCGTGGTATGATAATGAATGGGGTTATTCCAATAGGATAGCAGATCTGATTGACTTCATGGCCAAAAAAGGTCTGTAGCACATGATAAGCGGCGTATTGCGTTGTACTCCAAACGCTAGCGTGTGATACTTTCAAAGACTTTCATCAGAAGAGGGTGACAGGATGCGCAGTTCATCCGTCATGCAGGGGGAATGCCCCCTATGAGTGACCAAGCTTCTAACGCACTACAGATGAACATATGAGGATAATAAGTGGCGTCTAGTGTTGGCAAAATGAATTTTAACCTTTATTAATAAAATAAAAAAGCTCGGGAAAATTAAAAATTTCCGGGCTTTTTTTATTCTTTGGCTTGAAGAGTTCAATTAAAAGTAATAAAATATTTTAGGTTTAGAAGTTCGTAAATTGGTTCTGGTTTTATTAAACTGGGAAGGAAGTGGTTTTTACTCGCAATTTACTGTTAAGTTTCTTCGAATGAAATAACAGGATGGACAAAAGGAGGGATGTTTATGGTAAAAGACGGTCACTATAGCCAATTTAATCTTTATGGGAAAAGTGTAATTTTTCGCTGCGATTTTAACGTGCCTATTGGGAAAAAGCCTGAATCCGGCGAGTATGTGGTTATGGATGATGAAAGAATTACTGCGGTAATTCCTGGGCTTAAGGAATTAATCAGCCAGGGTGCAAAAGTAATCCTTATGTCTCACCTCGGCCGGAATAAAGAGATTAAAAAGGCCGAGGATAAAAAGAGATTTAGCCTTAAACCGGTTGCAGATATGATTTCTGGTTATATTGGTGCGGAAGTGAAACTTGCCGAGGGCATCGCTGATGCGAAAAAGCTTATAGCGCAAATGAATAATGGCGATGTTATTATGCTTGAAAATCTCAGGTACAACGCCGGAGAGGAAATTAACAGCTATAACTATGCGAAAAGTCTGGCAAGCCTCGGGGAAGTTTATATCAATAATGCATTCGGTACGGCTCACAGGAAACACTCTTCAACCTATACAATAGCACAATTTGTTGAAAGAGCATATCTTGGGGATCTGATGGTTAAGGAAGCTGAAAAATTGGACACAGTTTTATACTCCACTGATAATCCAAAGGTGGCAATCCTGGGCGGTAAAAAGATTTCAGACAAACTGGGAGTTTTAAAGAATCTGATGGCGAAAATGGATGCCGTGCTTATTGGAGGCGGAATGGCAAATACATTTCTCAAGGCTTTGGATTATCAAATCGGGAATTCGCTTTATGAACCGAAACAAATCAAAAATGCAAAAGCCGTATTGAATAACGGCAAAAAATTAGGTGTTGAAATTATATTGCCGGTTGATGTGGTTATCGCAAAGTCTAACTCGGAAGATGCAGAAATTAAAATAGTAAGCGTTGACCAGATACCCGAAGGATGGATGATTCTTGACATCGGCCCAAAGACGGTAAAACTTTTTACTCAAAGAGTTAAAAAAGCACACATCATAATATGGAATGGCCCGATGGGTGTCTTTGAGATACCTGCATTTGCTCAAGGTACAAATGGTATTGTAAAAGCTGTTGCGGCAAACAGGAAAGCATTTTCTGTTGTTGGCGGCGGAGAAAGTGTTCAAGCAGTTAAGGATTATGGCAAAATCGGAAATATAAATCTTTGTACTGGAGGTACAGCGGCCCTGGAATATTTGGAAGGCAAATACCTTCCGGGATTTGAGGCTTGTGATGGCTAAAATGCAAAAAAAAACGAGCGATGATTCAATCAGATCATCGCTCGTTTTTTTTCTAATATTTAATTGGGAATTTATCTCTTTTTTTTATATCGTCAAAAGTATATAATATTTTTCGGAGATAGCATCATACTATTTCATAGAAACGATATTTCTATCCTCAAAACATTTCAAAAGGCTCATATTATCCTAAACATTAAAATTTGTAAAGCTGCTAAAGAAAAAAGACTAAAGGAGGAGAACCATGAAAAAAACATTTAAATTTATATTTATAACAGCAATATTATTAAGCTTGAGTATCAATACATATGCATTTTCAGATATGATGGTTGAAAAGTTTCGAGGCACAGAAGATATCATATTATATTTAAATAGTCCAAAGGCATTTGTAGGTGGAAATGAAACAGTAGTTGATTCTTCAAATCATAAGGTTTTTCCAGTACTAATTCAGAATAGTACACTGATTCCATTAAGATTTGTTGCAGAGAACCTTAAAGCGCAAGTAAAATGGGACGAAAAAATGAATATGGCTGCCGTTATACTCGGTAGTAAAGAAATAAAAATCAAATCAGGAAGTACAAGTATGTTAGTAAATGGCAAGGAGTCAAAGTTAAGTGTTCCTGCAAAAGATATAGAGAATAGATTATTTATTCCGCTAAGAGCAGTGGTAGAGGCTTTTGGCAAAAAAGTTTTCTGGGATGACAGAGGGCTTATAATAATAAGCGATAGAGAAAAACCACTAGATAGCAATAAAGATATTTTAGAAGTTTTACTAGAAAAATACGATATAGTTGGCAGCTTTAATGATGAAGGATTATCACTTGTTAGTAATGATAATAAGAAATATGGCTTTATAGATTCGACAGGAACGCTGATAGTAGAATATAAATATGACGATACAAGCCTTTTTCCTTTTGAGGGTTTTTCAGATGTTGAAAAAGATGGAAAGTGGGGATTTATAGATAATAAGGGGAAGGAAATAACCGAATTAAAATATGATGAAGTAGACTCCTTTAAAGAGGGAGTAGCTGCTGTTAAGAAAAATGGCAAATGGGGATTTATAGATAGAACAGGAAAAGAAATAACAGAATTAAAATATGACGAAGTAAACAGCTTTTGTGAAGGGACAACAGTTGTTAGAAAAGAAAAAAACTGGATGTTGATAAATAATGCCGGAAAAGAAGTAATGCAGCTTAATTATGATAAGGTTGAGCTTTCTAATGATGGAGTATGGATTGTTAGTAAAAATGGAAAGTATGGATTTATAGATAGTACAGGAAAAGAAGTAATAAAACTTGAATATGATTCAGCTGAGTGTTTCCAAGAAGGGTTTTCAATAGTTAGTAAAAATAGAAAATATGGATTTATAGACAGAACAGG
The DNA here is from genome assembly GCA_050260055.1 of Ignavibacteriales bacterium. Lineage (GTDB taxonomy): Bacteria > Bacillota > Clostridia > Acetivibrionales > UBA4821 > JBLMYQ01. The sequence continues at coordinate 15,421 of JBLNBO010000035.1, forward strand.
AAAGCCAATAACAAAATTAGATTATGATTCAGCCGAAGACTTTGATGGAGGTAGTGCTATTGGAAAAAGAGGAAGTCAAATTTATAGGATTGATACAAATGGAAGAGAATTTATTCAAGAAGAAAGCTTTATAGAAGGAGAAATAAAAATGATAAATATAAAAACAGATAAAGGTAATATTAAATTAGAAGTATATCCAGAACTAATGCCTATAACTACAGAAAACTTTTTAGGTCTTGTTAAAAATAGTTTCTATGATGGATTAAAATTCCACAGAGTTGAGGATTGGGTAATACAGGGAGGAGACCCAAGGGGCAATGGCACAGGCGGGTCAGATAAAACTATAAAGCTTGAAACTAATAGTAAATTAAAAAATATCCGCGGTGCAGTTGCAATGGCAAGGTCTTCTGATCCTGATTCGGCAAGCTCGCAATTCTATATTTTAAAGACAGATGCTTCATGGTTAGATGGAAGCTATGCTGTTTTTGGAAATGTTGTGGAAGGTATGGATGTAGTTGATAGCATAGCTGTAAACGATAAAATGATTAAGGTGGAAGAATTAACTGAGTAGTAAATATTAAAAATAAATTAGGGAGGTATATAAAATTGCTTAACAAGAAAACAATTGAAGATATCAGTGTAAATGGTAAAAGAGTGTTTGTAAGATGCGATTTTAATGTTCCACAAGATGAGAACGGTAATATTACCGATGATAGAAGAATCGAGGGAGCACTCCCTACTATCAATTACCTTATCAAGAATAGTGCAAAAGTTATTCTATGTTCACATCTGGGAAGACCAAAGGGAGAATTTAATATGAAGTACAGCCTTGCACCAGTTGCTAAAAGACTTGGAGAATTATTAAACAAAAATGTAATTCTTGCAAAGGATGTTATCGGAGAAAGTGCAAAGGCTTGTGTTTTGAATATGCAGGATGGAGATGTTGTTCTTCTTGAAAATGTCAGATTCCATAAAGAAGAAGAGGCAAATGACCCGGAATTTGCAAAACAGCTTGCAAGTTTAGCGGAAGTTTTCGTGAATGATGCTTTTGGTACTGCTCATAGAGCGCATGCCTCCACAGCTGGAATTGCTGATTATTTACCAGCAGTTGCAGGATATTTAATCAAAAAAGAGATTGACTTTATGGGTAAAGCATTATCTTCCCCAGATAGGCCATTTGTTTCAATACTTGGAGGAGCAAAGGTTTCTGATAAAATCGGTGTCATAGAAAACCTGATTGATAAAGTTGATACTTTAATAATTGGCGGCGGAATGGCATATACATTCCTTAAGGCACAAGGCTATGGAGTAGGAACTTCAATATGTGAGTTAGATAAGGTTGATTTGGCAAAAGGATTGCTTGAAAAAGCAAAAAACAAAGGAGTTAAACTTCTTTTGCCTTCTGAAACAGTTGTTGGGAAAGAATTTAAGGCTGATACGGAAAATAAAGTTGTAAAGTCAACTGAGATTCCTGATGGCTGGATGGGTCTTGATATTGGCCCTGCAAGTATAAAAGAATTTTCAGCAGAAATTGCAAAAGCTAAAACAGTAGTTTGGAATGGACCTATGGGGGTATTTGAAATGCCTGCTTTTGCAGTAGGAACAAAGGCTATTGCTACTGCTGTTGCCGACTCTGATTCTGTAAGTATTATTGGAGGCGGAGATTCAGCTGCGGCTGTAGAACAAATGGGATTAGCCGACCGTATGACTCATATTTCCACTGGTGGAGGAGCTTCACTAGAATTTTTGGAAGGAAAGGAGCTGCCTGGAATTGTCTGCTTACAAGATAAATAGAAAAATAATAGTTGCCGGCAACTGGAAAATGAATATGCTTCCTTCACAGGCCGGAGAGTTTGTAAAAAAATTAGGAGAAGCTATAGGAGAAACGGATGTTGACGTTGTAGTCTGCCCTCCGTTCGTCTGCTTAAATGCAGTTATTCAAGCTGTTAAAGATTTAACTATTAACTGTCAACTGTCAACTGCCAACTGTATCAAGGTAGGCGCTCAAAACATTCATTGGGAAGAAAAAGGCGCATTTACTGGCGAAGTATCTCCTGCAATGCTTGTCGATATGGGAGTTGAATATGTAATAATCGGACATTCCGAGCGTAGACAATACTTTGCAGAAACTAATGAAACTGTGAATAAAAAAGTACATTCAGCATTCAAATATGGATTGAAACCTATTGTTTGTGTAGGTGAAACATTAGAACAGAGAGAACAAGGAATAACAAATGACCTTCTAAGACTCCAAGCTAGAATTGGTCTTATGAATTTAACTGCTGAGCAGGTTAAAAATACTATAATTGCATATGAGCCTATTTGGGCTATAGGAACAGGAAAAACAGCATCGCCAGAAGATGCAAACAATGCTATAGCTGCAATCAGGAAGCTTGTTGCTGAAGTTTATGGCCAAGAAACTGCAGATGCTATCCGTATACAATACGGCGGAAGCGTGAATGCTTCAAATGCAAAGGAACTTTTCGAAATGCCGGATATTGACGGCGGCCTTGTCGGTGGTGCAAGCTTAAAGGTTGAAGACTTTGAAAAGATAGTTAAAAGGTGACATTATGGAAGAAGAGATATTGAACCAATATAAGATAAAAAAACTTGAGAAAACACCTTCAATGCTTATTGTCCTTGATGGATTCGGATTAAATCCGAATAAGCAAGGTAATGCGATAAAGCAAGCCAATACACCCAATTTTGAAAGGCTTTATGCAGAGTATCCCAATACTTACGTTGAAACTAGCGGAATGAATGTAGGTTTGCCGGAAGGGCAAATGGGAAATTCAGAAGTTGGACATACTAATATAGGAGCAGGAAGGATTGTATATCAAGAACTGACAAGGATTACTAAGTCTATTGCAGATGGAGATTTCTTTGAAAAGCCTGAGTTTATAAATGCAATTGAAAATTGCAAAAACAACCGAGCAAACCTTCATTTATATGGATTGCTATCTAATGGTGGAGTTCATAGTCATAATACACATCTTTATGCGCTATTAGAACTTGCAAAGAAAATGGATTTTAACAATGTATTTATTCACTGCTTCATGGATGGAAGGGATACGCCTCCAACATCAGGAAAGGAATATATTATAGAACTTGAACAAAAGATTAAAGAAATAGGTGTAGGAACAATAGCTACAGTAATAGGCAGATATTATGCAATGGATAGAGACAAGAGATGGGAAAGGGTTAGCCTTGCATACGATGCTTTGGTTCTTGGTAAAGGTGAATATGCAGATGGTGCAGTACAAGCCATCGAGGAATCTTACAAAAAAGATGAACATGATGAGTTTGTAAAACCCAAGATTATTTTAAAAAATGATAAGCCAGTTGCAACTATTAAGGCTAACGATTCGGTTGTATTTTTCAATTTCAGGCCTGATAGAGCAAGGGAAATAACAAGAAGTTTTGTAGATGAGGCATTTGATGGTTTTGAAAGGCCGCAGGGTTTCTTCCCATTGTATTATGTTTGCATGACAGAATATGATGCCGAAATGCCAAATGTTGAAGTTGCTTTTAAACCTGAACATTTAAATAATACTTTCGGAGAATATTTAAGTGAATTGGGTTATACTCAATTAAGAATTGCAGAAACTGAAAAGTATGCTCATGTTACTTTCTTCTTTAATGGGGGAGTTGAAAAGACCTATCCAGGCGAAGAAAGAATACTTATACAATCTCCCAAAGTTTCTACTTATGACTTGAAGCCGGAGATGAGTGCATATGAAGTAACGGATGCTGTAATCAAAGCTGTTGAATCGGGGAAATTTGATGTCATAGTAATGAATTATGCAAATCCTGATATGGTAGGGCATACAGGAATTATGCCAGCTGCAATCAAAGCTGTTGAAGCTGTAGACGAATGCGTAGGAAGAGTTGTAGATGCTGTCCTTGAAAATGGGGGAGGGATAATTATTACAGCAGACCATGGAAATGCAGACCAGATGATTGATTATGATACTAAAGAACCATTTACAGCCCATACAACAAAGCCTGCACCATTTATAGTTGTTGGTTATGGCAAAGATATAAAGCTTAAACCAGGCAAACTTTGCGATATAACACCGACAATGCTTGACCTTATGGGATTGCCGGCACCGCCGGAGATGACGGGGGAAAGCTTGCTAGTAAAAAGTTAATTTAAATTAATTAATATAAGGAGGAAGAGAATGAAAGATTATATTGCTATTGAAGAGGTTTTTGCGAGACAGATTTTGGATTCGAGAGGAAATCCAACAATTGAAGTTGAAGTTATTGTCGAAGGTGGTTTCATTGGTAGAGCGGCAGTACCTTCAGGGGCCTCTACAGGCGCTTTTGAAGCAGTTGAGCTTCGTGATGGAGATAAATCAAAGTATCAGGGAAAAGGCGTTTTAAAAGCTGTAGAAAACGTAAACGATATAATTGCCGAAGAAGTTGAAGGCATGAATGTTCTTGATCAGGTTGCAATTGATAAACTTTTGATTTCTTTAGATGGAACTCCTAATAAAGCAAAGTTGGGAGCTAATGCAATTCTTGGAGTTTCATTGGCGGCTGCAAAGGCTGCGGCTGAAGCACTAGGAATTCCATTGTATCGTTATATAGGAGGGGTAAATGCAAAAACTCTACCGGTTCCGATGATGAATATTCTTAATGGAGGAAAGCATGCCAGCAATACAGTCTGTATACAGGAATTCATGATTATGCCGGTTGGAGCTCCAAACTTTACTGAAGGGTTAAGAATGTGTGCAGAAGTATTCCATACACTAAGTAAGGTTCTAAAAGAAAAGGGTTATAGCACTGCTGTTGGAGATGAAGGTGGATTTGCACCTAATCTTTCAAAGGATGAAGAGGCATTGGAGCTTATAGTCGAAGCAATAAACAAAGCAGGATATAAACCTGGCGAAGACATTAGTATTGCAATTGATGCTGCTGCAACCGAAATGTACGAAGAAGCGGAAGTTAAAGGGACATATAGTTTCTGGAAGCAGGGAATTGTAAAGACCAGAGAAGAGATGATTGGATTCTGGAAAGAACTTGTGAATAAATATCCTATTGTTTCACTTGAAGATGGTGTTGGCGAAGAAGATTGGGAAGCATGGAAAATGCTTACTGACGAGCTTGGGCACAAAATTCAATTGGTTGGAGACGATCTATTTGTAACCAATACTGAAAGGTTAGAAAGAGGAATTAACAGCGGGGTTGCAAATTCCATTCTTATCAAGGTAAATCAGATTGGTACATTAACAGAAACTTTAGATGCAATTCAAATGGCAACTCGTGCAAACTATACATCAATTGTTTCACATCGTTCTGGTGAAACTGAAGATGTTACAATCGCGGACTTAGTTGTAGCTATGAATGCAGGTCAAATAAAGACAGGCGCTCCTTCTAGAACAGATAGGGTTGCAAAATATAACCAACTGTTAAGAATTGAAGAAGAGCTTGGTGATACTGCTGAATATTTAGGTAAAAAAGCATTCTTTAATTTAATTTAAAGTAACTTATCTAACTATATAAAATTTCTTACTTCTTCCCTTACCTAATTTGCAGGCGAGGGAAGAAATATTGATTGGAGCAGAAGATAAAATTATGGTTCTGAAGAGGTGGACTTTTGGACAAGGTGGCATTGGTAAAATGTTCTGAGTATAATATTGAAGAAGTAAAAAAGGCAGTAGATACTTTATTTGAGCTTCTTGGAGGGGTAGAACAATTCATAAAGCCTGGAATGAAGGTTTTGCTCAAACCAAATCTGATTATGAAAAAGAAGCCTGAAGACATGGTTATTACTCACCCGGCGGTTCTAGAAGCAGTATGTTCGAAAGTATTATCTGCCGGTGGAATTGTGACTATTGCTGATAGCCCGGGTGGTTTTTACACTTCGGAGATACTTAATGGTATTTATTCAGCAAGTGGTTATAAGGAAGTTGCTAAAAAACTGAATGTAGTTTTGAATATGGATACATCATCGCAAGAAGTTGAATTTGAGCATGGAAAAGTAAGTAAAAAACTTGTATTAATAAAACCGGCACTTGACGCTGATTTTATAATTAACTTGCCAAAACTAAAAACTCATATGCTTATGACATATACCGGAGCAGTAAAAAATCTATTTGGACTAATACCGGGTGCTTTAAAAGCAGATTATCATATAAGAATGAAACAAAAAGAAGAATTTGCAAATTTGCTTGTTGATATTTGTGAATGTGTAAAACCTCAATTGAACATAATGGATGGAATATATGGAATGGAAGGACAAGGACCCACTAGTGGAACTCCGAGGAAAATCGGACTTTTAATTGGAAGTTCTAATCCTTATTCACTTGATGCTGCAGCATGTCATATTATTGGATTGAATAGAAACCAAGTGCCTACCCTCAAATCTGCTTTTAAAAGAAACTTACCAAGCAGTATAAAAGAAATTGATATCATTGGAGAAAAAATTGAAGATTGCGTAATAATGGATTATAATATTCCTGAGGCCAGAAAAGATACTAGAATGATTAAAAATCCAATAGCTATAGCTATTCTGAATAGAATAAGGCCAAAACTCGAATTTGACTACAATAAATGTATCGTTTGTAAAAGATGTATCGACCATTGCCCTGCAAAGGCTTCTTACTTTAAAGAAGGTAAGCCAATGATTGATTCTCAGAAATGTATAAGGTGTTACTGCTGTCATGAATTATGCCCAGGACATGCTATAGAAATAAGACAGAATAAGATTTTAAAAAAAATAATTAAGCACTAAATAGTTTCAACACTTTACAACTTGTAGATTATGTAAGATAATATATATATCGGCAACAACTCAGAATTTTCGACAAAAGGAGTGGATGAAAATGAATGTTGAGTATATTAATCCTTTTATTGAAGCAAGTCAACTAGTCCTTAAAACAGTTGCAGGCATTGATATTACACTTGGGAAAATTTTTATAAAAAATTCTCCATATAATAGCGATAGTGTCGTAATAATTATCGGTATAACAGGTAAAATTAGAGGACAAGTTATTTTCACATTAAATAAAAGGGTAGCTTTAAAGATTTGTTCAAACATGATGGGCGGCATGGAAATTGCTGAATTTGATGAAATTGCAAAGAGTGCTGTTTCTGAAATGACAAATATGATTTTGGGAAACACTGCGACTATTCTTTTCAACAGAGGAATTCAGATTGATATTACTCCGCCATCTCTACTTATGGGTGACAGCATGCAGATATCAAGCAATAAAATGAAAACAGTTTGTGTACCGTTATATATTAATGAAACAGATATTTTCGAAATTGATGTGGCACTTGATGAGACATTAGAAGATAAATAAATTAAGATATGAAAAGAAACCGTGTAGGTTTTTTTTCTTTTTAGGGTGATATTAATGGGATTAAATATTGTTCTTGTAGAACCTGAGATTCCCCAAAATACTGGTAACATAGCAAGAACTTGTGCAGCTACAGGTTCAAAGCTGCATCTAGTAAGGCCGCTCGGGTTTATCATTGATGATAAAAAAATGAAACGAGCAGGACTGGATTACTGGAATGATGTTGAAATCGTATTCCATGACAGCCTGCAGGATTTTTTAGATTCTAACAATAAAGAGAAAATGTTTTTTATTTCCACAAAGGGAAAGGTATGCTATACTGATGTTGAGTATCCTGATGAATGCTTCTTATTATTCGGAAAAGAAACTGCGGGATTACCAAAATGGTTATTGGAGCAGAATCCTGAAAAGTGTACCAGGATACCAATGTATGGAGAAACACGCTCCTTGAACCTTTCAAATTCTGCGGCAATTTTAACATATGAGTATTACAGGCAAAGAGGTTTTAAGGATTTAGGGTGAAGCAAAAATTGTTTTGCTTTAAATTGTAAACTATAGTTATAAAATTCGTTACTGCAATTGGCAGATATGCACTATCAATGTTAACTTATTAAGGGGGAAAAGTAAGAATGATTTCAACAATTGGAGTATTAACCGGAGGTGGAGACTGTCCTGGTTTGAATGCTGTAATTAGAGCGGTTGTTAAGACTGCAATAAGTAAATATGGATTGAGGGTCATTGGGTTTAAAGATGGATATCGTGGATTGGTGCTGAATGACTTTAGGGAACTAGGCTTATCTGATGTTTCAGGAATATTGGATAGAGGGGGTACCATTTTAGGCACTTCAAATAAAGATAACCCATTTAAATATTTGATTACTTCGAAAGAACCGGTAGAATATAAAGATATGTCTGATACATGTATGGATAATCTAGTCAAGCTCGGAGTCGATTGTCTTATAGCAATTGGAGGAGACGGGACATTAACCTCAGCCAGAGACTTTTCACGAAAGGGCCTTAATGTAGTGGGCGTACCTAAGACCATTGATAACGACCTTTTTGCTACTGATGTAACATTCGGTTTTAATACTGCAGTAACTACAGCTACAGAAGCCATTGATAAACTTCACAGTACAGCTGAATCTCATCACAGGGTTATGATTCTTGAGGTTATGGGAAGATACGCAGGATGGATTGCATTGGAATCAGGAATTGCTGGAGGAGCTGATGTTATAATACTGCCTGAGATACCATATGATATCAAAAAAATCTCAGAAAAGATAATCGAAAGAAAGTCTAAGGGCAAGAACTTTAGTATTATTGTTGTTGCTGAAGGAGCAAAATCTGTAAAAGGGGATGTTGTTGTTGCAAAAGTATTAGAAAACAGCCCTGACCCGATTAGATTAGGCGGTATTGGAAACAGGCTTGCAGAAGAGATTGAGACACACTCAGGTGTTGAAACAAGGGTTACTGTTCTTGGACACTTGCAAAGAGGAGGTCAGCCTACACCATATGATAGGATTCTTTCAACCAGATATGGAGTAAGAGCGGTAGAGCTTGCAGTTGAGGGTAAATTCGGAAGTATGGTAAGCCTTAGAGGCTGTGAAATAACAGAAGTTACTCTCGAAGAAGCAGTGGGAAAACTCAAGAAAGTGCCTCTAGATTATGATTTGATACAAACCGGTAAAAAAATGGGAATATGCTTTGGAGATTAAAAGAGAAAGCACTTGATAAAATCAAGTGCTTTTTTAAAAGATAGAAGTTATTTGGCTAAGATGATACCATTGAACTCATTTTAACTGCACGCCAGTATTTTTCTGACGGGACGGTTTTGATTCCTCTGACCACCCCAAGATCAACAGGTTCGACATCATCACCTTTTACGGCAATCATATAACCATAATCACGGTTTACTGCCATAATGGCAGCTTGCGCACCTAGTTCGGTCCCAAGAAATCTGTCCCGCGGAGTTGGAGAACCACCTCTCAAAAAGTGCCCGGGTACATTGGAACGTGTATCTATTCCGGTTTGACTTTTGATGAATTTAGCTAGTTTTTTGCCGATAGCCCGTTCTTCCAGTTTCGGGTGGTTAAATTCATCAAGTCCATTGTCTGTAAAATCAAGCCCAGGAATTTCAGCTCCTTCCGAAACAGCAATTATGGCATGCTTTTTGCCGCGGCTTCGGCGGTTTTCCAATGCTTTTAAAATCTCATCCAGAGAAATTGAAACTTCAGGGATGATTATTACATCAGCTCCTGAGGCAACTCCAGATTTGAGTGTAATCCAGCCGGCATGTCTTCCCATTATTTCAACAACATCAATTATCCCATGGCTCCGTGCAGTATCGCGGCAGTTGTCCAAGAAACAGGTTGCACTTGTTACTGCAGTATCAAATCCAAAACAGTAATCGGTGCCAGGAATATCATTGTCGATAGTTTTTGGCACACCAAGCACATTCACTCCCATTTCCTTGAACTGTCTTGCGGCACCAAGGGTATCTTCACCTCCAAGTGCGATCAAGCCTTCAAGGCCCAGCCTCGACATGTTTCGAACAACCATTTCGGGACCGTCAGGATATTTTTCGCGATTAAATACGTTTGTCCTGGAGGACCCCAAGATTGTTCCGCCTTGACGGTGTATGCCGCTTACCATGTCAGGAGTAATTTTTTCTATTATTCCATTTAATGGACCGCTCCAGCCGTTTTTAAAGCCATATACCTCAATCCCTTCAAGGTCTAAGACTTTGTAAACAGCACGGATTACCGCATTCAGCCCAGGTGCATCGCCACCTCCTGTAAGGATTCCTATTCTACGTACCATTTTTATAACCTCCTTTGTCATTTGCTTTAATAAATCCTAAAGCCTTTTCATCACTCCTTTTAACAAAATTTTGTTAAAACTATTGGACTTATACCACCTTAATAAAGGGGCAGACATTATAATTGAACATACAGACGCGTATATTCTATCATCCGTAACTGGTTATTTCAAGAAAAAACATAATAAAAATACTGCTTAAAATAAGCAGTATTTTTACTTATTGTAATCCACCGAGTTCTTCGAAGATTACGCCAGTCCAGTTAATTAGAATAATACAACAGCTTTCATTATATACCTTGCATGAACTTAGAGATTCGCAGCCGGCGCAGGACTGATATTTATAGAATTTACAGTTTTTTGCGATGGCTCTACAAGATTCTACATTTCCACATTCAACACATTGCCATGGTTTTTCTCTCATCTAAACCCCTCCCGAAAATTATCTCGATGACGTTAAAAAAATATTTTTATTTAAAAATTATATCATAATTGACTATATAAGAAAAGATGAGAAATAAATAAAAAATGCACGTGCAAACGCAGGTGCAAGAGTATATTTAAATATTTTAGCGGTGGAAATAAGCTGGAGCTTCTTTATTTATAGTTTTTTTCAACGGATTGACAATATCGCATTGAAATGGCTCAACTACTGATTTGCTATCGGTGCATGAGAATTCGCCATGTATATCTTTCTTATATGTTTCAGTATTTGTAACAAATTTTCCATGTGAATCGATGTCACAATATACTACAACCGTATCAGACTCAAAGTTGTCCCGTTTTCTAGATGTGGAATCTGGCATCCCGGTTCGAAGCAATGCTTTTGTACTTTTACAGGAGTCTTTGTAACTTAAAATATGAAACGGCTTTTTAACCTCTCCTTTTATTTCCCCATCGGGAATTATTTGAAAAAACAGAAAGGCTTGTACTTCTTTACAGTTTATTGCGCCATACAAAACTTTTGGGGTATCATCCATTTTATGCAGAGGAACAAGGCGGCCATTTTTCTCGCCAAATAGGGTTGTTATAGGTATGGTATAATTACCGCCATTTGAGGCAGAATGGTTTGGATTTGGGACTGAGAAATAATAATCATAAATATGTTTGTTGTGAAGGTTATCTAACCCTTGAAAGTTGTTTTCTGCTACATATCCGTGATGTATTGATGCTAGAGTATCGTCTTTCGCTCCATCAAATCTATCGGCAGAGGGGAAGGTACGGTTTGCCAAACCTGAGAATTTATACTCGTATGAATGACTGTTTAATGCGGATTTACCAATCTCATTAGGCTTAATGTGCATTGATACTTGTCCATGACCGGGAACGTCGATAATAAAAGTATCTTTGCCCTGCTCATCTTTAGAGAATCCCCAGCTGGGAAAAAGACGGCTCATTTCTGGAGTGCGCAGTTTATCAACAACTTCTTTAATAAGATAAGCTTTTAATGCATAAAATACCTGCATCTTTTGTATAAGCTCATTTGAAACCTTAGAAGGCTTTTCGCTTTTATTAAGACAGGAAAGGACATTTTTTACTGAATGGGCAGCTTTATTAGCCCAAAATGCTGCTCTTACAGCTTTGATTAAATTATCGGGTTCTGCTTCTTCAAAAAAGGCAGTCTTATTAAATTGTTCGAAAGATTCAAATTCTATATTCTTTGCTCTTTTAATTTCAGCATGTTTTAAAATAAAGTTTCGATAAATCAAATCATATTTTGAGAGATTTTGAGCCCTTTTTTCATCAGGAGTTGAGGGGCTAATTTCTATAAGCCTTAATAGAGTACTAAGCTCTTTCCATAATTCAGAAGAAGCCAAGCTTTTTTCTTGTGTTGTTAAGTTTTGACTATGATTTGGTTTTCTATAATTTCTTTGTGCCATAATCAAATACCCCAAGTGTTAGTTAATAGGAATAAGTTAGCAGCCAAAATTATTTAAAAGCTTAAAGTGAATCAAAAGATGATATTCTTAAGGACTTTAACCAGTTCTATTGCGTGGTCAAGCAGCCTCTTTGAATGTTCTTTAAATAATACATCATTAACCTCCTCAAGTTCAGAGGATGAAATACCTATTGCATCTATAATTGTGTCATAAAAAATTGGTTCGATTGTTTCATGTTCGACTAAATGGTGCATGATTTCGGCTAAAGCAATCAGACTATCGCTATCTTTATCAAAAAAATTTGCAACAGCTCTTGAGGCCCAAAAGATTGCTTCTGAACTTAAATCGATTGATTCGAGATAGTTGCCTTCATCAAAAAGTTCAAAGGCCTTCTTAGTATTATTTATAGCCTCATCAGCCATATTTCTTATTCTTTTTTTCATATCATCTGAGAACTGGTCATATTTACGGATTTCCATATGACACCTCCAATCTTATTTTAGCATCTTTCTAAAAAAAATTCTATATTCTTCCTTATATAAAGAAAAAGATTAATCTTTATGAAAAACTTCTATCTGCTCAATAAAAGTTTAGAAATTAATATTATAAATAATCACAAAAAATGATATTAAAATAATTGCTGGTTGCTTATGAAAATATCTTTATTAAAAATAGAGTTTTATTATTTCATTATTAATTAATTTTGTTATAATATAGGAAAGTTTCATATATACTTAAGGTTTTAATTTGTTGATTTTTAATATAATGATGGAAACAAAATTGAAGGGAGATAACTGTGGGCGAATATAATTTTGCAGCAAGAATGGCAGGATTAAACGAGAATGTTATAAGGGAGATATTTAAAATTGCTCAGATGCCGGACATAATCTCTTTTGCAGGAGGACTTCCCTCCCCAGATTCTTTTCCTATTGAAGAAATAAAGGAAATCACAGCAAAAATTCTTGAACAAAACGGGAGCAAAATATTACAGTACGGTGTAACTGAAGGGTATAATCCCTTGAGAGAATTTATCGTATCATGGGTAAAAAGATATTCTATAGATACCGAAGTCGATAATGTTCTTGTTGTTTCAGGCTCCTCGCAGGGAATAGATTTGGCGGCAAAGAGTTTTATTAATCCTGGAGACTATGTTCTTGTAGAAAATCCAACCTTCCTTTCTGCTATACAAACATTTAAAGGATATCAGGCCAGGATAGTTCCAGTAGAAATGGATGAGGACGGAATCATTCCTGAGGATTTAGAGTTAAAAATATCAGAGTTCAAGCCAAAACTGCTTTATACTATACCCCATTATCAAAATCCGACAGGAATAACCCTTTCTGAAGAAAGAAGGGAAAGGGTTATGAATATAATAAACAGATCAAACGTAATAGTTTTGGAAGATGACCCATATGTAGAGCTTAGATATTATGCTGATATAAGATGCAAGGGCGAAAGGCTGCCTGCATTAAAATCTATGGATAAAAATAATCAGGTAATATATCTCGGAAGTTTTTCAAAGATTGTGTCACCAGGATTAAGAGTTGGATATGCAATTGCAGATAAGGAAATTTTAAGAAGAATGATAATATGCAAGCAGGCGAATGACTTACATACCCCTACACTTTCACAGGTAATTGTTCATGAATTTGCTACTACCAATCTGATTAGGCATATTAGAAATATTAATGAAGATTACTCAAAGAAAAGAAATTTCATGATAGAAATGCTAGAAAAGCACATGAAGAAAAAGGCTGTATGGACAGAGCCTGATGGAGGATTATTCTTATGGCTTACAATCGACTCAAATGTGAAGACATCAGAGCTTTTAAAAACAGCAGTTGAAAATAAGGTTGCTTTTATACCTGGATTCCCCTTCTATGCGGAGGACGGCGGTGAAAATACCATGAGATTGAATTTCTCCAATGCTTCATTAAAAGATATTGAAATTGGAATTGAAAGATTAGCACAAATAGTTTGACCCCTAGCCCCTCCCTTTATAATAGAGGGGAAGAAAAGAAACAAATAGATGGAGGTAGATATGACGGATTTTATGGCAGTAATACTTGCAGCAGGTGAAGGAAAAAGAATGAAAACAAAGCATTCAAAGGTAACCCATAAGATATTAGGCAAAGCTCTAATAGAATGGGTTTATGATGCTGCCAAGGCAGCGGGAATAGATAAGAATATTATTGTTATTGGGCATAAGGCAGAAGAAGTAAAAGCTTGCATGGGAAATAAAGCAGATTATGCAGTTCAGGAACAGCAGTTGGGGACTGGTCATGCAGTTATGCAGGCGTTACCTTTAATTGAAAGTAAAAAAGGTAACACCATAATAATGTGCGGCGATATGCCTTTGATTAATTCTAAGACAATAAAAGAAGCTGTTGAAAACCATCTGAAGGCTAAAAGCGCGGGAACTATAATTACCGCTGATTTTGATAATCCTACCGGATATGGGCGTATTGTTAAGGATAAAAGCGGGAAGGTAATAAAAATCATTGAAGAGAAGGATGCATCTCCGGATGAAAGAGCGATAAAGGAAATCAACTCCGGACTTTACTGCTTTGATACTGCGTTGCTGATTGATGCGGTGGGCAAAATTAAAAATGACAATAAACAAAAGGAATATTACCTTACTGATGTTATAGAGATTCTGATAAAAGACGGCAAGAAAGTTGACACATATAAGATAGCAAATAACTTTGAGATTATGGGCATAAATGATAGAAGCCAGCTTAGCCAGGCGGAGTGCATAATGAGAAAAGAGGTGCTGGAGAATTACATGAAGTCCGGTGTTACAATAATGAGCCCGGATACTATTACTATTCAACCTCAAGCTCAAATAGGTATAGATACGGTTATTTATCCTGGGACAATTATTGAAGGCGATACAAAAATCGGTGAAGGATGTATAATCGGGCCTAATTCAAGGCTTGTTGATTCAGTAGTAGAAGATGGTGCTGAGGTGCAGTATTCTGTCATCCTAAGCAGCTCAATCGGAAAAGAATCTCATATCGGACCTTTTGCGTATTTAAGACCTGGAAGTAAGATTGGTGCTGGTGTGAAAATTGGGGACTTTGTAGAGATTAAGAATTCAGTTATTGGTGATAAGTCAAAGGTTTCGCATCTTTCATATATAGGTGACTGCGATGTGGGGCAGAATGTCAATGTTGGCTGTGGCACAGTAGTTGTTAACTATGATGGGGTTAAAAAGCATAGAAGTGTTATTGAAGATAATGCATTCATCGGATGCAATACAAACTTGGTATCGCCGGTAAAGGTTGGCAAAAATGCTTATACTGCGGCAGGTTCGACAATAACAGATGAAGTGCCGGAAGATTCGCTGGCAATTGCAAGATCAAGGCAGGAGAATAAGGAAGGCTGGGTTAAGAGAAGAATAGAGAAAAAGAACGGTTGAAAAGCCGTTCTTTTTTTGATAGACTATTTTTTAAATATTTAATATATAAATGGTTACTCTATTGATAATTTCAAGAAGGGGGATAAAAAGGTAGTAGGTATATATCTTTAAATATAGAGTAGGACGTTAATTAGAAGGGAAGTGGGAATATGAGGTATGCTCAGACAGTAAGAAAAACGCCGCTTAAAAAGAAATTTAGAATTCTACTTTTTAGGCATGGAGAAGCATGGCATAATGTTGGCAGGTTTGATGGCACACATGACTGTTATATTACATTAACTAACTTGGGTCTTCAGCAGGCACATAAACTTGGGGAGTTCTTATACTACTTTGTTAGAAATGAAGGTGTTGATTTAAGAACGGCTAGATTATGGACAAGCCCTTTTGTGCGGGCGGTTGAAACAGCCCAAACAGTACGGGAGTATTTACCCTTTTCAGAGGTGAGACAAGATTTCTGCCTTAGAGAGAAAGATTTCGGAATTTTCCAGTGGTCGCCTTATGAAGATTGGCATAATATTGATTTGCAATCATTTGAACATTTCAATCGTTGTGAAGAGGCAGGGGCAAAAATTCTTGCCGGAGTACCTCTTGGCGAAAGTGTTGCTCAGATGATTGACCGTACAAGACCCTTCTCGGGAACTTTAGCGCGGGATAGAGATTACAGAGGAATAGAAAGTGCCTTTGTTTCTGGTCATGGCTGGTCAAACCGGGGGGTTGCTTTCAATACACTACATCAAGACCTTGATGCAATTGAAAAATCAACTAATCCCGAAAACTGCGCAGTAAGATATATATTGGCTGAGCAGGAAGAGCGCGAGCTAATAATTGACAATAGGATTAGAAGAATTAGGTCGTATAAATATAGAGATATGGGATACATTTATAAGGGATAGCCGATTGGCTATCCCTTATTTTTTTTAAAAATAACACTTGTTGACATTTGTTTTAAATACTATATAATAAAATAAATAAATATTTACGACAATGATGGGACGAGTAAGTTGAGAAGTACTTTTAGAGAGAGAAGGACGTGGCTGGAATCCTTCTTAAGAGATATCAACCCAAGACTACCCCGGAGTTTGCGAAAGCCGTTGATAACGATATAGTCAAGAATGAGTAAAATAACAGGGTGGAACCGCGTTAATGACGCCCCTGCGGAATGAACTTCCGCAGGGGTTTTTTTATGCAATTAATCTTTTAACAAAAAGGAAAAACAAGTTTCTTCATAAAATCTGTTTTTTCTTTTAGATACCTATAATCAAAATAAAAATAATATAATATGCCTCTGATTCCCTCCTATCGTAGAGATAGAGGGGGGAGGGGGTGAGTTGGGAGGAATTATTATGATAAAAATTATGTTGAAAGATGGTTCAATCAGGGAATATGAAAAAGGAACCACAGTAATGCAGATTGTTGAATCCATCAGCCAAGGGCTTGCAAGAGAGGCTGTTGCTGCTGATTTGGACGGAAGGATTGTGGATTTATCCACACCAGTTGAGAAAGATTCTTCATTGAACATTCTAAAGTTTGATGATGAAGATGGTAAAAAGGCATACCGTCATACATCATCACACATTCTTGCACAAGCGGTTAAGAGATTATACCCAAATGTTAAGCTTGCAATCGGTCCTGCAATAGACAGTGGTTTTTACTATGACTTTGACCTTGACAGCCCATTCTCTCCAGAAGATTTGGAGAAAATTGAGAAGGAAATGGAAATTGTAATTAAAGAGGACCTTAAACTTGAAAGGTTTTCACTGCCAAGAGACCAGGCAATAAAGCTTATGAAAGAAAAGGGCGAGATTTATAAAGTTGAGCTTATTCAGGACTTACCTGAGGATGAAGAAATATCATTCTATAAGCAAGGGGATTTTGTTGACCTTTGTGCCGGCCCGCATATTCCTTCAACAGGACGCGTAAAGGCATTCAAGCTTTTGTCTGTTGCCGGAGCATACTGGAGAGGCAGTGAAAAGAACAAAATGCTTCAGAGAATATATGGAACTTCCTTTGCCAAGAAATCAGACCTTGATGCATATTTGAATATGCTTGAAGAAGCAAAGAAGAGAGACCATAGAAAATTAGGTAAAGAGCTTGATTTGTTTATGCTTGCTGATGAAGGCCCTGGCTTTCCATTCTTCCTGCCAAAAGGAATGGTTATCAGAAACATTCTTGAAGATTTCTGGAGGAGTGAGCACAAGAAAAGAGGATATCAGGAAATCAAGACTCCTATTATATTAAATGAGGACCTCTGGCATCGTTCAGGACACTGGGATCATTATAAAGAAAATATGTATTTCACAAATATTGATGAACAGACTTATGCCGTTAAGCCCATGAACTGCCCGGGCGGAATGCTTGCCTATAAGAGAAAGATTCATTCCTATAGGGATTTCCCACAGAGGGTTGCAGAACTGGGATTGGTTCACAGACATGAATTATCAGGAGCTCTTCATGGTCTGTTCAGGGTAAGATGCTTTACGCAGGATGACGCGCATATCTTTATGCTTCCTGAGCAAATTAGAGATGAAATAATCGGTGTAATCGATTTAATTGATTATGTATACAGCGTCTTTGGGTTCAAGTATAAGGTTGAGTTGTCAACAAGGCCTGAAAATTCAATGGGAAGCGATGAAGATTGGAATCATGCAACCAATTCTCTTAAAGAAGCATTAGAATACAAGGGCATGGACTATAAAATTAACGAAGGGGACGGAGCATTTTACGGTCCGAAGATTGATTTCCATCTTGAAGATTCTATCGGCAGAACATGGCAGTGCGGGACAATACAGCTTGACTTCCAGATGCCTGAAAAATTCGACCTAACCTATGTCGGAAGTGATGGCGAGAAGCACAGGCCTGTGATGATTCACAGAGTTGCATTTGGAAGTATAGAAAGATTTTTGGCTATTTTGACAGAACATTATGCAGGTGCATTCCCACTTTGGATTGCCCCGGTGCAGGTAAAGATACTTCCGGTATTGGATAAGCATATTGAATATGCAAATAGCGTTCTTAAAAAGCTTGAAAGCATGAATATAAGAGCTGAAATTGATCCAAGAAATGAAAAAATCGGTTACAAGGTTAGAGAAGCACAGCTTGAGAAAGTTCCTTACATGCTTGTAGTAGGAGATAAAGAAGTAGAAACTAATTCTATAGCTGTAAGAAGCAGAAAAGAAGGTGACCTGGGGCCGCTAAACATGGAAGATTTCATTTCAAAAGTTGCAAAAGAAGTTGAAGAAAGAAGCATTTAAACACATAAGCGTTAAAAAAATTGGGTAATATATTTTTACCCAATTTTTTTATTTGGAGCGTGAATATGCATTCTGAAAACGATTTTACCCAAAAGGTTTCTTTCAGCGGAAATGAATTAGTTGAAGAAGAAAATAAGAAAGAAGAAAATCAAGCTGAAAATTTAAAGGACTTTGGCGAGATGAAAGTTCCTAATTCTAAGACCAATATACACTGCCTTACAATAATTGGCCAGATAGAGGGGCATATTGTGCTGCCTTCACAGAATAAAACTACCAAGTATGAACATATTATCCCTCAGCTTGTTGCAATTGAAGATAGTCAGGAAATAGAGGGACTATTACTTATTCTAAATACGGTAGGAGGGGATGTCGAAGCTGGACTTGCCATAGCTGAAATGATTGCTACCATGTCAAAACCTACGGTTTCATTGGTTTTGGGTGGAGGACATAGTATTGGTGTACCATTGGCTGTTGCTGCTGATTTCTCATATGTTGCGCCTTCTGCAACAATGACCATTCATCCAATCAGGCTTAATGGCATGATTATTGGAGTTCCCCAGACTTATGAATATTTTGAAAAAATGCAGCAGAGGGTTGTTCAATTTGTAGTAAAAAACTCAAAAATAAGTAGTGAAAAATTTAGAGATCTTATGCTAAAAACAGGCGAATTAGCAAATGATATCGGTACAGTATTGTTTGGCGAAGAAGCTGTTAGAAATGGAATTATTGATGCAGTAGGAGGAGTATCTGATTCCCTTAGAAAGCTTTATGAAATAATTGAACACAATAAAAATAGCGCTTCTTCTAGTGCGGGGAGGGATATAATGTGATTCTGTATTCAATTATTCCTCCTGAGGTTGTATTCAGAAATATAGAAGAAGAAAATTACCCAAAACCAATAAAAGTTAAATATAAAGGCGAAATTATTGAAGTTATTCCAATTAATAAAGAGAAAACTGATTATTCGATTTCAAGGATACTAAGTTCATCGCCCAAAGCGTTTCTTAATCCTTCCTTTCAACCTGGTTCGGTAGTAAAAACCAATGAATTCGATATTATCTAATTTTTCATCATTGACCATTGAAAAAGTAAATAATTAATGATAAATTATTGATACAATTGTCATATTGAAACATTTATAAAAATAGGCCTTTTTGATAATTTAGAAAGGAGATGTTTAAAATGAAGCTATCGGACCTATTGGTACCGGAAGGACCGGTGTTGGGAAACTCTCAGGCAAAATCTGTTCAGCGTCTTGAGGAAATTGAAGACATCCATGTTCTCTTCTCTTTTATGGTTGCAAACAACTGCCAGAATGAAGGATGTTTCATCAAAGCAATTTATCAAGGAGAAGAAGTTTTTGTGCTTTGCACTACTTTGCTTGGTTTTCTTTACTATGATTTCATGTTTATTTCTGAAGAACTTTACACACGGCAAAAGGAGCTTTTTGATATTTTACAAAAAGCATTGATGGGTTCATGTCTGGGGCAATCTTGTTTGTAAATCACTGGTAAAGACGTTTATTATAAAGGAGGAAGAAAGATGACGGTTTTGAAATTCGATTACTTGGGATGTATGCCATTTATTGAGCCTTTTGAGCTCGAGAAAATGTATGGCAAGGTTCAAGAGGCAAATGCTTTGCTCAATAGTAAGAAAGGAGCAGGTGCAGAATTTACTGGCTGGGACGGTTATGACATTAGGCAGAATGTTTATGAGTACAGGCTGATTAAAGCGCTGGGCGACAGAATCAGGGACGATGCAGATGCGTTTGTTATCATTGGAATAGGAGGTTCTTATCTTGGGGTGAAAGCAGGCATGGATCTGCTTACACATACCTACAGAAATCAGCTTTCTCCTGAAAAAAGAAAAGGACCGGAAATTTACTTTGCCGGCACTGATCTAAGCACAGATGCACTGCAGGATTTACTGGAAATGCTTCAGTTTAAGAGGTTCTACTTAAATGTAATTTCTAAAAGTGGTACGACTTTCGAGCCTGCACTTGCATTCAGAGTTCTCAGAGAAGAATTGGAGAAGCGTTTCGGCGAGGAAGGTGCAGCCAAAAAGATAATTGTGACTACTGACCCCAAGAATGGTGCGTTGAGAAAAATGGCCATTGAAAAAGGCTATTTAACATTGACAATTCCGCCGGATATTGGGGGAAGATATTCAGTTCTTACTCCGGTGGGAATGTTCCCGTTTGAAGTTGCAGGATTGGATATTGAGGCTATAGCTGATGGTGTTAAGGAAGCTTCTTCAACTTATAGTCAAGCTTTTCCTCAGGATAACCCGGTTATGAAGTATGCGGTAATCCGAAATATACTCTATAGTAAGGGTAAGGTAATTGAGGTTCTGGCGAGTTTTGAACCCAGGTTCCGCTTCTTGGGGGAATGGTATAAGCAGTTATTTGGCGAAAGTGAAGGAAAAGACAAAAAAGGAATTTTCCCGGCTTCAGTGGTGTATACTTCCGATTTGCACTCTATGGGGCAATACATGCAGGACGGTATGAGAAATATATTTGAGACATTCCTGTATGTGGAGAATTTAAACCGCGAAATACTGATTCCCGAAGAAGCCGGAAATGTTGATGGACTGAATTATCTTGTAGGCAAAACCTTTGCTTTTACAAATGAGCAGGCTTACAAGGCAACCAAGAAAGCGCATGTTGATGGAGGGGTACCGGCAATTTCAATTACTCTTCCTCAAATGGATGAAGCCCATTTCGGTCATTTGGTTTACTTCTTTGAAAGGGCTTGCGCGCTGAGCGGATATCTGTTGGGAGTTAATCCATTCAACCAGCCCGGAGTTGAGGCTTACAAAAAAGAAATGCTTAGTCTGTTAAAAGAATAATTTTTTGTCCCCATCAAAAAAATTGATGGGGACATCTTTTCTTTTTTATTATATAATTATTTTGCCTAAGAAGGTGTGTTATCAAATAAAACTGTTAGGGAGTGGTATTTTATGAACAGCAGCACTGGTTTGGTAACTTGTATGGGAGAAATACTTATAGATATGGTTCAAGAGACAACAGGCAGAGAGCTTTTTGAAGCACATCCTGGCGGCGCACCTGCAAATGTTGCGGTGGGAATTGCCAGGTTGGGTGGTAAGTCTGCTTTCATGGGCAAAGTCGGAGATGATAGGTTAGGGAAGTTTCTGGTTGAAACACTGAAGAAGAATGATGTCAATATCGAAGGCTTAAAGCTTGGAGGAAGAACCGGGATTGCACTGGTATCTCTTGCGGAAGATGGCGAACGCAGTTTTGATTTCTATGAGAAGCTTATTACATATGGAGAGCTTGATGTAGATACTCAGGTGCTAGACCACAGTGAGATATTCCATTTTGGTTCAATTTCTTTAATAGATAAGCCGCAAAGCCTTGCGACAATTAAATGTCTAAAGGCCTCCAAGGAAAGAAAAATATTGATATCATACGATCCGAATTATAGACCGAATCTCTGGAAAAGTGAAAATATTGCCCGAGAAGGGATGCGGGTAGGATTAAAATATGCCGATGTTTTGAAAGTTGCAAAAGATGAAATTGAATTTTTAACAAGTGAGTCAGATGTTGAAAGAGGAATTAAAAAGCTGTACGAAGAAAATCCAGATTTAAAACTGATTGCTGTAACGTTGGGCGCCCAAGGGAGTTATTGCTGGTATCAAGAAAAAGGAAAACTTATTCCAACCATTAAAGTAAGTGCTGTTGATACTACAGGTGCCGGCGATGGTTTTATGGCAGGATTGCTTTATTCAATCCAAAAAAAATGCGGACTTGAGAATATGGATTGGAATAGTATGGAGCAAGCCTTTAAATTTGCCAATATAGTAGGAAGTATAACTACTACTCAAAAAGGCGCAATAAGTGCACTGCCGTACATGGAACAGATTAAGCAGTATATATAGGTTTAAAGACAGTAAACGAGGAAAGATTTCCTCGTTTATTTTTTATTAATTAAAGCTTTTTATATAAGCTAATCCAAAATCATATATAAGGGGTGCTGCAGCTCGAATAAATCTCTACAAAGCTTAATAACTTAACGGGGTAAAGAGAATAGTTAAAAAATAAAAAAAATTTGAAAAATGTCGGAAAAAAATTGAATAATATATTTTAATATAATATAATAAGGGTGAATTTGCTTAATTGAATATTCTCGTAGACCAAAGGTGTTTGGTTAGTCGTGCTGTCAAGTGTACTTGATGCACATACACTGCAAACCTCTTTTGGGGTGCGAGATTTTTTGTTGTATTAACCATTGTTGTGGTGGACGTCAAAAAGAAAGGAGAAAAAAAAATGAAGACGGTGTATGTTCTATTTATGGATGTCGATGGAACCATGTCTAAGGGTGGAATTGTGGATGCTAATGAATTCAGAGATTTTATCTCTACGATTAAGGCAATAGAAACCAGAGATGATGTAGAAATACATGTTGTTTTAGCATCAGGTAGGCCTGCTCCATACCTACAGGGTATCCAAGTTTTTTGCAGTGAGCTGAAAAAACCGTTCATAATTGCTGAGAATGGCTCAATACTGGTTGTCAATTATGCTCAGGGTTTTGATTACGAAATGCTTATGCCGCAGCAGCACAGGGATATCATGTTTGCAGTAAAGGCCAAGCTGAGATCAATATCAGAAATTGAGGGTTTCGAATTTACAGTTGAGAGAGGAAAGGAATACTCAATCTCTGTGAAGTGGCCTGAAAAGTACAATTCAATAAAGTTTTTCGAAGTATTCGAAAGGTTCATGGCTGAATTCTTTGACCCGCATACCTTAAAGCAAATATCCTGGGCATTTACCTCTGACAGCATTGATGTATTTGGGGCATCTACGTCAAAAAGAAGTGGTGTTCAGGAAGTATTAAGAAGATATGCCCAATATCAGGAGATTGATGTAGACCGCGTTTTGTATGCTGGCGACAGCCACAATGACATGGAAGCTGCAGAACTCGTGAGAAAACATGACAAAGGTGTAGTAATTGTACCCGAGAACGCAGTGGGTGATTTGAAAGATATTGCAGCTATAGTTGGAAAAGGAGTTGCTCTGAAGGGAGTAGTAAATGCATTAAAACAATATTTTAATATCTAACCGCTTATACAGAAAAAACAGCCTCAAAGGCTGTTTTTTCTTATTGATTAAGGCTGTCTTGAATTTCTTTTCTTTTATACCCGGCTGATATCAAAGGTTTATAAATATCATTTTCTAAGTCAGGTACATACGTCTTAAGACCAATATATCTTCCTTCAAATATATAACGCCCTAAAGAGGATGGAATCAGTACTGATTCTCCTTTTGAAACGTTTGTTTTGCCGTTTTTATGATAAATCACAATATTGCCATCAATTAATGTATATATAAAGAATTTTTGCGGGTCACTGTTTTGAATTCTCGTACCGGATGAATTCCACAACTCACAGGCAAAGTACTTATTCGCTGCGAGAATCTTTCTATAACCCCTGCCCATTTCAACCATCTTAATTCCGCATAACTTGCTTTTTTTATTTTGATTAAAATTTATTACATCCAATGCTTTTTGAATATGAAGCTCTCTTAAAGGTTTGCCTAATGAGTTCTTTCTGTCATAATCATAAATTCTGTATGTAGCATCTGAGCTTTGCTGTATCTCTATCAATGTTATGCCTTCGCAAAGTCCATGAACAGTTCCGGCAGGAATGTTAATTACATCTCCGGGGAATACATACATCTTATTCAAATGTTTTTCAACCGTATTATTTTTTATTGCTTTTTCAAAATCTTTTTTGCTGGTACCTTCAACTACGCCATAATATATAAATGAATCTGGCTTAGCGGATACTATATACCACATTTCATTTTTGCCTGATTCTCCATTTTCATGGGTTCTTGCGTAATCATCGCCAGGATGGACCTGTATTGAGAGTTTATCATTTGCATCAATAAATTTTACAAGAAGAGGAT
Organism: Ignavibacteriales bacterium; assembly: GCA_050260055.1. Lineage (GTDB taxonomy): Bacteria > Bacillota > Clostridia > Acetivibrionales > UBA4821 > JBLMYQ01. The sequence continues at coordinate 40,023 of JBLNBO010000035.1, forward strand.
ATTTTTTACAAGTCATCTTAGTTCCAACAATTGAAGCACCATACTGGTCTATAACTTCAGTGAGGGCTTTCAATCTAAGAAGTCCGTTTCCTATAATACTGGTTCCATTTGGATGGCAGGATGCTTCCCAGCTTTCCGCTATTCTGTCTGATGGAAGGATTTTTCCAAAAGTTGAGAGATTAGTTCCTCCCCATACGTAATCTTTGTAAATTGGCTCAAAAGTAAATGGATAAATTGCTTCTGATGGTATCTCTATAATAATCACCCTATTCTATTTGAATACTATTATTTTCTTCAATTACTTAATAAATATTCAAATAGATGGATAAATAGTTAAAAACCGTAAATTTTTAATCTACGGTTTTTATACTTTAAGTTATTAAACTTATTGTTATATCTTAACTACCCATTTAATCATACCGGTATCATGTTTATTAATCATATCTGGATTTTTAGGGATTACCCTAAATGTGTATCCGTAACTACCACCGTCTTCTATTGTTACCTTGCCAGAATAGTTATATGTTCCATTGCCAACTTCTTCAGCAAGCTCCATAGGTTTTACTATGGAATTTTCGAGCATGTTATTCTCACCAATCTTACCGTAATATAATTCAACTGAAACATCATTTGGATTAATGCCTCCAAGATATACAGTTGCTGCAGTATCAATAACTTGGCCTGCGTGAATTTTGCTTTCATCGAAGAAATTAACTGTTTTAGCAGGTATAATCTGAATCGGCAACCAATTATGTTCGATATATGCTTTCCAATCTGCAAGTGATTTTGTAATTTCATAATTGCTTTCAAGGATTTTTCTGGTTCTTTCGACTTGAGGTATATAGTATTTATTAATATAATCATGAAGCATTCTCGTTGTACTGAAGTTTTTGCCTACAGATATAATAGACTCCTTCATGGTCTTAACCCAGCCTACAGGTATACCTTTATCGTTCCTGTCAAAATATAAAGGCAATATAGAATTCTCTAGAGTTGAATAAAGGCTTTCACTATCCGCATTATCTTGGTGGTCATAGTTTTGATAGAATTTATTTTCTCCAATTGACCATCCATTTTTGCCATTATAGCCTTCAACCCACCAACCATCAAGAATACTAAAATTAATTACGCCATTAACTCCTGTTTTTTGACCGCTTGTTCCGCTTGCTTCAAGAGGCCTGCGAGGGTTGTTAAGCCAAATATCACCGCCATGAATAAGGTATCTTGCAACATTCATATTGTAGTTTTCAATCAGCAGGACTTTACCTTTAAGATCCGGATGATTTGTGTAATCATAAATTTGCTTTATAATCTCATGGGCAGGCCTGTCTGCCGGGTGAGCTTTTCCGGAAAAAATTAATTGTACAGGTTTTTCAGAACTATTTATAATTTTAATAAGTCTATCTAAATCACGGAAAATGAGATTTGCCCTTTTATAAGTAGCGAATCTTCTTGCAAAACAGATTGTCAATGCATCTGGATTTAAAAAGTTATCTATTTGCCTGAGACTTTCTGGTGAATCTCCATGTCTTGCTTTTTCTTCTTTAAGTCTACTCCTTGCTGTTTCAATCAAGTTATTCTTTTGCTCAATATGGATATTCCAGATTTCCTCATCAGGTATGTCATATACCTTATCCCACATGCTTTGTTCGTGAAGCCTGTTTTCCCAGCCGATTCCCATATATTTATCAAAAAGCTGTTTGTAGCTAGAATCCATCCATGTTAATGTATGAATGCCATTAGTAACATGTCCTATAGGTATTTCTTCCTCTGGAATATTAGGCCATAGCTCGCTGTAGATATTTCTGGATACTGCACCATGAAGTTCGCTTACTCCATTTTTACATCCAGTTAGTTTCAAAGCAAGAACTGTCATGTTAAAGACTTGTGGCGCATCTGGCCCTATTCTCAATCCTAAATCTAAAAATTCATGACGGTTGATTCCAAGCGAACCCCAATAGCTGCTAAAATATTTATCAATTAGATTTAGAGGGAAAACATCATTTCCAGCAGGGACAGGTGTATGTGTTGTAAATACTGTACAGGCTGAAACAACTTCTTTTGCAACCCTGAATGAAAGTCCTTTATCCTGTACAAGTTTTCTAATTAGTTCTAATCCAAGGAATGATGAATGACCTTCGTTCATGTGATAAACTGTTGGTTTTATACCAAGAACATCAAGAAGTCTTATTCCGCCAATGCCAAGAATGATTTCTTGAGAGATTCTCATTTCCTGGTCTCCACCATATAATCTTGCTGTTAGCTGTCTATCATCAGGATTATTAACATCAAGATTTGTATCCAGCATATATATTGAAATCCGGCCTACTTTTACCTGCCATACTTTTGCAAAAACCTCTCTTCCCGGAAGTTCAACACTAATGATTACCTCATTACCATCAGAACCTACTGCAGGCCTTATAGGAAGCTCATACATGCTTTGCTCTGTATAACTTGTTTCCTGCCAGCCTTCAGCATTGATAAACTGATTGAAATACCCTTGTCTATATAAAAGACCTATTGCAACAAAAGGAAGGCCTAAATCACTTGCGGTTTTGCAGTGGTCACCGGATAATACACCAAGACCTCCTGAATAAACCGGAAGTATTTCGTCCAATCCATATTCTGCTGAGAAGTATGCAATTATATTATCTTTCTTATCTGGAAAATTATCTGAGAACCAAGTGGAAGAAGAGTTCATATATTCATCAAATTTATTGGTAGTTTGATAATATTTATCCATGAATTCTTGATTGTTTGATGCTTCAGCGAGTTTTTTCTGACTGACTTCTTGAATAAATTTTACGGGGTTGTTTTTTACTTTTATCCATAACTCAGGGTCTATCATTTTGTATAATTTCAGGCAGTCTACGTTCCACGCCCACCATAGATTTAGTGCTATTTCCTTAAGCTTTTTAAGGTTGTCGGGAAGTTCTGAAGTCACGGTAATCTTTCCATATAGGTACATATTTACCCTCCATTGTAGTTATTTTCTTCTAGAATATAATACTGAAAATGTAATCTTTTTGCAATACAAAATACAAAACCCGCCTATTATGGCGGGGAATTAGCAGCTTTATTATATTACCAAAAAAGGTCTTCTGTTTCTATTTTCCCCATCCTGCATATTTGGCATCCTGTACAGATTATTACCTTATTAATAAAGACATTCTTTATTGTCTCAAGAAGCTCACGATTTTTTATTTTTTCTGAAAAATGTATATATATCCTAAGTGGAGCCATTGTAATCAACGAACTGACAAGAAGGTCATCATAATTTATTTCTCCTTCATCTGGAATTTCGTTTAAAAATTCCTTTATACAATCATTGGTGATTTCATTATATCTGTTATCAAGAATTAAATATTTATTATCAAGGCTGATTATATGAACTGCTTCCATTTTAGGCTCTTGTATATCTACAAAATATCTCAGCAGTTTAATAAATTCCTGATATTCTTTTTCCATAAGAAAACTGTCTACAGCTTTATCAACAACATCCTCAAGCTCTTTAATGTATTCTTTCATTCGGAAATTTACAAATCCATCAAGGATAATTTCATTTGAGGTATCTAAATATTCAATGATTTTCTTTAAAATTATTTCCTTTCTATCTACTTGAGAAATTTCATATTTCAGATCGTTGTTATTTGAATTAATATGATTAATAGCATGCTTAAGAATCTGTTTCTTTTCAGGAGTACTAAAATAACAATAGTTCATATTAATTATTCTTATAAGCAATTTTTCTTCATAGTATTTTACAATGTAATCTGATAGCACAGAGGAAGCATGCAGTTTTAATGTATTAAAATTATTTTCAGTAAATGTATTGATAATCTTATTCTCTCTTAGTTTGCATATAATTACTCTTGATTCAGGCGATTTTAGTAATGTAGTTTTTATACTGATTTTTTTATTCTTTATTTCATTAAGCTGACTAATAAGATAATCTATTGATTCATTTGAGTATTCATTAACTCCAATGGATAAAAATTTCATAAAGTCTACATCCTTTCCGGAATCAGGCATGAATTAATTAGTTAAAAAATCCTAATTACTTAGTTGTGTAGGTTTAATATTGCCAAGTATATTATGTATGTGTGCACAAAATCCTATACTTGGCCAAATATAAAAATTATTTAGGAATATTTGTCAAATGTTAAATTGTAGATTCCAGAATCGGAATAAGAGAACCTAGATCAATAGGAATATTTTTTGATAAAGGTAGAATTTTTACGCTGTGTTTTTTTGCATGTGTTATTATTTTTTCATAATCAGGGTGGTTCTCAAAAGAACCAGTTACTGCAAGAATATCAGGTGAAATCAATCCTGTGCATCCTCCGGTAAAGCCATAAGGCTGACCTTTTAGAACAATATTTCCAGGCGAAATCAACAGCGAATCTATTCCATATTTAATTGCGGTTCCATGTATTCCAACGTCTGAAGTAATTATCGCCGATTTCTTAAGTAATGCCGTAGAACATTTTGAATATCCCTGCTTAACATTTGCCATAAGTAAATTGTTTTCTTGAAAATAATTTTTAATAATAGGTTCCGTATATTTAAAATTATGCAAACATATTTCCCCAATCCTTGCTATATTATATGCAATATCGCCAGGGTAGTTACTGTTAAGGGGCTTAGTCCCGCAAATGATTTCACAGTTATATTTTAAAAGCTCTTTAGAAATGTATTCAAAAGATTCAAGGCAAACAGCAAACTTGCCGTTGCCGAGAGGATGAAGCTGAATATCTGGATGATATGATATGGAATCATGAACCGTACTGCATTTTTTTGTCAAAATAAAATCAATGCCTAAAGATGAGAGCTTTTCCAAAATCGGGCTGGGAGTTCTTCCATCAATAAGCATTAATTTTACCTGGTTTTCTGGTATAAAAGATTCTTTTAAAAATCTTAATTCCATTTTATTTCTCGAATGTATGCTTTAATGAGATTTGAAAACTTATCCTTAGTCTTCTCTGCTGTATCAAAGACTTCTTTGTGGGACAGCGGCTGGTCAAGTATTCCTGCAGCCATATTGGTTATACAGGAGATTCCAAGTACTTTCATTCCGCAGTGACAAGCTACAAGAGCTTCAGGTACTGTTGACATTCCAACAGCATCAGCACCTAATATTCTATAAGCTTTAATTTCTGCAGGGGTTTCGTATGAAGGGCCTGTACAATAGTTATATACTCCTTCTTGAACATCGATGTCTATATCTTTTGCAATTTTCTTTGCATTTTCCCGGACTGTTTTTGTATAAATATCAGATGCACTTGGGAATCTTGTACCCATTTCTTCAATGTTCTTTCCCAATAATGGGTTAACACATGGGAAATTGAGATGGTCTTTGATTATCATCAAATCGCCAGGTTTGTAGTCAAGGTTTACTCCTCCCGAAGCGTTTGTAAGAATAAGATTCTTAACTCCTATATAGCTCATTATTCTAATAGGAAGGGTGACTTCAGTGAGAGAATATCCTTCATAGTAATGAAAACGGCCTTTCATACAAATTATTGTTTTCCCTTCCAGCTTTCCAATTACGAGTTTACCTTCATGTCCAACTACAGTTGAGACCGGAAAGTTTGGAATATCGGAGTAATCGATAACGATAGAGTCTATCAATTGATCTGCAAGAGGGCCCAGGCCTGAACCAAGTACTATTCCTATTTCTGGGGTTTCATTAAGTTTTGATTTAATATATTCTCCAGTTTCGACTATTTTTTGATATGCTTGATTATTATCCATTTCTAATACCTCCAAAGAAATATTACAATAAAGTAAGTTTATTATACTTAACACATTTTTTTATTTCAATAAATAATTTTACGGTAAACATAATGTGATGTTGAAAAATGTCATGCTGTAATATAAAATAATCTCATCTCAACTAATTTTTGTGAGGTAGGTATTTTGAAACTATTAAAAGAAAAGATTCTAAAGGGAGGCAAGGTCCTTCCAGGAAACATTATTAAGGTAGATTCATTTCTTAATCATCAAATTGATCCTGCACTTTTGAAAGAAATTGGGAAAGAGTTCTGCCGCCGTTTTGAAGACAGGGGAGTAAGCAAGGTTTTAACCGTTGAAGCTTCCGGAATTCCTGCTGCTGTTATGACGGGCCTGGAACTTAATGTTCCTGTTATATTCGCCAAAAAAACCAAATCGGCTAATATTAGCGATAATGTTTTTTCTAGTGTTATTAAGTCATATACAAAAGGTAATGATTCAACAGTAATTGTGTCAAAAGAATATTTGACCAGTAAAGACAGGGTTTTGATAATAGATGATTTCTTAGCCGAAGGACAAGCAGTTTTGGGACTTGCAGATATTATCAGACAAAGCGGTGCATCACTTGTGGGTGCAGGAATAGTAATTGAAAAAGGTTTTCAGCATGGAGGGAAGAAATTAAGAAGTCATGGGATTCATGTTGAATCCTTAGCTATAATTAATTCAATAGAAGATGGGAAAATTATTTTTGACAGTTAATAAAGTAGTATGGAGGGAATTAAGTGGATAGAGAATTAGTACTGGTCTTAGATTTTGGAGGTCAATATAATCAGCTTATTGCAAGACGTGTTAGAGAGGCAGGGGTTTATTGTGAAGTAAAATCATATAAAACTACTGCGAAAGAAATTAAAGAGCTTAATCCTAAAGGTATAATTTTTACTGGTGGACCTGCCAGTGTCCTTGATGAAGGAGCTCCATTCTGCGAGAAGGAAATATTTGAGCTTGGAATACCAATTTTGGGAATTTGTTATGGAATGCAGTTAATAGGAAAAATGCTTGGAGGTAATGTCGCAAGGGCAGATACAAGAGAGTATGGAAGGACACCTATTGATTTTGATAGAAAAAGCCTTTTGTTTGATGGAATTGAATCTCCAAGTATTTGCTGGATGAGTCATACGTATTATGTAAATGAGGCACCTGATGGGTTTAAAGTTATCGCGGATACTCCAACTTGCGTAAATGCAGCTATGGAAGATTTAAATAGAAAACTTTATGCTGTGCAGTTTCATCCTGAGGTTGTTCACACATTAAGAGGGCAGGAAATTCTGAAAAACTTTCTCTATATGGTTTGCAAATGTAAAGGCGATTGGGTAATGTCTTCATTTGTTGACGAAGCAGTAGCTAGTATCAAGAAAAAAGTTGGAACAGGAAAAGTATTATGTGCGCTTTCCGGAGGAGTGGATTCCTCGGTTGCGGCGGCATTGGTTCACAAAGCGGTTGGAAAACAGCTGATATGTGTATTTGTTGACCATGGTTTGCTTAGAAAAGATGAAGGGGACCAGGTTGAAGAGGTATTCAAAAAACAGTTTAATATGAACCTTGTCAGGGTTGATGCCTCAAAAAGATTCCTAGAAAAGCTTGCTGATGTAACAGAGCCGGAAGCAAAGAGAAAAATTATCGGAAAAGAATTTATTAAGGTTTTTGAAGAAGAAGCAAAGAAGATTGGAGAAGTTGATTTTCTTGTTCAGGGAACAATATATCCTGATGTTATTGAAAGTGGACTTGGGGACTCAGCAGTAATCAAAAGTCATCATAATGTTGGCGGGCTGCCTGATGTTGTGGATTTCAAAGAGATAATCGAGCCGCTTAGAAGCTTGTTTAAAGATGAAGTAAGAAAAGCCGGAGAGGAAATAGGTTTGCCGGAACATATTGTTTGGAGACAGCCTTTTCCGGGACCAGGCTTAGCTATCAGGATAATTGGCGATGTTACTGAAGAGAAACTTGAAATTCTTAGGGATGCGGATGCAATTTTCAGAGAAGAAATTGCAAATGCAGGCCTTGACAGGGAAATATGGCAGTACTTTGCTGTTCTTACTGGAATGAGAAGCGTAGGGGTCATGGGAGATGAAAGAACTTATGATTATACAATAGCTCTGAGAGGAGTTACGAGTGTTGATGGAATGACTGCGGATTGGGCATACATTCCACATGAGGTATTGGCAAAGATTTCGAATAGGATTGTTAATGAGGTGAAGCACGTAAACAGGATTGTTTATGACATAACCAGCAAGCCGCCGGCAACAATTGAGTGGGAATAAAAAAGAAAAACAAAACGGTTCATATTCTGAACCGTTTTGTTTTTCTGAAAACCATTCCGAAAGTTACAACATTAATTTGAGTCTATGGTATAATAAATATGGAGTAATATAGAATTTTCCACAAACAGGAGAGAACCTACATATGTATAAAAATAAGAACAAAAAAGATAAAAAGAATTCTTCAGTTAAAAAAACCCTATATGAGGTAAATATTCTTCTAAGAGAGCTTTCACAAGAGGAAAGAGCAAAAATACCGCAGAAAGTATTAGATTACATTGAGAAAAATATGGAAGCAGACGAAAATATTACTATAGATTTTTCACGTCCGTTACAAGAGCAGGTATCTGATGAAGCAAAAATGTTCATTGCGTATATACTAAAATTTGTGATAAAATAGAATTGGATGGAATTAAATAGTAATTTGTTTGGGGGTAGATTTTATGGCAAAGGCTCATGAAAAAACTCTTCAGGAAATGAACGATATTGCTTTCAAAAGGGACTCTAATCAAAATAGCATACAATATATTATTCCAATAGGAAGTCCGATGCGAAGTGGAATAGGTTTATGTATCAGCGGAAATATATCTAAAGAAATCCAAAAGGCAGAGGCTCCAGGAGTTCCAGATATTAATTTTACTGATTTTATTAATAATAAAGATATTTACGGTCGTGAGTTGCTCCTTGTTAGCTTGGGAAGAGACGAACAGGGAGACTTAAAAGTTGAAGGTGGTTTAAAGCCGAAGGAGAATAGAAGGGTAAGAAATATTCTGGAGCAGGATTTTCCTGATAAGGTAAGCATAAATAGCAGTTTATTAACGAGGAGGGGGTTAACCCCCGAAGTTATTACTGATATATATGGTACTTTGTCTGAAGGAATGGCTTTGCCTGAACAAGAATTTTCTGAAAAATATCCGACTCCACACGCAGAATTAATTGAATATGCAGAACCTGCTCCTACCGGAGACAAATATAGGAGCAGCTTTATTCTCCCTTTTACTCCTTGGTTAGAAAAAAGTTATGCATTGCAAGTTACTGCTGATGGTATGGGTTTAGATCCACAACAAATATTGAAGGAGCCTAATGTTGAGATTGGAATTGCAAAGTTTTTTCCTAATATCAGCATGAATAAAATTCAGAATGTTTACAGAGAGGATATTGGAGATAAAAAAATACTGGAATTATTAGAAGGATTGGGACTCTCAACAGAAAAATCGACCTGGGATACTGATCAGGAAACACCTACTAGAATTAAAAGGTTTCCTAGTCAGGATATTGAGAAGGCATTCAAGCAATTGTATGAGGTATTTACAACAAGGATTCCTGAATGGGATGCTGAACACAATGATATGATTGAAGAAATTCCTTTCAGAGAAGGAAATAGCCGTTTTATTATTCCTCTGTCAGGGGATAAGGCCTTATCATTAGCGGGAGGCAGAGATGTAAGTGACAGCTACCCCAGAAATGCATGTAATGGACTAAATATGTATTCTCAAGTATCCGCTTACGTAGTTGATTATAAGAGGGATAAAGAGGGCAATATAATAGATACTGCTATTGATAAAGAGCTTAGTGAAGGTATATTACAAAGACAAGACTACCGGGATGATATAATTACTACCGATATGATACCATTACTCCATGAGGCGATACAAAGTCAAATCCAGAAAGATAAGGGCGCAGATATACCAGCTGGAGCAAGTGCGGCAGAGGTTGAGAAGGGAACGCTTACAATTGATGATTTAAGAGATCTGTCTCGTGGCTTTGAACCAAATAAAATGATTGGAAAACCTAACATTGGTGGAGAAGGAAGATAAAACATAAAAATCACGGTGCGCAGAGCACCGTGATTTTTATGTTTGATCCAAGCTTGTCAGCACGTCATCAAATACATTTATTGTACATTTTATTCCGTCCCAGTGCCTGCACCAATTGCAGGATATATTCTCGCCTGTGGCGCTTGTGCTTGATATAAAATTGCCCGAACGCGATTCAAAATGACTACAGGACTGCGCTACAGCAGTGAGTTGATCTTCACTTGCGTAATTCATCAATATACCTCCGGATTATATTAGTTGACAGTAAAAATAAAAAATCATTAATTATTTATATATATTATACGGAAAAATTTTTTCGTTATTCATTTGGGCTTAAATATGCATATAAAACGAAGAAGGATTTTGCAATAGCAAATCCTTCTTCGTTGATTTTTGATTTTAATTAATTTGTTCATCTTTTTTTAATTCCGAAAATATTTTTTCAAGTCTCTTCAAACAACTTTTATCGATGTTTTCTGAATATACCGGAACCGTAATTACTTCATATCCGAAGCTTTTGTAAAGGCTGCATATCCTTTTAAACTCAAGCTCCTTTTGTTTCCGTACGGCATCTCCCGGTTCGCATGTCAGTGATTCCAGAGGCTTAAGAATAAAGACCTTTGGATAATAGGCAAAGTAATCCCTGCATAACGAATCAAAATACTCTGGAAGGGCTGTCCCAAGCTCTTCGGCTATTAGCTTATTGGTGCAAAGGGACTTTTCAAAAAAATGTGTTTTCGATAAATAGGGATAACAATAATTAGCCATGTCGCTTACAATGGAACGCATCAGAGCCTCCATTGTATTCTGGTTTATTTCCTTACCTTGCTGCTGCATTTGAAGTGAAGCGAAATTCCATGAAGGTGCAAAAACTTGACAGCCAAAATCTTTGCAGCAGTGGTGATGAGAGTCGCCGATTTTTGAAATACCAAACAAAAGGGTTGTCTTACCAGATGCTTCCGGGCCATCAATAACGACTCTTCTGTACAACGTCCTACCTCCTTAAATAAATTTAGCCTATGCATTCGCAGGGGTAATAAATGAGTAACGACCACTCCTTTCCTAAAAATGATTGGAGTATATAAAAAATTATAAATTTGTGGTTATTTTATCATTTGTCGTCTAGCAAATCAACCAAAATTTGTAAAAACATACATAATACAAGTAAGTTTATTCTTAAATACTGTTAATTCTTTTTAAATGGATTTTTTTTTTTGCCAAGTATATAATATGAATGAAATTTTTGTTTTTATATAAGGGAGAATTACAATGAAAAATAATAGAGATAGAAAACCAGATTGGAAAAAAGAGAAGGAAGATAATCCTGATGTGGTTATAGGAATAAACCCTGTATCGGAAACACTAAAATCAGGCCGGACAATAAATAAGATTATGGTTGCGGCAGGAGAGAAAAGGGGACATGTTCAAGGGATTGTTTCGCAAGCGAGAAAAAATAAAATTGTTGTTCAAGAGGTTGGGACTCAAGTATTGGAGAAATTTGCCGGTGGAGGTGTTCATCAGGGGATAATAGCTTTCACCTCTCCATATGATTATGTTGATGTTGATGCAATTCTCCAAAGGGCAATTGAAAGAAATGAAAAACCTTTTGTGATTGTTGCTGATGGAATTACCGATCCGCATAATCTTGGAGCTCTTATAAGAACTGGCGAAGCGTTAGGAGCACATGGAATTATAATACCCAAAAGAAATTCTGTTGCAGTTAACTCGACGGTTGCAAAAGCCTCCGCTGGAGCGGTCGAGCATTTCCTTATAGCACGAGAAACTAATATAAATATGTGTTTAGAAGATTTAAAGAAGAAAGGATTATGGATTGTTGGGGCAGATGCGTCTGCAAAAGCGGCTGTTTCTGATGTAGATCTGAAGGGTGCTATTGCGCTGGTTGTGGGGGGAGAAGATAAGGGAATCGGAAGGCTGATAGCTGAGGCTTGTGACTTTTTAGTTAAAATTCCTATGAAAGGAAAAATATCTTCGCTCAATGCTTCGGTTGCAGGAGCAATTTTAATGTATGAAACAACGAGACAGAGGGGATAAATTTTGTCTTTAAAAGAAACTTTGTAGTTTTCTTGCCGCTTTTGACCGACCAAAATCGGCGGAAAAGTCGCCGCTAGCCGCGGAGGCCACTCTGGTTCACTGAAAAAACTTCTATGAAGTTTTTTCAAAACAGTTACACAAGTGAGTTAGAAAGATTTAGATGATGCTTTAGAGAGGCACATAAAAAATAGAAAGGAAAGATAATTTTTTGTACACCTTCAGTATTGAAAACATAAAAAATTTCAATTTAAAGCACACTTTTGAATGCGGACAGTGTTTCAGATGGTGGAAAAATTCCGACGAATCATATTCCGGAATTGTTTCTGGCAACATTTTTAATGTAAAAATTAGTGGCAATACTTTGCATGTTGAATCTTCAATGCACGATAGTCAAAAGTTCTTTGAAGAATATATTGATAATAATAGAGATTATTCTGAAATCAAGAGAAAAATATCTGTTAACGATTCCAATATGAATAAGGCAGTTGAATTTGGATACGGGATGAGAATATTGAAACAAGACCATTGGGAAACTCTTGTTTCATTTATTATTTCTGCAAATAATAATATTCCAAGAATAATAAAAACTATTGAAAAACTTTCAGAATTATATGGAGCACCTTTTGAGATAAATGACAAAACATATTATGCTTTTCCAACTCCGCAAGATATTATTGAAAATCAAGAAGATAAGCTGGCTCAATGCGGGCTTGGCTTTAGATGCAGGTATATAAAACATGCAGCAGAGATGGTCTTATATGGTGAGATTGACTTAAATACGATAGAAAAACTTGATACTGGTTTGGCAAAAAAGGAGCTTATGAGGATTAACGGTGTGGGGCCAAAGGTCGCAGATTGCACACTGCTATATTCATATGGAAGGTATGATGTTTTCCCAACAGATATTTGGATAAAACGGATTGTTGAAACACTTTATTTTGGTACGGAGAAGAGAATAAGCGAAATCCATGAATTTGCACATGATAGGTTTGGGGGCTATGCTGGATTTGCACAGCAATATTTGTTTTACTATGCAAGAGAAAACAAGGTGGGAGCAAAGTTAATCCGAATATCGGAATAAAATGATTATTATGGAAAAAATGGTATTTACAAAGATAATAATTAATAATAAAATTTTAATGAATTTAGCGGTAATTTTTTATTAAACGGGATAGGTGCACTATTCCAGACGTTTAATATTGTGAGCCAAAAATGGTTCTAAAGGAAGTAAGAATAAGGAGGTATCAGGATGGAAAGCGAAGATGTAAAGGGAACAGATGCCGAGCTTGAAGAGAACCAGCAGCTAGAGGATGTGACAAGATTGTATGCTGAATTGGAAGAGCAACAGCGTCTAGAAGATTCAAGGGGATTCTCTGAAAACGAATGCGAGAGGGATGAGTATATAGAAAGTGCTGGTAGAGAATCCGAAGTAATATTTGTGTCAGGGAAACTATTTGATGACATGAAAAAATCTTTAAAATCAGCGCAGAATACTGGTACCCCCGAACAGACCATGATCAGTGGTATCAAAAAAGACAGGAGAATTCTGAAAAATCTTAAAATCCTGACCCGTGAGGTTGCACCATTTTATTCGAAAAAGGGTAAGAAAATCAGCAAAGAGATTGACAGTGTACTGTTAAATGAACTAGCCAGCTCTAAGAGATTCGGACTTAAAGAAGCATGGGAAAAAGTAATTGATGAGCTAACCCAAGCACCTGAAGTCTGGGACGAAATGGAAGGGATTATTTGCTCTAATATTAGCATAGAAGAAATGTTTGCTAAAGTCGAAGATCTGTTGATAAAAGCTGGCTTCAAGTGCGCACCTCTTACGCATAATTTTGTACAAAACAAGTACCCATATGGAACATTTTATTTTTCAATAATTGATGATTTGGTCGTAGTTGCTTTTTGTAGAGAGGGGCAAGGGTATAAAGCAGTAGTGGACAAAGATAAGCTTCCGCAATTTATAAACTTTTTTATTGACCTTACAGAATCTGAAAGTGCGATTGCTGATAGGTTTATAAAAATGTTGAATTGCACAAGCGGCGAGGGAGAAACTGGAATAAATGTTTATAGAATCGGCAGAAGATGGTTCCTTAGAAGCGTCTTCAAAGCTAAAGGAAACCCCCGCAGTATTATTCCAGTCGAAAAGAAAGATATCGGAAATAAAATTATCAAAATGTTTTTTATTAATTAAAACAGGGAATACCCCTGTTTTTTTTATCCAATTTTTACTTTAAAACTTGATATGTATGTTATAATAATTAAAACTTAAATAAAGGAAAAAAATTGAAAGTGAAAGGAATGTTTTATGTTAATTGCTGATAACTGGAGAGATTATGAAGTAATTGATACTGGTAACGGTGAGAAACTTGAACGTTGGGGAAAATATATTTTAAGACGTCCTGACCCACAGGTTATCTGGCCTGTAGGAAAGCCCTCTGAATGGAAGAAGATTGATGCACATTATCATAGAAGTAAAAGCGGCGGAGGAAGCTGGGTTTTTATCGGCAAGCTACCTGAAAAGTGGTTGGTATCATATAAAGACTTGAAGTTTTACATCCAACCTACTGGATTTAAGCATACAGGGCTATTTCCGGAACAAGCAGTTAATTGGGACTGGATGATTGAAAAAATTAAAGGTGCAAACCGCCCAATAAATGTTCTTAACTTGTTTGCTTACACTGGAGGGGCTACTGTGGCATGTGCGTATGCGGGTGCGGAAGTTTGCCATATTGATGCTTCAAAAGGAATGGTTGCAAGAGCGAAGGAAAACCTTGCATTATCAGGTCTTAGTGATAGAAAAGTGAGATTAATAGTTGATGATGTCTTTAAGTTTGTTGAGAAAGAGAAAAGAAGAGGGAAAAAATATGAAGCTATCATAATGGACCCTCCATCCTATGGAAGAGGTGCAAACGGAGAGGTATGGAATATAGAGAATTCTTTATACAGCCTGATTCAAAACTGTATGGAAATACTATCGGATAAGCCGTTGTTCTTCCTTGTAAATTCTTATACAACAGGGCTATCTGCAAGTGTAATAAGTAATATGATTAAACTTTCTTTAGGAAGAAAGCTTAAAGGGAAAATAAGTTATAACGAGCTGGGACTGCCGATTGCTGATTCGGATATAATCTTGCCGTGCGGGAATTTTGCCAAATGGGAAGAATAATCAGTATAAAGTAAAAAACAAAGAGGGATTTATTTGAGGGCAAACGAAATTAAAATACTATTTGAAGACAACCACATGATTATAGTTGAAAAGCCGGTTAACATTCCTACACAGGGAGATGAATCGGGTGACATTGATATGCTTTCATTAATCAAAGAGTATATAAAAGAAAAGTATAATAAACCAGGTAATGTGTTTTTAGGTCTTGTCCACAGGCTTGATCGGCCTGTAGGCGGGGTAATGGTTTTTGCAAAAACCTCAAAGGCGGCATCCCGATTATCAGAACAGGTAAGAAGCAGGAATCTGAAAAAGACTTATTTGGCAGTAGTACATGGAAACATAATTAATCCAAATGGAACATTAATAGATTATTTAATTAAAGATAATAAAACAAACACAGTTAAAATAGTGAAGAAAGATATAAATGGGGCAAAAGAAGCAGTCTTAGATTATAATTTAATTGATACTAAAGATGGATTAAGCCTTATAAAGGTAAATCTACAGACGGGAAGGCCACACCAGATACGGGTTCAGTTTGCAGGGCTTGGCAATCCTTTATGGGGAGATCAGAAATACGGAGCAAAGATTAGTAAATTCGGACAGCAGATTGCCTTATGGTCACATGAGATTAAACTAACTCATCCAGTGTCTAAAGAGGAGATGAGTTTCAAAAGTGTTTTACCTGACAAATACCCGTGGAGTTTATTTGACTTTAGAATGTAATTGGAATATTATTGAACCCGGCTAAAAATGATTTAAAATATAAATTTCTATTATCACTTATTTGTGAGGTGTAATATGTTTAGTAAGTTAAGAGATCCAGTAAGCGGTTTAAGTCATTTTGTCGGAGTGCTTCTTTCTATTGCGGCACTTGTTGTTTTAATTGTTTTTAGTGCAATAGGAGCAACACCTTGGCATGTTGTATCATTCTCAATTTTTGGTACGGCATTGATACTCCTTTATTCGGCAAGTTCCCTGTATCATCTGCTGCCTTTATCAGAAAAAGGGATAACGATATTCAGAAAAATAGACCATATTATGATTTTTGTATTGATTGCCGGAAGTTATACGCCAATATGTTTGGTTCCTATTAGAGGAGCTTGGGGTTGGAGTCTTTTCGGGATAATATGGGTCCTTACAATCGCCGGGCTTTTTATGAAGCTTTTTTGGCTGCATGCTCCGAGATGGTTGTATACCTCAATATACTTATTGATGGGATGGATGGTAGCAATAGCTTTTGTCCCATTGGTGAAAGCTTTGCCAATGGCGGGGATTTGGTGGCTGGTTGCAGGAGGGTTATTCTACAGCGTGGGAGCGGTTATTTACGGTCTTAAAAAGCCTAATTTTGCAAAATATTTTGGTTTTCATGAAATCTTTCATATATTTATAATGCTCGGCAGCTTTTGTCATTTTTGGTTGATGTTCAAATATGTTATGTACGTCAAACTATAGAAATAGTGATAAAATTTAACTAAAATAGAACCTTAGAGAGATAAGGTTCTATTTTTTTAAAATAAATTGAACTAATTCATAAAAGTTGTGTATAAATAGATATAAAGAAAAAAGGTAAGTGATTTCTCTGAAAATTTTTGACCAGGTATTGGCAAATCAAATATTAATAGGAAATGAACATGCCTTTGAAGCGCTTATAAACAAATATAAGAGGAAGGTTTTTAGTTATTGCCTGAATTTTACTAACAATTATCATATGGCTGAGGATATAACACAAGAAATATTTATTAAAGTGTTTCAGAATATTCATACATATGACTCGGAGAGAGCTTCCCTTTCTACCTGGATCTATACAATAACTCATAATATATGCATAAATTCTTTAAGGGACAAGACTAATTATCTTGAACTTGATGAGACAATAAATTCAACAAATGCGTCGACAGAAGAGCAGATTATCCTTAATGAAGAGCTAGATATAATCAGGCAAGCTATTGCAAAATTGCCGAAAGATGAAAAAGCTTTAATATTATTAAAAGATTTTTTAGGATTGAAATATAGTGAAATAGCAAAAATCGGAAAAATTCCTGAAGGAACAGTAAAATCAAGAATCCACAGCATAAGGATAAAAATCAGAAAGATGGCAGGTGAAAAAATTGATTAGTGAAAAAGAGTATTTTAAAGCTATGAAAAGGCTACACAATATTACTATCCCAGATAATATCCAAAAAAATATAATAGTGAAATGCGGTATTAGAAATAAACCAAACAGGTTAATAGAGAAAGGAATCTTTTATAATATAAAATATGGATTTGGCTGTTTATTAATTATTATAGTTTTAACAGGATTTTATCTTACCGATGAAATAACTTATGAACAAATTAACAGCAATATTTCATATAATTCTGCAGAATTAAGCAGTCATATTGCTACTATTATCAATCAAAACCTATTAAACCAAAAATAATAAAAGAAAGGAAGAATGTTTATGAAAAAAATATTTTATTGTTTGATGGCACTCTTTGTGGTTGCGGTTGTTTTTGTACTTGAGGGAGGGTCAATGAAAGCCTGGTTGGGAGTGTCAGCAATAATAGCATTTGTATTTCCTTTGTTATTTACTTCGTTGTTTACTTATAAGTACAGCGAAATTGTTGGTGCAATAAAAAATGCTTTTTCAAACGAATTAGAAGAGAAAAAGATTTCAGAATATAAAAAAGGTATAATGATAGCCCAAAATATTTCAACATTAGCTATTCAATGGGCATTTACAGTAGTGATAACTGCCGCAATATTGATTTTCTCAACTCTGACAACTCCTCAGGCACTTGGACGATCCTTGTCTGCGGCTTGTCTAGTGCTCTTATATGCTCTCCTATTTAGAACTGTGCTATTTATTCCAATGGAACAATCACTCGGAAAAAAGGTTTTCGAGTTGGAAAATAGAGAATAAAAAAACATTATAAAAATAAACAAGGGCATCATTTATCATGATGCCCTTGTTTTGTCTAATTACTCTATCTTAAATATCTTTCCCTTTAAGTAATCCAATATTCCTGCTTCATTAAAATCAAAAATAATTTTATATGCCCACAGGATTTGATGTTTCGCCTTATGTTTTTTATTAATCTCATTTATTCCATATTTGCCATCGCCTAAAATTGGATGCCCAATATGTGCTAGGTGTGCACGAATCTGATGGGTTTTTCCGGTTATCAATTCTACTTCGAGCTTACTTGTTTCTTCATAAACTTCAATTACTTTGTACCTTGTTATTATTTCAACACAGCCGGTTTTCTTTGTATCATATATATATACCTGACTCTTTTTACTATCCTTAAAAAGGTAATGCCTTAGTTCTGCTTTTTTCGGATTTGGACAGCCGACAACTACACATTGGTAAAACTTCTTTACTTCCCGGTTCTTTATTTTTTCAAGCATAATTTTTAAGCTTTCATCGTTTTTTGCAATTATCACGAGTCCTCTGGTATTCCTATCAAGCCTATGGCAAAGTGACGGCTTGGTATACTCGCCTTTATTTTCTAAATATTCTTTTGCAAAATCGATTAATGATTTTTCTGTTGATGATTCAACCTCTAAACCAGGCTGTTTATTAATTATGAGAAGATTATTGTCTTCATATATGATGTTTAGCTCAACCTGCTTAGCGGAAGGATTTTCATTAAGAAGTTTATCATCAATGAAAACCTCAATTATATCTCCAGCTTTAATAACCGTGTTTTCATTAATTCTTTTGCCATTAATTTTGATATCCTTTTGCCGCAAAGCTTTAAAAAGAATGTTTCTTGATAGGGTAGGAAAAGTATCAAGGATAAACCTATCAAGTTTTTTATTATTATATTGTTCAGAGACAACTATCTTAACCATTGAAATATTCCTCTCAAGTCTTTAAGGTTTACTATTTTCTCTGCGTTTATATTTTAGACTTTGCAATTTGCAATTTCTTCATTCTCAGCCGATTCTTCAATTAAGTGTTCTTCTTCAACCTTTGAAACAAAGGCAAATATTGTTGTTGCAATACCTATTACCAATAGGGTGCTATTTAGTGAAACCTGAGCAAAATATCCGAATAACGGGTTTATCACTGCAAGAGCCAAGCTGTTTATCATGGAAATTGTGGATAAAACAGTTGCTCTCTCAGAAGATGGGATATATTTGTTCATATAGCTTATCATTAATGTTTTTCTAGTAACAAGAAAACCGCCAATCAGGTAGATTGAAATCAGTGTTGCAGGAACGGAATGATTTAGGGCCCCAAGTATATATGCAAGTCCCCCAATGAGGGAGCCATAAAATATAAGATTCTTTTTTGAGCCTAAAATCTTTTCTAAGAAGGTATAATTTGACATTACAATAACCTGGCTCATAACGAAAGCAACCTGTGAAAAGCCCCAGTATGCCATATTAATACCTGATTGCTTCAACATTGGCTGCTGCAGCCAAAACATAAAATATCCCATAATTTGAATGAAAATCATATCAACTGCGAGTATTTTAAGTACCCGGTTTCTTGAAAGGATTTTTACTGAAACTTTTACAATTTCTGAATATTTTCTTTTTTTTATTTCCTGTTTAAAAACAGGCTCTTCCATGGTTAGTGCAGTAATCAAAGCAAGACTGAATGGTATAAGCATAAGAAGTGTGGGCATTCTTAAATCAAGAGTTGCTCCGATAATACTTCCTATTGGACTTGATATTGCTATAGAAACAAGAAAAATACTATCTATTCTTCCCATCACTTTTTTCGAATCTTCTTCACGACCGTATTTTTTTAAAGTATCATATACAAGTGCGGAATCTGCACCTGAAAATAATGCTGAAGACAAAGCCCAAAAAAACTCACCTAATAAAAACAGATAGAAATTAGGAATCAAAGAGTAAAAAGTAATGCCTAAAAGAATAGCAAAACAACCAATAATGAGAGATTGTTTTCTTCCTAAATAATCTGCAACGGCCCCGGTTGGAATTTCGAAAACGAATATCCAAAACATATACCATGATTGAAGAATCATTATTTGTGTAAAACTAATCTTGCCCCAATCTGTGAAAAAGGGAATAAGAACACCAGCGAATAAGTGGAATCCGACAAAAAATTTAAAAAGATAAATCTTAAAAAGATTCAATTTTAAGCTGCTCTGCATAGTATTCCCCCCTTTTAAGTAGTTGACAGTTTATAGTTGACGGTTTACAGTTAAAATTAATAGTTATTATAACAATTATAAACACTTGAATATGATAAAGCTAGCAAATATAACAATTGTAACCAAAATGATAAATTTAGGTATATAAAAAGGTGAATCTTTATGAGCAAAGAAATGCTGAGGTTGGATAAGGTTCTTAGTAATTCAGGTATTGGAAGCAGAAAAGATGTAAAGGCAATTATCAAGCAAGGATTAGTAACTATTAATGGAAGCATAGTAAAAGACCCAGCTTTTCAATTTAATCCTCTTGAATCTGAAATTCTGATTGACGGCAATCAGCTAAACTATAAAAAGTATATATATATTATGATGAATAAACCGCAGGGCGTGATTTCAGCAACTTATGACGGCAGACACAAGACGGTTATTAATCTTCTGCCGGGGGAGTTTGAAAATATTGAGCTTTTTCCTGCCGGAAGGCTTGATATTGATACGGAAGGATTTATATTACTTACAAATGATGGAGATTTTGCTCATGAAATTCTATCTCCTAAAAAACATGTTCCAAAGACCTATTATGCAGTAATTGACGGAAAAATTGGAGAGAATGATGTTCAGAAATTCAAACAGGGAATAGCTCTTGATGATGGATATAAGTGTATGCCTGCAGAACTAATAATCATAAAAAGTGCAGAGGTTTCAGAGATTGAGCTTGTTATACATGAAGGAAAATTTCATCAGGTTAAGAGAATGTTTGAGGCAATTGGAAAGAAAGTAGCATACCTTAAAAGGGTAGCGATAGGTGGATTAAAGCTTGATGAAACTCTCGAGTTGGGGGAATGCAGGGAGCTTATGGATGAAGAGCTAAAGATAATTACAAAAATGTAAAAAACGAATTCATAAATATGAATTCGTTTTTTATGATATCAAAGTTTATTGTTTTAATCATAAAATGTCACAAATTTTATTGCGTATAAATCACACATTACCAAATCTCCGGTATTTGGCTCTTTCAGAACAATAAAACTTATTCCTACATCCGTAATTGTTCCATCCCTATCGACAATAGAGTTCGAACCTATCAGGAATTCAATCCTAACTCTTTTCCCGATCTTCGTTTTTAAAAAGCCTTGAGTGTATTCGGGATTTATAACAGTTGGATTTGGGATTGATGGTTTAGGATAACCGGTCCCGGAATTTTGGGGCACTGGAAATGCCGGTGAAGTTGGGACGGTAGGATACCCTGGAAGATTTGAAGAAGTTGGCAGTTGTCTGCATGCTAACATGTTTCTGTTATCATCCATGTAAGAATAATTATTCATTTCTTTCACCTCTTTTAAAATATTTATATTGATAATTAATAAAAACATTTTTCATAAGTTGTTTCCCTCAACCAGAAACTTATGTTTTTGCATATGATGGTGTTGGGTCATAGAAACAATGCTGGTTTACGCGTGAGTTAAATACCCCAGTCCTGTTGGGGGGAAAATAGGTTGAACATGTTGGATTGAAGGGATTGTAATACCATAAACATTGTCCTAGTCCGGTAAGCTTATTGCCGGAAAGTGCCCAATCGGCAACATCGTAATGTATATCCTCAGGATTAGAGGCCCAAACTGTTTGCAGATTCACGTCTCCGTAAGCTGTTGGTTTTAAACATGTAAACTGGCATTGCTGTTCGATTACTTTTCTCAAGTCACCCTGACCTTCTCTTAAATACTCTCCATAGGCAACATTAACTCTGTTCATAATAACCGTTGCAACTGCACGCATCCCGTCAATCCCTTCTCCTCCAGCTTCACATTTAATTAAACGGGCAAAAAGCTCTCTTGCTGAATAAGCCATTTTGAAACCTCTTAACATAATGTATTTTATTATATGAAGAGGCAATTTTTTTGGTTACAATATCTTGATTATGTAAAACAAAATGAACTTGGAATGTATTTTCCAAGTTCATTTTGTGTAGTTGTTACATCTTATTTTTTGCATAATCAACCATTCTTTTTACCATCTGACCGCCTATAGGTCCACCTTGCTTTCCATTTTCGCGACAAGAAACATCGCCCCTATAGTGATCATTGTTTTCCTTAATATTCTGAAGCAGTCCAAGTTCTGTAGCTACTTCAATTTTTAGCTTGTTTAATTTACTGTTTGGATTATATGCCATTATTATCACCTCAAGAATAGTATTAACGAAATTTTAAAAATTTTTCATAGAAAATATTGCAAAATGTATTAAATATTTCTGTTAATAAAGGATTTTTTTATCATTTAGCGAATTTTAATATAGTATTATGAAAAAAAAGGGGGCAACTTATGGGGAAAGTACTTCTCATTTTTGACAGGTTGAAACAGGCTTTTAATTTAAATGTGTATAATAAAAAAATTTACAGGCCACAGATAATACTTGCAATTATTAATACTATTGCTACCCTTATATTACTTAGTATTTTATATCTATTTTATTTGCGATTAGAAAGCAGCGGATATAATTTTGGAATATTTACAATTTATGATTTGTTTAGTGGAATTGCTGCATTAATGCTTATTGGAATTACTATAGGCTTGGTTTTAGTATTTTTTGAAGCAGGATTGTTTCAAATGTATCGTAATGCTGTATATTCAGGAGAAACAAGCAGAGAGGACTTTTTCCAAGGTGCGAAAAGATATTTTTGGAAGTTTTTCTGGGTAAACATACTGACTACGCTTATGTGGATTGTTTTCATTCCTTTTTATTTAATCCTTGGGATAATAACAATAGGCGCAGGATTTACACTTGTTCCAATAATGGTCAACATTTTTCTTTCCATGTGGAAGGTTTCTATTGTTTCAGATGAATGTGGAATTATTAGCGCATTTAAAAATAGTATAAAATTTGCGGGTAAAAACTTTGTACCGCTAATGTTTTTTATTCTTTTAATGATGGCCTTTACTGCACCGATAAGACAAGGCGGAGGCGATGGATTAAGGGCTGTACAAAATTTTCAAAACAGCAGAAATGAGAATAGCAATTCTCCAATTATTCCTGAAGATAACAAGCTAATTAATCCCGGTCAAAGCAATATTAACTCTGAACAGTTAAATCTAAATCAATCAATAGATTTTAACAAAGACATTTCTAATCTTATGGAGCAAAATGCTCTTGAAGAACCAAAGATAGATTTACAGGATTCTAAAATTGAAATACCTAATGATGCACAATTTAATAATAATCTACCACCGATGATAGAGGATTTATTTCCAAATCTGACTCTTATGATGAGCAAGCTTTCGGGAATGATTAAAATTATATTAATTTCGGCTATTTCAATCATAACTATTGGTACACTAATATCTTCACTAATAAAAATGCTGTTTGCAGTTTTCTTTATGCTTGCAATGTTTGTAATATATAAAGAAGGATTTGTAATTCCTACAAACGAATCAGTGGAGGTGGTAAACGAATGAAATGGTTTGAGTCTTTTATTGATTCGTGCAGAGATAGTCTTGAACTTAGCAGTAATAATCTAAAACTCTATGTACCGAACTTAATTTCATTTGGTATTACACTTATACTAGTAGTTATTCTTTTTATAATGGCTGTTGTTTTTGGAGTATCTACTGCAATAAGTTACAACTCTGCTTCATTCAGCTTTGAAGAAACTATAAAAAGATTAATGCCTTTAATGATTGCTTTTCTAGTTATTGGAGGAATAATACTTCCTATCATTTACTGTATGGTAGAGGCCGGGGTTTTGATGATGAGCAGGAGAATTTCAGAAAAAGGGAGTACCAGCTCTTCAGATTTCTTTGATGGACTCAAAAAATATTGGGTGCAGGTATTGATAGGGGTTAGTATTATAGGACTGCTTGTTATTATAATATTTATACCATTAGTAATTGTATTTATTCTAGCAGATATACTAACCTTTGGTTATGGAGTTATAGCAGGCTGGGCAGTGTTCAATGTGCTTTTTGGTACATGGGGAGCAATAATGGTGGTTGATGAAATCTCGGCATGGGAGGCAATAAAAAAAGGTTACGGCTTCGGCAAAAAGAATTTCTGGGGATTGTTTTTTATCTTCTTTAGTGCTACTCCTATTATTGGGATAACTTCTTTGATAATAAGTACAATACCTTTATTGGGAATATTAGCTTCACCACTGATCGGAATTGTGATTGGAACCTATTTTAAATTGGTATTGGTTAAGTACTACTATGAAGTCACAAAAGGCAAAGAGGTTCTTACAGAACCTGCAAATAATTATTAATAAGAGGGGGATAATTATGGAAGAACAGAACAACCAAGTTGTGCAGAAGAATATGCAACCAATGAGCTTGAAAGATTGGATTATTACATTTTTGATTTTGCTTATCCCGTTTGTAAATCTAATTATGCCATTTGTATGGGCATTTGGCAGCAATGTAAATGTAAGTAAGAAGAATTACTTTAGAGCTATGTTAATATTTATGGCTGTATTCCTTGTCCTTTATTTTATTCTATTTGCCGCTGTATTTTCAGCAATGATTTCACAGATGGGTCAAATGAGACAATACTAATACTTATTTATCCAGTTTATCTTTAAAAAGGGGAGACACTTGTTTCAAAAACATGAGGTCTTCCCAATTTTTATTAAAGCTGTTGAAAAAGACAAGACAGACTATTGAAAATTTATTATCAGGAATTACAATATCAGAAATGGAATTTTCGAAATCATCTCTGTCAAAGAGAAGAGATGTTACTCCAATAAGAAGGACAAGTTCGAGATCTGGGTCATACCCTTTGGCTTTAATGGTTTTTTTACACAGAAGCTGGTTTAGTATATATATATAGTGTTCAATATTTTCAACCTTTGAATTTATCATATTTCCACGTCCGTAAAGTTCACGTGCTTCCTCCTGGTCATAATACAGATTTGTTACCTCAACCCCGAATTTTTTCTTTTGTGTGGCTTCTTCAATAATAAAATCAGGCCTGTCCTTGTGAATAGCAATTGAGTAGGAAAGCCCATGCATTTTGTTCATGGAATCTATAAAATAATCCATTAGGCTTTCTTCAACCCACAGCTTTTCGTTCATAAGCGAACAGACCTTTCGTTTTTTATCCTCTACTTATATTATAGCATAATGGCTATAAATAGGCAAAAAACAGGGACGAACCCATGGGTTCATCCCTAAAGTCTTATCTTTTTTCAATTAATCTACGGTCTAATGAACTGCTGCGTCCAATAGCCTCTACCATATGAATCCTTAGCATAACCTACACCGATTTGTGTGAAGCTGCTGTTAAGGATATTACTTCTGTGACCAGGTGAGTTCATCCATCCATTCATAACTTCAGCTGCTGTTCTCTGTCCCATTGCAATGTTTTCTCCTGCTGCAGTATAGCTTATTCCGAAAGACCTCATCATAGTAAACGGCGAACCGTAAGTTGGTGAAGTATGAGAGAAATAGTTGTTGTTTTTCATGTCTTCGGATTTAATTCTTGCAACTCTTGCCAACTGCCAATTGTAGGCTAATGCAGGAAGTCCGTTTTTTGCACGTTCAACATTTACCAGCCTTGCAACTTCTTTTTCTACTGCAGTGATTTCCGGTGTAGCCGGGATATATATCTTTTCACCTACATAAATCAGATTTGGGTTCTTAAGCTGTGGGTTCAGAGATATAAGTTCTGATACCCCAACCTGATATTTCACTGCAATCTTCCAAAGACTATCCCCTGATTGAACAGTATAAGTCACAGCTGCAGCATTTGAGTCGGATGGAACCATTACCATAGCCGCCATTACTAAAAATAGTAATATAAGAGCGAAAGTAATCCTTTTCATTGTAAATCCCCTCCTTTCCTAATATGCCGGGAGTATAACAGGGGAAAATTAATAAATCTAGTATAAATATATGGAAAATACGCTGAAATGCTTTGCTTTTATGGTATAATACAATTCCAAATATAGATTATTTATATAGAAGAAACTAAGACTTTTTGGGAATCCTTGTATATTGGAAGAATGCAAACTAATATGAAGCATTAAATTGGTTAAAGTTTATTTATTGGAGACTGAAAATTATTAATTCAAGAGGAATAGATATGAAAACAAGAACGGTGTACTATAAAAGAATGAATTTTGATTTATGTGATATCATTATTGCCAAAACTTGTTTAGGTAATTTAAATATTTGTTTTGATAATTACGAATCAAAGTTTCTTGAATGGATTGACAAAAATTTTTATGGTTATAAAATTGTTGAAGTTAAAAACCAATTTGAACCTGATGTTGAGAAGCAAATTTCCGAGTATTTTTCTGGAGTTCGTACAAATTTTGACCTTAAGGTTGATGCTAAATTGACAGATTTTCAAAAGAGGGTTTTTATAATTCTTTCAAAAGTACCTTATGGTTCTGTAATATCTTATGGAGAGATTGCCAAGAAATTAGGAGGGGTAAAGTATTCGAGAGCAGTAGGAAATGCACTTAATAAAAATCCTCTTCCTATTATAATCCCATGCCACAGGGTTATTGATTCAAAAGGAGGAATCGGAGGTTTTTCTGCAGGAGTTGATATTAAGAAAAAGCTTTTAAATTTTGAG
Source organism: Ignavibacteriales bacterium (assembly GCA_050260055.1). Lineage (GTDB taxonomy): Bacteria > Bacillota > Clostridia > Acetivibrionales > UBA4821 > JBLMYQ01. The sequence continues at coordinate 66,789 of JBLNBO010000035.1, forward strand.
AAGGAAGTAACTAAGGTAAAAGAATTAAGTATATAAATTGTGCTTAATGGCAACAATATTTAGTGGTATGGATAATTTTACATTGATACTTAAGAATATGACTATTGGGCATATAGGCTGAAAACCTTATAAATAAAGGCTTTAGAAGATTCGACGAATAATGTTGTCGAATATGCAAAAAAACAGTTGACAATGCTAAAATATCTATGTTAATATATCAAAGCTGGTCCGCGGGACTAGCGAGTGCACATTGAAAAGTGAACAGTGAGAAAAAGAGTAGAACCTTGTGAGAACCGTAAAAGGTTTAAGCAAAAAAGTAATTGGAAAAGAGCCAATAAAAACTTTTCAATATATATTGA
>JBLNBO010000036.1:0-12576 GCA_050260055.1 Ignavibacteriales bacterium
GAATGGCTTCTCCACTTAACAACAGGTTGTTTAGTTGGGTCATTGTCAGGATAATAATTTTGCGGAATGGCTATATCAAGGCCCTTTGAAATATCACGTTCATATTCTGATTTTAAAGTAAGTGGGTCATATTCTGAATGCCCTGTTACAAATATCTGCTTTCCGTCCTTTGATGCAACAATATAAACGCCTGCAATTTCCGACTCTGATAAGATTTCCAATTCAGTTATTTTATCAATATCTACCCGGCGAACCTCTGTATGCCGCGAATGTGGTGCATAGAATTCATCATCAAATCCCCGTAAAAGTTTTTTATTTTTAATATTAACTTTATGTGAAAAAACGCCAAACATTTTTTCCCTAAGCAAATACTTGGAAATTCCATAATGATGATATAATCCGGCTTGAGCTCCCCAGCAAATATAAAATGTTGAATATACATTATTCGATGTCCAATCCATAATTCGTTTTAATTCATCCCAGTAATCTACTTCTTCAAATTCAAGCTGTTCAACTGGTGCACCCGTAATAATCATTCCATCAAATTTTTGTTCCTTTATTTCATCAAATGTCTTATAAAATGCAATTAAATGCTCCTCAGGCGTATTTTTTGACGTATGCGTCTTTGAATGCAAAAGTTCAATTTCTAACTGTAGAGGAGAATTTCCAAGCAAGCGAAGAATCTGGGTTTCGGTAATAATCTTTGTAGGCATCAAATTCAAAATTGCAAGTTTGAGAGGGCGGATATCCTGGTGAACCGCACGATTTTCACCCATAACAAAGATGTTTTCATTTCTTAATGTTTCTACAGCCGGAAGATCATCCGGTATTTTTATTGGCATTTTTTCTTCCTCCTTATAAGATTTATTGGTTTTCTTTTAAACAGCCAGAATAAATAATGATTCACACTTAAAATTAAATTTATATAAATTCAATTTTTCCCTTTAAAGGTAGGTAAACAAAAAACTCCCGTCCCTAATGTAAAGGACGAGAGTTATCTCCCGTGATACCACCCAATTTCATCAATACTTTTCAGTACTGACCTCTTCAAGTACGACACAAATGTGTTTATACTCAGGCACTATAACGGGTGCGTCCCGGCAATCCCTAGCTTATGCTCAGAATTGCAGTTCAAAGACCATCTTCAAAAGGTTATTCAATACCCACTTTCAGCATTAATGGGCTCTCTGTAATTGAATAAGTTCTTTCTACTCTTCTTTTCATTACTTTTAACAATACTATGAAGTTATATTGAATTATAAGACATCTTTAATAAAAGTCAACATCTTTTTGGAATTAATTATCAAAAATATTTCAGCTACCCATTTGTTGAATAGAATACTGACATTCGGTCACACAAAGGTCAAGGTGGTGTGCCCCTTCAATTAGCGCATTTTTAACCTGCATATTACTTTCACTATTTGCCATTGAACGCAATTTATTTGCCGTATCTGTACATTGCTGAACACATTGCTTTACCGCATCATTTGCAGCCATTATAATCACCTCTTTTAAAATATTAATAATTTACATTTTGGTAGCCCTATCACATTGTCTTACACATAATTCAATATGGTGTGCTCCCTGAGTCAACATATCCCTTACTGCTGGATCACCTATACTATTAGCTGCGGACCTTAAATTGTTTGCCGCCTGAGTACATGTATCTGCGCACTGCTTTATTGCTTGCTTATCTGCCATCTTTATCACCTCCCCAAATTCTTAAAATCAACCAAGTCATTAAAATAAAGATTTTTTATATATTGCCCATTTAATATTTGCTTTATTACCAAATAAAGAATTATATTAGGCAATCGACTAAGATTAGTTATTAAATAAAGTGTTTATACATAAAAGCCCTGTATATTAATATACAGGGCTTTGGGGTAATTAGCCTTCCACCTTTCTAGTTTACGCTATTCTTTTACTTACCTAAATTCTGCAACATACTGTTTATTAAGCTTTGAATATCAGTCTGGTTAGCTTTGTTCTTATTACATTTCTTCTTTGCATTAGTTGCATTAGAAGCTTTCACTTTATTCAAATATTGACTTAAAACTTGGCTGTTAATAGTATTAGCGTTATTGGCTGTACCATTCTTCAGCGGGCAGTTCGATGCTGCAAAAGCAGGAACCGCTGCGGTAAGCAGTAAGGCTGAAATAGCGCTACTCACCAAGAATTTCTTAATCATTATTTCAACCCTCCTTTCTTGTCCCTCTTTAAGAAGCACATTCAAGATTTAGATATATAGCATAACACCTTACGGCATTTACTATATGCTCTATTGATTACCCCTTGTTTCGAAGGTATTATACATAATTAATATGAAGATTTTATGAAGACCTCATATGGAAATTATTCCTTATAATACAAAAGCCTTTTATTTATTAAATAAAAGGCCGGACATCACCAGTATAAAGGTTCCGAGGTGTTTAATTAATAGTATGCTTAAGAAACTTTTTATTTAGTTGTGGGTGTAATCTAAATTATCCAAGCAATCGTATCTGGTGATATCCTATTAAACAACCTTCAGCCTTAGCAGCTCTCCGCTATTCAATTGCTTGTTAATTTTTATTCTAAAGAATTAAACTCATTCTTTATTCTTGCTCATGCTATAACAATAATATGAAGATTGTATGAAGATATACTAATTTTATACCTACATACCCATGCTCCTTGGTGCTGCCATCAATAGATTCGGGTTAAGCATACCGAATATCATTGCAACGTGTGCTACTACTAAGAATATTGCAACAAATATAGCATGCAACTTTAACTTCTCTTCTGAAGTTTTCTTTCTAGCAATGGCACCAATTTCAAGCAAACTCATCCCTAGCAATGGCACGATTCCGGACAAATAGAATCCGACTGCTATAACATCTGCAGGCCCTCTCCACCCGCCTGTTGCTGTCAAAGGAATAACAGCATTAGTAAACAGGTAAATAAAAACTCCTGTAAAATAAAATCCTCCAATCAATCCCGCAATTTTATTAGTCTGACGCAATCCTCCTTTTAAATCCCTATTAAAAAGGATAAAGAGTTCTGTAACAGCTACCGTCTCGGCTAGTATTACAGGAATAGCCATGAAAAGGATTAGGTTCCAAGGCTGGTTGGTTGCCAGCAACTCCATATAGTGAGTCATATTCATAACTTATTCACCTCCGAATTATTATTATGGCTTTATCGTACATGACTTATATGGAGATTTTATGGAGAAAAGAAAAAACGAGGCATCCTCGTTTCTATGAAATAAGACTTTTATTCTGCTCTATTTTTTGGGCAATAACACAGTAAACTTAGTACCCTTGTTTACTTCACTTTGAACCTTTATTTCTCCACCATGAGCCTTGACAATTGCTTGTGAAATAGTCAGCCCTATTCCCGAACCTCCTGTCATTCTATTTCTGGATTTGTCCGCCCGGTAGAATCTTTCAAATATATTAGGCAAATCTTCTTCAGATATTCCTTGACCGGTATCCTTTACTATAACCTCTGAAACATCTCCTTTTCCTTTTACTACTATTTCAACATTTCCATCATTTGAAGTATATTTTAGTGCATTAGAAATAAGATTCACAAACACTTGGGTTATCATGTCCTTATCGGCAAATATGATTCCCTTGTCTCCCTTATATGAAATCCCAACTCCTTTATTCTTAAACTGGCTTTCAAAATTCATTACGACATTTTCAATAAGTTCGGTCAAATCAAATTTGGTCTTGCTAAGAACCAAATTATCACTTTCATATTTTGCTAATTTACCTAAGTCACCAATCATCTTGTTAACTCTTACAATTTCCTCATGGCAGCTTTTCAGTCTTTCTGGCGATGGCTCCCAAATTCCATCTATCATTGCTTCAACATGGCTTTGCAATGTTGCCATAGGAGTTCTCAATTCATGTGCAACATCTCCTGTCAGCTGCTTCCTTAGCTTTTCTTGTGTTTCAAGCGTTCTCGCCAGATTGTTTATTGTTAATATTAAATTTCCAATCTCTTTCGTTGTTGATTTTTCTTTGCTTCTAACCTTATAATCCCCTTTTTCTATTGTTTGCGCTGTATCAATAACCTTTATTATCGGAGTACTTAAAGTCTTTGAGATAAATACTCCAATCAAGAGCGAAAATATAAGAACAGCTAATGCGATCCAATATAACGAGTTATTCAAGAGATTTATGAACGTAAGGTCGTTATCAGTATAATAAAAAGGCCCATAATAGCCAATATCTACTGTCCCTACTCTATTAAAGTTAAATGATATAGGATATTTCTTTTCAATATATTTACCTTCCCAATTAGGATACCTGCTCGCCATATTATTTGCCATATGGTCAATCATCTGTTTGCAAAGCCCGCTGTTGTGACTTACTGCATCCCAGATATTTTTTCCCGCAACATCCTTAACCCTGATAATCAAGCCCTCACCTAAGGCATTTACACCAATACCTTTTATAGCATTAATATTCCATTTGCCACTAGAGGTATACTGCTGTGCGATTAGTGCTGTTATTTCTTTATTCCTGTTTTCCTGTTTTTGAACAACATACTGCTTGAATTGCTTTTCAAGAAAGGAATTTATTAAAACGCTTGTTGCAAATATTGAAAGCATTGCAACTAATACAAAAGCAAGAGATAACTTTGTTCTCAAGCTAAGATTCATATTTTTCACCACCAAATCTATATCCAACTCCGTGAACGGTTAATATATATTTGGGCTTTTTTGAGTCATCTTCAATTTTTTGACGAAGATTTTTTATATGTGTATCAATTGTCCTATCAAAGCCTTCATAATCATTTCCCAGAGCCATAGTAACCAACTCATCCCTGGTAAAAGCCTTTGTAGGGTACTTAACCATTGTCAGGAGGATGTTATGCTCATTTCGGGTTAAATTCACAATATCATTATTCTTCTTTACTTCATGCCTTAAGCTGTCTATTACTAGTTCTCCCTCATTAAAAGAAAGAACACTTGCAAGGGGCACAGCTTCTTCAGTAGTCCTTCGCAATAGAGCAGCAACACGCGCCACTAATTGTCTTGGGCTGAACGGCTTGGTGACATAATCATCTGCTCCAATATCAAGCCCCTTTAAAATATCTTCCTCCTCAACCTTTGCCGTAAGCATAATGATAGGGACTCTTGATTTTTTTCTTATTGTCCTACAGATTTCTTCCCCTGAAATATCAGGCAGCATTAAATCCAATATAATAAGCTCAGGATTTATTCTATCAAAAATAGTCAAGGCATCCTTGCCGTTATAAGCTTCAACTATGGAATAACCGTTCTTTTCAAGGTATGATTTTATAACCTCCACGATTTTCACTTCATCATCAACCACAAGGATTTTCTTTTTATTAGTGGACATTTACAGCCTCCATTTATTTAACATCGTAACCTTGTTCTTCAATAGTATCCTTTAAAGTTTTGACAGAGACCTTGTCTGAATCATATTGTACCCCCACGATTTTTGTCTTTAAATCAACATTCACGCTGTCAACTCCATTTAATCCTCCTACAGCCTTTTTGATACTATTCTCGCAGTGACTGCAAGACATACCTTCTACAGTTAAATTGATTATTTCTTTTGACATAATAATTCCTCCTTTTAATTTAAGCCTTAAACCTTTTCAGGCTCAATGAATTTGTTACAACAGAAACCGAGCTGAACGCCATTGCTCCTCCAGCAATAATGGGACTTAATAATCCGAATGCTGCGAAAGGTATTCCGATTATATTATAAATAAATGCCCAGAATAAATTCTGTTTTATCTTTATCATGGTTTTCTTCGATAATCTTATTGCAGTTGGTATAGACCTTAAATCTCCTCTCATTAGAGTAATATCTGCAGCTTCAATCGCAACGTCAGTTCCAGTGCCAATTGCCATTCCAATATCTGCAGTTGCAAGTGCAGGAGCATCATTAATACCATCTCCTACCATACCTACAATCTTACCGGCTTGTTTTAATTTTTCAACCTCTTCCGCCTTATTCTCCGGCAGCACCTCTGCTAAAACATTTTCTATACCTACTTGTTTTGCAATAGCATTTGCGGTTCGTTTGTTATCCCCTGTAATCATATAAACTTCCAGTCCCATTTTTTGAAGCTCATCTATTGCTTCTTTGGAACTTTCTTTTACTGTATCTGCAACTGCAATAATAGCTGATAGACTTCCGTTTATCGACATAAGCATTGCCGTTTTTCCTTCATCTTCAAAGCTCGCTATCATAGATTCAGTCTCGCCAATATCTATTCCTTTTTCATTCATCAGTTTCCTAGTTCCAATCAATATTTCATTTCCTTCAATAATCGATAGAATACCCCTCCCGGGTATTGCTTCGAACTTATCAGGGTCAGGTATACTTTCAAATTCACTTTTACCCTTCTCATATATCGCAGCCCCTAATGGGTGCTCTGAGCTTTTCTCAGCAATAGCTGCCAGCTTTAATATTTGCGTTTTGTCAATGTCACCTAATGTTTTGATATCTGTAACTTCCGGAGTTCCTTTTGTAATAGTGCCTGTCTTATCTAATACAACAGCATTCAATTTATGTGCAGTTTCAAGATGTTCACCGCTTTTAATAAGAATCCCATTTTCAGCGCCCTTACCTGTACCAACCATAATGGCCGTAGGGGTAGCAAGACCTAATGCACAGGGACATGCAATAACCAGAACCGCTACAGCACTTATAATTCCCATTGTCAGGTTTGCAAATACAAAATACCATATCAAAAAAGTAATGGCTGCAATTGCAATAACCGCAGGTACAAATACTCCAGCAACCTGATCCGCAATCTTTTGAATCGGAGCTTTTGTACCCTGAGCATCTTCAACCATTTTGACAATTTGTGAAAGTATTGTATCTTTACCAATTTTCGTAGCTTCAAATTTAAAAGTACCAAACTTATTTATCGTAGCACCGATAACGATATCACCAATCTTCTTTTCTACAGGCAGACTTTCTCCTGTAAGCATGGATTCATCTATAGAAGAAGTCCCTTCAATTATCTTTCCATCGACAGGCACTTTTTCGCCTGGTCTAACTACTATAATATCTCCTACTTGTACCTCTTCAATTGGAATATCCAGTTCCGCCCCGTCTCGAACAACTCTTGCGGTTTTAGCCTGCATTCCCATTAATTTTTTAATTGCTTTCGATGTTTTTCCTTTTGCTACCGCTTCTAAATATTTGCCAAGAAGTATTAGCGTAATAATTACTGCACCAGCCTCAAAATACAAATCTTTCATCATAGTTCCAGGCTTTGGTTGTGTAAAAAATACGTTATATAAACTAAAGAAATAAGCTGCCGATGTTCCCATAGCAATTAGAACATCCATGTTAGGTGATTTAGCTCTTAATGCATGATAAGCATTCTTATAAAACCTAAAACCAATAATAAACTGAACAGGCGTTGCAATAATCAGCTGAAAATACTGATTATGCAGAAACGCAATATCTACGTTTATAATAGTAAGCAGCATTGCCATAACTAAAGGCGAGCTTAGAATAGCTGAGAAAATAAGTTCCCTTCTTAATCTCTTGATTTCATTCTCTCTGCGCTCTTTTTCCTTATCTTGACTTATTTCTTCAGCTAATTCAGCCTCATAACCTAGATTTTTAACAGTATCTATAATGTCTTGAAGTTTTATCTTTGAACTGTCAAATTCTACAACCGCTTTTTCTGAAGCTAGATTGACCCATGCATGCTTGATTCCATCTATCTTGCCAATCTTTTTTTCGATCTTTGAAGCACAAGCTGCACAGGACATTCCGTCAATTTTTAGGATAGCTTTAATCTCAGGCTGTTTTTCTTCTTCAATAACTTCATAGCCCAGTTTGCCGATTGTTTCTTGAATTTTTCCCAAGCCGACTACGCCATCATCAAATTCTACTGCTGCTTTCTCAGATGCTAAGTTTACGTTTGAAGATTTCACTCCATTTATTTTACATAAGCCTTTCTCAATCCTGGCAGCACAAGCTGCGCAAGACATACCGCCAATCTTTATTGATTCTTTCCTATCCATTTCAGTTCCTCCTAAATTCTCTTTCCTCTTTTCTATGAGTGTGAGTTCTCAACCTCCGCAGCAGCCTCCACGACTTCCACCAGTTGGCTTGCTATTCTGAACTTCCTTTTTTATATCTTCCAGATTTATTTTGGTAATATCATCGACAAGTTTTACTTTCCCATTTAGCATACCCATCCAACACTGAAATGAAAAGTCTTGTTTCGGTATAAACTCTAATTTATTGTCTCCTTCTTTAAGATTTAATTGCGAATTATATTCTGGGAACACTAAACTGTTATTACATGAGTTCAATTTTTCGCCTTGAATATTCCACACGGTTTTAACACCCTTTTGTATTACAACAACTGCTGGTGAAAAACCATAATCATTTACTTTAATATTAACATACTGCACTTTTTCTTTTTTCTTATCTGATTGCACGTTATCTTTTATCTTTCCTACTGCTATTTCATCTGTTGGAATGTTACCACCATAAAATTTAGTTGCCTTTGCGCTTCCAGCACAACATCCACCTGCTCCGCTATAGTTACTGGTGTCATTACTTTGCTGTGCATCAGTACTTGGTTCCTTGCTAGGATCATCAACAACATTTATATAGCTGCTTATCATTCCCATCCAGCATGTGTATATTATTTTCCCATTCTCTTTTGGTGTAAATGTAATCATATTATCCCCTGGAACAAGCTTTTTTTCTATATTAAATTTAGGAATAGTTAAAGGGTTATTGCAACCATTCAAATCAGATTCTTCTGCCTGGATAATCCATTTTACAGGCACTCCTTTTTTTACAGTAATTGGCGAGTACTGTCCAGAGGTTAGTTTCGTTGTTACAACCTGTAAGTTCTTTTCCACTTTAGCTATATTAGCTTTTTGATTGTCTATTGCAGCAAAAGATACTCCAGATAAGCTAAGCCCTCTATTTACCATAATTATACCAAGGAACATAACTAATACCGCACTTACTTTCAACATTTTACGGGTAAATTTCGCACTTAATAGTGAACTTATTGCTCCAAACCCAAACATTAATGGTACTGTACCCAAACTAAATAGAAACATGGATAATGCACCTGCAGTAAAACTTCCTGTTCCTAAAGCATATAGCTGCATTGCCTGCAAAGGACCGCAAGGCATTAGTCCATTTAATAAACCAATGTAAAATGGACCTTTATCGTTAATATTCTTTGAGAATTTGGCTCTTAATGATTTAGGAATCACTGGATTAAGTTTTCTAAGCCATGGGAATGCATTCAGCATATTTAATCCCATAATCAACATAAATATTCCTGAGATTATTGCTACAACACCTTTTGCTGAACCTGAAAAGCTAACAACTCCACCTATAGCTCCTACAATCCCTCCAATGATAGTGTAAGATATAACTCTTCCTGAATTGTATAGGAAACTTGGTTTTAAACTTTCAATCTTGGAACCGTTTTTGTTGCATTTATGGCCGACACATTGAGATAGGTTGATTCCTCCACACATAGCTATGCAATGAAGCGAAGTCAGCAATCCCACTACAAAAAGCATTCCATATCCTACTGATTTATCGATTTGAGGAATAAAGTTAAATCCAACTGTTTTATTAATAACTGTATATAACGCAAAAAGAATAATTCCTATGCCTAATAACTGGTTGATGTTAAATTTATCTTCTTTCTTAGAACTATTATCTCTTATTACATTATAACCTATGCCCTCTATTGTCTTTGAGATTTCATCCAAGCTCACAACATCAGGATTATAGGTAACATTGACACTTGAAGAAGCAAACTTTGCTTTTATACCTATTATCCCATTAAGCTTTTTTACCTTATTTTCAATTTTCATTTCGCAACTGGCACAAGACATTCCTTGTATGTAAAGTATCTCTTGTGCAAATCCGTTTTTCATATTTATCACTCCATAAATTATTTTATATTGTTATTTTAACAATTAATTATGAAGATTTAATGAAGAAAGAAATGCAGTAAACAGATAATTTATCTTACATTATTGGAGTATTAGTAATTCTGTCTCAATAGATAAAGATAAAATAAGTAATATCATTCTCTACTCTCATAACTTACCAGTGCAATATATATTTTTATCCGTTACAATAGGCAGGACTTTTAAATAAGTCTTGATTATTAAGTCAAATGATGAAAGGGGTGAGCAGAATGAAAAGAGCTTTAACAGCTATGGCTTTAGTTTTAAGTCTTTCTGTAGCATTTGTAATAGGACCAGCAGCTTCGTTTGCAGCTAATACAACATGCCCTAAACAATCTGGTAATGTTACAGCGAAAGTTGTTACTAATAATCAACAAGCATTATCAGAATTGTTGGCAAAGTATCCTCAGTTGAAAAACATGTTTGCAAAGTATACTGGTCAAACAACAACTAATAAAAAGCCATCAACAACTTATACTAAGAAGCCAACAAGCAATAATAAGCAGTCAAATAATCCGCAAGATACTTCTTCTGCAGCATCAATTGAAAAACAAGTTGCTGCTCAAGTAAATGCTCAGAGAGCAAAAAACGGGTTACCTGCTTTGAGCTATAATTCAGCGCTAGCTAAAATGGCACGCGTTAAATCACAAGATATGATTAACGAAAATTACTTTGGCCATAACTCGCCAAAATACGGTTCGCCGTTTAATATGATGTCTAAATTTGGCATTTCATATAGTAGTGCTGGAGAAAACATTGCAATGGGTCAAAGATCTGTAAGTGAAGTAATGAATGGTTGGATGAATTCGCCTGGTCACAGAGCTAACATTTTGAATTCAAACTACACACAGATTGGTGTAGGATATGCAGTTGACTCCAACGGAAGAGCTTATTGGACTCAAGAATTTATAAGGCCATAACGCAATCAGCTCCAATTTCTTTGAAAGCTGAGCTTTAAACAAAATTTTCTGAACTCGGGCTGATGACAAACATAATTGTCATCAGCCTTTTCTTTTGTTTTACAGCATATTCCATCGCTTGTTTCTGCCTCTCAAGATTTACACCCAATCACTTCTACATCTTTATTATCATATATATATTATGTAAATAAAATAATAAAGGAGTTTTAGTTTTGATGAATAGCTTTTCAGTTTCTCCCCAATTTTCTCCTGGAACTAATGCTATATCAATAGTTAGTCACCCTCCAGAGATACATCCAGGCACTCCTGTTAAAATAGTTAAACCTTGGAGAGGAAATCTATGTGCTGTTCAATTACCTGACGGCATGATTCATCGTTGGTTTGCATGGTTTGAGTTACAGCCTGAAAATCCTTATTCCAGCGTTCCCCTCGCCCCAGGAAGTGTAGCTATAGTAATAAATTCAACCGGACATGGCAATCCACCTCATGTCAAAGTTGGAACCCCCGTAAAAATTGTAAGATGTTTTCCTAATACTATTTTTTACGATGTAATGCTTAGCAATGGTGAATACCACAGATGGCTAGCCGACTTTGAGTTAGCAAAGCCAACATAAAAGGCTTACTCCTATATTATTTTGGAGTAAGCCTTTTAATATGACTTATCAAGTATATAACTATAACTTAAAAAGCTTTTTTATTTCAGAAAATGTCCTCTCACAATTGCTTTTATCATTACCTTTTGCAAATTCTTCAAGTTTTAAAGCCAACTCATATACTTCATCAATCCTTAGATTGCCTGAAGATCCCTTAAATTGATGGGCTAGAACTTTCAAGCCTTCAAAGTCATCACTTTTTACTGCTTTTCCAATGTTATTCAACATATTGGGCATCGAATCAATATAGTCATCGTATATTTCTTTTACATCATTTACTTCAAGCCCGGAACTAGATATAAAAGCCTCCATACCTTTGTCCACAAAATCATATTGCATCTTCTTAGTTTCTTGTTGAAAGCTCTCTTCTATCATTTTTATAATTGTTTCAAAGTTGATAGGTTTGCTGATATAATCATCCATTCCCGCATTAATGCATTTTTCTCTATCTCCCTCCATTGCATTTGCAGTCATAGCAATTATTTTAGTATGCCTATTACCTTTTTCCGCTTCTCTGATTTTTTCTGCGGCTTGATATCCATCCATCACAGGCATCTGGCAATCCATAAATACAATATCATAATTTTTAACAAGGCAGGCTTGATACGCTTCTCTTCCATTTTCAGCAATATCACAAGTCAATCCTTTATTTTTTAATATATGAACAACTACTTTTCTATTTATTGCATTATCTTCTGCCAATAAAATTCTTGGCATGTTTGCCATCTTAACTTCTTGCTGAGAGTATTTTGTTATTATTGATTCATTTTTATCTTCTCCTTGTTCCAAGCCTGTTACTAGCATTACACAGCCAATCAGTTCATCCCTTTTAATAGGCTTGGATAAATAAGCTTGAAACCCTTTTTCCTTTGCTTTGAAGGCATCTCCCTTTTGGGAGGTAGATGTAAGGAGAATTAACGATGTATCAGATATTGAAGGAGTGGACTTTATTTGCGAAGCCAGCTCGTATCCGCTCATTCCAGGCATTTGATAATCAGTAATAACAACCTCTATACCATTTCCATTATTAGCTTGTTTTAAGAGCTCG
>JBLNBO010000037.1:0-7889 GCA_050260055.1 Ignavibacteriales bacterium
TATGCGAACGATTATTCTGGAAAAATATCTTTTATTAGTTCTATTTCTGTTATTCCCAGATATCAAGGCACTGGTGTTTCTCAAAAGTTGATTGATTTCTCAATTGAACATGCAAGAAAAAAAGGGATGAAATATATAAGACTTGAGGTAAACAAAAGCAACACAAAAGCAATAAAATTTTACGAAAGAAATAAATTTAATATCGAGTCAACTGACAACAACAGTTTCCTAATGATCAGAAACGTCTAATTATGTTTCTCAGTAGTAGTCTATGTCACATTCAATTAAAAATTATCCTAAAATGTGAACAATCATGAATTCCACCAATGATCTCCACCACAGGACAGCTACCGGGATAATTTGGACTTTCTTTGAACAAATCTTTCGCATTGGAGTTCAGACAATCAGTACACTTATATTAGCATGGTTCCTGCTTCCAGAAGATTTTGGTCTTATAGCTATGCTCACGGTCTTCTTCGCTATTGCCCATTCTTTAATGGATTCCGGTTTTAGTCAGGCGTTAATTCGTAAGAAAGAAATTAGCCAAACTGATTATTCCACTGCGTTCTATACAAATTTAGCGTTAGGATTTTTAGTTTATGGACTTCTTTTTGTCTCTGCACACTTTATATCCAGTTTTTATAACGAACCACGATTGGTAGTGTTAGTTCGTGTAATGGGATTAGTGGTGATTATCAATTCTTTCCAACTGGTGCAGGTAGCAGATCTTACCCGAAAATTGAACTTTAAGGTTCAATTCAGAGTTACCCTGCCTTCTGCTATATTTTCCGGTGTCGTAGCAATTTTTATGGCAGTAATGGGCTTTGGAATCTGGAGTCTGGTAGCTCAGATGCTCATGTTCTCTTTTGCCTGTACAGCACTTTACTGGATAGTCAATAAATGGAGGCCCAGTAAAGACTTTAGCATAAAATCAATTAAGGAAATGTTTGGCTTTGGTTCAAAATTATTAGCATCTGGTCTATTGGATACTATTTTCCAAAATATTTATGTCATAACAATTGGCAAGCTTTTTTCAGCTACACTGCTTGGTTACTATTTCTTTGCCCAGCGAATCCAACAGCTTGTTGTAGAGCAATTATCAGGTGCAGTACAAAGGGTTACCTACCCTGCACTATCAACCATACAAGATGACGATAAAGCTCTTAAGGCATTTTATCGTAAAATCATTCAGGTTGTTACCTACATTGTTTTCCCTTGTATGATAGCTCTTGCAGTGCTAGCTAAACCTCTCTTTATTCTTACTTTAAAAGATGATTGGTTGCCTGCAGTACCTTATTTGCAGCTTCTATGCATAGCGGGTTTGTTGTACCCTCTACATGCAATTAATTTGAATATTCTCAAAGTTAAAGGTCGATCGGATCTCTTCCTGCATTTAGAGGTAGTTAAGAAAATAATGATTGTGGTAATTATATTAATTAGCGTAAGATTTGGCATTTTTGGAATTTTAATAGGAGAAATTGTTGGTTCAGTCCTAGCTTATATTCCCAACAGTTATTTCTCAACTAAACTAATTGATTATTCTGTACCGGAACAGTTGCATGATTTTATCCCTACATCTCTATTAGCTTTTACAATGGGAGTTACTATGTATACTGTAGGTTTATTTTTACCACTTGGCGAATTCGCTTACGTTTTGGTGATTGGATTAGGGGGAGCTGCAGTTTATGTTTTAACCAATTATTTATTTAAAATACCGGCGCAGCTGTTAGTGTTAGAGATAATAAAAGAACAATATTTAATAGAAGGTCAGGGGCATGGATAAAATACAAGAACCATTAGTCAGCATTTGTTGCTTCGCTTACAATCATGAGAAATATATAAGAGATGCCATTGAAAGTTTTCTAATGCAGGAAACTGAGTTTCCCTTTGAAATTATCATACATGACGATGCATCAACAGACATGACAGCGGCTATTATCAGAGAGTATGAGGAAAAATATCCTGAGATAATAAAGCCAATTTATCAGTTAGAAAATCAATATTCGAAAGGTATACAGGTAACAATTTTCGCTTATAAAAAATTTAAAGGAAAATATCTTGCAATTTGTGAAGGCGATGACTATTGGACAGATACATTGAAATTACAGAAACAGATTATGGAAATGGAAAAACATCCTGAATGTCACATAAGCTTTCATCCTGCAATTATAAAATGGGATGATGGATCTAAAAGAAATCAAACACTGGCTCTGCACTCTAACCGATCTAAAATCTTTAAAACTGATGAGGTAATTTTAGGTGGAGGAGAGTTTATGCCTACAAATTCCATTGTATTAAATAGATCGGTTATACCTAGAATTATTTCTTTTTTTGATATATCCAAATATGTACCAGTTGCAGATTATTACACACAAATCTTAGGTGCAGAAAATGGCGGTGCATTATATCTTGCTGATTTAATGAGTGTTTATAGAATGGGAGTTTCCGGATCCTGGTCTCAAAGGTTCAATCAGTCTGATAACTCCGAGATTGATTTACTGATAGCTGCTAATAATAAAATGGATGAGTTTCTGAATCATAAATATTCAAAGCAATTTACTACTATGAACGAGTGTCTTGTTTCAAAAAAATTAAAGTCTATCTATATAGATATAAAGATAAAGAGTAGTTTATTGGAATCTCATTATGAGTATATAAATTTTAAAGATAAGTTCATGTGGCATACAATATATAAACATCCAAAACTCATAAAAACTCTGAAAGGGATGAAAGATCTTGCATTTCAAAAAAGCCTTTAGAGCTCTCACATATTTACCAATATATAACTAGACTTTTTACAAGAAATCATTTCTGCAATTCAAGAATATATCCTATCATCTGAGAACGAATAACATCAAGATCCTGATTAGTTAAATCTGTATCCTTCAAATGTTCAATATACGTTTCTGCCTCTGTGGTATCCTTTCCTTGACTCTTGGATGTCCTGATCGCATTCTGTAGAGTAGTCATATACCGCACATCATCCACACCTTCCCTGAAGCCTTCCCATTGAATAGTATCTATCACCCCATTTATAGTTGGATAAGCAAAAACATGGTCTCTATATACTGTATGGTCAAAGTCATTCCATATATCGCCATACGAACACTGATAAGCAAAATCCATTGCTCCGTCGTAATTTTTTTGCCATAGCAAAAGCCCGAAATTGAGTCTGTAAAGTTTTGGGTATTCAGGAACTACTTGAGGATGACCGTATGAGAATACTTTATTACCGTATTTATGATATTTATCTGCCAATTCCATCGAGGGATTTTCGTTAACTACTGCAAGGTCAAGTATATCTGCTACCGGAGCCGCCAGAACTTCTGTTTGTGCATTCATAACTTTTCCTCCTGCGTTATGAATTGAAGCCATTTTAAATCTATTAACAGGATCATTTATGCTTTTTTCATCAGGCCCATATATGTAAATATCTTTCACTCCATAAGGGTTCGTCAAATTTTTATAGTATGGGATTTCTCCTGCACTATCAAAGTATGATCCAGTTATGTATAGGTTAGTGCTATTAAGACCAACTGCATTTCTTATAGGAAGAACCTGCTTGCACGATTCGGCAGTAGGTTTAAAGATAATCTGAGGGTTCGTTACTCCATGATCTAACATATCTTTCATTTCAGCCGTGTACTGTTCTTTCGTTTTTAGCTCTGAGGAAATAGTTCCCGTGTCTGAAATTCTGCCCCTGTAATATATACTATATTCCATATTTGGCTCGGATAGTACAATAGGAAAAACCTGTAAGTAGACATTCATGTCTTTTAAGACGGTTGTGTCTGTTTTTAATGTAATTGTGCCTTTATAGTTCCCTGGTTTCGTGCCATGTGGTACATGCATGGTGATCCATATCTGTTTATTATATCCCTGCTTAATGTCTATTGGTTTTAGAGTAATAGAGTCTTTAACTGGACGTTGTGATATTGGGATTTCAAAAAACTCTGACGGCTCAATTGCACTGCTAGAGATGTCTTTATATTCGCCATTTGTTAATTTGAGGTAGTTCTTTCCAGATGGATTTGAGAAATCAATGAGATCCGAATTATCGCCAGTCACCTTAACTAAAGAATCCTCTTTCAAGAGGAGTTCAGGGGTTAGGTATCTACCATGAACATATGGGTCAAACGAATAGCCGCCCTGGTGCCAACATTTGACTGTTCTGATATCAACATTTGAAGATGGTATAGTCTCCCTGCTCCAAATTAGATCAGTTGAAGATATTGTTATATTATTTATATTCATATTCGCATGGATCGCAAAACTGGCTGGCTCAAATTCACCGGGGGATGCTTTGATTGTGATATTATCAGATAGATAATGAGACGGGATTTGAGAAGTAGGTAACAATTTGTAATCTATAATAGCGGGAAGTACATATATATCCGCAGCGTTTGCACTTGCCGGAATTGTCTGAGATCCTGCGATTAAAAAAAATATTATGAATACTAGAAAAGGTGCTTTTTTTGGCATATTTGCTCCATTCTAATTATAAAATATAATGATATATTATAGATTATATAATTACTAATATTAATGTTTAATTTATATAATAAAAATAATAATGTTTGATTTTTCTAACTGCTAATACTTCTTCGGATTTTATATGTAAATTGATAGAGTATAACAGCGTTAACATAAATATAATAATTAGATAAATATAATAATCATGTGAGAATCAAATTAAATAAAACCGTACTCCAAGAAAAGAAAATATGTTAACTCCAAGGAAAAGAAAAATATGTTAACTCAAAGGAAAAGAAAACCATGTTAATAAGCCAGATTATGAAACTTTGTTTTTGCAAACGGCAACAAATCAGTGACCATGAAAGATATCGAACTAATTGAAAGAAACGCTAAAAATTTGCATATATAGAAGCTATCTAGTTTGGGTATGATTTAAAGAGAATTGAAATTCTGAAAACATACTGGAATTAAGAGAAAGAGTACGAAAAGAAAATGCTATTTCTAAAAATTCAATAGGTTTTCATCCATCAATGGTACAGTAAAATTTGAGATCAGAAGAACGAAAAATGAGAGTAGAAAACTGGACTCTATAATGAGTTTCACAGCATAATAACTACTGATGCTGACATAAATACAAAATAGGGTTGGAAGCATGAACTCATTGGGATATTTTTTTAAAGAGACGAGTATCAAATTAGATTAGGGATTTTAAGAGCTAATTTGAGATCCTCCGGAGAGGCAGTTAACTCTCCAACAAGATATACATGGATTCAGAGCTATTAGAAGATCATAATTAAATCATTTGGATACCAGTTACGTACTTTTTTCATCAGGCAAAATCCTTGAATTAATATAATAGACAATCAGTCCTTTATTAGAGTAAATTTTATTCACACTTATATCAGTATTTATTCGCTCAAAATCATCTGAAGCCCAGCGAGTTTTCGCCATTTCTGGGAAAATATCTACATAGATTGACTTATCTCTATCTAAAATTGGAAAGTAAACATCCTCTTTATAATATATAGATAGTAAAGAATTTGTGCTATTATACCCAAAATGATTTAAAGAAGGCTTTATTTCATCAGGAATAATAAGACGAGTAATTTTTTGCCTTTCTATTTCGGAAGGAGAGAGCATGTCAACAAATCGATATGGTGCTGCAGTACCTCCAGTTATTCGAATATCTACATTACGATTATCTAAAAGCCAATTCATACCATTAAATTCACTTTTTGTGGTTTGCTGGCTCATTTCCAAAATATAAGGAGAAGGATAAACAATCAAAATACCATGTATAAATATTCCAACTAGAAATGCTATTATTATAAGAGGGATAAATGAGTTCTTTTTTTCTTTAAAATTTTCCATCGCAGTTACTAAATAGAAACCAACAAAAAGTGTAGAGATTAAAACAGTATAAACTATAAACCTTTGCGGTCCAAAACTTAAATCAACTAAATAATTAATAGATATCAATACGCCAAAAAAAGCAAGAGGGCCATATAAACTAAACAATGTCCTTAATTTTACATCATCAGGATTTTTTGACATTTTTTTCAATATTATAGGAGCACATGCTAAAGTAATTACTAAATATACAAGCGTGCCTCCTAATCTTTTTAGTATTTGCATAGTTACACTATACCCATATCCTTGAGCATAGTTTATTAGAGAAACCAAGCTGTTAAGTTGAGAAGGTCTTCCTTCAATTAATACTCCGTGAATATTAATTAATGTGTCTTGCCATAGTTGAAAGCAAGATACCCAGGCAATACCCCATACAAATAAGATCAGTAACAGAGCAGATTTAATTTTAGCAAGAAGAGAATATGTTAGATCATATTTATTTTTATTAAGCTGGATTAATATTTTATTTGGAATTGATATAAAAGCAACTATACTTGCAAAAGCTATATAAGGTACGGGATGGAACACTGGATATAGAAACGCCACTATTATGACCATAATTCCCTCTGCAAGCCCTCCCCCTTGAATTGATCTAATCACAATGTAAAGTAATAGTGGAAATAAAAGATTTGATAATGTATTTGGCGTGAAATTTAAGTACCAGCCATTTAGAAATGTACAGCTTACAAGAGTAGCTATCACAATGTGGCTTTTATCTGGCAATACTTGTTTAGCAAAAAGGTACATGAAAGGTACATACAAAATTCCGAAAAATAAAGGAATCATTTTATGCAAAAAAATCAAATCCAGCCCTAAAATCAGAGATAGTTGCGTTGCATATACATGCATAATCGGATAAAAAAGTTCAGCATCTAAATAGCCTCTGGTGAGTATATGATAAACTTGCCCAATATGCGATGCTGCATCACCATTAAGAGACCAGCTATAATATCCTCTGATAATGAATAAAGAGATAACGAATAAGTTACATAAATAGACAAGTATAAGACCAATTTTCCATAAGTAACTTCGTTGGAATTCTTGGTTATAAACTTGTATAATAACAATTGAAGTTCCTACAGCAATAGAAAAGAGCAAGGAAATCCAAATAACGATATGTGTAGACTTATAAATAGAGGGCTCATAACCTGTAGTAGGGGAATTGTGAGCTAATATTAGACTGAAAATCAGTAATAAAAAGCATAAAGTAAGTAGTAATTTTGAGAATAATTCATTATATTTTAGAAAATTATCTTTTGACAAAGAAATCACCAAATGATGGATTCAATAAATGTCTTCTTTATATTACTTTTGCCGGACTTCCTTCAACTATAATAGTAGTACCCAACCTATAAGACAATTTGACCCCACCATAGCCTTTTCCAGATGTGTTTAAGCTGGATATTCTACCGAAAAACAGATTTATTATTCCAAAATATGACTTCAGAAGAGAGGCTTTGAGTTACAGGGATAGCCTCTATATAAATTTTCTTGCGAGTTATGATTTTTATTATTTCTTCTACTTCGTTTATCAACAAACCTGGATAAATTGGCAAACAGATAATCCTTCTTGCAATGTCGCCTGATACAGTTTTTAGAATCTGCGGCTGTAGGTATCCAAGTGTATCCAAAGACGGGTAAAAGTATCGCCTTGGATTTATATCAACTTCATTCATAGCAGCTTTGACTTCCATAAGCCTTTCTTCGCTTTCGAACAGCACTGGAAAATAACTGTAATTATTGGTGCATTGGAAATTGCGTTTTTGTAATTGTACATGGTCTTTGAGTGAATTTTCGTAGTGGTTCCAGATTTCAGACCTTTGTTCCAATACTATATCCATTTCATCTAAAACACAAAGTCCCATTGCAGCCTGAAATTCGTTCATTTTAGCGTTGATGCCCAGTTCTATGATTGATTCTGGGCCAGTAATGCCAAAGTTGATCATCAGTTTAGCTCTTTCAAAATCCTTTTTGTTTTTGAAGATGATCGCTCCACCTTCTAT
>JBLNBO010000038.1:0-67859 GCA_050260055.1 Ignavibacteriales bacterium
TTCTGTGGCAAATGGCATAATTACCGGAGTCGCTAAAGGTGAAACTGATGTATACGCAGAATATCAAGGTTCCTATGATTATGTGACTGTCAGCGTAATCAATAGTATTACCAATCTAAGCATCCAGGTTGAAAACAAGACCATGGTTAAAGGCAGTTCCCAAAAGGTCACAGTACTAGCACGTTTGAGCTCAGGCGCATATGAAGATGTTACAAAAGACTGCGATCTTTCAATAAGTAATTATTACTTCTTGGAGTTCAACTATGATTTTGACGAAGAAGGAAATATAGGAATTAATGCGCTAGACAGAGGAAAGGCAAAAATCACTGCGCGTTATGGGTCTAAGCGGGCAATTCTCAATATCAGGATAATACAAGCCGAGCTTCAAAACTAGCTCTTTAAAAATAGAATCATACTGATTTGAGATAAAGGGCTGATTGTTTAAACAATCAGCCCTTTACTTTTTTGTTCAATTATTTTAAAGTTAACAACATCATCTTCCTCTAGATAGCTTCCGTTTTGAACCTCAATTATCTCCAAGTCGACCTTTCCGGGATTCTCCAATACATACCTTACTGCTTTAGGCATAAATATGCTCTCGTTTTCACTTACATATCTTATATCTTCATCGATAGTTATTTTCGCAGTGCCTTTTATTACAATCCAATGTTCGCTTCTATGGTAGTGCATTTGCATTAGAATCTTTTGTTCAGGGTAAATGGTCATTTTCTTAACTTTATATCCCAAGCCTCTTGCTATAGTCGTATAATTACCCCAAAGCATATATGAGGTTGTATGCTGAATTGCCTCTTTTCGCTTAGTCTTTTTAAGCTTTTCTACAAACTCTTTTACTTTCTGAGATTCACCTTTTTTAGAAACTAGTATAACATCATCCGTTTCAATAACTATCATATCTTCAAGCCCAATCCCTGCAACCAGTCTATCAGCACCTATCAATAATGAGTCAGAACAATCTATGGTCATACAATCCCCGTTTTTTACATTCTTATTCTCATCCTTTTGCATAGCGTCGTAAATTGCATCCCATGAACCAATATCATTCCAATAAGAACTTATTGGTATTGTTATAACCCTGCTTGATTTTTCAGCAACCGCATAATCAATTGATATTGACGGCATCCCTTCAAAATTCCGTATCATCTCTTCATATGAGTTATTAGTAAATAAATCATATATTCCTGCTTGATGTAAAGCTAGTTCTTCAATAAATGTTTTTATTGAAAACGCGTACATTCCTGAATTCCAATAATATTTTCCGCTTGAAACATATTGCATAGCTCTTGCCAAATCAGGTTTTTCAACAAACTCATCGACTTTATGTCCATATTGCCAGGGCAAGCCAATCTTTATGTAGCCATAACCTGTTTCAGGCTTATTTGGCTTCACTCCTATAGTTACAATTTTATTATTTTGAGCAGCTTTGATTACCGTCTTAACATCATTAATAAATACGTCTTTTGGAATAATAACATGGTCTGACGGGCAAATAAAAAGCACTTCATCAGTCTCCCCGCCTATTTTTTCGAGAATGTACTTTGCCGCAAGAGCAATTGCTGGCGCAGTATTTTTGGCACAGGGTTCTAGAAGTACATGCGCATTTTCTATACCGCAATCTTTTATCTCAGCCTCAACATGGTAATAGTATTCCTGATTTGTTACAACAATTATATCTTTTGGTTCAACAAGTTCAGAATATCTGTCAAATGTCTGCCCCAGAAGTGTTTTATCTGAACCAATTTTTAAGAATTGCTTCGGAAAACTTGTACGGGATAAAGGAAAAAGCCTTGTTCCTCCACCACCGGCAAGTATAATTATTTTCATGCTTTTTTAACCTCCAGCCGAATTTTAATAATATTATTCTCCGAATTTTGGAATTTTAGAAGCACAAAAATAATTTATTTAAGAATTAATATTTATCCTGAATTTTTTTGCCAAACATCCTGTCGTACTGCATTAGCCAGTATTCATTCATGAGCTTTTTATACTTTGCGTCATCTCCAGCATGCAGGTTACCTTCCGAATCAATTTTTAACTCATATATAAAACCGGGCAATGTCCTATATACCATATCAACAAAATTAAAATATGCAGGTATTTGTTTTCCTGCCATTTTGAGCGCATACAATCCCAAAAAAGAATCGCTCATATCTTTTATTACTTTCTTTTCCTGCTTATAGTTTGTCCAAATAACAACCGGAACACTTCTCATTTTCTTATAGTCATTTAATGACCACTTAAGGCTATCCCCAGAGGACAAATAACCAGCATCTTTATAAACCGAATAGTTATCTCCTAATAGAGGCATATGGTCTCCAAAGAAAACAATCATAGTAGGCTCTTTAATTTTATCTGCATAATCTACAAGAGCTTTTAAAGACTGGTCTGCATCCTTCAAGCCTTGTGCATAAGTCTCAAGTAACTCTTTAGACTTTTCTGTGATATTCCCTGAAACCTCAATTTGATTTGTCTTATACCTCTTGTTATCATACGGTCCATGATTTTGCATTGTTACTGAATAAATAAAAACAGGCTGTTCATTATCATTCACTAGTTTTATAATTTCTTTTGAGACTTCCGAGTCAGATATATAAGCTCCTTTATGCTTTGCATTCTTCATACCTTCACTGCTTATAAAAGTATCGAATCCCATATTTTTATAAACACTGTTTCTATTCCAGAACCATCCGAAATATGAATGTACTGCTGCTGCATAATACCCCTGCCCTTTTAATATACTAGCCAGCGACAAAGTTGGTCCCTTAATGAACTGCTGATATGGTACAGAACCTTGGGGAAGGAAACTTACCGAATTACCTGTCAGAACCTCAAATTCTACATTTGCGGTTAACCCTCCGTATACAGGAGAAAGCAACCAGCCAGAAGTATATTTCTTTTGAAGTTTTCGAAAGGTCGGAATTGGGTCCTCGCTAAAAGTAACCGATTCCATAACTGTCGGATCCCAAAACGCTTCACTCATTACGAAAATTATATTTGGACTTTTTGAATCTTGATTATTATCCGTACTATCAAAGGTGGTTTCATTCATAGCACTAATGATACTGTTTTTCGAATATCCTGCAGGCTTAGAAATTACGGAGTTCTTTACATTTCTTAAAAACGATAGCACAAATCCATTCTTATGATAATTATCATCCTGTTTCCATGTTATTTCACCCATTCCTCCATTTGATAAGAAATCTCTAAGGGGCACAGGTTTTATATATGAAAAGTTTAAAAGTATAACAAATGCAAATAAACCTATTATGACCCGTGGAACATAGCCAATTTTTAGCTTAGGCAGATAAAATCTCAAAACAAATATCAATACCGCCGCCAAAATTATTATAAACAATATTACAAACCCTATTTGATTTTGGAGAAGAGGGAAAATATTAATTCCTTCTTTTTTAAGCAGCAGATTACTAGGGAACAGGGGCTCCCCTAGAAACTTTTCCTTATAACTGCTTGCAAGAGAAAGAATTAGCAAAGAAAAATAAGCCATGCTGCTGCTGATATAAACACACCCGAAAATGGAATAGAGAAGAACCATTATTGTAAAAACAAGAATGAAATTTGTAAGAAAGATTTGAGGTGTACTTATACACCAATTAAATACAGTTTCAAAATCATTTCTATGAATGATTTCTATTGAGAAAGTTAGAATTAAAGACAATATAAAAAAAATTGTTATAGCAATATAATCATTTTTATTTAGCTTTTTGTTATTGCTAAAGCCTCCCAAAAAGCTCATATTAAGCATCCCCTTTAAAAATTAGCAAGTTCGTTTCCGTTTGCTTCATATATATTTTCTTTTTTCCTTAGCAGTACATCTAAAATATTTATAATAATAAGAACCGTCCCAACTCCAAACAATATATATAATACCTGATAAATGGTCTGATGGTAAATGGTAATTAATACAATTTCAGAAATGCTCCCTAAAATCATACTCCAAACAGAAATCTTAGCCTTGCCGACTGCAAGGTTGAAATTCGCTACTACATTTAGAAGGCATAATGGGAACATTGCAAGGCACATTAGCTTTATATAAGGAAGTGCCGGGAGAAATCTTGAACCAAAAAATATTTTCGTTATGAGCTCCGGAAAGACAAAAATTCCGGCAACACCAGCACCGCACAAGACTGAACTATATAGCAGCGCCTTTCTAAGCGACATATAAACATCATTATTTAGTACATTTGCTTCGGTTACCAGAGGGAACATTGCCATTACAATTGCATAAGGAAAATAAAATATTGCCCTGCCGAATATTACTGCCGCCCCATAAACCCCTGATTCGTAAGAAGAAAAATAATGCTTAATCATAATCATATCAATGTTTGTCAACAAGGTCATACAAAGGGTTACTATAAATATCGGAACTCCATATCTAAAAGCTTTGCTCCTGCCAAGAGCTACATCTTTTTGACCATTTGTTATAAATCTCTTTCTGATTGCCCAGAACCCATATGCTATAGCTGCTAAATTGCCTATAAGCAGTGCTCCTATAGCACCTTCAAGTTTATATCCTATCAAAACAAGTATTATACCCAATATTAGCCTTACAATTGGACTTACGACATTTACGATACCTAAACGCCAAAACTGCATTAATCCTTGAAAAGTCCCCACTGAGATTGGAAGGATAAATACTGTTGCAATTGTGAATACAAGTAAAATTACAGATGATAGCTTATCAATATTTAAGAACCATT
Source organism: Ignavibacteriales bacterium (assembly GCA_050260055.1). Taxonomy (GTDB): domain Bacteria; phylum Bacillota; class Clostridia; order Acetivibrionales; family UBA4821; genus JBLMYQ01. The sequence goes on from JBLNBO010000038.1 coordinate 4,737, forward strand.
TAATTAGCGGAGATAGTGCCAAGAAAGCAGTTGTGAGAATAAGTGTAAATACACTAATATAAAAAAGGGTTTTTCTAAGGAAAAATCCTATTTTAAAAGCCTCTTTGGTAGCAGAATACTCAGTTATGTACTTTGATACAACCAGGGTAATTGCCGTTCCAGGTACCGAAATAATTGTAATTAGCGAAAACAATGCATTCAAAGCACCATATTCATTAAATGGCAATAACCTTCCCATAATTATTTGGTAAAGATAATTGCAAATATTAGCTATCATAATCATAGAGAATATTATAAGACTTCCTTTTTCAAGCTCTTTAAGTTTAACTATCGGGTTTCACTCCATTCGATTGATTACTTTTTACCCAGCATCTTCTCTGCCTGGCTGACAACTTCATCAAATTCCGTAGTAATGGTTATCGGCTTTAATGACTGTTTCGCAGCTTCCTCAAATTCTTTCTTTATACCTGCCGCCTTCTTAAAACACTCCACCGCCGTGTTGCCTTTACCTTTTTTAATTGCAGTCTCACCAGCCATTATATATAATTGCCCCTTTGCAGCATATGCCTCACTAATAAACCTTCCTTGCACAGCAACCTTATCAGCATAAGCAAGCCCTTCCTCAATATTGCCAGTTGCAATTGAATAAGAAGACATCGTAGATAAAGCATCAAGAGAGTTAGGTTCATTTTTAACATTAAGCTCGATATTTTCTTTTAACTGCCTTCCTAATTGAGAAATTTGTTCCTTGTCCAGATTTTGCCCTACCATTTGGTACATATTTAGGTATTCAATGTATCTTTGCCTCTTCTTTTCATCAAGTGGTTGAAGCTTTAAATAATCGCTGTAAATTGGAACTAATACAGGCAAAACCTGTGCAAGCTCTTTCTTAAGAACCTTATTTGAATTAAACTTGCTTTCATAAGCATTAGCCTTAGCAATTAAAGCTCTGCCATTTATTGAATTTAATCCTGCAGCAGTGAGAATCAACATCAATATTATGCTAATGACTGTGGTGGCATAGTTAATGCCAATCATAGCATCGGTATAATTTTGTTTCTTCTCATCTTTGTACATTCTTATCTGAATATCTTGATGGCCTTCACGCATAGTATATAATCCTGAAATAATCCCGGTTAGAGCCCATACAACTATTGGAATGGCACTTAGTGAAAAATCGAAATCTATGACGCTGTGAGCATATAACGAAAGTATGGTGGTAAAGATTACTCCAGAAAGAATAATTCTTTGAAAATCTTCCTGATTCTCCGGTTCTTCTTTTTTCCCTTGAATTCTAATCTTAACATAATGGTGAATAATCAAAACTATGAGGGCTATTAACACTAAAATTCCTAAGAATCCTGTTTCAACCCATAATTGTACTGGATAATTATGAACCTCATTAGAAGAGTATTCATAAGATTGATATTGATGATAAGTTGCTCTCCAACCTCCACCGCCAGTTCCAAAAGGATTTGCAGCTATTATCTTAAACGCATCCCCAACAAATACAAATCTTTCCCAGGCATTATGGGTTTGAAGGCTGATATCCTGAATCCTGTAAACAAGTTCTGTCGGAAGAAACTTATATTGTACAATTATTCTTTTTGTCTTACCTGCTTCTGCTTCCTTCAAAACAAAATTTGAAAAGGAAGCGCTTGTATTCCGACTGATATTCTGCATCTGGAGCCTTAATATTGCGGTATTTGCTTTAGTTGTAAAGGTAAGGGTTTTTGATGCTTTTTCATCTTTGCCAGCTGCTGCTACAAGCGGTTCTAAGTTATTAAACTTATCCATACTTAAAACTGATACTATATATGCATCTTCTTTTAAACTGTTCGAACGCGAATCGACATAAAAATCCAATGTATACTTTGTTGACGGCTTTATTTTCGTAAGGTCCCTGATAACTACTTTTGCCGAATTTGCCTCTGAAGCATCATGCTTAATCACAAGAGGTTTTTCGATATTGAGTGCAATACCTACAAGAACAGCAAGAACTATAATTACTGCTGCGGCAATTCCTGCATATATTTTAATACTTACATTTATCAAAAATTTCTTTAATATCTGCACCAAGCTTGTTAAAACTGCTGAAATAACTATTCCTGCAAGTATTGTAAGCCATACTTTTGAATACTGCCCCGAATTTACAAAATTTCCAAACATGGATGAAAATAATACACCTGTAGCTGCAGGAATAACAGCATCAACAATAAAACTCAGCGATAGCTTTTTATTCCAAAGAGAAATAAAGAGCACCAAGGCCATAACCGGAAGCACTACAATCATTCCTCTGGAGCCTGTAAGGATAAATGTATAAAACACAATAAATCCTGCTGCTCCGTACCAAGCTCTTTTCCAATATGAATCTGATATCATGAGAAGCCCTGCAATAAGGAAAAATACTGCGCCAAGATATGAAGCAAGCACGTTGGGATATTGAAGAGTAGAATAAATTCTTTCCGCTTCAAATCCTCCAAAAAATTTAAATGTCATAAGATTTGCCGCTCCTGCTTTAAGATGCAACCAAACAGGAATCTGTTGGAGAACCCAATTAATTTTGTTTGTAGCTCCTGCGCCGGCACCGGCATCTATTCCAAGTAAACAAACACCTACTGCACTTACTATTATTGCATTAAGCAGAACTTTTATATTCTTATCTTCTTTAATAATATCTCTGCATATTATATAAATTAAGAAGTAATTAATATACCTTAGAAATTTGTCCCATGCCCCCTGAGCGCTTGCAAAAAAGCCAAAAACTATTGGGATTGCATAAACTATGACTATCAGTAAAGCGACAATATCCAGCCAGGTCTTAATTATTTTAAAATCTTTATCAATTAGTCTTTTAATAAGAAAAATTAAGAAAAGCAGTCCAGAATAAAAAAATGTTGTAGCCATTTCTTCATTAAAATATAATCCTCTGAAAAATGGTGCATAAAAAAGCAAAAACACCAAACCAATAAGGACACAAATATTTAGCGTTTTAATCAAAGGAAACGGCCTTTTAGAAGTCTCAACTGCTTTTGGGTTTTTATTTTTAACATTAGAATTTTTCTTACTCATTCGTTTTCTCCCTAATAAAATAATAAATTATTGACTCGAATTAGTTTAACATATTTCATTATAAAGATGCAAACAACATAATCATTCTGTAAATCATAACAGCAGCTTCCGCTCTTATGCACAAATCTTCGCCTGCAAATTGTCCATTCTTGCCTTTTATTATTCCAAGATTTACTATTTTTTCAATTCCTTCCTCAGCCCACTGTGGTATACTTCTCCAATCAGGTAGTTGCACCTTTTCAGAAATCTGGCATTCTATATTTTTAAATGCTAATGCTCTTGAAATCATTATTGCCATTTCTATTCTGGATATTCTTTGTTTGGGTTTAAAGGTGTTATCTTCAAAGCCATTAATTATTCCTATTTTTTTTGCCTTAGATATGTAAGGAACCGCCCATGTACTTATTTCACCCGAATCTCTAAAATCCAAATTTTTATCGCTTTCAAGAATTTCACCCATTGCCAAAACAATCATTTTCACTGCTTCTTCCCTAGTAACCTCTATCCCTGGTTGAAATTTTTCCAAACCGTTCCCTTGAACCAATCCCTTTGATGCCAAATATTCAATCTCTTTTAATGCCCAAGCAAAGTATCCTCCAGAAACATCCGAAAAAGAATATACCATCTGGCTTACGCTTTGTTCCTGATTCTGAAGCATTGCAGGCATTGGAGTATTTTCTTCCTCTTGCTCAGTCTGATAAGACGAATCTGAATCTGCACTTTCTGCCCAGAACCAAATAACACTGTCATTATTTCCAAGCTTATAATTCTTTGCTGAAACTCCTGGAATTTTTCCATTAACCTTGTACTTCCATCCGGCAGTAGATGAAATATCTTCTTTTATTCCATTGATTTCACTTACATATGCATCATCATTTTTTGTTTTAAAATCCAGGCCTGTCTGATATAGCGCCTGCAGAGCAGTTTTACCGTATTTTGCATTTTCTTCTATTGTAATCTTCTTTATCGGATAAATCATGCTGTCAAGTTTTCCTGTTACCGAAACATTAACTGTAATACTGCCCGGATTATTCTCTTCTTCATTCGAACCGGATGAATCTCCTGAATGGTTATTCCCTTCAGTAAGAGGGGTAAGATATTTAAAATAGTATTCAGCCAAAGCTGAAAGTTCTTCATAGGTTGAATATTTTATATCGAAACCGCTTTTGAAACTTCCATCCGGATTTTGATTCTCCAGCATAACTGAGATAAGGTTTTTGCCATTCTTATTCCAGCTTCCTTCGGTGGGATTGATATTCAAATCAAGAAGCATCATAACTACTTCTGCTGTAGTATCGCAATTCGGCTCTCCCCAAGCTTCGATAGCACCCGAATCGGTCTGCGCATTATTAATTGCGTCAATTGCATTCTTAATAATTGGATATTGGGTATCGCATCCTAGAATCTTAAGCGAACGCACAATTCTTGCTGTAGTGTCTATATCCGTAAAGCCCCAATCTTCAAATAAACCGTTATTATAGCTTAGTCCCTCAAAATAGGTGATTAGCTCATCTTTTTTTGGTATTTCTACCCCTGCCTTATCAAGAGCAATTATTGCAAGAACATCTGTATAAACACCCTCTCCAAAGGTTCCATTATTTTTTTGCTTATCAATCAAAAGCTTTGCAATATCCTTGCCATAGAAATCTGACACATTTTTCTTCATACCGGCTAAGGCATAAACAAGCTTCGCAAGCTCTCCCACTGTTGACTCGCCATCTATGTCCAAGGACGAAAGATATTCAAGATAGGTAGTTTTATCCTGTTTGGGAACATTGATGTCCACTCCGGCATTACCCAATGCGGAAGCAATATAATAATGCCCCGTATAACTCCCGAAACTGCCATCACTGCTTTGAGTTCCTTTTAGGAAGCTTGCCGCTTTTTGAATAACTGGTTCATTATATGTTTTGAATGTAACCTTTTTTGCTTGTCCGCCATAGACAGCTTTTACAACCCCGGTTTCAATATTCCACGGGTCAGCTGAATCAAGCATTACTATATAATTTGCCCCTGTAGAGGTAACCTTTTTCCCATTGTAATACCATCTTATTCCTGAGTAGGCATCCATAGATACACTATCTGTTGAAAGAAATATTTCTGAATTGCTAAGGTAGTATGCGCCTTCGTGCGGCTGTATTATTTCAAAGTCTGCAGACGCTAGTCTGCAAAATGAAAATATTATTAGAAATAGAGTCATTGTAATAATGCTAAGTTTTTTCATCATATCCTCCTAATGTTTATTTTCTTTGTGTCATTGTATTTTTGGCAGGCACACAGGCACATGGGTTTGTTAACTTCCTACCTTTCTTTCATAACCTGAAAAACACTTTTCGAATAATAGTAATCCGTTAGAGCGGTTAATGCTCTGGCTGTTGCCAGCATATCTGCTTCTCCGCCGCGAGCATGGCTGAATCCTCCATCCGCCAGCTGAAATGACATTATAAAATCAATCATATTTTTATCCGTTCCTTTTATCCATCCTTTTGAAACCGGATTAATTTCTAAGGCAATCAAGCCTTGAACCACAGTCGAGGCTGTATCCGGGTTTTCCTGCCCATATATTTCAAATCCGCCATCCGGTGTCTGCTTTGACCTTAGAAACTCCAAGGCCCTAGAAACATTCCTATCAGCAGAATTCTTGCCTAATATACTAAAAGCAGTAAGAGCCATAGCAGTCATATCCAAATCAGATTTTGCTCCTGTAAAAATTCCAAAGCCCCCATCAGAATTCTGCTTCGAAACCAGCCAGTTATATGCTTTATCAGAAGCGGGAACTTTTTCTCCGGCCGAGTATAGTGATACAATTCCCCAAATGTGAGAATTAATAAGTCTTTCTCCCTTTCCCTCGATTGTATCAGCAAACTTTCCAGAAACCTGCTGGCTTTTTTTTACTGTTTCGACCAGATTCATCCCTGCAAAAGCTTTTGGGTTACTCCCTGCTGAAATAATTCCTAATATTGACCTTTGATAATCAGTAGCTCTGGATAAATCAAAATCATTACCCTGTTTAATCTCTTTTTCTTTCCATTCTAATGATTTTTCATTCTTTTTAGCCGATTCCCTCTCGGCAGAATAGATTGCAATTGATGGCCAATCAAGGAATCCTTTATAATCGTTTTTTGAATAATATGAATTTATATAGCTTTTTGCAAGCTTGATAGAAACCAAAACATTTTTGCGCAGTTCATTATCAAAGCTATCTTCAGCAGCAGCTTTATTCTGGCTCTGTAATTTTTCATGTGGAATAGCTATTTCTTTATTTTGCAAAGCGGCTACAGCCGATTTTCCTTCAGCTTGAAACTCTGGCTGTTTTGGAGTAATAACAGCTTGTTCTTCTTGAAAACCTTTAGCCGCGGGCAAGGTTGTCTCTGTTATATTTTCAGTCGAAACACTTAAAGGGTTAACTTTCGGAGTCGCCAAATTGGTTTGATTGGGCTGTATCCTTGTTAAAACAATAAAGGCAATTGCAATGCCGCAAAGCATTAATGAAGCTATTAAAATTATTTTTTTAATGATAAATCACTCCTTTAATTGGGCGACTTTTCCGCCGATTTTGGTCGGTCAAAAGCGGCAAATAGTTTTTTTAATATCTATTTGGGTCGCTCTAAAGTTTTCTCTCAAAAGAGGTAACCTAAGGTTCCTCTTTTGTAATCTCCTCCTCTAGCCCCCAAATTCTTATCAAAGACCTTCTATGCTTTTGCTTCACTCATTCTCGCTGTCGGTTTCACATCAGCATCCCTGCTCCCGAAACCTGAAATTCACATCGTGCGAATTTCTCAGCTTCATTCACTACACTAATCAAGAAGCTCTAATGCCAAGAATTTAATCGGGGCAAAACTTTAAACCATTTAATCTATATAGTTTCAATCAGCATTTTCTTTTTAAACCTAGTCACTATACTTACAAACTCTCCTCCAAACAGCCAAGCAAAAATAATATTTCCAACTGAATGCATGGTATCAAACCAAAAACTCGCCGCACATAAAATCAGAAAACCTTTTAGGCTATGTGGTGAAGTATAAGAATACCAAGTCCAGAAGTTCATTATCCATCCGAAAAAGAACCCCCACATTCCGCAAAAAATTGTAAAGAATATTCTATTATAATTAATCTTTAATCTGGATATAAAACCGGCTGTTACCCCGGCTAATCCCCAAGCAATCATTTGCCACGGCGTCCAAGGTCCTTGCCCCAAAAAGAAATTTGAGATTCCAGCCGAAAGAACACCTGTAACAAATCCAGCTAACGGCCCCATAGAATAACCAGTCACGATTACAATGAATGTTGTAGGCTGAACATTAGGAATTGCAGCAAAAGGAATTCTGCAAAGCGCCCCTAAAGCAGACATTACAGAAACAAGCGCAATCTGTTTGTTATTGATATTTTTCTTTTCATATACAAACAGCCCCAAAGCTATAATTATTATGATTAGCAGTGTCATAACCATCTTTAATTATTTCTCCTTCATTCATCAGGATAACCCTATCGCTGTATTCTGCAGCAAAATCCGTATCATGCGTTACCAGTACTATTGTTGTGCCTTCGTTTTTTAATATTTGAAGTAATTCTCCAAGGGCTTTTTTGTTTGTATAATCCATTCCTCTTGTTGGCTCGTCTAGCAGCAAAACATCTTGAAACATACACATAATGCTTGCAAGCGCTGTTCGCTGTCTTTGGCCCGTACTCAAGTCCCTAGGATTTTTGTTTTCGACCTGTTTAAGATTAAACAGCTCGATAAGGTTTTGTGTTTTAGCATCCCACTTTCTTTTAAAATTCTTTAGAGTGAATAAAATCTCATCTTTAACCGTATCATTAAAAAGATAATCATCTGGGTTTTGTCCGAGGTAAGAAATCTTTTGCGCCAGCTCATAAATACTTTTACCCTTGGTCGAATTCCCATCAATCTGAATTAGCCCTTTTTCAGGTATTAGCAATCCGTTTATATTTTTAAGAAGAGTGGTTTTACCACTGCCATTCCTGCCCAAAACTGTAGCAAATTCACCCTTTTTAATTTCAAGATTGATATTTTTGAGAACATCCTTATATTCATTATAAGAAAAGTATAGATTTTCAATCTTTATTCTAGGATTTTGAGATGGCTGTTGCATTGATAATCCATCCCCTTTTGTTTTTAATCCTGATAACAATCTTGTTTTTTCAGGCAGATTTTTATATCCGCTATTTTTTGCCCAATCATAATACTCTTCCGATTTACCATCAAATATTATTCTGCCGGTGTCCATAACAATAACCCTGTTAGCAAAAGACAAACACTTCTCAAGTTTATGCTCGGAAATTAAAACGGTTTTACCATTTTTCTCAGCAAGGTTTCTAACCGTGATAAGCAATTCCTCTGCTGTTTCAGGATCTATCTGAGATGTCGGTTCATCCAGAAGCAAAACATCTGGATTCATTCCCAAAATCGAAGCAAGAGCAACCTTTTGCTTTTGTCCGGAAGAAAGATTGCAAATCTTTTTGTCAACAAGGTCTTCAATACCTGTTATATAAAGAGTTTCTGCCAGCCTCTTGTTTGCCTCTATCAGATTGACCCCAGCATTCTCCATAGGCAAGGTAATTTCGCTTTGAACTACAGATGTGACAAGCTGTTTTTCCGGATCTTGAAAAAGCATTCCCACTTGTGGTGCTAGAGGTTTTAATCGGTCTAGAATATTCACTCCTCTGTAAAAAGCATTGCCTGATATTTTGCCTCCGTAAAATGCCGGCACCAGTCCAGCCAGAAGCTTTAATAAGGTTGATTTGCCGCAGCCAGAATGCCCGGCAATAAGAATCACTTCACCCCTAGAAATTTCGAGATTGATTCCATATAGTGCCGGCTTATCTGAATCTGGATAGAGGTATGTTAGATTTTCTGTTTTATAAAATTGCATTTGCAACCTCCCAATCCCAGTAATACTGGCAAAACTACAATCGCAAAAATAACTGCCAGCATCAGATATTCTTTAACTTCATAATTATTTGCTAAGTTGAATGTAGGGAAAAATTTAAAATTAATAAAATTCTTAGAATCGTTTATAAGCAAAAAAGAAACTTCAATAAAGCCGCCAAGAATAATCATAAAATCTTTATAGCCAATCTTCTCTCTATTATATACTTTTCTTTTTGAAAGCCCATATCCTTTTGATTCAAGGGCTTCAGCCGTTTGCCATGAATCTTCAAGACTTGATAAAAGCAATATTTTTATAAAAGGCCATCCATTCGATATTCGTTTAAGCAGGTTTTTCGAATTAAATTCTACCCCTCTTGTCATCTGAATCTCTGAAATCCGCTTACTACTTTCAATCATATCCGGAACCATTTTTGCAGTTAATGATGCTGTAATTGCGGAACGTGGAGCCGCAACAGCAATAAGATTGAATATTCTATCCGGCTGGGCACAAATATTAAAGAAAACAAACATCAATACCGTGTTAACCAATTTTAACGCCATAGACAGAGAAAAAACCAATGCTTCCAGAGTAATTTTGATGTCGCCAAGAATGACAATTTCAGATAATCTTAATAAAACAGTTGCCCCTCTGCTGTTAACAATCGGATTTATAAGAATAATTGGAATTCCAATAAAGGCGGAAAGAATCAAAGCATTTTTTATTGCTTTTTTATCTGAAATAATTATCAATATGCAGACTGAAAAAAAGAATACCGCTTGCACTATAGGATTTTCCGCAGAAGAAATAAAAACAAGCATGCCTGTAAGATAAATTATCAGTGCTATTGTATTAAATGACTCAAGAAAATCCTTCAACTCTTCCCTCCGGCAATTAATTTGGCAGTCTTTCAAGCTTTCCTTTAATTAATGCTGCTCCATAGTAATCCTTTATACTGCCTTCTTTTGAATATATTAAATTTATAAGATTCTCAACTTGCTTGTGCTCAATCGAAGTAATAATCCAGACAGGTGCTGTATCCCCCAAAGAATCTGCAGTTGCGCAAACTACTCCCGATATCGGCATATCAACTTTTTTAGGCATGCCAGAATAATCAAGAAGTGTAATTGCATTTTTGCTGAATCTTGCAAATATTCCTTTATTTCCATTATCCGAAATCAATTTCGCAACTATTTTGTTATTGCTAATCTTGCCATATTCGCCAATTATTATTGATGGGAAACCCGGTTTTGTTTCAAAGCTGTCTCCGAGTGGAGCTGTATTCACATTTTTTGCTTTAAATCTACCAAGGCTTTCTTTAAGCTTTAACGCTTCATCTTTGAATTCATCAGCATAATAAATTCTCACTCCCGCAGTTTTCCCTTCAAACCCATTTATAAAAGGCTCCGGGTAAGCACCTATTATTGCCGGAATAAAGCTATTTCCATCCCATTCATGATAATCCCATAAAATCTTGTCCCCTTGCCTCAAGTGATATGCTTTTGCAGAACAATTTGAAGCAATGCCGTTTACGTAAAAAAACCAGTCTTTTGATGTCATCCCATTCATCTCTGATTTTAAACCATTAATTGCATTAACAAATCCATCTGATGCTGTTTCCACATCTAGATTCTTTTCAAGTATATCCATAATAGTATCGCCGGATTCTGCTTGAATCTTTTTATCAAATATAATATTTTCAGAAAAATCCTTACTCACGGTTAACTGAATATTTAGAGAATTGCCTAAAGAAGGTCCTTTTTGAAGAGAACAGCCTGATAATAAAAAAAGAATTATTAAAAATATAGAGATTAATTTCTTGTTCATAAAATACAAAAAGACCTCTCTTTCCCTCCGAAAAAGATTCTTAACATAATATAGGTATCTGTTCAGATATCCTGACTTGCGTTCATCCTTCCCCTCTCCTTCCCGGATTGTTCCAGTGGGCATTTGAGGAGTCGTCTTCGCTTACAGTAGCGGGGGCTGTGACGGATTTCAACCGTCTTCCCTGAATCTCCGATACATTTATTCTGTTTATGGGGATTATATATTAATATTATTTAATATTCAATACTGTCATTTTACGAAAACTTTCTCTCATTTATGTTTCCAAAAACACTATCAATCTTTTTTATTCCGGTTGTATCCAAAATGTAATCATAATCATTTATTATTTTAAGTGCAATCTTTTTATCTGTACTGAAATTAAAGCAGTTAATAAAATATACCGGAACTAAAATGTTTCCAAGCATTTCCTCAGTTTCAACCATAATTTCGCTAATTCCTTCAAATGCACCATGAACACATATTACAACGCCTTCATTTGAGCAATACCTAGCCATAAGGCCGATAATCTTGCAAATGAAGTTTCTGAATTGTTTATTCTCTGCCATATCTTTTATTGATTTAACCGGAAATTGAATGATATTTTCAGCAAGCTTTTGCCGTTCTACTCTACAGTCAATGCAGTCAGACTTCTCAATTAATTTACTTCTAATATCATCATCGGTAAACAAGAGTACTTTTGATCCTTTTGAAACCTTTTCAGTAATATACCTTCCTACAGTAAGTAAAAAATGGCCATTACCTGTATAAATATTGCATATCTTGTTAAAGATTACACTTTTTATATTTCTTATATCTGAAATCATAAATCTTTATTCCTCCATCAAAGATAATTATTAACACCTCCAGTATAATATATTTCCAGTATTTTCCTGTCAAGGCTTTTATTGTAAAATATTGGTAATTTCTTATTTGCTTATTCTCTAAAAGTCGACAACTTTTATCATTTTTCAATTATAAAATATATATCATTTTAAAAACCGATTTTAAATTACTTGTTAAATTTATTTAAACAGTTTTTCTTATTTACTGATTTTTTTAGAAACTAATCAAATATCCTCTAAGTATAATACTTTAAAATACGGTCAATAATTAAATTAATAAATAATATTTAAATTATTTAAATTTAAAACAGATAAAGACGTAAAAAGGAGTGATTATTTAAATGAAGTTAAAAATGTTTAATATTAAGTACCTTTTAGTGGTTTTCATTCTTCTTTGCTCTTATATAATTCTTTCAGGTTATATTTATTCTGAAAAAATTACTGCAGATATGGCTAAAAATATAGTTAGACTGCATGTAATTGCAAATAGTGACTCTCAGTATGACCAGCAAATAAAATTAAAGGTTAGAGATTCTGTATTGAAATATATGGAGGACAATTCGAAAGGTGTTAATTCAGCCAATGCAGCTAAAGGTTTCATATGCAGAAACCTTTCAAATATAGAGAGTATTGCATCAGCAGTGTTGAAATCTTATGGGTTGAACTATCAAGCTAAAGCATCGTTCGGAAAATTTGCTTTCCCGACAAAAGCTTATGGTGATGTTTCACTACCAGCAGGAAATTATCAATCCCTAAGAATTGTACTGGGAAATGGTACCGGACGTAATTGGTGGTGCGTAATGTTTCCTCCGTTATGTTTCGTTGATGCATCAACCGGGGTACTTCCTGCCGAGTCAAAGTTAGAGCTAAAAAGTTCACTTACTGAAGAAGAGTATAAATTAGCACTTGGCAATGCAAAAGATGCTTCTTCAGAGATAAAGATAAAATTTAAAATAGTAGAGCTTCTTCAACAGTCTAAATTTGTATTAGCAAGAGGCAGAAGATAATATGAAAACAATAAAGAAATAACGTGATGAGAATTCATCACGTTATTTCTTTATTGAAGCAGCTTAAAATGTTTCTATCAATTCATCTTTACATATGATATAATTTATTTGCAATTAATACTAAATTGGGTGGTGGACAATATTGGGCACCATTTCACAATGGTTAGCATCAAACTATTCTTTTTTTGAAGACTTTTTAAAATTATTTACTGCATGTGTTCTCGGTGGATTAATCGGATATCAGAGAGAAAGTTCACACAGGCCTGCAGGTTTTAGAACTCACATATTAGTCTGCGTTGGATCAGCCCTCGTAATGATTACATCCCAATATATATTCGATGTTTATAGAGGCGTAACCACCTTGGACCCTGCACGTTTAGGGGCTCAAGTTATTAGCGGTATAGGCTTTTTAGGTGCTGGTACAATTCTTCGTGACGGTTCTACAATAAAAGGGCTCACAACCGCAGCTGGACTTTGGGCGGTCTCATGCATAGGTATCGCTATTGGCGCCGGCTTTTATTCAGGAGGAATAACTGCAGCGTTGATTGTATACTTTACGCTTATGATTTCAAAAGATTGGGATGTAGTTATTGATACAAAAGGACAGTCAAATAAAATTAAAATCTCAGTTCCGAATACTCCAGGAATGATTGGAAAAATTGAATCTATGTTTGCTGAAAAAAATATTCCAATAAAAATACTTAAGGTGATTCCTTCATCAAACAATGAGAAATTAGATTTTTTAATATATACTAAAGCCTGTGATAATAAGACTAAGGAAGAATTAATAAATATTCTTAAACAAAACGAAGACATACTCTAAGACATACATATATTTTTTATAAAATTACCTTGACCTTTTATATGCTCTTCAATATACTAATAAACATGTTTCAATATAGATTATCTAAGGAAGATGGTTTATCCTTCACGGATAGCCGTCTTAATTATTAACTACAAGGAAGTGAATTCACAAATGCAAAAACTTGTAATAAACGGTGGTATTCAGCTAAAAGGTGAAATCAATATCAGCGGCGCTAAGAATTCTGCAGTTGCAATTATACCCGCGACCCTATTGGTAGATGGCCCGTGCAGAATAGAAAATATACCGGATATTAAAGATGTAAAAGTATTTTTAAATATACTCGAAAATATAGGTGCAGATATTGATTACATAGATTCCCAAACGGTTATTATTGATACTACACCTGTTGATTGTTATGAAGCCTGTTTTGATGAGGTCGGCAAAATTAGGGCTTCTTACTATTTAATCGGAGCATTGTTAGGAAGGTTTAAAAATGCCAATGTTAGTTTCCCAGGCGGCTGTGACTTTGGCACCAGGCCTCTTGATCAGCATATTAAGGCTTTCGAAGCTCTTGGAGCAAAGGTTGACATAGCCCACGGAATAATAAATGTAAGTGCAGAAAACCTTAAAGGTTCCTCCTTTTATATGGATATAGTAAGTGTAGGCGCAACAATAAATGCAATGCTTACAGCAGTAAAAGCACAAGGCACAACAATAATTGAAAACGCTGCAAAAGAGCCGCATATAGTTGACGTTGCCAACTTTCTTAACAATATGGGGGCAAGCATAATCGGAGCTGGAACAGACATAATAAAAATAAGAGGTGTTGAAAGTCTACCAGGCGGCGGTACATACAGCATTGTTCCAGACCAGATTGAAGCCGGAACATTTATGATAGCAAGTGCCATTACAAATGGAGATGTTACAATCAGGAACTGTATTCCAAAACATTTAGAGTCACTTACAGCTAAACTTGTTGAAATAGGCATAAGTATTGAAGAAAACGAAAATGGAGATTCTTTAAGAATAAAGGCTAACCAAAAGCTACTGCCTGTGAATATAAAAACCCAGCCATATCCTGGATTCCCAACTGACCTTCAACCTCAAATTTGTGCACTTGCAACGAGAATCGAAGGAGTAAGCATTATTACTGAAGCAGTATGGGATTCAAGATTCCAGTACATATCCGAACTTAGAAGAATGGGTGCCGATATAAAAGTCGAAGGTAGAATTGCAATTGTAAATGGCTCAAAGCAACTTTTTGGGACAAAAGTTAAAGCTATTGACTTAAGAGCTGGAGCAGCCATGATTGTTGCAGGCCTTGGTGCAGAAGGAATAACTGAGGTTCTTAATCTTGGGATAATAGATAGGGGTTATGAAAAGGTTGAGGAAAAATTTATTCAGCTTGGTGCAGATATAAAACGTATGCCAATGACCGAAGCAGATTACTAAGCAGTGTAAAAGTTAAAAGGTTAAAATTAACAGACTTTTAAGGGCAAGTCGCGCGCCCTACATTTCAGAGAATTGACTTATGAAGGAGTAAACTAATGATAAAATGTTGTTCTTTGTATAGCGGAAGCAGTGGAAATAGTATATATGTTGAAAGTGCCAATACTAAGATACTTATTGATGCCGGAGTCAGCGGTAAAAAGATTGAGTGTGGCCTAGAATCTATCGGTTCTTCTATAAATGACGTAGATGCAATTCTGGTAACACATGAACACTCAGACCATGTATCAAGCATCGGTTACTTGTCAAAGAAATATGATATACCGGTTTATGCAAGTGAACTCACTTGGAACCAACTTGAAGAACAAACTTCAAAAATCAAAACCTCAAATCGTATGACCTTTAAACATAATAATGAATTCGAAGTTGGAGATTTAGATATTGTTCCGTTTAAAATTCCGCATGACGCAGTTGATCCATGCGGTTTTAGTATTTTCGGAGATGGGAAAAAAGTTACCATCGCTACAGATATCGGGCATATGAATAAATATCTTGTTGAAAATATGCTCAACAGTGAGCTTCTACTCCTTGAATCAAATCATGATATTGAAATGCTCAAATGCGGCAGATATCCATGGTTTCTAAAAAAACGCATACTCGGAGAAACAGGCCATCTTTGCAATGAAGACGCCGCAAAGACAATAAAATATCTTGTTAAATCAGGAATGAAGAAATTCTTCTTAGGACATCTCAGCACTGAAAACAACTTTCCTGAGCTTGCGCTCCAAACAGTTACAAACAGCCTCGGAGAAATAGGCGTAACAATTGGCATGGAGGTATTTTTGGAAGTTGCCCCGAGATATCAACCTTCGACTGTAGTAACACTTTAAGTATTTCATTTCAATCTGCACCTGCGGAATAGAATCTCTAAGCTCGTCCGTTCAAATGGATGCTAAAACCATAAAACCTTTTTGCTCGCTTGTGTAACTGTTTAGAAAAAACTCGGAAAAGTTTTTTCTTGTACCTATGATAGCCACCACGGCGAGTGGCGACTTTTCCGCCGATTTTCGTCGATGAAAAGCGGCAATAAGGGTTTTGTTGTTTATTCAAAGGGAAACCCTAGATTTTTCTTTTGAGATACAAAGCCTCCAAAGCCTCTTCAAAGAAATAAATATTCAAAAACATTAAATTTTAAAAAGGAAAAAATATGAACATCAACATTATCTGCATTGGAAAAATTAAAGAATCCTACATTAAAGCCGGCTTGGACGAATACTCTAAACGGCTTTCAAAATACTGCAAATTAAATATAG
The DNA here is from genome assembly GCA_050260055.1 of Ignavibacteriales bacterium. Classification (GTDB taxonomy): domain Bacteria; phylum Bacillota; class Clostridia; order Acetivibrionales; family UBA4821; genus JBLMYQ01. The sequence continues at coordinate 20,940 of JBLNBO010000038.1, forward strand.
TTGAGCTTGAGGACGAACGTGTGCCGGAGAAGCTTTCAGAAAAAGAACTTATAATGATTCAAGAAACAGAAGCAAAAAAAATCCTGTCTGCAATTAAGACAGGATATACAATAGCTCTTGATTTTCGAGGGAAACAACTTGCTTCTGAGGACTTTGCAGAAAAAATCCAGTTTCTCGGAGTTTCCGGTCAAAGCACAATCAATTTTATCATCGGAGGTTCAGTTGGTCTTTCAGAAGAAATCAGAAAAACCTCTGATTTTGTTCTTTCATTTTCGAATCTCACATTTCCCCATCAGCTCATGCGATTAATTCTTTTTGAGCAATTATTCAGATGCTTTAAAATAATTAGGGGCGAAACATATCATAAATAATTTTCTAGAGCTCAACAGAATTTAAAAATGCTTCAGATAACCTTAAATCTTCAAAAAGAAAATTAGGATTACACTCTTTTAATTCATCCATTGTGTTATAGCCAGTTGCAACTGCTACACTCCTAACGCCAACTGCCTTAGCACATTCAACATCTCTTGGCGTATCCCCTATAACAAAAATATTTCCCTTTTCAAAGCGGAGTTTATACAATTTTTCTGCATTCTCGATACCATTTCTTATTATCTTCCATCGTTCAGTTTCTTCATCTCCAAATCCGCCTGTATCAAAATGTATATTCAGATCCGCAGGAAGAAGTTTTAGTCGTGCACCTTTTTCAATATTACCTGTTCCAAGTATATTGATTCCGCCTTTTTCTTTTATTATTTTCAATATCCCCGGAATATTAGGTGCAGTTCTTATTAAGCAGTCTCCTCTTACGATATCTTCCAAAACCCTGCAATAAATTTCGAAGAATTCTTTATATATTTTTTTATTAACACCAAATCTTTCACACATTTCATAAAGTATCAGGGTATCTGTTTTCCCTCCAAGCTTTATTTCTTTGCATGCATCTTTTACCCCGGTCATTATTTCGAAAGCTTGTTCCAAAGCTCTTTTCCCAGCACCTTCACTCTTTATTAGAGTACCATCAACATCCCATACAAAAAGCTTATTACCCAAAAAATACCCTTCTCTCAATAAATATTTATACTAATTATACATGAACAAAAGTGTAAAAAAAATCCCGCTTTCGCGAGATTTTAAAGTTTATTCAGTTTTCATTTCAGAAGTTGGTGCAGTTTCTTTTTCTGCCTTTGCCGTTATAGTCCTCTTCGGCGGCTGAACTGTTATTTGGGGCTTATCTTCCAGATTTTTTGTATACTTCTGAATCATGCTGATTAAGTCTATACCTGTTAATCCCTTAACTGTTTCAGGTAACTGCGACATAATGTTAGTTACGTCTTTAGTTATTTTGGAAGCACCACTATCACCTATCATAACAATCTTTTCGGTTTTTGCCAGCGGTTCTGATATACAAGAAGCAATATAAGGCAGTTTTTCAATAATCATTTGTGCCATAGCAGCATCATTAAACTGTTTGTAAGCTTCTGCTTTTTTCAGCATTGCTTCTGCTTCTGCCTCTCCTTTTGCCTTAATAACTTCTGCTTCAGCAAGACCAGCCGCTTTAATTGCTTCAGCTTTTGCAAGACCTTCTGATTTTATTGCTGCTGCCTGGCCTTCTGCTTCTTTCTGTCTTTTTATTCTCTCAGCTTCAGCATCTATTTCAGTCTTATATTTTTCTGCTTCTGCAGGTTTCTTTATTGTTGCTTCAAGTTCCTTCTCTCTCCTTAATACTTCTTGTTCTTGAAGTTCGATTTCTTTTTGTTTCTTTACTATTTCAACCTGCATTGCCTCTTTTTGAACTTCCTGTTCAGTGGTATATCTTTGTTTGTCATAAGACAAATCCGCTTCAGCTTTTTTGGCATTCATTGCCGCTTGATATTCGGCAACCTTTATCTCTTTATCCCTATTTGCTTCAGCAATTTTTGTTTCTGCAACAAGTTTTGAAGTTTGTCCTGCCTGAGTTGCTTCAGCAGATTTTATATCAGCATCTCTTTGAGCTTCGGCTTGCCCAATAATGGCATCTCTCTGTACCCTGGCAATCTGTGCTTTACCAAGATTTTCAAGGTAACCGTTCTTATCTGCGATTTCTTTTATTGTGAATGAAATTATTGTTAATCCCATATTTGCAAGGTCTGTGGCCGCGAGTTCTTGAACTTTTTGAGCAAACACATCTCTGTTTTGATTAATCTCTTCAACTGTCATATTTCCTACTATTGAACGCAAATGGCCTTCCAGAGTTTGTGTCCCAATTCTTCTTATTTCTTCCGTTGAAAGACTTAAGAACTGTTCAGCTGCGGTTGCTATTGACTCTTCTTTAGAATCGATTTTTACTTGCGCAACACCATCTACTATAACTTGCACACCTTGGGAAGTATAAGCACTTGAGTTTACATCCAAGGGCATTATTCTTAGAGACATTACTTTTGCAATTTCCAATACGGGCCAGACAAAGGTTGCTCCGCCTTTTACGATCCTAAAGCCAACTTGTCCTCCGGATTTCAGTTTTCTTTTTATACCTGACACTATCAAAGCCTCATCAGGCCCAACCTTTACATACCTTGCTACAAAAACATTTATCAATAATATTACTACTGCAACCATAACAATTCCTGATACTATAGGAATCATTATTCCATCAAAACCAAACATTTAATTTCCCCCTTTTATATTGAAAATAATTTATAGCTCAACCTCTGGTTTTATTATCACCTCGGCAATATTTTCCTTAATATCAACAATTACAACCTGCCTTCCTTTCGGAATCTCTTCCTGATTTAAAGATTTTGCAGGAGATGTATATTTAGAGCCGCCAGCAATGTAGGCTACCTCTCCCAACCCGTCTGATGGAATAGGAGTAATAACATCCGCAATTGTGTTTGTAATACTTTCGTTTGAGATAACACTGTTACTCTGGCACTTATACATTGGAACTACTACTAAGTAAAATATTGCAGCCGCACCTGCTAATCCCATAATTAAAGCAAAGGAAAATACAAAAATTGCTGCCATATTGCTCATAAAATGACCGATAGTACCAAACCCGCCAAACAATGTTATAAATGTGGCAATAACAATAGGTTTGAGTGGAGAAATTCCATCTGTTCCTCCATGCCCGATATCATGCGAATCAATTCCGTCATGACCGAAGAAAACAGCGAAAAGTGAGTAGAATAAACCAAAAGACAAGCATCCAATATAAATATAGAAAAACATTGAAGAATCACCTCATAAATATTCTAACACCACAAAAATCTTTGGTCAATAACGGAGAAAGTATTTTACAAATATTTGAAAACACTGGTGTAATTTGTAAAGTTATACCAATCACATATCAATTTATATATATCAAAAAGGAACCCTTCTATAGGGTCCCTTTTATCAAAAGATTATGCTATTAAGTTTAAAAATTTGATTATTTGTTCCGGCTCATTGTCTTCTGTACAAACATTAAGAATTCTTTTTTCAGACAAAATCATTGGAACAATTTCTGGATTGTTGACGACAATGCAGTTCGGAGCAGTTTCAAACAATGGAATATCGGATGAAGTATCTCCCGCAGCTAATACAATCTCGTATTTTTCATTTCTTTTGAACGCATCTGCCAGCATAGCTTTGTTGTCAACAAGCGAAGGATTTATTTCAATCTCGCCTGTATAAATGCCATTTTCGTATTTCGCTTGCAATCCATAAACATATTTTATGCCAAACTTCTCTTTATATAGAAGCAGGGCTTCTGCCGGAGCGCCGCTAATTATAGCTGTATTAATACCTTTTTCCCGCAGCATAGAAAACATTAGTCCAGCATGAGAATACAAGAAACTCTGGTCATCATCTAAAAAACTGTTTGCAGCCGCAACAATACGGTTATGTTCTAAACCCTTTAAGCCTTGAGCATAAATTCTTGGAACTTCAACTGTTAAGGTGTGATATGGTATTTTGCCTTCACTATAATCCTCATGCAATTTAAACATCTTTTCCTTATAGTGCACAGGAAAAAGCCCTTCACGAACCAGTTTATCCAAAAACCTAAAAAGCATAAAGCCTTTGGAAACAGTTCCATCCCAGTCAGATAACGCAATACTTTCTTTCATTACATACCCTCTCTTTCAAATTAAGCAGCCATGCTCTTTACTGCTTCAACAATCCGTCTTTTTTCCCTTCTTCCTTTTTAGTTTCTATCTGTTCCTAACATCATTTTGCGGAACCCAAATTTGTTGCGTTTTATACCTTCCATTTGCGTATTCTTCATATTGAACTTTTATTAAAGAGTTTTTTCCATCAACCTCTTGAACCGTACCGGAGCGCAACTCTCCTCCTTTTATAAAATACACATTTTCTCCGCCTTCCTTTTTCCCCTGTTGTAAATTTCCTTGTTGTCTGGCCATGCTAACTCCTCCTTAAATTATTAATAGAGAAATATCCTAACTTACTTCCTTCCAAACTGTTGAAGAGAATATTGATTATTCTTTTTAGAAAACCAAAAAATATTATATCATCTTAATTCGTACCACTCAATACCTTTAACTATGGTTAATTTAAATTAAGGCTATAATTTTATATAAAAATTGAAATTGAATATAACATCTGTTAGAATCCCAATTAAGAAAGGAAGGTGGATTATGAGCACAAAAATATTCTATTTTTCCGGCACAGGAAATTCTCTTTTTGCAGCCAAAACACTTGCTTCTAGGCTAGAAGATGCAGAAGTAATTTCCATTGCGAAAGTCATAGGCAAAGATATAGACCTTTCCTGCAATAAGGTCGGAATAATATTTCCTGTATATGCATGGGGCCCTCCAAGAATTGTATCTGAATTTGTGAAAACTCTCGATTTAAAAGATAAATACGTGTTTTCTATCGTAACGTATGGAGTGTTTATCGGAGGCCCCCTTATAACCTTAAACAAAATCATAAAAACAAATGGCGGCAAAATTTCAGCAGGATTTGGAATAAAATTGCCGGGAAATTATATTATCGGATATGGTTCTTCAGGCTCTCCTGAAGAAGCTTTTAAGAAAACCGCCAATAAATTCATTAAAAAGCTTGATATAATAGCAGAAGTGGTTAAAAATTCAAAAGAAACCGGAATAGAAAAAAATCCTGGTATCGTAAATGCAATTACAAATAATATACATACGGCACTTATGTCCCATTTAAAAGACATGGAAAAAGGATTTTGGGTAAATGATAAATGTATAGATTGCAAAAGATGTGAAAAAATCTGTCCGGTAGAAAATATCAAGATGGTTGATGGAAAAAGAACCTGGCAAGGGAAGTGCGAATTGTGTATGGCTTGTATCCAATGGTGCCCAACAGAGGCTATACAGCATGGAAAAGGGACCGCCAAAAGAAGGCGGTATCAGCATCCAGAAATAAGGCTTGAAGAAATGATGAATAGATAAAAATAAACCTTGCATATGCAAGGTTTGTTTTTAAAATTTACCTAAACTTAAATACCAGTTCAAGATTTGCGTCCCCCAAATCAAGGCAATTGAGCTTCCAATTACAATAAATGGACCGAATGGAATCATATCTTTTCTTCCCTTAATCTTAGTTGCCAATAGAAACACACTTATTACAGACCCCACAATAAAAGCTAGAAACATAGAAAGGATAGTAAGCTTAAATCCTAAAAACAATCCTATAACTGCCATCAGCTTCACATCGCCCATTCCCATAACTTCAGCTTTCATAATCCATTCGCCTATCAGAACAATAATCAAAAAAGCAATGAAGCCTGTAAGCAGTCCAAGTCCTGCATCTATCAGAAAATTAGGATTAAAAGCAACAGTAGTAACAACTTTAAATCCTACCATAAAAAATTTTAATGTTTTAAGACCTGCAAACACGGCACCAGTTATAAGACCTGCAATTATTAATTCATTTGGAATTATATAATGCTTTAAATCAATAAAGAAAACAGCCAAAAATATTACTGATAGTGTAAAAACAGCAAGAAGATTAAAAATAGCATCTGATGAAGTAATAGTTAGTGGCCCTAAAGAAACATCCCAGCCAAACCTGTAGAATATTCCGACAAAAATCAATCCTGTTAACATCTCAATAAGCGGATACCTAATCGAAATCTTTTCTCCACAATGCCGGCATTTTCCTCCAAGAATTATGTAGCTTAAAATAGGTATGAGATCATACGGCTTTATTTTATTATCGCAATTTACGCAGTGCGAAGGCTTTACAACTACATCTTCTTCAAGTGGAAGACGGTAAACCAATACATTTACCATACTTCCAAAAACAATACCAAGAATGAATATAAAACAATAAGTAATTATGCTTAACATTTAGCTCCCCCTGTATAAAAATTTATAATTGACAATTACTAACTGCAAAGTCCACAAGCACTTTAAATATTTGTAATTTTAATTGCATATTTTCAATTATTTAATAACCGCTCCTGTACTTGCAGAGCTTACCAGCCGAGAGTATTTTGACAAGTAGCCTTTTTTAATTTTAGGCTCTGGTTGTCTCCAATCTCTTTGTCTCTTTTCCAACTCATCAGGACTAACTTCTATATCAATTCTATTCCCAGGAATATCAATCTTGATAATATCCCCTTCTTCTACTAATGCAATCGGGCCTCCATCGGCTGCTTCAGGCGAAACATGCCCTATAGATGCACCTCTGGTGGCACCAGAAAAACGCCCATCTGTAATCAGTGCGACCTCTTTATCAAGACCCATTCCTGCTATTGCAGATGTAGGCCCAAGCATTTCCCTCATACCCGGACCGCCTTTGGGCCCCTCATATCTTATAATAATCACGTCACCTTTTTGTATTCTCCCATCCATTATAGCTGAATATGCTTCCTCCTCGGAATCAAATATTCTGGCAGGCCCCTTATGTTGGAGCATTTCCGGAGCAACAGCAGACCTTTTTACAACAGCACCATCCGGAGCTAAAGTTCCTCTCAGAACAGCTATGCCTCCTGTCTGGCTATGTGGATTTTCAATACTGCGTATCACTTCATTATTGAGCACCTTAGCATTTTTAATATTTTCTCCTAAGGTCTTTCCTGTGACTGTCATTAAATTTAAGTTCAGAAGGTTCTTTTTTGACACTTCATTCATCACAGCCTGTACTCCCCCAGCTTCATATAGGTCTTGAATGTGATGGGAGCCTGCAGGTGCAATTTTGCATAAATTCGGTGTCTTCATACTTATTTCATTTACTATATCAAGATTAATCTCTAAGCCTGCTTCATTAGCAATTGCCGGCAAATGAAGAACTGAATTTGTTGAACAGCCCAGTGCCATATCAACAGTAAGTGCATTTTTAAATGCCTCCATTGTCATTATGGATAAAGGCCTAATGTCTTTTTCAACAAGCTCCATTACCTTCATTCCAACATTTTTAGCTAATCTGATTCTTTCGGCATAAACCGCAGGAATTGTACCATTACCCGGTAAAGCCATACCAAGAACTTCGCTCAAACAGTTCATTGAATTTGCAGTAAACATTCCTGCGCACGAACCACAGCCCGGGCATGCATTATCTTCATATTCACACACATCCGATTCAGCCATCTTTCCTGCTTTAACAGAGCCAATCGCTTCAAAAACTGAATTCAAGTCGAGATATTTATCGTTTCTTTTTATTGAAAGCATTGGACCACCGCTGACAATTAGTGATGGGAGGTCAAGTCTTGCTGCTGCCATAAGCATCCCAGGAACAATCTTGTCACAGTTAGTGACAAAAACCAGCCCATCAAAAGCATGTGCCTTAGCCATACATTCTATAGAATCGGCAATAATTTCCCTTGTAGCAAGGGAATACTTCATTCCCTCATGCCCCATCGCAATTCCGTCACACACCCCAATAACACCAAACTCTACTGGTGTTCCACCCGAAATTCTTATCCCTGCTTTAACAGCTTCAACAATCTTATCGAGATGGATATGTCCAGGAATAATCTCATTCTTTGAATTAACAATACCAATTATAGGCCTTTTTATCTCCTCGTCCGTATATCCCATTGCTTTGAATAAAGAACGGTGTGGTGCTCTTTCCAGTCCTTTTTTAACCTTATCACTAATCATTTATATCTCCTTCCCAACTTTAATGATCAGTTATTAATTAATTTATTATTGCTACTTTTTTATTTCAACATTTAAAGAATTCGTAACAAGAATAGATATATTTCCCCTTGTTATAGGAGTACTTTCAGATATATCAAGATTTTTAAGTATCCCTAACTCATTTGCCTTTTTTATATAATTATCAGGCCATTTTCCAGAAAGCTTATCTCCATAGCCTAATACCCTAACCATTATTGTAATGGCTTCCGCATATGTTATGTTATTTGAAGGCTTAAAAGTCTTATTTGAATATCCTTTAATATAACCCAAGCTTGCAGCCATCCTTACTGTAGAATATGCCCAGTGCTTCTTGGGAAGGTCTTTGAAAGAAATGTTTGAGCTGACTTTAATAGGATTTTTTTCATAACCCATCATTCTGATTATTACTGTAGCAAACTCTGCTCTTGTAATATTTCTTTCCAAACCAAGATTGCCGTTTTCGTAGCCCTTTAATAACCCTAGCTTAACCATTGCATTAGCCGACTGCTGCTGAATTTGCTCATTAGAAACCTGAGCAAATATTGGCGTTTGAAATATAAATAAAAATATTACTATAAAACATAAAATTTTATTTTTCATAAAAAGCCCTCTCTTCTTCGGTTTAGAAATATTTTAACATATGTAATCAAAATTACATAAACAAAATTTATTTTTTAATTTTTTTTTAATAATGCCAGGTAAAGTTGGATGTTTCTTTAAAGAAACATCTCCGGAAAACATTACATAAACAAATTAATTCAATATCTAATGCTTAGAATATTTATTAGGTTAGATGAATAAACAAATTTTTTTGAGTTATATTAATTTGAGAAAGTAGATTTTTTAAATTATTTTTAAGGAGGAAAAGAAATGGCAAAAACAATAGTAGGCGTTTTCGAATCTCACAGAGATGCAGAAAAAGCCGCAAGACTTGTTAAGGATGAAGGATTGAAAACTTCAGACATATCAATTATTACAAAGCAAAATGATGATTACAACGATGATAATGCTGGACAAAATTTCTCAATGACTAATGATAATATATCTGATGGAGTAGTTACCGGAGGAGTTCTTGGTGGTCTTGCAGGACTTCTTATCGGAGCAGGAACAATGATTGTTCCTGGAATAGGAATTATTGCCGCTGCCGGACCAATAACCGGCTTAATTTCTGGTGCCGTTACAGGTGGAATAGTTGGTGGACTTATAGATTTAGGAATACCTGAAAACGAGAGTAGAGAATATGAAAATGATATCAAAGAAGGAAAAGTTGTCTGGAGCATGCGTACCGATGCCTCCTACGTAGACAAGATAAAATCAATTCTTAAGAATTGTGGAGCTTTTGATGTAGAAGCATACTAACCCTCTTCCTTCTAACTTTCCTCTCCCCTGGTCACTCATAGGGGGCATTTCCCCTGTATGACGAATGCTTCGCATCATATCACCCCTTTCTGAGGAAGGGCTGGCGCAGAAGTTACTCATGGGAAGACAATGAAATAAATACAACCATTTAGCTAGTAAATAGGATTATATTCCCTCGAATATAATCCTATCTTAAGGACAAAATAATCTCATAAGGGTTCATAGTGGTTGAGCCAAGGGTATTATAGGGTCTTCCGGGCTCTATACTATCCGGTCAAAGGTCCGTACATGGTCTACGTGGCTGTGTATTGGCCGGCGAGCAGAGCATTATGTGTCTCCCAAGGCTTTATATATGCGCTTATTGGTGTATATATGAGGTCGAAAGGGATGTATAATGTTCGAGCTAAGATTGTCGTTAGTTCCGCAGGTTTTTATTCCTTTAGCCCTGCCTAACTCCAAGAGTTATGGTAACTAAGGTTAATTGAACTGGAGGTTGTGTGCAGCCCGCTTTGCCGGTTGCATGCAGCTTCTAAGGTACTCTCGGCAGTCGAGTAAAGGTTAGTATGGGTTTTGATATGCTCGCGTACAGCCGAAAGGTTGTATGTGGGTACGCAGAGATTCATATTAGCTGTAGCGTAGATCACTATGGGCTCTTATTTTATTTTTTCCATTCTATAAAATATGGTATAATATTCTTGTTTGCATTAATAAGCTATACTGCAAAGGAGGATTTTTATGCAATCTCCTATAGGTTTTTTATTAGTTCAACTTATTACCTTCACTAATCTTGCTCTTGGTGTTCTCTCTATATTATCCTCAGACATGAAATTAGCTGCAATCTTTATTCTTGCAGCAGCTTTAGTAGATAGAATGGATGGGAAAATTGCTAGAAGGCTGAAATCTGAAAGCGAACTCGGAAAAGAGCTTGATTCACTTTCAGATTTAGTTTCGTTTGGTATTGCTCCTTGTGTAATAATCTGGAAAACAAGTCTCAACATAATGGGCTTTTGGGGGTATATGTTAATATTGCTTTTTGTTATTGCCGGTACCTTTAGACTTGCAAGATTTAATACACAGAATATGACCGGAAGCTTTTTGGGAATGCCTATTACAATTGCCGGTTCCGCAATAGCTTTATTAACAATTTTTACAGACAATTCTATAGTATTATCTATTCTTATAGTTATTCTTGCATTTCTTATGGTTAGTAAAATTAAGTTTAAAAAGATTTAAATAAATAAAAAATATGCTGCCTGACGGCAGCATATTTTTTATTTATTTCTTCTTACCATCTTTTTTGCCTGTATCTTTTTTACTATCACCTTTTTTAGAACCGCATCCGCAACCGCATCCGCCCATATCTTCCACCTCCTTTTATTTGAAAGCTGCATACAACAGCTTATATTTTCCGTATTTTTTTAAATTTCTAATTATAAATCTTTTATATTCTATTCTATAATTATAATATATGCTGCTTTAATTTACTCAATAATTTTCATGCTAATATCCATTGCTTTTACCGAATGTGTCAGTGCACCAACTGATATTATATTCACTCCTGTTTCTGCAATACCACGGATAGTATCCATAGAAACCCCGCCCGAAGCTTCAACTAAAGCTCTTCCATCAATTATTGCAACAGCTCTTTTCATATCTTCAGTATTCATATTATCAAGCATAATGATATCCGCGCCAAATTCAACCGCTTCTTTTACTTCATCCATATTTGAAACCTCGACCTCAACTTTTATGGTATGGGGAATCTTTCCCTTTACAGCATTCAAAGCTTTTTTTATCCCACCAGCAGCTTTTATATGATTATCCTTAATCAATACTCCGTCTGAAAGCGAATGTCTATGATTTGTACCTCCACCACATTCTACAGAATATTTATCAATAAGTCTTAATCCCGGCGCTGTCTTCCTTGTGTCAGCAATCCTTGCTTTGGTACCTTTAATAATCTCGCAAAATTCATTAGTCAAGGTCGCAATTCCAGACATTCTTTGCATAAAATTTAAAGCTGTTCTCTCCCCGAAAAGCAAGCTTCTTGTATTTCCTTCAATCTCTGCAGCAATATCTCCAGCTTTGACTTCATCTCCATCCTCAAGCTTTTTTACAAAAATTACGTTGGCATCTATTATTTCGAAAACTCTTTTTGCAACATCCAACCCACATATTATTCCCTTTGATTTAACTTTTACAACAGCCTTGCTGTTATTCTTTTTGGGAATTGTATAATCAGATGTAATATCAACATTTATAATATCTTCTTCGAGTGCAGTTTTTATTATATTATCGAGAAGTAAATTATTCATCTTGCCATCTCTCCTTTGAAACGATTATATTTTTCTTCCATTTTTCATCATCTGTTTGTGGAAAATCACTTCGAAAATGAGCCCCCCTGCTTTCTTCCCTCATTAAAGCTGTGTTTACAACTATCCATGAGGTTAAAACCATATTCTGCATTTCTATATGTTCATGTGTAATATTTTCAATATTTAAAACTTCATCAAGATATTTTTTTATTATATTTCGTGCTGTCATGAGCCCTTCTTTTGTTCTTACTATTCCTGCATATTTGTCCATAGTTTTACGAATTTCTTCCATTATGCCTTCAACATCAATTGAAACATATTTTCTTGGAATATCGTATGTTTCTTCAAAATTAATTTTCTTTTTAGACACTATAAACTCAGATATCTGCTCTGCAATATTTCTCCCAAAAACCAATCCCTCAAGTAATGAATTGCTCGCAAGACGATTTGCCCCATGAATACCATTACATGCAGCTTCTCCGCATGAAAAGAACCCTTTTATTCCTGTTTTGCCAAAAGCATCTGTTTTTATTCCTCCCATACAATAATGTTCAGAAGGAGCAACAGGTATAAGCTGCTTTGACATGTCAATTCCGTATTCCAAACATTTTGCAAATATATTTGGGAACCTGGCTTTAAGATACTCCCGCTCTTTGAATGTTATATCAAGATAAACATGATCCGAATTTGTTTTTTCCAATTCGCTAAATATGGCTCTTGAAACAATATCCCTCGGAGCAAGCTCAGCCATTGGGTGATATCCAGGCATAAATCTTTCTCCGTTTATATTTTTTAATATAGCCCCTTCGCCCCGCACAGCTTCTGATATTAGAAAGCTTTTATTCTTACGATGGAAAAGTACGGTTGGATGAAATTGTACAAATTCCATATCCATTAATTCTGCACCCATACGGAATGCCATTCCAGCCCCGTCCCCTGTTGAAACCTCAGGGTTTGTGGTGCTTTTATATATTCGTCCATATCCCCCAGCAGCACAAATCACTACTGGAGCTTCTAATATTATTGGTTCTCCCTGATACATTGCCAATACTCCTGCGCAAGCATCTTCAACAGTTAGTATATCAATAACAGTAATCTTCTCAATTATATTAACATTGTTCTTTTTGTGAACCTCTTTAATAAGTATATCACAGACTTCTTTGCCAGTCGCATCTCCAACATGAACAATTCTGTCTTTGCTGTGAGCCGCTTCTCTTGAAAGGCTTAGATTTCCTTTGTTTTCTTTATCGAATCTTACACCATATGTACATAATTGGTTTATGTTTGATTCAGCATTATTCACCAGGAATCTAACAATCTCTTCTCTGCAAAGTCCCGCCCCTGCCGCTATAGTATCTTGAAAATGAAGCTCAGGTGAATCACCCTTTCCAAGCGAAACTGCAATTCCACCTTGCGCAAGAACCGAATTGCTAATATTAATCTCTTCCTTTGTTATAATTGCAGTATTAATATTTTCAGGCAGGCAGAGAGATGTATATACACCAGCAATACCACTTCCGATAATGATGACATCAAAGGTTTCTTTCTTTAACTCTTTTGAATTGAAGTTTATAAGATAACGTGGGAGATTCATTATCTTTCTCCTTTCAGTAGATATCATTTATATATAATAGCAATGCAACTAAGCCGCTTTCCATTTGAACGGATGAGCTTAGAGATTCTATTCCGCAGGTGCGGACTGAAGCCGAAAAAATGGCAGGATGCCATTTTTAAGTTTAAGCAGCAAGGATGCTGCTGTTAAACTGACGGCGTAAAGTCAAAACAAGGAAGTAGAATCTCTTGTTTGGGAGTGGGGATGCAGAGGAGGAGATTCCAAAAGAGGAACCTTCGGTTACCTCTTTTGAGATATAACTTTAGAGCAACCCCAAAATATTAAATTATTTATTGCATATACCACAAGTTTTGCACCAATTTTACTCGTTTAAAGCAATAATAAAAATTTTATTTGAAAATGCAAAGACGCTTCTTTGCATTTTCAAGAATTCTGCAACATTCTATCTAAACAAATCTTAGCTTTAACTCTCACTTCTTCCGGAACCTCTATTGGATACTTCATGTCTCTCAATGCTTCATAGACACTCTTCAGTGATGTCTTCTTCATATTTGGGCAAATCAACCCCTGAGACATCAAATAGAATTCTTTGTCAGGATTCTGCTTCTTAAGACTTAAGAGAACACCCATTTCTGTTCCGATTATATATTTTTTTATTTCGCACTTATTTGCAAAATCAATAATCTGCTTTGTACTTCCAACAAAGTCAGCCATTTCAACAACCTCTGGTTTGCATTCAGGATGTACTAATAGAAATGCATCGGGATGAATTTCCTTTATTTTTTTAACCTCTTCAGGCTTAATTCCATGATGCGTAACACAATACCCGTTCCAAAGAATGACTTCCTTCTCAGGAATCATATTTGCAACATACTGTCCAAGATTCTGGTCCGGCACAAATATAACCCTCTTTTGAGGAATAGATTTTAAGATTTGCAATGCATTTGATGATGTACAGCAGATATCGCTTTCTGCTTTAACTTCTGCTGATGAATTTATGTAACATACCACTGCAGCGTCTGGATATTCATCTTTCATTCTTTTCAGGGCCTCAGGTTCAGCCATATCCGCCATCGGGCACCCTGCATCCTTCTCCGGCAAAAGTACAATCTTCTCTGGCGAAAGAATCTTAGCACTCTCAGCCATAAACTTTACTCCGCAAAAAACAATAACATCAGCTGGATTATTAGCGCAGTATCTGCTTAATGCAAAAGAATCTCCAACTATATCAGCAATCTCCTGCACTTCATCAACCTGATAATTGTGAGCCACTATAACTGCATTTTTTTCTTTTTTGAGTTTTCTTATTTCTTCAACTAATTCTATATTATTAATTATTCGTATCACTCTTTTCCTGTAAATTTTATGCCTTTTTTCAAGCCCAGTATATTATTTACAATAAGCTTTGTAAATGGCAAAAAAATCGGGGAATTATATTCCCCTATTTTAAAGTTTGATTTTTCTTTTTGCATCTGCTCCCAACAAAACTATTGTCTCTTGAAGCCCAGATATATAATGCCTTGATAAGTAAGAATCCCAGCATCGCCTTCTGCAACTTTTCCAAATTCTTTTCCTTTAGTTCTAAACTCGATTCTATCTCCGTTTTCAAGCTCAAAAGTTAAATAGTAGTCAGTATAAACATGTGTATGAAAATGAGATGACCCTGATGAATCAAAGCCCCCAGCGCTAGAAACATTCTCTCTTTTTGCTACTACCTTTGCATTAACTGATAACACTGGCTGGGTTTTGCTATGTATCCATTCCCCCGCATTTTTCAGAATAATAAAAATCATTACACAGAGAACTAATATAAAAACTAATACGGCTAAAAAAAATATTCCTGATGAAACTAATCCCATAGAATTAAAAGCATTAAATTCAAATTGCATTTAAATTCTCCTTTGATTATTATTCGTCTCGAATAAATTGGTCAAGAAAATAAATGGAACCTTTCTCAACCATGAAACCCTTTTTAAATTCACCAGTCTTAGAATCAAAGTGGTCACTGATATGGGCTTCATAAATTTTTTCTTCCTGTCCTGTGCCGAAATGCTGATATTTAAGCTTTCCTTCACCAATAAGTTTTATCCTTACCCCGATAGAAGTGCCTGAAATTCTATAAATCAGGGTGTTACCTTCAAGTAACATTAGTCCTCCTCCTTGCGGGAAAATGTACTCGTCCCTTTTATTTTTTATAATAAACTTATTATTGTCCCATATTTTATCTTATTATTATACAATTCTCAATATTATTTTTAGGGTAAAGAGAATCATTATATAACAAAAAATGAGTTTAATATTGCTGCCCACTTTCAATTTTGGTTCTCCTGTGTTAGAATTCAGATTATTCTAAAATATAAAGGTGGAAAAATGGCATATTCTAAAATTATTGATGTACATGCACATATCTTTCCTGAGGCAATTGCTGAAAAAGCTGTTAAAGCAATCAGCATGTTTTACTATAGTTCCCCAATGTCCGGTAACGGAACCGTTTCAGATTTAATAAACAGCGGAAGCAAGATTAATGTTTATAAATACGTTGTTCATTCTACTGCTACCAAACCGCAGCAGGTTACAGCAATCAATGATTTTATCAGCAGTGTGCAGTCTCAAAATGATTGTATTATAGGATTTGGAACTCTGCATCCAGATATGAGTGATGTCAACGCTGAAGTCGAAAGAATGACTTCTCTAGGCCTTAAGGGTATAAAACTTCATCCGGATTTTCAGAACTTCAATATAGACCAAGATAATATGCTCCCAATTTATAAGGCTATCGAAGGACGTTTTCCTTTAATAATGCACATGGGAGATGAAAATAGAACCACTTCTCACCCGCAAAAGCTTGCCAAGATTTTAGAAATGTTCCCTAAAATGGTTGTTATTGCAGCCCACTTTGGAGGCTTTATGAGGTGGAATGAATCCATAGAATATCTCGTAGGTAAAAATGTTTATTTTGATACATCCAGTACCTTCTGGAAGTTGGATAAAAAAACAATTGTAGAAATGATTAGAAAACATGGAGTAGAAAAAATTCTTTTTGGCTCAGATTACCCTATGTGGGGCCATAAGGATGAATTAGAAAGATTTAAAGCGCTAGGCTTGTCCGAGGAGGAAGAAAAGCTGATTCTTTGGGAAAATGCATCAAAGCTCTTAAATATTGAAACAGCCCTTCAATAATAATGCATCTCGCAGTGTTCCAAAATTTATGCTATAATTTCTAATATACATGATTCTATTCTGGGAGTATTCAAATGATTAAAAAAGCTATTGGTTTTTTAATGAATAATCCAATTTCTTTTACCATACTAAATCTTCTTGTTTGCTGTTTTTATGCTGTGATCATTGGGATTTCGCTTATCCCTTCGGTAATATTAATGATTTTTGCCTCAAAAACTTTTCTCATTAATATTAACGGATTACCCAGCCTAATAAATATTGCTCTTTTTGCAGTCTGTATTGGCCTATCATTTTACGCTTTTTTGATTACTGGCCTTTTTGTATCAGGAGTAGTTCAGAGACTTTTGGTAACAGGCTTTAAAGAAGGAAAATATTCAACCGACTCTCCTCTGTTTTCAAGATGGCTTGTTTATTCAGGCCTGCATATTATCGTACTGAATGCAATCCTTCCTTTCATGTCCGGCTCACCATTCACAAAAATGTACTATAAAATCCTTGGATGTAAAATTGGCAAAAATGTGTTCATAAATACTGTTGGACTGCATGATGCCTATTTGCTTGAAATTGGGGATAATGTTGTAATAGGAGGAAAAGCTGATATTTCATGCCACATATTTGAAGGAGGCCACTTGACTCTTGGCAGGATAAAAATCGGAAACAATGTATTGATTGGAACAGAAGCATACCTTATGCCTGGGGTAACAATTGAGGAGCATTGCAATATTGGAATGTATTCATATGTGCGGAAGAACAAAACTATTCCCAAAGGTTCAATGATTATGGCAATGCCGGGACTTCCAGCAAAGCAAATTGCAAAAATAGAAAAAGACAGTCGAGACTAATTTGACTGTCTTTTATTTTTCAATAAGTGTTATTCATCAATTAAATTCACTGTATTACTCTATACAATAGTAATAATAAATTATGCTTTACTTTTCTAAATTTAGTATTATAATTATTTTTAGTCCAAAATAAAAATAATTATAATACTCTTAATTATAGTGCCTTCGGATTTTCAATCCGAGGCATTAAATACTTTTTAAACAATATTGTACTTAGGGAGCGATACGTAAATGTCAAAAGTAAAGAACATATTTATTGGACCGCCTTTAAAGAACGAGGCATTAAAAGATGAGAAATTAAGTATCCTTTGGGGCCTGCCGATTCTAGCAAGTGATGCTGTTTCATCAGTTGCATATGCCGCTGAAGAAATTCTGTTGGTTCTGGTTCCGGCAATAGGTGTTTTGTCTTATTCTAATCTGATGAAAGTTTCTTCAGCGATTGTATTGCTTTTGGTTTTTCTTATCATTTCATATACACAGACAATTGCAAGTTACCCGAATGGCGGTGGAGCATATATAGTTGCAAAAGATAATCTGGGCGTAGTTTCAGGATTAACGGCCGGTGCAGCACTAAGTGTTGGTTATATTCTTACTGTTGCTGTTAGTATATCATCAGGCACAGCGGCAATTGTTTCAGCCTTTCCGAATCTTGCTGGCCTGAGAGTTACAATTTGTATCATTTTTCTTTTGATACTCTTGATAGGAAATCTTAGAGGCATTAGGGAATCAGCAAAAATATTCAGCATACCAACCTATGCTTTTACTTTTTCAATAATAATCATGATTGTTTGGGGCTTTATAAAAGTGTACTTTATGGGTTATGTTCCGCCTCAACCCCAACTTCCTCCAGTTCCTCAAGGCATAGAACCATCCATTTTGCTTCTTCTTATTGCTTTTTCTTCGGGTTGTTCTGCTCTAACTGGAGTTGAAGCAGTAAGTAACGCTGTGCCAAACTTCAAAGAACCAACGATTAGAAATTCTCAGCGTACATTAGTGCTTCTTGGGCTAATTGTTTTTATCTGTTTCAGCGGAATATCCTTCCTTGCAAATATATATCACGTCGCTCCGGATAAAACTCAGACAGTAACAGTTCTATCAATGATAGCGTCAGAAATATTCGGTTCTGGTTTTATGTATTATTTTTTGCAGGCAATGACAGCTTTAATTCTTGTATTGGCAGCAAATACTGCATATTCGGGATTTCCATTGCTGATATCAGTAATGGCAAGAGATGGATATGCTCCGAGACAGTTAACCCTTAGAGGTGATAGATTAAGTTATTCTAATGGGATTGTACTTTTAACAGCATTATCGGCCATACTAATTGTTGCTTTCCGTGGCGATACACATAAACTTATTCCTTTGTATGCTGTTGGAGTATTCCTATCTTTTACCTTATCTCAGTCAGGAATGTTTGTAAGATGGTTAAAACATAAAGAAGAAAAGAACAGAAGTACCAAAGCATTTATTAATGGAACCGGAGCCTTTATTACGGCTGTTGCAGTCTTAATTATCGGATGGGCAAAATTTTCTCAGGGTGCATGGCTTGTTATTATAGTAATACCTGTAATAATATTTATCAGTTTCAGAATAAAACAGCATTATACTGCTGTAGCACTTCAATTGAAAAAAACCGATGAAGATCTTGCGGAAATAGATATCGATGATGACAAATATGTTAATCATGTAATCGTTCCAATCGCAAGCATTAATAAAGCAAGCATAAGAGCTCTTAGATATGCAAAAACAATATCCAATAAAGTTACCGCTTTTCATGTATCAATAAATGAAGAGGATTCTGATAAGATTAGAAAGCGCTGGGAGCTGTTAAATACAGATATCAAACTATATATAAGATATTCTCCTTATAGAAAGATTATTGAGCCGCTTTTGGAACTGATTGAATCTGAAGAGTACGAATACAAAAAGGGGGATATGATTACTGTTGTCCTTCCAAAGTTCAGCGTTTCATCCTTGTGGCACAACTTACTTCACAATCACACTAGATTCTTTTTGGAAAACAAATTATTGAAATATAAACATATAGTTGTTGCAACCATGCCGCTTCAATTAAAATATGATGAGGTCGCAATTGACCGGTATAGCAATAAAGAGCAATTTAAAAAAATCAGTTGCACAGAGACTGAAGCAAGCAATGCAAATATAGAAAAACTATAGGGTTTATCAGATTATATAAGTATAATAATGCCTCGGATTTTTCTTCCGAGGCATTATTATTTTATTTCTGTAAATAATACCCTTGGGAGAGATTAAAAAATGTCAAAAGTCAAAAATATATTTATAGGACCGCCTTTAAAAAACGAATTATTACAAGGTGAAAAATTTAGTGTTTTCTGGGGACTGCCAATTCTAGCAAGCGATGCAATATCCTCTGTCGCTTACGCTTCAGAAGAAATATTATTAGTACTTGTTCCTGCAATTGGGATTTTAGCTTATAAACAGCTTTCTTTTGTTGCACTAAGTATTGTATTGTTGTTATTTCTATTAGTTTTATCTTATAGACAAACTATACAAAGTTATCCAAGCGGAGGCGGTGCATATGTTGTAGCAAAAGACAATCTTGGAGTAATCTGGGGAATTTCAGCCGGAGCCGCCCTTTCCGTGGATTACATCCTTACAGTCGCCGTTAGTATATCATCTGGAATAGCCGCAATAATTTCAGCTTTTCCAATGTTGCTAAACTTTCGTATAGAACTATGTTTATTCTTCTTGGTAATATTAACGGTTGGCAATCTAAGAGGAATTCGAGAATCAGCCAAGATTTTCAGCTTTCCAACTTATGCATTTGTAATTGGTTTGATAATTATGATTGTATATGGCTTTATAAAAGTTTGGTTTTTTGGCTTTCACCCGCCGCAGCCATCTGTTAGCCAGCTTAAAGTTGTTGAGCCAGTTACATTATTTCTCCTGTTAAGAGCTTTTTCTTCAGGTTGTACAGCATTAACAGGAATTGAAGCAGTCAGCAATGCAGTACCGAATTTCAAAGAGCCGAGCGTTAAACGCGCACAAAAAACTTTAATACTAATGGGCTTGCTTGTATTGGTTTGTTTCCTGGGAACTGCTCTTCTAGCAAATACTTACCATGTTATCCCAGATTTATCTGGCAATAAAACAGTTCTTTCAAATATTGCCGGTGAAATATTCGGAAGCTCATTTATGTATTATTATATTCAGGTAACAACCATGATTATTCTTGTAATGGCTGCAAATACTGCTTTCTCTGGATTTCCAATGCTTATATCGGTTATGGCTTCAGATGGTTATGCACCACGACAGTTAAATCAAAGAGGAGATAGATTGAGCTTCTCAAACGGCATATTAATGCTCTCTAGTTTTGCAGCATTATTGATACTGATATTTAGGGGAGATACCCATCTTTTGATTCCACTTTATGCAGTTGGTGTTTTTATGTCTTTCACTCTTTCCCAATCCGGAATGCTTGCTAAATGGCTGAAAAACAAGGAAGAAAAAAACCGTTTTTCAAAAATTTTGATTAACGGCAGCGGCGCAGTAGCAACGGGTGCAGCAACTATAATAATTGGATTTACAAAATTCGTTTATGGCGCATGGATTGTTGTTTTAGTAATTCCTGCAATAATAATATTTTGCTTTAAAATAAAACAGCACTATACTGCTGTGGCAGTTCAATTGAAAAAAAGCAATCAGGAACTCGTTGAATTAAATATTGATGAAGATAAGTATATAAACCATGTAATCGTTCCAATTGCAAGCATCAATAAAGCAAGTATAAGAGCTCTTAGATATGCAAAAACAATATCCAATAACGTTACTGCTTTTCATGTATCAATAAATGAAGAGGACTCAGAAAAGATTAGGAAACGCTGGGAGCTGTTAAATACAGATATCAAACTATATATAAGATATTCTCCTTATAGGAAGATTATTGAACCGCTTTTAGAACTGATTGAATCTGAAGAACATGAATACAAAAAGGGGGATATGATTACTGTTATCCTTCCAAAGTTCAGCGTTTCATCCTTGTGGCACAACTTACTTCACAATCATACCAGGTTCTTTATAGAAAACAAATTATTGAAATATAAACACATAGTTGTTGCAACCATGCCTCTTCAATTAAAATATGATGAGGCCGCAATTCACCGGTACAAAAGATAATTGTAAATTTATTTTGCAATTTGATAAGTTCTGTTTTGTTCCTCATGCCTTTGACGCAAAGCATTTACTGCTGTTTCGTCATATGCTTTTTGAAGTTTTCCGTTACTATCTCTTCTGAAAACTCCTGCATGTCTTTCTCTTCCTTCATACATCCTTTTTATTCTTTCCTTATCTGCAAGCTCTTTCGCAACAAAGGTTTGATATTCTTTGTCTTGCGGCGTGTTTCCTTTAAGAGCCTGCATGTCAAAAACCCCATACATATCCCTGTAAGTAGTCTGAAACCCATCCCTATTAACAATGATATCGTACTTAGTAGGTATACAGCCAGGACTGCACTTTACACTTACTGGTTTCTTAGGGACAAGAGTTACTACATCGTTTCCCGATTGGATAATCATATTATTTTCAGGATTTTGTTTCTCTCTTTCAGCCTCTTTTATTGATTTAATAAAGCCCGGACTTTGAGCCTTTTCTGGCTTGCCATCCTTCATATAGAAAAATCCGGCATGCTTTGCACGCTTTTCCGCAATAGTATTCTGCATTCTATCCGAGTCAGCTAGGTTATCTGCTATAAATTCACCAAATCTCTCATTACCTAATGAAGATTTTTCTAAATCCAGATAAAAATTCTGATATACTATTGGTTTCGAATTTGGATTTTGGACAATAATATCACAGAGGTCCAATGCCATTGGCTTGCCTGGCTGTAGCAATCCCCTCGGCTCTCCTTGATAAATTATATTGTCTTTCCCTTTATATACAATTTTAACTGTTCTTCCGTCGCTTGTCCTAAGTTCAATTGTTTCAAGTGCTTTTGATTGCTCAGGTATATTCTCAGGTGTATTCTGTATAGGTTCCCGGCTATTGGATTTTGGATTCTGTTCAGGTCCCCGGCTGTTGGATTTCGGTGAGATTACTTGGCGCACCTTATCAAATAATCCTCCTCTTCCTTTAGAGATTCCTCTGACTACAGCCTCACTGCTTAAATCTATTCCTCTATTGTTTGCTTCCAAGTCACGTGAAAATCTATACTGCATGCCCATTACAGCATTCGAGTTGCTTCTTACTACTTCGGCTTTCTGTTCAGGTGTAAGCCCTTTGACGCTTTGTGCAATATACGTCATAAAGCTGCCATAATACTTTATTGTCTCTGCGTTTTGAAATCCAGGATCTACGCTAGCATTATCGCCATTATAATAAAGTGCTTCAACATTGCTTAAGGCATTTGATACACAATATTCCGGAACTGTATCCATCTTTGAAATATCATTTCCACAGCTCAAACCAACTTTAGCAACATACATCATTGCATCAAGCTTAATTCCCAGATCAGACTGCTTGCTTACAGGCACATTGTTTTGTGTATCCAAATACTGATAATCATTAATTTCTTTATATCTTAAAAGCATTTCCTTCTCAAACGGAATCCTTTGCTGCTGTGAAGCCATACCATATTCCGGATGCAAAGGGCTTATTCCATTACGAATATCAATCAAGGCTCGCAAAGCGATAAAGTTGTCATAATTCTGCCAGTTTTCACCTGGCAGCGAAGGATTAATTTTTCCATTTACGTGATTTATCAAACCATCTAGTGAGATAGACCCTTGGCTCCTTACAAGATAATCTGCTATCTGATTAGCAATATTGCCATTGTATGATTCTTTATATCTATCACGGACAATCCCTATCCCATTTATATTAGGAATTTGGGGAGGACTGCTAATCATACCTTGTCTGATCTGATTATTTTGCTGACAAAAATCACATATCTTTTGTGCATCCTCAAGGCTGTCAACCCTGAATATAAGATTATCCGGCCTATCATAATGCGTCATCTTGAAGTTTGTATTAATCCGATTTTTAATGACAAAATCCCATATTTGTTTTGCACTATTGCCAACACTAGAAGGAGCTGTAGGAATATAAATCTTTATTTTTTGATCTACAGGAGCTTCCGGCTTATCATCAAATTTCAAGTGTATATGTTTATATGATTCTCCTTGGTCAATATAGTAATATCTCGCATCATTTTTTCCGTATTGTCTCATTCTCTGTTGAACAAAATTCCACACTTCATTCTTAACTTCAGGGTTCTCCATCTGTTGATTAGGCTCTTTGAATTGTGTACAAAGTTCCCTATAAACATATCTAGACAAATTCTCTGTATAGTCATAAGTATTAACACCTGGCGCCGCAGATGTTCTGCCGATATCATATTTTTGATAGATATGTCTCATAAAGGATTCAAGGATTTGGGCATTCGTCATTTAATTCCCATCCTTCCCATAATTGATGAGTTTACTTACTTCATCTTTATTTAAAACACGAATCTGCTCCTCAGGAGTTGGGAACTCAATCTCTTCTTCAATCTCTATATTAGTTAAATCAATATCCTCAAAATGAAAATCCTCTTCTTTATGTTCTTTTTTTATTTTCATATTTTTTTTATCCATAAAATCCTCCTCAAGAATATCTTCTAAATAAATCCTTAGTCAGAATCATATGTTTATCAGTAAAATAATCAGTAAAATTCAAATATACTTATAATCATATTTTACAACATTTTGGCAATTAATGCAATTTATATGCTCTGCTAAATTAGAAGATAAATAATGACAAATAAGATTTTTTGTTGAAATTTCTTTTAAATTAATATAAAATCTTACCAAATATTTATATCTATATAAAATCTGCTCAAGGAAAACTTTTCTGGACAGACGTGTAAAACGTCAATTTCTCTTGTTGTTGGCCTTTTATAGGCTGATTGATAATTTAAAAGGAGATGATCATGTTGACCCGAGATGCAGCACTCTGTATGGAAAGTGCACAAAAGGGAAAAGCCTTCGGCTTGAATGAAAACTGTATTGTTCCCGATGTAGTAGCAAAAAAGCTGCGCAGAACTGGCCTGATCGAGCTTAACGTTTATGGTGGTTCAAGATGTGAAGAACCGTGTTCGATTGGCGAGAAATGCTGGAAGTTTCCCAAAAATGTACATCCAGACGTTTTAGATGCAATAACGTTTAATGGGCGAGACAAATAATAATAAAAAGCAGCCATGAATATGGCTGCTTTTTTGTTTCATAATATTAATTTATTTCTAAAATATCCGAAAATTCCATCATGGCTTTATCAGCTATTTTTTCACGAAAATCTTTATTATTAAATACATATTCTGAATAGCTTGAACTGGTGGAACTTTCGACCGGTAATTCTATAATAAATTCAGTATTTTGCCTATATTCACTTTTTACGGTTATTTTCCCTCCATGCATTTCAACAAGCATTTTTACTATTGAAAGTCCCAAGCCGCTGCCTTCATTCTTTCTTGTAAGGAGCTTATCTACCTGACTGAACCTTTCAAAGACTGTGTCTATTTTATTTTTGGGTATTCCTATTCCAGTATCTTTTACCGAGATAATGACATTATCCCCTTTGTCACGGAATTTAATTGTAACATTTCCTTCTGTTTCTGAGAATTTAATTGCATTTGATAATAAATTCAATACTATTCTTTCAATTTTATCTACATCACAAAAAATATATTTTTCACTTACATCTGTGTCAAAATAAAAATCCAAACCCTTATCAACTGCATATTCGGATAAAGAAAATACTATTTCTTCAAGCAAACTGACAATGTTACATCTGCTGATATTCATATCTGTATATCCGGAATCAAATTTCGAAATATCAATTAAATTGTTAATGAATTTCAGGAGCCTAAAACTATTCTTCTTTAAAATATCAAACTGTTTGTTTACTTTTGGCGATTTTTCAATAAATAGTCCTTTTTCCCTATATAAATCTAATAAACCAAGAGAATTAAAGATTACGCTAATCGGTGTTCTAAGTTCATGAGAAATATTCGCAAAGAATTCGGTCCTTAATTTCTCTAAGTGCTCGGCTTCCTTGATTTTTAATGCTTGCTGTTCGATTAATAACTTTAGGTTCAAATTTTCGATTACTTTTGAATACATCATGCTATTAGCAACTGCAAGCCCAATATTCTGCCCAATGAGTTCGAAAAACTTTATTCTTTCTAAAGTAAACATTCCAGCTCTTTTATCGTTAAGCTGAATCAATCCAATGGTTTCTCCCTTTGACTTAATAGGAATAATGGCAACAGATACGTATCCTTCCGCAACACATCTTCCCCGCACTGCGCCTTGCCCCTCTATTTTAATATCAACAGCTCTTAGATCAGAAACATTACTTGTCCAAAAACTTCCTCCTTCAGTAAAAAACTCATATTTAGGGTCAAATCTCTCTCTGATTATATTTCCACACATACATTCCAATAAATATCCCTTGCCATTACTGCATTCTTTCTTTATTCCATTTTTATCTTTTAAGCAAAGGCTATTCTCTAACTTTATAAAGCTCTCAGGAAAACCATTATAAACATAATAAGGATAATCTCCATTATCCTCAAGCCTAATTCCAACTGCTTCGCATCCTGAAATTGACTGCATCATCGAAAGAACACATTTTAGTGTTTCTTTAATATCTGTAAAATTGTTCAATTCTGATATGATTTGCTTAGCAGTACGACCGATACTTAAAATATCATTTTCCACCAAAACATCTCCTATTCATTGCGTATATATAATTAATATGACATTTTTTGTCATTTGTCAAGTGGCTGTTCATTCTGCGATGGTTTTTATGCTTGTGAGGCCTGCCTTTTGAATTGACTCATATACAGATTGTAATAAAATCCTTTTCCCTCTAATAATTGCTTATGTGTGCCTCTCTCGATAATCTCTCCTCCATTTATAACCATTATTTTGTTAGCATCTCTTATCGTGCTTAAACGATGAGCTATCACAAAGCTTGTTCTTCCTTGCATCAAAGAAAGCATCGCTTCCTGAATATGCAGTTCTGTACGCGTATCAACACTGCTGGTCGCTTCATCAAGTATTAGAATAGATGGATTGGCCAAAATCGTTCTTGCTATAGCCAGAAGCTGCCTCTGCCCTTGACTCAGGTTACCTCCGTCTTCAGAAAGGATTGTATCATATCCATCATGCAGGCGAAGAATAAAATGTTCCGCATTAGCAAGCCTTGCTGCAGCCTCAACTTCTGCATCCGAAGCATCCAATCGTCCATATCGAATGTTTTCTCTTACTGTTTCAGAAAACAAGTAGGTATCCTGAAGAACAATCCCCAAGGACTTCCTAAGACTGTCCTTTTGGATATCCCTGATATCCTTACCATCAATAAATATATTTCCTTTATCGATATCGTAAAAACGGGTTAAAAGGTTCACTATTGTGGTCTTGCCTGCACCGGTTGGACCAACAAGTGCGATAGTTTGCCCTGGTTCAGCATTAATACTTACATTTTTGAGAACAGGTACTTCTTTATCATAACTAAAATCAACATCCTTAAATATTACACTGCCAACAACACCTTCAAACTCTGATGCACCTAAATTATCCTCAAACTCAGGACGCTCATCCATTATTTCAAATACACGTTCCGCTCCTGCCAAAGCTGATTGAATCATATTAAATTGATTTGCAATTTCATTAATTGGGCGTGTAAGCTGCTTGGAATAACTCAGAAAACTTGCAATAACCCCGATTGTAATCATTCCTTTTACAGCCATCAGACCGCCTGCTCCAGCAACAATTGCAAAGCTGAGGTTATTAATAGCATTCATAATCGGCATAATTATTCCTGAAAACACTTGAGCTTTGATCCCAGCTTTTTTCAATCTTTCATTGGTTTGAGAAAACTCTTCTAATACTTTTTCCTCTCTGACAAACGCCTTTACAACCTTCTGCCCCGACATAGTCTCTTCAATATACCCGTTTAATTCCCCAAGTTCTTTTTGCTGAGTGGAAAAAAATTTCCGCGTATAACCAGCAATTTTGGAAGCAGCAAACATTCCTATCGGAATGCTTATGAGACTTAGGAGCGTTAGCAGCGGACTTAAGTATAACATCATTCCGATAACACCTAATACAGTTATCAAGCTTGAAAATACCTGTGTAACACTTTGTGTAAGTGTAGTATTTATATTTTCTACATCATTGGTTAATCTGCTCATGAGTTCTCCATGAGGACGGCTGTCAAAAAACTTGAGTGATAATGTTTGAACTTTCCCAAACAAATCTTTTCTAAGCTCCCATAAAGTATCCTGAGCCACCCCAATCATATAATAGGTTTGAAACCATGACATCAAAGCACTCAAAATATATATTAGAAGCAAAGATAATACTATTGTTATCAATCTGGCAAAATCAACCTGACCTTTTCCATTTACCATTGCATCCACTGCATACCCTATAAGGAGCGGCCCAATCAGGCTTAAGATTGTGCTAATAAAAACAAGGATAAAAACAAAAATCAGCATGACTTTTTGTCTGTTAAGATATTCCCATAACCTTCTCAAGGTCTTTTTTGAATCTTTGGCTCTAACCTTTGCTCCCATCAATCCTGCCAAATGGCCAGGGGGGCCTCCGGCAAAAGCCCTTGTGCGAGCTGGAGGCCTGCCGCCAAACTTTTCATCTGCCATGTTAAACCTCCTCCTCTCCCATCTGCGAGTTATATATGTCCTGATATATTTCACATCTTTGGAGTAATTCCTGATGCGTTCCAATATCGACAATTTCGCCTTCTTCTAAAACCAAAATCTTATCTGCTTCAATCACTGTACTTATTCTCTGTGCAATTACAAAGCAAGTTGAATTTTTCATTATAACTTTTAAAGCACTTTGGATTCGTGCTTCTGTTCCCATATCTACTGCACTAGTACTGTCATCTAGAATTAATATAGCAGGTTTTTTAAGTAATGCCCTTGCAATAGCTAGTCTCTGTTTCTGTCCCCCTGATAAATTGACCCCTCTTTGACCAAGGACCGAATTATATCCTTCAGGAAAGCCTGTTATAAATTCATGAGCCTGCGCAGCTTTTGAAGCTTCAATTACTTCTTCATCAGAAGCATCTTCTTTACCCCATCGAATATTATCCATGATGGTACCAGTAAAAAGAATAGATTCTTGCAAAACCATGCCAATACTGTTTCGCAGCGTCTTAAGGCTTATATTTCTAATGTCTATGCCCTCAATCAATACTCTCCCTGAGGTTACATCATAAAATCTTGGAATCAGGTTTACCAAGGTTGACTTGCCAGAACCTGTAGCACCCAGAATAGCAATTGTTTCTCCTTGTGAAACACTAAAGGAAATGTTCTTTAGTACAGGGTCACCTCCAGCTCCGGCATAGCGGAATGAAACATTATCAAAAACTACGCGCCCCTCTTTTATTTCTTTACAATATGCTTCTGAAGGATCTTTAATATCTATTTCTGTATCAATTATCTCTGCTACCCTGTCAGCTGATGCTTTGGCTCTTGAGACCATCATTAGCATAAAGGCCATCATCATTAGAGAAAATAAAATTTGAATCATATAGTTTACAAATGCAATTACTTGTCCTACTTGCATCGTTCCGTTATTAACTTTAATTCCTCCAAACCAAATTACTGCGATTAAGCTTAGATTCATAATTAAAATCATAAGGGGCATGGTTAGGCCAATAACCCTTGAGGCATTAATCGTTACATTCTTTAGGTCAGTATTTGCATTTCCAAATCTATTATTCTCATAATCTGCTCTCACAAAAGCTTTTACAACCCTTACCCCTGTCAGCGTTTCTCTTACTACACTATTAACTTTATCAAGCTTTTTCTGTACCGTAGAGAACAATGAGAATCCTTTTTTAATAACATATCCTAAAGCTAATGCAAGTATAGGAATTGCAGCCAAAAGAATAAGCGCTAATTGAGCATTCAGCATAAGCGCCATTATTATTCCTCCAATGCACAGCAGTGGAGCTCGAACCATAATTCTTAGCATCACAAGCACAAAATTTTGAAGCTGAACAACATCATTGGTAAGCCTTGTTATCAGAGAAGCTGTACTAAACTTGTCTAAGCTGTCAAATGAAAAAGCTTGTACTTTTTTAAATAAATCCAGTCTTAAATCCGCGCTAGAATTTAACGCTGCTCTGCTGGAATAAAACGTCGATCCAAAGCCTCCTAGGATGCCTATAAATGCTGTTCCAATCATAATGAGACCAATATATATTATATAAGATATGTTCCCATTTTTTATTCCTTTATCAACTATATCAGCCATTAGCGTCGGCTGTAAAAGATCAGTGACAACTTCCAGGAGCATGAAAAAAGGAGCTAGTGCAACTGCTTTCCAATAAGGTTTTAAATATTTTGCAAGTTTCTTCATATCCTTACTCCTTAATCATTTATCAATAAACTGTTCTCACACCGCAAAAATGTTAACACTCTTTAAATATTTAGTCAACAAGTTAAAAGCCGGCAGCTAGATGCCGGCTTTCTTTATGTATTTATTACTGCTTCTGCTGTATTGGTGCTTGCTGTGCTGGCTGCTGTGTTTGTTTTCCTTCTAACTGATTGATTAGATTTTCACATATTATTTTCAAGCTAAGACTGCTGTTCATATTTGGCCCGCCAAATCCTGGCCCTCTCATTCTTCTTTGCTCGCCATTTTGGACATTTGCGTCGGGTCTGCCTTGCTGTCCCTGCGGTGCCATGCTTGAATCAGAAGGCGGAGTTTGACCCTGTTGACTCCCGTTTGCACCAGCTTGAGGAGCTCTTCTTCCCACATTTCCATCCAATCTTTTATTTAACGAATTTTTTTGTGCTTCTATCAAAACTCCTTCAATCTCTTGTATCTTCTGTGCTGAGTATTTTTCATCTACTGCTGTTTTAGTACTAATCTCTTTTAATATCGGAATGATTTTATTCTTTTGTTCCTGTGTTAATGCATTATCGCCTCTCTGCAAACGCCCAAGAGATGCTATTTCCATTTTGAGTTTTGCCTCTGGTGTAGATACCTGTTTCTTTATATCATCAGTAGATGCCTGCTTATTTACATCGCCATTAGTTTGATTCTGTATATCAGTTTTAGCTTGGTCGACATTAATTTGCCCTGGCTGTTGTACAGTAGAATCTACCTTTTGTGTATTTCCACATCCAGCTGCAAAAATTAGAAACATTGTCGAGATTAATACTAGTAATACTTTTTTCATTGTCTTTTCCCCCTATTTTCTTGATATTGTAATTATTTTTATTAAATCTTTGGAACTATCCTGAGTACCTGCATATAGAGTAACGCCCTCTATCGAATATCCCCCTATCAATGTGTTTAATGAAACAGCCAGCGGAGTACTTCCGGACATATCGTAAATCTGTACATTGCTTGCCAGTTTGTAAACTATATTGTTAATCTTAATTCTTCTTGAATCAAGCGCCTGTATTTCAGAGGAAAATGCTTTTGGATTCAGCGTATCCATTTTTTGCAGCCCGTTTTCATCTTCCTCAATATAGACAACATCTTTTACATAATTATCAAATATTGCATTCGAGTTATTATACGAAACTTGTTGGCCATTTATCATTAAAGTATAGCTTGCTGAAGAATCTCGCTTCGTCTGGCTAATCAATATTCCATACTGGCCGGGTTCAGTAAATTTATCCAATACTAGAAGCTGAATATCATTAAAGCCCCCACCCATTTCCGCATGAATTACTCTATCTTTCTCCAATTGCCCAGACGGCATATCCTGCCATTTAACACGAGTTACCTGAACATCACCTGAATCATAACTCTCTTGTACATCTAAAATTACCGCATCCTGGCTTAGCCTCATATCATCAATCATCTTATCTGCCAAATTAATTCTGCCTGAGATTGGTGAACAAACAACAGTTGTCAAATGAGCTTTTTCGTCTCTGATATCAAGTTTTACCAGGCTTCCCTTGCGATATGATTGGTCTTCATCTGTTTCATACTCCTTTATTGTTCCGTCAATCCTATAAAGTTTTACGTAGAATACTGTTTCCCCTTCAGAATCTGCTTCTGTAGAAAGGCCCTGGTGAGTATTCATGATAATTGCATATGCTGAAATATCACTCGAATATGGAACCATAACATCTACGATTTGCCCTGCTTTACCTGTCAAAACTGTAATTTCGTCTCCTATAGCAAAGGCTCCTGAGCTTTCGTTCAGTTTCTCTGCAGCGTAAGATGTTTCAATCTTTTTCTCTTCACCTAAAATCTTTATACTGCTTACAGAAGCCTTATTAGGCAAAGCTTCATCATAAGTTCCACTAATTTTATCATCATAAACTAATATGATATTCTTTCCTGATTTGAATAGCTTTTTAACTACATAAATAACGTCTAGAGCCTGAATGTCTGAAAATTCAACTATCTTGCCATTTTTAATTACAGTGAAGGCATTCTTATCAGAAATATTTATATTCCCGATGCTAGTATTAGAAAGATTAGCATTTTCTTTTAGTACTATAGGCTCTTCTGTTGGCGGATCAATCAGCACCCCATATTCGTAAATACTTGTATTATCATCACTTGTTCCCAAGGCAATAACTGAACCAATTGAAACATTTTGTCTTACATTCTCAAATGTACTTTTTGCTCCTGCATAATAGAAAGTCATATTATCTGATAAATCTAAGCTTCCTCTTCCGCTATTATCAATATAAGCTATTTTACTTCCAGAAATACTTTCAACCATTATTACACGGCTGTCTTGTTCAACACTTTGAGCGGATAGCACTTCATTGTTTGAATCCACCAGCAAATTAACCTTTTTACCCAAGTAGTCAGCACCATTTAGGCTTTCTGCTCTGAAATTTCCAATATCCGTTTGAATAAAACCTTTTGGAAGACTGCTGTCTAGATCCCATGAATCGGTTATAATACAGGTTTTTTGAGTTCCTAAATCACTTTGTTCTCCTAAAGTCTTATCAGAAGTGTTCTTTTTAGTGTTAAGAGTTCTCTCAAACATAATCGCAATATTCGCTCTGGTAACTTTATCACTAGGATTTAAATTTATACCTTTAGTAATTTCAAGGCTTTTTGCCTTTTCTATGTAATTCTGCGGCCAAACCCCAGTCATTTCTGAAGAGCCATAGCCCAAGGTTCTTAGCAGTATGGTAACCACCTGCGCAAAATTAATCTTTTCTTCTGGCTTAAAGGTTCCATCCACATATCCGGTAATAATTTTATTCTCAACAGCAACATTTATATATCCGGTAGCCCAATAACCCTGCTCAACATCAGAAAAGGTTGTTGAATTTTTAACCAGCTCAGCCTCATCCTCTTTCCCTAAAGAAACAACCGCCATTTTTGCAAATTCAGCTCTGGTCACACTTCCCCCCGGTTTGAAAGTACCGTCGCTGTAACCTTTTATTATTCCTGCTTTTGAGAGGCTTGCAACGGCATAATAATATGCTGCATTTGCAGGTACATCAATGTATTGTGCAAATACCGAAACGTTGAATGCAAACGTTAAAACAAGTATAAGTATAATCTTGGATATTGTTTTCTTAAGCATTTGTTTCACTCCTTAAATGTAATCTCTATCCCCACTCACGAATTTAAGTTCTAAATCTTGCCTTTAGCTGTCAACTAACACTATCAACTAATTATTCAAACCGCAGCGCTTCAATTGGATTTAGCTTTGAAGCCTTATTTGCCGGGTACATTCCGAAGAATATGCCTATAGCTGCAGATACAGTAAATGATGTTATTATAGAAGTTAACGTTATAGCTGGTGTTAAAGAGCTCACTTTGGATACCGCAAACGATGCCAGGGCTCCAAGAAGTATTCCTATTATTCCGCCTATACAGCTGATCATCATGGATTCAATCAAAAACTGTGTAAGAATATATTTTCTCTTTGCACCAATTGC
Organism: Ignavibacteriales bacterium; assembly: GCA_050260055.1. GTDB lineage: Bacteria > Bacillota > Clostridia > Acetivibrionales > UBA4821 > JBLMYQ01. The sequence goes on from JBLNBO010000038.1 coordinate 54,206, forward strand.
TTTTCTTATACCAATTTCACGCGTTCTCTCTGTTACAGACACCAGCATAATATTCATTATTCCAATACCGCCAATCAAAAGTGAGATCCCTGCAATAAAGCCCAGGAACAATGTCAAAGTTCCTGTTACACTGGTCATCTGGGAAAGCATTTCTGCCTGGTTTTGAACTCTGTAAGAATCTTCATCATTAAAAATATCAAGCATAAAGTTCTGAATTATCAGCATAGCACTATCAACCATTTCTGAAGATCCAGCCTGAACATAAAAAGTTCTTATTTTTGATGACAAAAGCCTTTGTGCAACAGTAACAGGTATTATTATTCTGTCATCATTAGAGTAATCTTCCGACTCGGCTTTTTCTTCTAATACTCCTTTTACCTTAAATATCTGACCGTTTATCTTAATCTGCTCTCCTACCGGATTGTAGCTTATACCAAATAAGTTTTTGACAACCGCAGTTCCAAGCAGCACAACCCGCTTTTTGGAATCAACATCACTCTGCTCAATAAAGCTCCCAGATTGTACAGTTATATTTTTTACTGTTTCATACTCGGCTGAAGTACCTATAAGAGAAGTATCCCAGCTATTGTCACTATATTTCAGAGTAACACTGCCAGTTATTGCAGGTGCAACCGCTTCAATTTCCGCACTGTTATCCCTGGCTAGCTTTTTAACCTGTTCGTATGTAACATTTCTATTACTATTTCTTCCCGTAATGGAAATTGTAATCAGATTGGTTCCCATACTTTCAATCTTTTCCGTTATGCTCTTTTGGGTGCCTTGCCCAAGCGAAACCAGCGTTATAAATGTAGCAACACCAATAATTACTCCCAGCATTGTCAGAGAGGTGCGGACTTTGTTACTTAGTATACTTTTAAAAGCCATGTCTAAGGTTTGTAATATATCCACACTTATCCAACCTCCCTATTTTCTACAATTTGACCGTCATGCACCCGTATGATTCGCTTAGCTTCAAGAGCAATATTATTGTCATGGGTAATCAGCACTATTGTCTGCCCTTGGTCATGCAATTCATGAAGCATTTTCATAACCTCTTTACCGGATTTTGAATCCAGATTACCTGTAGGTTCATCAGCCAGAATAAGTGTGGGGTCGCCAGCAAGCGCTCTTGCTATTGCTACTCTCTGCTGCTGCCCGCCGGAAAGCTGTGAAGGCCTATGATGTAATCTATCTCCCAAACCCACTCTTTCTAGTGCTTTTAGTGCCCTATCAAATCTTTCCTTTTTATCCCTGCCTTGATAAACCAAAGGCAATTCAACATTTTCAATGGCAGTTAATTTAGGAAGCAAATTAAATCCCTGAAAAATAAACCCTATAGTGTAATTTCTAATCTCTGCCTGCCTGTCTTCATCCAAGTTTCCTATTTCATTGCCGTCAAGGTAGTACTCTCCGGATGTTGGAACATCCAAACATCCGATGATGTTCATCAAGGTTGACTTTCCCGAGCCTGACGGGCCTATTATTGATACAAATTCCTTTTTGTATATTGAGATATTAATATCTTTTAAGGCATTGACCTCAACGTCACCCATTTTATAAACCTTTGAAATACTAACCATTCTTATTAACGGTTTATTTGTTTCCACTCATCCCACCACCCGTTCTATTTACTCTTGGTGCTACTGCTGCTATTGGTGCTTTTGCTACTGCTACTCCTATTTGTGCTAAATCCTCCCGGAGGCGCTCCGCCATCCATTGGGCCGCCCATACGCATCATAGCGTTATTAGAGTTTGTCGAACTGGTTGCAACTGGTATATAAATGGTATCTCCTTCACTAAGGCCGCTTGTGATTTCAATATAATCATCAGCTGTTATTCCAGTCTCAACAATTTTGATTGTCATATCAGAAGTCATATTTTTAGTAATTGATGAGGCGCCGGATTTTGAGCTGGAACTCTTTTTTGAGGACGAACTTTTGGAAGATTTGGTTGTTGTTGAGCTTGTTGTTTGTTCAGGTCTCCTATTTTCTTTAAATACACTCATATCAACACTTTTCTCTCCAGCTTTTTTCTTTGCATATACAAAGCTTCTTCTTCCCATCTTTTGTATTGCGGATTCTGGAAGTGCTAATGCCCCTTCTTTTTTCTGTATTACTATTTCCGCGTTAGCATTCATTCCACCCTTTATATTCTGCGGGTCAGCAATTTTTATAATGGCTGGATATGTTGCTACTCCATTTGTAGAAGTACCTTCATTTGCAACCTTGGTAACCTCTCCTTTAAAAGTTTGATTTTCAAGAGCATCTACTGTAACATTAACCTCCATGCCTACAGCAATCTTTGCAACATCAAGTTCATCAACATCTATTTGAAACTCCATTTGTGTATAGTCCGCAACTACAGCAAGTATGTCGGATTTTGTTTCAACATTATCTCCAACTTTAATATCCTGGCTTACTATCGTTCCGTCTACAGGAGCATAAACCCTATAGTTTTCCTGTGTCTCAAGCTTTGAGTCCAACTGTACCTTTAAGTCTGCCATCTTTATCTGTGCCGATAGAAGCTGGTCGTATAATTCGCTATTCTCCATTACAAATAAAACTTGCCCGGCACTAACATATTGATTGTTCTTTATTTCTACGCTGGTTACTGTTCCGCCAACTTCAGCTTTTACTTTTCTTGAGCTATCATATTCTAAGGTTGAAGAATCCATTGACATAACTCCATTAATGCTTGCACTAGCTTTTGTCCCTCCGGCGATAGTTCCTGGGTTATTTATTGTTATTTCAACATCATATACCTTTCCTCCGCCTGCTACAGCTCTTCCCAATTTATCAGCATAGCTTACTTTCCCGCTTACAGTCTGCATATAGTCTTGTAAATATACTTCTGCTTTTTGCCCAACACTTATCTTTTTTGCTTGGCTGCTGCCAAAAGGAAGTGTCATAATCAGCCTCGAACTATCGCTTATAGTACAAATTTCAGCACCTTTACTTATTTGGTCGCCTTTTCTTACGCTGAAGTTTATAACCTGCCCTTTAATCGGAGCCTTGGCAGATAAGTCGGAAATATCTTTCTGCGCTGATTCCAAATCAGATTGAGCTTGCTGTATGCTTAATTTTGCTCTTTCTACTTCTTTACCAATATCCTGGTCATCAAGTTCAATCATCAGGTCTCCCTTTTTTACTTTGTCGCCTTCTTTGAAATTAACTTTTGTGATTGTACCGTCAACCTTTGATGATATTTCCTGCCTATAAGAGGAGGCAACTGTGCCACTGCCAGAAATGGTAACGGCAAGATCTTTTTTAATTACTTTGAATTGAGCGAACTTTCCAGCTGTATTTGATTTGTTCTTAAAGAAAAAGTTATATGTAAGTAGTCCAACCAAGAGCACAATAATTCCAATAAAGATTTTCTTTTTATGCTTTTTAAAAAACTGTTTCACTTAGCATTGCCTCCCTTTATGTATTCGAACTAACCTATCTAATCTCAATATCTTTTGTAGACCCTCATCTAATATATTTAATACTTTTCCTTTTAAGCCCCTTCTCCTTCTCGAGATTAATTTCTATACCAGCCCTTCTACAGAAGGGGGAGACAAGATGCGTAGCATCCGCAATGCGGGGGAATGCCCCCATTGATGACCAAAGGAGAAGGGGCAGGGATGAGAGTTTTATAAGAGGGATTGGCGATAAGCTATTCTTTCTTTTTCCCGCATGTTGTACAGTAGTTCCAATTTAGATTCATCATGCTTCCACATTCTGAACATTTTGTTTTTAATATGCTTCCGCATTCTTGGCAAAAACTTGACTGCTCATCGACTTTGACTTTGCATTCATTGCAAAAATGCAGTCTATGTCTTACAAGCAAATAAATTATTAAACCGGCAAGCCCTGTGAACAGGGTAACAATTCCCCAGAAAATCTGCTGTAAGCCTCTTTTCTTACTGTCTTCATATACCCAAACTGCTAATAATACCCAAAAGATTAATATTAAAAGTCTTAATATCTGGTGCGAAATAAAAAACATATCAATCATATTGTTCTCTTCAAAGCGCCCGCTTATATAGTTAATCTTCATTCCCTTTCCAGGTATATCAAAGGTATTGATAAAATCAGGGTTACCTTTACGGCCATCATTAAATTTGTCTTTAAAATCTCTTCTATTAAAGTTATTATCTTTTCCTTTATTTGCTCCCGAATTTGCTGATGGTATTAGAGAGAAAAACTCTCTCTCAGGCATCGGCATAAATCTTTGCTGGCCTCTGTCCATGCTGAACATGGAAGGATGCTGTTCATCCTTGGATAGATTGAATGTGTTTCTTCCTTTAATAATTTTGTCATTCGCTTTATAGATAATGCTGCCTTTATCATCACAAATAATAATGTTTTTAGTTCTCGGGTAATTTTTCATAAAGCTTGAAATAGCTGTCTTGGCTTCATTAGTCAAGCCTTTGATTTCCAATATAGCATTTATATTTGCAATATCTTTTCTTTCCTTTTTGGCTTGCTGAATGTTCATAAAACCTACCAGCATTCCACTTACAAACAAAACCACAATTAAGATTCCTATAAATTTAAGTATATTTGTCAATGAACAACATTTTTTAATTTTTTCCAACATTATATGACCCTCCCCTTCAATTTTAATTCTCTATTATTCAAGTTTCCCGCCATTAATTCCTTAAATATTAAATATACAAAGGTAGAAAAGATTCCAATTGTCAGGCTTATCCCTGCAAATTCAACTATTTCGCTGGTGTAATCAATATAATCCGGGAACAAAACCAGTGAACCTATGAATAGAACAACTAAACACCCAAGAAAGAATAAGACTGTTTGAGTAAGGTTATTTTGCCGCCTTTTAATCTGTTCACACTTATGCAAAACTACTGGTCTCAATTTCTTCATTAAAACTTCTGTATCAACCGTTTGAGCATTATCAAAATGATTTTTAATTAATTCTTGCATTTCATTGTTGTTCAATTGCGTTCACCCCTCTCGTTCCGAGTTTTTTTCTGATTTTTTCTACTGCATAATGCAGTTGCCCTTTGACTTTTTCTGGCGTAGTCTTTATAATTTCCGCAATTTCTTTATAGCTAAAATCCATATAGTATTTTAAAAGAACCATCGACTTTAAATCAGGAGGCAATGTATTTATAGTTTGGTTTATACTGCTAATCATTTCATTTTTTATTACTGTATCTTCCACGCTGTCTTCTTTTGATGGAATGGTATTCTCTTCATCATCTATAGGGATAGTTTCTCGAATTCTGCCTTTTCTAACCTCATCGGTAATTGTATTCCTAGCGATTGTAAACAACCAGGTAGAAAACTTCGCGTTTGCTTGCAGTTTATATGTATTAATGTTTTTTATCATTTTTATAAATGTTTCCTGTACAATATCCTCGGTAGACTGCTGATTTTCTATGTAGCTAAAGATAAAGTTAAAAAGGCGCTGGTGATACCTTTGGATGAGAATCTCAAAAGCATATTCTTCTCCCTGTTTACACAACTCAACTAATCTTTCATCCGTCAAATCAGCACCTCCTTTTCCATCTATTATTTTAAACGTAAATAAAGAAAAAAAGTTGATAATATTTTAAAAATTTTTCGGATAAATAAAAATAAGTAACATATACACTATGTTACTTATTTTTATACTTACTATAAATTATAAACTCATCAAAATGCTTTATTTATCTATTTTATTTTGACATATCCGCCTCTTTCAACTACCTTCTGTCCTTCATCACTGAGCAGCCATTCTATAAGCTTGCGGGCTGAACTATCCTTTGGCTCAGACTTGCGGATAACAGCGCAGACATCTTCGGTAAATGGATAAGATTTATCTTTAATTGTCTTAGTGCTGGGCAGAATGCCGTTAACAGCCATAAATCTAGCTTCTTTTTTAGCATACATCTCCTTGGCGTAATAATAAAATGAATATACAATACTATTCTTTGCGCCTGGTTCAACAGCTACCTTTTCAATCGCCCCTCCCATTGTCTCAACAACCTTTGTAGGAATTGAAGGCATTTTTATATCCTTCATAACCAGCCTTTCCATACTTGTCTGACTCCCTGAGTTTTGCGGCCTTTGATATGCTAAAATTTGAGCATCTTCTCCACCAACTTCCTTCCAGTTGGCTATTTTGTTCTGATAAATATCCTGAATCTGTTTAACCGTTAAGTTGGTTACCGGATTTTCAACGTTTGCCATAAATATAAATCCATCTCTGCCAATCGGAATTATCTCAAGCTCTTCTCCTTTACTCTTGGCAAGATTTTTCTCATCTTCAGATGGTCCGAACGCAAGCACAATATCAGCTTTTTTCTCAATCAAATTAACATATGCAGGATGTGTGGTACTGAATTTTATAAAGGCTTTTGCCTCTTCCGGACTCATTTTCAGCAATGTTTTTGCAATTTCTCCACCTAATGGTATCATTGCAGTTGCTCCATCAACTTTTGGATAAATCTCTTTCGTAAAAACAGGTGCAGTTTCACCAGAAGTTTTTGGCCCAGCTTCTTTTTGTGTTTCAATCGGATTTGTTACTATTGGATTTGTTATTGCTTTTTGTTTAGGGCTGTATATAATAATTACAGCAGCACATAATGCTATTAATAATATTATGCCCCCAAAAATCATACCCTTTTTCATTCCCATTTATCCCCCTATTTTTTTATTTAGTTTGAGTTTTTATTGCTTCCTTTTTTGGCTTTATAGATTAATATTCCTATTATTCCAGCCGCTAGCACAAGTATTATCATGACTGTAAAAACAATGTTTAGCTTAAAACTGCTGTTTTCATTTACCTCCATCTGTTTAGCAGCTGGAGTATTTGCCTGAATGCCCATATCATTTTCGGAATCTTTGGTTTTACTGAGCTCAATCAGATTCTGCTTAGCTGTATAATAATCTTTAGCTTCTTCTGAACCGAAATAGTTTTTCAATCCATTCACAATACCATCAAGAAGCTTTTCTCTGTAAAAAGGAGTCATATCTGGACCGCCAATAGGATTAGGGTCTATTTCCATAAATCCCGTTTCGATATACACTGCCGGGAAATCGGACCAATTAAGGCTTGCAATATTTTCTATTTCAGACAAACCTCTAGGATTGTAATAATCACCAAAATACTGACCTGTTTTAAGACTTTCTTTCACTTGGTCCATTATATTTTGAACTGCCATCTTGCTAAATGGCACAATCCCGCTATTCCTTATATTTTTTGTGGATGGATAATATAAGTATATTCCATTAGTCTTATTATCTTCATAAGTAAATTTACAATAATCATTGGCATGAATCTTTATTAATAAATCCACTTGTTCTTGGTTTGCCATTTTTGTTCTTTCAACATTGCTGATATCAACATCGTTGCAGTCCCTTGCCATTATGACTTTAGCCCCATAAGCTTCAAGCTTCTTTTTAAGCAGTTCTGCAACTTCCAGCGTAAATTTATACTCATTATATGTAACCTTCCCATTATAATAAGACTTTAAAAGCTCACCGGCAGAATTTTTCATCACTTTTTTTGTCCCATTTGGAGACAAAAGCTCAAGTTCCTTGTTAGGCGATTTCTGGTGGGCAGGGTCAATAAAAATTACTTTTCCGTTTAGATTCTGATTAGAATCAAGAATAGATTTTGGCGCAATGGAAGCATACGCCCATTGCGGTATAATTTCTCCAACCATTGAGTAACTTGAGTCAAAGAACTCAACTTTATAAATCTCTTTTATTTTTTCCGTATTGTTTGTCTTTTTATAATAGTTCAATAAGCTGCAGCAGGCCGCTCTTCGGCAATAGGCAAACTCAGAATTTTTAAAAACATCCAATAATAGTCTGCTCATAGCTTCTTGTTCTGCCTGGTCGGAACTCTTTGATTTTAACACTCCATCTGCTTTTGAAACATCCTGCATTTGCTTTATTTTCTTCTTGTGCATTTCTTCTCTATCCTTAGCATCAGAGTAATAAAAATCCTCATTGCTGTCGTATTCATCATATTCACTGGTTGGCTTATCATTGCTGTCTGTATAATTTTCTTCATAGTAATCATATTTTACTATTTCAGACTTATAGTAATCCCTGCTGTAGTTATATTTATATGTCTTGTCCATGTTCATTTCGATGCTGATATCATCTTCCACTTTTTCAGGCTCAAAATTATTGTATTCAAAAATCATTTTATCATTAACTATCCGAAAGTTTTTAGTCGGCAAAATTTCATCAATATCCGCCGGCGAGAATTCCCCCATATTTACAGTTACACAAACCTTCTCGATTCTTCCTTTCCAGCTATTTGCATTTGATATTCCGTACACAATTGTATTGATTTCACCATTAATAATCCAATCATAAGCTATTTTTACCTTCTTCTTTTCATTTGGCTTGAATTGGACTTTCCAGACTAAATAGTCCTCTGTATTCTTAATGTGAATATCTTTCTTTTTTGTAGTTTTTGCAACCGGAATCTTGACATCATTAACTTGAACGCTAAGATTCTCTACGAACCTATCGCCAAAAGCATTATCAATTTTAATCTCCATCTCTGCAGTCTGATTATTGGCAGATTCATTCATAAAATAATATTCTTCTTGCGTCTTATTGGTATCCAAAAAAATGTTCGTATTTGCTTTAACCATTCTGATTTCTTGATTTCCTGCACCATTTAAAAGCCCGGCATCATAAATAACAGGCACATAAGTGAATTCTAACAAATCAGATTCATCTGCAAATGAAAAATAAGGCAAAAGGATTGTAACAAAAGAAAGAAATAGTATTGTTAACCTCTTCATATGTATCCCCTTTGAAATGAATTCTATCTTTAACATTATTATACTAATAAGTCAGCATAACTGTAAATCTTTAATCCACTAAATCAACCCGCTTTTTCTTTTATCTGCATTGAATGCGATTTGTTCTGTGTTAATTTTCCTGTTACCGTTCTTATTTCAGCAACTGACATCGTGACATTGGCATTAAACTCTGTAAGTATACAATTTAGTCTTTCGAAATCTTTTCTTTTCACTATGATATTTACAACCAATCTTCCTTTGCCATTCATCCCATAACCGATATGCGTAGTCACTGAATACCCTTCATTTCTAAGAAAGTCAGCAATCTCTTTGCCTTTTTCTCTCCCTGCATATACAGAAACCTCTAGTAATCCTATTGCCATCTTCTTTTCTATAATATCTGCAAGGTATATCCCAAAGACTTTACCAAGTGCAAATACCAGGATATAAGATATATCTGATGAATCGCTTACCATTTTAAATGTATATGAAAACAACAATGCATCGCTAAACACTACAAAATAAGTAGGCCTTATCATCTGTTTAGAAATAAACAAAGTTTTTAAAGTACCCAGACAGTTGCTTATTGCATTAAGCACAAACAAAATTATTAAATTCGCTATCATTTTTTCCTCCTTTCTTTAAACCAACAGAAAAGCCTGGCATATATGCCAGGCCAAATAAATGCTTTTTTTGTTTTGTATTTTAATAATGATTAGTTCTTCCTCCCAAAAATTTATTAAATAATACCTAAAACGCACCTGTTGTCAAACATATAATTTCAATATTGGTATATTAGCATAAAATTCATATTATGTAAAATTAAATCCATATTACAAAACAACTAGCACTTTTCTTGAAATATAAAGCCTATTGAAATTATTGCAAAAAATAACTCCCCTTGCTTTGATAACAAGAGGAGCTGCTTCTATTTTTTTATTCTGCTTTATAATCAGCTATTTTCTGCAAGTCTTCAATAAGAGCTTTTAATGAATCTATTCTTGCTTTTTGAACATCAAGTACATTGCTAAGTGATTGTTGAATTTTTTCAGGTTCTTGATTCTTTTTTGCTAGTGCAATATCAAGTCCTTCTTCTCTAATCTTTCCAAAACTTTGGCCAAATTCGCTTCTGTCTTCTCTAATTGTAGCCAGCATATCTTTAAGTTCATCAACAGTTTCTTGAGTAATGTTTTCTTTGTCTTTTATAATTTCTTTAATTCTTGCAACAGCTTTTTTATGAAGTTCTCTAACTTGCACTTTTAATCCCTTAATAGTTTCTCTATTGGCTGTTATTTGATCTTTCAATATTTTTCTTTCAGCCTTTGCTTTTTCTTTATCTGCCTTAACTACCTGCTTTGCTGAAATTTTTTGAGCTTTTAAAGCCTGTTTTTCAGATTTAGGTGCTTTAACATCTTTAGTGTCTTCATCTGTGTCTGTGGATGCTGCTGCAGTTGTTATTACAGCAGTTAATGTATCAGCTGCTGCTGTTTCAGCCTCAGCAAATACTGCTATTGAAGTAAGTAAGAAACATAAAGTTATCAGAATTGATAATAATTTTTTCATAATAATTTCTCCTTTCAAACTTTGAACTATTCTGCCAAATCCGAATCGCTAATTTCATCTAGGTTGTCAATGTCTTTAATCATACCATTAATTTCACTATCTAAGTCTTTAAGTACCTTTTCCTTTTCTACACTTGATACAGCATTATCTGATTTTGTAATTACACTTATACTGCCCTGCTTGGTTGTCGGATTCTCAGCATTTCCACCTTTGTCCCCGCTGACCGTCGACTTGTCTGCAGGATTAACTTTAGGTGCCGCGGTATCACTATCTGTTTTACTTCCTTCAATTTTTCCGGGCGAATTTGATTCATCACTCGTCTGATTCTGGACTGCTGCCGGGTTTGTGTCTTTTATATTTTTTTCTGTATCCTTTACTGTGCTTCCGCACGCTGCTAGGGTTACTGCAAGTGTTAACAATATAGTGGATAATAAATATTTCTTCATTTCTTCCTCCTTATTAAACCTGGTTAATGTTAATTGCCTACCCTATATTCTTATATTAACCCCTGTTTGTGAAATAAATAGGATTAATTTGTAAACAGACTGTAAAATTATATTTTTTAATTTTACAGTCTGTTAGGTAGCATAAAATAAAACCTTGTCCCTTTCCCTTGTTCGCTTTCCGCCCAAATCTTTCCTCCATGAAGTTCTACCAAGCTTTTTGCAATATTTAATCCCAAACCGGTTCCGCCATCATTCTGCCTTGACTTATCCCCTCTATAAAATTTGTCAAAAATATGCTTTATGTCTTCATCTGATATGCCTTGTCCGTTGTCTTTAATTATAAATTTAACTAAATCATTTTCTTCTTCCACAGAAATTTTGACTTCTGAGCCCTCTCCAGAATATTTAACAGCATTGGATAATAGATTGGAAAGAATCTGTTTCAGTCTGTCTAAATCTGCCATAATATATAATTCTTCCGGACATTCCATAATCATATTTATTTTCTTTTGATTTGCCGCTATTTCCAAGCTTGAAACAACTTGACCAATTACATCTATTGCACTTATCTGCGTAATATTTATATTAACTGCCCCCCCTTGAATTTTCGCAATCTCCAACACTTCTCCGGTCAGTTTCATCAACCTATTGATTTCATCCTTGATTATAGCTAAATATTTAGGATAATTTTCAGGTTTAATCAACCCATCAATCATTCCTTGTACAAAACCATTAATCGAGGTAAGCGGAGTCCTTAAATCATGAGAAACATTTGCAATGAATTCACGCCTGACATTTTCAGTAACCTCTAGCCGTTTGTTCATTGTATTAAAAGCATCAGCTAATTTTTCAATTTCATCGTTAGTTTTTGCATAAATCTCTCCAACCTTTTCTCCTTCAGTTATTTTAATTGCCGCAGAAGTCATTTGAATAATCGGGCGCGAGATTCGACGCGAGATAAAATAGATAATTACAGCACTTACAAGTGTAAGAATTATCGCACAAACAAAAATAGTCAGGTTGATTGTTGCTACATCCTTTTCAATCGTATTTACAGGAGAAAAAATCAAAATTGCGCCTTTGACCTCTTTCCCTTCCAATAAAGGAAATCCTGTAAAAACCATGTCCATATTAAATTTTGAAGAATACTGGCTTTTTCTAAAGACAGTATTGTTTGAAAGTACTTTTCTCAAATCTTTTAATAGAAATGGTTCCTCCAAATCCTCTCCAATTTTAATACTTTTCCAGTTCTCTATTGCCTTGAGATTTGCATTAATAACATAAATACTTGAATCGGTAACATACCCAATTGAATTAATTGAAGAATCAAGCTCCTGCTTGTTAATAATATTATTTTTATAGTTTCCAACCAAACGGCTAATCTTTTTTGCCGATTTCAATTGTTCCTGCTGTTTGTCTTTAAAAACATAATCAGAATAGCCGACTGAAAGTGCAAGAGAGGCTGTTAAAATAACTGCGGTAATAATCATTAGATATGTGAACATAAGACGAGAAAAAATACCTCTAAACATTATTGTACCTCGAATTTATAGCCCACTCCCCAGATGGTTACAATATCCCAACCTGAATCAGGGCTTTGAATTTTTTGCCTCAGACTTTTTATATGGACATCAACTGTTCGGGTATCACCGACAAAGTCATAACCCCAAACCTTTTCAAGAAGCTGGTCGCGTGAAAAAACAATGTTCCTATTATTAACGAGGAAGAATAAAAGCTGCAGTTCTTTTGGTTTTAGTTCAACCTTTTTGCCATTTATACATGCTTCATATTTATTTAAATCAACAGATAGATTGCCAATAGTCAACACATTTTCACTTTTACATGTTGAAGTTCCCTGCTGTCTTAGGCGTGCTTTAACTCGGGCAACTACCTCCCTAGGCTCAAATGGCTTTACAATATAATCGTCTGCTCCTATCTCAAATCCCTGAACCTTATCATCAACCATATCTCTTGCAGTTATCATAATAACAGGAATGCTGCTTGTTTTACGTATTATTTTACAGACTTCCCACCCGTTTATGATAGGCATCATAACATCAAGCATTACAAGGTCATATTCATCTTTTTTAAATGCATCAAGAGCACAGCTTCCATCATGACAAAATGTAAGGGTATAGCCTTCATTTGCAAGATATAACTCCAGTATCTCGCAGATATTCTTATCATCATCGGCAATAAGGATTTTTTTAGAATTATCCATTTATTCACCTCATTTGAGAAAGTATGACTAATAATTGATGTAAAATGTCTTCTATAATATATTCCTTTTATGATTAATTTTAAAAAATACAAAATAATTTACATGGTTTAATTGTCTGATTCTATATTACCTCATTAAAGCCAGTAATTCAATTACAGCATTTGGCTGTAACCTTTGATATTCTTCAACAAAAAAATATAGAAATTTTATTACAGTCATGATAAACTTTAATTCACATTTATTTTAAAATTGATTTCACTAAAAGCCTGCCAAGAAATTGCAAGGGAGGGATATATTTTTTAAATCACCCATTTACTTATGGGATAAACAGACGTCAAAAAATCAGGAAAGGAGGCAGAAAAATGAAAAGATTGGTTACCATAGATATCCGAAGACGTTTTGCTGCCGGTGAAATAATTTGGACTCCAAACGAGTTCCTCGATAAAGGTAAATGCCTTCGGCCTATACAAATGGCAAAAGCCCCCAGACCCTGGAAGCATGAAACATGCTATTGTTACGAGGTAACCAAGGATGCAGTTATAGCAGCTGATAAGTATCTTCCAAGCCTCAACCCTTACGCAATTGGGGGAAAGGTAATTAATCAGATTTTATCAGTTCAAGAACTTTCAAATGGTGTCTCCTATTCATCTTATGGGGTAATAG
>JBLNBO010000039.1:0-21204 GCA_050260055.1 Ignavibacteriales bacterium
AGATATTGAAGGAGTGGACTTTATTTGCGAAGCCAGCTCGTATCCGCTCATTCCAGGCATTTGATAATCAGTAATAACAACCTCTATACCATTTCCATTATTAGCTTGTTTTAAGAGCTCGGCAATAGCATTTTCTGCATTTTCAGATTCAAATACATTAACACCAAATTCTTCAAGATAACTCTTAGTAATCTTTTGATTGCTCTTATTATCATCAACAATAAGCACTTTTATATTATTAAGTTCTTTAAGTTTAGTTTTGGCCATTTCATTGGCTTTATTGATAATTTTAAATTTTGCTGTAAAGTAGAATGTTGAGCCTTTCCCCTGAACGCTCTCAACTCCGATACTTCCATCCATCATATTAACCAGTTGTTTTGATATCGCAAGCCCAAGGCCTGTTCCACCAAACTTTCTAGTAGTTGAGCTGTCTTCTTGAGTGAATGGTTTAAATAGCTTTTCACAGCCTTCTTTACTTATACCAATTCCAGTATCCGAAACTTTAAAACTTAACGTGGCTATATCATCTGCTTCATCAATCATTTCAATATTTACATCTATCTCTCCATTAGAAGTGAATTTTATTGCATTACTTAGCAAGTTGTTTAGTATCTGTCTAAGCCTCGCAGGGTCGCCTATAACTTCCTCAGGAACATTTGACTTGATAAACGAGTGCATTTGCAATCCTTTTTCTTCTGCCTTAGGCATTAGTGTAGAAACAGTATCCTCAATAGTTGACCTCATATTGAACTTGATATTCTCCATCGACAACTTTCCTGCTTCAATTTTTGAAAAATCAAGAATATCATTGATAAGATACAATAGGCCTTTAGATGAAGATATTGCTTCTTGTATATAGTCGCTTTGTGTTTCATTAAGCTCTGTCTGCTCAAGAAGCTGTAAGAAGCCTACGATTCCATTAATAGGAGTTCGTATTTCATGGGACATGTTAGCAAGAAATTGTCCTTTTGCAATGCTTGCGGCTTGGGCAGCTTCCCTTGATTTAAGCAGCTCTTCTTCTATTTCTTTGTTCTTTGTAATATCAATATGAACTCCAACCATTCTAATAGGTTTATCACCGTCAAACTGTATTACCTTCCCTCTGTCTAAAACCCATATCCATCTTCCATCCTTATGTTTCATTCTTGTTTGACATTCATAATATTCGCTTTCGCCTGAAAAATGTTTTTTCAGCAGTTCTTCTGTTTTTTTCTGGTCATCAGGATGTAAATACTTTGTCCATGTATCAATGCTGACAGGCATTAGCTCCTCAAGAGTATAACCTATTATTTGTGCCCATTGATTATTATATGTTGTTTTTCCCTCTTGTATAAACCAATCCCATGAACCGATACTTGCACTTTCAACTGCGAGCTTAAGCCGTTGTTCACTTTCGATGAATTTTTCCTCTATTTCTTTTCTCTTTGTAATATCCATCATAGTTATCAATACACAAGGTATCTTTCCGATATTAATAATATCAGCAGTAAGAATACCAGCATGCACTATACCATTTTGTCCAATAACCTTAACCTCTACCCCGCTTACTCTTCCATGCATCCTTATATCATTTAGAATTGTCTCTCTCTGCCTTGGATCAGCAAATAATTTAAATTCCTCTGATGTCTTTCCAATGACTTCTTCTCTTTTAAATCCTAATGTATCTAAAAATGCGTCATTTACATCAATATAGCAGCCATCGCCAAGCCTAGACATTGCCATTAAAACAGCACCAGAATGAAATGCCTTCGAAAACTTTTCTTCTGATTTCTCAATATCTGATATATCCTTTGATACAGCAAATACCGCTGGTTCTCCATTCCACTCTCCCCAAACAGCATGTGTTTCTACATGAATTTCTTCACCGTGTTTTGTTATTAAAGGCAGCGAGCAATATTCTACTTTATTAGAAGGAATTCCTGATATCATTTTAAATGCTTCTTCTATTCTATTTCCTGGGCACACTATGTTAGCTGAAAGTCCGATAATCTCTTCTTCTTTATAATTTAATCTCTTGCAAACGGTATCATTTATATCAACAATTTTACTTTCTTTATTAACAACAAACACTAAATCATTAATTGTATTAAAGAAATTATCAAAATTGTTTTTTGCTTTTTCAATTTTTTCATTTGCCAGGTTTAATTTATTTCTCTCATTTTTAAGAACCATATTCCTGTTGAGTAATCTATAAATGGCTGCTAATAGTAATAGAATGGTCAAAACAATAATCCCTAATTGCAGTGTTTGATGAAATGCATAATTGTTCCATGCATTTGCAGGATAATCCATACCAAGTACAGCAAATATTTCTCCTGTTTTATTATCCTGTATAGGCACAAGAACACTTACCCAAGAACCCCATCTATCTGTCACAGGCCGAGTAATTATAGCCTTTCCATCAATAAACGGCTTCATAGTTTCTCTGCTTGCTTCAACATATATCTGCCCTGGCGGCGAATAATCCTTCGAACCAACTTCTTCAGAATCAGCAATAATACGCAGATTTTTATTTGTTCTTGCAAATATATATGCAAATCTAACATCTTTATTTATCTTTACCAACTCTTCCAAACCCACTTTTACATCATGAAATGGCGGCTCTTTTGTAATATTTGGACTTCTTACAAGCTGCCTAATAGCCCCTTCAAGAAAACCAGCTTTAGCTATTCTTGCAATTTTCAGAGCCTGCTCTGAAGTTTCTTGGGAAGCTTCAACCCATTTGAAATGCAAATAGATTGGTCCCGCTATTATTAACAATCCCATTAAAATATAAAGCACGGTATTTAGGGTTGCAGCCTTTTTAAATATATTAAAAAACTTATTAGTATTCACTTTTGTCTTTCCTCCTTGAAGAAATTTACAAAAAGACATACTACAAGAAAAGATTGAATAACTACAATATGTATATTTCGACATATTATATTATAATCCTGCATTTTACAGCATTCTTTTTTAATAAAATACCTTCAAAATGAATTTATTTTATTAAAATCACATTGATTATGGGATTTAAAAGTATGATATCTAAGGCTGGATAATTGGTTTGGTTAATTTCTCAACAAACCGGCTTGATAAGAAAAGACTAACTAGAATTGAGACAGTTAATATTAAGCTTATATCATAAACTGCATAAAGATTATATCTTACAAACAGCTTTATTACGAATCCATGCAGTAAGTATAAATACATGGTTCTCATTCCCATTTCGCTTATGATATTTTTATTCTTTGGAACTAATGCAAGAACTGAAATTGAGAACAAAATTGCAGCAGCGAAAATTCCCATTCTAAAGAATCCCGCATACCACTGATTTGCATGGAGATATGCATATGAAGAGCTTCCATAAAGCCATCCATAATAAATTCTGGGGGTAAGAAAATTAATAACCATAAAACCACAAATCAGTACTGCTATTGATGCTAGCTTTATACGAAATGTATACAATCTTTCAATATATGGCTTATTTAAGTAATAACCAAGCAAAAAGAATGGAAAAAAGGTTATTGTTCTTGACAAGCTCATAAAATAGCCTATCTGATCTATATAGCCTGCTAAAACAGCTAATATTATCGATACCAGCAAAGGATATTTTATCTTTACAAAGTAAGGAAGAATCATCTTCCAAATAAATAAGGATAATAAAAACCACATTATCCAATATGGAGTAAATAACGTGAATTTTATTTGAATATTATTCATGGCATAACGAAAAAATAAGAAATATAGTATTTGAAATATTACATATGGAATAAGAATCTTTTTAGCATTTTTTAGTATGTATCCTTTAGTATTTATATTTTTTGAAAAATACCCCGATACCAAGATAAAAAGAGGCATATGAAATGTGTAAATAAATACATATACTGCTTTGAGGCTCATATTATTATTAACCAGAGGTTCAATAGTATGGCCGATTACAACAAGAATAATCAATATGAATTTTAGATTATCAAAATAATAGTCTCTATCTTTAGATAAACCCATGTGCTATCACTCCCAAGTAATTAAAATACTAATAGCTGTATATTAAGGAATGGCTATTTTCTTTATCATTATACTACATAATTAATTACTATAGCATTTCAAACACTATAATTGTCTTAAAGCAATACATGCTAAAATATTTGACAAAAAGCCTAACTCTGTTGTAAACTTCTATTCTGGAAATAAATTTATAATTAATAATAATGAGGGATTTTTATGGCAAAAAACATAAGAAAAGATATTAGAAATATTGCAATTATAGCTCACGTTGACCATGGTAAGACAACCTTGGTTGATGCTATGCTCAAACAAAGCGGAATATTTAGAAGCAATGAGCAGGTTCAAGAAAGAGTTATGGATTCGAACGACCTTGAGCGGGAAAGAGGCATTACAATCCTTGCAAAGAATACTGCTGTTGACTATAACGGAATAAAAATTAATATTGTTGATACTCCAGGCCATGCTGATTTTGGCGGTGAGGTTGAACGTATACTTAAAATGGTTGATGGAGTTTTATTAGTTGTTGATGCTTTTGAGGGTCCTATGCCCCAAACAAAATTCGTACTCAAAAAAGCTCTTCAGCTTAATCTTAAGCCGATAGTAGTTATAAATAAAATTGACAGAACTGAGGCAAGACCTACTGAAGTTGTTGATGAAGTATTAGATTTATTCTTTGATTTGGAAGCCGATGAAGAACAGCTTGAATTTCCAGTAGTTTATGTTTCAGGCAGAGCCGGTATTGCTAAAACCAAGCTTGATTCCACTTCCCCAGACTTAAAACCATTATTTGAAATGATACTAAATGTTGTTCCGCCTCCGGTTGGCTATGAAGATAAACCATTACAGGTACTAGTTTCAAATATCGATTCTGATGAATACCTTGGAAGAATTGCCATAGGCCGAATTGAACGCGGTATAATCAAAAATGGCCAACCAGTAGTTCTCTCCAGAGAAGAATATACAAGCCAACCTACAAAGGTTTCAAAGCTGTTTGAATTCAAGGGACTTAAGCGTTCTGAAGTAGACCAATCTTCTATAGGAGACATTGTTGCAATTGCGGGCATTCCGGAAATAAACATCGGAGATACAATTTGTGATATTGATTGCCCTGAGCCTTTACCCTTTATAAATATTGATGAACCTACTGTTTCAATGACTTTCGGAGTAAACACCAGCCCTTTTGCAGGCCGCGAAGGCGAATATGTAACTTCAAGACATTTAAGAGACAGGCTATTCAAAGAAATTGAAACCAATCTCAGCTTACGCGTTGAGGAAACAGATTCTCCAGATACATTTAAAGTATCAGGAAGAGGCGAGCTTCAATTATCAATACTAATTGAAACAATGAGAAGACAAGGCTATGAGCTTCAGGTTTCAAGACCTACGGTTATCTTAAAGGAGATTGAAGGCGTTACTTGCGAACCGATTGAACACTTGATTATAGATGTTCCTGAAGAATTCATGGGGGCTGTTATGGAAAAACTGGGTCCAAGAAAAGCCGAAATGATTAACATGACTTCTTCTGAGCAGGGATATATGAGATTAGAATTTAAAATACCTGCCAGAGGACTTATCGGTTACAGATCTGAGTTTCTAACCGATACAAAAGGTAATGGCATTTTGAATCATCTATTCCTTGATTATGAACCATATAAAGGTGATATTCCAGAAAGAACCAGAGGTTCATTAGTAGCCTTTGAGGAAGGGGAAGCAACAACCTATGGCCTCTTCAATTCACAGGATAGAGGAAATTTATTTATAGAACCGAACTTTCGTGTTTATGAAGGAATGGTTGTTGGCGAGAACTCAAGAGCTGAAGATATAGTAGTCAACGTATGCAAGAAAAAACACGTTACAAATATGCGTGCTTCAGGCTCTGACGAAGCATTACGCCTTGTGCCTGCTGTAAAAATGAGTCTTGAGCAGTGTCTGGAATTCATCGCAGATGATGAATTAGCCGAGATTACCACAAAAAACATCAGGCTAAGAAAGAGAATTCTTAATGGCGAAATGAGAGCCAAAGCTAAATCAAAAAAGTAAAGTAAAAGCCCTGCATTGCAGGGCTTTATTTTATCAAACCAAATCTTCTAATTACATCACTCAGTTTGGAAGTTTCCATAGGTTTAGGAAGAAAAACCTCAAATCCTTCAACAAATGTCTTCAAATTAATATCAATCTCCGCAAGTGCAGTTGTTATTATAATCTTTGCCCTTTTTTCTCTTTCCATGCCCATTTCTTCTTCTTTTTCTCTAATGTATCTAAGTACCCTCAAGCCATCAACTTTAGGCATCATTACATCTAGGCAAATCAAATCATATGGTTCTCGTTCTTCCAAAGCCATTACAAAAGCTTCTATAGCCTCCAATCCATTCACAGTAACATCACATTCACCGTATTCTGATAATAATTTAGTTACATATTTTCTACTAGTAAAATCATCCTCTGCGATAAGTATCTTCATTTTATTCCTCCAAATTATTTTTTATAAAATTCCTCACATAGTTTTAAGCATTGTTCTTGGGCTTCTCCAAAATCATTTCGTCTAATTGCCAGCAATAATTTGAATGAAATTTTATTAATTTGAACCATACTTTCTTTCGAAGTAATCTCTTTAATCTTTTCTGCAATACCTTCTGAAACATTAAGTTTTTTTAAATCAATATTTTCCTTAAGCTCCTTAATTAAATCAGGAAGATTATCTTTGCTTTGTTTACTATCTTTTCTAGCATTAGTATTCAATAACTGATTTATGTATTCAGGTGTTACCATATAGTGTGATTTCTCGCTCGTTTTTGGTTCCAATTCATCAGTATAATCTAATTTAATTGAAAAATGAAATGTACTTCCTGTATCTTTTTCACTTTCTACGCCAATAGTTCCTCCCATCATCTCTACAAGCTGTTTAGAGATTGCTAATCCCAATCCGGTACCGCCATATTTTCTTGTAATCGAACCATCAGCTTGACTGAAGCTGCTAAAAAGCTGCTTCATTTCTTCCGGCGAGATACCTATTCCTGTATCTGTTATTGAGAAATTCAAAAGTATTTTCTTCTCTGGAAGATATTCTTCCCATATATTTAGAAATATGCCTCCATTTTCAGTAAACTTTACTGCGTTGCTGATTAGATTATTTAGTACCTGCTGAATCTTATATACGTCTCCCCTTAATGTTTTTGGAATCCCTTCGGAAACATTAACCTTTATTGCCAATCCTTTATTATTTGCTGAATATTCGTGTATTTTTAAAACCCTTTTAATCATTTCAGGAAAAACAAAATTAATCGTTTCTGTTTTCATTTTCCCAGCTTCAATTTTTGATAAATCAAGAATATCATTAATAATTGTAAGCAGTGTATCTGCGCAGGTTTGAGCAATTTCAAGGTTTTCTTTTTGTTCGGTTGTAAGGTCTGACATCAAAACTAACCGCGTCATACCAATAAAACCATTTAACGGAGTTCTTATTTCATGACTCATATTCGCAAGGAACTCGCTCTTTGCGTGGCTGGCCGCTTCAGCTTTCTCTTTTGCTTCCTCTAAATCCTGCCGTGCTTTATACCTTTCGGTTATATCTCTTGCAACAAATATTAATCCAAAAATATCGCCATTTTCTTCAAATAGTCCATTACCTCTTAGTTCCATCCAAACATATCCACCGGAAGCCTTCTTAAGCCTTACTTCTTTGATATTGTCATGCTTTCTATCTATGCAGCCCTTGAACAGCTCATTAAATTTTTCTATGTCTTCCTCATATATAATTTCGAACATTGTCCTTGTGATATTATCTCGCTGTGGATACCCTAAAATTGTATATGCAGCTGGATTTACGTACTCAATTTTGCCATTTTTATCACACAATCCTATTACATCGGCAATATTGTTAGTTATTAGTTTTTGCATTCTCTCCAGATGCTTTACTTGTGTAATATCAACAAGATTGGCACATATAGAAGAAACCTCTCCATCTTCATTCCTGATTGGATAAATAACTAGGTTAAGCCAGCATTCTTTATTATCCTTCTTTCTTGCAATAACTTCTCCCTGCCACTCATTTCCATCTTTCACAAAGGCAAATATCTCTTCCAGCTTTTTTTCGGTACGTGTGGGTTTCCCTAAAAAAGATGCCTTCATTCCTAAGAGTTCTTTTCTTGGATAACCAAGCACACTTTCCATTCTATTATTTGAATACTCGATAACATTTTCTAGATTTATTATTAATATACCAGCTAAAGACTGTTCTACTATATTAGAAACCTTTAGTAATTCTTCTTCAACTTTTATGATACGTGTTATCTCTCTAAATGTAATTACAACACCTATTACTTTTCTTTCTAGATTTATAATTGGTGCAAGGCTTGCAGAAACAATATGTACTTCACCTAATTTGCTAACTAATGCTGAATTTTTCATAAGCCCTATTATTTCATTTTTCTCAATTACTTGTTCTATTTTTAAATACATTTCCTTCTTTTTTTTATAGTCAATTAACTTAAAAACTTCATCAAAATCTTTACCTCTCGCCGAATCAGAATCCCATTCTATCAGTTCTTCAGCCCTATGGTTCATGAAAACAACTTTCTTATTTAAATCTATGGTTATAACACCATCACCCATACTCTGGATTACGTTCGAGCAGTATTCTTTATCATGTGCATCTTTATATTCTGTATTCATAATTTACTATGCACTTCCTTTGCAATCATTTTTTTCTAAATAATTGTGCATTCGATACTACCCTTTCAAAAAAGCCTTCACACTCAGCAGGCATCTTTTGCGTTTGTTCGGTTGCAAAATAACCCCCACTCACTAATGAATTATGAAACATCTTTATTACTTCAATTCTCTGAGCCTCATTAAAATGCAGCAAAACATTTTTGCACAGTATAAGGCTAAAGTCATTTCCGGCCGGCTGCATTGAAAGAAGATTGTGCTTCATATATTTTACGGATTTTTTTATTTCATCAATAATGGTATAGGTATCAGTTTTTTTATCATAAGTAAAATACTTTTTTAATATATCTTCGGGTATTCTCTCGATTTGTTCTCTTGGATATGAACCAGCTTGAATTATAGCGCCGAAAAGGTTGCTTTCATCCAGGTCGGTCGCTTTTATTCTTACATTTCGATACTGCATATAGCCCATGCTTTCTTTTAGAATAATTGCAAGGGTGTATGGCTCATGTCCCATCGCACAGCCTGCATCCCATATGTCAATATACATTCTTGTCCGCAAATCGGGCAGCGCATAATCACGAATCATTTCCAAAGTCTGTACATCTCTAAAAAAATACGTAAAAGCCATTTTTCGTCTCCATTAATAAATTATTTCTTTTCAGCAATCAACCCAAGCTTAGCAATTACTTCTAAAAGCTTATTAGTATCTAAGGGTTTAGCAGCGTATCCCTCACAGCCTGATTCAAATGCCGTATATACATAATTAGATTCACTAAGTGCGGTTGTCATAATTATTTTTGCATATTGACTCTTTTCAAGACCTTTTTCCTTTTCTTTTTCCCTTATTAATTTAAGAACCTTCAGTCCATCAACTTTTGGCATCATTATGTCCAAACAAATCAGGTCATAAGGCTTTTCTTCTTCCCATGCCATTAAAAACGCCTCGATAGTTTCCATACCATCAACGGTGACATCGCACTCTCCATAGCTAGATAAAAACTTATAAAGAAATTTTCTGCTCGCATAATCATCTTCCGCAATTAATATTCTCATTTTAAATCCCCCTTCAATCTTTAAATAATAAAGGTTAGTTACGCATACTCAGTATAGAACATATTATTTGAGCAACCTTATCCAAAGGGACTTGTTTTTCGACTGCACCAATTTCGTACGCAACCTTTGGCATTCCATAAACAATACAGCTTTCTTCATCCTGTCCAATTGTTCTGGCGCCTTTTCTTCGCATTTTTAAAAGTCCATTCGCGCCATCGCTTCCCATTCCTGTAAGTATCACCCCTACCGCATTTTTTCCAGCTTTATCTGCAACCGAATCAAAAAGCACATCAACCGAAGGACAATGTCCGCTTACTTTTTCCCCTGAAAAAATCTGTACAGTATATATAGTTCCAGTTCTCTTTAATGCCATATGATAATCCCCTGGCGCAATAAGCACTCTTCCCGGATATATCCTGTCTCCATCTTCGGCTTCCTTAACTTCGACTACACAGCTATTATTAAGCCTGTCAGCAAACATTTTTGTGAAAACTGCCGGCATATGCTGTACAATTATTGTTCCCGGCATATCTCTCGGAAATGCTTTTATGATTGAAGATAAAGCTTCTGTTCCCCCTGTAGATGCTCCAATTGCAATTATTTTATTATCAGAACTTCCATCAAGCTTATGTGAAATTGATTCCGTACTCTTAATCTCTTTTTTCAAATATCCAACTTTTGCTGTTGAGGCAATTTTAATTTTAATAATTAATTCGCTGATAAATGTTTCGACAGTTCTCCCTATAGATGCATCAGGCTTTGCAACAAAATCCACTGCACCTGCATTTAAAGCATCAAATACGCTTTCGCTAATTGAACTTACAACAACAACAGGCATTGGGTATTGAGGCATAAGCCTTCTAAGAAAATCAATACCATTCATTTTAGGCAGTTGGACATCTAATGTCATTACATCAGGTTCCAACTCAATTATCTTATCTCTGGCCATATATGCATCTGTCGCTGTTCCTACGACTTGAATAGTCGGGTCTTTGCTCAATTCTTGAACAAGTTTTTCTCTAAATAGAAATGCATCATCTACAACTAAAACTTTAATTCTTTTTTTCAGCATATTGGATTCCCTTCGATTCTTGTATTAAAATTTTTAATTATATTCTTTCCTATATACTGCTGGTACAACGTATCTATATCCTGAGCAATCATTTGCAAGTGATTCCGAATGACCGATAAACAAATAACCGCCGGGTTCGGTATAATTATAGAATTTTTTAATCAATTCCCTCTTGTTTTCAGCATCAAAATAAATCAAGACGTTTCTGCAAAATATAACATGAAATTTATTTTTAAAAGGAAATTCTGGATTCTTTAAATTGAATCTTCTGAATATTACCTCATTTCTAATCTTATCAATA
Source organism: Ignavibacteriales bacterium (assembly GCA_050260055.1). Lineage (GTDB taxonomy): Bacteria > Bacillota > Clostridia > Acetivibrionales > UBA4821 > JBLMYQ01. Next base: position 11,085 of record JBLNBO010000039.1, read on the forward strand.
ACTTTATAATCACCATTAGGCAGTTGCCTGAAATAATTGTTCCTCCAACTTTCTGGTATATCCTTTAAAGACTCTTTGGCATAAGTCCCTTTTACTGCTTCTTCCAATACTTTTCCCGAAATATCTGTAGCCAGAATTTTTGAATCCCAAAATACCTTTTGATTTCCCAAAAATTCATCTACAAGCATTGCCAATGTATATGGCTCTTCTCCACTGGAACAGCCTGCACTCCATATTCTCATATCCTTTTCTTTAAGATTTTTAGTCAAATAAGGAAGAACTATTTTTTTAATATAGTCAAAATGCTCGCTTTCTCTCATGAAAAATGTATGATTTGTTGTGATTTTATTAATTAAGGTTGATACAGCCTCTCCTGATTGGTCTTTTATGATGTAATTAAAGTATTCTGCATAGTTTTTAAACTGCTTTTCAACTAATAAATTTTGAAGCCTGCCTTCAATAAGTATTTTTTTTTCTGAAAGATTTATTCCATAATTCTCATTAACAAAATCAACAAGTTTCTTAAATTCAATATCACCAATGTTAATCATAATCTCTCCTAGGTGTAATAATAATATTGGAAAGAGAGCCGTTATCGGCCCTCTCTCCATTTTTAATTTTTAGTATTTACCGAAATCTGTATCGTCAAGTGATATTTTTATTTTTGAGTTTTTTGCTGCCAATTTTGCCTTATCCTTGCTTGCCTTTGACATCTGTTTTGTTGATTCTTCCTTTTCAATCATGTCATGAACCATCTTGAAAAGCTCTGGATTCATGTCATCAATTTTACCTAAACTTGATTTATCAGTATTTAGCCTAAATTCACTAACCTTATCTTTTAGCATTTGAGCTTGAGCTGAAAGCTCTTCGCTGGCTGCAGCACTTTCTTCTGCAGTTGCCGTAATTGATTGTGTTACATTTGAAACTTGATTTATTCCAGTATTAATCTGTGCTATCCCAGTTGCCTGTTCATTTGAAGCTGACGCAATATCTCCAACAAGGCCTGCAGTCTTGGATACGCCTGAAACGATATTATCCAGAGCCTTTGCTGTTTCATTCGCAATCTTTGTTCCAGCCTCAACTTTTTCTATTGAGCCTTCAATCAAGGCTGCTGTTTCCTTAGTAGCATTTGCACTCCTGGTCGCTAGGTTTCTGACCTCTTCTGCCACTACTGCAAAGCCTTTACCATGCTGCCCTGCTCTTGCTGCTTCAACCGCTGCATTAAGAGCCAATATATTTGTCTGGAATGCAATTTCATCTATTACTTTAATGATTTTTGAAATATTTGCAGATGATTGGTTAATATCATCCATAGCCTTGAGCATTTCATGCATTTGCCCATTTCCTCGTTGAGCTTCATCATGTACTTTTATTGAAAGCTCATTTGCCTCATTTGCACTAAGCGCATTCTGTTTTGTTTGCGCTGCAATCTGGGTCATTGCCGCAGTAATTTCTTCTACGGAACTTGCCTGCTGTGTTGAACCATGGGATAACTCTTGACTTGATATAGATACCTGTTTTGAACCTGACGCAACCTGATCAGCGGCACTATTTATATCACCTATAAATTCATTAAAGGACCTTATTGTAACAAGAACTGCATCCCTCATTTGGATAAAGTCACCCTTGTAATCCTGTTTCAAGGTAATCGCAAGGTTCTTATGTGCCATTTCGCCAAGAGTATTGCAAATTTCTCCTGCATACCCGCCTAATGTTTCTAGTGAATTATTCAAATTGTCTTTCAACAGGGCAAAGTCACCCTTATAATTTCCTTTCATAGAACCAGTCAATATACCCTCAGACATTAGTTCCATTACTCCTGCTGCTTCCTGAATCGGGGCAACAATTGCATCTAGAATTGCATTTACTCCTTCAATTGCCCTGCGGAAATCACCTTCCAACTTAGTTGCATCACCTCTTACATCAAGCTTTCCGTTTGTTCCTGCATCAATTAAAGAAGATATTTCGGAGCCCATTAAAATTAATGAACTTCTTAATTTATCAAGGTATTCTTTTAGAAGCATTTGTCTACCCGGAAGTGTTTCTATCTCTTTACTCAAATCTCCTTTTGAATATGCTTCGAGTATTACATATTCTTTTCTAATTAATTGGATGTATATATCTGCTATTCTATTAACGTTTTTAGCCATTTGAGCATATACTCCAGCAAAACTTTCAACCGGCATCACGTATAAAGTATGGCCTTCCTCATGTTCCTCATGGAACTTATCCATTTCCGAGACGAACATACTGAGGTATTCTATAAGTCCATTGACATTGTTCTTTATCTCATTAAAGTCACCCTTATACGCATCTGTAATCTTTGGAGGTATATCTCCTTTGCTTATCCTGTCAACATATTCTGCTGCTACATTCAATGGCCCTATTACTGCATCGAGTGTTGCATTGATTCCTGCAATTATTTTAGAATAATCTCCGCCATGCTTTGAAATATCTGCCCTAACATCCAGTTTACCTTCAGTTCCAGCATTAACAAGCATTTCAATATCTTTAATTACATTAATCAAATTATTTTTCAGCTTACTTACTACTTCATTTGCTACAGCTTGTTTTCCCGGTAATGCTTCAAGATCTTTTGAAAAGTCGCCTTCAGCATATGCAGACATTATTCCCAGTATTTTTAATATATTTTCTACATGTAAATTTATTGTGTCATTAAATCCTAATGCCATCTTATTGAACACACCTGCAAAATCTTGAGCAGTCATATTCTTATCAATATCTCCGGCCTTTTGAGCTTTATATGTATTATCCATATCTTCAACAAAGGCATTCAAGTATCCAATCAATGCATTAATATTATTCTTAATCTCGTTGAAATCGCCTTTGTATATATCCGTAATCTTTGGAGGAATGTCTCCCTTGCTTATTCTATCCACATACTCAGCTGCTACATTCAATGGCCCTATTACAGAATCAAGCGTACCGTTAACACCTTCCAGAATCCTTCGGAAATCTCCCTGATGTTTGTTTACATCTGCCCTTACATCAAGTTTTCCTTCAATAGCAGCATTTGAAAGCATATTTGTATCTATTATCATTGAATTGATAGCTTCAATACAGATGTTTAAGTTATTCTTTATTTCATTAAAATCTCCCTTATAGCTATCTGTAATCTTTGGAGGAATATCTCCCTTGCTAATTCTATCTACATATTCTGCAGCTACATTTAATGGTCCTATTACTGCATCAAGTGTTGCATTGATACCCTTTACTATATCCTTATAACCGCCTGAGAACTTGTCCTCATCAGCCCTAACATCAAGCTTCCCATCCAAGCATTGTTTGGTTAACTCTGAAGCACCTAATACAAGGCTGTTAAGATTATGTACTATTCTGTTCATGCTTATTGATAAAACATCATTTTCCGATTTTACGTCTATAGTAACATTCAAGTCTCCTGCAGATATTTTATCTGCTGCTTTTGCCTGTTCCTTGGTATTATCAATCATTTTCGTGAATGCTTTTGTCAAATCTCCAATCTCATCCTCATTGATTGCTTTCAATTCAACACTTATATCCCCTTTTGCAAGCCTATTTGCTACATCAACCATTTCTTTAACCGGCCTGCTGATTAATCGGGATATGAATGCTCCTAAAAATACAGCAACACCTATACTTATAATAATTATAACTATCATTAAAACTTCTGCATCTTTCGCCGTTTTAGCATTCTGCTCAGATCTATTTTTGGCGAAATCAACATTACTCTGTGTAATAGTGGCAATGTCCTTGTTCATTTCGCCTGCAATTGTAGCTCCTTCGCCATATGCAAGGCTAACCGCTGCATCAACATTGTTAGAAGCTAAAAAGCCAAGCAGCCTGTCTTTTAAACCTAAATAATCATTATACCCTTTTTTAAAATCTTCAATCGCTCTTTTATCTTCTTCATCTTCAATTGTTGGTTCGTAATCTTTAAGAAGATTATTAATATCACTAATTATTTGATTCAACTTTTGTTTTGAGTTTTCAATTTTTGCTTTATTATTGGCATTTAACATCATGTCTTTTAATGTGCCTCGCATCTCTTGACTCTTTGCTGAAATACCGCCTATAACTTCTAAAGCAATTGCATTTTTTTCATATAATAATTTATCTGCTTTTTCAATCGTCTTAAGATTGGTTATCCCAATCATCCCAACTATAGCTGAAATTATTGCAACAGTTATAAACCCCATTAATAATTTTGAGCCGATTTTCATATTGAAATACCATTTCATTCCCCTAATCCTCCTTTAACTTATTTTCTTTATTTTTAAGGAATGTATATTAATTAATACTGCTCAAGCTTTCAATATCATCCTCGCTTAAGAGCATTTCACAATCTAGAACTAGCTTTACGCTATTACCAACCTTACCGATTCCTTTAATATATCTGTTATGAAAATTTTTATTTAATTCAGGAGGCGCAGAAATTTCTTCATCCGGAATATTTACAACTTCGGATACACGATCAATTATCAATCCTATTGATAGATCCCTTATTTCGATAATAATTATGCATGTTCTATCATCATATTCTCTTTCCTGTTTCTTAAATCTTAATCTAACGTCCATCGCAGGTATTATTCTTCCCCTTAAGTTTATTACTCCCTTTACATATTCTGCGAGCTCAGGAATAGGCGTAATTGCTTGAATACCTATTATTTCAGTTACATATCTTATTTCAATACCGTACTCTTCCTTCCCAATTGTAAATACTAAATACTTTCCTTTCAGGGTATCTTCTTCTTCAGCCAATAAATTGTCCAAATCTTGTTCCATGTTTTCACCCCTTTCGTATATCCATATTATTTATTACTTATTTCTAAGTTTTTTAATGTAGTTTTAATCGCTTTGTTGCAATCGAATTCATAAGGGAGGCCATGCCCGAAATATATTTTCTTTATATCGAAGCTGGCTAAATGTTCAATTGCTTTTAGATATCTTTTTTCATATACTGCATCACTTGAGTTTATAATGATAGGATTGTCCCCTGCAAAAAGAATTCCATCTTCTTTACAAAAGAGACATATTGAATCACTGCTGTGGCCTGGTGCATAAATTACTTCGAAGTCTTTGTCGCCTATTTTAAAAATTTGTCCATCACTCAATATTTCATCAACATATTCTAGAGATGAAGAGTACGCGTAAACTTTGGCATGATATATCTTTTTTATTTGTTTTAATATTTCAGTATGGTCATAATGATTGTGTGTAAGAAATATCTGTTCAACTCTATGTTTTCCTACGCCAGTATAAGCTTTATCTATCTTTTCAATTATTGAAATATCTCTTCCCACATCTATCAGGGTATTAATATCCTTTATTGCATTCCAGGTTCCAGTAACTAGATATACATTTGAAGTGTAAACAGAACTTCCCTCGGTAAGATTAAGAATTTTCATGATATGCTCCGGAATAATTTAGTATGTAGCTAAAATTATTTAGTTTATTAACTCTCCTGCATCTAATATCAAACTGATACTCCCATCTCCAAGTAAAGTACAGCCAGCAATACCCTTGACCTTTTTTACGTATTTAGGCAGTGCCTTGACTACAACCTGCTGTTCCCCAAGTAATGAATCAGCAAAAAGACAAATACTTTTGTTTTCGTTTTCCACCATCATAATAATTCCTTCATCAATATTGGTAGTCTTTGTTGGAACCTTATACAACTCATTAAGCCTAACTATCGGATATGCTTGGCCCCTAACCAAAAGCATTTCAGTTCCATCAGGTTCTCTTATAAGTTCATCTTCCCTAATTCTAAAGGATTCTTTTATTGAGGTAGTTGGAACAGTATATGTTGATGCCCCAACCTTAACAGTCATTCCATTTATTATTGCAAGTGTAAGTGGAATTTTTATGCTTATAATAGTTCCTTGATTCGGAGTACTGTCAACAGTTACACTTCCTCTTACTTTTTCTATGTTTTTCATTACAACATCCATGCCTACTCCTCTGCCTGAATACTCTGTTACAGCTTCTTTTGTTGAAAAACCGGGCAGGAATATGAATGAATATATCTCCTTATCTGTTAGATCGTTTTCCGGCTTATTAATAAGCTTTCTTTCTCTCGCTTTTGCAAGAATCTTTTCCTTATCAAGGCCTCTTCCGTCATCCTTTATAAGTATCCACACATCTCCTCCGGCATTTTTACCCTCTAAGATAATCTTCCCTTTTTGAGGTTTTCCTTTTGCTATCCTGTCTTGAGGGGTCTCAATGCCATGATCTATAGAATTCCTAATTATATGCATAAGAGGGTCTGATAAGTGTTCAATAATATTCTTATCAACTTCAGTAGTTTCTCCTAATATTTCAAGCTGTATTTCTTTTTTGAGCTGTCTGCTCATATCTCTAACAAGCCTGTTCATTTTTTGGAAGGTTAATGCTAATGGAACCATTCTTATTGAAGTAACAACATCTTGAAGATCATTGGTTATCTTTCTTAGCTGCCTGGCTGCCTTATGAAAGCTATCCAAAGCAAGACCTTCTAGCTCCGGATTTCTAGTAACCATGGATTCTGAAACAACAAGCTCTCCAACTAAGTCCATTAATTTGTCTAGTTTTAATATATTTACATTTATTGATTCATGCTTCTCTACGGGAGCGTCTTTTATTTGATTTTTGGGGCTATTCAATTTTTCAAGCAGTTCTTCCTGTGGTTCTTCACGAATTATACTTACTTCTGATTCATCTAAAATAATTGCTTTCTTGGGCTTATTTTGAGTACTTTCCTCGCAAATATTAATGTTGTCGGTCTTTTTCAAAGTATATTCCCCTAAATATCCCGTGCTAGCAATCAGTTTATTTATTTCTTCCTCTTTCTTAGTACTTGTGAACCAAACTTTAAAGCCTTCATTTCTAATTATCTGGACGCTGTATTCATTCTCTTCTATGTCTTCAGGGTAATACTTCATCTCCTCAACTATTTCAGATAATTCATGAACCAGGACAAATGCCCTGACGTTTTCCATGCCGCAGTCGCTTTCAAAGAAGACAGTTGCTTCAAAGCTGTTTTTTTGTTCTATAACTTCAAAGCTTTTTTCGGAACTAATATAATACTTTGGCCTTTCTTCCTCGGCTTTATCGACTTTATCCTCTTTATTATCCTTTATAACTTTCTCGCCTGGGTTCTTTCCTTTTAATGAATTCAGATATTCCTTAATAGATGCTACCCTTTCAGATGAATCACCATCCGACTCACTATTATTTTGAATTTTAATTACTTCATTCTTAATAAAATCAACACTATCAAGAACGATATCCGTAATTTGAGGAAAGTCAAATCCTGCATTTGTATTCTTTCGGATAAAATCAAAAAGGTCTTCGATAGAATGCGCTAACACAGAAATATTATTAAAAAGCATCATCGCAGATGAACCTTTAATACTATGCATTAATCTGAAAATTTCATTGATAGCCTCAGTCAACTCAGTACTATCCTCAATTTTAAGTACGGCTTGTTCTAATTGCTCAATCTGCTGAAGCGTTTCAGACACAAATATTTCCATCATTGGATCCATTTTTAAAGAACCACTCAATTAAATCACCTCAACAATATTTATTTGTTAATAGAAATTTACTGATTAAGCTTTAGGAAAACAAAATGTGAGATAATAAAATTTAAGAAAATTAAATAGGAATAGTCTGATGGACAAGATTATGTATATATCGCAATATTAATATGTTTGTTTGCATAATTCGACATTTTATATTGTTATTTTAATACAATTCGTATATTTTTTCAATATGTTTTATGCTTTTTTAATTAAAACACTTTAGACTGAATCAATGCATCGCATCTCTCCGTTATGTTTGGATGCGTTTATAAAAAAAGAAGGTATGGCTTAATGTTGATTTAGCCATACCTTCTGTATAGTGTTGATTTTCTATTCGACAACTTTTGCAAAGTTGCAAATTTTATTTGATACATCTTTTATTTGTATCAGCATAGCGAGACGGTTGTTCCTCACTTCTGCATCTTCAACAATAATCATTGTATTGTCAAAAAAGTTATTTATCGGTGTAACCAATCTATGCAAAGCTTCCATTGCCTTGTTATATAATTTCTTTTCGATACATTCAGCTACTTCTGATTTTATTTTTGCAATAACCTCAAACAAATCCTGCTCATATTTATTCTCAAATTTGCTGATTTTAACTTCAATATTAGGATTATCTGCTTTTGATGCAAGATTATATGCTCTATTTAAAGCAGTTATGAGCTCTGCAAAACCAGATCCTTGGTTTTCACGCATAGCGGATACAGCCGCAACCCTATTGATAATATCTTTAACATTAAGGTTCTCATTCTCTAATATCGCATCAACAATATCGTACTTGTAACCCTTTTCAATAAGCATTACCCTTAATCTTTGTTTGAAAAATCCCGATATCTGTTCTTTGATTTCATCTGGAGAAACAGTAATTTTTGTCTTCAGGAGCTTGATTGAAGTTATTATAAGTTCGTCAATTCCAATATCTAAATCACTATCAATTAAGATACTTATTATTCCCAAAGCCTGCCTTCTAAGACCATATGGGTCTTGTGAACCGGTTGGCTGAACTCCGATTCCAAACGAACCCGCAATAGAATCCATCTTATCCGATATACTGATTATTTGGCCAAGAATATCCCTTGGAGTCTTATCCCCTGAAAATCTCGGCAGATAATGCGAATAAATTGCTTCTGCTACTTCCGCATCTTCTCCGTTTTTTAGCGCATATTCTCTTCCCATTATTCCCTGAAGTTCTGCAAACTCATAGACCATCGCAGTTTCCAAATCAGCTTTGCAAAGCAGTCCAACTCTTGATAATTTGTTGATTTTATCATTATTCAATCCGAGTCTTTTTCCTATATATTCAGCTAACCCTACTATTCTCTCAACTTTTTCATAGATGGTTCCCAATTTCTCCTGGTACACAACCACCTTGAGTTTTTCTACACGTGTTTCAAGCTTTTCCTTCATATCTTCATTGTAAAAGAACTGTGCATCCTTAAGTCTGGCCCTTAAAACCCGTTCATTTCCCTGTCGTACAATATCTATACTATCTTTACTTCCATTTCTTACTGTAATAAAATGAGGCATCAACTTTTCAGCGCTATCAAGAACAGGAAAATATCTTTGATGTTCTTTCATAGGAGTAATTATGGCTTCCTTTATCAATGCCAAAAACTCTTTTTCGAAGTTTCCAATTAGTGCAGTTGGATATTCAACCAGATATATTACCTCTTCAAGAAGCTCATCATCCACTAGAGCCTTTCCATTTTTAGCTTCTGCAAGTTCCTTTATCTGCGATAATATAATCTTTTTTCTTTCTTCCGGGTCAACAACAATATAATTATCAGCCATGATTTTTAAATATTCACCTGCTGAATTTATAATGATATCACGATTCGATAAAGTCCTGTGCCCTCTGGTAATATTTGATGAACTGGCACCCTCAATCGAAAAATTAATAATCTCTTTATCAAACAATGCAACCAACCATCTTATAGGCCTTGCGAACCTAATGCTGTAATCCCTCCAGCGCATAGACTTTGGAAAATTAATCGAGCTTATTATTTCTGGCAAAAGATTTACCAAGACAGTTTTAGTATCTTTACCTTCTTCAAATTTCTTTGCAAAAATATATTCTACATCTCCAACCTTGTCTATGATTAAGTCTTTTTCAATTACTCCCTGGCTTTTCATAAAACCTAGAGCTGCTTTAGAAAGCTGGTTATTCTCATCATAAGCAATCTTTTTCGCAGGCCCTTTAACTACTTGATCAACAGACTGTTGTTTTTCTTCAACCCCTTCAGCTATCAATACCAATCTTCTTGGGGTTCCAAGTGTTTTTATACTGCTAAACTTTATTCTATATTCCTTTAGTTTTTCTTCTCCAATTTTATTAAGCTGTTCCAAAGTATCAGGCATAAATTTTGCCGGTATTTCTTCAGTTCCTATTTCAAATAGCAATGTTTTAGGCATTATTTAAACCTCCTTTATTCAAAAGTGGAAACCCGAGTTCTTCTCTTTGTGCTACAAAGGCATTAGCAGCAAGTCTAGCCAGGTTTCTAACCCTTCCTATAAATCTGGCTCTTTCGGTTACGCTTATTGCTCCTCTTGCA
>JBLNBO010000040.1:0-65214 GCA_050260055.1 Ignavibacteriales bacterium
ATACTCTTATCGTATTTAACCTTTTGCATATCAAAAATTCTTTTTAGTTCTTTTAAGTGCCTGCTTTTTGCAGTCCATATTTTATTTTCGCTGTATGTTGTTTTATGCCAATGATTTATGCTGGAACAGTCTATATTATATCCCAATATTTCAATAGGGATGTTTTTATATGTTGATGAAAGCTCGCAGCCTTTTATAACTTTACCGCTGTAATATTTTTTTATAGAAATATTTTCGAGAATTTCATAAGCATCGCAATTATCGTGATCTGTTATTGATATGCATTCAAGTCCAAGCTTTTCAGCTTTTTCTAATATTTCTATTGGAGTATGCTTTCCGTCAGATTTATTTGTATGTATATGCAGGTCAATCATTTTAATCAGCACCTATCTTTAATCTAATTTAATCTGAAAAAACTGTGGCAGACAGAGGGTTTATAATTCATTTAGATTTTTTAATATAATATAACATACAATTGATTTAAATAACATATTTTAGCAGGAATAATTCGGGACTGACAGCCAGCAAAAACAATATATTAGCCTTATAAATTAAGTCGGTCAATCTTGTTATTACAATATTAATTAAATTTTGATATCATATATCTAGAAAATATGGAGGTAAATTTATGATACCTGAAAAATTAAAGATTAATGATGAAGTCAGAGTGGTTGCGCCTGCAAGAAGCATATCTATTCTAAATAAAGAGGTTGTAGATTTAGCAGTTAAAAGACTTAAAGATTTAGGACTGAATGTTACTTACGGTAAAAACATAAAAAGTATAGATGAATTTAGTTCTTCTTCGATTCAGGAAAGAGTGGAAGATATTCATGATGCATTTAGCGACAATCATGTTAAGGCAATACTAAGTGTAATTGGGGGATTCAATTCAAATCAAATTCTAAGCCAGCTAGATTATGAATTGATAAAAAATAATCCTAAAATAATCTGTGGGTTTTCTGACATTACAGCTCTAAATAATGCAATTTATGCAAAGACAGGACTTACAACTTATTCCGGACCGCATTTTTTCTCTTTCGGGATGAAAAAGGGATTGGATTATACTATAGACTATTTTAAAAAGTGTTTAATGTCAGATGACGTTATAGATATTGAACCATCAACAGAATGGAGCGATGATCCATGGTTTCAGAATCAAGAAGACAGGATATTTATTGAAAATCAAGATTATATAATAATAAATGAAGGTTGTGCTGAAGGTATTTCAATAGGAGGCAACCTGTGCACATTTAATTTGCTTCAAGGAACTGATTACATGCCATCCTTTGAGAATTCAATCCTACTTATCGAGGATGATAATTTAATAGAAGAATACTTTGCTTATGAATTCGACAGAAACCTTCAATCATTAGTACATCAGAAAGACTTCAAAGGGGTTAAGGGAATCATAATCGGCAGATTTCAAAAAGCATGCAATATAAACCTCGAAAAACTAAAAAAAATAATATCATCGAAAAAAGAACTGAGCGAGATTCCTATAATATATGGGGTTGATTTTGGACATACGACTCCGATTATTACGTTTCCAATAGGAGGCAGTATAAAGGTTAAAGCTGAAAATAATAAAGTTAAGCTAAGCATAATAAAACATTAAAAGAAGCCACCCTTTTGGGTGGCTTCTGCCTAAGATGAATTATGAGGGATTAAATATTCAACAATACGATTTTTGTCATTTAAGTTCTGAATTTTCACTACCCGCGTACTTTCTTCAAAAGAACCGACAACACAGTAGCTTTCTGAAGCATCAAGCTTCCTTAAAAATTTTTTCAAAGAAACGATGGACCAGTACTCTTTGACTGGTATTCCCAGCTTTCGCAAGAACTCGCAGGTTTCAATAAAAAAGTTCATACTTGCGTCTAAATTTGCAGTATTGCATAGTTCGGATTTTGCTTTAATGGAAGGGTCTTTTGAGAGTATGTGTTCTACAATGGATTCAAGTGAACAGGCAAAGCTGTAACAGCTAAAGATGCTGCTGTCTAAACTGTTTACCATACAGTGATATCCGCCGCCATCTGCTATCAAAACACCACTCTCGTTGTCATATACACAGAATGCCAAACCTGAATGATACTCTATAGCCCGGTATGCATCCCATTTAAACCGGAATGGAATATTTGAGTTTTGCACGAAATTCAGAAACAAACTCAGATATTCTAATCTCTCTGAAAGAAAAGGATATTTGGACACAATTAAATTGAATGAGTGCTTATAATCTTCAGAAGAAAGCCCTAATTTTTCGATATCAATTATTGCATCTACCAGGTTGTTGTCGAACTTTTCTTTAGCCAAGCCTAAGTCTTTCTTGGTATATATGAGGTAAAGCAGATGCTTTCCGTCTTCATGACTTACATGAAACTCTTTGAACAGTATTTCAAAAAGTTCGAAGTCATAAATCCAGAATGTGATATCCTTATAGTACTTCTTAAGAAAATCATTCGCAAAATTAGTCAGCAGCAGTTCAGGACCCAATCCAATTTCCTCATTGAAAATATTGCATACAAGATGGGACCAATTGCGGTACTTTAATCTTCTGTTTCTAAAAATGGAAACCCTAGACATTAATCTCATAGATTGTGTCTGATTATTATGGAGTATATTTCTGAATGCTCTAAGTGAAGCAGCCAGAGAATCAGCACAAAGCATGAGTTTGCGTCCGCCAGGATCATGAAAGCTGTAAGTTCTGTCAATTGCAGCAGTACCGAATTGCGTAAAGTTTTCTTCAAAGCCGACAGCACAAAGGTTCGCTACTTGGAAACCGAATAGTTTTCCCAATTGAATGAATTCTTGTGACACACTTTCCATTAGTTCAGCAGGTTCACCAACATAGTCAAAAAAGCCATTTGGTAATTTGAACGAACCATCCATTTTAACACGTCCTTTCTTAAAAATATCTAAGAAACTTAGTATACAGATGAACTGTATTAATGACAAAATATTACCAATACTATACATCTCTTTAAAATCTTTATCAAGTGAATTTTTGAACACTAGTAAATTCCCATAAATACTAGAAAAAGAAATAAAAGTAATATATAATAAAATATGGAAGATATAATTAAATTAACAAATAAGTACTATAGATAAGATTATTAGATGGGGAAGAAATATGATTTTTTCTAAGTTATTTAAAAAGGGTATAGAATTTTTCTCGCAAAAAAATAGAAATATAAAAGAAAAAGATTTTAGATTTTATGCATTCTCTAATGATTTATATTTATTATGCCTGGTTCTTCATATTGCACTTCTTATAATATTCTTGTTCTTTAAAATTTATATATTGGCAGTATTTAATGTCTTTAGTTGTTTTATTTTTACATTAAACCTGATATTAAATAGAAAAGGAAAACTGAAAGCGGCATATCATATAGCATTAGGAGAAATAACAATACATGCAACCCTTGCGACAGTATGCTTGGGATGGGAAAGTAATTTTTGCTTTTATTCGATTGGTATATGCAGTGTAATAATGTTCTCTACTTTTTTAAGCTTTAGAGAAAAAATGTTTGAGATTTTCTTCACAACAGTCTTGTATATTATTACATTTATTCATGTTATGAGTTTTTCTCCTGTTTATGCGGTTGACAGTTCAATTATCGAGGCTATTGGTCTGCTTAATATTTCTATGATGATTCCTTTATTGACTTTTATATTTCATACTTTTTATGAGACAACAGATATCCTGAACAAAAAGCTTAAAGAAGCAGCAGAAATCGATGGGCTTACGGGGGCATATAATAGAAGATTCTTTAACGAGTACCTTGAAATTGAAGCAAAAAGAATGTTAAACCAGATTATTTACAATTCAGAGGCAAGGTACAATATTAACTTTGCGATTGCAATAATTGATATTGATGATTTTAAAAAAGTGAATGATACCTATGGACATATTGCTGGGGATGATGTATTGACTCAGATTGTTGAAATAATTAAGCGGGTAAGCTTTTCAAGGGATTTAGTTTGTAGATTTGGAGGAGAAGAATTTGTAATACTATTTACGAAAACTTCGAAAGAGGGTGCAATAAAAGCTTCTGAAAAAATCAGAAGAGAAGTAGAGACGCATAACTTTTATATTAATGATAATGTTAAAAATGTGCATGTAACGGTAAGCATAGGTTTTGCAAGTTTTGATGATGAAAAATGCAGCTGGGAGGTTGAAAAGGTACTCAAGCTTGCAGATGATAGGCTTTATGAAGCAAAAACGCACGGAAAAAATATGGTAGTGCATGAAAAGCTTGAAATGGAGGGAGTCAGCTGATATTTACTCAGTAGGAGAGCTTAGAAAAATAATTTATAACCAAAATATATGAAATTAAATGAATTTTAACTGTTTAGATATAAAACCAGAAAATATATTAATAAAGAAACGTACTGCACTTCAAGACTCATTATAGCTTGAGATATCAACTGTTAACAAAAGCTACAGGAGTGATATAATAATAATGTTGAAGTTAACATTGTTTATTACGGTTAAATGAACCAAGTGTTCGTTTTAAGGATTTTAAGCTTCTTGGGCGGGAAGCTCGGTAACGAGTTTCCCGTTTTTATTTATTCGATAAATAATACGGTCTGCTTAATTTTTTAGCTTTTAAACAGAAAACTCATTACCGGGTTTTCTGTTTTTATTTTGTTTAGAAGAAATAATTTCTCCTAAAGGATGAAAGGGGTGATGCGATAGGTAATATCTCTGGTTTTGTCTTAATTTCTAGGCAGGGAGGGATTGATTCTATCAGAATCAGGAAGGCAAACGAAAAGGTCGTTAAAGAAAATGGAGGTGCATGTAATGTTTAGTATTTTAGGCTATATCATATTGACTTTGGCCTTAGGCTATTTCCTTTCTTGGGTTGTAGGAGTAAGAAGAATTCCTAACAACAAGGTCGGAATTGTTGAAAAATGGTGGTCTCCAAAGGGAAGCTTGAAGCAAGAAATCATTGCACTAAATGGTGAAGCAGGATTCCAGCCGGAATTGCTCCGTGGTGGTATCTACTTTAAAACGCCATTGATTTACAAGATTCATAAAGTGCCCCTGGTAACCATCCCACAAGGTCAGATGGCATATGTTTTTGCCCGTGATGGAAAATCTCTTGAACCAACACAGACTCTTGGTCGTGAAATAAAAGAAGGCAACAATTTCCAGGATGTCAGGGCGTTTATTGAAAATGGAGGCCAGAAGGGACCGCAGAGGGCAATAATCCGTGAAGGTACCTATGCACTTAACATTGCACAGTTCGTGGTCATAACAGAAAATTATACCTATTGTCTTCCTCTGGGCATAAAGGGCGAAAAGGAAATATTGCAGCAGATGTCAATTACCGTAAGGAACAGGGATGGATTTACGCCAATAATAATCTCGGGTAAAGAAGACAAAATCGGTATCGTAACTGTTCATGATGGTCCTTCTCTGGATGGGGATGAAATCATTGCACCAGTTGTCGGAAATAATTCATCCAAGCCAAATTACCACAACAATTTTCAGGACCCCGAAAAGTTCCTTCAGGCAGGAGGTATTCGAGGCCGCCAATATCAAGTCCTGGTAGATGGTACGTATTTTATCAACCGCCTGTTTGCAACAGTTGACTTTGAAGATAAGACGGTTGTTCCTGTCGGATTTGTTGGCGTTGTAATTTCCTACGTCGGTCCAAAAGGTGAAGACCTTTCTGGTGAAGAATATAAACACGGACAGCTTGTGCATCAAGGTTCTAAGGGTGTTTGGCAGGAACCCCTGCCTCCCGGCAAATATGCATTTAACGTATATGCTGGAAAAATTTCGCTGGTTCCGACCACTAATATCATACTGAAATGGATTTCAAATGATGGCGGGGAACACAGATATGATGAGAACTTGAAAGAAGTTACACTGATAACAAGAGATGCATTTGAACCTTCGCTTCCTTTATCGGTAGTACTTCACATTGACCCGCAAAAAGCTCCTATGGTAATTCAGCGCTTTGGAGATATCCAAAGATTGGTCGAACAGACCATTGACCCTATGGTTTCGGCATTCTTCAAAAACAAGGGCCAACGCTGTACGCTGATTGAGTTAATACACCAGCGTGATGAAATCCAGGAAGCATCGACGTTAGAAATGCGTGAGAGATTTGCCAAATATAATCTGGAGCTTGAGGAAGTCCTGATTGGAACACCTACAGGTTCCGAAAATGATGACCGGATTGAAAAAATTCTTGCCCAGCTCAGAGACCGCCAGATTGCTAAGGAACAGGTGGAAACCTTCCATGAGCAACAAAAAGCTGCAACCAAGGAGAGGGAACTTAATCAGGCAATGGCATTAGCCGCACGCCAAAAGGCGCTGACAGAGTCTGCAATTGAAATTGAGATTAAAGAAAACGAAGGTATTGCTGAACTCAAAAAGGCTCTTCAGGATGCCGAAAAGATTAAAACTCTTGCAGTTGCCGAGGCGGAAAAGGCAGCAAGAATCGGTATTGGTCAGGCAATTGCTGCTGATGAACTGGTAAGAGCATACGGTGGGCCGCAGTTCCTTGTAATGAAGGACAGTATAGAGAAAGTTGCATCTGCATGGGAGGCATCCGGATCGGCGGTTGTACCTCAGACACTCATAAATATGGGTGGAGGAGAAGGCGGAACCGCAAATCTCTTTAATACTCTGCTTTCTATGGTTTTGAGTGAAAAGCTTGGGGTTGACTTTAAAGCTTCGGAAATGTCACCTGAGATTTCTGCCCTGAGAGAATCCATTCTACAATCCATGAAAGCCGGAGAAAAAGAACAAACTATGCAAACCATTAGTTAATAAAAAAAACTGGCACCTTAAACGGTGCCAGTTTTTTGTTAATTGTTAGTCACAATAAAAATCATATCGAATAAAATTTATTATTAAGGAATAACTAGGATGATTATATGATTTATAATAGAATTGATGCTTTGCAATATGCAGACAGATGGGCATTAGGAAGAAATCCAATGTATTATGATTATTCAAAAATAGGCGGCGACTGCACCAACTTTATCTCACAGGTCTTGCATGCAGGAGGCTGCACAATGAACTATTCCACTGATGGATGGTTCTATGAAAATGGAAATAAGAAGTCGCCATCATGGACCGGAGTAAATTTTTTATATAGATTTTTAATCAAGGATAAAGTTGTTGGACCTGTTGTAGAGGAAACAGGAGTAGGAAAGATAAAAATAGGGGATATAGTTCAATTATCCTTCCAAGAGGGCAATGTTTATAATCATTCGCTGGTTATAGTTGAATGTGGCAATCCTGCATCCATTTCAAATATAAAAGTAAGTACTCATACAACAGACCAATACCATTATCCTTTGTCAGATTATAAGTGGACTAAAATACGTTTTTTGCATGTTGTGAGAGGATAAAGAAGGGGTATACCTAGTATAAAATATAATAAAAAAAACCGTATAAATATTACAAAAATGTTACAAAAAATATTTACATTGAAGGCAACATTTGATATAATTCATTTAAAGATAAATACAGTTTATTACGGTTGTTGGCGGTAATACGCCTTCAAGGTAAATTAAGCTTCTTGGGCGGGAAGCTCGTAAAAAACGAGCATCCCGTTTTTATTTTCATTTACATTAAAAAACTGCTTTAAACGGGAATCTCGGAAACGGGGCCCGTTTTTTATTTCCCAAATCTTAAGATGCTTGCAGTGTCTTGAAAGACTTAATGTCTTAAGGAGGATGAGAAATGTAAGAAAGTGATGCTTTTTCTCAAGGGCAAAAATGTATGACAACATAGGTATTGGGAAGGAGGAATAAAAATGAGGTGTTACACTTTAAAGGACTTAGGAGTCGCTGATGGGATTAATTTTAAAATCAAAAATAACAGGGTGATTCACAGTAAGGTTCATATTACCAAAGAACTGATTGCAATTAGTGATTGGTACTCCTCATATGTGACAATCAAGCATGCAGATGTCAGTTATGACAGGATAAAGAGGCATAGCTTCCTAATAAAGGAAAGAGATCCGGGAGACAAAAGATTACTCCTGAAGTTATGCCTGGATTCTTCAGAAGAGGATTTGAGGATTAACAGATATCTGCTGATTGGGAGCTACTTCAATAAAAATTTCCAGGGTACGATAGGCTTTTTTAAAAGTTTCGGTGATGGAATTAAGAAGATTTCACATGTATTTATCCCTGAGAAGGATGAGGAATATCAACTGGTAATCATGGAACCTGGAACAATCATTGGAATTGAATATGTTTCAGAAGGGATGCACAAGGTTGCCTGTGCCATTTTTGATGGTAATGAGTTAAAAATTATTTTTCCATCAAAGCAAAACTACAACAGCAAAATATTGTAGCTTAAACAAACAGGACGTTAAAAAGGGAGGGAAGAACGGTGGCTAAATTATTGGTTGTACTATTTTTTTGTGCCTTAATGCTTTTAGTGTTCACGTTTCCAATATTGCTTGCAGACCCGGAAGGTTTTATCGATTTTATTGCATGGATATTTAAAGGTTTGACATGGCCTATAAGGTTTATAATCAATCGAATCAGGTGTCTTTTTAACTGGTTGAAAGGCAAAATCGAGAAAATCAGACTGCTGCTGGCCTGGAGAAAGATTGAAGGCTCATATAAGTCAATGTGGAATGAATATTACATGCAAAAGGGCGGAGGTATATTTTCTGAAGAAGAACCAAGCAAAGCAAAGAAGAAAGATGCTTCTCAACCGGCTGTAGTAAAGGATTATCTTTCTAAAGTAGATGCGGATATTGATTCCATTCAAAAGTGTAAAGAGATTGTCGGAAACCTAGAGATTGTAGATTCGCTTGACAACATTGCTCAGCTTACCGAAAAGATTTCAGCATATATCAGGTTATATCCGCAAAATCTTGAAATGGTAAGTAACATTCCGGTTTATTTAAAAAGCGTAATCTCACTAGCAGTCAATTACGCTGAAATCCAAACCAGCGGGATGTCGGACCAGCAAATACACAACACTGCTCTAAAGGGGCTGAATGACTTTAAATCTGTTTTACAACAAAAGTTGGAATCAATGCAGAATCCAGCGGTATTCAACTTGAATGTCGAAGCCAGGATGCTTAGCCAAGCTAAGGAAAATTAAGGAAGGGTGTGCAATTATGAAAGACAAGGACGTATTGTTAGCAGAGAGAAGTAATGTATTGTTAGCAGAAAGAAAGGACGTGGAATTTATGAGTAATGTTAATACTTTGGGTCTTCCGAAAGCAAGTATGGAACTGGCGAACCTGCCTGAACCGCTTCGCGAAAAAGCACTTGACCTGGCAACTAAAGTTAATCCGATGGATGTGAACTCGGTGTTATTATTCGGATTAGATTGTCAATCGAGGATTTCACAGTTCTCGGATACAATGCTTTCTAAGGTGCGTATGAATGAAATGGATGCTCCAACCGGACAGCTGCTTATCCAATTGGTTGAAAAGCTGGACGAATTGGACCCCCAAAGTATTTCACCCAAGTTGTCAAAATTGCCGGTAGTAGGCAGTATGTTTATGAGTGTCAAGAAATTTGGGGATAAATTCAAGCATGTACTTCCTGAGGTAGACTCGATTGTCATTAGGCTTAAAGATTCCCAAACAATGCTGCTGCGAGACAGCTCATTTGTTCAGGAACTTGCAAAAAACATTCAGGAATACCTCCAGCAGTTGTCATTGTATGCTGCAGCAGGCTCAATAGCATTAGAGAACCTCCAAAATGAAATTGCAGCAAGAAGCAGCGAAATTGACGAACACCAGATGCTGGAGCTTCAGCAGGCGGCAAACAGGTTGGGAAGAAGGGTTCATGATTTCAAACTGAGTGCACAGGTAGCAATGCAAATGATTCCCCAGCTTGCTATGATGGAAGGCAACAACCAGATGCTGATTGAAAAGATTCACAATGTTGTGCATCAGACCATTCCGCTCTGGAAAGTCGGTTTTACAATTGCTCTGAACCTTGAGCATCAGAAGGATGCATTATTAACAGTAAGAGCTGTAACCGATACCACAAACCAACTGCTTATCCATAACGCCAAGATGTTGAAGGAAAATGTTCGCGGAATAGCAACCGAAACCGAAAGAGGAATTGTTGACCTTGAAACGTTGAAATCAACTCACCAGGACACAATTTTTGCTCTTCGCGATCTAATCCAGATTCAACAGGAAGGCAGTATCAGACGCCAGCAGGCGGAAACTGAACTTCTAAAAATGCAAGCTGATTTCAGAAATGAAGTCAAAAATCTTGTAAGCTCAACACAGGAAAACAGACTAAGACTTAACTAACTTTACAGAGTACCCGGCAATTGCCGGGTATTTCTTTTAATGGAAATTAATAGTAGATGCATACAAAGTTTAGTGATATAATTATTATATAACTATTTTAAAAAAAAAGTTATATTTCACATAAAGTCGAAGGGATAAAGAAGTAAGTCTCAAATAATTTTGGGGGGATTATAATGGGGAGAAAAACACGTCTATTACTCATCACTCTGCTCACAATAATTTCGTTTTCATTCATATCTTTTGATAACATCTTTGCGGCATCAACATCAAAAAAAATAAATTACAAAGATTTAGATTCTTTAAACATTGCAAAACAAGCTCTAAAAGATGCAGGGGAGCTTGAAGCGGTTGAAGGAACAGATAAAAATGCTATTATCATGGTGAAGAAAATAGTTAGTAGCGTAGTACCAGGTGTCAGAGCTAAAATATGGGCAACTGATAACTCTCAAATAGCTTCTGATGGAATAATTACCTATGGGAGCAATGCTGTTAAAGGAAATGTAACTTTTATCCTCACTAAAAACTGGGCCAATACTGTTCAGACTATATCGGTTGCAGTTCCTGCAAAAAGAAATTTTGATACAGAAACAGTAGCAAAGGCAAAAGCAGCTTTAGCAGAAGTGACATTAAATCCTGTAGAAGGAACCAATACAAATATTATTTCTATGGCACAGGATATAATAGATAAGGCAGTACCAGGAGTAACTGTAACAATAAGCACATGTACCAATTCACAGATAGCATTTGATGGAACAATTATCTATGGAGACTCTACAGTAACGGGTAATGTAACCTTTATATTAAGTAAGAATAAGGCTAGCGCGACTCAGACCATATCTGTTATAGTTCCTGCCAAAGTAGTTATAGATAAGGGTATTAATGTAAAAGATTTTGGCGCTGTTGGAGATGGCATAACAGATGATACAACTGCAATTCAAAATGCCGCATATACTGCGAGGAACCAAGGGGAAACACTATATATACCTAAAGGCAACTACTATGTAACCAGTCAGCTGTATTTCTTTACTTCAGTGACATGTGAAGGTACATTTAAGATGGACAATGAAGTAACAAAAACAGGGCGGGAGTCAATCACATTTGAACCTACCGTTGCTACAACTGCACTTATATCTTCACAATTATCAGGGCTTACAAGAGGATCAACCAATATCGTTGGACTTTCAGGATATAAAGATGGCACATTATTATTACAATCTACCGAAGAATTGATTAAAAGATATGATGGTGAATGGGGTACAAGCTATACCAAAAATGATGCATGTAAAATTATAGATAATAATGGAGGTATTTATCCGGCACTTGATTGTACATATTCTAATACTTCTCTACTTACAGTAAAAGTAAGGCCGTATGAAGTTCCTATAATAGTTGATGGATTAAAAATAGAAACATCGGGTGATGTAAACAGCTATTGCAGTATTATCAGATGCAGAAGAAGTAATGTTACATTCAATAATTGTTCTGTAGTAAATTCGGGAAAAGACGGGCCGTCAATAGGTATGCAAATTTTTGATTGTGCTAATGTAATAGTCAATAATCCTATTATTTCTGGAATTGTAGGTGCAGGAGATAAATACGGAATTTGTTTGGGTAAAACATGCAATATTAGCATTGTTGGCGGGACTATATCAGCACAAAGGCATGCTGTTACAGGCAGACATGATAAAAATGTACTTGTGAAAGGCGGGTATTATACCGGAACTGTTGTATCAGCAGTGGATAATCATTGGGGCAATAACATGGTAGTAGAGAATTGTACATTAGTGGGACCGGGCGGTGTAAGTTATTCAGGTACAGATGTTGTTGTTAGAAGTTGTAATATGCTAGAGGATATTAATATTTTTTCTCAGAGATCAGACACGCCAGAAATTATGGGAAAGATAGTAATAGAAGATATTACAGCCAAAACATCAGGATACTATGCAATGTTTGTTTATAGAGCAAATTTGGCAGATATGAGCCAGGCAACTTATGATGCCTTTGGCAGGAAATTAGGCCATCCGGATTCTATTACTATTGATAATATAATATGTGATGTAGGTGAAGGACATACCTTATATGAAGCTGACTTAAATCCTGCTATTAAAAACACATATATACCATTGTTCAGTTCTACAGGAGTTTCTTTAAAAGATGGTATAGGGACTCTGGTTTTATTACAATCTCTATCCGATACAGAAGCAGTAACTGCTGCAAAAGCAGCTTTATCTGGGAAAATATTAAATCCTATAGAGGGAACCAATACAAATGTTATTCCTATGGCACAGGCAATAGTCGACGATGCTGTTTCAGGAGTAACTGTTGGGGTAAAAGTAACAGCAAATTCGCAGGTTGCTGCTGATGGGACAATCACTTATGGAAATGCAGCAGTAACAGGTATGATAACTTTTAGTCTAACTAAAAATTCAACTTCTGATACACGTGAGGTATCTGTTGTAGTTCCTGCAAAGAGTGGAGCTGTAAAACCAGTTATTAATGTAAAATATTTTGGTGCTGTTGGAGATGGTAAAACAGATGATGCTGCAGCATTTCAAAAAGCTGCAAATTCAGCCAGAGACCAAAATGGAATACTGTATATTCCGAAAGCATCTTATTATATAAATGACTATTTGAATATTTATACATCAGTAAATTGCGAAGGCACCTTATTGATGAGAAATCAACTTGGCACAAAGATTATTTATATTTCAAGAACCGTGAATGGAATTCAACTAAACCCGAGTTCTTTGTCTGGATTAACCAGAGGTTCGTCAACCATAGGGGGACTAAGTGGATATGAAAATGGAACTTTAGTGTTAAAATCTAAAGAAGTACTAATTAAGCGCTGTCAGAATGGCACATGGGGAGACCCATATCCCAAATCGGATACATCCAAAATCATCAATAATTCTGGGAAGATCTCTCCTGCTTTAGATTCAACCTATACAGATATATCGAAGTTAACTGCTACTGCTTATCCTTATGAAGAACCTATAACCATTAGTGGATTAGCTATTGAAATGATAGGCGATGCTCAAAATTGGGGAATGATGGTTAAATGTAAGAGGAGTAATGTAACATTCAACAATTTTAAATTCTCTAACCAGTCTACTGCCCAGAGTCCTAGTTACGCTGTGCAAGTGTTTGATGGTCATGATATCACATTTAATAACCCGCAGATAACAGGTATTTTTGGAGAAGGAGATAAATATGGCATAGCCTTTGAATATGGATGTAATTATACAGTAGACGGAGGTTCTATAGGTACGATGGAAGTCGAGCCAGGCCATGCAATAACAGGTGGGAACAACAAAAATGTATTAATCAAAAATGGGAATTTTTATGGCTATAAAGGTGCAGTTGACAGTCATTGGGGTAATGGCTTTATAGTTGAAAATTGCTATTTAGGCAGCAAAGATGGTATAGGTGTAACATATGCCGGCACAGACGTAACTATTAAAAACTGCACAGTAGATGGTGCTCAACAAATTTTAGCTCTTCGAGCAGATACTCCAGAGTTGCTGGGGAATGTTATAGTTGAGGATATAAAGTTTATCAATCAAACATACTGGTGGGGAACATTTATATTTAATGCAGTCTATAATTGGAACCTTGAGCCATTAGATTATGGACATACTTTACAAATGCCAGACTCAATGATATTTAAAAATATTGCTATTACGCTTCCTTCATCAAATTATAGAGTATGGTATGGCCGTGTATGCCCGTATTACAGAAGTTGGTATTCGACAAAAGCAGTTATGGAAAATATTTACCTTACTGATGGAGTAGGAACTATATACAGAAATTTTGACTACGGAGGATGAAAGACAAAACTGCTAAAGGTAGAAGAATTAAAAGCGTATATAAAAGGAAAGAACGGTCTTTAATGGCGGTTCTTTCTTTTTTGAATAGTTAAAGAGTAAGGAGGTTAATAATATTTCAACTGGATTCAAGCTAGGAGGAATAATAATAGGAGCTTTACCTGATTATCTTGAAAACAACTTAAAATTGTATTCATTGGGTATAACCCTGGAGAGAGATCGGCCTTAGTCAGGCACCATTATGCAGGTTACGGAAATCAATTCTGGAAGATTCTTTTTGAATCAGGCTTGACATCCAAACTGTATAAAGCTGAAGAGGACAGCCTTCTGCTTAAGGAAGGTTATGGATTAACCAATATTATTGAGTTCAAGCAAAAGTATTTCTTCATTCCTATTATAAATACGGTCTAATTGACTAATGTGGAGAGGATTTTCGCCTCATTTCTTATGACTTCTGCATATAATGGCGATTTTTGACAATAAAGTCTAAAGGGTATATAATTAAATATAACATTGTAATTAAAACCAATTATTGTATCAGACCAAGTATTGCTTAAAAGGAAAAAAGTAAGTCTTTTCTTAACAATAGAGTATAGATATTTATTCCTAGGGAGTGTGATTATAATGTATTTTAAGGAAAAGCCTAAAAAATGTGGGCGGATTATACCAAAAAAGGACGCTGTGAAAGGACCAAACGGTAGAGTGAGCTATAGCTATACTGGTTACGACCCTAAAAAAGCGATAAAGAGCCACCGCGGGGAATCTTATTTTCAGTTATTTGAAGTTGAAACTCCTAATGGATTCAATGTGAGGGAGGTTATGCAGCCAGACCCTTATAATCCAGAAGACAGTTTATTATTTTTTACTACGATAAGTGATAGCAATTCAGAGGTTTCTATTAGAAAGGGCAAATTGGGAGAATGTATCAGTATAGAATCAAGTAATGAAATGGTATATAAGGGGAATAAAATTACTTTTGACATTTCAAAACTTGGTGAAAGCAGGGAGGTTTCTGCATTATCTTTAGAGGTTGAGGACCAAAAAGGGAATAAATCAAAGATATCAACAGTTGACACTACAATTGATGAGGAATACGGTAAGTATTGGGAAGATAAAATTGGTACAAAAATAACTGGGGATAAATTTGAAGAACATATGGGGATAGTAAGAGCTATGTTACAAGAATCACAAGATCCAAAAATAGATTTTTTCGGAGAAATTTTTAATGCGCTGGAAAATAGGGATTTGGATGGGGTAATATTTAGAAGGGGTTTTGGTAGAAATAGTCTTGTTGAAAAGATGGATGAGCAAAGTAATATTAAACAAAGAAGTGTTTTCGATAAACTATCAGGCGTTTTTGATAAACTTGTTGAACCCACTATGGAGAAATTTTATGCATTACCCCATACAAAAATAGGGGAAGTGCAAGAATCATTAAATGGAACTAAAGAATCGGCAAGAAAATTTCTGGAAGTTAAGAAACCCGAAATGAAATTTGCTCAAGCCAATGTAAATTTGACAAAACCAGGGAGACAACCGGGCAAACCAACTATGCAGCAGCCCGACAAAAAATCTTCCGAGAAAGTACATTAAATAATACATAATAACAAGGAGACTGCTGTTAAACAGAAATGACAGCAGTCTTTTTATATTAATTATCTTGATATATTATCTCTGCATTCATAAAATGTGTAAAGCTGGAATTAACCCGGCTGTTTGTTTTTTTCTGAATAGTTAAATAGAAAAAAGACTAATAATAAAGTCAGAGTGAAGCAAGGAGGAATAACAATAGGAGCTTTACCTGATTATCTTGAAAATAACTTAAAAATTATATTCATTGGGTATAACCCTGGGGAGAGGTCGGCTTCAGTCAGACACCATTATGCAGGCTACGGAAATCAATTCTGGAAGCTTCTTTTTGAATCAGGCTTGACATCCAAACTGTATAAAGCTGACGAGGACAGCCTTCTGCTTAAGGAAGGTTATGGACTAACCAATATTATTGAACGCTCAAGTAAAAGCAGTTCGGATTTGTCATCAAAAGAAATGAAATCTGGAGCAAAGGTATTAAGAGAGAAAATAATAAAATTCAAGCCTATTGTTGCATGCTTTCTTGGAAAAGAAATATACCGCCAATATGCGGGATTAAAATCAGGAATTGAAATCCCTTATGGTTTGATTGAAAAATCTAATGTTTCTCCTTTTACCAGAGATTATGTTGCATACAATCCAAGTGGAAGAAGCTTTGTTCCATACCAAGAAAAATTGATGGTATTTCAAGACCTCAAAAAGTTATTTCTTCAATAATCTTACCTGGTGTAGGGTAAATACAGAAAATTAAGAATAATATTTTAAACTGAAGAGAGTGTCCTCTTGCATATGCGCGATTCCTGGTTTAAAGTAATAACTAGGAGAGTGAGTGCTATGAAAAAAGATTATGAGGCAGCTATTTTTGATTTTGATTATACCTTAGTTGATTCTTCAAAAGCAGTGATTGAATGTATAAGTTATGCGATGAATGAGTTGGGATTTCCAGTAAAGTCAGCAAAAACAATATGCAAAACCATTGGTTTATCGCTTGAAGAAACATTTATTACGCTTGCCGGGCAGGATGCAAACGAAGGAGTTCAAGATTTTGAACGCTTTTTTAAACTAAAGGCGGATGAGGTAATGGTTTGCTTGACGAATTTCTATGAATATGTTCCCGGGGTAATAAAATTTTTGAAAAAGAAAGGTATCAAGCTGGCTATAGTTTCAAACAAAAAAAGATATAGAATAGAAGCAATTTTAGAGAAAGAGAACCTTAAAGATTTCTTTGATTTAATAGTTGGAAGTGAAGATGTTTCGCACAATAAGCCTCATCCCGAAGGCCTTTTAAAAGCTGTTGAGGGACTTGGTATAAGTATAGATAAGTGTATGTATGTCGGGGATAGCATGGTTGATGCAAAAACAGCGGAATCAGCAGGTGTTGAATTTACTGCAGTATTATCAGGAGAAACTGAAAAGGAAGAATTTGAAAAGGCAGAAGTAAAAAGAATTATCAATAATCTTGAACAGCTTCCAGAGCTTCTTGGATATTAAATAATGGGCGAATGTATACTGTTAAATTTCAGATAAAAAATATTTTATTATTAAAGAAATGATATAATTTTATATATAGTTTTGGAGGGAAAAAGTAAATGAGAAAAGAGTTAATGTTAATAAGCCTAGTATTTGTTACAGCTATTGTTCTTACCGGATGTATCGAAAAAGAACAGGTTGATAATAAGCTGGATAGTAAGCTGGCCGCGAACCGGCAGGTGCAGGCTCAATTGCAGAATCAAGTGCAAAACAAAATAGAGAATTTAGCACAAAGCCAAAAGCAGGATGAGTCACAAAGTGGAACACAGCTTAGGGAAGGCAGTAGAACCAATGTTTTAGTCAATGAACAGGACAATGGCAAAAAGAATATCCAACCGCCGCAAATCATCCAACCGCCTCAAATTGCCCAGCCCTCTCAAAACAAAGAAAAGGTCTTTCTTGGGGAATGGAGCGTTAAAGGCCTGGCGGCATATTCAAATTTTGGAGCAGTAGGCGATGATGAAATTAATAGGTTGAAAGGCAGAAACATAACATTATCAAATGATAAGGCAGAATTTGAAGTAAACTTAGCTAACAAGGTTAGCAATTCGGAACATTTTATTATTGATAATCCTACATATAAAGAAGTTCAAGTATCTAAAGAAACTTTTTTTAAGAAGGGCTATGTAAGTCTTTCCCAAATAGGAGTTGATGCTGGAACAATAAAAAGAATTGATATTTATAAAAAATCATCTGATGAACCGCAGTTCAGTTTTTATTTAAAGGGTGAGAATGCACTGATAATCTTTAAAGGTGGGGCTTATATAGAACTTACAAGAAGCAAATAGCATCAAAAAATTGATACCTGAATTGGAGGTCAAAATCCTATGAAAAGAATTGTATTGTTGAGTACATTATTAATTTTCATGATTGTATTTTCAGGCTGTGCCAAGAAAGAAGACATAAATACTGCTAAACCAGACAGTAATGCAAAACAAACACAGCAAAATAATTCATGGGAATCAGGAGATAAGGAAGCAAATAATAGTAAGAATACATTGGATTCAACTGGGAAAATAGCCTCAACAGAAGCACTTGATGCAAACAGTAACACATCAAATGATAAGCAGTCTGCCCAAATTAAACCTGTCGGCAGGAAAGATGCAAAGCTTGATATAGTTCCTAAAATTGACTTCGGAGGCAGGAGTCTCAACAAAAGAATAGATGATTTATTAAATAAAAGGTCTTTATATGTTGATAAGGACTTTTCAGACGGAATAGCCCTCTCAAATTATTATGAGGCAATAATAATAACAGAACGATATAAAGATTCAATACTTGATGGTATAAAAATCGGAGAGAGTATCAATAGAGTAAAACAAATGTTAGGTAAGCCGAGCTTTGTGAAGAATGATTATATTTTATATAAAACAAACAGATTCTATATAGGTTTTAAAGGAGCTAAAAATGTTGAGCAGGCAATTATCAAGAGCAATCCTGCAAGCTATGACAAACAGGTTTTAAATAAAACCTTATCAAAGTTATATAATTCAGAAGAATGCGGCTTGAATGATATCATGCAGAACGACAAGAAGCTATCAGGGTTTTATGATTCTCAGGGTCATATTAATGGAGGAGGCTATTATGCCAACTCAATAAATGGAATAGAGGTAACTGATTTTAACGAGGACAGCGAAGTAGCAATATATAATAATTTTGAGGGTAATTTGTACTGCTTTAGCAGTGATAACAGGTATAAGGTAAACTTTAAAAATGAAGATTGCAATATTAACAACCTTATCAGTGATTTAGATTACTATTTGGAAATAAACAAAAGATTTGAAAAAGAAGGGCAATTATCACCCAGCGGAAAATATAAGTTCATTTATGACTGGATTTACAGCATGAGCCAGTATTTCACTATAAGAACGCTGGATTACAGCAGGGCTGACTTCAGGATTCCGGTAAGTGCAACTAGTTATGAATGGCTGAATGACGATTATATACTATACATTCGTGGGGTGGTTCCAGTACCGTATGTTGTAAGAGTTCCGGATTACACTGGCCAAAATCGTAATAATCAGTATGAGCAAAATATCAATGTCCTATATAAATTAGGCTTAGAAGAAAATGAGGATTATGGGGAAACCAAAGGAGATTATAATTATACAATTAAAGAGGTTAGGGATAATACAGCAGTATTGTATGATGAATACAGCAAGAAGGAATTAAAGGTAGGCTTTGATTTTAATGAAGAAGGAAATATTGTTCTGCAACTAAAATAACTTATAATTTCACAGAACAGCCTTAAGGGACAGCCTTTAAGGCTGTTAATTTTTCGCAGGCAATATTGACAAAAATAAAATATTGGATAAAATAAAATTAGCACTCAACCAATGAGAGTGCTAACAAAATAAATTAATTAATTTACATATAACGAAAGGAAGTAATGAAATGGCTACAAAACAATTTAAAGCGGAATCCAAAAGATTACTTGACTTAATGATTAATTCAATCTATACCCATAAGGAAATATTTCTTAGAGAGCTTATATCAAATGCGAGTGATGCAATTGATAAAAGCTATTATCAATCTCTTGTTGATGAAAAAATCAGCTTCAACAAGGATGATTTTTATATAAGAATTACTCCTGATAAGATTAACAGAACGCTTACCATTAATGATACTGGTATTGGTATGACAAAGGAAGAACTTGAGAATAACCTTGGTACCATTGCTAAAAGCGGTTCACTAATATTTAAAAATGAAAATGAAGCAAAAGACGGGGTTGATATTATAGGGCAGTTCGGAGTTGGCTTCTACTCTGCTTTTATGGTTTCGGAGCTGGTAACTGTAAAAAGCCGTGCATTTAATTCGGATGAAGCTTATATATGGCAGTCAAAGGGGGCAGAGGGCTATACAATTGAGCCTTACGAAAAAGAAACAGTTGGTACCGAGGTAATATTAAAAATCAAAGCAAATACTGAGGATGAAAATTATGAGGATTTTCTAGATGAATATGAGTTGAAGTCCTTAGTAAAAAAATATTCTGATTTTATCAAATATCCTATAAAGATGCTTGTAAAGAAAAGCAGATTAAAAGAAGGCAGCGAAAAGGATTACGAAGACTATTATGAAGATGAAACCTTAAACAGTATGGTTCCGATTTGGAGAAGAAACAAGAATGAATTAAAGCCTGAGGATTATGACCAGTTTTATATGGACAAGCATTTCGGGTTCGAAAAGCCTCTTAAGTCAATTCATGCAAGTGTTGATGGAGTAGTAAGCTATAACACAATACTATATATTCCGGCAAGAGCACCATATGATTTTTACACAAAAGAGTTTGAAAAGGGTTTAGAGCTTTACTCAAATGGTGTTATGATTATGGAAAAATGTTCTGACTTACTGCCGGATTATTTTAGCTTTGTGCAAGGGCTGGTGGACTCTGCCGACCTTTCTCTTAATATTTCAAGAGAGCTTTTACAGCATGATAGACAGCTTAGATTTATTGCCCAAAAAATAAAAGAGAAAATTAAGAACGAGCTTTTATCAATGCTTAATAACGAGCGCGAGAAATATGAAGGCTTCTACAACAGCTTTGGAAGACAGCTCAAATACGGGGTTTATGCTGATTGGGGAACCAATAAGGAAGTACTTCAGGATTTGCTGATGTTCTATTCATCTACAGAGAAAAAGCTTGTCAGCCTTGATGAATATGTTTCCCGAATGAAAGAAGAGCAAAAATATATCTACTATGCAACAGGTGAAAGCATATCCAGGATTGAGAAACTGCCGCAGGCTGAAATGATTGCAGACAGGGGTTTTGAAATACTATACTTTACAGATGATGTTGATGAATTTGCAATTAAAATGCTGATGAACTATAAAGAAAAAGAATTCAAATCTGTTTCAAGCAATGATTTAGGCTTTGAGTCTGATGAAAAAGAAAGTAAAGAAGAAACAGAGAAGAATAAAGAACTGTTTGATTACATGAAAGAAGCATTAAATGGTAAAATCAAAGAGGTTAGAGCATCAAAAAGATTGAAGAGTCATCCTGTTTGCCTTGCCAGTGATGGGGAGCTGTCTATTGAGATGGAAAAGGTGCTCAGTATGATGCCAAACAGCCAAAATGTTAAAGCAGATAAAATCTTAGAGATAAATACAAATCATGAAATGTTCGGGACAATCAAAAAGACATTTGAAGAGGATAAGGATAAACTTAAAATGTATGCAAGCCTCCTGTATAATCAGGCACTATTGATTGAAGGGCTTCCGATAGAGGATCCGGTTCAATTTGCAAATGATGTTTGCTATTTAATGAAATAAAAGAAAAAGCCTTGGTTAAACCAAGGCTTTTTTACTTAACTTTTGTTTTTAATTCTTAATAATTTAACGATAAAAAATAATTTTCTAGTTGTTAACCTGAATTATTCAAAAGGAAAATTTAATTCAATATAGAATCTATTAATAAATATTATTAGATTGGAGTGTATATGATGAAGTATCTTAGAGATATTGTTTTACTATTAATCCTTTTATTTGCGATTTC
Source organism: Ignavibacteriales bacterium (assembly GCA_050260055.1). Classification (GTDB taxonomy): domain Bacteria; phylum Bacillota; class Clostridia; order Acetivibrionales; family UBA4821; genus JBLMYQ01. The sequence continues at coordinate 21,699 of JBLNBO010000040.1, forward strand.
AATTAATGCTTTTGCTGCTGATTCGTTTACATATTCGGCAGAGGCACAAAAACTCAATGATTTAGGCTTGTATAAAGGGATATCTACAACTGAATTCGATCCTGATTTAGGTACTGCTCTGAATAGAGAAACTGGTGTTGTAATGCTTCTTAGAATATTTGGACTAGAAAGTGAAGCCCAAGCCATTACAGACGCAGATGCCACTCTTGCAAAATTTACTGATGCAAGCAGCATTGCTTCTTGGGCTAAGAATGCTACTGCATATGCTGTGAAAAATGGGTTGGTTCAAGGCTTGCCAGATGGCACATTTGGTCCTAAGGCATCTTTGAACGGCAAAGCTTACTGTACGCTTATACTTAGGCAATTAGGTTATACTCCTGATTATAATAATGCTCCTGCCGAGCTTGCAGATAAAGGTGGATTATCAGTTCTGGAATCAGTTAAGTTTACTGAGAAGGAATTGATAAAGGATGACCTTATAGGTATTTCTTATGGCGCATTAAAAGCTGAATATGGTGATGGTGCGACAGTTATTCAAAAGCTGCTGGATGGAGGGATTGTTGAAGAGAAGAAGGTAGAAGATGCCGGATTCAAGATTCAGACGCCAATAGAAATACTTCCTGCAGAGCCAAAAGTACAAAGCATGGTAGTTACCATGTTTGGAACAGATATAATAGTAACCTTTGATAAAAGCATGACTGATGCATCAGATAAGAGCAGCGAGTTCTTACTTAAGATTAATAATAAGGATGTAGAAATTAAAAATATTACATTAGACAAAGATAATCCCAAAATCTTGGACTTTAGGTTTAGCTATGATATTTACGCAGAGGATGATGTAACGCTCAGCTATACAAAGGGGACCGTAAAAGCAGAAGATGGCGGATTGTTAAACAGCTTTTCGCTTACGGCTGTAAATAAGTGCTTCATGAAGCGTCAATAGCATAGTAGGTTGATTCATACTGGTCAAATTGAAAGTCTTAATATAAACAGCTTCAAGAGAGTTAATCTTGAGGCTGTTTTGTTTATGCGAATATGGTTTACAGATGTATTCACATCAGAAAATCAAAGCTTTCTAAACTTAGGGAAATATGATAAAATTATATTGTATTGGGTAATGCAAAATATTCATGTAAATTACGTTAAACACATTCAGATTAATAATGGAGAGTGTTGATATGGATAAAATGAATTGGGAAGACTTGATGAGGGCAGACCCACAGCAAGTTGTCAGGATTTTAAAAGCAAAAACAGAAGGTATTCAAAGAGAAGTCCTTCCTCAAGGACCGAAAAATGGGCCTTCCCTATCTCAGCATTTATATTCTGCATATTTGGCCAAAAACCAAAAAGAGAAATCAAAAAGCTGGTGTATTTATATGGCTGAAAGTCAGTTGGGACAAGAAATGGGTGAAGGATTATATTCTATATTTGATAATATACTTGAACAGCAAAGGAATGAACAGATATCTTGGCTTCAAAGCAGTGGACGTAAGCCTGAAGTTTTGTGGCACACCACAGATAAAGGAGATAATATATCCGTATTCGAGCCTAAGGAAAATGAGACAATGTTTGGAGAAACTAAAGACAATTATGTATTTGCAACCGATGATAAGCTTGAGGCCAGGGCTTATGTTATGCATGGAGTGACCTATCTTAATATGGTGGGGATCAGATTTGGGAAAAATGGACCAGCAAATAAATTCTGCCTTTTAAAAGACAGGGAGTTGTTTTTGGAATACAGAAAAAACAATCCTTGCTTTACATATACTCTTCCGTCTGAAACTTTTGTTCCTGTTGTATCTAGAGATGGGAGATTTGCAAATGAATGGGTTTCAAAAAGCCCTGTAGAGGTCGTTCCTTCGAAAACCCGAGGACCTTTTGGAATAGAAGATGTACTTAAAAAAGGAATACAGGTTTTTTTCACAGCAAATCCGGATGATTATGATAATACAGTTGAATCTTTTCAAGGCCTTAAAGATAATAGTACAAGATTTTCACATATGGCAGGGCTAATAGAAGGAGGAAGAGTAATTCACGAAAACCAAGTCAGGAATATCTGTCCTATGAGTTTTGGAAAAAATGCTTGCTATGAAAGATGATTCGATAAAATGTATCAAGTAAAAGGTGTTGGAGAATTCTCCGACACCTTTTAATATTTTCTTTTCTTGCTAAATTATTGCGATTAATGATATAATCAAAAAGATTGGGTCTAGTAGTTTTTATTCCTTGTGCATAAATTGGAGCACAGACAGTATAAAAAGAAAGCCTTATTTTTGGGTATTAAGAGGGAAAAGAATAGAAAGGACGTGTAAAAATGAAAGTTTCATACAAAGGCGTAGATATGATGGTAAATATTCGATTCTTGGAGGCAGATGTGAGTGCACCAATCAGGTCACTAATTGGGAAAAAAGACTTTCCTGATTTTCTTGATTCATATCGCTCGAAGAAGATCGAAATCATTACAAGAATCAGCCTGAAGAGTTTAATAAGCAGAAAACATTTGGCAAAAGAGGCATATGAAGCTTTAGCTAAAGCATTCGTATCAGAAATTATACCGTGGGCCTTTTCATATTACCATATCACAATATCGGAAGATGGAAAGGAGATATTCTCCCGATTACCTGATTCAACCGTAATAACCATACAAGATTCGCTTGCTGCAAGAAATTGTTTCAGCGGGACAAATGCGTTTGTTGAAAATTATTATGATGGGGCAAAAACAGTTACAGTAGGAGAGTTAAAAGCTAAATATGCTTTAGTTTCATTGGATCGCTATCATGTTAATAAGGTTCTCTGGTATAAGTATTTGGTTCTTCACTTTAACGATTGGTTTGAAGGAAAAACGGCTAATTTTCATCCGCTTTTAAAGCTCAAAAGCTCAGTAAAGCCGGTGCCTGCCTCCAAAAACAAAAATAACCGTGAACGGAAAGAAGCTCTTAGCAAGGCTAAAAAGAAACAAGGAATTGAACAAAAGAAATCAGAACAGAGAAAACGCAGACAGCTCCAAAAACAACGGAGGGAAAAAACTGCATAATAAAAAGAACCCCAACTGGGGTTCTTTTTATTATGCAGTAACAATCTGATTTTCTGCTTGAAGATTCAGCTTTTCAACAGCCTGTTCTCTCATTTTGTACTTTAATATTTTACCGGCTGCATTCATTGGAAATTCGGTAACAAAGTCGACATACCGAGGGGTTTTCTGTTTTGCCATATGCGAGCGTACATATTCTTTAAGTTCATCTTCGGTCATTGTTTCACCCTGCTTGGGTATTACGCAGGCCATAATCTCCTCGCCGTATTGTTTGTCAGGTATACCAATAACCTGAACATCTTTAACCTTTGGATGAGTATATATAAAATCTTCAATTTCCTTAGGATATATGTTTTCACCGCCACGGATAATCATATCCTTGATTCGGCCGGTGATTTTGAAGTAACCATTTGAGTCACGTTTTGCAAGGTCACCGGTATGCAGCCAGCCATCCTCATCAATGGCAGCTGCGGTTGCCTCAGGCATTTTATAATATCCTTTCATTATATTATAGCCTCTTGCAACAAATTCGCCATCTGTATCATCCGGCAAATCCTCACCAGTTGCAGGGTCCACAATCTTGCACTCTACTCCGGGCAGTGCACGGCCAACGGTATTTACACGCAGTTCAACCGAATCATCAACTCTGCTCTGGGTACAACCTGGAGAAGATTCTGTCTGCCCGAAAACAATAGTTATTTGAGACATATTCATTTTGTCAACCACATCCTGCATAACCTTTACAGGACATGGACTGCCTGCCATTATTCCGGTTCTCATATATGAGAAATCAGTTTTAGCGAAATCTTCATGTTCAAGCATTGCAATAAACATTGTCGGGACACCATGAAAACATGTTATCTTTTCCTTATTAATACACTCAAGAGATTGCCTTGGCGAAAAATAGGGTATTGGAGACATTGCAACACCGTGGGTCATTGCGGCAGTCATAGCAAGAACCATGCCGAAACAATGAAACATTGGGACATGAATCATCAAACGGTCAGCAGTAGAAAAATCCATACAGTCGCCAATACTTTTACCGTTATTTACAACATTATAATGGGTAAGCATAACACCTTTTGGGAATCCGGTAGTTCCAGAAGTATACTGCATATTGCATACATCGTGCCTATTAATAGCTATAGCCCTGCGGTAGACTTCTTCAATAGGAACCCTTTCTGCCATAGAAACAGCTTCATCCCATGTTAAACAGCCTTTCTGTTTTGAATCGATTGTAATGATATTACGTAAAAAGGGCAGCCGTTTTGAATATAATGATTTTCCACTCTCGGTAGTTTCCAGTTCCGGACAAAGTTCTTTAATAATACCTACATAATCGGAATCCTTATAACCATCTATCATTACAAGAGTGTGTGTATCCGACTGGCGAAGAAGATATTCAGCCTCGTGAATCTTATACGCGGTATTTACGGTAACCAACACTGCGCCAATCTTAGTTGCAGCCCAGAATGTGATATACCATTGGGGAACATTGGTAGCCCATGCAGCTACATGGTCTCCCGGCTTGACACCAAGCGCAATAAGAGCTCGGGCAAAAGTATCGACATCGTCCCTGAACTCGGAATAGGTTCTTGTATAATCTAAAGTCGTATAACGGAATGCATACTGGTCAGGAAATTCCTCTACCATTCGATCAAGTACCTGAGGGAAAGTCAAATCAATCAACTTATCCTTTTCCCATACATATTTTCCTGTGTTGGTTATATTACCGAACAAGTGGGTTCTAGCAGATTTTTTATCGGTATAACGGTTCATGAAGTTCGCAAAATGCGGAAATACTATACCTGCATCGCTCAGATCTGGAGCCCAGCGTTTTACCCATTCAAGGGAAACATAACCTTCATAATTGATAGAGCGCAAAGCAACCATCATATCATCAATGGGTAAATCTCCTTCACCCATCATACGATATTGTATTTTACCATCCAAGACAATTGAATCTTTAATATGCACGTATTTGATATAGGCTCCGAGATTATGCACCGTTTTTCCAGGTGTTTCACCTGCATGCCGGTATGGATGATGCATATCCCACAATGCTGCTACAGCATCGCTTGCTATGCTATCCAGAAGTTGACGCAAACGGGCTGTATCCGAATAAACGCCATTAGTTTCCAATAATAGTGTTACTCCTTTTTCTTCAGCAAATGGAATGACACGCTGAAGCTCGGAAAGGACAACATTATCATCTACATCATCTATAGGGTGAGGCTCTAAATCAGCAAGCACACGGATATATTTAGTACCTAGCTTTGAAGCAAGCGTGATGTACTGCAAAAGCTCTTGATAATTCTCATCAGACTTGCCGGAAAACTTCAGACAGCATCCGGATGAAAGACAAGGAATCTCCAGACGCAATTTTGACAGCTTTTTTATTGTTTCTGATAATTGATTTTCGGAAAACGGCTGTGACTTATCGGCGAAAATATCCTTGCCAAGCCCCCGCACCTCTATTCCGTCAAAGCCTAAGTCCTTTGCCATTGAGTAGATGTCTGCCCAACCAAAATCCGGGCATCCGAGTGTTGAAAATGCAATTTTCATAAAATCTTCTCCTTTAAAAAGTGTAAGTTTATCACGCTTTTAAATAAAATAAAAAAACTTTCATCTATAGCACTATATTTGCTAGAGACGAAAGCCTTATACTCCCGTGGTACCACTCCTATTGGTAATAATATACCCTCTTTACGGCATCAATCAAAATGAAGAATGCCTTCTCATTGTAACGGCGAGAAACCCGTTCGAACTTACTTGCAAAAGCTTTCAGCTGACTGCTCAAGAGTGAGTTTACAACCGCCCTGTGCGCTGTCTTTCAGCATGCGACAGCTCTCTGATGCATCATCGCGGAGTTTTTTCTCTATCATTGCATTTAGATTATTCTAAAACATAGTATCAGATTTTACAAACTTTGTCAAATAGATGATATATTTTATGCGTAAGTTTGGGCTTTCGTACTTAGAAAACTGAAAGAAATTAATATTTTTATTGGACAGCGCAAGCAAGTATAAAAATTAGGGCAAGAGATTTACTCTTACCCTAATTTTTTGTTTTACTGTGGATCTTCAATTGTTCCCATAAACAAGATCTTTTTTGTACTGTTGTCGACAATTGCCACAAAGAACGGATGGTCAACAACCATTTGGAATGGCATGTTAGCAGAAAGAGATTTTGCTACGACTGCGATGGTTGCCGCATAAGCAGCGGTGCCTTCCTCATTTACTTCAATTCCGGCTTTATGCTTAACCAGGCTGAGATACAAGTTGGAGGCAATGCCGTCAAAGCAATTTTTATTTGAGATAAAGGCACTTTGCATGCCAAGAGCGATAAGAGCATCGTTAAGAGTTTCTTCATATTCGCATTTGAATTTGGGAAGTAGGATGCGGCCTTCTCGCATTCTTGCCCGAGGGCTGGCAAACTGCTGCATTACATCTGCCCAGTTTGTGACAGCTACATTTGCGGGATCCTGTCCAATATCAGGAAGGATGACGACCATGCTTGTTTCACATTTGCTATAAGGTAAAGCTATAGCCCGATAGTTTTCTCCTTCTGTATATTGGTACTTGCCGGACTGAAACATCATAGGCAGTATCTTTTCACTGCCGTTGGAAAGGGTAAAACTCAAATTTTTTGTATTGAGTACACTGAACGGTTTTACCCAGGATCCCCTGAAATAAATCGCATTTACAATAGCAAGGAGAGTCTGAGAATCAATCGAGTCAATAATCTTAGGTATCATGCCGAATGTTTTTTCCTTTACCCAGGCATTAATAGCATCAGGGTGTAAGGTATTGAATACCTCGGCGGAATAACTGGCAGCCAAGATATCAATAAATGACGGATTGATAGAAACTAGCTCATTAGTCCAGAGAGAATTAGCAATGTTCATTTGGGCTTTGGATCCTTCAATGTTCAATTGTCTGATCAATTCGGCATTTGCCGAGTTGATAACTGACAGATTGGAATCCTGGATTCCCAACAGGATTTCCATCTCTGCTTTGTTCTTTCCGCTTGCTCCGTTATAGAGCATGCAGAGGGCCATTTCAATGCTTAATGGTGAAAAAAATATGTTTTGGCCGGGTTTCCTTAACACCGAAAACAGTTTAAAAGCGAGTTGATTACCAGTCATAATCTGTTCACCATTCAAGTTTGTTAATTCCTTCACTATAAATTTCCTCCTTATTTTTAAACATCCTTAGAAAACAACAATTGCATCTTTTTATTAGACAAACGGAAAACTCAAACGATAACGTTTCCCCCCTCAACTATTTAAAAATCAAATAATACATACGTATTCCATTTTACCATTTTTTTGATACTGACGTCAATCGGAAATTAGAACTCTGACTGCGTCAATAGTTTATTCAAACGGAATGGAATCTCTAAGCTTGTCTGTTAAGACGGATGCTAAAACCATAAAACCTTTTTGCTCGCTTGTGTAATTGCTTAGAAAAAATTCGGGAAAGTTTTTAAGTTAAAAGCAACCATAAAATGCGAACATATGTTTGACTTTCAAACAATTTCATGGTAATATTTACATACAAAATATTCAAAAGGTGAGAGTTATGGATTTACAAGAGAAGTTGAAAATACTAGCTGATTCGGCAAAATATGATGTATCCTGTTCGTCCAGCGGAGGAAAAAGAAAGAATATCCGCGGAGGAATTGGAGACAGCCATGCTAGCGGTATTTGCCATAGTTGGGCAGATGATGGCAGATGTATTTCCCTTTTAAAAGTCTTACTAACAAATAAATGTATTTATAACTGTGCTTATTGTGTAAACAGGGCAACTAACGATATTCCAAGGGCAGAGTTCACACCTGATGAAATTGCAGATCTAACTATTGAATTTTACAGAAGAAATTACATAGAAGGACTTTTTTTAAGTTCGGCAATTATAAAAAATATTGATTATACAATGGAGCTTATGCTTCAGGTTGTAAGAAAGCTTAGGCAAGAGCACCGATTTAATGGCTATATACATATGAAGGCTATTCCCGGAGCAGATTCAAAATTAATTGCACAAGCTGGGTTATATGCAGATAGAATGAGTGTAAATATTGAGCTTCCTTCCGAACAAGGGCTTAAGCTCCTTGCACCTCAGAAGAAAAAAGAAGCTATTATAACGCCAATGAATTTTATACATAATCAGATTGTTCAAAAGACTGAAGAAAAAAAGCTTTTTAAAAAAGCATCATTATTTGTTCCGGCAGGCCAGTCTACGCAGCTGATTGTTGGAGCTACACCTGATAGGGATTTAAATATATTAAGGCTTACAGAAGGGTTATATAAAAATTTCAAGCTAAAAAGGGTTTATTATTCGGCCTATGTGCCTGTCTCAAACCACCCCAATCTTCCTTCCATTACCAATCCGCCCATGTTAAGAGAACATAGGCTTTACCAGGCTGATTGGTTATTGAGATTCTATGGCTTTAGAGCAAATGAGTTATTGGATGAAAAACAGCCTGATTTTGATACAGAGATTGACCCTAAAGCGAATTGGGCTATCAGAAATCTTGATTGTTTTCCGGTAGAAGTGAACAAGGCTGATTATTTAATGCTTCTTAGAGTTCCGGGAATTGGTGTTCAGTCAGCTATGCGTATTGTTAAAGCCAGAAGAATGAGCATTTTGGGTTATGAACATTTGAGGAAAATAGGAGTTGTCTTAAAACGTGCAAGGTTTTTCATTACATGCAACGGTAAGTATTATAATGAGCTTGGATTTAGTGAAAATATTATACGGCAGGCACTTGCAAAAGATACTCCTAAACTCCTTGAAACAAAATATAATTGGGAACAGCTTTCCATGTTCCCGACACCTCAACCCTCATTCTACCTTTCTTCATAGACCTTCTAACCCTTTACTTGCCCAATGTTTTGGGGGAGGGAAGATAGAAGAGAGAGTTAACAAAGCTAGAAAGGGGTCAAGAAATGAGCCAAGTTTGCTATATTTACGATGGAAGCTTTGAAGGATTGCTGACAGCTATATATGAAGCATATTATACCAATGAAAAGCCTGATTTTATTCTTCTAAAAGCGAACTACCAGGAAAATTTACTGGCTAAAAAAATAGTAATCCAAGCCGATTGCTCAAAAGCTGATAAGGTATATGCTTCTATTGCAAATAAAATATCTTATAATGCACTTAGAAAGGTTTATTATGTTTTTGCTTCTGAAATTCCCGAAGCAGGGACTATGATTTATCAATATCTTAAACTGGGATGGAAGATGGGCAAAGAAGTTGATTTACATCTTTCCGAGCAAAAAGTGTTAGATGTGCATACCGTTTCTAAAAAAGTATCCAGAGAAAAAGATAGGATGCTTGGTTTAATACGGTTCAGAAAGATAAAAGGGAATATATATTATGCGCCAATTGAGCCTGATTACAATATTGTGGGGCTGATTGCTTCTCACTTTGTAAGGCGTTTTAATGACCAATACTTTATTATACATGATGTAAGAAGAAGTATTGCAGTGGTTTATAACAAAAGCGAGTGGATAATATCTGAGTTCATATCAAATCAAGCTGTTGCGCTGGATAATGATGAAAGCAATATACAAAATCTATGGAAGCAGTTTTTTGAGAGCATTGCAATAAAAGATAGAATAAATCCGAAACTGCAAAAACAATATATGCCTAAACGCTATTGGAAGCATCTGATTGAGAAGCAGGGATAGAAAGAGAAGAACTAAGAAGCTGACTTAAGCAGGCTTCTTAGTTCTTCTTTGCGTAAGTGGAGTTAAATAAAGACTTTAACATTGCAGGGGAAATCCGGTGAAAGACAAGGACCGCTTTCTTCAGAAGAATAGTTCTTAGGCTTGCACGCCGGACATGGTTGAGTTATTACTTTAAGCCAGAAAGAAGATATATGAGAGGGGCGGCCGGTATTCCAAAGAACCCAAGCTATATCGTCTTCAAGGTTAATTACTTGTCCTCTGCACAAGTAATGGATTAAACCCTCAGCTAACTCTGTTTTCGCAGATTCTGTGAGTTCTACAATATCGCCCAGCTCAGGAATCTTATAGGTGGGAATGAAATCGGGAACGCTGGAACAATGTATGGCAGAACTTGGTTTGCAAAGAATCCGGTTACCATTTTCTGATTCTACAATTAAGTAATCGCTAGGGGTTTTTCCTGCAACAATTCCAAAGAATGTTTTTCCACATTCATCGGTAGTTCCGAAGAATAGTTTACCTGAATCGTTAGTACATTCAACCTTATCAAGAACATTAATTTCTTGACTGCAAGAATTTTCAGACATATTATCCCTCCATCTTTTTTATTAGACATCCTGCGGTCCTATAGGACCGTCATTTACCAAGTTTATTTAGCCCCTCCTTAAATAATAATTTGCTGTCTTATAGCTTGGTTTTAAATAAAGAAAAATAATCCATTCGATTATATCAACTTTGTATATTGAAGTCAAATATCTATAGGCGTTCTAAAGACGAAAGAAGGTATCTTTCTAAGCAAAATACTTATGTACATTTATATGATTTGTGATATTATATATAAATCATAAATTAGCATATTTGGAACTTTTGAAGCTGTGTATTGGTTTCATGGACGTGTAACGATAAGGAGGGATTTTTGTGTGTATAGGACTTTATGCTGGAAGCTTCGATCCTTTTACCAATGGGCATTTGTACGTATTAAAGCAAGCCAGCAAAATCTTCACCAAAGTTATCGTAGTAATTGCAGTAAACTCCAAAAAGAAAAGAAAGACCAATCAGGAAGAAATGAAGCAGGCCATTATCGAAACGTTAAAAATTGAGGGGATAGACAATGCCGAAGTTTTTTGCTATCAAGGACTAATTGTTGATTTGGCAAAGGATGTGGACGCAGAATTTTTCGTTAGAGGTTTAAGAAATGGAACGGACTTTGAATATGAGGAAAATATTGCGTTGATAAATCATGAACTTTCAGGAATCAATACAATGTATCTGAGAGCAGGAAGCACATCCCATATTAGTTCCTCAGCTGTTATGGAAATACTGGCTTATAGTACTGAGGTATTAAAGTGGGTACCAAAGCCGGTCGCGGAAGTTTTAACAAAATAGATACATAGCATATAAAAAGCAGCTCCAAGTAAAGGAGCTGTTTTTTATATTGCCTTAGGTAAAATGATTTATGAAACCTTTTGAGTATGGTATCATTAAAAAAATAGTTGCAGAAAAATATTTCGGAGAAAATATAGGATGAAAGAATTATTGAATTGCAGGTTGTGTCCACGAAACTGTGGAATTAATCGAGTAGAAGGAAAATCAGGGTTTTGCAGGTCGGGAGCCAATCCGAAATTAGCACTGGCTTCTGTTCATATGTGGGAAGAGCCTTGTATCAGCGGAACCCGAGGTTCTGGCACTGTATTCTTCTCGCACTGTAATCTAAAATGCGTATTCTGTCAGAACTTTGACATCAGCCAGCAGGATTTTGGCAAGGAAGTTACTATTGAAGAACTGGCTCAGGTTTTTATAAATCAACAGAAGAAAGGTGTTCACAACATAAATCTTGTATCGCCTACTCAGTACCTTGTTCAGATTAAACAAGCCTTAATCATAGCAAAGCAAAAGGGGCTTAATATCCCTGTGGTTTACAATACTAATGGTTATGAAAGCGTCGAGGGATTAAAGAGCCTGGAAGGACTTATCGATATTTATCTTCCAGATTTTAAATATGCTGATAATGAACTGGCCAAAAAGTATTCCGGCGTTAATGATTACTTTGAGAAGACATCAGAGGCAATACTTGAGATGTATTCACAAACAGGCTATCCAGTATTTGACGGTGATGGAATAGTTAATAAAGGCTTGATAATAAGGCATTTGGTTTTGCCGGGACAGTTGGAAAATTCAAAGAAAGTGCTTAGATGGATTCAGGCAAATATTCCTAAAGATATTTATATAAGTCTTATGTGTCAGTATACTCCAATGCATAGGGCTTGTGATTATCCTGAGCTTAATCGAAGAATATATCAAAACGAGTATGATGAAATAATTGATTACTTCTTTGAAGCAGGATTGGAAAATGGATTTGTTCAGGAACTGTCTTCAGCAGAAGAGGGTTATATACCTAAGTTCAATTTGGAAGGGGTATGAAATAAAAGCATTGTCATAAAACAAAAAAAGGCTAAAATAGAAGATAAGAATATTTAAGGAGGAATTTTTCGTGGGCTTTTCCGGAATTATATTTGACCTAGACGGTACATTGCTTAATACATTAGATGATATTGCAAATTCGGTGAATACTGTGTTGATAAAGCATGGATTTCCTGCACACAGCCTTGAAGAATATAAGTATTTTATAGGTCATGGAATTGAAGAACTGCTTATTAGAGCTTTACCATCAAGAGACGTAGATAAGGAAACAGTGAAGGGATATTTATCAGAGGTAAAAGAAGAGTATGATAAAAGATGGAATGAATTTACCAGGCCATATGATGGAATAAACAAATTGATAGATAAATTGCACTCAATGGGGATAAATATGTCTATACTTTCAAACAAGCCTGATGCCTTTACAAAAATATCGGTTGAGAAATATTTTGGCCTAGAACGCTTTAATTATGTTTTTGGTGAAAGAGAAGGCATACCTAAAAAACCTGACCCATCCTCAGCTATGGAAATAGCAAGACTTTCAGAAATTTTACCTTCGAATTTTCTTTACTTGGGAGACACAGATATTGATATGAAAACTGCCAGCTCTGCTGGTATGTACGCTGTAGGTGCATTGTGGGGATTTAGGAAGGCTGATGAACTGTTAAACAGCGGCGCAAAAGCAATAATAAAAAATCCTATGGACCTCATTGATTTGATTAATTAAAAAATACATAATACATATAAATTTTGAATTTGATTTTTAAATTCACTGTTACTAAAATCATTTAAATTAATAGAAAAAAGAAATTTAGCAAATAATATAGTAATCGAACGCTTAATCAAAAGGGGTATTTATGAAAAGAATAATATTACTAGTTGTTTTGCTGATTTCTTTTGTTTTTTCTGGATGTTCTTTAAATAAGAGTGAATCCACTCCGATTAAAAAGCCAGACATTAAATTACAAAAACAGGGATACAGCTATACTAAGAACGAAGATAAGTTTTTTATTACAGAAATCATTTCTTCTCCTTCATTGAAGAATAATAAGTTGGGTGATCCTATACAGCAAGAGGCGAGGGTATTCCTACCTCCTTCATATTATAGTGAAACTGAAAAGAGATATCCGGTTGTTTATTATCTTCATGGATTTGGAAGCAGTTTCTTAGAAATTGATTGGTATAGAAATAATTATAAAAGTTTTGTTACTAATAAGAAGAACAAAGAGTTTATTCTTGTCGGAGTTAATGGCAGAAATAAATTGGATGGCAGCTTCTATGTCAATTCTCCGGTTACTGGGAATTGGGAGGATTATATTATTAATGACGTTGTCTCTTTCATAGACAATAAATACAAAACCATTGCAATGCCCAGCTCAAGAGGTATTTCCGGTTTTTCTATGGGAGGATTCGGAGCCTTAAGTCTTGGCTTTCATCATCCTGAAATATTTTCCTGCATATTTGCTATAAGCCCAGGAATATTTGAAAGAGTAGATGTTAAAAAAGTATTAACAACTTGGAATTCTAAAATAATTACTGCCTATGGTGCAGCTTTTGCACCTAACCTTGACAAGCCATATCCATATGTGGAGCTTCCTATCTTTAATAATACAAGTAGAGATAAAATTATCATAACTAAGTGGATAAATGGAACAGGAAATTTTGAATTAAAGGTAAGTAAATATATAAATAATATAAGACAGCTTACTGGCGTTCAGGTTGCATATGGAACAAAAGACGCCTTTTATTGGATACCTAATGGATGCAAAAATTTATCAAAAAGCTTAACTGATAAGAAAATTAAAAACACTCTAATTGAATTTGATGGAAATCACGGAGATAAGAATAATGTTATTGTTGATAAATATATGTTTCCGTATTTTTCGAAACTATTAAAAGTTCAATAATACTTTTAAAATATTTAGTTTTTAATTATTATCTTTTTAATAATAGGCTTTTTCTAACAAGATATATAATTGTATAGAGTCCAACCAACAAAAGCCCTGCAATTAAGCCTGAACCTTGTCCAGCAATAAGCGGCATACTTGCTATTATTGCAATCAGGCTTGCTATTGATAGAAATGATGTGAATGGATAGCCTGGAAATTGACAATTTCCTTTAGGAGGACATCCATTTTTTTTACGTAATTTATAATGACTTACAAGTATAATCAAGTAAACAAAAAGAAGAGAGAATCCTCCTGAACTTGTCAGAAAGATATATACTTGATGTGGAAGTAAAAGTCCAAAAAATAATCCTGCTAACATTGCGGCGCCTGAGAAAAGTATCCCTCGATAAGGAACTTTCCCTTTGTCTTTTAGCCAAATAGGGGCGTAACCTTCATCTGTAAGAGAACGTAGCATTCTTCCCAGGCCAAACATGGCTGCAAGCATAGTGGAGAGAATAGCAGTTATTAAAACAATATTCATTATATTTCCCGCCCAGCCAAGTCCCCATTTGGATAGTGATACTACCAGGGGGCTTGCATTTTCAGTTAAAATATTAGTTGGTACTAATGGGAGAATTATAAATGCAACAGCAACATACATCGAAATCAAAGCTAAAACGGTATAGTTTATCGCACGGGGAACAGTTACATGAGGTTGATTAGATTCAGCAGCAGCAAAACCTATAACTTCGAAACCAGCATAAGCAAACATTACAATCAGCATACTGCCAGCTATTCCGCCAATTCCAGAAGGTATCCAAGGTTCTTTGTTGAGAGCTCCGGCATGGACAGGAGGAATTCCTGGTATAAATCCAATAATTAATGAAAGACCTAATATGATAAAACCTATAATGGCAAAAATCTTAATAGCTGCAAGGCCGCTTTCGAGTTTACTCAGACGGTCGGCTCCCAAGAGATTTAGAATAGTAACTATAATAATTACTAAAGAACCAAGTAATTGTATTGAAAGAAAGGGAAGACATGTTCTAATAAAAATTGAAACAGCGGCAGCTTCACTAGACATGGCTAGAATCATACCGGTCCAATAAACCCAGCCGACAACAAAGCCTAATCCTGGGCCATATGCATTTTGCGCAAAGGTTCTAAAAGAGCCTGGATGCGGATCTGCTACAGTCATTTCAGATAAGGCATAAAGTATAAAGTATACTAAAATTCCTCCTAAAATATAAGAGATTACCACAGATGGACCAGCTGCCTTAATTGCTATTGAAGTTCCAAGAAAGAATGAGCCTCCTATCACCATTCCAAGGGTCATCATAATTAGCTGCCAAGCTGAAAGACCAGTATGATTATTTTCCATTAAAATGCCTCCTTTAAAATATATAATTAGTATTTACAAATTGAATAAAGTTATTAGATGCAGGAAACTATAAAATGTTTTTAGCAAGTTAAATCTAAAACCAACAAAACTTCTTAGATAAAAAAGGTTAGACTTCCTTAAAATTACAAAAACTGGTTGACTGGATTCATTAGACAATGATAAAATATTTTAGATTTGAAAACTCTTTATTTTAATAGTTTTTTGCCATTAATCACAATTTATATGGCAGGTATATTAACTAATAATTTGTATCTCGTAAAAATATGAAAACGGGAGGTCGTTTAAATGGAAGAAAGTAGAGTCAATGTTGCTATTTCTGGGGCTGCAGGAAGAATGGGGCATATTGTAAAGGAAACCATTGATGCAGCAGACAACATGCATTTTGCAGTAGGATTTGACCAAAAGCCTTTGGAGAATTCTATTTATGATGTCTGCGAAAGCTTCAATTACCAAGGAATGGTGGATGTGGTGATAGACTTTTCTCATCCATCGGCTCTTCAAAACCTGTTGAAGTTTTGTCTTGAAAAAAAAGTACCGGTGGTTATTGCTACAACAGGGCTCAACAGTGAGCATATGATAATGATTGAAGAAGCATCAAAGGAAATTCCTATCCTTCAATCATCAAATATGTCACTTGGGGTAGCCATTTTAAAATCACTGGTAAAGCAAGCCGCTAAATCCCTGGCTCCGAGAGGATTTGATATTGAGATTCTTGAGAAGCATCATCGACGGAAGAAAGATGCGCCAAGTGGTACAGCAATTTCCATTGCAAAAGAAATACAAAGCGTTCTGCCGGAAAGATATGAATTTATTAATGACAGGAACGCAGTCGAAGGCCCAAGAGGCAAAAATGAGATTGGTATGCCGGTAATACGTGGTGGAAGCATTGTTGGAGAACATGAGGTTTTCTTCTGCGGTGAAGACGAGATAATAGCAATTTCTCATGAAGCTCTTTCACCAAAGATATTTGCCTTGGGAGCAGTAATGGCAGCAAATTACTTGCTTACTGTACCGCCAGGAATTTATTCTATAGAGAACGCGCTTGGACTTTAACTTAAAGAGGCTAACTTTAAAATCAAATCGATTTTAGGTTAGCCTCTTTTTGAATTTTCATTTAATTATTTATCGAACAAATATTGTTTTCATTCAGACTATACGGGTAAAAAGATTCATATTATTTAGTGAATGCTCTATTATTCCAAACAATCTTAAATAATGGATTGTTGACGCATGTATGTTTCTAAAGTATAATCATAAAAAGGTGTATATAAAAAAACGGTTTTTAGAGGGAGAATAATTAATGAAAATTAGAAAAGCAAAAATATCTGATGTTGAAGAAATACATTCTTTAATAAATCAATACGCAGAGGAAGGATTGATGCTTCCCAAGCCTCGCATGGCATTATATGAAAACATAAGGGATTTTATTGTTGCCGAAGAAGATGGAAAAGTTTTAGGTATTGGTGCGCTACATATAATATGGGAGGATTTAGCAGAAATTCGCTCATTAGCAGTTAACAAAAATTCATGTAAAAAGGGTATTGGTAAAAAAATTGTTTCTGAATTACTTAATGAAGCAAAAGAACTAGGAATTTGCGAAGTGTTTACACTGACATATAAATTGGAATTCTTTGAGAAATGTGGATTTATTAAGGTTGATAAAGAGGATTTACCTAAAAAAGTATGGAAAGACTGTATTAATTGTGCAAAATTCCCCAATTGTGATGAAAACGCAATGATTAATAAAATAAAACTTTAGAATAAAAAAAATTTTAATAGCAGAAGTGTTTTTAAAACACTTCTGCTATTTTTTGTGGATATAATTATAGAATATTTTTAATTACTGTAGCAGATTTATGCCTAAAAAAGCTTTTATGTCTTTAAAATATTGCTCTTTTAATTACTGTAATTCTTTTATGAATTGTATTTATCTTTCACAATAATTATTTAAATAAAGTGCAAACTATTATAGACCAAAATAAAAGGAGGGAATATTATGCAAAATATAGGTGAAAATGATAGATTGCAGAATACCAAGGCAGGCATGTCTTCAAGATGGAATAAATTTCTTACCGAGTTTGCGAAAGAAAAGCCTATTATTGGCAATTATTCATCTAAAGGTATTTGGTTAGTCCCGGAAGGTAGAAAGATAAGGTTAAAATATAACGGAATATTAGCAGACAATGGTGCACAAGATATCTATACTGCAGTAAGCTATGGAAGCAACAGTTATTGGGAAGATGTAAAATATTATAAAATGGACAAAGTAGATTATAATACTTTTGAAACTTTTATTCCTGCAAGTGAAAGAACCAACTTCAACATTTGTTTTAAGGATGGAGCAAATAATTGGGATAACAACTCAGGTACAAACTATACTTTTGATTCTTTCTAAATAGATTTCCACGTAGTAAAGCGGCATAAATTTATGCCGCTTTTAAAACTCTTATTTTAGGCTTTCACGGTAAATATGGTCCATCTCTTGACAGCTGAATTGTTTCAATGTGTTTGATAAATTTTTTGCTTTAATAGCAATAGAAGTATAGAGTTTAATTTCATCTTCATTAACTGTTTCTTTGTCATTCAAGAGAGAATCCAAAAGAGCTTTTAGTT
The DNA here is from genome assembly GCA_050260055.1 of Ignavibacteriales bacterium. Taxonomy (GTDB): domain Bacteria; phylum Bacillota; class Clostridia; order Acetivibrionales; family UBA4821; genus JBLMYQ01. Next base: position 39,746 of record JBLNBO010000040.1, read on the forward strand.
CTTCTATGTTTTTCATGCCAAGAGAGTTAATTATTTCATTGACACGTTTTTCACTTTCTATATTAATAAGCTTTAGATATTCATACATTAATAGGCCATTAGCCCTGCCGTGGTCTACATTTTTAAAGAATGTTAACGGATAGCCCATGGAATGGAGAACAGTACAGCCTGTATGTGCAATAACCATTCCAGCAAGGCAGGAAGCATAAAGGAGTTTTTCCCTTAATTCAAAGCTTATACTTTCTCCAGTCAGTTCTTTTAGGCTGCTTCCTAAAAGATTTGCAGATTCTTTTGCAAGTATGTCACTTGAAACAGACGCGCGGTTTGATAAATAACCTTCAACTGCATGAGAAAGTGCATCTATTGCTGTATTTATAGTTGCTTTTTTTGGAAGGGCTTCAGTATAACGGGCATCCAAGAAAGCCGCTTTCGGGAATATTATTTCGTTTGAAACATTAAGTTTGTTTTGGCTTTTTGTATCTGTAATAACCGAATATGGGGTAACTTCACTTCCGGTGCCAGCCGTTGTTGGTACGGCTGCAATCGGCAAAACAGGATTTGTAAAAGAATTTTTAAAAAAGTCATCACTATCAAGTGGATTTTTAGCTAACAATGCTATTGCTTTTGCAGAATCTAAAGGTGAACCGCCGCCAATTCCTATTACAAAATCAACATTTTCTTTTCGTGCAATATCTGCACCCTCCATAACATTTTCAACAGTTGGGTTGCTTAAAACATTATCATATACGGCAAAATCAATTTTTGAAGCTGACAATGCTTCCTCAACATCTCTTTGAGAACCATTAATTTTAGCAGATCTTTTGCCTGTAACTATAAGAGCTTTTTGCCCCAGAGTATTGAATACACCTGCATTTTCCTTAATGCAATTACTTCCGAAAAAGACTTTGGTAGGTAAAAAATATTTAAACTGCATTTTGCATCACCTCTCATAACAAAGATTAGGATTATTTAATACTAATAAGAATTAAAAGTCAAATATGAAAAACAACGCAATGTAAAACAAACTTTACATTGCGTTGTTTTTATGATATTATGATGTAAAGGGAACTTTACAATGGAGGTGATTGCTTGAACAATAGAATCAGAGAATTGCGCAACAGAATAAATATTACGCAAGAACAGCTTGCAGATAAACTGGGGGTTTCCAGACAAACAATAATCTCAATTGAAAACGGAAGATATAACCCATCATTAATATTAGGATATAAAATTTCGAAAGTATTCGATGAAAAAATAGAAGAAATTTTTGATTTTTCTAATCTAGAGGAGGAGTAATTATGAAAAAAGATTTTTATAACGGTGTATTATTAGTAAACTATATATTCATGGGGCTTTTTATAGCTTCAATAGTATTTGCCAGCTTTTATTACAACACAACAGCAACAATCTTTGTTGCTGTAATACTTGCGGTAGCACTAGTATACAAATTAGTAAGAATTAAGGGAGCCAAAAAAGAATTTGACGAGAGAAATGAAATAATCTATTACAAATCTTTGGGAGTGGCTGCATATTGCCTGCTTATTGTAATATTCTTTTTCTATTCTATGGAGCTTACTAAGAATAATGGAAGTATATCCATGAGGACAACTGTAGAATTATTCGCACTTTTGTTTGGTTATATTATCAGCAGATTATATTTTAGAAGGAAATACTAGCTTCCGGTATTTGCCAAGATGATGATTTGCTTGGAGAGGGAACATAATCGGTTAACCTTTAATATAATGTAGTAATTTATTATGTTAAGGAGGAAAGTTATGTTTCCGTACAGTATGTATTATTTTTCTGAAGATCAGTATTACCCAATAGATGCTATGTCTGAGCAGAATCTATATGGAGACGTCAGGGGATATGATGACGATATGGGGCTGGAAATATCCAGAATGCCGGATGACCCGCCGCCAATTCTGACAAATAATCCAGTGACAACGGCTATTGCTTTAAGAAAAGAGCTTACAGGGTACCCCAACTATGGAAATCCAAGCGGAAATGCAGATATTCTTTATACAGGCAACCAAGGTGCCTGGACTTTTGCACTGCCAGCCTTTCTGTCTGCTGCTCTTGTGAGATTCAGAAGAGTTGAACTGGTTATCAGAGGTGCATTAGATGATCACTACAATGTGCCTGTAAGCAGCTACAGAATGACTGTTAATGTAAATGGAATACCGCAAAATATAGGTGCTTTACCTTTTGTTCATGGGAGTCCTGTAGGACAGAGGTTTAATAACTGGAATCAATTGATTATTCCTATTTCTCCAATAAATGTAAGAAGGAATAATAGAGTAGTTATTAGAAATACATCAACTGCAGGTCTAAATGACTTTATAGCATTTGACTGGATGGAAATGAGATTCTATCTATAATTTTTAATACTCAACTCCATATAAGAACAATCCTTTAGCAGGAGCAGTGTAACCAGCAAAGCTCCTGTTTTTTTTATTTAAAATTTGCTTTATCTCTCCGGGGTTTATTTTTCCTAGCCCTATATCTATTAAAGTTCCGCAGATTATTCGAACCATGTTATATAAAAAGCCATTTCCATAAAACATAATTTCTATAAGTTCATTATTCACATTAAAATCAATTGAATATATGTTTCTCACCTTAGATTTTTTCTTTCCCTGTGAAGTAGTAAAACTACTGAAATCGTGTTCGCCAATAAGATATTCTGCTGCGGTTTTCATTGATTTAATATCTAGATTATCTATGATATGAATACAATACCTATCTAAAAACGGATTATTGAAACTACTGTTCCAAATGCGGTAAACATACCTTTTTCCTTTTGCACTAAGTCGTGCATGAAAATCCTTATCAGCATTTTCTGCGGACATTATTACAATATCATTAGGCAGATTGGTATTAGCTTTTTTGATTAGTTCTTCTAATTCTATATTGCTTTTTGTATGAAAGTTAGCAGCCTGATTGTAAGCATGAACGCCGGAGTCGGTTCTACCTGAACCATTGATTTCAATGGTTTCATTAAGTATCTGGGATAAAACCGCTTCGATTTTTCCTTGAATTGTTTTATCCGTATTTCCTTGTTTTTGCCAACCATCATACCTGGTGCCGTCATATTGAATTGTAATCTTTATATTTCGCATAGATTCTCCCTTGAAATACGATTTTACATTATTATATCGAATATTACGGCATATAATCAACGAAGAGCCAAGAAATATCTTGGCCCTTCATTGATTTTTATTTTAAAACGACTTATCGATAATTCATATTCCTTTCGGCTATTTCAATTGCCTTCTTTACAATATTTCCGCAGTCTCTAGAACTAACGGCTCCCCATCCTTCGGATTTAACTGTGTTATAAATTCCTAGTTCTCTTGCAATTCCATCCTTTAGAGTTTCAGACATTTTAGCCACAGTCACAACCTCCTCTCGGAATTATAATGACAATTGTCGAATTTAGTATTACAAAATAATAATGAAATTATTTTTGAAATATTTTTTGGTGTTTACAAAAATAAGCATTTAAAGTTATTTAGGTATTTTTTCACTTTTCAAACACAATGAACAGGTAGTCCATATAGTGTTTAAAGCCTAAAGATTGATATGCTTTCACAGCTGGAGTGTTATTCTTTCTAACAAAGAGAGAAGGAATTTTGTTACGGTCAATAATCCTTTCGCATAGTTCTGATACTACAGTTTTAGCATAACCTTTTCCACGTTCTTCTGGAAGTGTAAATACAGCCCCAATCTGGTTGAATCTGCTTGTAACTGCCTGAATACATGCCTGAGAAACCAATTTTCCTTCTTTCTCCAAAAGCAGGAAATCTTCATCAGGACTTTTTTGTGTGATACTTGATATTACCTCTTCTCTGGCTCTATCTCTATGAGAATCCTTATCGGATTCTGCAATAAAATCAATAAATCTTTCTTCGGTTGTTGCGTCATAAATAATGGTGTCTTGAGCAGTAAAGGGAGTAAAGTTATTATTCAGCATATAACTGCTTTTGTTATTTTCCTTGGTGGTTCTGTAATCTTTAATAGCTTCATAGATAGGCTTAATAACCTTTTCTACGCCGATTAGATAGGTAAAGGTTTTTTGATTCTTAACCAAATCAATAATCTCAGGGAGGGCTTTATCATCTTCAAAATGCGGAATGCAGCTTCCCAAGTTATAGAATGGGATTATACCCTTCAAAGATTGTCTGTCAAAGTAGCCATAATAATCTCCACATCTGAATAAGGTCTTGTCAGTATTGTCAATTCCATAGTGCTCAACATTTCCAAAAAGGAAAGTGGTTTCCATATGGTTTCTGTCAATATACTCCTGAATAATTCCTTTGTCTGCATTTGTTAATAATCTTATCATGATAATTCCCCCTTAATAATAAAAAATCCCGCGAAGAAATCTTTATGAGACTCCTTTGTGGGGATATAGCCCATTCAGTGTAGCTGCTGCCTGCATCGCTCGGACCCTTCGGAACCTTAGATGCACTCTCATGGTTATTGTTAATATATTACAAAAGAATGCGAATTATGTCAAGAAACCCCTGATTGCGGAATTGAATTGGCTAATAGCATTAATAAGAGTTGGGATGATAAGCCATTATAGTAAAATTATATAAACTATTTTTTAAATAATTTCATATATTCTCCATAGCCTTCTTTTTCTAAATTTTGAAATGATATAAACCTTAATGCTGCAGAGTTAATGCAGTATCTCAGTCCGGTTGGAGCAGGACCGTCATTAAAAACATGTCCTAAATGAGAATTTGCATGACCGCTTCTTACTTCGGTTCTAACCATTCCGTGACTGGTGTCAGCTTTTTCGAATATGCTGCTGCTTTCTATCGGCCTTGTAAAGCTTGGCCATCCGCACCCTGAATCGAATTTGTCTAAAGAACTGAAAAGAGGTTCGCCTGAAACAATGTCCACATATATCCCTTCATGCTTATTATTCCAGAAGTCATTCTCAAATGGTAGTTCTGTAGCGTTCTCTTGAGTAACTGCAAATTGTATTGGAGTTAATTTTTGCAGGATTCCTTCACTGCTAAGTGCCATTTGCTTAGTATTATTATCTTTATACATGCTTTTCGCCACCCCAGATTTTATTGCTATAATTCTCTCGGACTGAGCCTATTTTATAGCTTTTATAATGAACAGGATTTTTTTATGATTTGAGAATCATTGCTATAAACCATAATATCCTTTCAAAAACCAATTCTTAATAGTTATTTTTTTCTGACCACCAGAAAATATTCATAATATATTTTAAAAGCTGATAGATTATAAATCCATCAGCTTTTAAAGAGTTAAATAGTTATTCAGTTTACAGGATTGTTAAGAAGTTACCAGTCTCCGGACGCTCCTCCACCTCCAGAACTGCCTCCGTCTCCTCCAAAAAAGTCGCCATCATCGCTTCCGCCGAGGACACCGGAGATTATATTTAATATGAGCCAAATCAGGAAAAAAGGATCACCGCCCAAAAAGCCTATAACTATACTAAGGATTATGATACAGACAATTATTATCAATATCATCTGCCAACTGATATCAGAGTTTTGTTTGGATTCCTGTCCATTAAAATCCTTAGCAAAATCCAAGTTGTAAAAGGCTGAAACCTTTCCGGCAATAGCATCGTAACCGCTCTCCACACCTTGTGAATACTTGCCCTGTTCGAAAAATGGAACTATATTTTGATCTCTGATACGGCCGCATACTGAATCCGGAAGGGGCTCTTCAAGGCCATATCCAACTTCTATGCGCATTTCCTTCTCATCTTTTGCAACCACAAGCAGAATTCCGTTATTCTTTTCGGAATTACCCAGCCTGGCTTCCCTGAATTTCTCGTTGGCATAATCCTCGATTGGTTTGCCTTCCAGAGATTTTACGGTAAGAACCACTATCTGAGCCTGGGTTTTATCCTCAATCTTCTTGCTGTATTCCTCAATGTGCTGTTCGGTTTTTTCATCCAGAATAGCTGCGTAATCATTTGCATATCCGGTTATTTTGTTGGCATCACTTGCCTGAACCGGAAGGATAAAGGCCGTCAGTACCATGAGAATGAGGGATAAACAAATTAAAAACTTCTTCATCTTATCACGTCCTTCCCAAAGAAACGTTATGAAACGAGAGAGTGCTGGAATACAGCACTCACCGCTTCATAGCCGACGGCCTTATTCAAAACTGACAGTTGGGTTAACTTTCGCCTTATCGCTGACCTCATAGTAGGGGAGCTGTTTAAAGCCAAACATTCCCGCATATATGTTTGCAGGAAACACGGAAATGGATGTATTATATGTTCTAACCGACTCGTTATAGTCCCTTCTTGAAACTGCCAGACGGTTCTCGGTTCCTTCTAATTGATCCATTAAGCTTTGAAACTGCTGATTAGCCTTTAAATCAGGATAGTTTTCCTTTATGAGAAGAAGCCGGGAAATTGCGCCCGATAATTCTGCATCAGCGGAAATCTTACTATCAGCGGTTTTCGCACCAGCGAGCTGGGCTCTTGCGTTTGCGATATCTGCCATAACCTTACTCTCATGCAAAGCATACCCTTTGGTAGTAGCTACCAAATTGGGAATCAAGTCGCTGCGCCGCTGGAGGTTGTTGTCTACCTGTGCAATTTTGCTTTCACAATCCGTTTTCAGCGCAACAAGATTGTTGTAGCCTGATATTAAAGGAATTACCAAAAAAACCACAAGAGCAATAATAACAATCCAACCTTTTTTCATTCGACGTCCCCCTTTTTAATTTTACCGGTCACAATAGTGAAACAGCCTCACGGCGAGTATATAAAAAAACCCACCCCCTTCAAAAATCCTTCTTCTGCAAATTTGCAATCGAGCACTTGGTTATTTTGATTATGATAAAAACATTATAATTATATTTGCGAGATTTGTTTAAGTCAATCATTAAATAAATAAATTATATAAATTATATTAATTTTAAATTCTACTATTATATAGATTATTAATATGAATATTTTTCAGATTTTAGCAAAAACTACTATTATTATTGAAAAGGAAGGGATACTTATGGCGTTATTAGGAAACCCATTTATAGCAAATGTACCTCGGCAAATGTCAGAAGCAGAATTAGCGCAAGCACTTCGGGTAGATATTGCTGGAGAACTTGAAGCAATCATAGGATATGAAGCGCATGCGATGGCAACTACTGATGAAAGGGTAAAAATGGTGCTTCTTCGCATTGCGGATGAAGAGAGAACACATGTGGGAGAGCTCCAACAGGTTCTTTACATGCTAAGTCCGAATGAAGCAAGCTATACGGAAAAAGGAAAACAAACTGTCCAGCAGCAGCAAAATCAAAATTTTCAAGCTCCTTTACAATGAAATTATAAACAAGAAAGAGTGTATTTTTATACACTCTTTCTTGTTTATATGCTTTAGCGCATAGGAGGGAGCTGAGACTTATAATTATTAAATACTGTATAAGTGTCTTTAATTTGCGGACTACCCACAGCTTCTGCCTGGTATTCTCCTAAATTAAATAATTCATTGAAAAAGTTTACCTGCATACTTTGAAGATTATTTCTGTTATCAATTACTACTTTCCTTAAATCGTCATTAATTATTTCATTTATTCCGGTCTGGTAACTTACAAGGTTATGCTTCTCGGTTAAGAGAGCGTCATTTATCCTGTCTCTTAAGTTGACATTTGAATCTTTAACCTTTGGAAGTTCTGTACTGACAGGCTTTCCAATCATTTTTATACCTGTATTTGTTGTTACTGTTGATTGCGTATCCATTAATGAAGATTACCTCCTATCATATTATTTGCCTGCTCAACATAATTCAGTAAATTCATATAGTTTTGCTGGTGTACGTTAGCTGCATCAAAAAACACCTTCTGGTGAGAAGGATTTGTTTCTTGATTCGCATATTGGTAACACTTTTTACATGATAATAGTTCCCAAGATAAAAAGTCATTTATATAGTTTAGCTCCTTTGTAGATAAATTCTTCATTATAATCCTCCTTTTTTATAATTTAAAATTATTATTTGCATAAAAAGGAATTCTATAAGGATAATAAATAGAAATCCAAGTAATATTTTGAATAATAATTATGCAATGCATTGGATAAGCTATTAGATAGATTCTTGTTTCAAACTTTTAAATTTGAGGGCTGAAAATGAGTTTACTTTTTTTTATATTAATAATTTTAGTTCTTTTAATACTAATAATATTTTCTACTGTAATTAAGGTTTTTCTAACAGTTAATTCAGGTAGTGAAGAATTAAATATAAAATTGGTTTGGCTGGATCCTTTTCTTAAAATAGCTGTTGAAATACATAATTATGTTCCGCTTTTAAAAATCAGTATCTTTAATAAGAACATAATTAAAAAAGAATTAAAAAAGGGAAATAAAAAAGCCCTTAGACTCCAGACAATAAAAGAATTTAAGTTTAAGGATATTAATATTGATACCTCTTATGGATTTAAGGACCCTTCAATAACAGGTATTACTTGTGGAGCAATAAATGCAGCATCCGCTTTAATAAATATAAAATCACTATCTCAAAAGCCTGACTTCAATGCAAGTGATGATTATATTCATGTGAACGCTGATGCAAAATTAAATGTAGGTTTGGCTTTTGTCAACCTATTTAAATCATATAGAAAGTAAAAATAGAATTTTAATTATATTATAAGGAGGATAATTATGGATCAGAATTTATCTTTTACGCAAAACCTTGATGCTCTTTTCACAAATCTAGAGGATTTTACAAAGAAAGAATCAGTTTTAGGTTCGCCAGTAGTTTATGGTGATAAGACTTTAATACCTGTCGTTTCAGTTACCCTTGGTTATGGAAGTGGACTTACACCTTCTACCAATCAACAGAATGGTACTAATGTCAGTTCAGGTGGAGGTTTAGGATTGGGTGCAAGAATCAGCACAGAAGCAGTAGTTGTTATTGATCAAAATAATGTTAATATGCTTCAAGTTAATCAAAAAAGCAATTTAGGTTCTATGATGGAGAAAATACCACAGGCGATTGCAAGTATGAATCAGAATAATCAAAACGCATCTCAGAATCAAAATCAGCAGCAAAGCCAGAGCCAGCAGCAAAACCAACAAAATTCTAGTTACTAGTATAATAAAAATAAAAGCCGCCTTATGGCGGCTTTTATTTTAAATAGTTTTATATAAAATATACTTTTCACACTTGTTATCAAATCTAAATATAATAGTATGATAGATTATGTTAATAAAGTGGTGAATGCAGTGAAGTATTTAAATCCTGAAAAATTATTTGTGTCGTTTAGACCAGAGGCAACTCCAACAGGACCTATATTTCCGAGGCGCTATACTCTTACACATTCAGATATTACTGGAGACCTTTTTTTGGTTATAGGGTCGCAATATGCTTATGATAAATTGAATGCAATGAGAGATGAAGTGTTAGGTGAATGGAAAACTGAAAATGGGAAGGATAGGCTCGAGATTAATCTACTGGTTGATGGAAAATTCGGAACTGAAACAGCATACTTACGTAATCAGATATTCAGGAGAGAACTTCCTTTAGCTATTGAAGCTATTAGATACGGAGATAGAGAGTTTTTTGATGTTCATCAGTCATTAGATTATGCTCCTATATATGTAAAATTCAACTCCTCTATTCCAGAACTAAACCGTACTGAATATTGGGGAACGCTTTCGCAATATAAATAAGATATTCAATTTACGGCTATCTAAAATCTTGGTCTAACAAAACTCACCCGAAATATCTATTATTAGGGTGAGTTTTTATGTTGAAAAAATCATTTATAAGCGGTGCGCTTATATTAATGTTTTCAGGTCTTATTGTAAGGCTGATGGGCTTTATATATAGAATATACCTTTCAAATCTGATAGGCGCAGAAGGCATGGGTTTATTCCAATTAATATTTCCTTTATACGGTTTGGTTATCCTTACATTAACATCAGGGATATCAATTTCTGTGTCACGGATGGTTGCTGAAGAAGTAGGAATAAATAATCCGGCTAATAAAAGAAAAATTATGATTTGCGGGATGCAGCTGGTTGTTGGGGTATCAATCATTGCTTCACTACTATGCTTTGCATATGCTGATTTTATTTCTATTTCAATACTAAAAGATTGGAGAACATATTTTTCCCTAATTCTCTTAATTCCATGCATACCGGTAATAGCTGCAGCATCAGCTTTGAAAGGTTATTTTTATGGAATGCAGGAAATGATTCCTACTGCGGTTTCGCAGATAGTAGAGCAAATTGTGCGAATAGGCTTGGTAATGCTTACAGCTAGTTGGTTTTTAAACCTAGGGCTTGAGTATGCCTGCGCAATTGCAACCTTTGGAACAGCTTTAGGCGAAATTGCTAACTTATTAGTATTGTTATTAATATATCTTCTGAAAAAAAGAAAACAATCAAAAGATATGAAAAATGAAAGTTTACCTGGAAACTTGAAAATCTATAAGGAATTAATCTTTTCTGCATTTCCAATCTCGTTTAATAGATTCATAATATCAATTATGGGAGTTGTCGAAACCTTATTGATACCTGCAAGGTTAGTATTCGGGGGAATGAGCCATAAACTTTCCCTGGAGGCATTTGGGAGAATGACTGGAATGGCAATGCCGCTGATATTTTTTCCTACAGTAATTACTTCTGCATTAGCTACTGCATTAGTTCCATCTATATCCGAATCGGCTGCAAGGAATAATTACAAGGGAGTTAGGAATAAAATATCCAGAACTATTCAAATGACAATTGTGCAGGGAATTATCTTTACTATAATTTTTAGCTGTTATTCAAATCAAATTTGCGATGTTATTTATAGAAACGGTAAAGTGGGAGCTTCATTATATTTACTGTCTTTCACATGCGTGTTTATTTACTTGCAGCAAATCTTGGGCGGGGTTCTAAACGGGTTGGGTATGCAGACAACCTTGCTCTGGAATTCATTGATCGGGGGAGTATTGAGAATTGGATTTGTATATTTTTATATTCCTTTGTATGGAATTGAGAGTTATGTATGGTGCATAATGATAAGTGCCGGTATGGTTTGCATATTGAATATGTATGCGATAACTACAAAGATTGACTTGATTGTAGATATAAAGAATTGGTTTGTTAAGCCAGGGATAGTCGGAGTATTAATGGCTGTATCCAGCAGATATATTTATAGTTTTTTTTCAATTTTTCTATCAAAAGATATTTGGATAATATCCTTTACACTACTGGCTAATTTTATTATAGCCATGGAGCTGATGTTACTAGTAGGAGTAATTGAAAAAAATGAATTAGCAAAACTTCTTGGGTTTAAAAAGTAATGAGTACTGTAAGAATTGTTATTGATAGACAAAAGAACAAAAAGAAACCCTGATTTTTTTATTGCAGCAAATTTGTTATTGTTATATAATTTAGATAATATTCCCATATTTACAAGTGCGATTTTCTGCATACTGCGGAATTTAGAAAACCCAACAGATTTGAAGGGAGGTATTTGTCTTAGTATTCTTGATTAAGAATTGAAAGGGGAGTTGTAAATGGAAATGACATGGGCTGAATTCTCCAAAAAGAAAAGAGCAGAAATTGCGATTATTACCTTTGAAGATGAAGGAGCAATTAACTGCTTAAAAAAACTTTTTGAAGTAAAGGGCGCAAATGCAGTGCTTTGTGCACTTGAGTGTTTTGACCCGATAGGATTTACGGGCCAGGAGATCCAGATGTTTTGGGAACGATGCGGTGGTGATTTGGAAAAAATCCATAATATTATTGCCAACGTTCATGGCAACAGAGTAGCTCTGGGCGATTTCAGCAACTTCACATTAAGAGGGATACCCATAAATAACCTTTTGCCGCTTGAGAAGCTGCCCCCTGATGCCTTAAATCCAACTTTCCCATTATAATAACTAAAAAGAGAACCTTGACTAGTCAGGGTTCTCTTTTTAGTTATTATAAATCAAGCTTTTAAATGCTTTTTCAAAATTCTCGTCATCTTCTTTTGTTCTCTTTCTTGGGCCGGCAGTCCTTCCACCGCCTTGACGGACTTTTTTTCCGATATGTCTTTCAAATAAAAGCTTATCAATATTTTGGTTAGAATAAATAAGTCCGTTTTGGTTTACTGCTTTTGCACCTTTCGGCAGAGCCATTGCGGCAACTCCATAATCCTGAGTTACTACGATATCTCCTTTGGCAACCTGATTTGCAAGAGCAATATCCACAGAGTCGCGGGATTTGTCTAGTATTTTAACTTCAGAATAACCATCGTTAATTACATGGCTGGTATCAATAAACATTATTACCGGAATGTTGTTTTCTTTTGCTATCCTTACAATTATTTGTTTTACAGGGCATGCGTCAGCATCAACTAATATTTTCATAAGATATCCTTTGCTTTTTATTTAAGTATAGCTGAGAGGATATGTTTTAGGCAAGAAAAAAGAGGAAAGGGTTAATCCCCTTCCTCAGTTAACGAAAGCTTCATCGAATTTAGCATTTGCTCTATTTCAGCTAAGGTTGTTGGCCCAAATGCATGAATCCTAAGAAGTTCCTCTCTTGTGTATTTTGTTAGCTCTCCAATAGTCTCAATTCTCCACCTTTTCAAGCAACTTTTTGCCCTGGCTGAAAGATTAAGCGTTTCTATCGGTGTTCTAAGAAGATTTTCCACGAATTCAATTGCTTCTAAGTTTACGCCAGACAACGTAATTATCTTATCGCCCATTTTAATTGAAAATGCAGTTCCTTTCGGAGCTATAACTTCAACTTGTTTAGTTCCTTCTGGAGCTAAAACTTTAATTTGCTTAGTTCCTTCTGGAGCTACGAATGTAGCTTGTCCTTCTTCATTGAATTCCAATTTAAAATTCATCATTCCTGCCTCCTTAAAATTTTAAGGTTACTTCAATAGCGTGTTTAAATTATCGTTTTCGGAAGTAACCTCCAACCTTTGTTTATATAAAATTATAGCTAACTACAATTTTACCATGTTTTTCTTGTTTTCGTCAAATTAATTCATCATTAATAATTATGGGTAAAAAAATAGGTTGAGGGTTAATTTTTATCGATAAACAATAAAAATGTATTGATAAATGATTAATGTTTGAATATAATATAAATAGAATTAAGCGTGGGGAGGAATTTTAATGTTTGCTTTTAGAGAAAAAGGATTGATGGTAATAACTAGATACCTGCTGGACCTGGTTTTTATTGGGGGAATTTTGATTTTTATCGGACTGCCAAAGATATTGGGATTCTATATTGATGTACTTAGGTTGACCGGAGATGAGAATTACTGGTTCCTTTTAGGTTTCTTGTATATAACCGGGTTGGTTTGCCTGCTAATGGTTAATGAAATGAGAAAAATATTTAAAAATCTTAACAGTAATACGCCGTTCATAATTGAAAATGTCAGAAGCTTGAATAGAATTGCGGCAGGCTCTTTCCTATTAGCAGTTTCATATGTGATAAAGATAATTTTCTACAATTCTTTTTTGACAATAATAATTGCAATGATATTTATAATATTAGGCCTTTTTATGCGAGTGCTGGCAGAGGTATTTCATCAGGCAGTTATGGTAAAAGAAGAAAACGATTTAACAATATAGGAGAGATACTATGGCAATAATAGTTAATTTAGATGTAATGATGGCAAAAAGGAAGGTTGGCTTGTCTGAGCTGGCTTCTAAAATAGATATTACCTTAGCAAATCTGTCAATCCTGAAAAACAATAAAGCAAAAGCTATACGGTTTTCTACTTTGGAGGCGATTTGCAAAGCTTTGAATTGCCAGCCGGGAGATATATTAGAATATGTTGCTGAGGAAGAAGAGGAACAGTCATTAAATAAGGGGGAAAAATAAAATGGAAGAGAATGTGATTGAAAATAACCAGAATAAAGAAAGTATTATTAATAAGGAAAATATTCTTTTACTTGCAGGATGCTTAGTGCTTGGCCTTTTAGTGGATGTTTTATTTTACAATAAATCACTTGGTATATCCTATCCCATATTTGTTCTGGCATTTTACGGGATACTAATGTGGAAGATTAGGAAAAGTATAGTAATTAAATTAAATTTCGAATGGCTTTTAACCATTCCTATCCTGGCTTTGGCCTGTTCTTATTTTATATACTCAAATGTAATCTTTAGAATTTTGAATTTTCTTGCGATTCCAATGCTAATTTTTATCCAGACAACGCTTATTGCAAGCAAAAACAAATACCAATGGCATTCTATCAAATTTTTAGAAGATTTATGTATCAGTATTTTTGTTAGACCGTTTGAAAATATTCCAAAGCCATTTCAGATGATTGAAGAGATTATCTCAAACAGGATAAAAAACAAAAAGGTGACAGTTGCTAGTAAAGTGCTCTTGGGTTTATTGATATCCATTCCAATAGTAGTTATGGTTATAGCTCTTTTAGCATCGGCAGATCAGGTTTTTCAGCATTTTACAGAGAATATATTCAGTTTCTTCAATAATATAAAATCGGATGAAGCTATAATAAGAACATTAATAATCTTATTCTTTTCTTTTACATTTTTCAGTTATATCTGGAGCATTGCTTATTCAAAGATTTATGAAGCAAAAGAAGAAAACGCTAATGTGTATATGACTGATAAGATAATAATGATTACGGTTCTTTCAGTAATTAACCTTATTTATATTTTCTTCGTGTTTATTCAATTCGCATACCTATTTGGAGGAGCGAACTATGCTTTGGTTCCGGGATTTTCGCATTCGGAGTATGCACGGAGAGGATTCTTTGAATTAGTTGCGGTTACGCTGATTAACTTGAGCATTTTAATGGTAAGCCTAAACTTTACCAAGCAGGGAAGCAAAATTACGAACCGCATTTCGCAGATACTGAATTCTTTTTTGGTTGTATGTACAGCGATCATGCTGTATTCAGCACATTTCAGAATGTCACTGTATGAGCAGGAATATGGTTATACGTACTTGAGAATACTTACACATGCATTTATGGTTTTTATTTTCGTCTTGCTCTTGCTTGCTCTTTATAAAATCTGGAGGGAAAATTTCTCATTAGTTAAAGCTTATATAATAGTTACAATTGCCGCTTATGTTGTAGTAAACTATGTAAATATTGATGTTATAATCGCACGAAATAACTATGAACGGTTTCAAAAAACCAGGCAGATAGATGTTGGCTATTTAAATATTTTATCTTATGATGCTGTTCCCTGGATGGTGGAATTAATGAATAATAAAAATAAGAATATTGCAGTTGAATCACAAAATTCTTTATACGATAAAAAGAAAATGCTTTTGAGTAAGAATGATTGGCAATCATTTAATATCTCAGAGTTCAGAGCCAAACAGCAATTATCGAAGCTTAATCTAAAATATCAGAAAATAAGCCTGGATGAGGAAATAAAATCTGAAAGGTAAAAGAAGAATTTATTATAATATATTAATTTTAAAACGGGTAAGCAATTATGCTAACCCGTTTTAAAACTCTGTAAAGGATAATTTTATTGTAAATTTATATTAACTTAACGTATAAGTCAATGCATATACTTAGAGCTGCATGTAAAAACATAAAACAATATACTAAAGTAATGGATTTCTGAGGCATATTGAAAATATTTGTTCTACACTGTAAAATATTCGTGGACAAATTAATTTCGTATAAGGTTTTTCTGAGGTGAAAACAATAAATGTACATATTAGTAGTTGTCTTTTCTCTGCTTGCATTAGTCTTTTTGATTCCTGACATTTTCGAACTGCACAATAAGAAAATAAGAGAAAATAAAAATACCAAGGATGAAAAATAAATTATTTACTGAGAGGATGTAGAACATGAGTTTGGCACCAAAGAAGCAAAACAAGAGTATTAAATATACTAAAAAGGAAATTCCGAAGCAGCAAAAGACTAAGAAACTGAATGAATTCCTTGCGACTAGCATATGCGGGAATGATATTAGCTCAAGTTGTTTATACGTAGCAGGAATATCAATTTTCTATGCGGGCATTCTAGCACCAATTTCCTTGCTTATGATTGTTTTTGTTTTATATTTATATAGAAAGGTTTATGCAGAAGTAGGAACTGCTCTTCCTTTAAATGGAGGCGCGTACAACTGCTTGCTCAATACAACTTCCAAATTTAAAGCGAGTACTGCTGCATGTATGTCATTGTTGGCATATATTGCTACTGCTGTTGTTTCCGGCATGACGGCAGTATACTATTTTTCTTCTATTGTTCCGGCTGCACAAGGTTATATAATTCCCATAACAATACTTGTTCTATTGTTCTTTGCAGTTCTGTCCATTATTGGTATAGGAGAATCTGCAGTGGCTGCGGCAATATTTTTTGTGTTTCACATTTTTACATTAATAGTATTTGTAATTTTTGGAATATATTATTTCCCCGGACATTTTAATATTTTACAAGGCAATATAGCTACTTTTAATTTAAACAATTTAACAACAGGCTTGTTTTTTGGTTTTTCTGCTTCGCTTTTAGGAATATCAGGATTTGAAACCTCTGCTAACTTTATTGAGGAACAGGCACCAGGTGTTTTTGTAAAAACCTTAAGAAATATGTGGATTGTTGTTTCGATTTTTAATCCGCTGATTGCAGTTATTGCATTAGGAATTCTTCCAATTCCTACGATTATGGAAAATAAGGATTTTGTCCTTTCTGCTGCGGCTGGCGCAATGGGAACAGGATGGCTAAAGTATCTTGTTTCAATTGATGCCGCGCTTGTCCTTTCGGGAGCGGTGCTTACTTCCTATGTAGGTGTTGTTGGATTGATAAAGCGTATGACTCTTGATAGATGTCTGCCTCAGGTTTTGCTAAAAACAGGGAGAAGAAAAACAAATTATTTAATAATCATTTTATTTTTCTTACTCTGCACATCGATAATTCTTATTACAAAAGGAAATACATTAACTGTTGCAGCAGTTTATACTATTTCATTCCTTGGAGTTATGACTTTATTCGCTTTAGGCAATATGCTTTTAAAAATCAGGAGGCACAAACTTAAGAGAAAGTATCATGCAAGCGGCCTTGCTGTAACAATAGCCTTCTTGTGTACTGCTTCGGGTGTTATAGGCAACATTCTTCTTGACGAAAAGAATATTATTTATTTCTTGATATATTTTATACCCGCAATAGCGATTATAGGAATTATGTTTGTAAGGATTGATATTCTTAAATCTGCACTTCACATGGTGAGATATGTTTTTGAATTGGTAAATAAGAATGAGCATAAAGTGGCAAGGTTAATAATTCATAAGATACACAAAATCAAGGAACTTAAAATTATATATTTTACCAGAGGCGACAGCAAGGCAAATCTGCTTGAGGTAATGCTCTATGTTAGAAAAAATGAGCAGACTAAACACATCAAATTTGTTCATTTATATAAGAATAAGGCCGAAGTTCCACCAAAACTAAAGGATGATATCAAATGGATTGATGAAGCTTTTACTGATTTAAAAATAGATTTGGAGCTTATAAAAGGGGAATTCTGTCCGGCAACTATTGAAAAACTATCGAAAAAGTTTGGTGTAGCAAAGAACTATATGTTTATAGGTACCCCCGGAGAGCATATGAAGTATACAATAGAGGACTTTGGAGAAGTAAGACTGATAATTTAATGAATGAAAACTAATTTTTTCTATAAATTTAGATAGCAAAGCTGGATATTTCTGAGGTCCTTTCTAAAAAAGTAAGGCTCGAAACATCCAGCTTAGATGTATTCCTTCATGATGGTGAATTTATCTCCGAAAATTGTTTTTATTCATTTTTAAAATAATCCGACAATCCTTCCATCTTCAAGGATGTCTATCCGTTCTGCGGCAGGTTCTTTTGGAAGCCCAGGCATGGTTACCATAGTTCCCGTGAGTGCGACAATAAATCCGGCGCCGGCACTTACCTTTACTTCGCGGACAGTAAGACTCCATCCTTTTGGCGCACCTTTTAAGGATGCGTCATCTGAGAAAGACATTTGTGTCTTTGCCATGCAGATTGGCAGTGAGCCAAATCCGAGCGAAGTCAGCTGTTTTATATCCTTTTCTGCTTGAGCAGTAAACACAACATCATCCGCCCTATATATTTCTTTTGCCAGTACTTGTATTTTATCTTTTATTGGAGCATCAAGCTCATAGATAGGCCTAAAATTGTTTTTATCTTTATCCAAAGATTCTAACACTTGATTTGCAAGCTCAATTCCACCTTCGCCCCCGCGCGCGACTACCTCAGAAAGAGCTGCTCTTACACCCATATCTTTTAAATGTTTCTTTATCAAATTTATTTCGTTTTCAGTATCGCTTGGGAATCTGTTTATTGCAACAACAACAGGCAGCCCGAACTTTACGGCAAGATTGTTTATATGCTGATCTAGGTTTGCAAATCCTGTTTCAAGCGCCTTGAGGTTTTCGTTATTCAATTCTTCTTTTGAAACCCCACCATGAGATTTTAGGGCTCTGATTGATGCTACAAGTATTACTACGTCAGGCTTCATTCCGCTTATTCTTGTAACTATATCGAAGAATTTCTCTGCTCCTAAATCTGCTGCAAACCCGCCTTCAGTTATTACATAATCAGCAAGCTTAAGTCCCATTTTTGTAGCAATTATTGAATTATTTCCATGTGCTACATTTGCAAATGGGCCGCCATGAATTAATGTAGGCTGTCCTTCTATTGTCTGCACAATATTCGGTTTAAGAGCATCTTTTAATAATACTGTCATAACTCCTACTGCTTTAAGGTCTTTAGCGGTTACTGGCTTGTTTTCATAGGTATATGCAACGATAATGTTTGAAAGTCTTTTTCTTAAATCATTAATATCATTTGCCAGGCACAGAATTGCCATAATTTCTGAGGCTACTGTAATATCAAATCCTGATTGAAGAGGAACGCCATTTGATTTGCCGCCAAGGCCTACGACAATATTCCTTAGCTGACGGTCGCATATATCAACAACTCTTTTCCAAACAATACGTGTCGGGTCAATTCCAAGGGAGTTTCCTTTTGTGATGTGATTTTCAAGCATTGCGGAAAGAAGATTGTGTGCTGCACCTACTGCGTGAATATCTCCTGTAAAATGTAAATTAAGGTCTTCCATAGGAACTACCTGTGAATAACCGCCTCCAGCAGCACCGCCTTTAACTCCGAAGGTTGGTCCTAGAGAAGGTTCTCTAAGGCAGAGCATAACTTTTTTGTTAAGTTTACCAAATGCTTGGGCTAGTCCGACTGCAGTGGTAGTTTTACCTTCTCCGGCGGGTGTTGGAGTTATTGCGGTAACATAAACGAGCTTGCCATCTGACTTGTTTTTTAACTGGTCAAAAAAACTCAAATCTATTTTAGCTTTATATTTCCCGTAAGGTTCAATATATTCATCGGGAATGCCAGCTGTTTTTGCAATTTCTGATATGGGTTTCATTCTCACTTCTTGTGCTATTTCAATATCGCTTTTCATATGATTTCCTCCAACTAAACTTATTATATGTTGAATACTCACAAATAATATCAAATTAAATCGTAATTTTGCAAGCAAAAATCAAATTATATCGCAACTTATAATCTTACTTTAAGGGTTAAATTACTAAATAAAAAAATTTAATTGAATATGAAATTAATAAGTTGAATATAAAACTATATAATGCTATAATTACCATTAAATGTAAAAACATACAAAGCACCTCAGGAACATTAGTTCATATTTAGCGGTGAGTCGGAAGCAATTCGAAATGAAAAAAGATGTTTGTTCGAAAGGAGAGATTACAATGTGGAAGAAAATAAAAGATTTCGCAGCCACAATGGTTATTGTAATTTCACTGTTTTTTGCAAACGAAGGTGCTTGGGGAGGACATTTTTTAACCATTACGCCTAACATGGACTGGCCGAATAATACATATTTAAAGGCGGAAGTTGTAAATAATCAGGTTTGTTGGTACTTTTTTAAATAGACGGGGTAATCCCCGTCTATTCTCATCTTTTGAACTTTTGCGGAAATTGGTTCACAATTCCTTCAGACAACGTATCCGCCATTTCTAAAGCTTGTTTTTCAAGCTTATCAAAGACTGCAATGTTTGAAGCATAATCTTTATTTAGCCTTGTTACGGCTTCTGATTTGACCAGAGCCAGGTGCGTATGAAGCATCTCTATCCATTTTTCTTTAGACCAGTAAGGATTTATACTTGCTAGCAACTCTGCAATTTGATCTGCATTTTCATACCATTTCTGTTCTGCAGATGCTGCTGTATTAGTATCTCCTGCTTTTGCAGCTTTCACAATTTGAGCGGCTATTTCCAAGTGCTCTTTTATCAAATTGCCGAATTTATCTGCGGTTTCGCTGCCATAGAAAGGTTTAAGGGCTGATGCCATATCAGGACCATTCTGGAGCAGGCGTTTAGTAACAAGGTCAACATCAGGAAGGTCGGCCACCATGCTGATTATTGCCATTCTAGTCCATGCAGTATGTTCTTCCCAAAGCATACGCCAATAATTTCGAAGATCTAGCTCTGATTTGCTGATACCTATCGGAGCTGAAGGCAACTTGGCTGGCGGGAAATACTTATGTCCAGGGAATATATGAATTATCTGCCCTACTCTAAGGTTGTTAGGTTGTATTCCAGGATTGGTTAATAAAATTGTTTGAACCGTTGTGTTGAATTTTTGCGCCAACTGCCATAAGGTATCGCCAGGCTGAATTGTATAAGTTATACTTCCTGCATAGTTCTGGGGCATAAAATTCACCTAGGTATAAATCGTTATGCAATATTTTATGATTATGTCAATTAAAAGGTTCTTATTTCCTTTTTTCAATGAACATTGCAGCTTCATCAAATAAGTGTGGCTGCTCCTCTATAAATTTAGTACTTATATTCCCGCTCTTGAAGGCCTTATTTCCCATTATTGTCCATAAATACGGTATTGTTGTTTTCGGACCTTTTATTACGTATTCGCCTAAAGCTCTTCGCATTCTTGAGATGGCTTCTTCACGGTCATTACCCCAAGTTATTAGTTTTGCAAGCATGGAATCAAAATACATACTAACTTCAAAGTCTTTCCGCACTCCGGAATCAACGCGAATGCCAAAGCCTCCAGGGGCATGATACTCTGAGATTGTTCCTGGAGAGGGCATGAAATTATTAAGAGGGTCCTCTGCACATATGCGGCACTCTATGGAATGCCCTTTGAATATAATATCCTCTTGTTTGAAAGGGAGCTGTTCCCCGGCTGCAATCCTTATTTGTTGTTTTACTATATCAATTCCTGTAAGCATTTCTGTTATTGTATGTTCAACCTGAACACGGGTATTCATTTCTAAAAAATAAAACTCTCCGCTGTCATAAATAAATTCAATAGTGCCGGCTGAATGGTAATTTACTGCCCTTGCAATTGATATAGCCATTTTGCCCATTTTCTCGCGGATTTCCGGAGTGATGACTGATGAAGGTGACTCTTCGACAATTTTTTGATGACGTCTTTGTATGGAACATTCTCTTTCTCCCAAATGCACAATGTTTCCAAATTTGTCCCCTAAAATTTGAACCTCAATGTGTCGGGGTCTCTGAATGTATTTTTCTATAAAAACAGAGCCTTCTCCAAATAAAGAAATTGCATGATTTCGAACAGCATTCAAAACCTGTTCCAGCTCTTCTGGATGGGAGGCTACTTTCATACCCATTCCACCGCCTCCCGCAGCTGCTTTAATTAGAACAGGATAGCCTATTTTTTGAGCAATCTTTACTGCTTCATTTATATCATTAATTGGTTCTTTGCTTCCGCGTACTATAGGTACGCCAAGCGACATAACCAGTTTTCTTGCAGCAATCTTGTCTCCCATTAGTTGAATAACCCTGCTGTCAGGACCTATAAGCGTGATGCCTGCTTCTTCAACCGCACGGGCAAACTTTTCTCTTTCAGACAGAAATCCATAACCGGGATGTATGGCATCAACGCCTGTATCAACAGCAATTTTAATTATTTTATCTATATTTACATAAGTATCAATTGGCCTATCGTTATTGAGTGAATAAGCATAATCAGCGTATGAAGCATGAAGGCTGTTCTTATCCGAATCTGAATACACGGCAACGCTTGCAATGTCCATTTCTTTTAACGCCCTTATTATGCGGACTGCAATTTCTCCTCTGTTAGCAACTAATACCTTTTTAAACATACTAAGTGCACAACCTTTCTACAATTCGACATTTTTAGTATCAGATATTATTACCTGATGCTAATATACCACGAGAAAAGATTTATTACAATACTATGTACAGAAATTGCCAGCAAAAATGAAAAGTATTTTTGGATCAAATAAATTGTATTGCTTAATATTGAGTAAAATAGAGTTATAAGTGATAATTTTATTAAAAACCTTTTTGGAGGTATAAAATGAAAGTATTAATAGTTGGCGGTGTTGCTGGTGGTGCTTCCACAGCGGCAAGACTTAGAAGATTAGATGAAGAATCAGAGATAATTGTATTTGAAAAAAGCGGATATATTTCTTATGCCAATTGTGGATTGCCATACTATATTGGCGAAGTAATAAAGGAGAAAGAAAAGCTTGTACTTCAAACTCCTGAAAGCATGAAGGAAAAGTTCAATCTTGACGTTAGGATTAATAATGAAGTTATAGCGATATTTCCTGAAACTAAAGAAATTGAGATAAAAGATTTAAAAGAAAATAGAATTTATAGAGAAAAATATGACAAGCTTGTATTATCTCCTGGTGCTGAACCTATAAGGCCTAATATCCCGGGTATAAATGCTGAAAATATCTTTACATTAAGGAAGGTTGAGGATACTTTTGCAATAAAGGATTTCATAACCAAGAATAAGCCAAAAGAAGCTTTAATTGTCGGCGGAGGATATATAGGGTTAGAAATGCTAGAAAATATTAAAACAATTGTTGATAATGTTACGCTTGTGGAGCTGGCAGACCAGGTTCTGGGAATACTTGATAATGATATGGCAGTTATCGTTCAAAATGAATTAATTTCAAAGAAAATTGAAATTATACTCAGCGACGGAGTTAAGTCTTTTACTGAAAAAGGTGGTAAAACCCAGGTTGAATTAAATAGCGGAAAAACAATAACAGCAGATATAGTTGTTTTAGCAATAGGAGTTAAACCGGATATCAGACTTGCTCAAAATGCAGGATTGAAAATTGGTGGGCGCGGCGGAATTGAAGTAGATAGATTTTTAAGAACATCAGACCCGGATATTTATGCGCTTGGTGATGCTGCTGAGGTATCTGACTTAATTAACGAAAATCCTGCAATCATACCTTTGGCGGGTCCCGCAAACAAACAAGGGAGAATTGCTGCAGATAATATTGCTGGGGGAAGTGAAAGTTATGAAGGGTCGTTAGGAACCTCAATTCTAAAGGTTTTTGATCTTACAGTTGCGACTGTAGGAAATAGTGAAAAGGTTCTTAAAAAATATGAAATTAACTACGAAAAAATTTATATCCATCCGCCTTCCCATGCAGGTTACTATCCTGGGGCAATGCCAATGACTATGAAGCTCATATTTGATAATCATAGTGGAAAGGTTCTTGGAGCCCAGATAATTGGATATGAGGGAGTAGACAAGAGAATTGATGTTTTAGCTGCAGCAATAAAAGCCAATATGACGGTCTTTGATTTGGAGAAGCTTGAACTTTCCTATGCGCCTCCATATTCATCGGCAAAAGACCCTATTAATATGGCTGGATTCGTTGCGTCAAACCTCATAAAAGGACTGACTGAGATAATCCATTGGGATGAAATAGAGAATCTTGATTTAGAAAAGAATATATTGGTTGATGTAAGAACACCGCTTGAATTTAGTTTGGGTCATCTTGAAGGTGCAGTAAATATTCCGCACGAAAATCTTCGTCAGAGAATGGATGAAATACCTAAGGACAAAGCAGTAATTCTTTACTGTCAGGTTGGAGCCAGAGCTTATTTTGCCGAAAGGATTCTGAAGGAAAATGGATATGATGATGTAAAGAATCTCAGCGGAGGTTACAAAACATATATATATCAAAGCAAAAAGCACTCAAATAATCTAAATCAAAGAGATGATATCATTAAAGCAAATAATGATTTAAGGGCATCGACTTGTACGAGCGAAGAGTGTAGAAATAGAGAGGCAATAAAGGTTGATGCATGCGGATTGCAATGTCCTGGTCCAATTATGAGAGTAAGCCAGACAATGCAGAATATGGAGACGGGAGAAGTACTGGAAATCCAAGCAACTGATACGGCCTTTGAACAGGATATTAAGGCGTGGTGTGATATTACTGGGAATAGATTAGTTGAAGTTAAAAAGCAAGGAATAAATGTCACCGCAACTATTGAAAAAGGTATAAAAAATCAGAATGAATCAACTCAAAAAGACAATCAAGCTCTAAACGAAAAAACTATTGTAGTTTTCAGTGGAGATCTAGATAAAGCAATTGCATCATTAATAATTGCTAATGGTGCAGCTGCAATGGGAAGCAAGGTTACTATGTTCTTCACTTTCTGGGGCCTTAATATACTAAGAAGAGACCAGCGTGTAAGGGTTAAAAAAACTTATATGGAAAAAATGTTTGGAAGTATGATGCCCAGAGGTGCTTCGAAGTTAAAGCTATCTAAAATGAATATGGGAGGAATAGGTTCAAGGCTGATTAAACATATTATGAAAGCCAAGAATGTTGATTCTCTGGAGGAGCTGATTGAAAAAGCCAAGGCTCAAGGAGTTAAGATGATTGCATGCTCAATGTCTACAGATGTAATGGGTTTAAAAAAAGAAGAGTTTATTGATGGAGTAGAGATTGGGGGAGTGGCAACTTTCCTTGCTTCTGCGGATAGGTCGAATATGAGTTTATTCATATAAGCAAATATCAACTTTCAAGCCAGCTAAAGAGGATACTCTTAAACTGGTTTATTTTTTGTGGACTGGTTCAATAATCAATTTGTGCTCTTCTATTTTATTTTCCTCAATAATTTTTTGAACCCTTCCGATAATTCCGCTTGTCAGCCTTACCTTGATTCCCCTTGGGTGAAAAGATGAATTTGTAAGAAGATTTGCAACTACTCCCTCGGTTAATTCCCCTGTAGGTTGGTGCTGTTTTTGAACAACCATTACATGTGTCCCTGGAGGTACATCTGCTCTATTTCTTGGATCTTTCATAATAATACTCCTTTAATTGGAAGTTTGATATTTAAATTATAGCCTAAAATAAAGCAAAAAGGAATCTCTTCTATGAAGGATTCCTTTTTGAGGTTATAAATCGTCTATAGGCATGGGGTTATTATGAGTACATCCGGTTGATAAACTGTATATCGTTTATAGCAGGTTAGCAACTTTTCGCATTTACTACACTTGACGTTTGAGGGATAAGTTTGGATTTCGCCATTAGGCAAAATATAAACTATTACCCCATAAGATGAATAGGAGACACCATTTGAAAGTTCTTGAACTGATAAAATCTGATTAATTACCTTTCCCCCAATTGCGTAAGGGTTGAGGCTTGGAAGATACTTATCAGCTGC
>JBLNBO010000041.1:0-2764 GCA_050260055.1 Ignavibacteriales bacterium
ACCTGTTTGACATTTTCGGAAGTATTAACAATAATCTTAGAGTTATCAAGCATGCCTCTAGCAATACTATTGACACTTGCAGCTATTTCTTCCATAGAAGCGCCTGATTCTTCGGTTGAAGCAGCAAGTTTTTCACTTGAACTTAATACAGTTACAGAAGAGTTTTTAACATCTTTAACTATCTTCTTGAATTTACTAACCATACCATTAAAGTCGCGTGAGAGATCTCCGCTTTCATCGACGGATACTACATCTGACTGTAAGGTTAAATCGTTTGTTTCTTCAACTTCTTTCATTATATTTGCTACCTTGGTGAGTCTGCCTGTTATTCTATCATAAAGCACATAGCAGATCGAAATGAAGAGAATACAGCATCCGATGATTACTAAAACAGCTATTACAGTAAAATCACTTACCATTTTTTGAATTTTCTCTCTATCCACTCCAGCGAAAAACATACCTATTAGTTTTCCATCTTTATCTTTTAAAGGAACATATTTTGCTCGGCATTGTATTCCGGCAACATCTACAGTACCAATGAAATAATCTTTTTTATCATCAAAAATTGCTTTCCTAACTTCTTCTGCACATTTTGTTCCATATGGACGTTCCAACACACCTTGGGCATTCTTTTTTACAATATTAGTAGCTACCCTGGAATCACCTTTGAATACTGTTATGTAAGAACCGCCGGTTTTGCCGAGAAAATCCATAAATGCATTGACACGGTTTGTGCTATTTGGATTTTTATCAGTTGTTTCTACTAATGTCTTTCCTTTGTAAAGCTTACCATCAGTTCCTATGTGCCAGTCGCCCGGATTTCTTATATCGGCTAGTGCCAAACTTAAATCAACTATAGAATCAAGCTTTTGTGACACTTCTTCATTAACCAGATTGGTTATACCAATTGTAACAGTAATGAATAAAATAACCGAAAAAACTAACAATCCCATGAGATTGCCTGAAATGATCCTGCCTTTCATTTTGAGCTTCACTAGAAATTCCCCCTTTTTAAGTTTTTAAAATTTTGAAATAAAAAGAACTTTAATTTTATTGTAAAAATTAATTTCATAAAAGAAAAAACACAGAAAAATATAATAAAATTTGGAAATGTAAAGAAATACTGTATAAGTTATAATTAAATGTTAACTCCGAGTTAATTATATATAAAAACATAAAAAGAGTCAATATTACATTTTTTTTAATATAATGACAACACCTGACAAATATAACTAAATATATCATTAATTATATTACAAATAATGACAGGAATTTAGCGATTTTTAATAAGAAAATATTAGATTCTAATCTTGTAAAAATGATTTCATATAGTATAATCATTCTATCGGTTTATTTGCCAAGTTACACTTTATATATAAGGGGGAAGAGATATGTTTGGAACGGATGAAATAAGAGTTTTTGACCCAGAGCTGGCGCAAGCCATTGAAAATGAAGCTGGCCGGCAGGAGAAAAAAATTGAGCTGATTGCTTCTGAAAATTTTGTAAGTCCTGCGGTTATGGAAGCGGCTGGTTCACCTTTAACAAATAAATATGCAGAAGGTTATCCGGGAAAAAGATATTACGGAGGGTGCGAGTTTGTTGATGTAGCAGAATCACTTGCAATAGAAAGAGCAAAGAAGATTTTTGGGGCAGAGCATGCTAATGTTCAACCTCATTCAGGGGCTCAGGCAAACACTGCTGTATACTTTGCAATGCTGAAACCTGGAGATACGATTCTTGGTATGAATCTTGCACATGGAGGACATTTGACACATGGAAGCCCAGTAAATTTATCTGGTTCCTATTTTAATATTATTCCATATGGAGTAAGACAGGATACATATACAATTGATTATGATGAAGTAAGAAAGCTTGCTCTTGAGCATAAACCTAAAATGATAGTTGCGGGTGCTAGTGCATATCCGAGGATAATTGATTTTAAAGCATTTGGCGAAATTGCAAATGAGGTAGGAGCTTATTTAATGGTTGATATGGCTCATATTGCCGGCTTGGTTGCAGCAGGTCTTCATCCTAGCCCTGTACCATATGCTCATTTTGTAACAACAACAACCCATAAGACACTCAGGGGCCCAAGAGGCGGAATGATTCTCTGCAAAGAAGAATTTGCAAAAGCCATAGATAAAGCAGTTTTCCCTGGAATTCAAGGCGGTCCGCTAATGCATATAATTGCTGCTAAAGCAGTATGCTTTAAGGAAGCATTGGATGATGGTTTTAAAGATTACCAAAAACAAATTATTGCAAATGCAAGCAAGCTTGCAGAAGAACTTAAAAAGAGAAATTTCAAGCTTGTATCAGATGGTACAGACAATCACCTTATGCTGGTTGATTTAAGGAATAAGGGTGTTACCGGAAAAGAAGCAGAGCACAATCTTGATGAAGTAGGAATCACAGTTAATAAGAACTCAATACCTTTTGATACTGAAAAACCGGCAATAACAAGCGGCGTTAGGATAGGCACACCTGCTGTGACTACTAGAGGAATGAAAGAACCAGAAATGGTTGAAATAGCTGAACTTATTGCACTTACTATTGATAATTTTGATAAGAATAAACAAGAAGTACAAAATAGAGTAGAAGCCATTTGTAAAAGATTTCCGCTATATAAAAGATAAAAGGAAGTATAAATAAAAAAAGCGCTTACGCGCTTTTTTTATTTATACTATTTATTCAACTTTAAATTTATTAACCATATTATTCATTGCAGATGCAGCTTGAGAAAGTTCGGATGCAACAGTACCGAGTT
>JBLNBO010000042.1:0-94545 GCA_050260055.1 Ignavibacteriales bacterium
TGCCTCCCTTAACAATTTACAATTGTGAATTATTAAATCATTTATTTTGCAAATCTATAATACTTACAATGTGTCCAATCTGTCAATCTTTTAGGATATTTTACAGATATTTATAATGAAGGTGCCAATAGAATCATGCATTTAAATAAATTGTTTTATGGCAATTTTTTTGCAGCTATAGTATAATAAAGACTATATAGCATTTTAATACACAAGCATATGTCACAACAGGTAAGATTTTTTACTTTAAGCAAAGTGACATAAAACAATACGGGTAAGCTTTTTATTCCAAGGCTGATTAATGTTAAAGACGTGCTCTCTTGAGCAGAAAGGAAGGTTGTATATGAGTAAGGAATTGATTTATTTTTTAATTGGTTTAGTTGTCTTCGGACTGTGTTATTATCTACTGAATTTATTTCTACCCTGGACAATTAAAAATCTGCCTACTCGAAGAAAGGATATTCTTATCAAATATGTGGATGGTAACCTTCATTTGGAGTTTCTTCCGGCTGGAAAATCTAAATATAATACGGAAAAACGCCAAAGTTCACCCTGGATACTTAGAATAAAAGACGAATATCTTTTTCTCAAGAATGTTCCTGCCGGGCATGTATGCGATATTGAAAAAACTCTAAGAAAAATACCTGTTAATGATGTATCAGCCTTAAAAGCTTATATTGCTAATTCAAAATTTATCGGACCAATAAAAAAATATCTCTAGGATGTGCTCCTTCATGTAAAAAGAATCAGCTTCAATTTGAGCTGATTCTTTTTACATGAAACTAACCGGATTGACGTCTACTCCTATATTGCACCATTTCGTACATTCTGTCTGCAAGCTATCGGTTACTTCTTTCAAAATATTTCTAATCTCTGCATCAATATTGCATTTAATAATGATTCTCCACCTATATCTACTGTTAATCTTTGAAACTGGAGCAGGAATAGTATTATAAAATACAATATCGGTTCTACTCTCAGGGATAGATTTTCTAAGTCTTTCCTCCGACTCTTTTGAATACTGTTTTACCTTTTCCAATTCTTTGCCTGAAATCATTACTGAAACAATATCACAAAACGGAGGATATCTTAACTGCTCCCTAAGCAATATCTCCTGCTTGTAAAAATCTTTGTAATTCTGGGTTCTGGCTGATTGTATGCTGAAGTTATCAATTTCATAAGTCTGTATAATTACTCTACCTGCCTTTTTTGCTCTTCCAGCCCTTCCTGCAACTTGGGTCAATAATTGAAAGGTCTTTTCAGTTGACCTGAAATCCTCAAGATTCAGCATCATATCCGCAGATATTACTCCTACAAGTGTTACGTTTGGGAAATCATGTCCCTTAGCAATCATCTGAGTTCCAATAAGAATATCAATGTTTTCATTTCTGAATTTACTTAAGATTTCTTCATGGGCATTCTTTTTTGAAGTAGTATCCATGTCCATCCTTAATATTGATGCATCCGGGAATACATTCCTGATTTCATCCTCAACCCTTTGAGTCCCTGCTCCGAAATGCCTTATATGTTTACTCTTGCATTTGGGGCAAATAGTAATATTCGGCCTGCAATGGCCACAGTAATGGCAAATTAATCTTTCGCCTTTCATATGATAGGTTAGTGAAATACTGCAGTTACTGCACCTTGGCACATAACCGCAGTTTCTGCATAATACAAAGCTTGAATAACCTCTTCTATTAAGAAAGAGTATCGTCTGTTCTTTATTCTCGATGTTTCTTTTTATTGCATTATACAAATCTCTGCTAAAGATAGAGCGGTTACCTTGATTCATTTCTTCACGCATATCAATAATATCAACCCCGGGAAGCTCCATCTTATTCGCTCTTTCCGACATTTCTAAAAGAACAATATCACCTTTTAAAGCTTGATGATATGTTTCAATCGATGGTGTAGCAGAACCCATCAAAACAGTGCATTTTT
This sequence comes from Ignavibacteriales bacterium, assembly GCA_050260055.1. Classification (GTDB taxonomy): domain Bacteria; phylum Bacillota; class Clostridia; order Acetivibrionales; family UBA4821; genus JBLMYQ01. The sequence continues at coordinate 1,942 of JBLNBO010000042.1, forward strand.
CAAGTTCCCTTCTTTTATTTGCAATATCTCTAACATGGAATCTGGGCGTCTTTTCAGACTTATATGTATGTTCATGCTCCTCATCAATAATTATAATCCCTAAGTTTGAAAATGGAGCAAATATTGCAGACCTTGCTCCTACAACAACCTTAACTCTACCCTCTTTTATCTTATACCATTGGTCTTTTCTTTCGCCATCTGATAGACGGCTGTGCAATACGGCAACCTGCTCTCCAAATCTTCCAGCAAAGCGTTGTATCATTTGAGGTGTGAGTGAAATTTCCGGAACCAATACAATTGCCTGCTTATCATGTTCTATTACCTTTGCTATTAGTTGAAGATATACTTCTGTCTTTCCACTTCCTGTTACACCGTGAATAAGAAAGGTTTCAGGATTTTCCGATTTAAGACTTATTGATACCCTGTTAATTACTGCAGCTTGCTGCCTATTAGGAATAAATGGCGCTGTCTTTTCGATATTTTTATCCTTCAAAGGATTTTTATCTTTCTTATCTTTCGAAAGTTTGGTTTTCCCGGCTGGCGGAAGCATTTGCTTCATACATTCTGAGATACTGCACATATATTGTTCTGACATCCATATGGCAAGGGAAACAAGCTCATTCTTTATTATCAGCTGGTCTTTTAATACAATTTCGTTTATATTTTTTAATTCTTCAAATGGGGATTCTTCAACAATACCTACAACATATCCACGAGTGTTTTTATTGCTGATGCCAAAAGGCACATTTACAACATGGCCAATTTTTATCTCATTGGCCATTTCTTGAGGAATATGATAATGGAAAACCCTGCTGAGCTGTTTTGAAGAATTATTTATTATGATTTCCGCTATTTTTGACATAGGTTTACCTCAACTGAATTCTTGTATAAATCATACCATTTTCCCATCAAAAATTATACTTGCAACTTCTTTTATTGTTTTTTCCAATATATCATTAACGACAATGTAATCGTAATAATTTCCCTTTGCATTTTCATAATCAATCCGTTTTAACCTTTTTTTAATTTCTTCCGCCGAATCCCTATTTCTCTTTATTAACCTATCTTTTAGAATCTCTATTGAAGGTGCCTTTAAAAAGATTAATACGCTTTCTGGAAATCTCTGTTTCATTTCAAGACCTCCATCAACATCAAGTATCAACAGCACTTTATATCCTTTTTTAATTAGATCAAAGACCTCACTTTTCGGTGTACCGTAATAATGTCCATTAATCTTTTTGTATTCAAAGAAAAAGCCTTCTTCTATCATCTCTTCGAATCTTTTAATCGACACATATGTATAAATCTTCCCGCCGGGTTTATTATCACCAGTCCCCTGCTCTCTGGTGGTTACTGAAGGCGAAATTGAAATATCTTTATATTTCTCAGCTAAAATAGAGGTTATCGTATCCTTACCTGCACCAGAAGCCCCAGATATGACAAATATCTTTCTTTTAGTTTTCATTGTTTATCGCCGCCTATTCAATGTGCACATTTTTTAAAAAATATAGGGGCAAAACAGCGTCTTGCCCCTATATTTTATTATTATTTAATTTCTTTATCAATTTTCTCTATGTTTAAAATTTCATCAAAAATCTTATCAGCAACCTTTTCTTTTGACATCATAGGCAAATCAACAGTCATTCCGAATTTGTTTATTAACTTTACTACATTGGTATCTGAGCCGAAGCCTGCCCCTTCTCTTCCGATTTCATTTGCAACAATTAAATCCAGATTCTTTTCTTTTAACTTTTTAATTGAATTTGCTTCAATATTTTCAGTTTCCATAGAAAAGCCAACTACAATGGTCTTCCCCTTCTTTGCTCCAACTTCTTTTAAAATATCAGGATTTCTAATCAATTCAATTGTTAAATCGTCAGAAGTCTTCTTAATTTTATTCTCTGCATAATTTTTAGGCTTATAATCTGCAACTGCCGCTGACATAATTACTATATCAGCATGCTCAAATCTTTTTACTACCTCGTCGTGCATTTGTCCTGCTGTTTCAACAAAGATTGTATCAATGCCGGCAGGCTTCTTTAATGAAACCGGTCCTGAAATCAATATTACTTTTGCCCCTCTGGCAAATGCCGTTTTTGCAATAGAATATCCCATTTTACCTGTTGAGCCATTTGATATGTATCTTATAGGATCAAGTCTTTCTCTTGTAGGCCCTGCTGTAATTAGTATTGTCTTTCCTGCCAAATCAGGCTTGTGTATCAATGTTCGTATTGTCCTTTCAACTATATCATCAACTTCTGCCAGTTTCCCTTTTCCCTCTTCATTACAAGCAAGCAACCCTTCTTCAGGTTCTATAAATAGATAACCGACCTTTTTAATCCTGCTCAAATTATTCTGAACAATCTGGTTTTCATACATATTAGTATTCATTGCACACGCAAACATAACTGGCGATTTAGAGGCCATAATAGTTGTTGTGAGCATGTCATCTGCAATTCCATTAGCAATCTTTCCAATAATATTTGCAGTTGCAGGTGCAACAAGAATCATATCTGCTCTTTTTGCAAGTGATACATGCTGTATTTCCCAATTGGCCGGTTTCTCAAACATATCTGTTATTACCATATTTTGAGACAATGTCTGCATGGTTAGCGGAGTAATAAATTTGCATGCATTATCAGTCATTATTACGTGAACATCTGCATTTAATTTTTTTAGCTTTCTGACAATTTCAGCTGATTTATAAGCAGCAATTCCGCCAGTAACACCAACCACAATTGTATATCCTTTTAACATGACAACCTCCATATTTTAAAACAAACCCCCGCATCAATAATGCTGGGGTCCGTCTTAGCTCTGATTATTTTATACCGCTTTTTGTTCTTATATATGTTATCTTGTCTTCACTAATCTCATTTATTGCTATTGTAACCGGTTTATCTGACTCATTTTTCGTGAGCTTTTCTGCTCCCTCTGAAATCTGCCTTGCTCTCTTTGCTGCAAGCATGACCAATGTATATCTGCTGTCAGCTTTATCAAGCAATTTATTAATTGAAGGCTCAATCATCATGGTTAAAACACCTCCTTTATAGTAACAATAAATTCTGAAAATTTATCTAGGTTTCTTGATAAACTACACTTCTCGCTATCAATAATTTTATCTATTTTCATAACTGCATTTTCAATAGTGTCATTTCGTACAAAATAATCATACTTCTTTCCATATTCTATTTCATCTACAGCTTTTTTTATTCTTTTATTCATCAATTCTTCGTCTTCAGTTCCCCTGCATTTAAGCCTTAAAAGTAAATCCTTGAAACTTGGAGGAAGAATAAATACTAGTATGCTTTCAGGGTATTTCGATTTTACTTTCAATCCTCCAACCACATCTATTTCCAAAATTACGTCTTTACCTTCATCCAGCTTGCTTTCGAGATTCTTCTTAGGAGTTCCGTAATAATTATCACAATATTTTACCCATTCTAAAAGTTCATCTTTCTCTATCATATCCTTGAATTCTTGTTCTGTTTTAAAGAAATATGTTATCCCATCAATATCATTAGTTCTAGGGCTTCTTGTTGTTGCTGAAGTTGAAATACATAAATCTTTTCGTTTATTTAAAAGTTCATCACAAATGGTTCCTTTGCCTGAACCTGATGGCCCAGAGATAACAATTAATAAACCTCTTCTTTTGCTCACCCTCACAACTCACCCCCGCCCCCTCTCTTCCAAAAGAGGGGTTATTAATTAAGTTATTAATGTAGTGAGTTATTCATCTTCTTCTATTATATCATCAGCATCAGATACTGCTTCTTTACTATTCAACCTATTTGCAACTGTTTCTGGCTGAACCGCTGAAAGTATAATATGATCACTATCTGTGATTATTACAGCTCTTGTCCTTCTACCATACGTTGCATCTATCAGCATTCCACGGTCTCTTGCCTCCTGGATTATCCTCTTAATTGGAGCAGATTCAGGGCTAACTATAGCTATTAGTCTATTCGCTGATACGATATTTCCGAAACCGATGTTTATTAACTTCATTTCTATCCTCCATTATTCGATATTTTGTATTTGTTCTCTAATCTTTTCAATTTCACTTTTTACTTCTACTACATACTTAGTTATTTCAAGGTCATTTGCCTTAGAACCTATTGTATTGATTTCTCTGTTCATTTCTTGAACTAGAAAATCGAGTTTTCTTCCAACTCCCTGCTCATTGTCAAGAGTTTGCGCAAGCTGCTTAACGTGACTTCTAAGCCTTGTAATTTCTTCATCCACACTGCATCTATCTGCAAATAAAGCAATTTCCTGTTCAAGCCTAGCAGAATCAACCTGATTATCTCCCAATAAGTCCTTTATTCTGTTGTTAAGCTTTATTCTGTATTCGTCAACAACCAGAGGCGCTCTTTTTTCAATATTATTAACATTCGTTTCTATAATTGCAGACTTTTCGATTATGTCATTCTTAAGCTGGTTACCTTCTCTAACCCTCATTTCAACCAGTGAATTTATTGCATCCTTAAGCGCTGTTTGCAAGTCATTCCACACAGCATCCTCGTCATCTTCATCCTTCTTGACCTTTAAAATATCTGGAAACCTTGAAAGCAATGTAAGTGTTATATTATCACTAACATTATATCTCTCTTTTAGTTTTGTAAGAGCATCCACATATAAATCAGCCAATCCTTCATCAACGAGAACAGTTCTGCCGTCAGTACCATAATCTTCAATCCATATATTTACATCAATCTTTCCTCTTCCTAACTGCTTTGTTATATGTTCTCTAATCTTAGGCTCTAAATAACCATACGCCCTTGAAGTTTTTACTGAAGTATCGAGATATCTGTGATTAACTGCTTTTATCTCAACAAGATATTCTTTACCTCCATTTGAGAAAGTCCCCCTGCCAAATCCAGTCATACTTTTTATCATTTAGCTGCACCTTTTCTTCGTTTCTATTTTCTAACTTTAATAACAGTATATATAATCGAAATAATTATATACAATACTCCAAGCATAAGTAAAGAGTAATAGTAAATAAAACCAAAATTCAGCATTATCTTTTGATGATAAAAGCTGTAATAAAGAAAAAGCATTAATGCTCCAAATATAACAGATTCTAACGAATATCTAATAATCATACTCTTTTTCTTTACTAGTCCAATAAAGAATGCAATAATACCTATATATAACAATGCCTGTCCAAATATTATAGTTGTTTGAATATATGCTCCAGGATTTATAGTTTTATATCCCCTCACAAATATGGCTATGATAACCATAAAAGCAACTATTATACATGCATCAATCATTGTAATCCTTGCCATTCTTTCTTTTTCTTCTCTGTTCATGATATTCCTCCTAAGAATCAAATATTTTATCGAGTAATACTTTTACATCTTTATCATCAATAGGTTTAGGCAGATAATCATAAGCTCCTGCTTCCAATGCTTTATCAATCATTTGATGATTTGAAACAGATGTCATCATTACAACTTTTGTATTTGGGCTTTTTTCTCTAATAATTTTTACTGCTTCTAAGCCATTCAAATCAGGCATTACAATATCCATAGTAATAATATCCGGCTGTAGTGCAGAAGCCTTTTCAATTGCTTCATTGCCATTGGTAGCTTCACCAATAACATCGCATCGTCCATCAAGCTCAAACAGTTTTTTTAATATTATTCTCATAAATATTGCATCATCTACTATTAATATAGATTTTTTCGACATTAGCCCAAATCTCCTGTTTCATAAAGAATAATTGCTGATGCTACAAGTCCCGCTGTTTCGGTTCTTAATATCCTGTTTCCAAGCGAGGCAATTTTAAAATCTTTAAACATTTCTATCTCTTTTTCAGTAAATCCTCCCTCTGGTCCTACAAAAACTGCAATTTCTTTTATTGACTTATCAAATTCGGATATTATATCTCTTAATTTAGTATTGGTTTCATTTTCAAATAATATAATAACCAAGTCAACTTTTCTTAATAATTCAATTGCATCCTTAATCATTAATGGAAAAAAGACTTCGGGAATAATACCCCTTTTGTTCTGTTTTGAAGCTTGTTCAGATATTTTTTGCCATCTTTCAGTTTTTGTTTTTGCATTTTTATTATCTAATTTTACTATAACTCTATGGGTAATTATTGGGTAAATCTTAGCGACTCCTACTTCGACTGCTTTTTGAATAATGTACTCCATTTTTTCGCCTTTAGGAATTGCCTGGAACAGCGATAAGTCTATTGAAGGCTCAGTTTTAACATCATAGGAATGAATTATTTCAGTTTCAATTTGGTCTTTTGTAAAAGAAATAATTTTAACTTCATATTCCTTATCTTTGCCAATATTTACAACAATGTTCTCTCCAGGTTTTAATCTTAATACATTTTTAATATGATTATAATCCAAACCTTTGATAAAAATCTTATTATCTATTAAGTTTTCATTTTCTGCGAAGAATTTCCGCATACCGATGCAATCGCCACCCATTCGCCCATGTTATATATTTCTAGTATTTCAAAACCATTATCAGATAAAACCTTAACAACCTGTTCTCTTCTATCTTTAATTACTCCAGATACAATAAAAGTTCCTTTTTCTTTAAGAAAATTAATTACTTTAGGGGTAATATCAGTTATTACATCAGCAACTATGTTCGCTACAACAATATCGTAATTAAATGAATCTAAATCATCAATTACAGCTTTTTGCGCAAATGAGATATTTTCAACATTGTTAATTCTGAAATTCTCTAGAGATGTCTTAACTGCAAGTGAATCGATATCTATCCCAAAAGTTTTTGAGCAACCCAATTTTGCTCCTAATATTGATAATATACCTGAACCGCACCCTATATCAAGTAAATTATTACCATTTTGAATGTATTTTTCTAATAATTCAATACACATTCTTGTGGATTCGTGAGTTCCAGTGCCAAATGCCATTCCTGGGTCAAGTTCAACAATAATCTCGCCTTGATTTATTGTTATATCTTCCCAAGAAGGCTTAATTATTATTGATTTTCCTATTTTAATAGGTTTATAGTATTTTTTCCATTCATCCTGCCAGTCTTTTTCATCCACAAGTTTTTCTTGTATTTCATATTCACCTATATCCAGGTATTTTCCTGCTTCTTTCAAAGCCTCGTCAATATTTTGTATTGTCTGATCTTTGTTTATACTCTCATGATAATATGCCCTTACCCATGCATTATCATCATAGGATATTATACTTTCATCAACGTAATCCCAATTAATCTCTTCAAAATCTTTATCAATATTTATCTTGTCCTCAATTGAAACACCGTTTGCACCAAATCTCGTAAGAATCTCAGAAACCGCATCAACAGCATTGGTGTTTGTTTTTACCGAAATTTCAAGCCACTTCATATGTATAAACCCTTTCAAAAAAATATCAGGCAATGGTACAATGAATATAATTGTTCAATGTACCATTGCCAAGAATTACATACCTAAAGCATCCTTTACCTTATCAAAGAAGCTTTTCTGCATAACATGGGCATCGGTGCCTGTAAGCTCTGCAAATTTCATTAATGCTTCCTTTTGCTTTTCGTTCAGTCTCTTTGGAACCTCAATATTTACTTTAAAGTAATGGTCTCCTCTTCCATGACCCCTCAGGCTCTTTATACCTGTATTTTTAATTTTGAATACAGAACCTGTTTGAGTGCCTTCAGGAATAGTATATTTTATCTTCCCATCAAGTGTTGGAATATCAATCTCTGACCCAAGTGCTGCTTGAATAAATGTTATTGGAATCTCACAAATTACGTCAAACCCCTGTCTTTTAAATATCGGATGCTGTTTAACACTAACCACTACATACAAATCTCCGGAAACTCCGCCTCTTAAACCAGGTTCACCTTCTCCTCTTAGAGATATTATCTGTTCATTATCAATACCCCCAGGAATATTGACCTTTAGTGTAACCCTATTAACGTACTTGCCGGCTCCCTGACATTTTGGACATGGATTAGTAATAATTTTCCCTTCACCCTTACATTTGTCACATGCTTTCACATTAACAAACTGTCCGAAAGGGGTATTCGCTTTATATTGAATCTGGCCAGTTCCCGAACAAACATTACACTTTTCTGGCTGGGTTCCTTTCTTAGAACCTGTTGCCCCACATTCTTCACAGTTATAATATCTATTTACGCTAATTTCTTTTTCAACACCAAAAGCTGCTTCTTCAAAAGTTATTTCAATATATGTTTTTATATCTGCACCTTTTTGAGGCCCAGTCTTTTTCTTCGTAGAACTGCCAAATCCCATGTTGCCAAAGAAAGATTCAAAGATATCTCCAATCCCGCCGAAACCCATATCTTCAAATCCGCCAAACCCGTTAAATCCGCCAAAACCATTAGGGTCAACACCAGCATGACCGAACTGGTCGTATCTGGATTTCTTTTCAGGGTCACTAAGTATTTCATATGCTTGGTTAATTTCTTTGAATTTTGCTTCTGAACTTTTATCTCCCTGATTTACATCCGGATGATATTTTTTGGCAAGCAAACGATACGCCTTTTTAATATCTGCATCAGACGCACCTTTTTGCAAGCCAAGGGTTTCATAATAGTCTCTCGTTGAAGCCATTTTATATCAACCTCTGATAAATTATTTATTGTGAATACCAGTAGTATTCTATTCCATCCCAAACAATTTTGCATTATTTCATAGTTAATGTCAAATTAAATATTTGTAATTGATTTGGGGCGAAACCTTTGGTCCGCCCCATATCTTTATTAGAATTATTCTTTCTTTTCTTCATCCACAACCTTGTAATCGGCGTCATAAACATTATCCTGTTGTGTAGTATTTCCTTGTCCCGCAAATCCTTCCGGGGCTTGGTTCGGCTGCTGCTGCGGCCCTGCCTGCTGATAAAGTTTGGATGAAACTTCATAGAAGACTTGTGTAAGTTTTTCTGTTGCTGCTTTAATTTCTTCTATATTAGTTCCTTTGAGCTTTTCTTTCAAAGTATCAACTTCAGTCTGCAGTTTTGATTTTTCATCATCCGATACTTTATCTCCCAAATCTTTTAATGTTTTTTCCGTATTATATACTAGAGAATCAGCATTATTTCTGACTTCAATCTCTTCCTTCTTTTGCTTATCTTCATTAGCATATTTCTCAGCTTCTTTGACAGCATTCTGAATCTCTGTTTCTGAAAGATTGGAACTAGCTGTGATTGTTATTTTTTGTTCATTTCCTGTTCCAAGGTCTTTAGCCGAAACATGCACAATACCATTAGCATCTATATCGAAAGATACTTCTATCTGCGGTATGCCCCTTGGAGCTGGCGGAATCCCGGTTAATTGGAATCTTCCTAGTGTTTTATTATATGAAGCCATTTCCCTCTCACCTTGGAGCACATGAATCTCAACGCTGGTCTGTCCATCAGCTGCTGTAGAAAATACCTGGCTCTTCTTAGTAGGTATTGTAGTATTTCTTTCTATAAGCTTTGTAAATACACCGCCAAGTGTTTCAAGCCCAAGTGAAAGCGGAGTTACATCAAGAAGCAGTAAATCTTTTACTTCACCGGAGAGAACACCTGCCTGAATAGCTGCTCCTACTGCAACACATTCATCAGGATTGATTCCTTTATATGGATCTTTACCAGTTATCCTCTTAACTGTATCCTGTACAACAGGAACCCTTGTTGATCCCCCAACAAGCAATACTTTATCAATCTTATCTGCTGAAAGCCCAGCATCGCTTAATGCCTGAGTGGTTGGTCCAACAGTTGCTTCAACCAAATCAGAAATCAACTCTTCAAATTTTGCCCTTGATAATGTTACATCAAGATGTTTTGGTCCATTAGCATCTGCAGTTATGAAAGGTAAATTTACATTAGTTGTAGCTACTCCTGAAAGTTCAATCTTAGCTTTTTCTGCTGCTTCCTTCAATCTTTGCATAGCCATTTTATCATTCTTTAAATCAATCCCATTTTCCTTTTTGAATTCATCTACAAGGAAGTTGATTACTCTCTGGTCGAAATCATCTCCACCAAGCCTTGTATTACCACCTGTAGCAAGAACCTCGAATACTCCATCTCCTATTTCAAGGATTGAAACGTCAAATGTTCCACCGCCAAGGTCGTAAACCATAATTTTCTGGTCTGTTTCCTTATCTAGTCCGTATGCAAGAGCTGCAGCGGTTGGTTCATTTATAATTCTAAGAACTTCAAGACCTGCAATCCTTCCTGCATCTTTTGTCGCCTGTCTCTGAGAATCACTAAAATATGCAGGAACTGTTATAACAGCCTGTGTTACTTTTTCTCCTAGATAACTTTCTGCATCCTGCTTAATTTTTTGCAGAATCATAGCTGATATTTCTGGAGGAGTGTGGTCTTTATCATCTATTTTTACTTTTCTGTCAGTACCCATATCTCTTTTGATTGAAATTATGGTTCTGTCAGGATTTGTTATTGCCTGTCTTTTTGCAACCTGCCCTACAAGCCTTTCTCCAGTCTTAGAAAATGCAACCACAGATGGTGTTGTTCTGTTCCCTTCAGCGTTTGGTATTACTACCGGTTCGCCGCCTTCCATTACAGCTACACATGAATTTGTTGTTCCTAAATCAATACCAATTACTTTACCCATTATGCGTTCCTCCTTAAAATTATATAAGCTTAATTATTAAATTTATCTTCAACTCACCCCTATCCCCTCTCTTAAAATAGAGGGGTACTAAAACTTCTTTATGGAATTTTCCTTTTCTTCCTTCTATCTAGATAGAGGGAAGGTATCTGGGCGAGTTAGTTTGCCACTTTTACCATACTGTGTCTTAGAACTTTATCTCCGCATTTATATCCCTTTCTGAGTTCTTCTATTACAATACCTTCATCATAGTTTTCATCTTCAACATGAATAACAGCTTCATGAAGCTCTGGGTCAAACTTATTATTCAATGCTTCAATTTCTGATACGCCATATTTAAGCATTACTTCTCTAAACTGCTTTTCTATCATTTTTATCCCCTCAATAACTCCGGATGAATCTTCGCCGCTGCATGAACTTATAGCACGTTCGAAGTTATCTAAAAGAGGCAGAAAGCCTGATACTATATCTCCAACAGCATCTTTATAAATAGTTTCCTTTTCTTTTGCTGTTCGCTTCTTATAATTATCAAATTCTGCTGCAAGTCTCTGAAGTCTGTCAAAATATTCATCTGCTTCGGCAGCCCTTTGCTGTATTTTTTCAAATGATTGGTCTGGCGTAGAACCTGTATTCATATTTTTATTTGATAAATCTTCAGATTCGTTACTTTCTCCATAATTTTTTGTAACATTATCATCTTTCACTTTTTTCACTTCCTTTTCTGATAATTTAAAATGTCATTATTTATTCTCAAATTTAGTTAATAAATTTGGCATTTCATTTCTTAAGTATTCTATACAAGCCACAACCTTAGCATAATCCATCCTTGTAGGTCCTATTACGCCTATTGTAGCAAGCAGTTTTTCCCCAGACCAGAATGAAGTAGTTATCAAACTGCAATTTTTAATCTCATTACATTGATTTTCAGAACCAATTCTTATATTAATTTTTTTATCATTCTCATTACTTAATAATCTTATAAGAAAATCCGGTTCATCTAAAACCTGTAAGAATTCTTTTGCTTTTGATACATCATTGAATTCTGGAAAATTAAAAATATTGGATGTTCCATCAAGGAATATATCATTAGAATCAGATGAATTTAAGCTTTCCTTTAATGTCTCATAAATTGGTATAAGAACATCCTTTTCAATTCTAGTTGTTTTTTCTACTTGGTCCCAAACAGCAGAATCAAAATTCTGAAGAGGAAAATCCTTAAACTTTTCATTCAGAACATTTGAAACTAAATGCAAAAAATCACTGTCATATTCCTTATTTACTTTTATTGTTAGATTTTTTATTGTACCGATATTAGTAATCAGAACAAGAAGTATCTTGGCCTTATCTATTGGTACAAACTGCAAATGCTTTATTGAGGTCTTCTTTAGCTGTGGAGTAATTGCAACTGTTGTGTAGTTTGTAATCTGCGATATAACATTTGAAGTAAGCTTCACAAGATGATCAATATCTGTAAACACAGTAGCTAATTTTTCTTTGACTTTTTCAGCTTCAATTTCAGTAAGATTCTTCGCATGCATTAACTTATTGACATACTCTCTATAGCCTTGGTCAGAAGGCACTCTTCCAGCAGAAGTATGCGGCTGCTGAAGAAAGCCCATTTCTTCAAGATCTGCCATGTCATTCCTTATTGTTGCAGGGCTCATTCCGAGAATATATTTTTTTGCAACTGTCCGAGAACCGACAGGATCTCCTGTTAGAACATAATCCTCGACAATTGCTTGAAGTATCTTCAACTTTCTATCATCTAGGATCATTTCTTCACCTCTTTTTTGTTAGCACTCTTAGTTAACGAGTGCTAATTATCAATAAAAAAATATCATTTGATGCGTATTTTGTCAAGAGGGTAATATTATATAAACTCCAGCATCACCTGATTTGCCAAATCTAATCCCCGTTGAGTCAAGCAGTAATTCTGCTGCATTTTTTGCAGTAATTTTCCCTTTATTAATTTATTAATCTGAGCTTTATAAATCTCTTCAAAATCCAAATTGAATCTCTGCTTAAATTCATTAATATTTATACCGTCAATCAGCCGCAAACCAAGTATTATATACTCGCCAATCGATTCATCAGAATTTATTTTCTTAACATCAGTAGTTGGAAGCTTATTCCTACCTAATGAACTAATATACTTTTCAATATTTAAATAATTTCTATATCTTTTCCCTTTATAATACGAATGGGCCCCTGCGCCGAACCCTAAATATTCTCTACATTTCCAGTAAACAATATTATGTCTGCATTCATATCCTTCTAAACTAAAATTAGAAATTTCGTAATGCTTATAACCATTTTGCTTCAAATATTGAATTGCTGTATAATACATCTCCCGTTCCTGCTTTTCAGAAGGAAGGTTGGGATATTTTTTATTCTCTAATCCTTCACTCTGGTTATATATTTTGTTAAAGAGTGTTTTCGCCTCAATTTTAAGTGAATAACAAGATAAGTGTTCAGGCTTTAAGTTTATGACCTTCTCTAAAGTTTCTTTCCATTCTTTTAGATTTAATCCTGGCACCCCAAAAATCAAATCAATATTGATATTCTTAAATCCTGTCTTTCTTGCCAACAAATAGCTTTCCTCAAACATTTGGTAATCATGTATCCTGCCAAGAGTTTTTAGATGTTTGTCCTGGCAAGCCTGCAGGCCAATGCTCAATCTATTTATCCCTGACTTTATATAAGCTTTAAGATTTGTTTCTGTTAGTGTTCCAGGATTTGATTCAATTGTTATTTCACAACCATCTTCTATATAGTAATAATTCCTTATCTGCTTGAGCACCTGCTCAATGTGCTTGCCGTCTAATAATGATGGGGTTCCCCCTCCAATAAAAATTGAACCTGCTATGCATTTGCCTTTCGGACTGGAAAGTTCAATTTCCTTGCATAGAGATTCAATATAAGATTCTACAAGCTTTTCCTTATTATCATATGAATTAAAATCACAATACGCGCATTTCCTCTTGCAAAAAGGTATATGTACATATAACCCAAGCTTTTCGTACAACTATTACACCCAACTTTCTTTTCTTGGGGCGGGCACAGGCTTCACCCCTATATTTTTTAAGTCTATATTCTGATTTTAATTGTCAAATGAGTTAACTCTCTTCCGCAATTTTAACAATTTTATTTAGCCTATGATTGACTCCTGATTTGCCAAGAGGTTTATCCAACATCATACCTAACTCTTTCAAACTCAAATCCTGATATTCCAACCTTAAATAAGCTATCTCTTTAAGTAAATCAGGGAGTTTTTCAAGTTTATTTATATCTTGCAGATACTTAATCGCATTAATATGCCTTATTGATGCATCAACAATTTTTGTAAGGTTAGCTGTTTCGCAGTTAACTATTCTGTTTACACTGTTTCTCATTTCCTTAAGAATTCGTACATTTTCCAAATCAAGCATTGCCTTATGTGCGCCAATAACATTCAAGAAATCAGCTATATGCTCAACATCTTTTATATAAACAACAAAACTATTTTTACGCTTGGTAACACGCGATGGAATATTGAATTTAGTAATAATATCATAAACATCCTTTGCTGTATGTTCATTTTTAAAAACAATCTCAAGATGATAGTAATTATTAGGGTTTGTAATTGAACCTGCACCAAGAAACACACCTCTAAGGAAAGCCTTTCTGCAGCAATTTCTGCTTAATCCCGCTTTCCCTTGAAGTATTTTTAATACGTCAGCATTTTTAATTTTAGAATAAACATTTTGGTTTCTGATTATGCCTGCCTTATCGAAAGAAAGGAAATATACATGATGCTCTTTTAATTTTTTACTTTTTCTTATAACTATTTCAGGATTAATCCCAAAAGCCTCTTTAACAAGAAAATGTATTCTTTTAGCTACATTAACATTCTCAGTTATCAGTTTCACAACAGCATCATTATTGTTTCTTTCTCCGCTTCCAATAACTAAAACCAGTGCCATAAGTTCTGCTAATATACAGCACTGGTTAGTAACAATCATTTTTGATAAATCAGTTTTCATTTCAATGGAAAAGGACACTTGGTTCACTCCATTCTTAGTCCCGCATCTATCTTTCTCTCATAACCAATACTCTTCGTTCCTCTCAATTGTGGGAGGAAGTTATAAGGAAGGTTAATCCGCTCAATTGTTTAGCACGTCCTCCACATAGCTTCTCAATACTTCAGCAACTCCCCAGGCTTGGGATACTGCACCTCTTGGTATTAAAGGCTCATTTCCGTCAAATATCTCTGAAACGCTTCCAACACAAGCATCACCAAGATGGTCTTTAAAAGCTTCAAGCATCTGCTTCGCTGTTACTCTGCTCTTTTCAGAATAATCTTCAGTTCTGCGGTATGCTCTTATAAAATGCCCAATCAACCAGCTCCACACAGTACCTTGGTGATAAGCAGAATCCCTTCTCAGCATATCTCCTATATATATTCCTTTATATTCAGGATCTTCAGGGCTAAGGCTTCTTAGTCCATAAGCCGTATAAAGATGTTTCCAAACAGTATTCACAACTTTCTTGGCCTTTTCTCCTTCTATAATAGGAAATGAAAGGCTTGCTGCAATAATTTGATTAGGCCTAATCTTCCCATCTTTAGAATTATTATCTACTACATCATAAAGGCACTTCTTCTCTTCATTCCAAAATTCTTTTATGAATGAATCCTTTACAATTTTAGATGCTTCTGTATATAAATTAGTTTTCAAATCCAACTTTTCAGCTAGATGCTCCATTACCTTTAGTGCATTGTACCATAAAGCATTTATCTCTACAGCTTTTCCATGTCTAGGAGTAACAACCCAATCGCCAACTTTTGCATCCATCCATGTAAGCTGAACGCCTTTTTCTCCAGCAGTTATCAATCCATCCGAATCCATTTTAATTGAAAAACTAGTCCCGCTAACAAACCTCTCAATAATTTCCTTCAATGATGGATATAACTTTTCCTTTACAAATTCATAGTCATTTGTATATTGCAAATATTTATATACTGCTTCAAAATACCATAACGGTGCGTCAACAGTATTGTATATTGGTTCTTGTCCCTCATCAGGAAACATATTTGGAATCAATCCGTTCTTTACGTATTTTGAGAACGTATACAATATATCCTTTGCATCATCAAAGCGTTTTGTTACAAGTGTTAACCCTGGAAGGGCTATCATTGTATCTCTTCCCCAGTCTGTAAACCAATGATACCCTGCAAGAATAGTCTTAGAATCTGTAGATTTTCTATAAGCAATAAATGAATCAGCAGTTACCACCATCTTATTTATAAAATCACTGGTATATCCCGCCTTTTCTATAAGCCCATTTATTCTTTCCTGTTCATAATCTAAAAGTTCAAGACCGTTTACATTATCAATTTCATCCAATGAAGCAACAAAAGTAATAATCTTTGTTTCCAGAGGTTTAAGCTTAATATCAAAATAACCAGGAATATAATGGTCTTCAACTGCTTTTAATCCTCTTTCTTTTTCTGCCGCATACTCCATATTTGTAAACCAGCCATTATCAATTCCTGTAAATGTGCCTTCAGATGCTTTAATTTTTATAGTTTTATCTAAGTCGTATGGCCTTATATAAACACTGCATTTTTCAGATTTCTTTGAAAAACGCATAAAACTCTGAGAAGCATCACCATGATAATCTCTGAAGTTAACAACAGGGGTTACTTTAAATACCGCTTTATCATTTCCATTAGAAATCTTATATAATATAACAACAGAATTCTTTTTATAAATCATGAATATTTTCTTTTCGATAGTAACATCATGGATGCTATAAATGAACGTAGGAAATGGATTAATCACAAATCTTTGCAGATAGTGATAACCTGTACCAGTATACCCCGGAGTTTGATTAGCGAAGATATCATATTTTTTACCGTATATTTCGAATGATTCATCGAGTTTGGAAAGAATAAGGTGTCTATTTACGGGAGGATGAAGTGCTGCAGTTAATAATCCATGGTATCTTCTTGAGTTGGCTCCGATTATTGTGGAAGAAGCAAATCCTCCAATTCCATTTGCTACTATCCATTCTCTCTGTATTCCCTGTTCAAAGGTTCTCCAATATGCCTTCCCAAATTCCATCGTGTTTTCTCCTATCTTTTCTTATCCTTAAACATTGGTTTCTACATATAATCCTTTTCAATACCATTTTAACTAATGAAATCCTTTTCGTTCCTCCCTTTAAGAAAGGAAGAAGGTTTGGGGGCCGATACAATTTTATTGATTTTTCCCTTATTGTATAAATATTCTATCATTTTCTTTTTATCTTTAAGTATAATTTCCTCGTTAATCAGTTTAATTATTGCTAACGAAAGCTTCTTTGCATGATGTCTTACAAAACCTCTTTCAACATCTATGATATCTGCTTTGATAATTTTTATCCCCATTTTTGAAATATTTGCTTCATCAATGATAACCCTGCTGGCGCCATCCTTACTATATTTTTGTTTTAATGATTCTTTTATTGCTCCTTTATTTGCTATGCAGTAATCAACTTTTTGGAGTTTGGAATTGTTAATAATAGCCTTTAAGTGTCCAGAAGCTGTATATTTATCGGTTTCTCCTCTTTGTGTCATTATATTGCAAACATAAATCTTTAAAGCCTTACTTTCATTAATAGCCTCACAAATTCCATCTACCAATAAATTAGGGATTATACTTGTATATAGGCTTCCAGGCCCTAATACAACAGCATCCGCTTCTTTAATCCTCTGAATAACTTCTGGAAGTGCCGGTGGATTTGTTGGTTCAAGAAATATATGCTTTATTGCTGCATTTCGGTCTTTGCACTCACTTACAATATTTGTTTCTCCAAGAATAACACTTTTGTCCTCAAGTTCAGCACACAATCTTATATCTGAAAGTGTTACCGGTAAAACATCTCCGGTAACTGCTAAAACATGGCTCATTTTCTTAACTGCTTCCTCGAAACTCCCTGATACGCCTGACATTGCAGCTAAAAATAAATTCCCGAAGTTTTGTCCTTTCAGCATACCTTCAGTAAATCTATATTGAAGAAGTTTTTCAAGTATAGGCTCAGTTCTTGCTAATGCAAGAATGCAATTTCTGATATCTCCGGGCGGCAGAATTCCAAGGTCTTCCCTTAATACACCGGAGCCGCCTCCATCATCAGATACTGTAACAACTGCTGTAAGATTTGAGGTAAAATCCTTTAAACCTCTTAACATAGTTGATAGACCAGTACCCCCGCCTATAACGACAATCTTAGGCCCTGATTCAAGATAACGTTTCTCCAATAGCATTGTACCGATTGTTTTTGAATTTACCTGTCCATGATAACCTGCTTCATTAACAACTCTAATGATTGTTCTTCCAATAAAAATTATAGATAGGATTAGTATGCATAGGCCTGATGCTATAGCTGCAACAGCAACAAGAACATAAGAATCGTAAGGTATGTTAGAGGTCATAAAAAGAGCAATTCCATAGCTTTGCATAAGTATTCCTATTATTCCGAGAAATACCCAGCGTTTTATATTCAATCCAGGTCTTAGCCAGTCAATAAACCTCATCTGCAATCAATCCCCTCATTTAGCAGCTGTCCTTGCCTATATCCCTGTGTTCGACAATAATGCGGTGGCCTTTGGATTCAAGCATGCCCGCAAGTTCTTCAGCAATAGTAATTGACCTATGCTTTCCTCCAGTACAACCAATTGAAATTACCAGCTGTGATTTGCCTTCTTTGATGTAATTAGGAATCAAAAATTCTAACATATCATTAGTCTTTTTAACAAATTCTTTGGTTTCATCAAATTGTAAAACATATTCTTTTACAAGCTTATCTTTTCCTGTTTGTTTTTTAAGGTTTTCAATATAGAAAGGGTTAGGTATAAATCTAACATCAAACACTAAATCCGATTCTATAGGTATTCCATACTTAAATCCAAAAGAAATTACAGAAATAATTACTCCTTCAAAACTTTTCCCTTCAAGGAATATACTATTAATCTGTTCTTTTAATTGCCGCGTTGAAAGATTGGATGTATCTATAATATAATTTGCTCTCTTCTTAAGACCCTCAAGAAGCGCTTTTTCTTTTTCGATTCCAGTAATAATCCTGCCTTCCGGTGAGAGTGGATGCGAACGTCTAGTCTCCTTAAATCTTTTTATAAGAACCTGGTCTGATGCTTCTAAAAAGAGAATTTCATATGAAAAGCCCTGCTCTTTCATTGAGGATAGGTATTCGAAAAGTTCATCAAATAGCTTTCCGCCTCTAATGTCTATTACTATTGCAACCTTTTCGATGTTACTGTTAGTTTGACTGCAAAGCTCAGTAAATTTTGGCAGTAAGGCCGGCGGCAAATTATCAACACAAAAAAATCCATGATCCTCAAGGAATTTTATTGCCTGACTTTTTCCTGCCCCTGATAAACCTGTTACTATTACAAACCTCACTTTTTTTATCCTTTCATTCTTTAGTATTTAGTCTTCTCCAATTATTTTTACTTCTGTTTCAAGTTCAACCCCAAACTTTATTTTAACAATTTCTTTTGCATATTCAATCAAATGGATAATATCCGACGCTCTAGCCTTACCTCTATTAATTATAAATCCAGTATGTTTATCTGAAATTTGCGCACCACCATGGATTATTCCCTTTAAGCCAGCATCTTCAATTAATTTTCCGGCGAAATAACCTTCTGGCCTTTTAAATACACTACCTGCGCTGGGATATGCAAGCGGCTGTTTCTCATTTCTTTGGAGCATAAGGTTAGTCATTTTCTCTTTTATTTCAGCCATATCACTCATTACAAGCTTCAAGGCCGCTTTTATCACTATTACTTTTTTATCACTGTAAAAACTTTTTCTATAGCCAAACTTTTGCGCATTACCATCAAGTTCATGAATAGTACCATCCATATCAATATATTCAGATTTTACTACTAAATCACCAATTTGTTCTCCATATGCGCCAGCGTTCATTACAACCGCTCCACCCAGTGTGCCAGGAATCCCGCTGGCAAACTCCAATCCTGAAAGGCTGTTTTTCATAGCAACATTTGATAATTTTGATAAAAGTACTCCTGTATCGGCTTCTATTATATCATTTTTAACTGAAATATTATTAAAGTTATCTAAAATGTTTATTACAATACCTCTTATACCGCCATCTTTTACAACAAGGTTAGAGCCATTGCCAATAATAAACATTGGAATGCCTTCTTGCTTAACAAATGCTATAAGGCTTTTAAGTTCGTCAATATTTGCGGGAGCAGCAAATATGTCTGCCGGTCCCCCCACACGGAAGGATGTATGCTTGTTCATAGGCTCATTAATATGTATGTTTTTAATCCCGATATCATCTCTGATTTTTTTAAAATATATTTCTTTATTTTCCACGCAAATTCACCTCGTTGAAATTTTCTTACAACTTATTTTCCTAGCATTGCTGCACCTATTAAACCTGCATCCACACCTAATTCTGCAACTTTAATAACCGTCTTTGGCTCACTCTTTGTATAAATCTTTTCGTAGACTCTACTTCTAATCATATCTAATAAATAATCGCCCTGTCTGCTAATTCCTCCTCCAATTACAAACACCTCTGGCATAAGAACATTTATTATATTTGCAACACCTTCAGATAAGTATTTAGCATATTTATCAATAACTTCCTTTGCAATCTTATCTCCTTGTTTTGATGCCTCAAATATAATCCTTCCATCTATTCTGGATAAATCTCCGTTTGCCATTTTGAGAATAAGAGAATCCTTATTCTCATTACTTTGCAAGAGTTTTTTAGCTTCCCTGATAAGTGCTGGGGCTGATGAATATGCCTCCCAGCATCCTGACCTTCCGCATGGGCATTTTTCCCCATCTGTTACAATAACAATGTGTCCTGCTTCAGCTCCGGCATAATTGAATCCGCTGTAAACTTTTTTATTTATTACAATTCCAACACCTATTCCGGTTCCAAGAGTAATTGTCACTGAATGGTCTACATCCTTTGCCGCTCCAGCAACAGCTTCTGCTAAAGCTGCACAGTTTGCATCGTTTTCAACATTAACTTCGATATTATAATACTTCTGGAACTCTTCCCGTATTGGAGCATCATCAAGCTTAATACTACTGTTGCATGTTACTGTGCCCATCGTATTATTTGGAGTTCCAGGAATACCAATACCAACAGATTTAATCTGAGAAATTGCCATTCCTTCTTCATCTAGAATTTTTTTGCACAAATCTGCCATATTCTTTACATATTCTTTATAAGTCTTGTTAATCAGGTTAGAACATGATACCTTTTTTAAAAGCTTTCCTTCTTCATTTACAAGCCCTGCCGCAATATGTGTTCCGCCGAGGTCAATTCCCAGATACATACAAAATCTCCTCTCACTTCTGCATTAATTTATTTTTAAATGATTCAGAATCTTTTCTTTAGAAGTATTAATAATTATTTCTTCTGGTATATCACAATCAATAATTATTTTCTTGATTATATCAAAGCTTCCTACCTCGAAACTGCTATGCGCATCACTTCCGCAGCAAATTTTTGTACCGTATTTTTTGGCTGCAAGCGCAATATTTTTCGTATATTTTTCAGAACCTTTTCTAACATAAAAAGATTTATTATTCATTTCCAAAAGTTTTCCGTATTGCTTTGCAGCGGCAACAACTTCATCTAAATCAAATTCGAATATAGGATTGTCAGGATGCCCAATGACGTCTATATTTGGGTTTTCCAGCGCCTTGATTAAGGCGTTCGTGTTCTGCTTTATTGTTCCAGGCTCAATACAAATATCATGCAAAGAAGCAATTACTATATCCAATAATTCCAAAGTTTTTTCGGGCATATCTGTATTGCCTTCAAAATCTATAATATTTGCTTCTATTCCTTTTAGAACTCTTACTCCATCAATAATTGATGGAAAAGACGCCATGTTTCTGAAATAATAACTATCCGGACTCCCATTCATAGAAATCCCATGATCTGTAATGGCAATTACTTCGAGCTCTTTTTTTTGTGCTGCTGCAATAAGTTCCTGAATTGTACTATATGCATGGCCACTAGCAATAGTATGGCAATGCAAATCCGCTATTAAGTTCAAAGCATTCACCTCAAATATTAATTCCGGTACTGCCAAAGCCACCGGTTCTTGTAGTGGTATCTAAATCCTCAACCATTTCCCAGCAAATATTAACAACAGGCATAACAACAAACTGTGCAATCCTATCTCCGGGATTGATAGTCTGTTCCTCTAAGCCGATATTTACCAGGGCAACTTTAAGTTCATTTATATAATCAGAATCAATAAGGCCTACTCCATTGCTAAGGGCAATTCCTTTTTTAGAAGCTAAGCCCGACCGTGCAAAAACAAAACCTGCAAGATTTTTATCATTAATGTGAATTGCAATTCCTGTATCCACAAGTCTTCTATCTCCAGGCTTTAAAATTATTGGTTCTTCAACACATGCGCATAAATCAAGTCCTGCCGAGCCCTCTGTAGCATATTTGGGCAGTCCCCATTCAAGTATCTTTTTGTTTAGTACTTTAACCTTAATATCTTTTGAATTCATGACCCCACTCTAACCCTTCTTCAATTATATCTAAATAGTATTAAATACTTTTTCTAAATCCATTATAAATTTTGTATATTTATATTCATCATCCGGAGTGCTAAATTCTTTAATAGAAATACCGCATTCATATCTGTCATCAGATGTATCTTTTAATCTTACAACTTCTCCAGTCATAGTACAGACTCTTGATGGATATGACAATAACAGTTTAACATCCAGCAGTTCATTCTTCTTATATAGTTTCTTTGTCTCCAGAAGCAATCCGCGCCTGCTTATATTTATAATTGATGCAGGCTGTTTTTGTTCAGTAAATGCCATTATCCTCATATTTATTCTCTTAGCTGCTCTTGCATTATAAAACCGCTCGATGTCTGTTTCCGGCTTGATTATAAGTGTTAAGCCTTCACTTCTGATATCAATTCCGGTAATTCTTGCTTTAAAATAATATTCTAAATCACCTTCAGGAACCCTGCAGGCAATTACATCATCTATAAGTAATCCAGTTTTCTCAAAATCTCTTGATATTATTAGAAATATCTCCTCGTCTTCAATCTTGGAGACCACGCTGTAAACATACTGATGAACCGGGGAATAATCAATAAACAGGTATTTGTTCAAGAATTGGCAGAAATCGAACATAATTTGTATCCCTTTCTTGTCAGCAAATAAAATTTTAAGTGACAAATTTTTTCCCAACCATAACTATTATATTTATATAATTCTGCCAATTCAAGCCAAATAATAAATTTATTCTTCTTTCTTTTTTTCCATATCCTTTAAGTTATCAATAACTAGTTTTCCCTTCAACCTTATTAAAGGATAATCATTTATTTTAACTACTTTTTCTAAATCCATAATGGCAAAATCAACTTTATTGACTTTTTCTTGCTGTTCTTTCTCAATTGTTGCCCTTAGAGTTTGAAACAAATTTTTAGCAAGGTTCATGTTTTCAAAAACCTTATCCCATTTCTTTACAGCAGAATACAATATTACATTTCTTATATAGTATTTTAGTTTTAGAACATCTACCGGGTAATCCAGCTTGTAATATACCCAAAAATTAATAAGTGAAAAATTTAAGTTATTTGCAATTATTGTGGCTTCCTCTTTCTTCTTTAGAAGAATCAAATTAGTAAATTTGTTTAAAGTACTTTCAAAACTGTCTATGTTATTTTTTGATACGCCATCCTTTGCCGCCTGAGATACATAATCGTTCCATTCAATATGAATTTTTTGTACGTCTTTTACAGCTTGCTCCCAATTAACAGGCTGTTCTTGTTGGAGTAAGCTTTTTTTCTCAGACTTGTTCTGCCCAGCCGACTGTTGGCTACTGCCCTGTCCTTGTGAAGAACCGGATTTGCCGCCTTGTTGTGATTGTCCTCCCTGCCCAGAACTGCCTGTCTGCCCTCCTTGTTGTCCTCCTTGCTGTCCCCCTTGCTGTCCCCCTTGCTGTCCTCCCGATTGTGATTGCGATTCTTGTTCCTTTTTCTGTTGTTCTTTTAAATCAATCACAGGAATCCCGGTAAGCATTGCAATCATAGCCTCAATATCATCTTGAATTTTCTTAAGCTTCTCGGGATCTTTCTTTTTTTCCCCCGAGCTGGATTTCTGAGACTGCTGTTGACCCTGTCCCTGCTGTTTGTCTGGACATCCGGTTAAGATAAGCGGTATTAGGGCTAGTATGGTTAGAACAATAAACTTATTTTTCATTTAAATCATACCTCTTTGTTAATATGTTTTTATTATTATTTCCAATAAATAACGGCATAATTCAAATAAAAAAATCCGAAAACAAATTCGGATTTTTTTATTTGAATTATGCATGCTGCTCTTTAAAAATATAGTTAAAATTAATATTATTCAAATATGACCTTTGAATTTACCGGTATAATTTGAATCCATATCTGCCCCTTATTAAACATTACCTCAGAGCCATCCAAATATTTATATATTGTCCTTTCAGTTGGTGTATCTTTCTTCCAGGTAATGGGTACGTATTTACCGTTTGTAACAAAGTAACCCTTCCCGCTTCCTACAGTATCCATCTGCTGTCTTCCTTTATTTTTGCCATTTTGGTCTGGACCATCACCTAATGGATAATTTTTCACTCTTTCAATTATAATGTTCTTAGCTGTATATTGCACACCACTCACAGCATCAGTATGCGCCTTGATGCCGACAAATCTCTTGTACAGCTTGGTCTTTTCGTCATACTCATAGTTAATTTTCTTAAATCCGGAATATATTACATTAACCTTATTGGATGCTGTTCCATCTTTCAACTCTACTTCAATAGGGCTGTAACTGAAAACGCTCTCTGTTGTTGTATCTCTATATTTCTTTTTCTTTGCCAGATTTTTAATTTTTTCCATACTTGTAAAGGCATTATGCCAATCACTCCATTTTTTAGGGTTTCTCCAGAATATCGAACCATCACTTGTGACACCATTTATATTGTTTACACGAAGGTCTCTGATTGTTTTCTGAGCAAGAGGACTCCATCCGTAATGCACATATATTGCATCATGCTCCATCGCATAATGAATAAAATAATGTCTCGAACTTCTTACTGGTCCAATTGTAGATGGATTTACCCCTTTGAATAATGCCATCAACCTTGAATCTGAACCTTCAACAATCATTTCATACACTGCATAAGCCTTATCTAGTCCAGAATGTCTGGATGTAGCAACTCCTTCATTATCTATCATAACCGCAATTGGTCTTTCATCAGTTTGAACAACTATATCTGCTGGTGAATTTTTTGTTTCTTCTATAGCAGTAGTTTTAGGCTGTTGATTTGGAACTGAAATAGGGTTCCCATCTTTTTTTACGCAGCCAGGTAACAGCATTATCAATAATGATATCAGAGCAAATGCAGTAATTACCCAGATTTTTTTCATATGTATACCTCCAAAGATAATTTTTCATTACCTATTTTAGCATTTATGCTTCAATTTTTCTATAAAAAACCTCCATACTGCTCCTGCAAAATTTTGTTAGCGGCAGTTTTTTTATTTATATACTAACAAAAAAATGCTATAATTATAATAATAAGATATTAATAAAAGGAGATAATCAAATGAGAAAAAAATTTATTAAGCTTTTATTTGTTACGACTATAATTTTCGCTTTTCTACAAATTAGCTCCTATGCAGAAACTAGTACATACTCACATTGGGCATATGAAAATTATCTTATAGCCAAGGAAGATAATTGGCTAATAGGTGAAGACGGCGGAGGTTTTTCGTTTGATAAGGCCTCATCAAGAGAAAGAGCTATTGCAACACTGGTACAAGCATGGGAAAATGCTGTAAATAACGGTAAGACTAGCAACTATTTAAAGTCTGCACCAGCTGATACATTAAATAACTTTACCGATGTCTCCAAGATATCACCAAGATTCAAGGATGCAGTTGCAACTGCTGTAGCAAATGGAATAATAAAAGGAGATGCAAATAAAATAAATCCTAAAAGCAGCATTACAAGGGCTGAATTTGCAGTTATACTCTCAAGAATTGTAAAATCAAATACAACTTCAGGTAAATCTGTTTTTAAGGATAATCTTCCTGACTGGGCAAAAGATGGAATATTAAAAGCTTATTCTGTCGGCCTTATAAAGGGATATTCCGATAATACATTTAAACCTGGGTTAACTATCACAAATTCCGAAGCACTTACAATGATAAAGAGATGGGCTTATGGTGAAGATATTTATACGGTTTTAAATGATACCCAGATCAAAAGGCTCATGTCATATCCAGTATATAAGGGAGAAAGTTATTTAGATAATGCCAGTTATCGAAAGGATTACAAGACAGAATTCCACCAGCTTGCGAAAGCAGCAAAAGATTATGTTACTGTAATGGGCACATATAACTATAAGGATTTGCAGGATACCCAAAAAAGAGAGGCATTAAAAGATTTCTATCTAAAATACTCCATTTCACCAGTCAATGGTGAGAAATTTATTAATACATATATAGATGATATCATTAAGAACAAAAGAGTAAAAACTACACGATTTTTATTAAGCAGTTCCACAATATACAAGGATGGCAAATATAAAGCAACGCGCATCAAAGGAATAGAAGAGTCCGTATTGCTTGGAGGCGTACCAGAAAGTAAAAACATTAATGTTGGTAAAAAATATCAGCAAGATATAGAATTAACCATTGTGAAAAGTTTAGACAAAACAACTTTACTTTTTGTTAACAATCTTTCAGAGCCTATGCTTGTTAAATAATTTGTTATTATAATTTTTCTTATATATCTCTAAATAAAAAAGCTGGAAAATGCTATAAAAGCTGATATTCCAGCTTTTATTTTTTTAATTTAAAGTTTTATTTATTTTATTTTTATTTCTATTTTTAACTCTTGAAAAATTTGGTAATTATGATATAATATTAACGCATATTTGATGTTACAATATAAGATTTTTATCCTTGCAATAATAATTGCGGGGAACGTCCAAAAAAAGTGTACATATGATTAAACACAGTAAGTTTAGTAGTTTCTTGGGACGTAACAGGTGTTCTCAGCACAGCGGAATCATCCATGTAGGCACCCAAAAAGATGTTTAAAGAGGAGGAATTCAAATGAAAAGAATTGCAAGTTGGACGTGCGCAGTGTTTCTATTCGTTTTGGCTTTTACAGCCATAAACTCTCCCCCTGCCTATTCAGCAGGAAATGTTAATATGGCCATAAATGGCAGTATCGTGGACTTCCAAGGTCAAGAACCTTTTATCGATTCTGCCACCGGCAGAACCATGATTCCGCTTCGGATGGTTGCGGAAAAAATGGGCGCTCAGGTTTCATGGGACGGAATTGACACTGCATTAATCACAAAAGACGGTTTGACAATTTCAATGAAGGTTGGTTCGAATGCTCCGTTAGTCAACGGCAGTGTGAAGTATCTGGATGCTCCTGCCAAACTGGTAAACGGCCGTACTATGGTACCGGTTAGATTTATCAGTGAAGCAATGGGATGTCAGGTTGAATGGAATGCTAATACCGGCTGTGTCAATATCATAACCAATGGTAACGTCGTACCGGCACCGCCAATCCCTAATCCACCTGAATCAGCACCATATATTCCAAACCCCAGCCGCCAGCTTGTAACTCCGCGCGGCATGCTGCCAAACGAGGAAAATATTCAGAAGTCGCTGACTCAGGAAGATTTCGCCAGGCTTCGCAGTTATACCATTCGCGGCGCAAAAGTACAAAAAGATTTAGACATCGCACCTCCTGAGCTAGCAGCAACGTATACCTTTAACTTTGATACCTTCAACCCAGACCGCAGGCAAATTTACTTTAATGCTGTGAATATTGTAAATAATGGCTTTACCTTTGACTATACTAAATTTACTAGCCAAGCTTATACTGATGAATTTACAGAAAATAACTTCAAGGTCGGCAATTATAGCGCTAGTGAACTGGCTAACTTTAAAAAATATGTCACTAATAAAGTTGCCAGCAAGCTTCAGATAAAGACATACTTGCTGACTGATAAATTTCTGTTATATCAGGCTTCGCCCAAATACACAGCAATTAGAGTAATGTACATCTTTTACCAATCAAATGGTACAAAGCTAGAAGAGCCGGGTTCATCTATCGGAAAATGGTATAAACAGGACATTGACCTATTGTTTGTAACACCCTTAGGCACCCCTCCTGGAAATACTACGGGGGTAATATATGTCGGTATGCAGCCACTTAGTGCTCCGCAGCCATATTTTAAATGATGTTTTATACCATATTCGAATATTTTCTTAGACTGCTGTTAAATTTTATTTAACAGCAGTTTTTCTTTTATACAAACTACTAAAAAAATGTTATAATCAGGCGAAATATTTCAAAAATAATGTTATAATTATAATAAGAGGATAATAATGTTAACTTCTTAAATATAAAATTATTTCTAAAAGGGTGATCTTGATGAAGAAACGGGTATTTTTGCTATCTTTTGCTTTCATGATACTTTTTATATTTACAATGAATTATTCATGCTTCGCATCTGGATACGAGAATTCGTATGGTTTGACAATTAATTACGATAATAACAATTTTCCTATCGGCTTTACATCCAATGTCCAAGATACACCGCCTAGATCATCGGTACATTATCGAACTGCTATAGCCAGTTATAATATTACTGCTTATACAGATGCAAGCTGTAATAATGCTGTCGATCCCAATGGCATAACAATTATTAATGCTCCTGTTGCGTGGGATCCAAACATCTCTACGGAATATTCAGGTATTTTTCCTGGAAATATTACTCAATACTTTAACAATAATCCTACTTGTTATTTTAAAATGGTTTTATTTCCAGTTGTTCAGGCTTACTTTACCAAGCCGAATACATCGGTTGCATTACGTTCAATACCTTTAAATGAACATGTTAATCATCCAGATGATCAATGGGGTTATCATACAAATTTTCCTGGTGATAGCAGAGCATATTCTGATACAAATATAGTTATCGAATCCTTTAGCTGCAAGGATAGTGTTTTTTGGAGCCACCTGGATTGGATGGATGGTTCTGAATACTCTATAAACACCAGATTCCAAGAACAAAGTCTAGTTATTCCTCCTCCAACTCCTAGCCCTCGTATCACATTTTTAGAATTTGTTGGTTCACAATATACTAAAATAGAAGACGAAAAATGGGAATGCAGTAATATGCCTGTTTCTGCAACCAACGATATTCAATTTAAATATAAGATTGAAAGTAAGGCGGTACCAGTAGCATCATATAACGGTCAAAATCCTAGAACACCTGACTTTATAGTTGCAATTTACAAGAAAGACCCTTATTCTGATAATTATATAGATCGTAAAGATATGCTTACCTCACCTTCCCCAGTATATGAAGCATCTGCCAGAAGATATCTTGCTCCTAATACTGGTACTAATGGTCGTTCAGCCAGCTGTTCTGAAGTTATCAATGTAGGTACAGGCTATACTGCTTCATTTAATTTGGATACTTCCACTCTCACGCCTGGTAAATATAAGGTGAGTTTGGTTATTAATGACCCAACTAGCCCAACAAATCATGGAATTGAACTCTATGTTCCCCAGAGGCACCATGCCGAATTTACATTTACTATCGGCAGTGGTTTAAATCTTGCTATTACTGGCATTACTGCTTCAAGCCCAAATCTTTTACCTGGGCAAACATATACCGCAACTGCAAAATATAGTGTATCAGGCTCCTTCCCTGCCGGAGCAAAAGTAACCGGTTTAAGAAAGCTTCCTGCACCAGTGGATACAACAGTAAATAATCAATTTGCTGCCAATTCTACTTCAGGAACCGGGCTGTCACCATCCGCAGTTCCTATGACAGAAGGAAATAACTATATATTTCAATTCCCTTTTACTGTTCCTGCTAATATTCCTGTCGGTGACAAAATTACCTTAAGGGCCGAAATAATACCTGTAGATAATACTGTTGTTGAGACCATCCCATATGATTCCAACCCTGCGCTAACTGATAACGTAAAAGAAGTTGAGTTGGAGGTAATTAGTGATAGCGCAGATACAGCTGGCTATTTGAACGTTGGAATTCTGCCAGCGTCAGAAATGCTTAAATATTTTAAAGATCAGGTCAGAGTAAATTCATATTGGTATCCTATGGGAAACAGCAACTTCACTGATTGCTCCTGGGATCCTCAAGCTACCAATCCTGTAAACTCTTCCGGCACAGCTTATCTTGGGGAACCAACTGTTAATATAAAAACTCAGAGCGTCAGTGGAACGACTACCTTATCCGGTGATACAAGCAAGTATCACGCAGGCTCTCCTCCAACCTATGAGTTGTATTGCGCTAATACTGGTAGTAATACACTAGTTGAACGCTTTGAAGATACGGATAACGACAAAATCCTTGATAAATATTCTGATGCCGATAGCGATGGTACTCCTGATAAAGATGAAATCATAGAATTAAGCTGTCAGACAGATTCTCATACCGCCAATCATCAAAACCAATTAGATTTTGGGACCAATCCAAACCATGACCATAATTCACATAGCCATGGCGGTACCAGCTTTGGAAACTTCAGCGGTCCTGATGAAGGCGGCTGCACTAATATTGGAGAAGATTACCCATAATCTAGAATTATATCTTTATACTATATAAATAAAAAATATCCCGATTGTTTAACAACAATCGGGATATTTTTTATTTATAATTATTCAATTTCAAGTATCAGTTACCTTTGTTGAGAGCTGTAATCGTTTAGTGCAGTCCAGTCAAGGTTATAAAAGAATACTGCATCTCCTCCTAATCCACCTTGAGCCTTGCCCTTATTAGTGAAATGATAAATATTATTACCAGCCAATACATTAGGAGCAGCAGAATCAAGCGTACCTTGAATATCAAAGGCAACTTTTATCAAGCCTTTCTTCTGTAATGTGTTAAGCTTGGCAATCTGTTCCGGTGTAGTATATTGAGCCGGATTAATATTTGAGGGATAGGCTTTAACATTCGGCGGTAAATAGTATACAAAGCTCCACTTTTTTACCTCTTCATTAGCATTAGTAGAAACTAATGTAATTTGCTTCTGAATCGTTTCAGTCCCTGGTATTGTTTTAGTAGGATCATTCCTGTTAATAATAATCGGTGAATACTGTGATCCCCAATATACATAATTTGATAAAGGAATATTGTATTTTCTATTATTGACTTCATCATAATATAATTTTATCGACTGCCCATCGCAAGTATAGCTTGGAGTAATTTTTATTGAACTGAAATAGGCGCCAGCATCCGCTATAGGAGCACCATCAAAATCAGTAGAATCTATTGCGAACTCGAGCATATATCCCAGTGAAATATGTCTGTTATTAGCTTGCCTGTTGGTCTTATAAGGCATTTCATTAACGCCAAACCCTACTGCTGGCACAGCATTTTTCCAATAGATATCCAGAACCTTATTTATTTTAAAATTATTTAATTTAGGCTGTTTGACATTAAAGTTTATATCACTTGGCAAGTTCTCAGCGGGTATACCCGAGCCGGGTGGTATAATTTTTTCTGTATAACTTTTATCATTAAAATCCCATGCATTCACTACGCTGATAGTACCACCCTGGGATGTTGAGTTCGGTTGAGGTTCAGAAAACAACCCATAACTTTTAAGTTGAAACTTAAAAGTCCATTTTACTATATCGCCATTATTTCCACCTGAAGGGGTTACCTTTTCTACTGTACATCCAATATCCCTTATTTCAGAAATACTAGAAGCATTAGTACTAGTATTAGCAATTTTCATATCAGGATCATCAAAGTTTAAATTATTATCAGCAACACCTACACTTCCAGTATGCCTTATTAAATCTATATTAGCATCTCCTGCATCTCCACTAATTTTAATTCTTAATTTTTTGGTATATGCACTGGTATAAAACTCTACCGTATTCGCATCATTATAATATGTAGCAGTTGTTGCGCCTCCAAAATTTCCATTGAATTGTGTAACATAAGGAGAAGTAATATCGTGATATGTCCCATTCGTACTATGAGTAGAGTCGGCGGTAAAATAATTAAATATCGGGGTATATATAGAATACTGAATACCTGCATATTGGACTTCATTGCCTTCTTGCACTATTCTGTTATTAAAAACAAAATCATTTGTATAATTCTTATCAATTACATTTCTATATATATCTAAATTATCCTCATTACTTCTGAAGTTATAAAAATGATATCTTGACTGAGTATTCTCGCTTGCCGTATCACAATGTGCAACACATTCGCATTCGCACTCGCATTCACATTCGCATTCGCACTCACATTCACATTCACATTCACAATCACAAACACAGCAATCATCACATCCACATTGACAGCAATCATCACATCCGCATTGGCAGCAGCAGTCACTTGTAACAGCCAATAACATTGAGTCATCCTCAGTCAGTGCCAATTCATCATTTCCTCCCATATTATCATCAAAATCAAAACCTGTAGGAAATGAAGTATTTAATAATTCTGTTTGCTCCTCACATTTCTGTTCCTGTGCAAATGCAGATAAGGGTGAATGTAGTCTCGTCATAAGAAATATTAAAAGTAGAACCTTATTCCCTTTCATTCAAATCCCCCTCGTATAAAAATATATCAAAAATATTATAATACTCTAAATTTATTATAACGCAAAATCTGCCAACAGTAAATAAATTATCAAATTGCTTTGGCAATAATTAGTTTAAAGCCTCAATAAATGTAAGTTCATTGCATTTATTATGTTGAAATTTGTCATAGAGCTTATCAAACTTCTTTTTTGTTTCAATTAGAAAATTCCATTTTGCTTTATACATTGAACACACTAATGGATTACACTTTAATACGTCATTACATTGTTCATAATTTGACGCTAAACATATTTTACATATTGTAGCACAATCACCACAACTATTATTACCTGCATGCATATTGCTTCTATAAGCATCAAAAAAGGTCTTTCTACTCTCATTATCAATAATGCCATCATATACATTTCCGAGTTTGAAGCTTCGATTGTAAAAATAGGTCCTATGGCAAGGATATATATCTCCATTTGCGGTAACTGAGCAAAATTTCTTACCTGCTTCACAAGTTTTTGGAGGAACATTAAAAGATTTTATTTTAATTAAATTCGCATCTTCATAAGGCTTTAACGAACCTGTAGATATGCATTCTTTATATACATAATCAGCAATTAGTGATAATTGTTCTATATAAATTGAAACATCGTTTTCATTCCAAGCTTCTTCATTGGATAACATGAATTCAGACCTTTTTACTCCAAGCTGTTTAAAGTATTTATAACTTGAAAAAAACTTAGAAATGTTATCCTTTGTAATTACTGAATGTGTATGAAAAGAAGAAGCATTTATTTTATTTTCTTCTAAAAACGTTTTTAGTTTTAAAATATTTTTTACAACCATCTCTGAAGTTAGTTTACCATTTGCAGTTATTCTATTTTTATCCTGAACCTCTGGAATCCCATCAATTGAAATTTGAATGTTGACACTTTTAGTAGTTTTATACCAATCTAAAATAAACTCTTCGAATTTCTTATTATATATTGTACCATTCGTAATAATTGAAAAAAACAGCCCCATATTGCATTGTTTTGCTCTATCTACAACATAATTGAAAAATTTTATCATTACATCAAGATTAAGAAGCGGTTCTCCTCCAAAGAAAGTTAACCTAAGCTTCTTCACACCGTTTTTTAACGCATTCTCAATCAAAAATTCAGCTGTCTTTTTTGCAGTCTCAAAAGACATATAGCTTTCAGTACATCTATTACCATTTTCGTAACAGTACTTGCATCGCAAATTACAATCTTCAGTAAGAATTAAATAACATGATGAGAATGGTGAATTTTCAATCATTTTAAGAACTCCTTTTTGAGGGTAATTGATAATTTTTCTTTAGCAAATCATATAATTTATTTTGAAATACACAAAACTCCTCAGGTATTTCACTAAAATCTCCATATATAAAATAATTCGTTGCAAAGCAGACATAACATCTGTTTCTAATTTCCGGTTTACACTCTCTGCATTTTTTAGGAAATATATTATAATTATTTTTTTCTTGAATAAATTCTCTTTTTTCAGCATCTACCCCTTTTTCAACATCGCCCATAATGAATAAATCGTCATCGCAAAAAGCATTGCGGCACTTGTGGCAGGGATATATTTTCCCACTAGGAGCCGCTGAAAAACCGCAGATTCCAGCCCCGCAGCAGCTATTTATTTCATAGGGATTTGTAACTGCACAGATTTGTTCCGTATTTGTAACAGAAAAATTCCGGCTGTGTTCGACAGTATGCTTTTGAAGCTTGACTATGTCTTGGGTTAGATACTCAATATCCTCACTTTCCCAATAATCACTATGGTCAAAAATGCTGTAGTTGTAAAACCCCGAATAGTCATAAAGAAAAAGAAGAACCTTTGCAAAATATTTGACACTTCTTTTCTTAATAATTGATGTTAGATTCATTTTCACACCATATTTTACACTTAGAGCAACCAAATACTTCAATTCATTATAAATAGGGTTATTTCTATCGTTATATTTAATATCTGAATCTATATCGTACCCATAGGTCTGGATACTGATATGGAGCTTTGGTCCCAAAGTTTTAAAGAATTCCATCTTTTTCTCATCAATATCTGTTTGATGAATGGATATGGAGTATATAGGGGTATTACCTTTATAATTTTTAAATCTGTCAAATGATTCCGTATATTCAATAACTTTTTTTATTACATCAAAATTTTCAAGTCCTTTTTTCATAACAAAAGATATCGTTGCTTTAATAACTTCTTCTGTTAATTGATTTAGAAACAAATCTACAGCTTTTCGGGCTGTATCCCAGCTCATTATCTCAGCACTATCTATCTCTTCAGAAAC
Organism: Ignavibacteriales bacterium; assembly: GCA_050260055.1. GTDB lineage: Bacteria > Bacillota > Clostridia > Acetivibrionales > UBA4821 > JBLMYQ01. The sequence continues at coordinate 36,505 of JBLNBO010000042.1, forward strand.
AACCAAAGTCAAATCCCAAAACGGTTTTGTATTCATTATTATCTGATTATCACTATTCATATGAGTCCCCCTATAATCATCAAAGAAATTATTGACTTCAATAAGTATATGTCAAAATATCTTATCATTCAAGATATTTAGGTATCCATTTTACAATAAGTCCTATATTAAAACCAATTATAAATTTCTAGTATTGAAAAAAGTCATTTCATTGCATTTTTTATAATCAAGTTTGTAAGTAAGCTTATTAAATTTCTTTTTTGTTTCAATCACGAAATTTGATTTTGCCTTATACATTGAACAAACTAAAGGATTACACTTTAGAAAATCATTATATTTCTCATAATTGTAAATCTTACATATCTTACATACAGAATTATCACATTTACCGCAACTAATATTACCAACATGCATATTATCTCTAAAGGAATCAAAGAAAAGCTTTCTTTTATTATTATCTATAAATCCATTATGTACATTTCCGAGTATTAAATTGCGGCTTGAAAAATATGCTCTTGTGCAAGGATATATATCGCCATTCGGTGCAATTGCACATAATAATTTTCCTGCTTCGCAAGTTTTTTTACCTATTTCGCCAAAAAGTGTACCCATATTTCTATAAGGATCTAAAAGTGCTGACATAATACATTCATTGTATACATAATCTGAAATGAGAGATAATTGTTCAGTATAAGTAGAAATATCATTTTCATTCCAATCTTCCTCATGTGAAATCTCAAATCGAGTCTCATTTATGCCAAGCTCTTTTAAGTATTTATAGCTTGAAAAAAGATTAGATACAGTATCTTTTGTAACCACTGAATGGGTACGTAAAGAAGAAAACTTTATCTGATTTTTTTCAAAAAACTTTTTAAGCTTTAATATGTTTTCGAGAATAATTCCTGAAGTTGGCTTACCATTTACAGTTGCTCTGTTTTTATCTTGTACCTCAGGAATCCCATCAATTGAAATAATAATGCTAACTTGTTTTGTCGCTTTATACCATTCTAAAATAAACTCTTCAAACTCTTTATTATATATCGTACCATTTGTAGTAATTGAAAAATTTAATTTAATGTTATTCTCCTTTGCTTTATCTCTAACATAATGGAAAAACTTTATCATTACATCAAGATTAAGGAGTGGCTCTCCCCCAAAAAAAATCCAACTAAGCTTTTTCATGCCAAATTTTAAAGCATTGTCAAAGGATAGATCTGCAGCCTTTTTGGCTGTATCAAAAGACATGTAGTTATTACTGCATCTATTTGTACTTTCATAACAATACTTACATCTTAGATTACAATCTTCAGTCAAGATTAGATAGCATGAAGAAAATGGAATGACTTTATTCATATCCTAACTCCTAATAAAATACTATTTTAATTCATAGATTCGAAAAATGTTACTTCATTACATTTATTGTAATTAAAAATATAAGAAAGCTTTTCAAATTTCTTTCTAATTTCAGTTATGAACTTCCATTTTGCTTTGTACATTGAGCATACTAACGAATTACATTTTAATATATCACCATATTTTTCATAATTATATGCCATACAAACTATACAAGCCGCATTATCACATTTACCACAGCTGATATTATCTACATGCATATCCCTTCGATAAACATTAAAAAAGGCATCTCCACTCTTATTATCACTAATGCCATTAAATACATTTCCTAGCTTAAAATTATTATTTGAAAAATATATTCTGTGGCAAGGATATACATCTCCATTTGGAGCAATTGCACATAACGTTTTCCCTGCTTCGCAAATAATTTTACTAATTTCCTGCTCTTTTATGGATATTATGTTTCTTGCTTCCTCATAAGGTTTCAATGAGTTTGCTAATATGCATTCATTGTAAACATAATCCGAAATTAGCGATAATTGTTCAATATAAATTGGAATATCATTTTCATTCCAATCTTCTTCATTTGAAAGCTTAAATCCAGGTCTGCTTATGCCAAGCTGCTTAAAATATTTATAGCTCAAAAAATGGCTAGACATTGTATCCTTGGTAATTACTGAATGTGTTTGCAAAGAAGTACTCTGTATTTTGTTTTTCTCAAAAAGCTTTTTTAGTTTTAATATGTTTTCTAGGATAATTCCTGAAATTGGTTTGCCATCTATATTTACTCTGCTTTTATCCTGAACCTCCGGAATCCCATCAGTAGAAATTTGGATATTGACATTCTTTGTAGCTTTATACCAATCTAAAATGAACTCTTCGAACTCTTTATTATATATAGTACCATTTGTAATAATTGAAAAAAATAAACTAATATTGTACTGTTTTGCTTTATCTACAGCATAATGAAATGATTTTATCATTACGTCAAGATTGAGAAGTGGCTCTCCTCCAAAGAAAGTCAATCTAATCCTTTCAATACCCTGCTTAAATGCATTATCCAATACAAAATCCATAGCTTTTTTTGCAGTATCCAAAGACATATAATTATTTTTGCATCTATTAGCATTTTCATAGCAGTACTTGCACTTCATATTGCAATCTTCAGTAAGAATTAAATAACATGAAGTAAATGCAGAGGGTTCAATCACAACAGTACTCCTTATTTTTTTGCATAATATAATTTTATTTACATCTCTTAAAAATATTATCTTAGATGAATTATATCAAAGTTATAGAACAACTATTTTACATAATTATATGCTAAAATATCTTATTCTTCAATAATCCTTTTTTTACTATGGAAGAACTTGAAAAGTTTAGAACATTCCTTAATTCTTAGTCTTATAGAATACTGTTTCACTACAGCTATTATAATCAAGTTTATAAGCAAGCTTATCAAACTTCTTTTTTGTTTGATTAATAAATTTCCATTTTGCCTTATACATTAAACAAGCAAGCGGATTACATTTTAATATGTCATTATATTTTTCATAATTTAATACCATACATATCTTACACATAGTATTATCACATGTACCACAACTAACATTACCTACATGCATATCATTTCGACAAGCTTTTAAAAAAAGCTCCCTATTACTGTTATCAATAACACCCTCAAATATATTTCCAATTATAAAATTACTGCTTGAAAAATATGCTTTATCACAAGGATAAATATCACCTTTTGGATTAATTGCACATACTGTTTTTCCTGCTTCACAAGTATTCTCATGAGCTTTATCAGTTTTCATAGCAATTAAACCTTTTGCATTTTCATAAGGTTTTAATGAACATGATGATACGCATTCCTTATATACATAATCAGCAATTTGTGATAGTTGGTCTATGTAAATAGAAATATCATTTTCATCCCAATCTTCTTCATGTAACAACTCAAAGGAAATATCATTTATTATGCCAAGATGCTTAAAATATTTGTAACTAGAAAAAACCTTCGGTATAGCCGCCTTCGTAACAACTGCATGTGTATGTAAAGAAGAAATATCTATTTTATTTTTTTTAAAAAGCGTTTTTATTTTTAATATATTTTCTAGAACAATTCTCGAAGTTGGTTTACTATTTATAGTTATCCTATTTTCATCCTGAACTTCAGGAATTCCATCAGTTGAAACTTGTATACTAACTTGTTTTGTAGCTTTATACCATTCCAATATAAATTCCTCAAACTGCTTATTATATATTGTACCATTTGTAACAAGCGAGAAATTTGATTTAATGTTGTTTATCTTAGATTTATCTACAACGTAACGAAAAAAGCTTATCATTACATCAAGATTAAGAAGTGGCTCTCCCCCAAAAAAAGTCCATTTAAGACTTTTAACACCATGTTTTAAAGCATTATCAAATAAAAAATCTGCCGACATTTTTGCAGTATCAAAAGACATGTATCTCTTAGTACACCTATTGGCATTCTCATAACAGTATTTACATCTCAAATTACAATCTTCGGTGAGAATCAAATAACATTTGGAAAATACCGTTGTCGCAGTCATATCAAGGGCTCCTTATTTTTATTTCTTTTCAATGCAGAATACAGGCTTCTTATGAAATGCTAAGTCTTAATTGTTTACCTTATTATATGGCATGATACCCTATTCTTCAAGCAGTACGTTTTTACATATTAAGCTCTTTCTGGTTCTTTATATCTAAAGCCGCTATATTTCTTGACTTAACTGGTAATTATGGTATAAAATGTAACTATATTATACTCTTTTTTATATTTTATCGTTTGCCCTGAATAAAATTAGGAAGGGAGTGAAAAAGCTTTTACCTGGTGATAAATAATTTTATGAAGGGGTTGGTAGTATGAAAAAAGGTATCCTTATCTTCTTATTGGTGGGTATGCTTGCCGCTATGTTTACGTATCCTGCGAATGCAGTTTCAAAAGCTCATAAAGATTTTACTCAAACAAGCATAAGCTCACCACGTAAATTTTTTTCATCTGATATCAACTACATGCAGTTAGCATTGCTTCTTAAACTTGAAGAAAACATGAAGAATGAAAAAAATATTTCCAAGGATATGAGGCAATCACTTAGGAAGCTTAAACTTGCTCATAATTTATTGGACCCCAAGTTGGAAGCATTGGCTTTTTTTGCAAACAGGTCAGTTTTGAAAGATCAGCAGACCCAAAAGCTCCTAAATAATATCTCTTCATCTAATGAAATCATTAAATGTACTAAACCATCAGATGAACTATCAAGGACATTGATATCAAATGCAAAGAGCATACGATTCATAAGTACCCTGCAATTAGTCGATTATATTCACTGGAAGCTTGAAAACAAAGGATTTTGCAAAAGCGAAGTAGACTTACTGGTTTTGTCCAGCTACAATGATATTCTGATTACCGAACCGGTCTTTGGAATTGAACTTAAACATTTTTTTGAAGTTGCTAAAGATGAAAAAAGTATCAGCCAGAGTACAAAACAGCTGATTGATTTGATAGATAGAAACCAATACTGTACTAAACTATAATAAAGAAATCCGGTGCTTGCACCGGATTTCTTTATTATATAAATTTGGTTATTTCAAAAACGGAATCAAATTATAATTATTTACAAGCTGGAATAACATAAGCATAATCAATACTCCCAAGAAAGCTCCGACTATAACCTCATAAATATTATGAATCTTGGCTTCCAATCTGCTCTGAACAACTAATAAACTAAGTACAAGTGCAAGTGTGAATATTTTTATATCATTTGTTAATACCCATATGCTGGTGAGGATTGCAAAGGCCAAAGCTGAGTGTCCGCTCGGCATTCCTCCTTCAAGCGGGGTACCTGTTCTAAAATATGCTTTTACGAAAATTATGCAAATCATGGTTATGAGCAGTGCAATAAATATAATATGCATAGGAGTATTATTTAATTTATTCATAATACTTAGAGCCGTTGGTTCAACCTTACTAAAGAATAAAAGGTAACCTACTATTACTGCATTTCCCGCTGTAATCAGGACAGCCCCAGCAGCTACATCCTTAGCCACCTTGGCAAATGGATGGAACTCATCTACAATAATATCTACAACAGCTTCGATTGCAGTATTGACCATTTCAGCAAAAATGACTAATGAGATAGTCAAAAACAGAGTAATCATCTCTACTTTTTCAAGATTATAAAAAAGGCTTAAGAATAGCACTAAAATTGCCGCCGAGCAATGAATCTGCATGTTCTTTTGAGTTCTTACTGCATAAATTACTCCGTTTATTGCATTATTAAATCTGTCAATAATATTCCTGTTTTTCAAGGTCCGCTGCCTCCTTATTCTCTTTTGAGATTTAGTAGTTCCATAATCTGCTCTTCTTTTTGCCTCATTAATTCTTTTTCTTTTTGGGAAATATGGTCATATCCTAATAAATGAAGAAATCCATGGGAAGCAAGATATGCTGTTTCTCTCTCAAAAGAATGCCCATACTCTTTTGCTTGTTCCTGCGCTTTTTCTAAAGATATCACAATATCACCCAAAGCAATCATATCTAAAATTTCGTTACTTTTAAGAATACCCTTTAATTCAGTCTCTTCATACATAGGGAATGATAATACATCGGTTGGCTTGTCCATGCTCCTAAACTGCCTATTCAGCTTGCGAATTCCAATATTTCCAGTCAAAACTATACAAACTTCAAAAGGAATCTTGAGGTTCTCAATTTCAGCAGCCTTGATGACTACATTTTTAATCATATTCCTTAATTCTTTATCAACTGCCGCTTTTTTCTGTTTATTTATTATGAATATTTTCATTTTCAAGCTCCTTTTCTTTAGTCTCGCCTTCACTTGAAATTAATATATCGAGAGGATCAATAATCTCTATGGTGTCTTCATCATCAAGCTCAACTGCATTAGCCTCAGGATATTCTATTCTCCCATGGAAATAACCATTTAAAACCTTCATAAATGATTTTGCAATAAGATCCAAGTCTTTTAGGGTTAAATCACAAAGATCAAGCTGTCCGTCATCCAATTTATCCTTGATAATCTTTCTTATTAGCCCCTCGATTTTACCTTCAGTTTTATCCGGCATTGAACGTACCGCTGCTTCAATTGAATCCGCGAGCATAACGACAGCCGCTTCTTTTGTTGTGGGTCTTGGCCCTTCATATCTAAAGCTTTCTTTTCTAGTCTGATTTTCAAGTCTTTCGGTCTTTTTGGCCTTATGAAAGAAAAAAGCGACAAGAGTTGTTCCATGATGCTGAAGAATTATATCCTTTATTGCCATAGGTATTCCGTATTCTCCAGCAAGCTCAGCACCATCTCTAGTATGCGAGGTGATAACTAAAGTGCTTAAGCTTGGAGTCATTCTTTCATGAGGATTATCCGTAAATTGATTCTCCTTAAAGAAATAAGGTCTCCTAAGCTTGCCAATATCATGATAATAAGCTCCGACTCTAGCCAGCAGTGCATTTCCGCCAATTGCTTCGGTCGCAACTTCTGATAGATTACCCACAAGCAGGCTATGGTGATAGGTTCCTGGAGCTTCAAGCAAAAGCCTTTTTATAAGCGGCTGGTTTGGATCAGACAATTCCAGAAGTTTCATTGGCGTAATTATATTAAACGAACTTTCCCAAAAAGGTAAGGTTCCAGTTGCCAGAATTATTGAAAAGATTCCATTTATAGCACTCATTCCACTATCAATAAGAAGTCTTTGTATTGATTCCCTATGTGCAATTCCGAAAAATGCAGTAATTAATGCAAAGGCTGCTGCAACTACTCCGCCGGCAAGAACAAAATCCTTTCTTTGTTTCGCTCTTGCAACAGCAAACGCTGCAAATGTTCCTCCAATGAGCGATAAATATAAAAAGTTTATATCCCCTTTTAAAAGCATCGATATGACTAAAGATACCAAAATATTCATAAATACAGCCAAATTGGTATTAAGCATAATTGAAACCAGGATAGGAGCAAAGGAGAATGGAATAAGGTAAATTGAAAACTGTGAAAATCCCCATGCCAAAAATAAGGTTATTACATATATAATACTTAACAAAATTAATTCGGCTCTGCTTTCAAGAATTATTCTATAGTAGTTGTATATGAAAAGAATGAATAAACCCATAATAATTATTAATACAGCTAAGACTCCCAGGAAAAAGACAACATCAATCTTCTTTCCGTTCTTTATCAAATTAAGTTTCTTGAGCATTTCAATCTGTTCGCGGGTAACAATATCATTTTTAGCAACAATTATTTGTCCTTTATCATATTTAACTATATTGCTTGCTCTTGCTCTTGCTTCCTGCTTCGCTCTTTCAGTTTGAACCTTGTCTTCGATAATATTTGGTTTGACAAGACCAGTAAGTAGAATTTGTGCAATATCCTTATATTCCGTCCAGTTTAATCTATTGGAAACAAATTTATAGGATGATAATTCGGCTTTGATATCTATATGGCTTCTTTCCAATGATTCTTCTGTAATGCCCTGATTCATTATTTTTGTTGTAATTTTACCAAGGGCATCTACAAATTCCTTAAGCTCATCATCCTTTAAGGATATTATTTTATTAATTTGATTATCCAAAATATTTATTTGCCTTGATTTTAATTCTTTTGAATACTTTTGCAGAAAAATCTTTTTATCATCTTCATCAGAGTCCCTTTTTTGTAAAAGCGAAATTACACTAACAGCATCTTTGGTTAAAACATCCTCGCGGCTATATTTGGGGGTAATGGCTGCAGCAGCGGCATCTCTGTTTTTTTGGGTAGAAATGTCGTCAATAACCTCACTTGAAGCATAAATTACAAATTCAGACTTGTCTCCTTCTTTAAGTTCATACTTCCTAGGCTCAGCAGCATTGACAACAATAAAGCAAGATATTAACATTACTAAAAGCCCTGTCAATATCTTGTGAAAGGTTTTGTTATAAAAAATACCATTTTTAGGTTTTGATACCTTACTTTCTTCCATTTCGGTCATCATTTGTCCCTCACTATTATATAGTTGACAGTGTAAAGTCGACAGATACACTTGCTTTTGGTTTTACACTTTATGTTGTTAAAGCTTAACACTATTTACTGATTCTTTCTTCAATCCCTATAACTTCAACTGTCTCAACTAAGACCCTCGTTCTCATATAATTTGGATACCTAAATGAATATTCTTTTTTATTAATTATATTAGTCTTGGCTTCTAATTGCGAGTTGATTTTCTCCCATGCCCTTTTAATTCCAATTTGCCTAGCTTTTTCAGGTGTTATTGATTCTTTAACATAGACTGTTTCTTCGCATTTGGTTATTACAATACCTATAGGGAATATATAATTCTTGCCAATAGATAATAATTTTTCTTCAGTAGTACATGCAGCACTCTTAAAGGGATACTTTTTACCGTTTAAAGCGAATTCGCTGCTAATAAATCTTAGCTTATATAAGTTTCTTACCCTTCCGGTCTTAACTTCTTTTATATTAGTAAGCGGAACATTTTCAATTACTTCATACCAGATTCTTGCTTTAATATCGGCTTGTGCATGAACAAATCTTGAAATTTTATCAATACCTGTTACTATTCCCGAAACAAGCATATCTCCCTTCTTCACCGTACTACCCGGCTCCACAAGCGGCGTTCCTGCTTTTACGAATATTGACTTAATTATTCCATCCTTATCAGCTGATATATTGCACGGTATATCCTTTTCTACAAATTTCGGCGGCATTTTCCTTTCTGCAACTTCTACTATTGCTCTCGTACCTGATAAATCAATACTTATCCATGCAAGCTGATTTACCTGAATCATCATTTTATTGCAGATTTCTTCTTTATTTACGTAATACCTGCATATTCCGGTTCTCAGCCCAATTACCTTTAATTTTTCTAGTAATTTTTCTTTAGGAATAGTCTTATTTCCAACTATATCAATACTCCAAACAAATGATGAAAGGGTGTATATCATTAAGAGAAATATCGCACAACCAGCAACAAATGTTTTTCTCTTTCTATATTTATAAAAAACAAAAGGCAAACCCTTCTTTGATATTATCTTTACCCTACAGCTTGTTTTCCTAGCTACAAGATGGATTTTTTTAAAGGCGCCAATACCAACTTTCATTCTCATTATACAGCTTTTTTCTCTTGTAACATCCCATAGAAATATGCCCCTGCTTATGCAGATATTAATAAATTTCTCAGGGAAATAACCTTCAACCAATATAATAACATATCCCCTAATATAATTCCACAGCTTGAGAATGAACATTGCTTTTTACTCCCCTTTACATCAACAAACTCCCTACCTAACATTCCCTCACGATTGAGGGAATGAAACAGAATAACTCTTAAGTCTCACCAATACTCTCCTCCGGTTGCGAGTGAGAGCTAGAAAGGGAGTTAAAATTGAGCAATTTATTAATATTTTACTAACATGCTTAGTTCTGAAGGAATTGGATAGTATATATTTCACCGGTAATCATAATATCTTCAGAAGTAATTTCTTTTATATCCATGCCATTCCCCTCAAACTGAATAATTCCCTCTTTTGTATTCACTTTTATACGATAATCTTCATACTCTACAATTCCTTTATGATTTTCAAGAAACAACTGCTTTTGCCCAATAACAGTGAGCTTCCCTGTATCCATAATAAGTTCCTTAGGAATCTCCAGCACTTCGCCCATTTTCTCTTTAATTGATACTTTATTCTTTTTTCTCCGGCGTTTTCCAAACATAAAAAAACCTCCTTCACATAAATTTATGCGTGAAGAAGGTTCTTAATACCATTCATGATTTCATGTTTCTATTTATTGAACTGGTCTAACGTCCCAAAGTTATAACCTTGCGCCTTTAACTCCTTTATTATTCTATCCAATGCTTGCGCGTTGTCGCTTGATACTGCATGCAGTAATAAAACTGCACCGTTGTGTATATTGTTAATTACCTTGTTATAAGCATTATCGGCTCCCTTTTGTTTCTTAATATCCCAATCATCATATGCAAAACTCCAAAATACATTTGTATAACCAAGGTCTTTGGAGATTTTCAATGTCCTTTCACTAAACTCTCCTTTGGGTGCACGCATGAACTTCATACTAACCCCTGCTTTTTCTTTCAAGTATAAATCTAAGTCTACAAGCTCTTTTTCTATCTTTTCATCTGATACATCAGGAAGGCTAGGATGATGGACCGTATGGTTTCCAACTATATGCCCTTCGTTTAACATTCTTTCAACCAAATCACTATTATTCTTTAAAAATGGCATTGTAATAAAGAAAGCTGCTTTAACCTGATTATCCTTCAATGCATCAAGAATCATTGGCGTATAACCATTTTCATATCCCTCATCAAATGTCAGATATATAGTCTTCTTTGTTGTGTCTCCAATATAGATTGCTCCATACTTATCTGCGAGTTCAACATATTGCTTTGTAAACGCAGGCGGAAGATTATCCTTTTTTCGGACGAAACTCCATGATAGTCTCTTGTTCCAGCCTGGTTGTGAGGATGCAGAACTCTTCAATGTATCATCATTATTTTTTGTTTCAGGCTTCTCATTAGAGTAAGTCCCTGATGTTACACTTTTCATATTATCATCAGAAGGGTTATCTGTCCTAGGAACATTATTATCTATAATATTTTGCTGTTGAATTATGCTTTGTTCCTTCTGGCAGCCACAAAACAATATTCCAATAGTACATATAACTATAAATACCTTATACAACCTCATCATAAATATCCAACCCTCATTCAAATGTTATTCTAATCTCTGATTATAGTATATTTAAAGCAATTGCTCCATATGCAGTATTTATCCAATTATGGAAAACGCATGGAGCAATATAATAAGGTCTTAGTTTTATTTAATAAATGCAAGATAAGCCCTATAAGTCATATAAATATCAACCTTGCTGGCAATTTCAAATGGAGAATGCATGGATAATAATGCTGTTCCGCAGTCGATTACTTCCATACCTAGGTTAGCAAGATAGCCGGCTATTGTCCCGCCTCCGCCCTGGTCAACCTTTCCAAGCTCACCAATTTGCCACGCAACATTATTATTATCCAATATTTTTATAACCTCACTTAAGAATTCAGCATGGGCATCATTTGCCCCGCTTTTACCTGCATGCCCGGTATACTTTGTAATACATACTCCTTTTCCTAAATATGCGGAATTCCTTTTTTCCATAACCCCTTCATAAGCAGGGTCAAGCGCTCCGTTAACATCAGCTGAAATCATTCTAGAATTTCTAAGTGCTCTACTGAGTTTTAGAGAACTTAAACCTCCAGTTAGCTCAATCAATTCCGATATAAAGTCAATAAGTATCCTTGACTGCATACCTGTATTTCCGACACTGCCAATTTCTTCTTTGTCTGCAAGAATACATACCGCTGTCTTTTTAGGAACTCCAGCTTCAAATATTGCCTTTGCAGCTGAGTAGGCACAAACCCTATCATCTTGCCCATAACCGCCTACCATGCTTCTATCAATTCCAACATCTTTTGCTTTAATTGCCGGAACTATTTCAATTTCAGCAGAATAAAAATCCTTTTCCTTTATGCCGTATTTTTCATTTAGAAGTTTTAGAATATTCAGTTTTACTTTTTCTTTGACTTTTTCATCTTTGTAAGGCTGGTTGCCCATTAATATATTAAGGTTTTCACCAATAACAGCTTCAGACATTTTCTTTTGCATTTGTTCTTGCGATAAGTGCGGCAGTAAATCACTAATGCAGAATACAGGATCCGAATCATCTTCCCCGATTACAACATTAATTTTTTCCCCATCTTCTTTGATAATTACCCCATGAATTGCTAGCGGAATTGTTGTCCATTGATATTTTTTAATTCCTCCATAATAATGTGTTTTAAGGAATCCAAGATCAGAACTTTCATATAAAGGGTTTTGCTTAAGATCAAGTCTTGGTGAATCTATATGAGCCCCTACAGCGCTAAAACCATTCTCCAAGGGTTCTTCACCAATAACAGCTAGAAGAAGTGTCTTACCTCTATTTGAATAGTAAATCTTATCTCCTTTATTTAAATTATGGTTAATGTCTTTAATATTTTTAAAACCATTTTGCTCTGCTAAACCAATGAATTGGCCGACTGCTTCTCTCTCGGTCTTTGCATTATTTAAAAAGTCTATATAACCCGCACAAAAACTATTTACTGCTTGGCTCTCATTTTCTGAAAGCTTCTCCCAAGCACTCTTAGATTCATAAGTAAGTTGTTCGTTAAGCTTCTGTCCTTCAGTCTTAATTTCTTCCATACTATTCCTCCTATAATTTAATTATAATTGATAGTTTAGTACTCAATAAGAAATAATAACTTAAATTTTTACTTTGTCTACACACATATTATATACCGCTACATATATAAAATAAACAAATATTGAGTAAACATTTTCGATATGCTAGAATTAGCCTTGATTAAGTTAAAAGAACCTGGAGGATATTATGTTCGATTATCATATCCACTCAACCTTCTCAGGCGATTCAATTATGAGTTTTGAACAAGTTGTTAATAAGGCACTTGAAATTGGTCTTAAAGAAATAGTATTTACAGACCATCTTGATATATATTGGCCAGATAAAAATATTACTTATGAGCAAATGCAGCCAGAAATATATCAGAAGCGTATTGAAGAGGCTCAGAATCGTTACTGTAATCAAATTTCTATAAAAAAAGGCATCGAAGTTGGCATTCAGCCTCACTCTATAGTTGAAAGCAACAACTTCCTTGAAAAGTCTGCTTTTGATTTTATAATTCTTTCGGTCCACTGTATCGACGGTATTGATATTAGTAAAAAAGACTTTTTTCAGGAAAAGTCCTCATTACAAGCTTGCAATCGTTATTATCAGGAAGTTCTTTTTGCAGTAGATAGGTTTGATAAATTTAGCGTTCTTGGCCATTTAGACCTCATAAGAAGATATGTTTCTGATCCTTTATACAGCAATCCAAATTATTCAGATTTTTGTGAAATAATCGATGAAATATTAAAAATTTTAATTAAAAAAAATAAAGGTATTGAAATAAATACATCCGGGTTTCGTTATAGGCTAAATTCATTTATGCCTGAATTTGAGCTAATCAAAAGATTCCGAGAATTGGGCGGCAAAATTATTACAGTTGGTTCAGATGCTCATTCAATAGAATATGTAGGATATAAAATCAATGAGGCTATAGAGTTGGCTAAAACTGCAGGATTTGAACATATTACACTTTTTAATGATATGAATCCACATTTCTACAAAATATAATACAGCCATTTATGCTGTATTTGTCAATCTTTGTTTCTTTTGTCAAACAATGTGTTGAAAATATTTTTATTTATGTTATTATCATTATAAATATGACATTTAATTATTTAAATACTAATTATTTCTTCTCTCTTCTATATTTCCCAATAATTGTAGACAAATTATTCTGTTTTTTTTGCGAGGTGACCATGGTAAGAATAGCTATATGTGATGACAATAATCAAATCAGAAGCAAGCTTATCAATATGATAAACTTAATAATGGAACAGAATAACATTCGAGGTGAAGTAATTTTCGACTCTGATAATGCAGATGACTTTTTTAAATTTGTACTTCAAAATCATGTAGATGTTGTTATCTTAGATATTGAACTAAAATCAATGCAGTCTGGTATAGATCTTGCAAAGAAAATCCGTGATGCAAATAAATCTATTAACATTATCTTTTGTACTGCACATATAGAATATGTCTTGCTTGGATATAAATTTAAAACATTTGACTATTTAGTCAAGCCGGTTTCGTATGAAAAATTAGAAGAATGTATTTTGAGGCTCGTAAAATATATATCTACAGATTCGGTGGATTCGCTGAAAATTAAATCCGGTTCTACTACATATGTAGTAATGAAGAACGATATTATTTTTATTGAAAAAGCAAAATCAAAAACACATTTATATACTTCCAGTGAAATGATAGAAACCAATATGAATCTTGAAGAGTTTGAAAAATCCTTGCCTTCGAATTTTGTGCGGGCTCATAAATCTTACATAGTAAATACCAATAAGATAGTAAAGGTTGATTATGTTTTAAATGAAATTGATATGATAAATTCATACAAATGCTATTTAGGAAGAAAGTTTAAAAAACAATTCTGTGATATTTTTATAAACAAGTAAAACTGGAGGGCCTTCTTTGAATGAATGAATCTTCTGTCGTTGCTTCAAACCCGATTTTATGGTTTTTAATCTATAATATTTCTTTTGCAATGTCTGCTGCTCTCTTTTATATATTATTATCTATTAAAATCAACTGGAAAAGAGCTGTAATCTTTGCAGTACTATGCTCCTTATTAAATGTAATTTTCAGAATTTACACGTCTGTCGAAATGGTTTTCTTTTCTGGATTGATAATGCTTTTAGCATTGAGTATGATAATTCTTAAATTGAGATTCGTTCAAACAATCATAGTTGTTTTTTTATCTTTTTTAGTTAATCTCGCAGGAGAGTGTATGGTTCTATTTATTGACAGCTTGCTTGGTATACAATTAAAGCAAGCTTTTCAAGAATCGAACCTTTTTTTGATAAATACTACAATTTCTCTTACTGTTTTCGGCATTATTACTCTAATGATATATTACTTCAAAATGAGAATTAATTACTTAGAGGATATAAATAGAAAGAAAAGTATTGGTCTTGCTATAAATGCTTTCATTACAGTAATCCTTATCCTTCCAAACCTTGCCTATTTCTTTTCGTCTGCTAATGCTCCATTCGCTTTAATATCTTTTAACTTGATTTCAATTTTTATATTCTTTCTTTTAGCTTTTTATAATACCCGCAAAGGCTCAGAACTTAATTTCACAAAATCTCAACTGGAAAATCAGCTTCTTTACAATAAGACTTTAACTGACCTGGTAACCAGTCTTAGAAGCTTTAGGCACGACTTTTCAAATACGCTTAATTCGATCAGCGGCTACTTAATTACTAATGATTTTGAAGGCCTAAAAAAATATTTCGACGATTTAAGAACTGATTATTCTTCGGTTAACAGCCTAAGCTTTGCAAACTCAACAATTATAAACAATCCTCCCGTCTATGGCTTAATTGTTTCTGCTTATTATAAAGCAACAAGTAAAAGCTTAAATGTTAATATGGAGATTTTATCTGATTTAATTAAATCGAAGGTGTCACTTTATGATTTATGCAAAATACTAGGGATATTTTGGGATAATGCTATTGAAGCTGCAGAAACCTCAAGTGATAAGAAAATTAATTTCTATTTAAAAGAAATTGATAATAATTATCACATAGTAATTGAAAATTCATATACAGGTGAAATAAACATCCAAAAAATATTTGAAAAGGATTATTCCACAAAAGGCAGTAATCACGGATTAGGGTTATGGGAAGTTAAAACAATTACACAAAAATCCAAGCTAATTAATTTAAAGACTTCAACCTCAAATAATATGTTTAGGCATGAACTAATAATTCCAATTGAATAAAAAAATGAGCCCATATCAATATGGACTCATTTTTTTATTCAAACTAATCTTGCTTTATCAATTTTGTGGGCATCTTGGGTTCATAGCCAAACCAGAAAATACTTGTTGAGCTTGCTGACATTAAAGCGAACAGAGTAGCTGTCATGCCTAGTAATGAAAGCATTTTGATGTAAGTTTCCTTGACTGCTAATTTAATACCTGTCATGGAAAACCCCCCTTATTTTTTTTATATAAAGCACTCTTATTCAAGAGGCTCTATTTCCTGATTATTAATACTTCTCCAGCCATATTTGCATCCAACGATTTTATATATGATGGGCAGCATACTAATGCTTTCAAATAATGTAATCATGATTAACAAGGTTGATATTACCGGACTCTTTATTATTGTTAATGCAATCATAAATATTAATCCCATAGAAAATGCTGAGTATAGTCGTTGTCTTTCTCTGAACATTCTGCTTAATATTGGCTTTTGTTCAACATCCGCAGGCGCAAAGTAATAAATTATAATACAGTTTATAATGAATATTGTAAAAAATAATATACCTGTAAAATTTACATATGAGGATAAAAATACTGAAGAATAGACTGCTCCTAGAAAAATAATTGAGCTAAAAACAAAACATCCGATGTGGGTATTTGAGTGTGCACCGCCAGCAAAACAGCGATAGAATCCAAATGTCACCATTGATATTAAGACTAAATTCAAGATTCCAAGGTAATATGCAATAGCAAGTAAAACAATCGTCTTAATAATTTGAGAAAAAAGTACTGTAAGACCATAGTTGATTATTTCTGCTTTTTCTTCATCAACATCCTTAACATTCATTTTTATTGTCATGGTCAGTTTATTACTCAGTGCATCCATCATTTCACATCAACCTCTTTTTCTCCAATTTTGAAGTACAGGTTGCAAATCTATAACGGATGTTCAAGACAATACATATTTTTTACGTTACCATACAATTTTATTGTACTACAAACTAAAAAATAATGCTGTATAAATGATTGAAATACATTTTTTTATGTCTAAAAAGTTCGATTTTTGCATTTTACAAATAAAAAAACCATGTTTATATTTGCACAAAATATTTTAGGATGCATATTATACTACTATCCCCACCATCGGCAGCTACAGGATTTTTCCTGTGGTTTTTAAATAAAAAAGCCTGTATATCGCAAGATATACAGGCAATGTTTTTAACAGTAAAGTTATAGATTTCGCAGATTTATGAACCTGCCTAATCTATTATCCAAGAAGGTCTTTTAAAATCTTATTTATAATTTGCGGATTTGCTTTTCCTTTTGTCGCTTTCATTGATTGTCCTACCAAAAATCCCATAGCTTTATCTTTTCCAGCTTTGTAATCTTCCACTGATTGCTGATTTTCCGCAAGAACCTGCTTAACTATCTCAATCAGTTCTCCTTCATCACTAATCTGAATGAGCCCCTTTTCTTTTACAATATCTTCAGGTCTCTTTGCAGATACAAACATCTCTTCAAATACAGTCTTTGCAATCGTTCCACTGATTGTTCCCTTTTGAATCAAGGCTATTAAATCAGCCAAATCTGAAGGTTTGAACGGAATATTTGAATATTCGATATTCTTCTCTTTCATAATCCTCATCATATCGCCCATCATCCAATTGCTGACTAATTTAGCATTTTGGCTTACATTTGCTGCCTCTTCAAAAAACGCTGCTAATACTTTTGAGCTGGTAAGAAGTCCTGCATCATACTCTGGAATTCCGTATGACTCTATATATCTTTTCATTTTTACATCAGGGAGCTCTGGCAATGAATCTTTCACTTTCTTTATATAATCATCGGAAAGGACGATAGGAGCAAGGTCAGGATCCGGAAAATATCTGTAATCATGAGCTTCTTCTTTACTTCTCATGGAATAGCTTGTTCCCTTCTCATCATCCCATCTTCTTGTTTCCTGCACTATCTCTCCGCCATTTTCTAATTCATCTTTTTGCCTTTTTATTTCAGATTCTGCGGCATGCAAAACAGCTCTGAACGAATTGAGGTTTTTCATTTCGGTTCTTGTCCCGAATTTTTCTGAGCCCTCAGGCCTGAGTGAAAGATTTACATCGCATCTTAGTGAGCCTTCCTGCATCTTGCAGTCAGAAACCTCTATATATTCAAGAATTGTCTTTATTTTTTCAAGTACGGCTTTTGCTTCCTCAGGATTTCTCATATCAGGCTCGGTTACAATCTCAATGAGCGGTACTCCGCAGCGATTCAAGTCAACCAGTGAGCCAGAACCCCATTGGTCGTGAAGCAGTTTTCCTGCATCTTCCTCAATATGAATCCTTGTAATTCCTATCCGCTTTGTTTTCCCATCAAGCTCAATATCAATATAACCGTTTTTGCAAAGCGGTAAATCATACTGTGATATTTGATATGCTTTTGGAAGGTCAGGATAAAAATAGTTCTTTCTATCTTGCTTGCTGTATTTTGCAATCTCACAATTGGTTGCAAGACCAGCTTTAACAGCATATTCAACAACCTTTTCATTCAATACCGGCAGTACTCCCGGCATACCTGTACAAATCGGACAGCAGTGTGTATTTACCTCTCCCCCGAATTCGGTTGTACAACTGCAAAATATTTTCGATTTTGTTGAAAGCTCAGAATGTATTTCCAAGCCAATAACCGTTTCGTAACTCAAATCAAATCCTCTCCTTCTTTGTATTTGCTTGTTTTCAGACTTTCTCAGCACTAATTATTAAATACAGCGGCCTTTTAAGGTATTTCCCTAATTCACCGTTTTTCTCTATATCTTCCTTAGTTGGAACAGTTTCCATTATTCGTTTAATTTTAAATCCGTTATTAATTAAGGCATCTGTATAATTCCCAATAGTTCTGTGATATTTTACAAACATATGATCCATCCATTTTGTTTCTCTAGGCCCTGGTACTCCATAATTATCTAATCTCCAATATAGGTATTCTCCAGTCTTTATATCTATCTCCCACCCTAGATTATAGGATGCAGTAGATGTTGGATGCTCAGTAGAAAAGACTAACATTCCTCCAGATGATAATATATTGTTAACCCTTCCAAACAGCTTATCAATATCTTCAATATAATGAATTACTATATTGCTTGTAACTAACTCAAACGAGTCATTTTCAAAATCAATTCTTTCTATTGGCATTTTTAGATAAGTAATATCCCTATTTCCCTTTTTAGATTCTGCCATTTCAATCATTTTTCCGGAAGAATCAACGCCAACTACTTTTGCCCCCATATCATACAGCAGTCTTGAATAATCACCAAACCCACAGCCTAAATCAAGTATCCTCTTATTCTTTACATCAGGCAGAAGAGTAAGAAAATTTGGTTTCTCTACAAGTTCATTTGCGCTATATTGGTTTTCCCGCCACAAAGTATATTTTTTAAAGAAGCTGTCAGTATCATAGTTTGCTGCACTCATCCCGATCACCACCTATATTTCTTCAAATAAAAGGTTACTTATTCTTTGCTTTTTCAATGAATTGCTTCATTTTACTATAATCCTTAAACCCATCCTGGCCGTTAACCCCTGATTGAACATCCACCCCATAAGGCTTTACAATTTTTATTGCTTCAACAATATTCTCAGGTTTTAATCCGCCTGCAAGTATCACTGGCAAAGGACATTCACTTACAATTCTCTTACTAATATTCCAATCATGTGTTAATCCAGTCCCACCCACAGCACCGTTTGCTTTATTAGAACTGTCAAGCAATATGGTATCTGCATTATTATAAAAATCTTTACAATTATCGATTGATTCTGCATCCATCACATGAATAGTTTTAATTATTTTTATATTCTGTATCTCTTTTTTGATTTGAACTATATCTTCCGGAGAGTTATGACCATGAAGCTGAATAGAAGTAACTCCAATATATTTAGCTAAATCTACTATTTCTTTAATATCGGTTATTGTAACAACCATTACTGAACTGCAAAACGGCGGTAATTTTTGCACAATCTTTTTAGCAACGGTTGGGTCTATTGAGTTCTTTGAAGAAGTCTTAATCAATAGTCCAATAGCATCCGCCCCAAACTCAACAGCTTTAAGTGCATCTTCTATTCGTTTAATACCGCAAATTTTCACCTTCATAATTCACCTTCATAATGTCAACTGATTTTATAAGTTCGGTCTTTTCTTCTCTGCTCCTGTATTCTGCTCATAAGTATATGCCGCCCTAAGCATGGTACTTTCATCAAAAGCCTTTCCTACCAATTGGAATCCTATTGGCAGACCCTTGCTGTCAAAACCGCAAGGTACTGAGATTCCAGGTAAGCCTGCAATATTTATAGAAACTGTACAAATATCAGCTAAATACATTTCTAAAGGATTCTCTGACTTCTCGCCAATTTTAAATGCTGTAGTTGGAGAAGTCGGGAACATTATTAAATCATATTTCTCAAGTACCTGATCAAAACTTCTTCTAATAAGAGTTTTAACCTGGAGTGCCTTCTTATAATATGCATCGTAATAACCAGCACTTAATGCATAGGTACCAAGCATAATCCTACGTTTAACTTCTGGTCCAAAGCCTTCGCTTCTTGATTTCTTATATAAGTCAATAAGATTGTTGAACTTTTCAGCTCTGTAACCATATTTCACACCGTCAAATCTTGCAAGGTTTGAGCTTGCCTCAGCTGAAGAAATGAGATAGTAAGCAGGCAGTGCATATTCTGCCATTGGAAGTGATACTTCTCCAATCTCTGCACCTAGATTCTTTAAAACTTCTACCGCATTAAGAACTGCTTTTTTAACCTCATTATTTATGCCTTCTCCAAAATATTCTTTTGGCAAACCAATTTTAAGCCCTTTAACATTATTTTCAAGTGCTTTAGTGTAATCCGGATGATTCGTGTTTACTGACGTCGAATCAGCTGGGTCATATCCTGTAATTGTATTTAATACTAGTGCGCAGTCAGTAATATCTTTTGTTACTGGCCCAATTTGATCCAGCGAAGAAGCAAAAGCTATTAATCCATACCTTGAAACTGCACCATAAGTTGGCTTCAACCCAATTACGCCGCATAAAGATGCCGGTTGGCGAATCGAACCACCTGTATCAGAACCTAAAGAGAAAACTGCTTCATCTGCTGAAACAGATGCTACAGAACCTCCGCTTGATCCTCCCGGTACACAGCTTAAATCCCAAGGATTCTTTGTCTTCTTAAAAGCTGAATTCTCAGTTGACCCTCCCATAGCGAATTCATCCATATTCAATTTACCGAGCAATATAGCTTTTTCACCTTTTAATTTTTGGATAACTGTTGCGTCATATGGCGGAACAAAGTTTTGCAGTATTTTCGATGAACATGTTGTCAACAAATCCTTTGTACACATATTGTCTTTTATAGCCATTGGTATACCAGCTAAAGCAGGCATTTCATCTCCGGCATCAAAACCTTTTTGTATTTCTTTAGCGTTATTAATTATTTCTGCTTCATCCAGAACCAGATTATAAGCCTCAACCTTCGAATCAACCTTTTTTATTCTGTCTATGTAAGCTTTTGCAACCTCAGGTACGCTTGCTTTCTTTTCTCTAAACATATCTTTAAGTTCATGTGCTGTGTATTTATATAATTCCACTATGCTTCCTCCTATCAGAAAAACGTGATAAACTTCGTATTGCTATGTTACCCTTCGGGCTCGGAGCTCTCACATATATGATATATGTTCCGAGCTTTTCACCTCGTGTGCCTTGCACTATTCATTTCTAACGTTTTTATGTTTATTATTCAAAAGGTTCAAAAAGCAAGTATTGCTAGAAAGAAGTAAAGGTTAAAAGCGGAGCATATTTTTATATGTGAGCATTTTAAGCTTTGCTTCTGACAACGCAAGGCGAAGCTTTTTGGGACTTTTGCCTATTCAACTACTTTGGGGACTTTTATACATCCATTTGCACTCTCCGGTGCATTTCTAATCATATCATCTACATCATAAGATGGTTTCACTTCATCTTTTCTTAAAACATTTTTGATATCCAAAATATGTGCTGTAGGTTGTATACCTTCTGTTTCAACCTCGCTAAGCTTGTCCGCAAAATCAATTATTGCAGCTAAGTCTTTTATCATTTTTTCTTTTTCTTCTGGCGTTAATTCAAGACGTGCAAGATTGGCAACATGTTCAATCTCTTCAACCGTTAGCTTCATTGCATTTTTCATCCCTTTCTATTCTTTTAAGAAAAATTAAATGTAAATTTTCAATTGATTACATATTGAACCCATTTAATTATCGGTGTTCATTATATATTAATATAAATATTTTGGCAATTGCAAACAATCAATAAGTTTTAAATAATAGGTGAGTTTTTATAGGTCTATATACCTATAAAAATTGGTTCTTGCAGTTTATTAATTATTGCCAGTAATTGTTATATAATTAAATTAGAAGGATAAAAAAGGAGGAACCTTTATGCATGCTTGTAATTGTGAAAGATGCGGGAAGCTTGTTATGTCGGAAGTAAGCTCCATATGCATTGATTGTATAGAAGATGAAGAAAGAGAATTTGATAGAATTAAAGAATATCTTAACGAAAATCCTTTTGCTACTGTTTTTCAAGTATCTGTATCATTGAATGTTTCATTTAAGAGTATTAAAAGATATTTAAGGGAAAATAAGTTGGAAATAATAGAAAGAGGCAACCAGAAAAATGAATTTCTAAGATGCCTAAAATGCGGAGCGCCGATTCAATGCGGCTGTTATTGTACAAAATGTGCTACAAGTGTACAAACAAACTCTATATCAGAAGAAAGACGTTTGCAGCATAGTTATCAAAGTTCTGATTCCAGAAAATCGACTATAGTATGCTCTAGAAAAGCAGTATAATATAGTATTAAGTTATCTCTTTTCTAAACCAGCTTGAAAATAACTTAGTAAAAAACAAATCATGCTTTTGTTTGATATACAAAAACCCAAAAATTGAAACAACGCCTGCGCCAACAGCATCAACAATTAAATCAACCATTGTATCCACCAGCCCATCCTCGCCTGGGTTCCTAAATTTTTGCATATTTAATCCAAATATTCTATCCATTCCGAATTCATAGAACTCCCAAATAACCCCTATGGTTAATGCAAAACAAAAGGCAAAAAGAACAATAAAAAACGGGCTTAAATTAACATTTTTGTCATACTGCTGATTTAGCATATATACAAACATAAAGCCAATAATACCTAATATAAATCCCGATGTAGTGTGAAGCATAATATCCCACCACCAGAACCTATCATAGAAACCTCGTAGTTCTCCAAGAAATTGTGCAGCAAATATAAATACTGTAATTATTATCTGCATCGAAGAAGGCAGATACACTCTAAAACGCTTTTCCAAAACATTAGGGTAAAATGTCAGCATTAAAGTTATTACTAGGACAAATAATCCGTCAAATCTTCCCGTGAATAAATATGCAACAATTGCAATTATAAGTATGGCTCTTATTGTCCAGCTTATAATTTCGTTCCATTTCTTTGGCATCCTGGCTTTTTGCATAACATCACTTCCTTATATGAAGATACCTATAATACTTCCATAATTATAATATATTATATTCACTTACTTATAAAGACTATTAATCTTCGCCTATTTTTGTTTCTATTCAGAAATAATATTATATATTGTGTCCTTCATATATTTAGCTGCACTTACCGGAGCAACTTTTCCCGGAAGTGATAATGCCCATATGGTTTTCAAACCGACTTCTTTCGCTTTTTCAAAGTTTATTCCCCCTGGTTTTGATGCAAGGTCAATTATTAGAGCATCTTTCTTAATGCTTTCAAGTTCTTTGACATCGAGGATAATATGTGGAACAGTATTAAATATTACATCAAAGTTATTTAAATAGTTTGAAATTTCAGACATTCTTATTGGCAAATATCCTGATGTTTCAATCCATGCCAGATCCGAATATTTACGGGCGGCTACTGATACTTTTGCCCCGATGCCTTGGAGCATTTTGGACAATACTTTACCAATCCTCCCATAACCGAGAATTAAGATTTTTGAGTTGTGTAATGTTATTGGAAGTTCCTCCATTGCAATTTGTATTGCCCCTTCTGCCGTAGGTATTGCGTTTTCGATAAATCACTATACTCTTCCTCTTGAAAATACACGTCTTTCTCGATATTGCAATTCAAAATAATCTTAAAATGATTACGATTATAGACAACAATTTTATTTAATAGCTCTTTACAGACTTCCTCACTATAATCCTCTGCCTTTGCAAGTTTACTAATAGTATTTTTTATCCTTTTGCTTAATTCTCTTTTTTCAGCATACTTTTCCTTTAGAGCTTTAATTTGTCTCAGATTTTCGTCAAGCTTCTCCAGCCGAACGTTATATTCATCATTCCTATCCTTGAATTCCGATTTTGAAATGGTTTCGTCGGAATACAAATCTATTAGCTTTTCTTTCTTCACTTTTATCTTATCAATTTGTGCAGCTATATCTTTTATTTGGTTATTATTATTAGTCTCTTCAATAACCTTAAAAATTGCCTTTTCAAGATTATTTATTATTTCATCCTTGTTCTTCAACACTTCATTTAATACTGATGTGAAAGCCTGCCTCAATACGACTTCATGAATAGATTTTGAACTGCATCCAACCTTATCCCCTGCTTTATTAACCTTCTCAGCACCGTATCTCATGCTTGTTCCGCATTGCCAGACTACCGTTTCGCAGCCCTTACCATAGTTCCATATCCTTCTTTTGTATTTTCCATCGCATATCCCGCATTCAATCCTTCCAGACCATGCGTATCTATTGGAATACTTGGTATTTTCTTCTTTATATTTATTTCTTCTCGTAATTTCTTTTTGAACATCTTCAAAGACCTTTTTATCAATTATAGCTTCATGATTTAACTCTTTAGTTATAAACTCCTCGTTTCCTTTGTTAGTCTTCCTTGAATGCGTAAGGAAATCTGTAGTAAGTTCTTTTCTCTGTTTAAGAGTACCTATATATTTTTCATTTTTTAGTATTTTAAGAATTGTTGCATTGCTCCACCGTTTAGCTCCTCTTGGTGTTGGTATACCCCTATCCTCAAGCTCTTTACATAATACATGAGTTCCCATACCATCTTCATAATACAGTTTAAATATAAGTTGTATTATCTTTGCTTCTTCCTCATTTATATATAGCTTCCCATCCTTGACGTTAAACCCATATATCCTGTTTCCAAAAACAACCCCTCTTTCCATTGCCCTTTTCTGTCCCCACTTAACCCTTTCAGAAGTCTTTCTGCTTTCTTCCTGGGCAATACTCGCCATAATGGTTAATCTAAGCTCGCTGTCAGGATCAAGAGTATTTATATTATCGCTCATGAAAATAACAGCTACACCTATTGATTTAAGTTTCCTGGTATAATAAATGCTGTCTAGCGTGTTTCTGGCAAATCTGCTTATTTCCTTAGTTATTATAATATCAAACTTATTCTTCTCGGCATCTGCAATCATTTGTTTGAATCCGCTTCTCTTCTTTATGTTTGTCCCGCTAATACCTTCATCTACATATAAGCCAGCAAACTCCCAATCTTCGTTTCTATTTATATACTCCTCAAAATATCTTTTCTGGCTTTCAAGAGAATTTATTTGATCATCTTTATCAGTCGAAACCCTACAGTAAGCAGCAACTTTTTTCATATGCACCACCTTAATACCATTTTCTATATTGTATTATACTGTTATCTATAATGCAATGTTTTAGGAACAAAAAAACTCAATATTATTTAGTATTGAGTTCAGAAACTATTAGCCGCTTCTTCTATTATAGCTATTTCCTTTATTTTATTTTTTGGGGTTAATAATTCTATACATCTATTCATTTGTTCTTCCGAAAGTAGGCTTTGCTTATGTAACTCTCTTATTATTCCAATCTGATATCGTAAAATAAAATCTTTATTTTCTTCTTCCATAAGCCTCACCATAATTAGCTTATGAACTTATAAGATTGTCCTATTACTAAAATATTAGGGTTATCCTTTTCAGAATAACCCTTTCTCTTTTAGGCTTGCATAACTTCCACTGTCACCTATAACTATATGATCCAGAACCTTAACTCCTAAGAGCTGCCCTGCCTCGTTCAAGCTCTTAGTTAGCCCAATATCGTCCTTGCTAGGCTGTACATCACCGCTCGGATGATTATGAAACAGTATTATTGAAGCTGCATTGTTCAAAAGAGCTTGCTGAAATACCTCTCTTGCTTCAACGACTGTCTGGTTCAGCCCACCAACTGCAATGATATGCAGTCCAGCGATTTTGTTCTTGGTCGTCAGGGTTATCAACCCGAATTTTTCTACCGGGGAGCTGCTTAGCTCAAACACTTTTTCTATTACATCGCATGCAATTCCAGGAGAGATTACTGATTCCTCCAGAGAGTAGTTTATACTGCTTTCTTTGACAAGCTTTACTGTGTACCTGTTAATTCTCATTACGGTCACCCTTTCCTTTTTGTTGAAAGGGCATAATTTTACGGAGTGAATTTCAAGTAACCGTGGAATAAATTGAAAAGCACAAGCTTGGTTCTGCTTATGCCGCGAAAGTACTTGCAAATTCTAATGGAGTAAAATTGTACAATGAAAAGAGATGGAAAAGGAGCTGATACAAAAACAGATTCCATATAATTTATGTTGAATCTGGTAATGTTTCTTTTTTAATCAACGTTTCTCAGTCAAATAGTCTCTGATAACCTTCATATTAAAAACACTTAAAACATTTTAATTTTCATTTTAAAAAAGATATTTTTATCTTACTTATCAAAAAGCGGAGCATTTGAGGATTACCCCTTCGGTTCTGACCCACTTGTTATAAAAATGAGTTTTAAAATGTTTGCACTTATTACAGAGAAAAATAAAAAGATTATATCTCATTAATTAGTCCTCCTCGTCATTCAACTTGTGCAATTCTGATTCAGCATCATCTCGAGTTATTTTATAGTATTCCAGCAAAGATAAAATATCAATATCTGTCGTTTTTAGTGAAAGATCGTTAAAATCATTAGCATGAATAATTTCTTTTGCTGTTTGAAGCTTATCATTGGGCAATGAGTTAAAAGTTTCCCACCATTTATCTGTCAGGCCATTATCACGATAATAATATCTATAAATAATCATAGCTTCAGGCATATATAAGATTTTTTCAAACTCTTGCTCGTCCCTTCCAAAGGCAGCTTCAAAAAAGGACTTTCCTCGTCCAATCTTGCCTTTTGTTGAATTAAGAACTGCCTGAACGGATCGGATGAATTTTCTATTCCAATGTTTACCCATAAATGTACGATTTCTGAAATACTGCGGGTCCTGTATAGGATGGTATTTCATTGGAAAGGAATAAATTATTACGTCTAACTCTTCGCATAAGTCAATGTTCAATTTTAATCTTTTGTATAAATCAACTGGTTCCTCGTTGTAGTTGTATAAAAGATAGTTAGACATATTTCTTATACCATATTGGGCTGCTAACCGAACAGCTCTTTCATAAACATTTCTTAGCTTCCACTCGTCAAATGCAATGCGTAATGGTCTAATTGGGATTTCGGCTAAGCGTGCCATTTTTTCTGGTGTCAGTAATCGTGCATCCACACCTTGATTAAAATCCACATATCTTGCTTTTGGAATTACATTATGATATTTTTCAAAAATCGGGGCGAAAAACTCATCTGTATTCAATATTGCAGTTTTGCTGGCAGTTTCAACAGTTAAAAGTTTATTATTGTATAGGACCTCATAAATTTTAGGCTTCATTTCTTCACTACACCTTTTATAAAGCCATTTATACAGTTTAACGATACTATTTATGTGTCCACGGTAATTCATCTCCTGATTTCGCAAATCTCGAATTAAGATAGCATAATGATTAGGTTCGATATATGTCGCTCCTGTATGAAAACCGCAAGCTATTATTTCATCAATAATTTCGTTAAATCTCTCTGAAGCCAAGACATTATTATCTAATAGGAGTAAGTTCCTTTTTTCCCCATAATTTTGATTTACATATTCTATTTGTTGTTGAATTCCAATATAATCGTTATACTGAGGCTCAATTTTAGGCACCGCACAAAAAGGGCAGCGGTTTATGCACCCCCTTGTCATATAACCATAGTAGCCATTATTTTCTGGGTATATATAATTAATCTCATCCAAAATAGAATAGTCTAAAGGAAGATGATCGATGATAATATTGTTATTATCATATTCGCCACCCTTATCTAGTAGTCCAATATGTGATTTAACACCCGTTTCTTTTTCAATTTGCTCTGGCACCAAAGATGCCGCAATTCCACCAACTTTAACTTGTGATATATCTTTACAAAGTTGTTTGAATGAATTTATTGTATCAATTGTTTTATCCCAGTAAAAAGTAAAAAGGGTTGTTATACAAATTCTATCCCATTTAGGATTATCCAAGTATTCTTTTTTATAATAATAAGAGCGATAATATTTTAAGTTTTCTGAAACTAAAGTACTACTTGTAAGACCTGTCAATTTTTTGAATGAAGTTGAAAAACCTTTTCGTATATAATTAATAATATCTGATTTATGTTCTCCCCAACAAACAGTATTATCATTGGCATAAAGTCGTTCAAGTAATTCTTCATAGATTTCAGTAATAATAAAATCTAAAAATTCCCCTTTAAAAAATCTCACCTCATCTCCAAGTCTTTTATGATATGTAGAAATTTTCATGAGACCTATAGGAGGATATTTGTTTTTATAGTTTGGTTCAATTAGAAGTACTCTTCTTGCCATGTTTTAGCTCCTCTTGTATTTTACTTATCAATTCTTCACTTTTGTCTGGAGGTAAATTTTGTATTATTACCTCATAAATTCTTGAAATCAGTTTTTGATGTTCTTTTGCCAAATGCGTTAATTCTTGAGTTAAAAAAACTTTCTTTTTTGAATGCACAGTAGGTTCATGGTCCTGAATTTCAGGTGTATTTTGTTTTATGTTATTATCAAACCCATTTTCGTTCATGGCTTTCTTATGTTTATCCTTAATTTTTGAGAAGACAACACGTAAAACATCATTATCTTCTCCTTTCGATTCATATTTCGCTATTTCTTTTAATGATTTCTCCTTTTCTTCTGCTGCGATTTCTAATGCTTTTTCAAACTTTTGTTGTTCTTTAACGCTAACAAATTTACCTTGTTTTCGTTCGAATTCATCTTGCTTCTTATAAAAATCAAGTTCCTTTTTAAAAGTATTTTTTACATCATTCGCATAATGATATGTTTTGTACAACTCTTCTTTGAAAAAATATTCAAGTTGGGCTTCTAAATCGTTTATAGTTGCATTTTCATTAAAATAGTCCCTGCGAGCATTCGGTGTTAAATCTTTATGAACAGCATGTATTTCACCTACAAAGTACAAGTTACCCCTATTTTCTTTAAAAAGAGGGGCTAAGGTACGTTCATTCCCAATTTGTATATTGGCTTGTCTTAAACGAATACCTGCCATTTCGTTAAGTGGAAATGGAATTTGCTTTTCAAAACGACTAATTCCATACCACATCCATGCAAGCATTTCGCCATTATCCGTAAAAAACTCTTTTATCTTTATAGTATATATTTCATCATACTTTTCTTTCTGGCTATCGTTAATTTTTTTATACAAAGTAGTAGAATACGGTTTGGAAATGTCTTCACCATTTACATAAATAACATATTCATTACGTGGCAACCTCTTGCTATCGATATAGTTAAGAACATCGTGTTTGTAATGAAATTTAGGTCCAAATGGCACCGGAGCATTCATAGCAATATATTTCCTTACCATTTCGATAGAAAGCAATTCTGTATTATCTTCACTAATATTAATAAGTTCAACAATAAAGAAATGCTCATTTACATCGCAAGGTTCATATTCATAGCTAATAATACGTCTTAATACTTCCGTTGCATCGTCTTTTATAGATTTATCATCTAAGATCCGATTTAATTCTTTAGCATCCCAAGTCATAATAGTCATTGTATCGTCGCCTACAGCAGTTGTTATAAATCTAAGTTTATCACAATATGCTAATCCACCCAATCTTCCAATACCACGAAAGCCTAATCCTATTTCTTCATTTTTCTCTGAATCAGCAACATTTGATAATTTTTCGGGAACTAGCTCACGAGGAATACCTGTTGCATTATCTTTGATATAAATATTCCTTTTTGCAGCATCTATCTTAATATCAATGAATAATTCATCATTAAAAGTATTGTTAGCTATTGCTGTGAAAATTTGATATGCAGAATTCTGTATGTATTCACGGTAAATTATTTTTGAATCTTCATACATACCTCTAGTCAGATTTTCTAATATTTTCTTGCCGATTTTATTTTCGCTCATTACATTCCTCCTATTTAAACTGCTTATAAATTGGCTCAGGAAATTTAATATTTAGAAGTGATCTAAATATAGGGTTTTGTACGATATATTCACCTTGCTTCAAACGAGTCATCATATTTTTATAAACAGGAGGAATGTATTTATATTCGCTATTTGCAAGTTCAATAGCATTGGTTCTGCCATAAGCAAATGTAGAACAGTTCCCAGAAACCCTGTTATGAATTGCGCTTTTAAATTGCTCTGCCGCAAATAGGACTACTCCTAGAGAACGTCCACGTTCTGCAATATCAAGAATTTGTTTTAGAATAGGAGAGTCTTTTGGAGCGTCTTTTGAGGCAAATTTATTTAATTCATCAATGAATACAATAATTCTTGATGGAGGGCATTTACCATTACTATAATCCTTCTCATCCAATTGAAAATCATATAACTCCCTAATAACATTGCCAAATACATAAGCCTGCATGTCAGAATCCAACTTTGCAATATCTACAACGAATACATCATTCTTTTGAATTTCTTTTATCTTTTCAGCAATACGTACTTCACCATTACTTTCCTCTATATCATTAAATAAAGGATTGTTCCTTATAGATTTATTCATTAGACGCGTAAATTTACGCCAACTTGTTACAGTTATTTCGTTATTTTTATTTTTTGAAGTGTTCCCAGCCTCACAAAGTTCACCAATTTTTTCAAGGAAGCTTTGCCATGTAGTTATTGAATTAAAGCCATTCTGCCCATCTATGACTTGGTTAATTATGCCAGCCATTGTCTGAGTTGAATCATCAATGTTAGAAAACATCAAGTCTATGCTATCCTTATCTTGCTGGTATGTAAACTTGTATTGAAATGCCTTCTTTTGTTTTCTTTGTTTTTCAAAGAGCTCATTGGGAACATAGGAATTCGTTTTATTTTTTGTCGAGTAGGGATATAGATATTTAACTTGACTGAAAGGAGTATCAGATAAACCAAGGTTTCTATATATAGATTTTACTTGATTTTCATTTTCTGTCTTGCCATCAAAGTCATTTGGCTCGTCAATGGCTAATAAATCCCGACCTTTAACATTAAATACAACAAAAGCAACACTATCGTTTTCAGAGTCAGAGTTCTCCATTTTAAGGTACTTGTCTTGAATCGCCTTAAGTAGAAACATTGCGTATGATGTTTTCGATGCTAAACCAGAAATACCAGAAATATTTAAATGGGCTCCTTCTGGTCCTATAAGAAATTTTGAATCAACATTAACTGGCAGTGTTATTTTATTAGATTCTCCAGAACTTTCATACATTTCAAGATATCCACATACAAGCGGATTCTTAATATCTGAAAGGCCAAGTGCTTTGCTAACTTCATCACGTGTTGCCAAATATACCTTACTGCCACTATGTACAGGAATAAATATATTTTTGTCATTTCCTACAACATTAGCTTTTACATAATTCATACCTATTCTTAACGTAGGTTCCACAGATGTAACATCACCAAAATCATTCGATATGAAATTTGATAAAAAGCTTGCTGAATCGGTTATATGTGATATTTCCTCAATAACTGCAAATGTTTTGCTGCCATTGATATGATCAACTTTTACCACATCAAAAGGATTCAATATTAAATCAGTATTAGTCCAGAAGCAAAAACTATCTATTGTTGTAGGTACCTTTTCCGTTGCTATTATGCGTCCTATTAAACTCATATTCATTGCCTCCTAAAATAATTGTATAAATAACTCATGGCTTAAGTATTTACTTTTTACATATTGTTCGGTCAGATATATTGGGTACAGATGATTCGCCCAACGTTCATCCGCTCCGTAACATACAGGATTACGCTCATTAATCAAGTATGCAGTAATATTGTTAATTTCATCGGTATCAATACCATTTGTCCACTCGGTATCTGTTACAATTAGCTTTTCTATTTTTAATATACCGTCAAAAATACTTTTTGTATGTTTTGCATTTCTGATCCGTAAATACCAAATACAAAAGTCTACATTCGCCATCTTTGATTGGTATCTGTATGCCGGTGTTCGTTCAAAAGGTTTCAAATTAGCAATGATATTTGAGTTAGTACCGCCACCTTCAACAAGGCATTTCGTTGGGTCAAAAGATTTTGAAACTCCGATTACGTAACGATAATTCTTTTTTATATGCTCTTCGCTCAAATTTAAGGCTTTTTTGTTATTTTTTTGAGGAATATGTTTATAATCCAAAGAACCGTCTTTTATTAAATAATTAGATAAGTTAAGTTTATTGGCAGTAACTAAATTTGAAACCATTTGTTTTTCTAATTCGACCATATAGTCCTGGATTTTGGCAATTCCTTTCTTATCCAGTTTATCATCTTTATTAGTGTTATATATTAATAAATCGCTGAATTCAATGAATTGTTGATTTCTAAGTTTAACGTTCTTGTTTATCTTATCAAGTAAAGGTTTAGCTTGATCAGCACCATTCCAATCTGTACTAAATGCTTTATCAGGTAAAACAATTACCAATTTCCGTTCAAAAGGCATAGCAGGGTGAAGTTGCTTACTTACCCTTTGGCAAGTACCAACACCTATTTGTCCAGCAATTATTGGATAAACGTCTTTTTGAAAAGACATATCGTCAACTTTATATGTGTGCCTTGAACCATCAAGGAAATATGTAAAAATAGAAGGATATTCTGCTTTTGCATCCGCAACATCTTTCAAATTAATAGGTCTCTTCAATTTTTCGGTCTCGCCATATTCCTTCCATATAACATCTTTATTATCATCGTAATCAATACCACTACGCTCCCCAGTGTCATGACAATATTTATGGGAGTTAAAGCTGCTTCCCTTACGATCTTCCGCAATAATCTTCATGATGTTGCCCATGTTTTCACCACTTCCATTTTACTTTTCTGAAACCCTACAAGATTTAACCCATTCATCAATTTCAGAAGTTTTAAATTTCCATAATCGACCAACTTTATGAGCAGGCATATTTTTAATATTTATCCATTTTAAGGCTGTATCCCTGCTAATACCAAGGTAATCACATATTTCGGCTAAGGAGAGCCATCTATCAACATTTTTCATCTATGCAACTCCAAGTTCAAATTATTCACATAACCTTCCAACGCAAAAATTATATTTTAATAAAGTAGTCTAGTCAATCGATTTTTGCATTTTTATGATGATTAACGTATTTTTATGATGTAATAAAATGATATATCATGCAAGCTGAGATGTTTGATTTTACTGCATTCTTTTGATATACATGTACAAAATAGTCTTATTTTTTAAATTTCACCCCGGAACTTTCCGGTAAAACATTAGCGGTCGTCTTGCAATACAAATACGCAAAATTACCTCATCTAACGTGTATTTGTTTAATTCTGCGTAAGTGTCTTAATAGAGTCAATTACTCAATCTTCAATATCTCTAATATAAGGAACATATTGAATGTTCCCTTCAACTCTTACTTTTCCCGATTCAATAATGGTATGTTCCAACCGTTCAACTTCACTTCTTGTCAGTTCAAGCTTGCTGTTGAATTTAGTTTTATAATTATTAAGGTAACAAACGAATTTACTTTTGTTGTTTTGATCTTGCAAGATAAATATTGAGTCGCATGCTGATAGCAGCGGGAATTCATCGCTTTCAATTTGGGCTTCTTTTTCTACTATATACTCCACACTGGTAAAGCCTCGTTGGGGCTTATCTTCTGTATTGGGAATCAACCAATCACGTCCATTTTTCTTTGCAAATCTCAATTTCCCACGCCTAATCCATTGTCTGACCGTAATAGGCTCAATCCCAAGCATGGAGGCATATTGTTCAACTGTAAGGTAATCACATTCAACCGTGATTAAAGTGTGTTCCACAGTTGAGGTCATGCCACTAATTTCATCATTTTCAACTTCAATCTCGTCAGCCTGACATAGATTCAACTCCATGCTATTCCCTAAAAATTGATATTCATAGAACCACCAAAGCTCTGTCAAAACTGGAAGTTTGCATTTTTTTACTGCTGCAGTAAATTTTTCGCAAAGCTTTACTCTGTTTTTTACAACTTCGTTTGAATATATAGGCTCTTCATTTAGTTTTTCGTGTTCAACAAATAACTCCAATGACCTTAAAATATCTTCACGCGTAAACAGATAGCTTTCACGGAATAATCTTTCTTTAATATCCATAAAGACACCCCCCACATAAAAAAAGGTTTGACATTATTGTAACGCAACGTTACAATAATGTCAAACCTTTTTAGATTAGCATTCTTCATCTTTTCCTTCAACTTCGTCATATGTAATTTTCAATAATATCATATAATTTAAATTACCTACTAAAAAAACAGAATTCAAAAAGGGAGCATTTGAAGTGCGCCCTCAATACTCCTCCGGCAGAAGAACTGTTGTAGCACTTCTATCCGCCTCAGTAATGATCCAGAACTTCTTACCATTCGCTGACTTATACGCTGACAGAATTCTGAAACCTTCCTTCAATGCCAACTCATTCTCTTTCTGGTCTGCTTTACACAAATCGCCCCAGTCACCGCTTAAATGTCTCCTTAAAGCACCCGAGATATCCTCCCTTGATAACTCCTTTAACGCTCCTTGTGTTGCAACTACCTGACCCAAATTGAACTTTGTCATAATTGACAGCTCCTTTCATTTTTTGAAGGAGCACAATTTT
This sequence comes from Ignavibacteriales bacterium, assembly GCA_050260055.1. Classification (GTDB taxonomy): domain Bacteria; phylum Bacillota; class Clostridia; order Acetivibrionales; family UBA4821; genus JBLMYQ01. The sequence continues at coordinate 71,393 of JBLNBO010000042.1, forward strand.
ACGGAGTGAATTTCAAGTAACCGTGGAATAAGTTGGACGGCATAAGCTTGGTTCTGCTTATGCCGCGAAAGTACTTGCAAATTCTAAAGAAGTAAAATTGTATAATGGGAAGACGTGGGAAAGGATGCACTATACTAAAACTTCTTGTTTACTAGATAGCCAGACTAATATGATTGTTAAAAAATACAATAAATGGTATCATTATATAAAATATTTAAGACATTCTGTCATTAATACAACTATATTGGAAGTGTTTCACACACTTTCGGTAGTCTCGTTATATGACATCAGCGCCAAAATAAAAAGCAAAAACGATTCCTTTCTAGTCTATATTGATTTAATGTAAAGTATCATAACTAATTATTATATTTACTACAAGCTAGTTAAGGTTGAGGAGAGTTATATGAGTGTTAAACTACAAATTAGTCATGATTATGAAAAAATTCAGCTTAATAATAAAGAATACGGAGTAACAGGATTAACCGATTATACTCCAGCAGTATGGAATGAATTATCAGCAGTTAATTGGTACGTAAACGAAAGAGAATTTATAGAAAATAAAAAAACTTATATTTATACAGGTTCTAAACGATTTGGAGAACTTAATAAATTGCATCAAATTGTAATGATGCTTTGGTACGGAAAAGAAGCAGTTCAATCTGCTTATTTGAACAACTATATTATTGAGCATCATAATAATGATGAATTTGATTGTCATATAAGAAATCTATCTTTTGCTTCTAATGATCTTAACTTAGCTAAAGCCCATACTTTCGATAAGACTCAACCTTTATTGTTAAATCAAGCTGCTGTGAATTTTTATAAAGATTTTGAAACCAAACAATATCAAATTACCGTTAAATTTACTCGAGATTATATTCTCAGCGTAAATGGAAAGTCATTTTTGCTAGATAGTTTATTTTTACTTTATGAAGATAATTTTAGAGTTGTATATACTGATGCAAATAGAATTGTAGATGAACTTTTAGAGATAGGACAGGTTAATTTTAAATTGCTTTCTTATAAAGATTACTCATTTGTTGAAGGAAAAATTTATATTCCTAAAAAAGATGAAAAGATTGAAGGAATACAAATTAGAACAGATGAGAGTGGCAATAGTTATATTACCGTTAGTGACGATACTTTATTTTTTTTCAATAGAACGCTTCCTGACCAAGATTTATATAAGAATAATGTGAAGAATGAAGAAAATAAAGAATAAAATATAAGCAAGCTGGAGAAGGCGCTGATATCGCATAAACCAATGTACTCTTGAAAAAGAATAGTATTAATATATACTCCCTCTACCCTACATCCATAAACTCCTCCGGTTTGGTTGTCATCAACCTATATTCCTTTTCACTTATCTCAAACTTACAAGGAACAATCAACCCCCCAGCCACGATAAGCCCATGCCCACAGTCGCTGTTAGTTACATAATTAAGCTGTGCCTGGCTCAGCTGTAAAATATCCGCTAACTGCTTCCTATCCGATGCAGCCTGATCCATTAGTATAATAAACTGACTATTTGAAAGCATCGACCTTGCAATATCACTCTTGAGCAAATCCTCAACATTCTGCGTTATGCCTGTTGGAATTCCTCCATACTTTCTTGTCCTTTTATATAACTCATAAAGGAACCTACCCGAATATTCGTTATTGAACATCAGATATATCTCATCCATGTACAACCATGTTCTTTTCTTTTTCCCTCTGTTCGAGACAATCCTGTTCCAAATATTATCCAGAACAACCTGCATTCCAAGAGGCTTTAACTGATCCCCAAGCCTGTTTATATCATAGCAAATAAGCCTGTTATTAAGATTTACATTCGTCTTCTCCGAGAATATACTCAAGCTTCCCTGAACATACAACTCTAATGACAAAGCAAGTCTTTGAGCTTCCTGTTCTGGCTGTTTCTTCAATATCTCAAAGTAGTCATTCATTGTCGGAATCTTCTCAGCCTTAAAATGTGAATTAATATAATCCTTATATGTCTGTCTCGTTACTCTGTCCAATATCGCCTTTTCCTCAGACTTTAGTGGACCTATGAGCTGATCAAATATGCCTATGAGGAATTCTCCTTTAAGCTTCAAAGGCGGCTCGTCATCCCCATAATCCTTCTCCATATCGAACGGGTTTATATGTGTTTCGCTGTTTGCTGATATTGTAACTATCTCCCCATCCAATTCCTTAACCACAGGGAAATACTCTCTTTCCGGATCAATTATGATTATGTCATCATCAGTACAAAGAAAAGCTCTATAGAGCTCTGCCTTAGCAGCCATTGTCTTCCCACTCCCAGGAGTTCCAAGTATAAATCCACTGGGATTCTTTATGTCATTCTTTCTATCAAATACAACAAGCGAAGAGGTAATCTTGTTTATCCCATAAAATATTCCCTTGTTTGAGAATACATCCTGTGCAGTAAAGGGCAGCAGTATTGCAGCACCGTCAGTCAGTACCTGCCTCTTAACCTCAAGCCTGTTACTGCAAAACGGCAGCACACTGTTCAAACCATATTCCTGCCTATGTGTTGCAATCAATGCTTTTATCCCATGCTTTCCGCATATATTCTGGGTTACCTTTGTATAATGCTCAAGCTGTTCCGGCGTATTTGCTGTGAGGCATATGTAAATTGCAGCATTAAAAAGTCTCTTATCATTAGCCTGAAGCTCATGGAGCAGCTTTTTTGAAGCCTCAAGGTTATATTCAAGATCAAACGGAGGCAGCTTCCCGCTTTTTGCAGAAATCAATTTATCTGACTCCATCGCTGTAATCCTTCTGCGAATGAACCTGATTGCATCTCCAGGATCAATATTCTCTATGTTAATTGATATATCAACATTAAAGTTCAGGCTTAAAAGGTCTCCGACAAACCTGTCGGTCAAGGAATTAGGCAGCTCTCTGATAAACATAATCCTTTTGAACTCAGTGCCAATTTCAATGTGATTACTTTTGAACCTGAAGCTTGAAGGGCAAATAAGGTCTTTAATACTTACCCCTCTTGAAGCAACATCCTGAGAAAGGCAAAATGGCTGTGATCTTTTAAGTCCCGGGTTGTAAGCATTATAGAGCAGTTTCAATATTTCTTCAGCTCCCAGCCTGATTACCCTTGCGTTATATTTTTTAAAATGCTGCTCTATTGAAGCAATCCTTCTTTCCAATTCTCCTAAAACATCGGTGTATTTAATACCCTCGCATTTTATAGCAAGGAATCTTTTTCTGTCAGCAGCCTTCTTTGATATAGAAATATCGGTAATCCAATTACGGTAATACTTAAGATCATCCAAATGAGTTTCATGCTCTTCAGGAATAATATTCATTACCTCTTTTGTATCAAGCACATCATTAGTAAGATACCACTGAACCCCATAATCCAATGAATTAAGCATGGTACAGTAATTCCTGAATATGTCCTCCTGGTCGTTTTCTCTTGCAAGGCTGTAATTTATATTATCAACTGAGCATACAGCGACATAAACATTATCTGGCATTTCAATAAGCCCATCCTTGGTTATTGCTTCAAAGGGAAGGGTTTGCTGTGCAGTTCTATTTACCCGGTACTTTCTTAACCTTTTTCTTTTCAAGGAGCTTAATAATCTTTTTATCATCTATATCATCACCCTCATCCCTATTTATCATCTCTATATCAGATGGTACAAACGGTCTTTTTTGTGGAATGAAAAACTCTCTTACAACATAATAGATAAACCTTTCGAAGCTCATTCCCTGATAGGTGTAAAAACCTGCGACCGCTATCGGGAGAACTACCAGAATCACTATAAACTGCTTAATATCCTTTTGCACATTCAAGTAGAAATATGTACTCACCCCCGCAAATGCCGCCGCTGCCAGACAGATTACCTGCCTTAAGGTATAGTTTCCTGCCACTCTTTCTTTGTAATTACTGATCTGCGCGTTTATATTTACAACCATAACAACACCCCCTTACAATACGGCTATAGCTGTTCCTATTGCAGTAACCAGACTTGATATGTTGAAGGTAGCAGCTCTCCCTATACCGAGAAGCTCCTCAAATTCCTTTGGTATCTTGAACATTGAGAATATTAATACAATCATGCATAATGCACCGCCAAGAATCCCTACCGGAATAGCATTCGGCAAGCTGATACAGGTTATGTAGGTTATAATAATCAGATTGTAGAAGAACGACTTCAACACAACCGAGATAAATTTTCTCATATAGCTTTTAACTATGTCTGTTGTTTCATTGGTTATGAAGCAAGTAAATACAAGTGGGCCAATAAGCATATAAAACATAAGCTGAATTAATCTGAACATAAGCATAAACTGTATGCACAAGGCTGCTATCCAAATAATCCATCCTGTAAGATTAACAAGTAAGACCGAGCTTAGCGTTGCTGTTGCAGATTCGATTACGCTTTTATCCACTATTGCAGCCCTGAAGCTCGCCACAATATCCATTGACATTCTTGCATCAAGGAATTGGATAAATGCATCATTAAAATTTATTATCCACTGCAAAAACTGTGCCGAATAACCAACCAACAGTACCGTAACGATAAGTCTTACCGAGCATCTTAAAACTGTATTCCCATATGCAGCTCCTGCAAGGCTTATAATAAATGCTACCGTAGCAAGCGTAAGGCATATTGGTTTTAATGCATCGGTTACAACATTTATTACTGTCGGACTAGATTCACTCCACAAATCAGGTGTATCCTTCAGGAAGTTTGGAATAATACTGAGGCAGTCGTCTACACAGGTGGAGATTATATATGTATACATCTCTACCGTCCAATCCTTGAAAGCCTGATATATGGCATCTTTAATAGGCTGTATTATGTTGTTTGGTAAATTAACAATAGCATCAATTATGCCTTGAATAGAAAAACCACCACCAGAACCACTTTCTTCCGCATATACACAAGGCACTAATATTAGTAGGATTAAAACTGTTATCAGTAAAACTGCAATTATTCTTTTCATACAGCCTCCTTAAACAGTTATTCAAATACAAACGGAGCGTCTGATAATCATGTAGACCAAGTTCTGATTAAATTTACAATATTGTCAGCCTGGCTGCATCCTGCAGTAAATATTACAGCTGCCATTGAATGTCTCCATCCTTTTGATTTCATATGAGGGTCTTCTTCCTTCATACCTCTCGCTACATGGAAAATTCCATAGATAACCCAGATTACACCGCCTTTAGTTCCCCACCCTTTTACGGCTGTTGCAAGGTTTGTGATAAAGGTATCAACCGGGTCTGTTGCTGCTGCGTATGTGATTGATGCGAAACCAAAAAGCATTACTGAAAACAAAACAGCGTTTATGAAATTTCTTTTCTTTAAAACCTGAATTACTCTCATCCTAATTCCCCCTTAAATCTGCATTTTCAAAAATACTCATGTTTTCGTACATAGCTGTTTCTCTCTTCTTTGCCGTCTTAGTCTTATTCTGTTGTAGATTTATTACCTTCTTTTGCGTTTCTTCTGTGTTTTTTTCTAAGGGAGTTTCTTTAAGTACTATTTCATCAGGCGTAAAGGCTGTTCTATAGAAATTATGATCTGCTCTTTCCAACTGGTTGAATGATTTATGCTTTTCAAGCTTATACTTTTGAGCTTTAATCGGATAAATTCCTTTTAAAAAGATTATGCTGTTATCCGGTTCCAGCCTTGTTACCTCATCAGGAGTAAGAAGCGGCCTTCCTGTTTTTCCTTCATTTTCACTCTTTGAATTTCTTGATCCGTCCTTAAGGTTAACTGAAACAGCCTTGCTTTTATTAGCCACTGTAGCCTTTCCAAGCCTTTCCGATATATATCTTGCAGTCTCAATATCCTGACTTCCCAGAAATAATAGGGTGTCACAGTTTCCAACAATATCAGACCATTCCTTAAAATATCCTGCCTTGAGCTGGGCAAGAGACTGTACTGCTATTGATACACTTATGTCCCTGGACCTCATTGAAGCAACCTTTGTTGAGAAATCGGGTATCTTCCCAATATTGCTGAATTCGTCAAGTAAGCATATTACCGGAAGAGGCAGCCTTCCACCGTACTTATCTGCCTGAGAATACATTACCTGAAACATCTGACTAAAAAGCATCGATGATATAAAATCAAATGTCCTATGGGTGTCACTTGTAATAATATAAACCACTGTTTTCTTTGACCCTATGTCAGTCAGCTTCATTGAATCTGCCGAAGTAAGCCTGGCTATCTCCCCATTCTGTAAAACCTGCAGTCTTATACCAAGTCCAATCATTATATTTCCTCTTGTTTTGGGATCTCCAGACAGGCAGAAAACCTTATAAGCATTCAATGCTGGATTATCTTCCGGCAGCTTAAAAAACAGCTCGTCAAGCTTATCCTCATTAGATGCAGTCAAAAGAAGCTTAAAGACCCCTGCAAGATTCCTCCTTGCTTTTGGATATTCATTTTTTACATATGTTATCAACGCTGTAAGCAGTGCCAATTCGGAGCTGCTCCAAAAGCTGTCATTCTCGATTCCTAAAGAGCTGCCTGAGGTATTGTCTATTATTGTCCTGGCAAGAATCTGAATATCCTGCTGTGTTGCTGCATATTCCAATGGATTATAGAAATCGGACGTCTGAAGGTTTACCAGATTTAGAACCTTTACTGAGTAATCATTAGCTTCTAAATACTTGTATGTGTCATCAAATATCTCTCCCTTAGGATCAGTAATGATGTAGCTGCCATTCATCTGCATCACATTTGGCTTTATATATCCTCTGGATTTGCCTGCTCCGCTACTTCCGATTATTAGAATGTTTTTATTTATTGGTGCATCCATGCTCAGGAATGTTCTGCTGCCAAGAATTATTCCGTTTTCAGCATTAAGTAAACTTTTTGTTTCATTAGGCTTTGCCCACCTTGCCGAACCGCAGGAATCATTATTACTTTGACTCTCACCAGGCTTATATGCGTATCCAATGAATATTGCAAATATAAGTATGTATAACCCTTGATAGCTCAAAAATCTATGGAAGTACTCGTAGTTTGTAAACACTTCAAAAACTGCAGCAGGATTAGCAAGTGCCTTGCTGCCAACAGCAATGGCTCCTGCAATCAAAATGTCAAAAAGAATAAATGTAATTATCCAGAATAATACCCTGCCAAATATCTTCTTCACGTTATCTGCTCCTTAATGCTCTGCTCAAAGTATTTGAATATTGTTTTATCTGATCGGGCTTGATAATGCTACCGCCCTTATCAAACGGATATATTGCAACCTTTGTTCCAGTGCTGCCTTCAATTGCATGCCATTTTAAATCCTTGCCGTTTAAATAGCTGGTTATCTTTCTCCTGTCCTTATAATCAAGCTCTATCCGAACAGGACTACAGACGCTTCCCTTGACAAGCTTGCCAAAGTCTCTGTAGCTCCCGCTCCCAAAGGTTTGCGTCTTAACCCACTTCTTATATTCTTTGAATTTCTTTATGCTTTCTCTTTCCGCCTTAAGCTTCTTGATTGAGTGCACCTTGTATATAGAATTCAGGATCGGATTTCCTCTTATAATAGTTCTTACTACACCCTTTGCAAGCTGTTTTCCGAATGCTGAAAGCTTTTCTTTTTCAAGGAACTTTGAGTACTGTCTGTAGTAGCTTATGCTTGTATCATAGCTGTGCAAAAAAACATTCTTAAATTGGGTAAATTCATAATTACTCAGCTTTAACTTGTATGAAATACCGTGGCGATCCTCATAAGTTGGCTTTATCAGAATATGTACATGAGGATGACTGCAATTCATGTGTTCAGAAGCAATCCACGTCAGCTTTCTCCCGAAGCAGTTTTCATATCTACTCATGGCATTCCTTATAAATTCACGATATTCCAATCCTGATTTTTTATATTCATCTCCACTCAGGCTTATAACCACCTTGTACACCTTAGGAGAAGAGTAATAGCTTGTTATTTTATCCGACAGGTTCCGGTTAAACTCTTTAACATCTGCATGCTCTCTATCCTTATCAAAAGCTCCGAGTCCTCCCTCACGGCTCCTGAATGCGATATATTTGGTTGATTTCTTTGCAGCTATAAGATTTTTGGTATATCCGATTTTAACAAACAGCATTGTTATCACCAACCTTGTTCTCAAGCTGCTTTATGGTTTTTCTTCTTGCGGAGTCATAAATACCATCTATTTCATTCATGACCTGCTCCAGAGTTTCTTTTTCAGTAGTAGTAATATAGTCAGCAGATAAAGGCAGCAGCAGATTAAGGATTATTCCGGCATCGAGCTTTATTCTGAAAAGCACTTCAAGCAAGTCTTCTTCCAGCGTAGCAAGCTTTTTTTCTATAGGAATAAGAATGCTTGAAAATACCTGTTCGTCATTCTTGCCCTTTTCTTTTGCAATGTAATCACGGACAGCATTCTCAAGCTGATTTGAGATAGAATCGTTTTTAACCTTAGACGCTATTTCAGACAGTTCCTTGTAAAGCGAGCTTTCTATTATTATCGTTCTGCGTTCTCTCATGACTTCACGTCCAAAACTGACTATTGATAAATTTTATGATGGAGTAATACTTGATATGCCTTTGAAATGAATATTTTGAAAGATTGGGACAAGAAAAAGTAATACTGGACAAATTCCAGTAATACTTATAAATGGCTTGATATAGGCTTTTCACTGGTGTAGTAATACACCTTTATCTCTGCCTTACCTTTTGAAAAAAGGGTGAAAAGAAAAAAGTCACTATGATACATCCTTACTTATACCATCCTGACTTTCTCCAAATACTATTGCGCTTAAATAATCGTTAGCATACCGATTCGCAGACTTTAAAAAGCGTATCAAAGAGTCGGTTCTTTGATACGCTTTTTCTACGATTATTTAGGACTGTTTAAATCAACTACTTTACCTATAACCATCTATACTCATTTTGTATTACTTTACATCAGTATTTGAATCTGGGCAATATATCCAATTCCCAATTAGATTAATATCGTCTTATTCTTTTCAACTCATAAAAAGCATTATAGTTTGAATTTGTGATAAGTGTGTTTTCGTCCTCTAGATAAAAGGTTTCGATAAGAAAATCTAAACTTTTATCTGAATAAACATCTAGTTTTTTAATAGTAGATTTATTTCTAATATTTAGCCTTCCCAAGCTTCTATTCGGGTAAGTGCCTATATTCTCACCTACAAACTTGTTTTCAGTAATATCCGAAACTATGTAATAAGGTTTCTTATACAGCAAACTTGCATCACAAAACAAATCAGTTTTTATTATAACTTTATGTCCAACCATATCCCTTTCTTTTAATTCTTTTTTAGAATAAACTTTTGGTATAATTAAGCACCTAGTTGTATTCCATTCACCAAAGAAATGAGCTAATGCTTGTGTGTTAATTGTTTGTCTAACTGCATCCTTCCTTACTTCATCATCCCTCTCAATGTCTTTGGTGCAACTAGTAACTAAGATAATTAATATTAACAAGGATATAGTAAATAAATGTTTTCTCATTAAACATTTTTCCTTCACCACAAACTAAATTAGTTATTATCCTCTAGCAGGAATCTTGCAGCTACCGGATCATACATACAATTCATCAGGTAATACAGCCCTGTCTCATTATTGTACTGGTATTCTGCATACCTTGCAGCTCGGCTCTATATGCAAATGGGACAAGGTACCATTCCTCTCCTTGTCCCCAAAATCTAAATGTTATTACAAATTTACTTCTCGCTCGAAAGATACTTTTTTGTACTGATTTGCTGTATATTCGTCTACATCAACACCCGCCTCAAGGAACTTACCCGTTCCAATAAATCCATTCTCTTCTAAAGCAATTTCCAATACCCACATTTTACCCTTAGCATCTTCTATTACAGCATATGTATTATAGTTGTTTTCTTTAAAATTTCGAATGTAAACTTTGTATGTGCCTGTTTTCTCCCATAATTTTAATCTCTCGACTATTTTATCCTCAATTTCATCAACAATTTTTTCCTTAGTATCTGTTAGTTTTGGGAAAACAGGTTGCGTAGTTTTTCCAAATTCAATTTCGCTACTCGTATAATAAACAAGCCCTAATTCTTTAAGTCTTTCTTTTATTCTCGCTAAACCTATTTCTTCAATACTACCAGAAGGTTGATCACTATAACCTTTATCGCCTTTCCAAAAATCTACAGCATAAAATTCTTCGTCTTCATAAATACTGTATTTTCCATGTTTGAATCTCTTATTAAATAATATAGTGACTGAATCAGGGAATTTAGGATTCATATATATTTCGAATTTTGATTTTTGAGATTCAAATCCATTGTAATTTGAATACACCCCACTATACCAAATATCATTGTTTATAGCAGTTTTAATTGCTGCTTTTAATTCATCAATGTTAATTTTAGTTATACTATTATTTTGAATGCTAATTTTATTTTTATCAGATATAGTTCGTTCTGATTTGTTGTTAGCATTTGAATTAATTTGACTATTTGTTTTTATTCCACAAGCATTAGTAACTAATAAAATAAGCGAAAGTATAACAACCCAATATTTAATTCTGCTTATATTTCTTCTCATGTTTTCCCTCCTTTTAGTTGTCTATATAATCATAATTAAAGAATACATTACCTCCATAGCGTTTTATATCTTTAATTTTTTTGTTCTTTAACTTCTTCGTTTTTTTATTATAGTACTCGTCAAAATAATAATCCGCTCTATAAAAGCAACCTTTTCCTATAGGATTTTTTATTTTGCTTTCAAGTTCTTCTCTATCGCTTTCCTTATCTCTATTACCATTATCCCATTCTAGTACATTTACCATATTTATTGCAATTTTTACTGCATTCTTCCAACCAGCATCTTTTTTACTCTTTGAAGTATACGCTTGCCAATTCCCACCTTCACCGTCTAAGCAGCTATATGCCGATGGCTTAGTTATAACGTTGTAAATATTTACCTCATATTTCTTTTTCCGAACAAATTCAGAGCTATCACTTAATATTCGATTAATCATTGTCCATGCTACTGCATTTTGTGCATTATTATAAGAACTAGTTTGCTCTGCGTATATTGTCCTAGCCAGAAGATTAACAAGGTCTAAGCTTAATAGTTCTTCCTTATCGCCTTTCGAAATAGAGATTTTACCTAATTTTTCAGCATATTTTTCACTATATTCTAATAAGGTTCTTTCTTTTACATTAACACCAGCGATTTTGGCTAACGTGTGTACATTTCCAAGCATATAGCTACCTTTATACATATAGACACCATAGCTCGAGTCAATAAAACTATTGTTTTCATCATACCTATATGCATTTACAGTCTTACTAGTTTTATTTTTATCACTTTGATTGATCTTGCTTAAATCATATCTTACAAAATAGTTAGTCTTTTTCTTTTTATTATAAATTTTTATAGTAGCTACAGTCCTATTCTTATTCCAAGTTACCGTCGTATTTAATGCCTTTGCAATATCATTTAAGTTACCATAAATACCAGTAGCATATTCTGCAGTTTCACTTATCTTTTTATCATTTATATAATATGCCTTCTCTGCATGTCCATCAGGATCGATGTACATTAATGGTTCGTTATGACAATATGTATAAAGATTCAAGCTTAATGGATCATTTGCTTGTCCCCTATATGAGTCTTCCTGTAGAAATCTTGCAGTTACCGGATCATACATACGGTTCATCAAATAATACAATCCTGTCTCATTATCATACTGGTATTCTGCATACCTATAAGGATTGTATACATCTTCCTGCACACTAGTAGGATTCCCAAAGGCATCATAGTAGTAGCTTGCCAGTTGCTGTCCACTATTATCCAGAAGTAAAGTTACATCTCCATGTCCGTTATAGAAGTAATTCGCCGTCTGTCCGTCTACAGTTCTTGAAACAAGGTTAGTTCCTTGCACATTCCACGCCGTTTGGTTTCCTGCTCCATCAGTTTCAAGTATTACTTTATCACCCTCATACAAGTATCTGGTAACTTGTCCTTCTGAATTCTTTGCTATTCTATTTCCTTCTCCATCATATATATAATCCGCACTGTTTGCCCCGGCATTTGCTTTGACCATCTGGTTAAAATCATCATATGCATAATATGATACATCTTTGCTTATATCATCCTGACTTTCTCCAAGTACTGATGCACTTACAGTACCCTTAGCAAGTTGATTTGCAGGTTTTGTTGTTTCTTTTAACTCTTTTAGTAAGTTTCCATTATTGTCATAGGTATATTTTATACTTTCCTTTGCTCCGTTTCCGAGGCTTGAAGACACCTCAAGTAACCTGTTTTGCTCGTTGTATGTATATGCAGAGCTCACTGAAACTCCACTTTGCGTCACAGTCTGGGTAAGTCTGTTTCCTGCTGCATCATAAGTGTACGCTGTTACCTTGCCATCCGGTTCTGTAATAGTTTTCAACCTGTTCATATTGTCATATGTATAGGCTGTTGTTCCTTTTACATCTACTTTTGAAGTCTGGTTATGAGCTTCATCATAAGTATATGAAAATGATTCTGCTACTGTTCCGTTCGCTTTTTTGTTGACCAAAGTTTCAAGTAGATTGTCGTCATAATAAGTATACTCTTCTTTTGCTCCGTTTTGGTATACTACTTCCTTTTTGTTTCCATTGTTATAGTAATCATAAGTTGTTGTATTTCCTCCGGCAATTATCTGCTGCAACCTTCCTACTTTATCATACACTTTTTCGGTTATATTTCCCTTAGGGTCGGTTGTTGTTTCGGCAACATATCCAGCTAGAACACCAGTAGTAATATCATATTCAAATGTTGTTTCACCTATATTCGGTACTGTTTTGGAAATTGTCCTGTTGAGTTCATCATATTCCCTGGTTGTGGTTCCGGTACTATCGGTCATGGTTAATTGATTTCCGTTATTGTCATATGTATAGGTAACCGATAATGTGCCGATACTTTCGGACAGCATTTTCCCATGGGAGTCGTAGGTATAATTTGTTGTTTTTCCGTTTCTATCTACTTTAGTTGCCAAGCTTCCATCAGCAAAATATGTGTAAGTTTCTGTCTTTGCAGAGTTGTATTCATAGCTGCCTTCTGTTCCGGTTCTTCCTCCTGCATCTATTCTCCCGATTAGTTTATTGACACAGTTGTACTCATAGTAAGAAATGTTGTTTTTCCCATCCTTCTGCGTAAGCATATTATTATTCAAGTCATACGTATAGGTGGTTGTTTCTGATGATGCATTAGTAACCGAAACGAGCCTGTTTAATTCATTATAGCCATAGTTCGAAGTCTTTCCCCTGCCATCTGTTTTGCTCTTGATATTGCCTGCATTGTCATATGCCTGACTGGTTATATGTCCTTCTGCATCCTGAGTGCTTATCAGTCTATTGTTCTTATCGTATGAATATTGAGTTTCATGTCCTAATGCATCATATGAATTGGATTGAGCACCGTTTGCATTGTATTCAAGCCTCTCAATGGTTTTGTTGTTCTGATCTATTTTCTGAATCAACCTGTCCAATGGGTTATATACATAAGACAGCGTATTACCTCTCCAATCTGTTTCACTTAATAGGTTATCATCTTCATCATAATTATTAGTTGTTATTTGGTCTATTCCACCTACTGTTACTTTGGATGTTATTTTTCTGTCTAATGCATCGAAGGTGTTTTCAGTAAGAACATTATTACCGTTTATCTCAAATCTCTTATTGCCATTCTTATCATATTTGGTGATTGTCGTTATTGCTTCAGTTCCGTCGGTTTTCTGTTCGGTACTTGTTAATTCCCTGCCCATATTGTCATATGTAAATATATTTACTTTTCCCGCTGTGTCTTCCTGTCTTTTAAGGTTTGCCATTATGTCGTATTGGTTTGTTACAGTACGTGATGGCAAAGTGGCATCACTCGGATAAGTTACCTTTCTTACCTTGCCGAAAGCGTTATATTCATAAGAAATTGTATTCCCGTTTCCATCCGTCTTGGAAGTTATATTTCCGGATAAATTGTAAGTATTTGTCTCCAAAGCTTGTTCTGAATAACTTGCTGATTTTCTAATTGTTGTTTCAATCACATTCCCTGAATCATCATAGTAATAGGTCTTTACCGCTCCTTTTGCATTGGTTTCGGTAACTTTTCTACCCAATGCATCGTAAGCATATCTTGTCGTATAGGATAAACTTCTCTCCTTTGATACGGGATCGAGAATAGTAACCATCTTGTCAGCAAGATTATAAGTGTATTCTATTCCATATCCTGAATTTATTTTTTCGTCTACTGTTGAACCTGAACCACTTTGATACCCCAGTGCATCCAACTCTTTTATCACATTACCATCATTATCGTATTTATAAGCTTTAGTAGCAATGCTAACTGCTTGTTCTGTTACTGGGTCAGTATATTTCTGGATTTTTGCTTTTTCTCTGCCCATCAAGTCATATACATATTCAGTTCTATTCATTTCAGTAATATCTTTTGTTGAGTCGTAATTCTTCGGGCTTACCACAATAATTTTTCTGTTTCCTATGTCATAAGCATAAGCCGTTACTTTTGAGTTTGCATCTATAATTTTTGTTAAGTTCTCTTTTTTATCATATTCATATGTTGTGGTATTCCCATTAGCATCTGCTTCAGAAAGCTTGTTCCCATCCCAATTATAAATGGTTGAAGTCGAGATTGTAACAGCATTACCATATTCGTCGATACCTGGTTGGGATGCGCCTGTATTTCTGTCCATGTTATCATAGCTATAGGTAATGACTGTCCCATCCGGCATAGTCTCAGTTTTTACATTCCCATCATTATCATAAGTAAATGTAGTAGACAGAATCATATCATTTGCACTATCAAAACTGTTTCCTGCTATATCTCCTTCCTTAACATGCACTTTCATTTCTGTAGGTTTACCAAAGTGATTATTTACATACTCTACCGTGTTCTTATTGGTTGAACTGGTATAAGTATCCTGCTTTGAAAGATTGCCGTCATTGTCATACTGGTACTCAATTTTAGCTCCCGAACTGGTGGAAGCAGATTTCACTTTACCGTCCAGATAATATTCGTATGTCTTTGAAACAAACTCTGAAGGTATATCATATAAATTTACAGTGCTTTTCCCTGTTCTTTCAGTAATTTTTCTGCCTGCTTTATCATACTCAATTTGGCTGTATGAATATTTAACAACTGTTCCTGAGGTTTCAAATGGAGTCCAAGTTTCTACCAACCTATTCAAACCATCATATTTGTTATATGTTGTACTGCCGTTTGCGGCTGTAGAAGAGGTCAACGTTCCATTTGGATTATACGTATTCTTTATTTTCGTTCCATCAGGATTTTGCTGCTCAATAAGCCTATCTGCATAATCATATTTAAATACTGTTATAGCTATATCAGAAGAATTCAGATACTTTTTGAATGTTTTTTGTGTCTTTTTATCAGATAATATTGCATAGGAATACTCTTCAATCAAAACCGGGGCCGCTGAAGAATCTTCCTTGAAATATTTTTTCTTAAGCCTGTCCATTGAATCATACTCATATACATAAACAGCACCATTTGGTTTTGTTTCCGTTTCAACATTACCATATTGATCATATGTATATGCTGTAGTGTTATCTCCCGGGTCAGTTTCAGTTTGAACTAGTCCATTTGAATAATATGTATATCTATATCCCTGATTTCCACTGTAGCTATGATTGTTAATGTCATCCAAAGATGCGTTGTAAAGGTTTGCAGGCACTTCCTTTGTTTTTCGGCCCATCTGGTCATAAGTAATCCTTGTTGTTTCGCCAGAATTCAATGTGGTTTTTTCAAGCAAATTATTCTTATCATAAGTATAATTTATCGTGAAATTCATTGTAGAAATCTCGCTTGTTTTCCACCCAATATTGTTATAATTGTATGTAGTTGTTTTATTTTCTGGATTTGTCTCTGTTTTTAAATTGCCAGAAGCATCATATGTATACGATGTTGTATTTCCTTCTGGATCGGTATCACTTTTCAAAAGGCCCTTTTCTTTGTAGCCCAACTGTAGAGCTTCTGAGTTTGTATAATAACTATAAGATGTTATTGCAAACTTACTCTGATCTGCTGTTTCGCTGTAAGCGTCTGCACCATTTAATGGCTGAACTTTTTTAAGAAGATTGATTTTGTTTGTATCATAAATGTAATATGTATATTTCCCTGCTTCGTCCTTTTCCGCAATAATATTATTCTTATTGTCATAAGTAAATTCTTTATAACTCGAGTCAGGATTTATTTGTTTAGCTAAATTTCCATTTTCATCCCACTGATAGTATGTTATATTACCATTTCTATCAGTCGCTGACCGTTCCTCACCAAATTTATCTATGCCATCCGCATTTGTGAAATACTGAGTGCTTGTAAACTTTCCCTCTGGATCTTGTGTTTTTAGGATATATCCTGAAACATCATACCAGTAAACATATTGGCGGGAATTTGCATCTGTTATCGTCGTTTTGCAGTTTACATTATCATATGAATACGTAGAAGTATTTTCAAATTCATCTATGACCTGTGAAACCTTTTTATCATTGCTTCCACCGGAGTGATCATACACCAATGATTGAACCAGGTTGTTGTTGTGGTCTCTTATTTCATCTAAAAAATTTGATGAATCGTAGCTATATCTCATGATATTGCCCATAGGGTCAGTTACGCTAGTCAGAAGACCGTTTGTATACGCGTAACTAACAGTTCGTGATGCTGGATCAGTTATAGTTTCAATCAAATCAGAAGAATTATATGCAACTGTATATTCTCTTCCTGCTCCATCAGTTATTGTTTGTACTAAGCCTGTGCTATCGTCAACTTCTATAGTGACGGTATTACCGTTTCTGTCCTTCATCCAGATTAACCAACCGCTTGCACTAAAACCATAGGTATATTGATCCTGGGTAGTAAGAATATATGTACCATCAGATTGCTCGGTTAAAATGCTTCTAGAATCCTCTGCAGTATATGTTAAACCATCAGCATTTTTACTAAATGTTTCTATACTTCCAGTAGGTAATGTTACTGTAAGTAATTGATTACCAGTAATGCTACCTTCAAATCCAAATTTCCATCCTCTTCCTATAGAAGAACTAGTATCACTTTTTGAATTATATGTTCTGCTTATACTGATTTCAAATCCTGGAGCATCTACGCTCATATCTGTGCATGTAAAAGAAAAATTTCCGGTAGCCGGATTTACACCAGTTTTGCCATAATGCAGTCTATCTTTCTTTGCAGCTAATTGATAATATGCATCATCATTATTTGCACTGCCTGTCTGACCTGATGTTTCATCATCAGTAAGAACATAATTATCAGCAGTAGGAACAACATCTGTTAAGGCGGCATTTGCATCCACTCTTCCATTGGTTGCAACTTTACCTTGCAGTGTCTGGCATACCACAACATTATCTTCTATTCTTGATTTTATATCGCCAATAGACATAGTGGGAAAATAGCTTTGTATCAATGCAGCTATACCTGTAACGTGAGCTGTAGCAGCAGAGGTTCCACTCATCATCCCATAACTATTTCCCGGCAATGTACATAGAATGTTTTCGCCTGGTGCTGCAACATCAACGTTGCTGCCAAAGCTTGAGAATGATGCTCTGGCTCCAATATTATTAATTGCTGCAGTTGAAATCACATTAGAAATGTCAAAAGCTGCTGGATATATCGGTTGAATACTTGTATCTGTGCCTGAATTTCCTGCTGCGCATACAAATAGAATACCACTGTTTTGCATAGCATCTTTAAGTGCTAAGTTATTATCCTCACTTCCAAAACTGCAGTTTATTATCTTTACACCCATGGAACTGGCATATTCTATAGCATCTATTGCATCAGACGTATACCCTGATTCACCACTGATAAATTTTAACGGAAGAATTTTTACACTTGGTGCGACTCCACATATTCCTGTATTATTCGAGCTGGCCGCTATGATTCCAGCCATAGATGTACCATGAGAATCATAAGAACTCGAATCGTAAACGGTATTATCACTATTAACAAAATCCCAACCATAAACATCATCAATATATCCATTTGCATCATCATCGATACCATTATTCGGTATTTCGTTAGTATTTGTATAAATATTATTGCTTAAATCCTCATGATTTATATCTATGCCCGTATCAAGTACTCCTATAACAACTGAAGAAGAACCTGTTGTAGTGTTCCATGCCGTAATTGCATTGATATCTACTCCAGATCTACCAGTCTGACCTTCTATCTCTTGTCCGCTGTTTGAAAGTGCCCACTGTTCTGCAAATCTTGCATCACTTGGAACAGTAGTCGGAGTTAGTTTATAATTTGGCTGTACATACTGTACATTTGAATCTTTTTTTAATTCTTTAATTACATTGTCTAGGTTGTCTCCACTATTAATATTGATTATTTCAATCTTATCTTTTTTAAAAATTTTCCTAGAAGTAAGTTTTAAGGATGAAAACTTATTTCTTAAAGCATTTTTCGTTACATCACTCTTATTTGTATCCTTATATTTAATTATAAATTCCGTCTTCTCTCTATTATTTACGCTTGATTTAGCATCAACAATTCCTATTTGTGCTGCCATGAAACTTAAAATTACTAACCCTAACAATATGGATTTTGAAAATATATTTTTTATATTTCTCATCGTAACATTTCCCCCTTTTACCATTAATTCAAAGCCATTTCGTAGTTAATTACGGTAGTACCTTCAGATTTAATCGTTCTAAATTTAATGTCATTTGCTATTCCATTCCAAGACATCCCATCAGCGATATATTTGTTTACTCTAAATTCAATAGTTCCATGTGTATATTTGGTAATCGTTATGTCTGAATCTGGAATTTGACCCTCGGCTAATTCCTCTGAAGAAGTAATTCCACATAAATCAACTGCTTCGAGGTCGTCGGGATTATATGTTACTGTAAATATATAATTATCAAAGTCCATAATATCAGCAGCTGACAACATAAAATCGAATTCTTTGTTCTGAGAGCAATGTACCGTGTAAGCATTATTTACTGTACTTGCTGAAATGATCTCAGACCATTGTCCAACAGCTACACTTGTTTTTGCCCTAATTCTATAAATATGTAAAGTCTCTGGAATTAACCATTTATGAACATAAACTGCATCCGTTACCGTTTCAATCTGACTCCCGTCTATCTCTATATCATAAGCTGTTGCTCCACTTACAGTCCCCCAAGTCAAACTAATGGTCGTATTTGTTGGAGAAGTGGTAATGTTTGCCGGTATACCTAATGCGGTAACTTTATCTAGTGTTGCACTCCATTCACTTGTAAACGTATCATTTTTTGCCCTGACCCTATATGTATGTCTGGTTCCAGGTAATAGTCCCGTATGCGTGTATGAAGTATTTGTTCCATTATCTATAACAACACTATCTACTTCAATGTCATAACCAGTTGCACCTTCTACTGCATCCCATGCTATTGTTATTGAAGTTTCTTGCGCTGTTGCATTTAAGTTATCTGGTACCCCTGATGCATCAGAAAATGTACACACCGTTAATTCATTACACCATTCACTCATAGTGTCTGATATCAGTGTCCTTACCCTATAGCTATGTAAAGTATTGGGTAATAACCCTTCATCAATATATACTGCATCAGTAACTGTTTCTATTGTGTTTCCATCTATTTCAATCTGATAACCTGTTGCATTTTCGACTGGATTCCACTGAAGAGTTATACTTGTTTCTTGTGCAGTTCCACTTAATCCTTGAGGTATATTTGATTCATCTCTAAGTGTCGTTTTTAACAAGATATTACTCCAATCGCTTGAACCACCTGAATTTAGGCTCCTTACTCTATAAGTATGCAATGTATTAGGCAACAATCCTATATGTCCATATACTGTGTTTGTAACTGTTTCAATGTCATTATCATCAAGTTGAATTTCGTAGCCTTCCGCACCATTTACTGCATCCCATTCTACTGTTATTGATGTACTTGTTGCACTTGCAGTTAAGTTTTGAGGAATGATTGATTCGTTACGCAACGTTGATTTAGTCAGTACATCACTCCAACCACTTGCTTCGTTGGAGATTACAGAACGCACTCGGTAAGTATGCTGTGTTCTAGGTGTTAATCCTGTATGCTCATAAGTTGTATCCGTTATTGATTCAATGTCTGAACCATCTATTTCTATATCGTATCCATCTGCTCCGTCTACAGAATCCCAATATACCATTATTGATGTACTTGTAGCATCAGCCGTTAAATTCAAAGGTATCTCACTAGTATCAGGTTGTGTAGTTTTAGTTAATAATTCGCTCCAATCACTTTGTCCATTGTCAGTTATTGTTTTCACTCTATACGTATGCTCACTACCCTGAGCTAAGTTTGTATGTTCATATACCGCATCTGTTACCGATTCTTCCGTAGTCCCATCAATCTCAATTACATATCCGGTTGCATTATCAACCTCATCCCAACTTATTGTTATAGCAGTATCTGTTGAAGATGCTTTTAAATTTGTTGGTATTCCTGACCCATTAGGAAGTGTGGACTCTGTAATCAACATACTCCAATCACTTGCACCACCTGAATTCACAGCTCTAACTTTATATGTGTGTTCCGTATCTGGCTTCAAACCACTATGGCTATATGATGTGGATTGAATACCACTAATAAGAACATTGTCAGCCTGAATGTCATAGCTATCAGCCCCACTAACCTCATCCCAAGCAAGACCAATCGAAGTCATCTCTGAAGCCGCAACTATGTTGGCTGGTACATCCGGAGCATTTGGAAGAGTAGATTTTGTCACAGACAAACTCCAACTGGTTTTGCCTGAAGCATTTCTAGCTCTTACTCTAAATGTATGCTGAGAATCGGGGTCAAGTCCAGTATGAGCATACTGAGTACTTGTCCCATTATTAATTATTACTCCATCTGCCTCTATATCATAACCTGTTGCATTTGATACAGTATTCCACTGTACAGTGATAGTAGTATTGGTTGGTGTCGCAGACTGTATTGTTGGTATGTCCGGCATGTCTGGCATCGTTAACTTAGTGGAAAGTGTGCTCCATCCACTTACCCCGCCTGAGTTTTTAGCCCTTACTCTGTATGTATGTTGCGTATTCTGTGTTAATCCGCTCTTTATATATGTTGTATTATTTCCGCTGTCAGAGACCTGTCCGTCAAATTCAACATCATATCCTGCAGCACCCGAAACTGTTGACCATTTTATTGTTATTGATGTGTTGGTTGCTGTTGCCGTGACATTTGTTGGTATAGTAGGTGCAGTTGAGTATGTTGTTTGTGTTACAGCAGAACTCCAATCTCCTTTTCCATTTGCATTTTTTGCCCTTACCCTATATGTATGAATAGAACCAGATGTTAATCCGCTGTGAACATAACTGGTACTTTGCCCATTATCTACAACCTCACCATCTACTTCTATATCATATCCTGATGCATCTTCTACAACATTCCATGATATTGTTATTGTCGAACTCGCGGTTGATGTTACTATGTTGCTTGGTGCAGATAATAATGTTGATTTTGTAACGGCCGCACTCCATTCACTTTCGTTATTGCTACCAATTGCCATAACTCTAAATGTATATGTAGTATTCGGCAATAAGCCCTCATATACATATGTCGTAACTGAACAATTGTCTATCACATTCCCGTTGACTTCTATCTCGTAATCAGTCGCATCAGATACAACATTCCATTTTATCGTAATAGTTGAACTAGTAGGTGTTAAACTACTTATTATTGGCATAGATAATATGGTTTTCTTTTCTATAAGCGCACTCCAAGCTCCAGCATCGGTTGAATTCTTAGCTCTCACTCTATATGAGTGTTGCTCATTTGGTTCTAAACCATTATGTTCATAAGTTGTTGATGGGCCATTATTTATTATTTCTCCATCCACTTCTATGTCATAACTTTCTGCCCCAACTGCGGAATCCCATGATAACGATATTGAATTATATGTTGACTGGGCAGATAAATTTTGAGGAGTACCTGGAAGAGTCGATTTAATAATTTCAGCACTCCAATCACCAACACCATTTGCAGTTATTGACCTCACTCTATATATATGCTGTGCTCCAGATGATAGGTTAGTATGCACATATGAAGTATTAATACCAGTGTCTACAACTGCCCCATCTACTTCAATGTTATAACCGATTGCGTCAGTTACCGTGCCCCATGCAAGTGTAATTGTTGAATCTGTTGAAGTTGCAGATAATCCTGTAACTCCTGGCAATGTATAAACACTTATAAGTGATGTCCATTCACTATAACCAGCTTCATTCTTTGCCCTTACTCTGTATGTATGCTGCGTATTTGGTGCCAGTTCTGTATCTGAATAACTTAAACTGCCACCGTTATCTTCAATTACCCCGCCAACTTCAATTTCATAGGTCTCTGCACCTTCACTAGCGTCCCATGTCACTGTTAACTCTGTACTACCTGGTGTTGTTCTAATATTTGACGGAACTGCTGGTAATGCCAAAAGTAGTCCATCTTCCCCTAGTGTTCTCTGGGTTATAACATTACTCCAAGCACCGTTTCCGGCAATATTTTTTGCCCTTACTCTATAGGTATGCGAGGTATTTGGTAATAAGTCGCAATCTTGGTACGATGTATTTTCACCGTTTTCTATTACAGTACCATCAATTTCAATGTCATATCCGCTGGCATATAATACCGAACCCCAATTTATTGTTATTTGTGTTTGGGCAGACGTTGTAGTTACATTCTCAGGCGCAACAGGAAGATTCTCAGATATAGCTGGAATAAATATTTCTAATTTTCCTATTGTAGTCCCAGAGCCTCCAATTGCAAACATCTTGTTATCGGCACTAACAACTCCTAATCTATATCTGGCAGTTGGCATATTCACTTGCGTCATACATGTGTTTTCCACAGGATCAAATTCTTCTACTAAATCTTTTACTCCGCTACCATCCTCACCACCTACTAGGTATATTTTACCCGCCAATTCACATGCTCCCATCCCATATCTTGCTGTTGGCAGCATCCCTTTTGTCGTCCATGTATCTGTTGTTGGATTATATTCTTCAATCACTTTATATATTGTTGTGTATGCGTTTTTATATCCTCCAAAAGCATATATTTTACCATCCGAAGTTACTGCTGATAATTCTGTTCTCGGCGTTGGCATACTTGCTTTTGTCGTCCATG
>JBLNBO010000043.1:0-14904 GCA_050260055.1 Ignavibacteriales bacterium
AGTTATGATAATTCTACACCAAAATATTTCTACTTCAATTATGTGAGGAAGCAGGGAAATGCTTACTGCCCATTCAATAAGGTAAATATTACGGTTGATGCTTACAATGGAATTATTAACAACTTCTCATATGATTGGTATAATATTGAACTTCCGGTTCCTGAAAAAATAATTTCCTTGGATGAAGTCTATGAAAAGCTCTTTAGAGAGTTAAACTTCGCGACAAAGATAAAGAAGATAAGTGATAAAAACGTTAATCTTTTATCAAGCAAGATTGCACCGACTGCGAATCCTTCGATACCGATGCTGGTATATTATCTCGATAATATAGGTGACGACATAGCTATAGAGGTAGGAAAAGGAGAATTTATAGACTATAATGGCAAGCCTTTACGTCAACAAAACCAGAGTACATTCTCGGATATTAAGGATTCACCGGAAAAGATAAAGATTGAAACTCTGGCTGATTTAGGGATAATTAATGTTGATAGTGATAAATATATGCCAGATGAGAAAATTAAGCAAAAAGATTTGATTAAAATGTTGGTAAAAGCTAATAATTCTTATTCGAGTGCAGATGGAGACGATGCATATTATACCGAGGCTTTCAGAAGCGGCATACTACTGGAGCAGGATGAAAAGAGTCCCGAATCACTGGTTACCAAGATTCAAATGGCAAAATATTTTGTGAGAATGCTAAGCTTAAAGAATGTTGCTGAAATTAATGGAATATACAAAGTAGGCTTTAGCGATGCAAGTACAATAATAGAAGCTGATTTGGGATACTGTGCAATTGCAAATGGGCTTAAGATAATAGATGCTAAAGATAATGCTTTCGGACCGGCAAACCAGGCAACAAGGGCTGAAGCTGCAAGTTATATATATAATTATCTAAATGTTGAAAGATAAAATTAAAAATAGAAGAATAAATTAAAGAGTCCTAAATTAGGACTCTTTAATTTATATCTATACCTTATGAAATTTTTGCAAGTCTTTCTTTTAAAACATCTGGCCGCTCTTTATATTTCTCCTCTAGTAATTCTTTAAGCTTTATAAACAGTGCGCCTTTGGCCCAGCCCCAAGCATCTACCTCCTGTTTATAGGTGTTTAAGCTAAATTCCGAGAGTTCTTCGGGTTCTTGGCTTCTGCCGATTGAACACCGAAGATTTACCAGCTTTTCGAAAAACGGGAAGTATTGGGCATTAAATTCTTTTGCTTTTTCAAGATATAGTTCTGCGGTTTCATAATCTTCATCAATATATGCACTAAGTACTGCAAGATGGAGATATGCATCAACAGCTCTTTTTATGCCTTCCCTTTCACATTCGGTAATTGCATCAATGAAGATAGAACGGCTTAGGTTGAAAAATACGCCGGTGTCTTCATCCGTTGTGCCGGTTAGTCTTAGCAAATAAGCCATCCTTTCCAGCTGGAATCCTTGCCAGACCTTCAAGCAAAGCATCCTGTCTTTTACTATGATACTGCGTTCCTCATAGGGGATTTTTTCATACTCGTCCATGGCTTTCTGGGTGTATTCGGAATAGTTATCCAAATCATCTATGCAGCTTGCGGCCCTAACCCAGTAAAAATTACCCTTAACTTCAGAACTCACATTTTCCAGTTTCGGCTCAAGCTTGGCTAATAGCGCTTTAGAGGCTTTTGCCAAATCTGCAAATCTGTATAAATTAGCTAATTGGATTTGGGCCTCAACTATATCCTGATGAGTTGCGGATGGATTGTATGAAATCTTGGTAAAACAGTTTTGAGAGATATATCTGTCAATCATTGGCTCGCCGCAAATATAACCATATCCAAATCCGAATATTTTGCAGAGAAAAAGAACTTCCGGTTTTGGCAACTCTAAAAGTTTACGCCAATCCATCTTACGAAACTGTTCGATTATTTCTTTCCTGCCATCCAAATCAGCACGGTAAAGGGCCTCTTGAATTTCCCTTACATCCTTATCGGTATAATTCTCAAACATTCTAATACCTCCTTTTTACGTCTTTTTTTAACCAAAGCTCCTCCTTGGATTAATTAATCCCGAATAATCCCCCCAATAACTTGAGTTTCAGTTATTTTTAGAGCATTTAAACTATTATAATATTTCTATTTTACTTTATTTTCAAAATTAAGTAAATAATAAAAAATGTTATAAACATAAAGGCATAAGAAATGTAAAACTCTAATATTAATAGATATTGTAAGAAATGCTGGTATAATTTATAATTATAATGGATAAATGTTTATTTACGAAAGATAAGGGAGAGAAATTCATGAAGGAACAGTCTGTTGAATACTATCCGTTGACACATCCGCAAAAAGCAATATGGATGACCGAAAAGGTATATCCGGGAACCAGCATTGGAAATATTTCTTATACAATAAAATTTAAGGGGAAAATTGATTACCAAATCTTAGAAGAATCTTTAAATCTCTTTATTGCAAATAATGATGCTATGAGAATCCAAATCATTGACTGTAATGGAGAACCTAAACAGTATATTTCTGGGCATACATATCGCAAATTTGATTTTTTTGATTTTAGCGGCAAAAGTATTGAAGAATTCTATAAATGGGAAGAACAGCAAAGTAGAGTTCCGTTTGAATTGGAAGATTCGGACTTATTTTATTGTGCTTTAGTTAAGATTGATGAAGAAACCGGAGGAATATTTGGAAGGAATCATCATTTAATTGCTGATGCATGGACCATGACGGTTATGTCTGACCAAGTTGTAGAGAATTATATTAATCTTAAGAATAATGCCAGAATCGAAAAAGAAAATGAACCTTCATATTTAGAATATATTATCGGAGAGGAAGCATATAAAAAGTCGGATAAATTTCTTAAAGAAAAAGAGTTCTGGATGGGCAAATTTGAAAAAATGCCTGAATTAACAACTCTTAAAGCTAGAACAACAAATTCTATTAGTACTAAGGCTAAGAGAAAAACATTTATTACTCCGTTAAGATTAACAGAAAAAATCAATCAATTCTGTCGTGATAACAGAACTTCTGTATTTTCATTATTTTTGTCCACGCTATCCATGTATATAAGCAGGGTAACTCAAAAGGAAAATATAATAGTGGGTACGACTGTATTAAATAGGTCAAATTTCAAAGAAAAAAACACGGTAGGTATGTTTATAAGTACTGTTCCTTTAAGAATACAAATAAACGATACCACTGACTTCAAAACATTCGTTGATAATATCACCAGAGAATGGAAGGCGGTATTAAAAAATCAGAGATATCCATATGATGTTTTGTTAAGAGAAGTTAGAGATAAATTTAAAATTACTGAAAATCTTTACGATATATCTCTTTCTTATCAGAATGCAAAGTTCAACAAATCTGAACATGCGGAAGATTATGATACTAGATGGCATTTCAACGGACGGCAGGTTGAGTCTCTTGTGGTGCATATAAATGATAGAGAAGATGAAGGGCATTTAATAATAAATTATGATTATTTGACTGATTTGTTTCATGCGAAGGAGATTGATTTTATTCATCAGCATATAATAAATCTTTTGTGGCATGCATTGGACAATCCTAATAAAGAAATATGTAAAGTTGAAATGCTTTCAGAGAAAGAAAAACATAAAATATTATATGACTTTAATAATACCAAAACAGATTATCCAAAAGAAAAGACTATACATCAATTATTTGAAGAACAGGTAGAAAAAACGCCTGATAATACTGCATTAGTATTTGAAGATAAAAAAATGACTTATAGAGAGCTTAATGAGAAAGCAAATCAGCTTGCACGGGTTCTGAGAAAAAGGGGAGTAAGATCGGATGATATTGTTGGGTTAATGGTTCATCGTTCATTTGAAATGATAATTGGGATTTTGGGAATTATCAAAGCCGGAGGAGCTTATCTACCAATTGACCCATTTTATCCTAAGGATAGAATTGAATTTATGTTGGAAGATAGCGGTACTAGAATTTTACTTACTGAAGAAGAGCTTGATGAAAAGATTGAATTTTCAGGCGAAAAGATATATTTAAATATTGATACTTATAATAATTATGATAAAAACAATATTGAAAATAATAACAAGCCGGATGATTTAATTTATGTTATTTATACATCAGGTTCCACGGGAAAGCCAAAAGGGGTAATGATAAATCATTTGGCAGTAAATAATTTTATAAAGGCAATAACAGATAAGATAGATTTTAACTCAAACAAGGCAATCTTAAACATAACAACTATATCATTTGACATATTTGTTTTGGAAACACTTTTACCATTAACAACAGGATTGAAAGTAATTATTCCGAATGAAGAGCAGCATAGACTTCCCAAATACATTAATGAATTAATGGTAAAAAATAATATTTTGATGCTGCAAACAACACCGTCAAGAATGCAAATGATTATTGCCGATGAACAAAGCCATGAGTTCTTTAAAAATTTAACCGAAGTTATGGTAGGAGGAGAATCATTTCCGCAAACACTTCTGGAAAAATTAAGAAGCTTAACTAATGCTAAGATATATAATATGTATGGCCCGACAGAAACCACTGTATGGTCTTCAATTAAAGAATTTACCGATTCTGATATAATCAATATTGGTAAACCCATTGCAAACACACAGATGTATATACTAGACAAGAATAATAATCAGGTTCCTATCGGTATAATAGGTGAGTTATACATCGGGGGGGATGGGCTTTCAAAAGGGTATTTTGGAAGAGAAGAATTAACAAGAGAGAGATTTATTGAAAATCCTTTTATACCTAACAGTAAGATTTATAAAACCGGAGATTTGGCTAGATGGTACAGCGGTGGAGAAATAGAGCATTTAGGCAGAACAGATTTTCAGGTAAAAATCAGAGGATTTAGAATTGAGCTTGAAGAAATTGAAAATCAACTTCTTAAAAATGAATCTATTGAAAAAACTGTAGTAATTGCAAAGGAAGATGCCAGTGGAAAGAAATTTCTTATTGCATATATAGTAAGCAAAAAAGAAATCAGTATTCCTGAATTGAAGAGTTTTCTACTCCAGGAACTGCCTGATTATATGATTCCAGCGTATTTTATGAGAATAGATAGCTTGCCGCTAACACCTAATGGAAAAGTTAATCGTAATATGCTTCCGGATCCGGATGGTAATAATGAACTGACCGTTGAGTATGTTCCTCCAAGTAATCCTATTGAAGAATGGCTTGTTAAGACATGGGAAAAGATACTTGATATAAAAAGAGCGGGAATAAATGATAACTTTTTTGACTTTGGCGGAGATTCATTGGACGCATCTATATTAATAACTGATATAAGCAAAGAGTATGGAGTAGACATTTCTTATGCAGAAATGATTAAAATACCGACTATAAAACAGTTGGCAAACTATATAAGAGAAAACAAAGGACTTTTAACAAGCAGCAGCGATAAAAATCTATTCTTGTTTAGAAAAAGTAACCCCAAAAAGAACATTTTCTTTTTACATACTGGAATTGGTGAAATATCTGGATATATACCACTGATAAATTTATTAAATGAAGAATATAGCTGTTGGGGAATAAAACCGGATAGACTTGATTGTTATGCACCAAGGAATGTATTGCTGGAAGATATGGCTAAAGGCTATATAGAGAAGATTAGGAAGATACAAGATACAGGGCCGTATTACTTTGTTGGCTGGTGTATTGGAGGAAATCTGATTTTTGAAATGATGCTTTTACTTGAAAGTATGGACGAGGAAACAAAGCTGGGTGTTATGATTGATTCAATTGCCCCATGCACGAAAGAGTATATTAACGGATTTAATATTGAAACTGAGAGGGAAATGATAAAGGGATTTATCCCGAGTATTAATATGCAGTTACCTGATGATATTGAGCAACTTTGGAGCACAATTATTGAATTAATTGAAAAAGGGATTCTTGATGAAAGAAAGGTCAAACAAGCTATCCCTATTGAAACGGCAAGAGCTGTACCAAACTTTGAAACTGCCAGTGCAAGGCAAGTAATTTATTACTTAAATGCTATGAGAGGATATGGTAATTCTTCTGCACGATACATACCTTCTGGCAAGCTGGATACAAAAATGATATACATAGATGCTATAAAGGAAAATAGGGTTGGTAACATTGAAAAATGGAATCTATACCTTAATAATCCATTAACAGTATATCAAATAGATGCAGACCATTTTACAATAATGAGAGACCCAAATAGTATCGCTCAGATTGCTAAAGTAATTAATTCATCACTAGAATAAATAAAAATAAAGGGGTAGAGGATGCGAGAAATAGAAATAGTATATATTGTTGTTTGTTTATTATTGATTTGCACAACAATATTAATGCTAAAAATTAAGAATAAAAAGCAGCTGCACTATTCTTTTTTAGTATCATTTCTATTGCTTTTTTTATGGTTAATCGGAAGTTACTTTCAAAATCTATCTGGTTATAAGAGTATTCATTTTGGATGGCTTTGGGGAATTGGATTGTGCTTTTTACCGGTTTCGTTGCTAATAAATGGAATAATTTTTGCAAAAAACAAGATTTATTATAATATAAAATACTTATTTCTTCTCTTTGTTCCTCTAGTTTCTTACATCATTCTTTTAACCAATTCATTACATAAAATGTTTTTTGTTCGTTTTGCTTATATAAATACAGATATTATTTATGGAAACTATATCATTATTCATAGTATTTACTCATATACATGCCTTTCTTTAGGATTGTTTTATTTTTTATATTTTACAGTAAAGAATGCAGGATTTTTTTCAAAACAATCTATGCTGATATTTGTTGGAACTTCTATTCCAGTACTTGTTAATATATCATATACATTTAATCTTTTTAAAATGCCGTCATTGTCAACTGCATTATCTCTATCATCATGTGCAATTTTTTATGCTTTAGCAATTATTAAATTTGATTTTCTAAACGTAGTCCCTATAGCTCTCGAAAAAGTAGTTGATCACATCTCCGACAGCTTCATTGTAATAAATGAAGATTTTGAAATAATTGATTTTAATAAAACCTTTTCCAGAACATTCGGACAAGTTTTTAAAATAAAAAGAAAGAACAATTTGCTAGATCTTATTAAAGATATTCAAGGTGTTAACCTTATCCCAGATAAAATTGAAGAGTATGTGAATATTGCAATTGAAACAAAAAGAACAAATCTTTATGAAAAAAGATTTGTTACTATTGATGGTAGTTTTGACCGCTATTTTGAGATTGAAATTACCCCGATAATGTCCAAAAAAATATTTATAGGTGTTCTCATTCTTTTCAGAGACATAACCCAGCATAAGCAAAATATTGAAGAGATAAAACAAACCCAGAATCATCTTATGCAGAAGGAAAGGCTGGCTTCATTGGGTGAAATTGCAGGGGGAGTTGCACATGATATAAACAGCCCTCTTTCATCAATCCAAACTGAGGTACATATTATTAATACCCTTGCGCAGAAGATTGTTATAGCAGGAAATATTACGGAAGAAAAAGAGCTCCGTTATCTTGAAGAAATATCTAAGAGAACTCAAAATATTTCGAATGCAAGTGATAAGATTGTTAAAATCGTCAACAGCATCAGGAATCATACCAGAAATCTTAGCGGAGAGAACATACAGGACTTCGACATTGGTGCAGTTATTGAAGATTTGAAAATATTATTGGGGCATCATTTAAGGCAATCAAAATGCGAGATGTATGTCGCAAAAGAAGATATTATCATTAACGGCGATCCTGGTAAGCTTTCTCAAGTATTAACAAACTTAATCATGAATGCAATACAAGCATATAATGGTCAGCCAGGCAGAATTGAAATAAATATCTATAAAAATGGAGAAAAGGCAGTAATCGAGGTTACTGACTATGCTGGTGGTATTGCAGAAGAGTTCCAAGCCGGAATATTCAAAAATATTTTAACAACCAAGGGTACAGAGGGAACCGGGTTGGGATTATACCTTTGCAATTCATTAATTACCGGGCACTTTGATGGAGAAATGAAATTCGACTCTAAAGAAGGAGAAGGTACGACGTTTTTCGTAATAATTCCCATTAAAAATGCGGTAAAAGATGCTGTATGATAAAAAAATATTATATTCCTATTTCCAAATCCCTATAAAAGATTTAAAATTGAATATGTAAATAAATTAATAAATAACAAAAAACTATTTTGGGAGGTTAATGTATGGATGCTTTTCTAAAAGGCTTGGTTAGTGCGTTGATTTTCTTTGCTTCTACTTCTGTTGTTGTATTTCTTTCAATATGTGTGTTTGACTTAATAACCAAGTACAAGGTATGGGAAGAAATTGCAAAAGGAAACATTGCAGTAGCGTTTTCTTCTGGAGGAATTGTTCTTGGAGTAGGAAACATAATGAGATTTGCTATAGCATCAAACGACAGCATTTATGCAACATTAGCTTGGGGAGGAATTGGAGCTCTTCTGCTTCTGATAGTTTATCTTGGCTTTGAACTATTCACACCAAAATTAAAAGTATCAGAAGAAATTTCTAATGGAAATAAAGCTGTAGGTTTTATATCATTCATATTCTCTCTTGCATTCAGTTTCATAATTGGAGCAAGCATATCTTAACCTCGAAAGGATTGGAATTAAAATGAGAGAGATTTTTATTTACACATCACCTGACCAGTGGGATAAGGATGAACCTTTTTCAAGTGTTAAGGGAGATGTAATCAACAAAACCGAAAAATATATTGAAATAATCGATGAGAATGGGTATACCCAGATAATAAACATAGACAAAGTGTTTGCTATAGTTTACAAATAAGGGAAATAACATGAAGAGACTTAAAGACATAGATTTGTATAATGTGTATTGCAAGTGGAGGCAGGGTGCAGGACCTTTTGAATGTTTCTTTAGAGCTGCAAACTTTACCTCGTTAAAGTATTTTGATGACTTCAATTTATCACAGATTTCACTTGCAAAAGACAAAGCATTCAACGAAATTGAAAAAGCTATTAAGCTTCACGATACTAAGAAGACCCTGTTTATGGCCGAGATGAATGATGTCGAAGGAATTAAAGCAGCTTTCATTTTACAGAATGATTATAAGCTAAAGCCTATATTAACATTCAATAATCCTTTGCATCCATTTGGGCTTATCGGCGGGACAGAGTATATCAGCAGTTTATTGAGTTTGGGAGAAGGATTAAATCCAATAAATCCGAAAGGGTTTGTATTCATATTGAATCAAAACCGTTTTGGAGATTATTCGGATGAGGATTTAAAGAAATTCTTCAACAATCAATATGAACTGTCGGATGAAGACTTGCCGCCATATGAAATGCTTTGCCAGTTTGGATTTGAGAAATTAGTTTTTATGTATAAGCAAGAACCTATTAAAGAAGATACAGCAGGTTATATTCAATATTTAAAAGAGAAGAATTTTGTAGTTATTCAACACAAATTCGGGGAGGAATAATATGAAAAAGGATTCGAAAAAACCCCGCAGCATTAATAATGATAGTCAATCTAAAACCGAAGAGATTAAGAGCTTGAACAAAAAAAACAAAGCGGCTGCTCTTGGTTTAGCTGTTCTTTTCGCAACAAGTACCATTCTTACCGGATGCTGGCCATTTCCTAAAACTGCTGAAGAGAAGGAGAAAGAGGAAGAACAATCATATTGGAGCTCAGGAAGCAGTTCTTATCACAGCCATTACTACGGTGGATGGGGAAATGTTTTTGGAAGCTCAAATAGAGGGGGCCTCTTTGGTAATTCTTATGGTTCCACATACAGTGGGGGAACTGTAAAATCATTTAGCAACAGCGGCTATTCATCTCATAGGGGTGGATCTTTTAGTGGCTAATATTTATAAAGAACAAAGGCAGTTTACGGATAAGCTTTTATTTGACTATTATCTTGTAAGTACTTCTTTGGAGACGCAGTCAATATCTCCATATGTCTTTAATATCGATAAAAAGCTTTATAATAATATGGTTTATTCATCGACTATTTTAGACAGGATAACCACAAAAATAATCAAAAAGACAATAGATATTTATCCTGATAAGATATTTGAATACGGAGATTTTTTATTAAAGGATAATGTACTAAGAGCGAAGAATGCAATTCTGCCTTTTTTCTGGACGCGCTTTGATGTTTTTGAGCGTTCAGAAGGGGGCATATTTTTTACAGAATTCAATTATGATAAGCCTTGTGCGCAGAGAGAAATTCTCATTTCTGAAAATATGGTTGGGTTTGACAATCCTAATAAAGGATTTAAAGAAAAGTTTGTAGATTCATTTAAGAAGCACTGCGAATCTTTTTATTCCGAAAAAGAAAGGCCTTCAATAGCAATCTTGGTAGATTGCAATCATTATGAGGAATTGCATTTATCTTACCTGTACATTGATTTGTTGAAACCTTTGGGATATGACTTTATTATTGCCGGACCTCGCAACTTCAGAGTTGAAAATGATGCGGTCTATGCTTTTGATAGGAAAGTTAATATCATTCTCAGACAGTATCCTACGGAATTTCTACAAGAAGTCAATGATGCAGAGAAAATATTAGATTTATATGAAAAGGGTAAGATTCTTGTATTAAATGACCCTAGGGTAATAATTGGCCAGGCTAAGAGTATTTTTGCATGCATGTGGGATTTGGCAAAGAAAAAAGATACAATGCTTACTGAAGAAGAAATCAAAGTCATAAAAGATACCATTCCTTATACTATAATGTTTGAAAAGAAGCACAGACAAGAGTTGATTGCTAACAAAGACAAGTATGTTGTTAAATCCATCTATGGAAGATACAGCGAAGAAGTTTATATCGGGAAAATGCATAGCCAAAGCCAATGGGAAGAGGTGCTGGATTATGTTGAAAATGCATCATTTCCTCATTTGATACAAGAGTTTTGCGAAACCAAGCGGGAGCAGCTTCTAAAATATAATGGCTATACATTTGGACCTGTAACCGCTATGTGTAATTACGGAGTATATCTAATTGATGGAAAATACGCAGGAATTTGCGCCAGATGGAATCAGGATTATTTAACACCTGATGAGACTGTCTGGAGTACGCCGGTATCAGTTAGAGAAAACAGCCTAAAGATTGAAAAGTATTCTAGAGAAGATAGAAAAGATTTATGGAAAAAGATTAATGATCAAGCTGCATTCGAGCATAATTATACCTGGGGGTATACAGGCAATCAGGAAGCTTTTACTCTTGATGCACTAGTCTTAGATAATAAATTGTATAATGAAATTGAACAAGCAGTTGAAGCAGTAATAAAAATTATTAAAAAGGCAACTGATTTTGCCAAAAATAATATTGAATTGATATCTCCCGTACTTGACATAAGTGAAAAAATAAGTGAATTGATAAATAGCGAATCGAGCAATATCCTTTCGTTCGTTGGCAGGCTTGACTGGGTTGTGGATTCCAAGGGAAAACTGAAACTATTGGAATTTAACTCTGAAACACCTGCGGGAATTATCGAAAGCATATGCTTGAATGATTTAATTCATAAAAATCTTTATAGTAGTTATAAGAATCCAAATGAAAATTTCAAAAGAATGATTGAATCCTGCTTGCAAGATATAATTGGAGAAAGAAAGATTAGGAACATTGGAATAACCGCTTCTTCTTATGATGAAGACTGGTTTAATACTGAAACCATATACCAAGCAGTTAAAGAGCTGCCATATAATTTTATTCTTGGAGATATAACAGGATTAGAAGAAAGAGATGGTAGTTTATATCTATACAATCAGCCATTAGATGCACTTTACAGATATTATCCTATTGAGATGCTGGAAGAAGATGAATATTTTAATAAGATTTTGGATGTTTTTAATGAGAAATTGCTGAATATTAATCCTGCATCAACCTATATTAATAGGAATAAAGCATTATTTGCTCTAATATGGGAGCTCGTTGAACAAAAATATTTTACTCCTGATGAGGTAAAAATCATAAAAGACTATATTCCTAAAACGGTGCTTGACCCTAATAAGCTTGATACGTTGGATTATTGTATTAAATCATTTTTGGGCATTCAAGGCGAGGAAGTTATATTTAGCCTTGAAGAACCTGAAAGAAATTATGAAGGGAACTGTGTTTTTCAAGAACGCATAGATGTTCAGGCCATCAATATGGATATATATACGGCTTGTGAGGATTCACGGGAAATTTTAAGTCCAGTTATCGGAACATATGTTGTAGGAGAAAAATTTGCAGGTATATTTACTAGAGCTGGTGGTTGGATTACTGATAAATGGGCAATTTACTTGCCTACATATGTTAAAGATTTAAGGGGGGATATTAATGGGTAAATATAGTAAAGAATACGAAACAAATAGTTCTGGAGGTGCTTGGACAGAATTTATTGGCGGTGCAATTTTCTTTTTTATTTTTATAATTTTTGCATTAGCTGATTATGGAATATTTGATTCTATTGGAGAATGGTTCTATAACTTAACACCAAGAAATTACTACACAACCGAAATAAAGATTGATGAGGGTGATATTACCCAGAAGGTAACTGAAAACGGGAAATACTATATTAAAATTCTGAATTCTAATATATTGGACAATAATTCATGGGTGGAAGTAAAATCGGGTTTTTATAATCTCCATGATACAAGTTATTATAGTAATAATAAAGTAGGCTTGTTGCTGTGCAAAAGCGATGTTTATAAGGGAAGATTCTGGGGAATATTCAGCAAGGAAACACCGGTTTTTGAGAAAACAATATGGCAGATTGCTGAGGTTTATGATTCTTACTATGCTGCAGTAACTGCAAATCCACATGAAATCAAGACTGTACAAGGTAAGGTTTATAAGAAAAAAAGTCTGGATGGCAAAAACTATATTGTGATTGATGTAGAGGGAAATAAGATTAAGGAGGAAGTTGACCAAATTATTTTTAATAGATATGAGGTAAACAGTCCAATAAACTGTAAGTTTGAATGCTGGGGAGATTTAAGAGAATTTAAAGGAATCATATAAAGCAAAAGAAGAAGATATAATAACATAATAAAAACAGCACTTTTGGGTGCTGTTTTTATTATGTTATTATTGAAATAATTGTGTAATAAGTTTATAATTAAATTATATAATAGTTTAATGACTTAACTATTAAGGAGGCGGAATATTGTGGATCCAAAGCAAATATTTGAAGAATTTGATAAGGCGAATTTTGAAATAACTAAAAAAATTTCGCATAAAATTAAAGAAGGCATAGATAGTGGACTAGGTCATGCGCATATTTATCTTCTTATGTATCTAAATAACGCAAATGAATGTACTGTTACGGATATTGCCAAGCATTTAAATATTACATTGAGTGCAGTAACAAATCTCACTGATAAGCTATACAGTTTAGGTTTGATTTCAAGAGAGAGAAGCGAGACCGATAGAAGAGTAGTTGTTCTTGGATTAAAAGAAGAAGGCTTGAAGGTGCTGGAAAGAATGTGCGAAAACCGCAACAGAATTTTTAATGATTATTTTTCGTGCTTAACAGAAGAAGAACTGGAAGCACTATTGCGAATTACTAAAAAGATTGCTGAAAAGGCAGCCAATTCTTAATTGGTTATTAAATAAAAACAAAAAATTAATACATAAACAGGAAGGGAATTTTTTATGAATAAAAAAAATATTGGAATCATAGTACTGCTTTTATTATCAATTGTTTCTTTCGCAGGATGCGGAGAGAAGAAGACAACTGCCGAAGATACGCAAAAACCGATTCCGGTCAGCGTGATTAAGGCTGTACGTACAACTGTTGAATCTATTGTTACTGTAAATGGAAGGGTAGAGGCTGTTAAACAGGTTAATATTTCAGCTAAGGTTCCAGGAAAAGTTGAAAAGATTAACTTTAATATAGGAGACAAAGTTAATAAGGGTGATGTATTGTTTGTTTTGGAACAAAAAGATATCAGTCTTACAGTATCTCAGGCTGAGGCCGCATATAGCATTGCAAAAGCTTCTTATAATAAAGCAACTGGCGGTGGGCTTGAACAACAGATGGTACAGCTTAAATCAGCTTATGAGATTGCAAAGGCAAATTATGAGGATGCTAAGTTGAATTATGAAAGAACCAAAGAACTTTATGAAGCTGATGGCGTTTCGAAGCAAGCATTTGAAGGTGCAGAGATTAAATTCAAGCTTTGCGAAGAACAATACATATCTGCTAAAGCCAACTATGAGCTAACTGAAGGTAAAATTAACCCTGAGAATATTGAAACTGCGAAAGCACAGCTTCAACAGGCTAAAGCGGCTTACGATATTGCAAAATCGCAATTAGAGAATACCGAAGTCAAAGCAGCTATATCCGGAATTGTGGCTTCAAAAAGTGTTAAAGTTGGTGAAATGACTAGCAGTACTGTTCCAGGCATGAGTATTGCTGATTTATCATCAGCAGTTTTAAAGGTTGGTGTTACTGAAGAAGTAATTAATAAAATCAAAGTAGGAGACAAAGTTAAAGTCAATGTTAAGGTAGCATCTGATAATGCTTTTGATGGAGCGATTTCAAGTATATCTCCTGTTGCTGATTCAAAAACGCAGGCGTATCCTATTGAAATTCTAATGGGAAATAACACAGGTATGATAAAGGGCGGAATGTTTGCAGAAATAAGGATTCCTGTTGATAAGGCGTTTAATGCTCTGGCAATACCATTAGAATCAATAATAGATGATAGCGGGAAAAAGGTTGTTTATGTAGTTGATGGCAATAAAGCAGTTAAAAAAGAAATAACTATTGGCTATTCTGATGGAATACTTATTCAAGTTCTACAAGGAATTAAAGATAATGAAAGTGTCATTTCAGAAGGCCAATCATACTTGCAGGACGGGTCGAAGGTTATGATTGTAAAATAGTCCTCATCCCCGGCCCTTCTTCTGATATGGAAGGAGAGTTAGAGGAGAAGGTTAAAGAGGTAAACTGTTCATTAAACATAG
>JBLNBO010000044.1:0-69482 GCA_050260055.1 Ignavibacteriales bacterium
CGGGTAACTGCTTGGGAAAATAGGTCGTCGCCGGATTTTTATATATTCCTCGATAGCTCAGTGGTGGAGCATTCGGCTGTTAACCGAAGGGTCGCTGGTTCGAGCCCAGCTCGAGGAGCCATAAAAGACCGTCATTATTCAATGATGGTTTTTTATTTTACCTTAGGAATAAAAAAATGTACCTTTCAGGGTATAAATGGTATAATTGTTTTGGTTTATGGAGAAGTTGTTACTAATAAAAATAAGGAGATAAAAATGCTAAACAGTAAACAGAGGGCCTACCTTAGGGGCCTTTCAAACAAGATTGAACCAATAGTCCATATAGGTAAGATCGGACTAAATGAAAATATTTTGAAACAGATAGATGAAGCTTTGGAAGCTAGAGAATTGATTAAGATAACAGTCCTTAATAACTCTCCCGAGGACGCAAAAGCAATTTCAGAAGATATAGCTAAAAGCTCCAATGCCGAATTGGTTCAGGTGGTTGGCAAAAAGTTAACTATTTATAGAAAAGCCAAAAAGCCAACCATTGTTTTACCTTAGATATGGTAGGTGATAAAATTGAATCTTAATAATGCAAAGCTCCAAGTTTCTGCTGTAGATAAATCGCAATACCCTGAGCAAGGAAAGCCAGAATTCGTTTTTATGGGAAAATCCAACGTAGGTAAATCATCTCTAATAAACTATCTATTAAACAGAAAAAGCTTGGCTAGAACAAGCGCTAAGCCTGGAAAGACAAGAGTTATTAATTTTTACAATATTGATGAAAAGGCATATTTTGTTGACCTTCCCGGGTATGGCTATGCAAAGGTTTCAAAAACGGAAAAGGAATCATGGTCTGATATGGTTGATAATTATTTGTATGAACGTAGAGATTTTAGGCTGTTCCTGCTAATTATCGATATTCGTCATGAACCTGGGGAAATGGATTTAGTTATGATGGATTGGCTTAAAAAATATGCATTGGATTACGTAGTTGTGGCTTCAAAAGCCGACCAGGTGAATTTATCAGAAAGGCAGAGCAAGATTGAAAACTTAAGAAAGATATTTAATATGCCAAATGAAAAAGCTGTAATAGCTATATCAACACTGAAAAAATTCGGCCGAGATGAGTTGTGGGAATTGACACAGAAAAAGCTTGATATAGATAGCATAAAAGGTGATATCAAGTAATTCAGGGAGGTGTAATTATTGAATAGTGTAATTAGGTTTGATTATTCTAAATGCTTTCCATTTATAAACAGTGATGAAATCTCATTTCTAGGGACTGAAATAAGCTTATGCCATGATATTCTGCATAATAAATCCGGGGCAGGGAACGAGTACACTGGATGGCTCGAACTTCCAATAAATTATGACAGGCAGGAGTTTGAAAGAATAAAACAGGCTGCCAAGAAGATTAAGGAAGATTCTCAAGTATTTATAGTTATCGGAATTGGAGGCTCATACTTGGGAGCCAGAGCGGGACTCGAAATGCTGGGCCATTCTTTTGGCAATCTGCTTCCAAAGGTGAAAAGAGAATGCCCAGAGATTTATTTTGTTGGAAATAATATTAGTTCAACCTATATTTCTGAACTGCTCGAAGTGATAGAAGGCAAAGAATTATCAATTAATGTCATATCCAAATCTGGGACCACTACGGAGCCTGCCCTTGCATTCAGAATTTTCAGAAGTTATTTAGAAAACAAATATGGAAAGGAAGAAGCAAGAAAAAGAATCTATGCAACTACCGATAAATCAAAAGGCGCTTTAAAAAAGCTTGCTGATGAAGAAGGATATAAATCCTTTGTTGTTCCAGATGATATAGGGGGAAGGTATTCAGTTTTGACTGCTGTAGGCTTGCTTCCATTAGCAGCTGGAGGCCTTGATATTGATGCAATTATGGCAGGGGCTGAAACAGCTTGCAATATCTATAAAGAGAAATCATTAGAGAAAAACGAGTGCTACCAATATGCAGCTGTGAGAAATGCATTGTATAGAAAAGGAAAAACCCTTGAAATAATGGTGAATTATGAGCCCAATCTTCATTATTTTGCAGAATGGTGGAAGCAGCTTTACGGAGAAAGTGAAGGAAAGGACCAAAAAGGAATTTTCCCTGCATCTGTGGAATTCACGACTGATCTGCATTCTTTGGGGCAATATATTCAGGATGGCTTTAGAAACTTATTTGAAACAGTAATAAATATTAGTAAACCAAAGAAGGATATAATAATCCAGCCTGATAAGGATGATATTGATGGATTGAACTATCTTGTAGGAAAGCAGATAAGCTATGTAAATCAAAAGGCTTTCCAAGCTACGCTGCTTGCCCATAATGACGGCGGTGTTCCAAATATGGTTATAACAGTTCCAGAGCTAAATGAATTTGTTTTTGGCAGCTTGGTATTCTTTTTCGAAAAAGCATGCGGCATTAGTGGATATATGCTTGGAGTGAATCCATTCGTTCAGCCTGGGGTAGAAGAATATAAAAAGAATATGTTTGCTCTTCTAGGTAAACCAGGGTATGAAAAAATGAAAGAAGAGCTCGAAAAAAGATTTTAAATATAAAAAGACCAAAAAAAAGGATATTTAATATATATATAGAAATGGATATCTATAATTTTATGAAGGAATATGAGGAGGAATAATAATGGAAGAGAGTGGAGTACAAAATACTCAAGATTTTTCTAACACTAAAAGACCAGGAAAAGGTAAAGCAATTGCAATTGTAATTGTTTTTATACTTGTCCTGCTTGCTGCTGGCGCACTGGTAGTTGTAAACTTTTTCCCGGAAGTAGTTTTTTCACCTAAAATAATGTACTTAATGGCAGAAAAGCAGAATATCACTTTGGTTGAAAAACAAATTGATGATTATCTTAATGATGGATTTGTACAAGATTCGCTAAAGACTTTTTCTACACCTTACAGCAACAATTCTAATTTGACATTCAAATACAAATTGGACAATCTTGAGGGGCAAG
The DNA here is from genome assembly GCA_050260055.1 of Ignavibacteriales bacterium. Lineage (GTDB taxonomy): Bacteria > Bacillota > Clostridia > Acetivibrionales > UBA4821 > JBLMYQ01. The sequence continues at coordinate 2,961 of JBLNBO010000044.1, forward strand.
GACTTGAACAAATTAAGCTGATTAATGAACTTTTAAGTAAATCAAAGCTTGTTATTAATTCCAGTACTGATAATAAAAATGAAAAATCAAAAGCAGAAATCAAATTGAACGTTGGAGGAAACGATTTAGTAACAGCAGAAATGTTTGCTGATAAGAAAAAAATCGGAGTAAAACTGCCGACTTTTTATAGCAAATATATATTGGTTAATGGTGATGATTTAGCTCCTGTATATCAAAAGTTTGGACAGCCTGTCCAAATGAAAAAAATTGTAACAAATTCTGATATAATGAAAGCTATTAAATTCGATAAAAAAGATGCATATGCTCTTACTAAAGAATATAGTGAATACATTGCAAAACAGTTGAAAGACAGCAACTTCAAATTTGCAAAAGGTGTTAATCTTCAAACGAATGAAGGGAATATTAGCTGTAACCAAGTATCTTTAAACCTTACTGTTACAGAATTTAAAGATTTATCAATAAAGGTACTTGAAAAAGTTCAGAATGATGATAAACTTCTTAATCTTACCGCAGGAAATGTAATTAATATAATGAAACTTTATGAAGAAGCCGGATACTATGGTACTGCAGGCTTGCCAATTGAGTTTAAGGATATTAATAGTGTAAAGCAAAAAATAAAAGAAGCTATTGATGAATTAAAAAATGATACTACCATTAATGGAAACAAATCAGAGCTAAATATGACATTGTTAGTTGATAGAAAGCTAAACATTCTTGAAAGAAAAATTAATATTATCAGAAAAGGAACAGGTTCCGATACATTAGGAACAGCAACAATTAGATTCGCAGGATTCAAACAGCCAAAGAGTAATGGAATTGAAAATATTTTTGAGTATGCTGAAGAAGAAAATGCAATCTATTCGAAGTTTGTCATTGATGCAGTACAAGCACCAATGGTTCAAGGAAAGCCAGTAACTACAGCAATAAACTTCGAAACTTTGCAAAAACAAAATGGTACTGAAATAAAGCCTTTATCAGGGAAAGTCGATTTGACTAATGAAGGCGTAAAAGATAAATCAAGCAAGATTACAGCGAATTTTGAAGTAAAGATGCCTCAAGCAGGAATGCAAAATGGTACTGTAAAAGGAATAGTTACAATAGATTCTAGCCGAGAACCAGCAAAGAATATAATGAATACCAATTTGAATCTTGATATTGATGTATTACCGCCATCAACAGGCCTAAGCACAAATGGATTTGGCATGATACTTGGGATGAACTCAAATACAACATTTGGGGGTACTGTTGACTTACCAAGCGTAAACGCATCAAATTCTCTTGATTTAAATACAGCTTCAATGCAGGAAATACAGGAAGCTATGATGCAGATTCAAACAGAATTGCAGAAATTCGTGATGCAGAACGCGCAATTGCTCTCTCCTTCGGGAATGTAATACAACCTATTTAAGGAGTTCATTTAAAAATGAACTCCTTTTTTTATATATTTAAAGAGGGTTAATTATTAAAAATTATTGTGTTATATTATAATAAGTATGTTGGATATCAAGGGGGAAAAATGCATCACTTGCTGTTAAATGATATTAAAATTCTTATGCGAAGCTGGATATCTTTATTATTGCTTTTTTTGATTCCGATATTTGTTTCATTAATTCTTATAGAAATAATGGAGCCTATTTTTGATAAGAATAGCTTTATTAAGCCATTTGCTATTGGTGTTGTAGACTTTGATCAAAGCATTGGCTCTAAAATGGCTATTTCCAGTCTGGAAAGTGAAGGATATATTTCTAAGACTGTACAAGTTAAGATTCTTGATTACAAAGAAGCTATAAGCCAATTAAATAATGGAAGCTTAGTAAGCGTAATTATAATCCCTGAAGGTTTCTCCCAAAGCCTATATTTAGGTGATAACAAGCCAATTAAAGTATATGTAAACCAGAGTGAAATTACAAATTCCAAACTTATGGAAAACTTTTTGGGAAATGCAGCTGACCTTGTAATTGCAGCTCAAAGTGGAATCTATACAGTATATCATATGATGTTGAAAAGTAATGCCGGGAGTGAGCAAGCTTATCAGGCTGCTAATAAATCTATTCCTGATTTTATGCTGAATGCTATGGGAAGAAAAGAAGTATTTAATACTGTTACTTTATCAAACATTCCTCAGACTGGAGCTAAAGAATACTACATTATCTGCATGAGTGTTATGTTTATTATGTTTAGTGGCATTCTTGGACTAAGGTTAATAAGCCGGGATTTTGAGAGTGATGTGATTAAACGGATACTAATAAGTCCAGGGGGTATTCTAAAGTATATCATTGAAAAGATTATTATTATGGCTATTATAAGCTTTACAGAATATATTGCTGTCATAATTCCTCTTACAATGCATTACAACTCTTTCTTGAATTTTATTAATATTAAAGTCTTAATTTCTGTTATAACAATAGTTTTAGCATCAACTTCTTTTTGTATATTGATTTCAATATTTTCAAAGTCTTCTTCTGCGGCTGTTACATGGTCGATTATGAGTATATTTATTATATGCATGGCAGGAGGCTGTATCTATCCGGCAGCTGTTATGAGTGAATGGCTTAGAACACTCTCAAATTATGTATTCAGCAGTTGGGCATTGGACGGTATGTTATTGTCTGTGACCAATGCTCCTATATCTGAAACAATAAACATATGGGGCGCTTTGCTTGCCTTTGCAGCAATAACTGTTTTCATTTCTACATTAATAGTTGAAAGGGGCGGGTATAGATTTCTGCAAGATTAATCGGAGAGATATTAAGAATAAGGCTAAAACAAGCTTTGAGGCTTAAAACAATAATATTATCCATTATTGTTCCGGTTATTATAGCAGTTATTCTGGTTAATTCGGTTTATTCGAAGGAAGGTTTGAGAATACCGGTTGCTGTTGTAGATGAAGACGGTACAAGTTTTTCAAAGTTTCTTGTTAGTGGTATTGCAAAAAATAGTGCTTTGAATGTAAAACTGACTAATAAGGAATCTGCAGAAAAGATGGTTTCGTCAAACTCCTTGGAAGCTGCATTTATTATTCCTAAAGGTTTTGAAAATAGGATTAAAAATGAAGAATTTACAGGCTTAATAACTATTATTAAAAATCCAAGGTCAATTTCTGCAGAAATGATAGGGGAAAGTATTGCCAGTTCTGCTGTTAAGCTTTTCTGTGCCTCGACAGCTTCAAATAAGGTTGTTTTAGAATATTCGCAGCTTTCTCAGTTATCAGAGCAAGAAAAAGAGAAAATTTGGCTTGAAGCATGGGAACACACTAAGAGCCAATGGGAACAGCCTGAACCTCTTATGAAGATAGATATAACAAAAATTAATCCTATTAGCCAAAAAAATAAGCATCAGACTCCAAAGGAATCCAGAATAATCTTTGGAATCATAGCAGCGTTTTTGGTTTTCTTTTTATTTCAAGAAGCGTGGTGGTTATCTGATGAAGAGCGAAACGGGACAATCCAAAGGATAAAATTGTCTAAAGTTTCTCCACTTTCTTTGATTGCGGGAAATATTTTATTTATGCTTATTCTGGGAATAATTAATGCATTAATATATTTACTGATTTTTAATAAGGTATTTGGCATAAACATAAATTTATCATTAGACTTGCTAATTTCTCTGGTTTGTTACATATTTTTTATTTCTTCAATGGTTTTTATATTCTCATTATTTTTCTCGGAAAATCAACTCGGGTTTTTCATACCTGCCTTTTCTCTTTTTACAGCAATTGCGGGAGGATGTTTCTGGGACACCAGCATGTTGGATGAGAAGATAAAATTGATTAGTTTATATACTCCGCAGGGATGGTTTTTAAGAATACTTGAGATGCCAAGTATATCTATGACCATTAATTTGTTTTTCATATCTATCGGAATTGTGCTTATTGCGTTTTCTTACTTTAGAATAAGTTTTAAAAATCATGTTTTGTAACATACATTTAATTATTTTTTAGAGGAAAATAATTAGTTTCTGCCGAATTATCTTAGAATATAAGTTTATTTAACCAAAGAAAAATTGCATTGAAAGGAGTTAATAATGCGTAAGATTCCATTCCAAATAATCATATTTTTCTTTATTGTTCAAATGCCTTTAATTGCATTTGCATATGATGTTCCTGAAAAAGTCAGGATTGGAATTTCTTTTGGCACTTCAGCCTTATCTTCAGTAAAGTTAAATTCGGATTCTGGAATGATATTTGGTCAAAACAGTTCCGGGAGTTTTGAAGAATTTTTCAATACTTCAACAAGTAATACAGTAATTGTAAGAAAAGATTCCTATTTTATTAAGAATGCAAGCCAATATACTGAAATAAAACCTACTGATACAAGTACAGGTGAAAAAATTGGTCCATATCATGTGCAGGTAGACGGTTCATATAATAACTTTCAATCAGCTAATGATAAAGCAGAAGAGATAAAGACGAAAGGTATTGATGCTTATCCAGCCTATGATGGAAGTTGGCATGTTTGGTCTGGAATGTTCTTCAATAGTTCTTTAGCACAGCAAAGTATAAATAATCAGCTGGAAGATAAGCTGGAAGAAAGTGATTTCTCAATAATTGAACCTAATTCCCAAGGAGTTATAGTAAACTCCGGGGATGAGGCATTATTAGCATTTGTTGGAAATAACAGTTATCTGGGGATTAAGCCAAATGGCTCTGGTTCTCCTTCTCTCATGGATATAAATGATAAGCCTTATAGGGGAGAGCTTGAGTTTAGAAGATATAGTGCCAGCGATATGACAATAATAAATATTGTTGGCTTGGAAGAGTACCTTTATGGAGTTGTTGCAAGGGAAATAGGTGCATCAAGCCCGGCTGAAGCTATAAAAGCCCAGGCTGTTGTTGCAAGAAATTATTCGGTAAATAATATCGGCAAAAATTCGAAATGGGGCTTTGATATGACCAATACGGTAAGCGATCAAGCTTATAATGGTTATGAATGGGAAAGACCGGCTTCGAACAATGCCGTTGATGAGACCAAGGGAAAAATTCTTGCGTATGATGGCAAACCGGCATCTACCTTTTATTTCTCTACTAGCGGAGGCAGAACAGAAGATGTAAAAAATGTATGGAATTCAAAAGTAAGTTATCCATATCTGGTTAGCGTAGAAGATAAATATGAGTCCCCTAATGCGTCTAAAGCAAAATGGGAAGTAACATTGACGCCTGAACAGATTAAACAGTCTCTAAAAGCTATAGGGGTAGACTTGGGCGACGTCTTAACTGTCAGGCCATTAGAATATTCAGAAGCAGGCAGAGTTATTAAGCTTCAGATTACAGGTACAAAAAGTGAAAAAGTCTTCGAAAAATCAATGTGCAGAACTGCCCTGGGCAGCAGTGTTCTAAGTCAGTGGTTTACGGTGTCTTCAGGCAGTGCAAGCAATTCGCTTTCTGCGATAAATGCACAGGGAGAAGTTTCCGGAGTTTCGGCTGCAGGATTGAAAGTTAGAACTGCAGAAGGGGTTTCAACCCTTGGGTCAGATGTTTATCTAAAGAGCGTGGATGGAACCATGCAGGCTTCAAATACTGTTTCAACTTCGGGTGGATTTAAGATTTCAGGAAGAGGTTGGGGCCATGGAGTAGGTATGAGCCAGGTTGGAGCGATTGGGATGGCTAATACCGGGTTTGACTATCAACAGATTCTAGAGTGGTATTTTAAAGGTACTATAATAGAATAAATATCCCTGAGATATACAAAAAAACAACATATATTCTGATTTTGTAAAAAGTGCTTAAGCACTTTTTCTTTTAATTTGATAGGCCGTTATGTTAACTTCGATAAGAAAAAATGTTCTAAAAATATTTTAATTATTTACATAAAGTATTTTCTAATCTCAAAAAACTCATATGTTATCCACAGAAAAACCGTTTTAAAAAGGGTTATACACAATATTATTCACATTATCCACAGGAATTATTGAGTAAAGCTAAAGTTATCCACAATGGAAATAGATGGAAATAATATGCATAAATTATGGTTGCATAAACGTTATGTATTTTTTTAAAGTCTATTTGGCGAATACTGTATAGAGATATTTAAAGAGAGAAGGATTATTTTAGGAAATGTCGAATATATAAATTAATGGATAATAAAACACAAAGCATTTCTTATAAAACTTGTTCATTATCCATTTATAAAAGCTGGCAAGGAATAAGCAGGGGATAGTACTATTGTTCTTAATGAAATAATATTTGACTGAAAGGGGATGGCCTTGTATGAAGTTCATTTTTACCGGAAAAAACATAGAAGTAACTGAGGCTATGAAGGAAAAGGTTAGAAAGAAAATGAAAAAGTTCGAAAAGTTTTTTAATGAAGATACCGAAATTAATACTACTTTTCGGACAGAAAAGAATAAGCATATAATTGAAGCTGCAATTCTTCATAATGGTAATACTTATAGAGCAGAAGAAAAGAATGATGATATGTATACCTCGATAGATAAGATTGTAGATGTACTGGACGGACAAATCAAAAAAGGTAAAGAAAAGCTCTCTAAAAAAAATAAGACTGAAAGCGTTAAAACTAGTTTCCCAGTACTTAAATCAAGTAAGCAGAGCAAGAAGATTACTGAAGTCAGAAAATATTCAGTTAAACCTATGACTTTAGAAGAAGCTACAATGCAGTTAAACCTCGGAAATGAATGGTTTATAATGTTTGCAAATTCAGCAACCAAGCAGGTTAATATGCTGTATAGACTCGAAGGCGGAGGTTATGGGTTGGTCGAATCAGAAGAATAATAAATAAATATAAAAAAGTGATACGAAAGTATCACTTTTTTTGTGCAATAAAAATTCATTTAAAAGCTGTTGAACCTTTATAAAATTCTATGATATAATTATCTGAACTGTCAAATTTTAGAATGGATTTAATTATATCTGCAAATGCAGAGATAAGGAGGAATGAAAATGAAGAATGATTGCATATTAATTGCAACGTCTCCGTCGTTGAACAACAGAGCAAAGGTTGAGAGAGTATTTGCTAACCCATATATTTCCGAAGTCCGTTACAATGTTGGGGCACGCTCGCCTATGTCTATACCCGATACGGTCAGCTTCTTTATGGCTCTTGCTGAAAAGTATTCAAAAAAGTTCTGGATTGACATTAAAGGAAGACAGCTCCGTATAGCAAAATGGGCAGACCCATTGTATGAGTGTGTTGAACTCAATCACGGTATAGAGGTTTCGTTACCTGCAAAAGTGATTTTCCGCAACAGTATCTGTTCTGATATAACAGCGGTTGAAGGCAATAAGATTTTTGTTGATCCGATTCCCAGAGAACCTGTTGGTGCCGGTCAATCAATAAACGTTATTGCCAAAAACCTAAAGATTGATGGATATCTTACAGATACTGATGTACAGTACTTGGAGGTATGCCGGCAAAAGGGACTCATGAATGTTTTTGCTTCTTTTGTAGAAGAATTCAGCGATCTTGCCGAAATTCTAAACATTATTCCAGGGGCTGAAATTGTCTGCAAAATTGAGTCCAAAAAAGGCGTTGAGTTTATTTCACAGTATGCCGGTACCAAGCTTAGCTTAATGGCGGCAAGAGATGACCTCTACACTGAGTTTGAACGGGATTATTCCATATTCAAGGCCCTTAAAAAGATAGTCGAATGCGACCCGCAGGCCATCTGCGCTTCGAGGATATTTACATCCCTGGAGCATCAGGAAGAAGTGGACCTTACTGATTTTTCTGACTTAAATCTCATGTATGACATGGGATACAGACGGTTCATGCTGTGTGATAATGTGTGCAATTATAAGTTTGAATCAGCATTACGAGCATGGAGGGGGTTCATAAATGACTAACTTAGTTTTATGCGGGATGGCTTTCGGCGATGAGGGAAAGGGTACCTTTGTCGATTACTTGGCGAATACACACCGCATCAAAAATATCATCCGATACAACGGGGGCTCTCAGGCTTCTCATACGGTTATAACACCGGGGGGAATTCTGCATAAGTTCAGCCAGCTTGGATCGGGAATGTTTTTTCCGGAAAGCCGAACCTTTCTGACACAGAATATGGTTGTTGACCCTGACAGCATTGTAGGGGAATCCAGAGAGTTTGGAATAAAGACAGGATACAGTGTATCAGAGGTGTTAGAACGGATTTTTATCCATGAAGACTGCTACTTTGTTACACCGTACCACAGGTTGACAAACAAACTGCGTGAACTTTGCAGCGGAGAAAACAAAAGAGGTTCTACCGGAAGCGGAGTAAGCGAGGTCATGGTGCTTATGGAGGAGGAAAGCCTTGGCGTCCAAATGAAAGACCTTTACAATCCCGAAGAGTTCTATGCAAAACTTACCAAGCTCCATGAATATTTGGCTGCATTCTACGAAGTTAATCGGCAAACCATTGAAGAAAACATGGTTGATGAGATTAAAGATTACCTGCAGGAGCAGATTGGTTCTTTGACTGATCCTTCCTCAGTAGATATAGTTTTCAACTATTTTACTGATAAGGTCAGCAGGAACAAGATTAATATCTGCAGTGACTTTTCTGATTATCTGAGTGATGAAGAAGCCATATACGAAGGAACTCAGGGACTGCTGCTGGATTGCCAATATGGTTTTCACCCCAATACAACCAAGGTGGACAATACTAACCATTTTGCCGTCGAAATGCTTAAGGACTGCCAGCCGCATGAGGTGTCAAAAATCGGGATTCTTAAAGCGTTTACGAGCAGGCACGGGTGTGGAGTATTTCCAACAGAAAGTAAAGAGGTTGCTTCCCTGATTTCAGATCCCAATCAGGACCCGTCATACTGGAATGGTGGCATGCGTTTCGGGTGGTTTGATGCTGTTCTTGCCAGATATGCGCAAGAAATAAACCAAGTTGACCAGATTTTTCTCTCGTCATTGGACTTGCTGGGCTCTTTTCCCATAATAAGGATTTGTGACAGCTATATTTATCTCGGGGAAAAGGACCAACGGTTTGAGGAATTATTTGAGTATGAAAATGCCGATACTCTGACTGTCGTAAAAAACATAAAACAGAATAAAGGAATAACGCCCTACCTTGAAAAGTGCCTGCCGGTCTATACAGAAGTGAAGGGATGGAACTGCGATATATCCGAAGCCCGGAAAAAAGAGCAGCTTCCGGATGAATGCCGGCAGTATATCAAGCTGGTTCAAAAGTACGTGGGAGTCTTGATTACAGTTGTTTCAGTCGGACCGACGAGGATGCATAAGATAAGGATGTGGTGACCATGAAGCTTATTGATAGGATTGTCTTGACCGCCAGACAAAACGGTATTATAAATGTCGTTATTGCAGGAGGAACCTGTTCAGGAAAGAGCACACTGGCAGAGACCATCAAGTCTCAGCTTTCGGGGAATTTCTCTATTGGTGTGTTGGAACAAGACAACTACTTTAAAAACCTTGAGGATTTTCCCAGAGGAGAGTATGGTTACCTTCCGGACTCGCTCTATGCTTTTCATACTCAGGAGTTTCGAGACGATGCAGGAAACCTCATTAATCTCGGCAGTATTTTTACTCCTAGGTATGATAAAGAAACCAACAGAAGGACTGCCAAAGATGTGCCGGTTAAACGCGGGGAAATAAATGTATTTGAAGGATTACACACAATTTCCTTGCTTAAAGACTTGGACAACTGTCTCAGGGTATTTCTGGATACAGACCTTAAAGTTTGCATGGAAAGGAGAATTGCTCGGGATACAAGACTATACGGCATCCAAAAGGAGCTTGTTGTGAAATTTTTTGAACGCGAAATCCTTCCCATGCATAAGGAGTTTGTCTCACCCCAAAAGGCGTATGCTGACTTAGTAATTTAATACAGCGGAGGTGGAACATATGACTGTAAAGGAGATTTACGAGAACCTCCTGCGGGCAAGACGCCCAATAGACTTTTATGGCGATGTGACCTGTAAGAAGGATATAACAGCCTTATACAGAAAGTATGCCAAAACCATTCATCCTGATGTTGTAAAGCCCGACGAAAGGTATATTGCAGGTGAAGCTTTTAAGCTGCTGCGAGACTTGTGCGTGGCCGGGGAGGATGAATATGATAAGGGCATATATGCAGTGATAGACCCCGTAGAGGTGTATAAGTTCAGTACTCCATTGTTTGAACTTGATATTAAGGGGGAAGAGTACAAGTTCTACGAGTATATCACTGATGGCGAGGTTGCTTCTGTATTCAGAGGGACAGACTCCAGTGGCATTGTGTATATAAAAGTTGGTAGAGACCCGGATGATAACCATCTCATAGAAACCGAGTTTGAAGTCTTAAGTACATTCCGGCACGGCTCTTTACCTTTTGTGGATAAGAAGATAAAGGTTAATGACACAATGGCCATTATCATGAGAGAAGTCGAGGGCATCTCAATGGCTGAACTGATGAGGGAGAATCCCAGGGGTGTGCCTGCAAGGCATGTCATGTGGATGATGGAAAGACTGCTGAGCGTAGTCGGTTATCTGCATTACAACCGTGTGGTACATGGAAATATAAAGCCTGAGCATTTAATAATAAACAAGGAAACCCATAATGTATCCCTGTTAGGTTTTTCCTTCTGTATCCCCAAAGCTGATACATCTGATGCTGAATACAAGGTGAAAAATCCTTATTCGGCGCCAGAAGTAAATAAAACTGCCCAAGTAATGCCTGGTTCAGACATCTATTCGCTTGGCAAGATTGCTATCGAATTATTGGGAGGTGATATCAGAAATAACGGTATGCCGACCTCGGTAGATGCAAGGGTCAGAACCTTCTTCAGGAAAATGGTTGATACCAGTGTGAATAACAGGCCGAATGATGCGTGGGATTTATGGCATCAGTTGAAGAATCTTCGCACAGAAGTATTTGGCAGCAAACGGTTTGAAGAATTCAACTAAAAGGGGGACGTTATTATGAGTAAAGGATCGGTTTACAGTGATTACGACAGAGATGTAACCAGTACGAAAAGTTCAAGTGGATGGGGAGGCTCCAATTATGGAGCAAGTACTGATTCGCAAAAAGCACTTTCCGCAACCGATTTGGATTCCTCAATGGATCCAAAAGGCAAAAAGCTCAAAAGCAACTCTAAGCATCCGATAATAATATTCTTGGATGTTACGGGAAGCAATATTGAGTTTGCCGGAATTATGTATGACAAGCTGCCTATGATGTATGAGCAGATTGGAGCGCAAGGATATCTTGATGATTAGATTTCTTTCTGCGCAGTCGGAGATGCAAATACTGATTACTATCCTCTCCAAATTGCTGATTTTGCCAAAGGCAAGGCCCTTGACAGCTGGATTGAGAAAATCGTTCTTGAAGGGCATGGCGGTGGTCAGAATAAAGAATCTTATGAACTGGCAGCTTATTATCTGCTCAAGCAAGCTGAATTCATTCCAGGTGCCGAACCGATTGTATTCTTCCTGGGCGATGAAGTTGCATATCCGGAAGTTAAGCCATCCCAAGTTGAGGATCTGCTGGGAATCAAGTATACTCCATTAGAAGTAGATGTTTTCAAAGCACTCAGCAAGAAATTCAACGGGAATGTTTTTATGCTCCTTAATAAGTTCTTTGGAGAAGAGTTCCTTTCAGGGGCTTTCCAGAACTGGAGCAAACGCTTAGAGCCAGAACGTGTGATTAAAATCGAAGAGGGTAAATCGGTCGTTGACATTATACTTGGAATTGTTGCAATGACTTCCAACGCAAGATCTCTGGATGCATACACGGTTGACATGCTTGACCGGGGTCAGACCAAAGACAGAATTGCTGGCGTCAAAAAGGCGCTTACTGGATACGAAGCGACTCTGCTTCCAGCGGTTAAGGTTTCCGGCGGTATATCATCAACGGAAAAAGCCAAAAAAGCCTCAACCAAAAGTGAAAGACTTTAACACAAAGAATAAGAGGACCCAAATGGGTCCTCTTATTCTTTGTAAAAAAATCTTTTTGCTATTTTCTATGCAACTGTTGCAAAGATTGTACCTATATGGTAAAATACTCTCTGCTGTTCAATCTTGAAGCAAACTTTCATGAAATTGAAGGAAGGTGAAATATATGAAAGAAGGAATACATCCAAAATACGAAAAGACTGTAGTAAAATGCGCGTGTGGAGAAACCTTTGAAACAGGTTCAACAAAGAGTGGTTTACGTGTTGATATCTGCTCAAAATGCCATCCGTTTTTTACCGGCAAGCAGAAGCTTATTGATACAGGCGGACGTGTTGAAAGATTTAAGAAAAAATTCGGAATCACAGACAACGAATAAAGAAATTAATTCAATTTTGATAAGGGTACGGTTATATAGCTGCACTAATATTGGTACAGTTATATAAAGGTACCCTTATTGCATTGTGTATAGTAGCAATATGAATAGTAATATTCCAATCACTAAGCTGCGAGCCTAGAAACAACTTTGAAACATATCCTTTGAAGTAGGCTGTATTGTTTTTATAAATAATCTAATATATAATCTACGCGTAGTAAAGAATCTGAAAGGGATGCATTTGATGAAAAATATTAAACCTAAGAAGAAAAGTTCAATAGGAGGTCAGGCGGTACTTGAAGGCGTTATGATGCGTGGACCTGACAGTATTTCTATGTGTGTAAGAAAGCCTGATGGGGAAGTAGTAATAGAAAAAAAGCCTTATAAGGCATTTACTGAAAAGGTTAAAGTATTCAAACTTCCTATTTTAAGAGGAGTTGTGGCATTTTTTGAGTCCATGATTATCGGCATGAAAACATTGATGAATTCAGCAGATTATTATGATATTGATGTTGATGAGCCGGATTATAAGCCTTCAAAATTTGAAGAGTTTATAACCAAACTTTTTGGGGATAAATTGAAAGACGCTATAGTAGCTTTTTCACTTATATTATCAATATTTCTTGGAGTTGGGTTGTTTATTGTTATTCCGAATATTATTGCAAAGTTGACTTTTAGCAGTGACAGGTTTATGTATAATGTTGTGGAAGGTATAGTTCGATTGGTGATATTCTTTTTATACATTGTTCTTATATCATATATGGAGGATATTCGCAGAGTATTTCAATATCATGGGGCGGAGCATAAAACAATACACTGCTATGAGCATGAAGAATGTCTGACTGTTGAAAATATAAGAAAATATCCTGTACTTCATCCAAGATGCGGAACCAGCTTCCTTTTGATTGTAATGGTTGTAAGTATTGGCGTTTTCTCATTTTTCTGGGATGAAAATTTCTGGATAACCCTTAGCGAAAGATTGGCATTACTCCCATTGGTTGCAGGTATTTCTTATGAAATCATTAAATATGCGGGAAAGAGTGAGAGTATGCTGGCGGAAGCCATTAGTGTTCCAGGATTATGGATGCAGAAATTTACTACACGTGAACCGGATGACAGCCAGATTGAAGTAGCCATTAAAGCACTTGAAAACGTAATTGTGGAAGACCCTGAAGCAGACAGGTGGTAACTCACCCCCTTTTCCCCTCTCTCAAGATAGAGGGGGAAATAGAGTAATAATGTTTATAAATTGTCAATTGATTATGAAGGAATTAATATGACTATTAAAGAAGTGATTAAAGAAGGAATTGATATACTAAAACCAAATATCGAGTCCGCTTGGCTGGAAGCACATGTTCTTCTAGGATATGTGCTTAATAAAGAGCGGACTTTTTTAATTTCGCATGATGATGAAGCTATTACCAAACAAGAATATGATAAATATATGGACTGCTTAAACAAGCGTATAAGTGGAATACCTTTGCAGTATATTACAGGTAATCAGGAATTTATGTCTTTGAATTTCAATGTTGATCCTTCGGTGTTGATACCAAGGCCGGAGACAGAAATTCTGGTTGAAGAGATTCTTAAATATGTATCAAGTTCATCAGAAAATGAGCATATTAATATCTTAGATATTGGAACAGGTTCAGGGTGTATTTCTGTTAGTATTGCACATAATTCAGAAAAAGCAATGATTACGGCAGTCGATATCAGCAAAGATGCATTGGATACTGCAAAAAAGAATGCCGAAAAACATGGGATTACAGATAGAATCAGATTTATTGAGAGCAACCTTTTTTCAGGAATTGAAAAAAAGGAATTTGATGTAATAGTATCAAATCCTCCTTACATAGAAACCAAAATAATTTCCAGTCTCCAGACCGAAGTAAAAGACTATGAACCGATGCAGGCGCTGGATGGTGGAAGCGATGGCCTGGATTGTATAAAAAGAATAATTGAAGATGCTCACTTATATCTTAAGTCAGGCGGACTTTTAGCTTTTGAGGTTGGACACGACCAGGCAGAGAGGACTGCAAGCATAATAGCTGAGAATGGAAGATATCAAAATATAAGAATAATAAAAGACTATTCAGGGATAGATAGAGTTGTAACTGCAAATTTTAAATTTGACTAGAATCTTGAAAAAATTATATAATTAATACGAATATTTTTCCAGGAGGCGCTGCTTTGGAAATTTGGTCAATTATTATTTCAATTTTATTCCCGATTCTATGCAGTATTTTATTTTTGGTATTCAGAAATAAAAACGCAAGAAACTTTCTCATAATATTTGCATCAATTGTTTTAATTGCAAATTCACTGCTATTTATATATTTCTTTGGTGAAAAATCCATTAATCTTCAAGAATTTATACAATTCAATCTTAATGAAATAATTTCAATTCTTGATTTTGTATTGATATTTATTATTTTATTTATAGGTATTCGTCTTAAAAGCGGATTGATAAGCATGCTTGCAATCTTACAGATGGTTCCGCTTGGACTTCTTGAATATAAGTATGGCGAAGTACTTAAAAAATCAGAAGCTATATTCCATCTTGATGGATTAGCAATAGTTATGACATTGATAGTTTCAATAATTGGTTCACTGATAGCAGTATATGCAATTGGTTATATGAAACATCATGAAGAACATTTAAAGCTTGAAAAAAGCAAACAGCCGAGATTCTTCTTTATAATATTCTTATTCCTAGGTGCTATGAATGGTCTTGTTCTTTCTGATAACCTTTTATGGATGTCATTTTTCTGGGAAATTACTACTCTGAGTTCTTTTCTGTTGATAGCTCATGATGGAACTGAGGAATCTATAAAAAATGCGAAACGTGCCCTGTGGATTAATCTGCTTGGTGGAATTGCACTTACAGTTGGAATTATATTTGTACTTAGGAAGACCGGATATGTCTTGATTACCACTGTTTTAAGCATGTGTGCGCAATTCACCTCATTCAAAGAATTTATTTCAATTGCAATTGCCTTGTTATGCTTTGCTGGGTTTACAAAATCAGCTCAGTTTCCATTTCAAAGTTGGCTTCTTGGAGCAATGGTTGCCCCAACTCCGGTTTCTGCCTTATTACATTCAAGTACAATGGTTAAAGCAGGTGTTTATTTAATTGTCAGATTCTCTCCGGCTTTTGCTGGAACCAAACTTGGGTGGATAGTTGCACTTGCCGGGGGATTTACTTTTATGGCTGCTTCTGCTGTTGCAATCAGCCAAAGCAATGCCAAAAAGCTGTTGGCATATTCAACTATTGCAAATCTTGGTTTGATCATTGGATGCGCAGGAATAGGCTCGGCGGTTGCGGTCGGAGCTGCGATTTTGCTTATTATATTCCATGCAATTTCTAAAGCTTTAATGTTCCTTTGTGTAGGAACAATTGAGCAGGAAATTGGCAGCAGGGATATTGAAGATATGGAAGGAATCAAGGAGAAAATGCCTTTTACAGCAACGGTTGCAGCAATTGGAGCGGCTTCAATGCTTTTACCGCCTTTTGGCGTACTGGTTTCAAAATGGCTTGCAATTGAAGCGGCTGTTAGAATGCCGCTTGTATTAATACTTATAGTTCTTGGAAGTGCTTTGACAGCAGTATTTTGGCTGAAGTTTACCGGCAAACTGCTGACTGCGCATAATACTTCCGGATTTAAGATTGAAAGCCTCCCGAAATCTATGAAATCAGTACTTTCGATATTGGTTACGTTTGTAATAATTACGAGTATTAGTATAGTACCGCTGTTTAATTTCTTTGTTTCACCTCAGTTTAGAAATATCAAGGGATTTAAAATCATGGGTGCATATGGGCTGATGGAAGTAACTGATGGCGGAGTAATTGGCGCTTTTGCCTATTTTGCTGTGTTTATTGTTGTTTTAGCAGTAGTATTTGCTATACCTTTTATTCTTAAAAGATTTAGCCCTGAGAGATGCAGACAGCCATATATGTGTGGAGAAAATTGCGAAATTGATGGAATTATATATTTTAAAGGCGAAGCAGACAAAGATAATGAAGTAGTCTTTAAAAATTACTACTTGAAAAATGCTTTTAGTGAAGAGAAGTTAAATAAGTGGCTTACGATTATTGGTTTAATGTTTATGCTGGGTTTGTTTGCAGCTGTAACATGGAGATTGCTGTAAAATAATTTATAATTATTAAAACTAATATCTAAATGTTTTTGTATCTTTTAATTTTCAGTTGTCAATTAATAATTGTCAATTGAATCAGTAGAATGGAGTGAATGATTTTTGCTTAATATAATATTAACAGTAATAATTACAATATTTGTTACTCCTATAATAGGTGGTTTTCTTGTGGGAGTTGATAGAATTCTGACTGCAAGATTGCAGGGAAGAATTGGGCCGCCTTTACTTCAACCATTCTACGATTTGTTCAAACTATTAGGGAAAGAAAATATTGTTGTAAATAGAGTTCAAATGTTTTATGTTCTAAGCAATCTTGTACTTATGATAACAAGTGTTGTTTTATTTGTATTGAAACAAGATTTATTGATGATAATATTTGTAATGGCATTTGGAAGCATGGCTCTTATTCTTGGCGGATTATCGGTTCAATCGCCATACAGCAGAATAGGAAGTCATAGGGAAATGCTTCAGATGCTGGCTTATGAGCCTGTTTTGGTTTTCATGGTTGTTGGAATTTATTTAAAGACAAAGAGCTTTAATGTGCAGAGCGTTTTAGATTTAAAAGAGCCACTGCTGGCATATATGCCTTTGATATTTATGGCTATATTATTGATTCTAACCATTAAATTAAGAAAGTCACCTTTTGATTTCTCAACTTCCCATCATGGACATCAGGAACTTGTAAAGGGACTTTTCACGGAATTCGCCGGGCCACAGCTTGCAATGATTGAACTGGCGCATTGGTATGAATTGGTTCTCGTTTTAGGATTTATAGTATTGTTCTGGGCAACAAATATTTATATAGGAATTGCTATTGCTTTGGCAAGTATGTTATTTGAAATTATTATTGATAATGTTACAGCTAGGCTGACGTGGAAATGGATGTTGGTGGCGGCTTGGACTATGGGAATAGGGTTATGCCTTGTCAACATTGCTTACCTTTATAGGTAGCGAATGGCGATAAGCATCGCATTACTGTGTTGCACATCGGACTCAAAGTGCTCACATATCAGATATATGCTCCGCGCTTCTCGCCTCGTACGCCTTGTACTGCTTGCTTCTAGCCATTCTGAAATTTTTAATGCAAAGGGTTTAAACCCTGATTAAATTCTTTGCATATTGTTTTTAGGTTTTAGCATCCAACTGTTACATTAGTGATAAGAAAGTTTGAGATATAACTTTAGAGCAACCCAAAAAGAATAAAATTATAAAATCTTCAACGACGCTTAAAATATATCACATAGGGAGGAAACCTATGAACATAATCAAGAAATCAAGAATAAAATCCCCATGGATAGTCCACTTTGACTGTGGAGGGTGCAATGCATGCGATATAGAAATACTTGCCTGCCTTACACCTGTATATGATGTTGAAAGGTTTGGAATCATAAATGTTGGAAATCCTAAGCATGCTGATGTTTTAGTTGTCAGTGGTGCTGTTAATAATAGAAATAAGAGGGTTCTAAAGAATTTGTATGACCAAATACCTGAACCTAAAGCGGTTGTTGCTATTGGAGCTTGTGCAGCTACCGGTGGGATATTTAGCGACTGTTATAATGTTTTAAAAGGGGTAGAAAACGTTATTCCTGTTGATGTTTATGTGCCTGGCTGCTGTCCAAAGCCAGAAGCCATAATAGATGGGATTTTCAAAGCATTGGAAAAAATGAATGAGCGGCAGGGAGTGAGAAAATGATTGAAAATATTGTTGAAATAAAAAGAGAGTATCTTCTAGCTGAAGTAAAAAAATTAAAAAACAGCGGATATAGATTTGTTACTGCTTCATGTATTGATTTAGGCTCGGAATTTATGATCTATTATCATTTTGATAAGGATGGGCAAATGGAACACCTAAAACTCGTAAGTGATAAAGAACAAGAGATTCCAAGCATTTCAGGGATTTACTTTGCTGGTGCGCTAACAGAAAATGAAATGAAGGATTTATTTGGTATAAAGATAAAAGATTTAGTATTGGATTATGGTGGCAAGTTTATGATAACTCATGATGTTGGGCCTGCACCATTTGCTAAAGAAAATAAGATTTAATTGCTTTTAAGATTGAAATAACCCCTCGGAAATCAAGAGGGAAAAGGGGTGAATATTTTGGACGATAAAAGAACGGTAATTCCGTTTGGACCTCAGCATCCGGTTCTGCCAGAACCAATTCAGCTTAGATTAGTAGTTGAAGATGAAAAAGTTATTGAAGCAATACCTTCTGTGGGTTATGTACATAGAGGTCTTGAGAAACTTATAGAGATTAAGGATTACAATCAGAATATATTCGTCGTTGAAAGAGTATGCGGTATATGCAGTTTCATGCATGCACTTACTTATTGCGAGGCAATTGAATCTCTAATGGATATTGAGGTTCCTCCAAGAGCAAAATACCTTAGGGTTATTTGGGCTGAGATGCATAGAATCCATAGTCATTTGCTGTGGATAGGACTTTTAGCCGATTCTTTTGGATTTGAAAGCTTATTCATGCAGATATGGAAGATTAGAGAAATAATAATGGATTTACAGGAAATGACTTCGGGAAGCAGGGTAATCATTTCAACCAATGTTATTGGCGGGGTAAGAAGAGATATTAATAGCGATATGCTTGGCAAAATAACCAAATCGCTTGACGATTGTACTAAAGCAATGAAGAAAATCGAAAAAGTCTTACTAAATGATTATACTGTAAAATATCGTACAGTAAATAAAGCAGTCATAAGCAGTGAAAAAGCCTATGAATTCGGTCTTGTCGGGCCGGTAGCCCGTGCAAGTGGAATAAGCATGGATTTACGTTCCACCGGTTATGAGGCATATGGCGAACTAGATTTCAAGCCTGTAGTAGAAACTGGCGGCGACTGCTATGCAAGAATGGTTGTTAGACTAAAAGAAGTATACCAATCTATTGACCTTATTAAACAGGCGATTTCAAAAATACCGGACAGCGAAATTTCTATACAAGTTAAGGGAAATCCAGAAGGCGAAGTTGTTCATAGGGTTGAACAGCCTAGAGGAGAAGTGCTGTATTATATTAAAGCTAATGGAACCAAGCATTTAGAAAGGCTTCGTATAAGAACACCGACTTTTGCAAATATACCATTATTGATAGCTGCAATTCCGGGCAATCAGATTGCGGATGTGCCTGTTATATTGTTGAGTATTGATCCGTGTGTGTCTTGTACCGAACGCTAGAACGAAAATGTCTATAAGCTTCGCATTACTGTGTTACGCTGTGGGCTCAAAGTGCTCAAATATATTTAAATATGTTCCGCACTTTTCGCCTTGCGTGCCTTGTACTGCTTACTTCTATTCATTTTCTCAGATTGGTTACAACTAACCTAGTTTAGAAAGTGAGTGAATCCAATGCTTGATATGTTAAGAACTATTTTAGTAAACCTGTTTACAAAACCGGCTACAAGAAAATATCCACGTACCAAGAGAGAACCTTTTGAGAGTATTCGAGGGTGTATTGATGTTGATATCCATAAATGTATCTTTTGCGGTGCTTGCCAAAGAAAATGCCCTTCGGATTCAATTAAAGTTGATAAAGAGCAAAAGACTTGGGAAATAAACAATTTTAAATGCATTGTTTGCAATGCATGCGTCGAAGCTTGTCCCAAAAAATGCGTGATTTCAAATTGTTGTTATAAAGACCCTGCGTATGAAAAGGAAGTACTAATAAGGAAGAAGGAAGACAAAGTAGATGCATGAATATGCAGTAGCAGAGAGCATTGTACGCCTGGCCGAAGATCAAGCAAAAAAACATAATGCTCAAAAGGTAATACAGATTAACCTAGTGATAGGCGAAATGGCTGGAATTGAGCCTGAATCATTGAGAATGTACTTTGAGCTTCTTGCAGAGGGAACTATAGTACAATCAGCTAAATTGAATTTTACATATATATCTGCCCAGTTCAAATGTGAGAAATGTAATGAGATTTATGCAAAAGTTAAAAGTGCAATAGAGTGTCCGCTATGCGGCTCGTTTGGTCGAATGACCGAAAAAGGTAAGGAATTTTATATGGAGAGTATTGAAGTTGATTAAAAAGTTAAATAACTGGTAAAAAAAAGAGAGCTAAGCTCTCTTTTTTTTACCAGTTATTATTGTTGTTTCTTCTTCCGCCGCCAAAGTTGTTTCCGCCTCTGAACTGTTGCTTTCTAGCTTTACGGCAGTCTGGGCATCTCTGTGGTTCGTTGTCGAATCCTTTTTCTTTGTAGAATTCCTGTTCTCCTACAGTGAAAACGAATTCTGAACCGCAGTCCTTACATACTAGAGTCTTGTCTTCCATTGATATATTCCTCCTAAATAGTTTTGGTTTTAATCTTTTTCTCAGGGACCTTAACTCCAAACTATTTAGGGACTTTTACTACTAAACATAATGGAGATTTTCCTGGATAAAATTAAACCTTATTAATATTATATAGCAGAAATTAATTAATTTCAACTTATATTACCATTAATAATTATATCAATTATATTACATAATTATTCTGTATTTTTAAAATTTGCATATTATTTTAAAATAGATATTTTATTCTTTATATAAAATACATATGGAAAAATATGGAATATGGATGTATACTATCCATACAAATTGGGAAAACATAGAAATATAAAGCACTTTGGAGGATGTATGAATAAACGGTTATTGTTCGGCTTAATTATTTTCTTTACTTTATTACTGCAGGTTCCTGCATTTGCAGGGGTAAGACAGACAGAAGTCAGGGTAAAACCGGGTGAGAAAAGTATAAAAGTAAATATGCATTTAATTCCATCAAAAAAGGCATTCTATAAAAGCGGTGCATTGATGGTTCCTTTGAGGATTTTTGCTGATTCGATTGGAGCTAATCTTGAAAATTCGCCTGGAGGAAAAGCAGTAATTGTTTTTAGGAATAATAAAAATATAAAGTTTGTTATGGGTAAAAATTTTGTTTACATTGATGGTGTAAAGAAAGAAACTTCTTGCGCCCCGGTTTTTGAGGGTGGAAGTATAATGGTTCCGCTAAGAGCTTTAGCGGATGGTTTTAATGCTGTTATTTTAAAAGATTCTTATACAAATGAAGTTGTAATTAAATTTCCTTTTCAAAATTACCAAAACCGTTTTGCTTATATAAAAGAAGGAATAATAGGGGATTCATATTATGGGTGGTCAGTGCTTTTTCCCAAAGGTTGTGTTATAGATGATAAAAAGCCTTCCGGCTCCAGCATATTAGTAAAGAATATTCCAAAAGGATATTACTACTATATCTTTAATACTACTGCCAGGCATGGAATGCAAGAAAAAGACTTATTAGAAGAACTTAAAAGCTATATATACGATGAGAAGGTTATTCAGGAGAATGTGCCAGAAGACAAGTCAGCACATCTTGTGTTGGAAAGCCAGGATGAGATTTATGAATATAAGGCTTTGTTGAGTAATGGACGGCTATATCAAATCCATTTTTATACCGTGGATAAGCAAGGCTTTTTGGATGATAAGCAAGGCTTTTTGGATGATAAGCAAGGTAAGATCTACCATGATATCATTAATTCCTTCAATGTTAATTATTCTGGTGATTTGGCTGGAGTGATTGATATTAATGAAATTAGCAACGGAATGTATACGTATAGAGAGAGCTCTTTCGGATGGGAGATTGATTTACCGGCACAAATGAATCGGGATGTTAAAAAAAGTGATTTTAGCTTTGAAGCTTCAGATGAGAATGGACGGGAAAATGGATTGACTGTTGGGGTTAATATTTATCCAATAAATGATGGTGAGACGCTTGAAGAATATTCAAAGCAACAAATTGATAATATTTATAAGAATATCAACAAAGAATGTATTTCTGAACTGATAACAAAAAATACGGTGATAGATAAAAAAACTGCTAAAAAGATTTATTATAAAATAAATATAGAGGATAAAAGTATTTATTTCTTTAATGCAATAATATTTGATAAGCAGAGCAAATTCTATATATTTGTTTATGGAGAAAGTAAGTTATTTAAAGATGAAAAGATTGATTTGGGAGATAGAATAATACAATCATTTTTATTGCCGGAGAATCCTGTTTTTACAGGATTAGCCAAAAAGTCTGAAAAGCAAGTTGAAAATGATTTAATAAGTTATGAAAACAGCTCTGGCTGGAAGCTGAAATATCCGGCAAATTGGATTAAGAATAAAACTGATTTAGGGATTCTAATTCAAAACTCTTCAGGTATGGCAGAGTTTCAAATAATCGAAAAAGATTTGAATTATTCCAATGATACTATAAAAGAAGAGTACGGAGGGCTGAATGATTTTAACATTATTAAAGAAGAGCCAATTAACGTAAACGGCTTTCCCAGGAATATGATTTCTTTTGAGTGCAATATTAATGACGTAAAGTACTTTTACAGCTTTTTCATCTTCAAGATTAATGGAAAAAGCTTTCTTGCAGGGTATAGGGTTGCTGAAGCCGCAAAGAGCGAAGAAAACTTAAAAATGCTAAATGATATGTTGTTATCACTTGAAATTTCTTTTTAAACGATAAATTAAAATGGCAGATTTCCTGTTCGCATAAGGTTTCTTTTGGTATAATATTAATAACAAAACATAAAGCCCGGTAAAAGAGTTGAAATACTGGGGAGGAGAAACCTATGAAAAAAATAATAGTTATATTATTGTTGATAGCTGTAATAGCTGGCGGAGTATTTTTTGTTTTTAAACTAAATTCGGGAAAGAGTCCGATTACTCCAACTCAGCCAAGTCAGACGGCTAAACAGGAAATTGAAGTCACTCTTTATTATGCAAATACAAAATATGCTGAAACGGCTGATGAAAATCTGGATAAAGTCCTTCCTTTCAAAAAGAAATTTTCAAAGAATACTAAATCATTATATGTAGATGTATTAAATGAACTTAAAAACAATCCAACCGGTACTGAGGGGTTAGCAACGCAGATTCCTAATAATGCCAAGTTATTAGGTGTTGAAATCAAAGACGGGCTTGCTTATGTTAATTATTCTTCAGAAGGGCTTAATGGAGGGTCTCTGCAAGAGATGCTTGCCATTTCCCAGATTGTTAATACCCTAACAGGAATGGAAGGAATAAAAGGAGTTCAATTTCTTGTTGATGGAAGTAAAACTGATATGTTTATGGGACATGCAGATATCTCAAAGCCTTTCTACAGAATGATTGAAATTAAGTCTTCAGAGCTGGATGTAAGCGGAATGAAACTGAATGTAAAAAGACAGGAATTTATAAAAACATTTGGTACACCTTTAAAAACAACACTATCAAAAAATAAGAGAAAAGAATTACTTGAATATCCGGATTTTAATGTAACCATTTCTAACGGCGTGACATATGAGGTGTCCACAACTGCCACAAGCAAGCAGACTCCGAGCGGTATTAAGGTTGGGGATGATAAGCAGAAGATTATGGATACTTATGGAGAAGCATCTTCTGAAATGGGTTCTGAGGATGGCAGCCTAGAAAAGTTCACTTATCAGATTGGCAATGATGGACTCTTAGACATTGAGATGACTAATGGCAAGGTATCAATGATAGGAATTAGGAAATTCGAATAAACCAAAAAAGAGGAAAACAGTGAAATTTTATTTGGAAAAGGTTAACTTATGATAATATTAGGAATTGACCCGGGGGTTGCGATTACCGGTTATGGGGTAATTGCATATGAAGGTAATAAGTTTAAAGTTTTGGAATATGGAGCGGTGCTTACCAAATCTGATTTAGACCTCCCGCAAAGATTATTAAAAATTAATAATGAATTAACCACAATCATTGAAAGGGTTAAACCTCATGTATTTGCGATTGAAGAGCTGTTCTTTAACAAGAATATTAAGACTGCTCTTTCGGTAGGCCATGCCAGAGGAGTAGCCATTCTATCTGCTGCAAATCAAAACCTTCCAGTTTTTGAATACACACCTTTACAAGTCAAACAAGCAGTGGTAGGATATGGAAGAGCAGACAAGAATCAAATTCAACAGATGGTAAAGATAATGTTGGGGCTTAACGAAATTCCTAAGCCTGATGATGTTGCGGATGCCCTTGCTATTGCTATTTGTCATGCGCATTCATCAGCTTTTATTGACAGGGTAAGCAAAAATAGTATTAAATAAATACATGAATTTTCTTAGCGCCTGGTTACTAAAATAATTAGGAGGTAGTAAAATGTCATTTTGCCCAAAATGTAAATGTGAGTTTGTTGAAGGAATACAAAATTGTAGTGACTGCGGTGAAGAGCTTGTTCGGGAACTTGCGCCTGATGATGCTGAAGATAGTAATTTAGAAACTGAATGGGTTAAGGTTTTAAATGTGGCAAATGAAGAAGAAGCTGAAATGGTCGTCGGAATGCTTCAGTCTTCAGAGATTCCCGCTATGTATAAAAGCGGAGTTACTGAAATGATTGTGAGAGAGCCAAAAGGTGCAGATATATTTGTTCCTGAGGATGTTGCTGAACAGGCTGTGCAAATTATATGCGCAACTATACCCCAATATGCAAAACAGAATGGTTATGCTGTTGATGAAACTGAAATAGTATATGAAGAAAATGAACTTAGAGATGATGGAACAGAGGAAGATATTAAGCAAGAAGAAAGCAGTATTGGAGAGAGTCCGATTGTAAAAGGCGGTAAGCCTAGCAACTCAAGAATACTTATCAGAATAGCTGCTGTGATTATTCTTATATGGTTTATTATTTTGGGAATGAGATATTTAAACAACTTGGTTATATATTAATATTTTCATATTATTTCGGAAAGGAAGTTTGGTATGCCTATATGTACAAACTGCAAAGCGGAATATATTCGTGGTAAAAGAATTTGCAGTTTCTGCGGTCAGGAATTATATAGGGGCCTTCTAACAGATTTGTCTAAAGATGAGAGCATCTTTGAACAGGTTGAATGGTCAAAAATTCTTAGCGTAAACTCACAGCAGGAGGCGGATATAATAATAAATCACCTCTATATGAATAATATTCCGGCATTGAAGAGGGATGCCGACATTCCTTTTTTAGATGTTGCCGAAACAACGCCTTTGGTTATAGATATTTATGTTCCTACAGATATAGAGGATAAAGTTTCAGAACTTATAAATTAGAAAGGATTGAACAATTTGCAAAAGTGGAAGTTATATACGCCGGAAGGGGTACAGGACATTCTATTTGATGAGTGTGCAAAAAAAAGAGAAATAGAAGATATGACAAGACGGCTCTTTAATAAATATGGATTCAAAGAAATTGAGCCTCCTAGTATAGAGTTTTATGATGCCTTCTCTGGCAATCTAGGAAGCATAGCTCAAGAGGCAATGTTTAAATCTTTTGACCGGCAGGGAAGAATTCTTGTTTTAAGGCCTGACATTACAACATCTATTGCACGGATTGCATCTACTAAGCTTTATAAAGAAGCTTATCCATTAAGATTCTCTTATATTGGAAATGTTTTCAGATTTGATGAGCAAGTTTCTTCAAAACTTAAGCAAAGGGAGTTTACCCAAGCTGGAGTAGAAATACTTGGTTTTGATGGACCAGAAGCTGATGCCGAGGTTATTGCAACAACTATTGAAGCAATAAGGCAAACCGGCTTAGAAAATTTCCAGATTGAAATTGGTCAGGTTGAATTTTTCAAAGGGCTTATGGAACAGGCCGAATTTAGTGAAGAAGATTGTGAAATAATTAGAGCTCTTATAGAAAATAAAGATTTATTTGGAATAGAAACTGCATTAATAGATAAAAACATACCAAAAGAATTAAAAGATATCATAATGAAGCTTCCACAGATGTTTGGAACTACCAGCATGATTGATGAGCTTTATGAAAGTATAAAAAATGAGCGTTCGAAAAAAGCTCTCGATAACCTTAGAGAAATCTGTGACTTTTTAAAAGACTACGGTTATGAAAAGTATATAAGCATTGATTTAGGAATGGTTCAGAGTCTCGATTATTATACAGGCATGATTTTTAAGGGTATTACTCATGGCATAGGTTTTTCTTTGGGCGGCGGCGGAAGGTATGATAAGCTTACCAGCGATTTTGGAAAAGATATTTCTGCAACTGGAGGAGCAATTGGTATTAATAGATTAATGTTTGCATTAGATAGGCAGAATATAGAAATAAGCCATCAGGGCGTAGAAACACTTGTTACATATAAACCAAAAGGAAGAAAAACTGCACTTCAAATTGCAAGAGAACTAAGAAGATTGGGAGTTTCCATAGAAGTATACTTAGGTCCGGTGGATATTGAAGAAAGCAGGAAATATGCAGAGGAATCAGGAATCAAAGGAATTATTTCCGTTATAAATGAAAAATCAATAAAAGTTTATGATCTGATTTCTGATAAAGTAACAGATACCACATTAAAAGAGTTAATAGAGAAATAAATATACAAAAAAGCATAAAACATTATGCTTTTTTTATTTTTTATATGTTATAATATTACAAATATTTAGGAAAAGGCTGGAGAGAAGATGGATTATATCACTTTTGCACTGGCAAAGGGTAGGCTTGCAGATTTGACCATTGATTTGCTTGAATGTGCAGGTATTAGCTGTAAAAAGATAAGCAAAAATACTAGAAAACTTATATTTGTAAATGAAGAAGAAAAACTAAAATTTGTTTTGGTAAAGCCCAGTGATGTACCAACATATGTTGAGTATGGAGCGGCGGATATTGGCATCGCTGGAAGAGATACATTACTTGAAGAAGGGCGCAACTTATACGAGGTTGGTGATTTGGGATTTGGAAAATGCAAGATGGTTGTAGCTGGACCCAAAAAGTATTTGGAGAGACTTGATACTCTTTCAAACAAACGAGTTGCAACTAAATATCCTAAGATTGCCAGCGAATTTTTTAATATGGTTAAAAAAGAATCTATTGAAATTATAAAGCTGAACGGTTCTGTTGAACTTGCCCCATTGGTTGGCCTTTCAGAGGTTATAGTTGATATTGTTGAAAGCGGTTCAACGCTAAGAGAAAACGGATTGGTTGTGCTTGAGGAGATTTGTGATATTAGTGCAAGACTTATTGTAAATAGAGTTAGTATGAAAATGAAAACAGAAAGAATTAGTGAGATTATTAATAAAATTAAGCTTTGCCTGGATAAAGAATAGCAAAGATAATAACAGCCGACATTTTATAACAGAAAACATTACTTTTACGAGAGAGTTAGGAGAAATACCTATGAAAATAATTAATCTTGCAAATAACAGAGACGAACTGGTAAGTATGTTGAAGTCTCGGAATACAGATATATCAGAGGAATTAATACCAAAGGTTAGAGCAATACTTGATGATGTTAAGCAAAATGGCGATGAGGCTGTTGCAAAATACACAGCTATGTTCGACTGGAGTGGGGCTTCGGCTGATAGTATCAGGTTAACCTCTGAAGAAATTGATGAAGCGTATAAAAGTGTTGAGAAGGAATTTATAGAAACCATAAAGGTTTCAGTAGATAGGGTAAGGAAGTTTCATCTTAAACAGAAGCAGAACTCATGGTTTGATACCGAAGAAGAAGGAGTTATGCTTGGGCAGATTGTTAGAGCACTCGATATTGTTGGATTGTATGTTCCAGGTGGAAAGGCGGCATATCCTTCTAGCGTAATTATGACAGCTGTGCCTGCAAAGTCGGCTGGTGTAAAAAGATTGGTAGTGTCAACCCCTCCCGGAAAAGACGGAAAGGTTAATCCGGCAATTCTGGTTGCGGCAAACGAAGCTGGAGTGGATGAGATATATAAGGTTGGAGGGGCACAGGCCATTGGAGCAATGGCTTTTGGTACTAAAGCCGTACCCCAGGTTGATAAGATTGTCGGACCTGGAAATATTTTTGTAACCCTTGCTAAAAAACTGGTTTATGGAACTGTAGATATTGATATGATTGCAGGTCCAAGCGAGATACTGGTTGTTGCAGATGATTCAGCAATACCTGAGTATGTTGCGGCAGACCTCCTTTCTCAAGCCGAACATGATGAAATGGCTTCTGCAATATTGCTTACAAATTCAGGGAAACTTGCAAAGGAAGTAAATATTGAAATAGAAAAACAAATCAAGGAGCTTCCTCGTAAAGAGATTGTTCAAAAATCCTTAAGCAGTTTCGGGTGTATTGCTGTTTGCTCAACAATTGAGGAAGCAATTGCCACAGCAAATCTTGTATCCCCAGAGCATTTAGAGCTTTGTGTTAAAGAACCGAACAAATATCTAGGGTTAATTAGGAATGCAGGAGCAATTTTTATCGGAAACTACTCGCCTGAGCCTATTGGAGATTATATTGCAGGCCCTAGCCATGTACTTCCTACTTCCGGAACAGCTAAGTTCTATTCCCCACTTTCGGTTGACCACTTTCTTAAAAAGACCAGCTTGATATGGTTTGATGAAAAATCAATGAATTCTTTAGCAGATTATGTTGTCAATTTTGCAGAAAAGGAAGAATTTCAGGCGCATGCAAATTCATTAAAGGTGAGGATGAAAAATGAAAAAAAGTTTTGAGAGAAAAGTTTTGGAGAATTTAGAGCCTTACAAATACATAAAGGCCGAATATAAAATCAAGCTTGATGCAAATGAAAGCCAGTTTAATTTATCTGATAAGGTTAGAGAAAGATTATGCAAATATATAACTGGGGAATTTAATGCAAATTTTTATCCTAACTCAGATTGCGATTTACTGAGAGATACAATTGCAAAACATTACGGTTTAAAATCTGAAAATATAGTTGTTGGCGCGGGTTCAGACCAGATTATTGATATAATATACAAAGCTTTTTTGAATCAAGGAGACAGGGTTGTTGTCCCTTATCCTACATTTTCGATGTATGAATTAACAGCCAAAGTATATGAAGGGACTCCGGTCAGGGTAAAAATCGCATCAAATGGGGGTTATGAGTATGCTGTATCAAAGTTTATTGATACAATAAAAAATGAAAAAGCTAAAATTGCATTCATATGCACGCCAAACAGTCCAACAGGAAACACCATGAGCCTTAAAGAAATTAGGCAAGTGATTGAGGCCTGTCCGGATACGTTGATTGTTGTAGATGAAGCTTATGGAGAATTTACTAATCAAACTGCCATTTCCTTAGTAAATGAATATAATAATCTGATTATCCTGAAAACTTTTTCAAAGGCTTACGGATTAGCGGCAGCGAGGGTTGGCTATTCGGTTAGCTGTAATGAAACTGCTGATAGTTTAAATAAGGTTAAGCCGCCTTATAACGTGGCTGCACTTTCACAGATTATGGCTCAATATGTTCTTGATGATGTTGAGGAAAGTGGAAAAAGGATTAAAGATATAGTTTTGCAAAGAAATTCATTATTTGAGGAGTTAAAGAAAATCCAAGGGGTCAAGGTCTTTCCTTCAGAAGCAAATTTCTTACTTATTAAAGTTGAGGATTCTCAAAAGGCATATAAAGCTCTACTTGATAATGGAATCGTAGCAATTAATTTTGGAGACAAAGAAGACCTTGAAAATTGTATGAGAATTAGTGTAGGATTAGATTGGCAAAATAAACTAATACTTGATAGTTTACGTTTGATAAAAGAAGGGAATTAGAAAGGAATGATGCTCAAGTGAGAATTGCAGAGTTAAAAAGGGAAACATCAGAAACGAGTGTAAATGTTAAAATTGAGCTTGAAGGAGAAGGAAAGGGTAACATTACTACAGGCATAGGTTTTTTTGACCATATGCTTAATTTATTATGTATGCATTCTATGATAAACATTGACGTATCTGCCAAGGGTGATTTGGATGTAGATACCCATCACACAGTTGAAGATATAGGAATTGTATTAGGTCAAGCTATATCAAAAGCTCTAGGAGATAAAAAATCTATAAAGAGATATGGTAGTGTTTTTGTCCCTATGGATGAATCACTTGCATTTGTGTGTATCGATATTAGCGGAAGACCATTTTTGAAGTTTGATGCTGAATTTTCATCTGAATTAATCGGGCAATTTGAAACCCAAACACTGGAAGAATTTTTTAGAGCTTTGGCCGTCAATGCTGGAATGACATTACATATAAAGGTTGAATACGGAATCAATGACCACCATAAGATTGAAGCGGTATTTAAAGCATTTGCAAGGGCTTTCAAGGAAGCTGTAAAAATAGATGAGACAATAAAAGGGGTACCGTCAACAAAAGGAACACTATGATAATCGTGATAAGCTGCGCATTACTGCGTTGCACTTCGGTCTCAAAGTACTCACGTACATCTAGGTATGCTCCGGTATGCTCCGTGCTTTTCGCCTTGTGCGCCTTGTCCTGCTTGTTTCTGACGATTATCTTAAGAATAAAAATATTAATTCTTAACTTTAAATATTATACTATTTTAAGGGGGATTTTTATGGGAAAGTTAATTGGGAACACAGATTTTTTAAACCTGCCTCTTGGAAGAAAAGGCAAGGTTAGAGACTGTTATGACTTTGGGGATAAAATGCTTATTGTTGTAACAGATAGAATTTCTGCATTTGATGTTGTTTTTCCAAATCTAATTCCTAATAAAGGACGCGTGTTAAATAAAATCTCAGAATTCTGGTTTGATTATACTAAGGACATTGTACAAAATCATATGATAACAACCGATGTTGCTCAGTTTCCTGCAGAACTTTCAGCATTTGCTGAAGAGCTTGACGGCAGAGCAATGCTTGTTAAGAAAGCTAAGATGATAGAGGTTGAATGTGTAGTAAGAGGCTATATTGCTGGTTCTGGCCTTAAAGAATACAATGCAAATGGTACAATATGCGGAATTAAACTCCCTGCAGGACTCGTTGAAGGGGATAAACTTCCAGAACCATTATTTACGCCTGCACGCAAGTCATTTACAGGACATGATGAAAATATTAATGAGCAGATTATGGCTGAAATGATAGGTCAAGATTTGACAGATAAACTGAAAAAAATCAGTATTGAGCTTTATCATAAAGCCAGCAAAAAGGCTGAGCAAGGCGGGATAATCCTTGCAGATACAAAGTTTGAATTTGGGATTATCGATGGTGAAATAATCCTCGGCGATGAAATATTTACACCTGATTCCTCAAGATTCTGGAATATAGAAGAGTATGCGCCTGGAGGTCCTCAGAAAAGCTTTGATAAGCAGTATATGAGAGATTATCTTGAATCAATCGATTGGGATAAAACACCTCCTGCACCTGAGCTTCCTGAAGAGGTTGTAAGGAATACCGAGTTGAAGTATCTAGAGGCCTACGAAAGAATAGTGGGAAGACCGCTTAATTAGTTGATAGCTAAAAGGCAAAACAGTAAGAGGAGTCTAATCCGTTTTAAAATCTAGGAGGTGCATTATTATGTATATTAAAAAATCTACATTAGTTATTGCAATTGTATTAATCATTGCTGCTTCGGCTGCTTGCTGCATTTTCTGTTTTAACTCCGGCAAAGCCGTAATTAAAACTACTCCAGAAAATAATACCTTAAATCAAGTGAATGTTTCAAACATAATAGATAAGCCAAAAGAGGATTTGCAAAATGGTAAAACCCCAGAAGCAAAGCCTGAAGAAAAAAATGATTGGCTGTGCATCCCAGATCAAAGTGTTGGTCCAATTACTGCTGAAACATCAGAAGAGGATTTAAAAGCAGTCTTTGGCTCTAAAAATGTTCTTACAGAATCTAAATTTGATAGTGAAGGGATAGATAAAATAACAGTTTCTTATATATTCAAAGGAACCAAAAATGAAGTTCAAATAGAATGGAAAGATCAGAAATCATTAAAAGGCCCTAAAAGAATTGTAATTTCAGGTCAAGGGGGAAAATGGAAAACTCCTGAAGGAGTTGCTGTAGGAACTTCCTTGGAAGAGCTAAACAAAATTAATAATTCTACCTTTATTTTTTCGGGTTTTTGTTGGGATGGTGCCGGTATTGTTACTGACTGGGAAGACGGTACACTAAGTAAGTATAAAGCGTTTTATCCTGTTCTGGCTCCTGAAAATATTTCTAACATTCCGGATAAATATTCCGGAGATAAAAGAATTTTATCTGATGATAAAGAATTAGAAAAACTAAAACTAAGAGTTGCAACAATGCGAATTGGATTTTAATAATTAGGAAAAGTTTTTTCTTGTGCCCGAACAGCCTCCGCGGCACGTGAGCGGAGACCTTTCCGCCGATTTTGGTCGGTCAAAAGCGGAAAATAAACTACAAGGACACTTAAGTAAATACGAGAAAAAACCTCCAAAGATTCTAAAGAAAATTGAAGGAGAAAATATGATTGCAATAATCGATTACGGTATGGGAAATTTAAAAAGTGTTGAAAAAGCCTTCAACTTCCTCAATTGTGATACAATAGTAACTAGTTCGCCAGAGAAAATCCGCAGTGCCTCAAAGGTTGTACTGCCCGGTGTTGGAGCTTTTGCTGAGGCAGTAAAATGTATTAAGAGTACCGGACTTGACGAGGTTATTAATGAGACAGTCCAAAAAGGAAAGCCTTTTTTGGGGATATGTCTTGGACTTCAGCTAATGTTTGATTATTCAGAGGAGAATGGCGGTTTTGAAGGGTTAGGAATATTAAAAGGCAAAATAAAGAAGATTGAAACCGGTCTAAAAATTCCCCATATGGGATGGAATAGTTTAAATATTAAAAAAGAAAATGCTTTATTTAAGGGATTGCCAGACAATCCCTATGTATATTTTGTTCATTCTTTTCATCTTGTGGCAGAGGACAAAGATATTATTACAGCTACAACTAACTATGGTGAGGAAATTGAAGTGGCAGTAGGAAAAGGTAATACTCTTCTTACGCAGTTTCATCCGGAGAAAAGCGGGGAAACTGGACTGAAGATGCTAAAAAATTTCATTGAATTGTAGGGGAAATTATGCTTACTAAAAGAATTATTCCTTGTTTAGATGTTAATAAAGGCAGGGTGGTTAAAGGGGTTAAGTTTCTTGATTTGAAGGATGCAGGAGACCCTGTTGAGGTTGCAAAGATTTATGATAAGTCAGGCGCTGATGAGCTTGTATTTCTTGACATTACTGCTTCATCAGATGCGAGAAGTATTCTTATCAATGTGGTTGAAAAGGTAGCAGAGCAGATTTTTATTCCTTTTACTGTTGGCGGAGGAATTAGGACTGTTGATGATTTTAGAGAAATATTGAAGGCTGGAGCCGATAAAGTATCAATTAACTCTTCAGCTATTTCAAATCCGCAATTAATATCTGATGCAGCATGGAAGTTTGGTAAACAATGTGTTATTGTAGCTATTGATGCAAAGAAAAATACAGATGGCAGTTGGGACGTTTATTCCCATGGAGGAAGAACAAACACCGGGCTTGATGCAGTGGAATGGGCAGTAAAAGCTGAAGAACTTGGTGCCGGAGAGATTCTTCTTACAAGTATGGACTGTGATGGAACCAAGAATGGCTATGATATGGCCTTAACAAAGAGTATTTGTAGCAAGATAAATATTCCTGTTATTGCTTCGGGAGGAGCAGGAACCAAGGAGCATTTTCGGGATGTATTTTTACAGGCAGGTGCTGATGCAGCATTGGCCGCTTCATTGTTTCATTATAGGGAACTTGAAATTAATGATTTAAAGAAATATCTAGATAAACAAAATATTGAGGTGAGGATTTAGTATGGAATTTATTGAAAATTTAAAATTTGATGAAAAAGGTTTAATTCCGGCAATAGCGCAAGACTATAAAACTGGTGAAGTATTAATGCTTGCCTACATGAATAAGGAATCTCTAGAGCTTACTGTTGAAACTAAGAAGGTGCACTATTTTAGTAGAAGCCGTCAGAAGCTTTGGCTGAAGGGTGAAACATCAGGGAATTTTCAAACTGTAAAGAGTATTTCTTACGATTGTGATGCTGATACGATTTTACTAAAAATTGAGCAGAAAGGGCCTGCTTGT
This sequence comes from Ignavibacteriales bacterium, assembly GCA_050260055.1. Lineage (GTDB taxonomy): Bacteria > Bacillota > Clostridia > Acetivibrionales > UBA4821 > JBLMYQ01. The sequence goes on from JBLNBO010000044.1 coordinate 37,174, forward strand.
CATACAGGAGAAAGAAGCTGTTTTTTTAATATTCCTGTTGATTATTCAGATAATTATGAAGAATCAGACAAAAGTTTCGAAAGTGTAATGCAGGAATTGTATAATACTGTTGTTAGTCGTAAAAGCAATCCTAAAGAAGGCTCATATACAAATTACCTTTTTGATAAGGGATTGGATAAGATATTAAAAAAAGTTGGTGAAGAGACTGCAGAGGTTATAATTGCAGCTAAGAACAAATCTAAAGATGAAATCAGATACGAAACAGCAGATTTGCTTTATCACCTTGTTGTACTCATGGTTGAGAGTGATATGAATTTTGAGGAAATATTTGACGAGCTTAAAGGCAGACGGAGTGAATAACAATCAATTGAGAACGGGGGGATTTGCTTGGGAACATCAGGAGATATTCATGAAGAAATCGAGAGTATAAAAGAAGATATCAAGTTGTTGAAAGATGTTGTGCTGGCTCAAATAGAAAGGCAGAATCGAAGCTTTAATGAAATAGCTGAAAAACAAGAAACCCTCAACAGTCAGTTTGAAGGATTTTCTAGAATGTTTTTCTCTGGAGCAGTGATTACTCCCGAAGTAGAGCCTTTTATGAATAAGAGTTCTGTTCCTAAAGAAATTTACCAAGAAGATGTACCCGAAGAAGAACAGTCATTTCCGTCAGAGATAAGTTCTGTTGTTCAGGAAGAACAGATAGAAGAAATAAAACCTACAGAGGAAGCTAGTGTAAAAATTGATCAAGCTGCTAGTCAAGAAGAAATTGAAAAAGAGCAGCCTGAGAAGGAAGTCTTATATGAAGAAAATGCTCCATCTGTATTCAATAGTAAGGAAATTAATAATGACAAAAATGGTTTTAAATCAGAACAGCAAAATTATTACCAGGTTAAAACAAAACAACCTAAGCAGGCTGACGAACTGGAATTTCGTATAGGCGGCATTTGGCTGAACAGGATTGCAATAATTTTAATCGTTATTGGAACTGCATTCTTTTTGAAATATGCATTTGATAACAATTGGGTAGGGCCTATAACAAGGGTGATAATTGGTGTTGCGTTTGGAATTTCATTCCTGGTGGCAGGAGAGGTTTTTCAAAATAAGAAATACAGCATATTTGCACAGGGACTCACAGGTGGAGGTATTGCAATTTTATACTTCTCAATTTTTGCAGGATATTATTTTTTCAAAGATCAGAACATAATACCTTATCCTGCTGCAATGATTCTTATGGTTCTTATTACTGCAACTGCAGTTGTTCTCTCGGTTAAGTATGATTCAATGGCAATTGCGCTCCTGGGGCTTTTTGGAGGATTTTTAACTCCATTTATGCTTGCAACAAATGATAAAAACTATTTTGGGCTTTTTACATATTTGCTTATTCTAAATATAGGAATACTATCAATCTCATATTATAAAAAGTGGTCTTTACTTTCTATTCTCAGTTTCTTTATGACAGAAATAATTCTGTTTGCTAGTTTAATTTCATATTTTTATGAGATAAAAGAGAGATTCTTATTTTCAGAGACTTTCTTTACAATATTCTTTATAATGTATCTTCTAATTCCTTTGGTATATGCTGCAGTGAGGTCGGAAAAGGTAACTCCCGGGCAGATTACGCTTTTAACGTTTAATACAATTTTTTATACCATTGCAAGCTTTATTATGATTACTGCTGTATACTCACGGTTCAATGGACTTTTTGCAGTACTAATGGCAGCAATCTTTTTTGGAGTAGGCTGCTGGTTTAACAGTATAAATTCTGAGGATAAAAGTACACGTGTATTATTGTTTGGAACAGCAATAACCTTCATCACTCTTGCAGTTCCACTTCAGATGTACAAATATACGGTTCTTGATTTTATTACAATGGGGTGGGTTATAGAAAGTATAATTCTGCTTTATGCGAGCTTTAAAATTGAAAGTAGTAAAATGAGAAAAGCAGCAGTTATTATAATGTCGATTACTGCGTTAAAATTCTTTATGTTTGGAATATCAGGATTTTATCTTAAAGAGGTTACTTCAGGCGGAAATTACCTTCCCATACTTAATAAATGGTCTATTGAGTTTCTAGTAGTAACTACCGGGTTATTTGCAGTATGGTATTTGTACAGGAAGAATATTGATTTTATTGGCAAAGAAGGTATCTATATAAAGAATATTTTTGCAGTTGCTGCAAATACGTTTTTATTCTTACAGATTTCAATGGAAATATCGAATTATTTTCTGGCAAAACAAGCACTGAATTATTCAGTTTCTTTAAGCTATAGAATGCTGAAAAATGGTCTGATGAGCATTTCCTGGAGTTTATATGCATTCACAATCGGATATCTTGGGTTTGTCAAAAGAAGCCGCTTTATGAGAAATGTGGCGATTGGAATGATATCTTTAACATTTGCGAAGATTCTTATTTATGATTTTGCGTTTTCCTCTCAGGGGTATAGCAATTATTTGCTGATATTTAATATTAAGTTTTTAAGCACGCTTGTTATAATTGGTGTAACATTAGCGTTTTGCTGGTTTTACAAAACATATAGTGAAAGTATTGAAAACCTTGAAACCGGCATATTTAATACTTTAATTATGGCAGCAATGATTATTTTCGGCATGAGCATTACATCTGAAAACATTCGCTATTTCAATTCTATTGGATTTAGTCCGGAGAATAATATTGCAATCCGGATGCAATTCGGGATTTCAAGCATATGGGCAATTTATTCTATTATCTTGGTAGTAATCGGAATCATAAAAAGATATAAACCAGCTAGAATTTTTGCAATGACGCTATTTGGGATTACTATATTAAAGGTGTTCTTTTCAGATCTTTCAGTATTAACTGGCGCATATAGAGTTTTATCCTTTATTATATTAGGGTTTATACTATTGGCTGTATCATTCCTATACCAGAAATATAAGGATATAATTATTTATGACTTACCACGCGAAAATAATAATGATTAATGGGGCGAAGAATGAAAAGAAGTAATGTGTTTGGCACTTGCAATTGTTGTTGCAAAAGCGCTAAAAATATTACGGGAGGGAAATAGGCTTGCAGAATAATAGTGTTCAATACTTGTAAAGTAATTTCTATTGTTTTCACTGGTTAATAAATATTAGGAGGATAATAAATGATTGTTTTTCCTGCGATTGACATAAGAGACGGCAAATGTGTAAGATTGTTAAAAGGTGATTTTAACAAAGAAACAATATATGGCGATGATCCGGTTAGCATGGCATTAAGCTGGCAGGAGCAAGGAGCGAAGTATCTGCATGTGGTTGACCTTGATGGAGCAAGAGTGGGAACACCAAAAAATTTCGAAATTATCGAGAAAATTATCCAAACACTTGATATTCCTGTCCAAGTAGGAGGAGGAATAAGAAGCCTGGAAACTGCCAAGAAGATTATCAATGCAGGGGCAAGTAGAATAATTATTGGAACATCAGCAATCACAAAGCCATTTATGCTTATTGAAGCAATTAATGAGCTTGAAGAGAAACTTGTTGTGGGAATTGATTCAAAGGATGGTTACGTTGCCATTCAGGGTTGGGAAAGCAAAAGCTCAAGAACAACCTTGGATTTCGCGAAAGAAATTGAAGTATTGGGAGTTAAAACCATTATTTGTACAGAGATTTCCAGGGATGGAACTCTTACTGGACCGGATATGGAGGGAATAAAGGCACTTGTTGAGCAGACTGGAATTGACGTAGTTGCTTCTGGTGGAGTTGGTTCTATTGAGGATTTGATAAACCTTAGAGAAATCGGGGCAGCAGGAGCTATAGTAGGGAAAGCCTTGTATTCGGGTAATGTTACTATGGAACAAATCACTGAAATATTTAGATGAGAAGGGGATAAAGATGCTTACTTACAAAGATTCTGGAGTAAATGTTGAAGCAGGTTACAAATCAGTAGAACTAATAAAGAAACATGTTAAAAGTACCTTCAGGCCTGAGGTGCTTACTGACTTGGGAGGCTTTGGAGGGCTATTTGCACTTTCTTCTGGAAAATACAAGGAGCCTGTTCTTGTATCAGGAACAGATGGAGTAGGAACAAAGCTCAAAATTGCATTCTTATCTGACAAGCATGACACTATTGGTCAAGATTGTGTAGCGATGTGTGTTAATGATGTTGTATGCTGTGGAGCGGAGCCTTTATTTTTTCTGGATTATCTTGCAGTTGGCAAAAATGTGCCCGAGCAGATTGAACAGATTGTCAAGGGAGTTGCAGATGGGTGTGTGCTGGCGGGATGTTCTCTTATTGGCGGAGAAACTGCTGAAATGCCAGGATTTTATAAAGAAGGCGAATATGACCTTGCAGGTTTCTGTGTTGGTATAGTAGATAAATCCAAGATTATTGACGGAAGAAATGTTAAACAAGGAGATGCATTAATTGGTATTCCTTCAAGTGGAATTCACAGTAACGGTTATTCAATGGTTAGAAAGGTACTAAACCCAACCCCTGAAAAACTAAAAGAATATGTAAAGAATCTTAACTGCACACTTGGAGAAGAGATCTTAAAGCCTACAAGAATATATGTAAAGCTTATTCTACAGCTCATTGAAAAGTTTGATATAAAAGGTATTGCCAACATGACTGGCGGTGGATTTTATGAGAACATTCCAAGGACAATTCCTAAAGGATTAAGAGTTAAAATTACACGCGGGAGCTGGCCTGTACTGTCTATATTTGAGTTGATTAAGGATTTAGGCAATATCGAAGAAAAAGAAATGTTCAACACATTTAACATGGGAATTGGTATGGTAATGGTAGCAGATAATGCAATTGCAGAGCAGATTATCAATTATATGAGCAGTATTGGAGAAAAAGCGTATATAATTGGGGAGATAATTGAAGGTGAGGCAGGTGTAGAATTTTGTTAAAAATCGGGGTATTGGTATCAGGAGGAGGAACAAACCTTCAATCTGTTATTGATGCAATAGAATCAGGATATATCCCAAATTCCGAAATAGTAACTGTTGTATCTAGCAAAAAGGATGCATATGCGCTTGAACGAGCAAAAAAACATGGAATTACGAGGGAATACATATCAAGAAAAGATTTTGAAACCCAAAAAGATTATGATTGTGCACTTGTAGATAATATGAAAAAACATGGTGTCCAGCTGGTTTTACTCTGCGGTTTTCTCTCTATTCTTGGAGAATTCTTTATAAAAGAATTCGAAGGAAGAATCATAAATATCCATCCTGCACTGATCCCTTCATTTTGCGGCAAGGGTTATTACGGTTTAAAGGTGCACGAGCAGGCGTTGAATTATGGAGTTAAAATAACCGGAGCGACAGTTCATTTTGTTGAGCTAGAGCCTGATGCAGGCCCGATAATTTTACAAAAAGCAGTTGAAATAAAAGAAGATGATACTCCTGAGACACTGCAGAAAAGGGTTATGGAAGAGGCTGAGTGGGTATTGATGCCTCTTGCTGTAAAATTATACGCTGAAAATAGACTTGAAATTGTAGATAAAAGAGTTAGAATAAAAAAGAAAGAGTAATCCTTAAGGCGGTATACCAATAAGAGGATTACTCTTTCTAGTTATAGTATTGCAGAAAGGAATGATTGTTTAAATGAATTCAGAAAATGATTCAATAAAACAGATGAGGATTGAAATTCCTGGGTTGATAGTTGAAAATAATAAAAAAAGCTTTATCCCTGAATGGTTTCAGATTCAATTCGGAAATCTTCTTAATGAAATAATTAAAATGCATTTTATAGAATCAATCGAAAGAAAGAAAGAAAGCAGCAGCCAGGAGGAAAAGACAGAAGAGCTTGAAGAAAATCAGGAATATGTAAGTTGGAATCAAGATTCCGATTTGCAGTTATTTAATATAACTGGATTTATTAAATATGAAGAAAAGACAAAAGCATCAATTCAGGTGATGATTGGAAAGGGTGATTCGATTAAGTTTTCAAAAACTTATTCGGGTGAAGTTAATGTACTTATTAATACCTTGCAGGGAATTATTGAAGACATACAGGATTTTATAAAAAGAAATGCTTCTTCAGAGTTTAATATAGATGCAGAAGTAAATTATAAACAATGCATAAAAGAGGTTATCAATCTTTTGCAAGAGCATACAGATGAAGATTCCCTTGAAAAGCACTTTATTACGGGAATGTTTTTAGCAATGGATGGAGAAGAGGAAAAATCCTTAGAAAATCTTGATTATGTTATTAAGAACTCTTCTAATGCCGAAATGGTTCAGGATTGCTATAAACTGGTGCTAAATGTTAAAGCTAGTAAGAGTATGAAGGATTTAGATAGTGCACAGAACGAGGTATACAATGGCGATCCTGCAAAGGCGGTTTCGTTGATTGAGAGTCTGATACAAATTACTCCAAAGTATGCACATCTTCATTATCTTTTAGGTATGGCCTTAAAGAAAAGCGGACAGCTGGAAAAATCAATTCTGGCATTTAAGAATGCACTTGAAATAGATTCTGAGCATGTTCCATCATGCAGGGAATTGGCCGAAGAGCTGGTTTCAATTGACAATCTTTCAGAAGCTGAAAAAATGTATAAAAGAATAATAGAAATGGGACAAGCTAATGCAACAGATTATTATAATCTTGGGATGTGCTTAAAGAGACTTGGTAGAAGCAAGGAATTGGATGAAATAATTGAAAAGATTAAAGAGCTTGACACAGAAGGGAAGCTTGATAGCTATATTTTTAATCTGTTTGATATGGGGTCAAGCTTTTTGAATGATGATGTTAAGCCTGAAAAGAAGAAGTCTTTATGGAGTAGGGTGTTCGGAAAATAACAACCTCCCTAGCCCTCCTAATAGGAGGCGAATAGGAAGTCTTTGAAGAAACAACTAAGATATACTTTTCGCTCCCTTTTTGAGGGAGGATAGGAGGGTCTATAAAATATAGAGGAGGAATTCAAAAGTGATTAAACGTGCATTAATTAGTGTTTCAGACAAAGCAGGAATAGTAGAATTTGCAAAAGAGCTTGAGAGTTTAGGCGTAGAAATAATTTCAACTGGTGGTACATACAATACCTTGAAGAATGCGGGAGTAAAGGTTATCAGCATATCTGATGTAACCGGATTTCCAGAATGCCTTGATGGGAGGGTAAAAACCCTGCATCCAAACATTCATGCTGGAATACTTGCAATGAGAAGCAATCCGGAGCATATGGAACAAATAAAGAAGCTTAATGTTGAACTAATTGATTTGGTTGTAATTAATTTATATCCATTTAAGCAGACAATTCTCAAAGAAGGTGTTGAGCTTCATGAAGCAATAGAAAACATTGATATTGGCGGGCCAACAATGATAAGGGCTGCAGCAAAGAACTATCAGGATGTTGCTGTAGTGGTTGACCCTGAAGATTACGAAACAGTTTTGAATGAGTTAAAAAGCCAGAAAGAAATCTCAAAAGAGACTAAATTCAAACTCGCATGGAAGGTTTTTGAGCATACCAGCCATTATGATGCTTTAATTGCAAATTACTTAAGGGATAAAGCAAATGGAGACAAGTATCCGAAAACGCTTACAATTACGTTTGAAAAGGCACAGGATATGAGATATGGCGAAAATCCCCACCAGAGTGCCGTTTTCTATAAAGAAGTAGGGAAAAATATTGGCACTTTGCCATCTGCAGTCCAGCTTCATGGAAAAGAAATGTCATTTAATAATATAAATGATGCAAATGGCGCCCTTGAATTATTAAAGGAATTTGATGAGCCAACAGTGGTTGCAGTCAAACATACAAATCCATGCGGCGTTGCAAGTGCTGAAACAATTCATGATGCATATTTGAAAGCATATGATTGCGACCCTATATCAATATATGGCGGAATAGTAGCAATAAACAGGGAAGTAGATGCAAAGACAGCAGAAGAAATAAATAAAATCTTTGTGGAGATAGTACTTGCACCTTCATATTCAAAAGAAGCACTTGAAATATTAATGTCAAAAAAGAATATCCGTATCCTTCAGATAGATGAAATATTGAAGAAATATCCTAAGGGAACTTTGGATTATAAAAAGGTCGGTGGCGGTATCCTTGTTCAGGATGTAAACTCAGAACTGTTAAACCCAGAAGAAATGAAGGTTGTTACAAAGGTTCAGCCTCCAAAAGATAGAATGGATGATTTGATGTTTGCATGGAAAATTGTTAAACATATGAAATCAAATGCAATTGCCCTTGTAAAAGATAAGAAGACAGTAGGATTGGGGCCGGGCCAAACCAACAGAGTTTGGTCAACATCAAATGCTGCGGAAAGAGCAGGAGAAAGAGCAGAGGGTGCAGTGCTTGCATCAGATGCATTTTTCCCGTTTGCAGATAACGTAGAAGCTGCCGCAAAGGCTGGTATTACAGCGATAATTCAACCAGGTGGGTCAATCAGGGATCAGGATGCAATTGATGCTTGTGATAAGGCTGGGATTGGCATGATATTTACAGGGATGCGACATTTCAAACACTAATCCAAAATTGTGATAAGCGTCGATTGGCGGTGTCAAAAATCAATTGTAAAATGCTCACATATAAAAAATATGCTCCGCTTTTCCAATTGATTTTTTTCTAGCCACTCTTGCTTCTGACAATTTTGCTATACTATTACATTACCTAATAAAAAACTTAGAGTGGTTTTAAGAGGTGATTTTATGAAAAAAGCAGATAAGACTGAATCATCCACTTACGAAGCAAGCAAGAAGATTAGGAATGAGTGGGATATGAATCCAGTGACGAGGGTACATGATAAAGGAGCAAATGACCCATATAAACAAAGAAGAAAAGATAAAAATGACAGAAAATCAGGGCGTGGAGACTACGAGCGATAATAAAATAATACTAATCTCCATCTATTGAAAAGAGAGGGAAAAGGGGTGAGTTATGAAAATTTTAGTTATAGGCGGTGGAGGCCGCGAGCATGCAATTGTATGGAAGCTTGCACAGAGTCCGAAGGTTTCAAAAATTTATTGTGCACCTGGTAATGGCGGAATAGCAAGTCTTGCCGAATGCGTAGACGTAAAGGCTACTGACCTTGACGGAATAGCCAATTGGGTTAAGAATAATCCAGTAGATCTTGTTGTGGTAGCTCCTGATGACCCGCTTGCGATGGGAATGGTTGATAGACTGCAGGCAGAAGGAATCAGAGCTTTTGGACCTGATAAAAAAGCTGCATACATAGAAGCTAGCAAGGTTTTTTCGAAAGACTTGATGAAAAAGTATAATATACCGACAGCAAAATATGAGATTTTTGAAGAACCTGATAAAGCTAAGGAATACCTTAAAACCTGCACATTTCCAACTGTTATCAAGGCTGAGGGGCTTGCACTCGGAAAGGGAGTCATTATTGCTCAGGATTTACAGAGTGCAATTGACGCTGTTGACGAAATAATGGTTGCAAAGAGATTTGGCCAATCGGGAAGCAGAATTGTAATTGAAGAATTCATGGTTGGGCAAGAGGTTTCTATGGTAACCTTTACTGATGGAAACGTAGTTGTCCCAATGGTTAGTGCTCAAGACCACAAACGGGTTTTTGATAATGATGAGGGTCCAAACACCGGAGGAATGGGAGTATTTTCACCAAGCAGAATTTACACAAAAGAGGTTGCAGATTATTGCATGGAAAAAATTTTCATACCGACAATCCAGGCAATGGAGAAAGAAGGACGCAAGTTTAAAGGGATATTGTACTTTGGTTTAATGATAACAAAAGACGGCCCCAAAGTTGTTGAATATAATGCAAGATTCGGAGACCCGGAAACACAGGCTGTTCTTCCAAGACTAAAGACTGATTTGATTGATATATTTGATGCTATAATGGATGAAAAATTAGACAAGCTTGATATTGAATGGTACGAAGGTGGTTCTGCCTGCGTAGTTATGGCATCAGGCGGATATCCCGGGGATTATAAGACGGGTTATGAGATAACTGGAATAGAGCAAGCTGAGAAGACGGGCTGTATTGTATTCAGTGCTGGAACAAAGCTTAATGATGAAAAGCTGGTGACGGCTGGAGGCAGGGTTCTTGGGGTAACTGCCATTGGTGAAAACTTAGATAAGGCCTTAGAAAAGGCATATGCAGGAGTGAAAAAGATTCATTTTGAAAAAGCCCATTACAGAAAAGATATTGGAATAAAGTAGACAAAAATAAATGGTTAATGTAAAGAGCATCTGTAAGATTATACAGATGCTCCTTTATGTATTTATGATTTTTTAGCTGAAAAGATATGATTTCATTTCTCCTTTGCTTCTTAGATGCTGCAAGAAACCTTGGCCAGCCTTAAAGCCATCTTTCTCAGGTATAATGTTAATTTGGCGATTATCCAAGAAAGCTCCGAAAGAAAATGAAAAGTTTCCGATACGCAGAGATGTTGAATGCAGCGACCCTGTTAAAAAGATATCATTTTGAGCGGTGATAAAAAGCAGCCTTGCTTGTATATCACCTTCTATAATAATATTGCAGTTGGTAATTACCAAGAGCGAGCATTCTAGAGGGCCTTCAATCTTTAAATCTTCATAACTTTCAGCAGGTTCACCTTCAAGTATTAAATGAGATAAGCTTGAATGTATTTCTTTGGTTTCTCCTGTTCTAAGGTTTGTGATTTTTGTTAAATTCGGCAGTGGATTATCTAAATCTACAGCTTTTATTTTCATATTTATCCTCCTCTCCTATTTAGGGCAGTTATAGGTGTTTAATTCACTCCTTCCATTAATTAATTAAAAGGTTTTACATATTTATTTCTGAGATAAGCTATCAATTAGTATATAGATATATGCCATATATGTCAATAACTGTAAGATGGCGCTTCTATTTATTTAAGCTTTTATATGATGATTAGGATATAGGGAATTTTGAAAAATATGAAAGTTTCTTGCAACGAAATCAATAGTAATGATATAATAAAATTCGTTTTATTTTATTTATTACGTTCTTTTTAGATATTACTGGAAAGAGGGGATGTTATTAGCTCCAATACTATTTAGAGAGCGGTCGTTATAAAAAGGAGGGATGTATAATGTCAATATGGTGGTGGCTGAGTGCACTTTTTTTTGCACCTACAAATTTGTTTGAAAAGTTATCCTCTCTAATCTGTGGTACATTGATTGGGATAGCATGGTTGCTTTTTATAAAAACAACTGGTTTTCTTCCTGATTATACTCTCCTTTCGTGGGCTAAATATGTGTTTTTCCCTGCGGGAGTTTTGCACGCTTTTATGGGAACTTTTGTAGTTGCTATAGCTGCGGATAGTAAAAACGAGGAACTAATAGATAACTCAATTCCCTATAGGATTGATTTAATGGGGGGACTTGCAGTTGTCATATTAGGATTAGCCATTTTACCATATGTATAAACTATAAAAAGAATCCTGCCAAATCTGGCGGGGTTCTTTTTATAGTTTACATAATATACCTCATCTTAATCCATTATCTTTATGGTAAAATGTATCGAACCAATGATAAATATGGAGTGATAACATATGAATAGAAGAACAACCGCAATTATGCTTGTATTGGTAATGATAACATCTTTTCTTCCGGCTCTGAACTCTGCCGGTTCGGCAAACAAGCCGGACCTGGAGGTGCTTGGTTATTACACCAATAAAGAAGGGGTAGATTATGACGGAAAAACATATAAACTAGATAATTCATACGAAAATATCATGAACAATAATGAGAATGTTTCTATGGCGGTTCCATTCTGGTTCAGGCTCGGAGAATCGGGAGGGGGCTCAATCGAATTTCACCAATATGGATTTAGTACAAGTGATTATAAAACTGAGGCAAAGCAAAAAGTAAAAGACATGAAGAGCAAGAACATAAAAGTATTAGCACTTGTTCATAATATGCTCTATAAAAATGGGGGTTCAGGGAAGGATATTGCCCATGAGTTGTTTACAAATCAGAAAAGCATGAATAACTTTGTTACTCAGTTAGAGAATTATTTAAGGGAATATGGATTTGATGGAGTAAACATTGACATAGAAGATATATATAAAAGTGATAGAAACAGCTATACCAATTTAATCCGCCAGCTCAAGGAAAGATTAGGAGCTAAAGGCTACATGATTACAGTTTCAATTCCTGCAAAAACCTTTGATGACCCAACAAACAGCTATGCATATCCGTTTGATTATAAAGGAATCGGTAATTATGCTGATAGAGTTGCCATAATGACTTATGATGAGCATGGAGCTTGGACGGGCAGCGGTGCAGGGCCAATTGCTTCAATACCCTGGCAGGAGAAGGTTGTAAAGTATGCGATAACGCAAATTCCGAAAGAAAAAATCTTATTGGGCGTCCCGGCATATGGTTTTGATTGGACTAAAGGAAAAAGCTGGCCTAAATATTCTTCATATGAAATGACAATGGAAACAGTAAAAAATAAAGGCTTGAAGGTTTCCTGGAGTGATAAATATAAAGTGCCATATGTTAATTATTCCGATAGTAATGGACAAAGGGAAATTTGGTTTGAAAATGCATCAAGTTTTTCATATAAAATTAATCTTGCTTCAGAATACGGACTTAAGGGAATAGCAATATGGAGAATTGGGATGGAAGACCCGGCTATATGGAACGTCATTTCTGGAAATGCAAATGTTACAAAGATTAGTAGTATCAAGATGTTTGATTCTAAAAAGCTGTATTCAAATAATGATAATTTGGTTTTGAAGCTTAATGGGGAATCAGATAATAAAGTCTTTTCTCTTAAGATAACTAATGAGCGTGGAGCAATTACTTCGTATGGAGTTGATTTCGGCAGCAGCAATACACAATCAATTTCATTGAATGATTTTGAAGACGGCTGGTATTCTGCAAAAATTGTAAAAGCCAATGGAGAAGGAACAATAGAAATTGATTCAAAAGAATTTGGCATTAACTGCTTTGAAGATATAAAAAGTCATTGGGCGCGTGATGTTATTATAGATTTATTCAAACAAAAATATATCAAGGGTTCTGACAATGAAAAATTTAAACCGGATAATACACTTACCAGAGCGGAGTTTATGGTTTTGATTGCAAGAGCTATAAATGTTGAAACTCCGATAAATGGCTTTGTTACAAAGTTTTCTGATTTGAATAATAGTCATTGGGCTTCTTCAGCAATATTTGCACTTGAAGAAAAAGGTTACATTCAAGGGCTCCAGAACAGTAAAGGTAAATGGTATATTACTCCCGATTCGAAAATAACGAGAGCAGAAATGACTGTAATACTATCGCGAATCCTTAGTGCACAGGGAATAATAGATAAGAACGATTTATCGATTGCTTCCTTTAACGATGTGAAAGAACATTGGGCAGAAAATGATATTGCAGTGACGGAAAAGATGAACCTAATAAAAGGAGACGAAAAAGGATTGTTTAATCCTGATAAAAATACAACTAGAGCTGAAGCGGCTGTGATAATACAAAGATATTTAACTATTCTAAAAGATAAGGGATTGCGGTAAAAACCGCAATCCCCTTTTGAACTCTAGTATCTTCTTTTCCTGTTCTGGTACATGTCTATTCCACCTAAGATGGCATTTACAAGACCAAATCCAGCTACTCCAGAAGCAATCAAAGGGGTGACAGGAATAAGAGCTACTCCGACGATTGTAACTGCAGTTCCAAGAACTGTCGGTACAGTACCTTCAGGAAGCTTTCTTTCCATGTTCATGACCTCCTTTTATTGAGTTCGATATTATAATGCGGAAAATTAATGATTTTATTCTGAAAGTTCCTTACTAAAATAAGAAACTGACCAAAGTTAAGGTCAGTTTCTTATTTTAATTAATGATAAAATCAATAGGATTAGCAGGCGGACTCTAAAGGATCCAGATCAGCCAGTTCGAGTTCATCCATTGCAAATGCTGCAATTTCATGAGGATTGAACTGCGCTGCTGGTCTTGAATGCCTTTGCCTAGGGAAATCACTGTTAATTTTTTGTTTTTCCTTCATCATATTGTCGCGCCTAAAACGCGATGTGCTTTTCTCATCAAGCTTGTCCAATAAAGGATCAGAGAGAACAATCTGCGTGGCAATTTTGATTCCTTTACCCCGTGAGTTTACTTTTTCCCCAAAAAGTCTTTTCTTCTTGCGGAAGGTGTGGTAAAGTTCAAGTCCAAGCTGCTCAGTTGCTTGTTGCTGCATTTCCTTAACATCTTTCCTCATGAGTGTCCCTCCTAAATAAAAAATATTTGTGGAGAATGATTCCTAACAATGCCTGAAGCAAAGACATTGGTATTTTAAGTAAATGAATATACAAAATATATTATATATGCTTGATGCATTTAATACAATATGGTTTAAAAATTTTGTTAAAAAGTTAAAACTAGATATTACTAATACATAAATATTTTTATTATTAAAATCTGAAGATGAGAATAAGAAGAAATATTAATTTGTTGACATATAAATTATCAGTTGTTATTATAATAAATAATTAAATAGTAAATTGCATTGAAAAAGAGGAGTAGGCAGTAAAACCTTACAGAGATGATGCCGGTTGGTGAAAGGTATCTAGGATAAACTGTTGAAGGTCGCTTTGGAGCACAATATCTGAAATTAGTAGGATATTGCGGGTTGTGCCGTTATACATTGCAAAGAGTCTACGACAAGATTTTTTATTGCTATTTAGTAGAAATTAAGGTGGTACCGCGGAACTCCGTCCTTTATAGGATTGGAGTTTTTTTGTTTTAAATCACCCTTTGCCGCCGCGGGTTAAAGCACCATGGCTACTAAAAAATTAAGTCGGTTGAAACCGACTGAAAAACCATAATAAAGATTTAGTCCGGTAAATATAAAGGAGATGATACTATGTCTGAACAAAAACTGTTAGCAAAAACGTATGAGCCTAAAGAAGTTGAAGACAGAATCTATGCAGAATGGATGGAAAAAGGTTATTTTAGGGCTGAAATAGATAAGAGCAAGGAGCCTTTTACCATAGTCATACCGCCTCCAAATGTTACAGGCCAACTGCATATGGGGCATGCACTTGATAATACCATTCAAGATATTTTGATAAGAATGAAAAGAATGCAGGGCTTTTGTACACTTTGGGTTCCTGGTACTGACCATGCTGGAATCTCAACCGAGGCTAAGGTTGTGGAAAAGCTGCGAAAAGAAGGATTGAGAAAAGAAGACCTTGGCAGGGAAAAGTTTCTTGAAGAAGCTTGGGCTTGGAAAAGGCAGTATGGTGGAAGAATAACCGAACAGTTAAAAAAGCTTGGCGCTTCATGTGATTGGTCAAGAGAAAGGTTTACCTATGATGAAGGGCTTTCGAAAGCTGTACTAAAGGTCTTTGTAGATTATTATAAAAAAGGATTGATATATAAGGGCGAAAGGATAATTAATTGGTGTCCTACATGTAAAACTTCTATTTCTGATGCCGAAGTTGATTACGAAGAAAAATCCGGAAACTTATGGCATATCAAGTATCTAACAAAGGATGGTAAAGACGGAATAATTGTTGCGACAACAAGGCCTGAAACAATGCTTGGAGATACTGCTGTTGCTGTTCATCCTGATGATGAAAGATATAAACACCTTGTTGGAAAGACAGTTATTTTACCGTTAATGAACAGAGAAATACCTGTTATTGCTGATGAATACGTCGATAAGGAATTTGGTACGGGAGCAGTAAAAATTACTCCTGCACATGATCCGAATGATTTCGAAGTAGGGCTCAGACATGACCTTCCTCAAGTAAAAGTTATGGATGATATTGCTTTAATGAATGAGAATGCCGGACAATATAAAGGAATGGATAGATATGAAGCCAGAAAGAAAATAGTTGAGGATTTAAAAGAACAAGGGCTTTTAGTTAAAATTGACGAACATGTTCATAATGTTGGGGGTTGTTACCGCTGTCATACAATAATTGAGCCTTCATTATCAGAACAATGGTTTGTTAAAATGGAGCCTCTTGCAGGGCCTGCTATTGATGTAGTTAAAAAGGAAATATTGAAATTTGTTCCTGAGAAATTTGCAAAGATATATTTTAACTGGCTTGAGAATATTCATGATTGGTGTATTTCAAGACAGTTATGGTGGGGACATAGAATTCCAGCTTATTATTGTCAGGATTGCGGACACATAATGGTTGAAACAGAACCGCCAAAGAAGTGTGAAAAATGCGGCAGCTCCAATTTCAGACAAGATGAGGATACTCTTGACACATGGTTCAGCTCTGCTCTCTGGCCCTTTTCCACTCTGGGATGGCCGGAGAAAACCGAGGATTTGGATTACTTTTATCCAACCAGCGTGTTGGTTACCGGTTATGACATAATTTTCTTCTGGGTTGTAAGAATGGTATTCTCGGCAATGGAATTCATGAAAAAAGAGCCATTTGAATATGTTCTTATTCATGGAATCGTAAGAGATGCACAGGGAAGGAAAATGTCAAAATCCCTTGGAAATGGAATTGATCCGCTTGAGGTAATTGACCAATATGGCACTGATGCTCTTAGGATGTCTCTAATGATGGGAAATACTCCGGGTAATGACATCAGATTTTCTACAGATAGAATTGAATCTGTAAGAAACTTTGCTAATAAGATTTGGAATGCATCAAGATTTGTCCTAATGAACATAGATCTTGGAGAAAAAATAAATAACTTCGACCCAAAGAAATTTACGCTGGCAGATAAGTGGATTCTAAGCAGGGTTAATACTTTGACTAAAGAAGTAACCGAAAATATGGAGAAATTTGAACTTGGAGTTTCGGCGCAAAAGCTTTATGAATTCTTCTGGGATGAATTCTGCGATTGGTATATAGAAATGGTTAAGCCGCGTTTATATAATGCTGAAAATCCTACAAGATTAGAGGCACAATATGTTTTAAACAAGGTGCTGGTTACTTCTTTGAAGTTGCTGCATCCATATATGCCGTTTATTACAAATGAACTGTATGACAATATGATTCACGATGGGGAAAATATTATGGTTTCTGATTGGCCTAAATATGACCAAAAGCTTGATTTTTCACAAGATGAAGCTAATATGTCAAAGGTTATGGATATAATCAAAGCAGTAAGAAATATAAGGGCTGAGATGAATGTTCCTAACGCCAAGAAATGCAGAGTGATGTTATTTACTGCAGATATAAAAACTGCAAATGTTTTAGAAGCAGAAAAAGATTATTTCGAAAGGCTCGCGTCAGCAGAAATTATAATAAATCCTAAACGTGAAGAGAATGGGGAAAATACTGTTTCAGCTGTAGTGCCGGGAGTAGAAATATTAATCCCTCTAGGAGAGTTGGTAGATATAGAAAAAGAAATACAAAGACTAGAAAAAGAAAGAGAAAGTCTGCTAAAAGAAATAGACAGGGTTAACGGAATGCTGGCAAATGAAAGGTTCATATCCAAAGCGCCTCAGAAGGTCGTGGATGAGGAGAAAGAAAAAAAGGTCAAATATCAGGATATGCTGGCTAAGGTTGAAGAGAGAATTGAATCAATGAAAAGATAAAGAACCAATAAAAAAAGAGCAACGCTCTTTTTTTATTGGTTCTTTATCTATCGGATTTATCATCGATAATATGATTCGGAAATCCAGTATTATGAATTTTACTAGGAAAGGAAGTACGTAAAAGGCCAAATTCTCTCATAGCTTGTCTGAAAGCTAAGCCAGTTCCCTTTAGTCCATTACCTTCTCCTATAATAATTTTTTTGCAGGGAGAGTCATCAATATTACGGTATTCTTTTTTTGCATTACCAGGTCCTATAACCCGGGTTTGAACATTGAACTCTTTTTGAAATTCTTCTGACAATAGCAAATCACGGGCGGGAATATCATTTGCACTATCTCCGGAGAAAATAACCATATCATATGTTTTTTCATCACTAGCAGATCTTAAAATATGTTTTATAGCATTAGCCTTGTCAACAGCATATGGGCAAGCATCATATGAATCAGGTGTAAGTACCCAATTCGCTCTTGCAAGGTCTTCTTCCTTAACATGTCCTTCTCTTTTAGCATTGTCAACCAATAGTTTGATTCTTGATGCCAGCTTTTGCATATCTTCTTCAGATGGAGGAGATTTTTCTGCACCAATATGCTTTATAGTAAAACCAACAATTTTTCCTGTTTCAAATTGCAATCCTAATTCATTGATTTTCGGTTCGAGAACTTTCTGTAGATTCTGGATAAGCTCAACATCTGATTCTGAGGCTAAAATCTGTACCTCATCAAGGTCGCCTGTTTCGGGGTTTACTTTGGCTGTCAATCCTCCGGTTTCAGCGGTAATGTACCTAACATTACGGCCTAAAAACTGTGCAACGCCTTGTAAGAAAGAAAGAGGCCTGCCTGAGCATAAAGCAATATCTATGTCTGCATCGGGGTAGCTATTTTTAACGTCTTCAAGAAAGCTCTTTAAATGTTTGGGATTATTCGTCCCATTAAAAGAGATAGTTCCATCATAATCGGTTATTAAAAGAACATTCTTTTTTTTGTCCGCTTCCTGCTTAGACATTTTTATACTCCTTTTATTTCAAGATTAGAAAAATTATGAAAAAAAAATTCCCCCTAAATTATATTTTACAACAAGATTTGTAAATGAGCAATCGATAAGAAGAAATCATTTTTAAAATACATAAAATCACAAAAATTATTGCTAACTTAACGCAGGCGTTATGCAATCATAATGTTTATCCTCATAAGGGCATCATAAGCGGCAACAGATTCATGCATTTGTCATAACAAACCAAGACAAGATTTACAAATTTGGATAAGGTAAAAAGAAAGAAACTCCTCAAAATTTTGAGGAGTTTCTTTCTTTTTACCTTTAAAGTATCAGTATTCCTAAAAATACGCTAAAAGCTCGGGCTTCAAAATTTGATTTTATATGACATTAATTATATAATTAAGTATAGATATATTTAATCTGGAGAGTTAAAACTAATGAAGAAAAAGCTTTTAAAGATTCGGAAAAAATTACGTAACCATCCTGTATATAAAAGGGTAAAGCCTATTGCACTTATTATTGTAGGTGCGCTGCTAGCTGCTGTAGGGCTTGAGCTATTCCTTATTCCTAATAACATTATCGATGGCGGGATAATTGGCGTCTCAATTATTTTTAGTTACATATTCAAATTGCCGCTGGGTCTTTTTATATTTTTTCTAAATCTTCCATTTCTCTTTATTGGATACAAACAAATTGGAAAAACCTTTGCAATCACTACGTTGTTGGGTGTATTTGCGCTTTCTTTATTTACATATTCATTAAAATCATATGGCTCAGTTACTCAAGACTTGCTGTTATCAACTGTGTTTGGAGGCGTTCTGCTTGGAGTTGGCGTTGGAACAATAATTCGTAATGGCGGAAGTTTGGATGGAACCGAAATAATTTCAATAATTATTAATAGAAATATTTCATTTTCTGTGGGCGAAATTGTAATGTTTTTTAATATATTTATTTTGTTGAGTGCTGGATTTGTGTTCGGATGGGAAAAAGCAATGTATTCATTAATAACCTATTTCATTGCATATAAATCTATTGATGCGACTATTGAAGGCGTAGAGCAGATGAAAGCTGTTACAATAATATCAACCAAACCTAAAGATATTCAAGAAGCGATATATTCCCGGTTAGGAAGAAACATTACCTTCTTGTATGGAAAGAGTGGATATACTGGTATATATAAAGAAATAATTTATTGCGTAGTTTCAAGGTTAGAGCTTGCAAAATTGAAAAAAATTGTTTTAGATTTTGACCCGGATGCATTTATTGCTATTGAGCATGTATCTGATGTTGTTGGTAGAAGATTTAGAAAGAAGAGCATACATTAGTCATATAATCTGAATGATTATGATAGAAAATAATTCATAATATTAATTGAATTAAAAAATAATATTAAAATGGAAGTGTTGTTATGGCGTTAACATTTTTTATAATACTTATATATATAATTATGATTTTTATTGAAATATCAATTATTTCTTTGAAGGTTACCGGGATGTCGCGAGAAAAGGCCAGATTTCAGGTGATTTCACTTTTAACATCTACTGGTTTTACAACACGTGAATCTGAATTGATAACTCAGCATCCAATAAGAAGAAAGATTGCAGAAAGGATAATGATATTTAAATATATTGGAGGAATTATTGGTACTGCTACCTTATTCAATGTATATGTTGACGTTGTTGCTCAAAGAATAACCTGGAATGATTTTTTTATCTGGTTATTTATGCTTTCTGCAATATTTGCAATATTAAAAAACAAGTGGATTCTCAGAAATATTGATGTTTTTGTTGAAAGACAATTAATTAGGCAGTCTAAGGAAAACAAGAAACGATATGATTCACCGTCGCTTTTGGAGTCTGAAGATTTTGGAATAGTGGATATAGTGCTTGAACAAGGAAGTTATCTTGTTGGTCTTAGAATAAAGGATGCTGGGTTAAAAACAAAATATATTCAGGTGCTTCAAATTGGTAAGGGTGATAAACGTTATCCTTTCCCAAAGCCTGAATATGTATTTGAAGAAGGAGACAGACTAACTATGTATGGTAAGCTTGATGCAATTAAAAGTCTGGTAATAAACGATATCGAAGATGCATCATAAAAATTATGGTAAAAAGTGTTTTTTTGTGGTAAAATAGTAATTGAGCACATTATTAAAGGAATATTGGAAGGAGATGTGAACTATGGCTGATCAAGTTAAAGAAAATGCTGGTTCAATAAAGATAGCTAATGAGGTTGTCGCAATAATCGCAGGTCTTGCAGCAGCAGAAGTAACCGGTGTTGCTGGAATGTCTGGTGGTATTGCAGGAGATATTGTAGAAATCCTTAAGGGAAAGAATCTTTCCAAAGGTGTAAAGGTTGAAGTTGGAGAAAAAGAAACTGCTGTAGACCTTTTTATTATAGTTGAATACGGAGTTAGAATTCCTGATATTGCATGGGAAATTCAAAATAAAGTTAAAAAAGCAGTTGAAAGTATGACTGGCCTTGTGGTTGTAGAGGTAAATATACATGTACAGGCTGTTAATTTTGAAAAAGAGATCAAAAAAGAACCAAAACAGCCAAAAGAGCCTAAGGAAAAAGTTGAAGAAAAACCTAAACTTAAATAATATAATTTCAATAAAAAATAAACCCTTTAAAACAAGGGTTTATTTTTTTACCGAAATAAAATATAATATTTTTGAAATAGATAAATAGAGGGGGTATACCTTTTGAAAATTATCGGAAAAATTTTTCTTTCATTGTACGGATTTGTGATGACTATTTTTTCAATAACCTTGATTACAATTTTAGGCATGATTTGGAATAATAGCTTATCGTATGAATTTGTTGGTTATCAGTTTAAATATTTTCTTTCATATCCTATGGCATTCCCGATTGCAATAACTGCATTCTCAGTTATATTCCTAATAAGTTTCATCTTGATTTTTGTAGGCATATCAAAGAAGGAACGCAGGGAGCCAGTGCTAATTAGTACAGATTCAGGACAGATTTCAATTTCGCTTGAATCCTTTGAAAGTATAGCTTCTTCAGCAGTAAAAAAGATTGTAGAAGCTAAAGAATATTTTATTAAGGTTAAAAATATTAATTCAAATGTAAGTGTTTTTGTTAAAACATTTGCAGTTCCAGAATCAAATATTCCTGAATTGGGTAAAAGTATACAAGCAAAAATAATTGAATCTATTGAAACAACTACAGGTGTGAAAGTTTTGGATGTACGTGTTAAAGTTGAGAATATATATAATAATAATAGCAGTATAAAAAGCAGCGGTAATACAAAGAGGGAATTAGAATAGCATACCGGAGGTGAGCCGATTGAGTAAGGAGAAGTTATTGGAATACTACGAAAATCATAAAGGTGAGGTTATCGGAACCAGTATAGGTGTGTTGTTTGCAGTTCTTGTATTGGTTTTTGGCTTTTTCAGTATGCTCTTTGTTGTAATTTGTGCAGGTATAGGTTGGTATTTAGGTAAGAAAGCTTTTGAAAATAAAAACTTTTTTAGAGAAATTATTGCAAAGGTTATTATTTTTCTAAAAGAAAGATAGAAATTGAAATATTTTTGGAGGATTGGAAATGGGTCGTAGAACTGCTAGGGAGCTTGCATTCAAGTTATTGTTTCAGATGGAGATTCAAAAAAGCGAGCAGGATGAACAAATTGAAATCTTTTTTGAAGAGAATGAAGCAGAAGGCAAGCAAAAGGAATATATTATTGATATTGTTACCGGGACAAGAGGAAAGATTGCTGAAATTGACAAGATTGTTGCAAAATATCTTAAGGGTTGGAAGCTCGGAAGATTGTCCAAGACTGATTTGTCTATATTAAGGCTTGCTGTTTATGAAATACTTTACAGGGAAGACATCCCTAAAAATGTATCAATAAATGAAGCGGTTGAGCTTGCAAAGACATATGGTTCTGAAGAATCAGCAGCTTTTATAAACGGAGTTTTAGGACAAGTTGTAAAAGAAAGTCTAAAAAATTCCGGGGACAAATAGGGGGCAGGTTTTAAACCTGCTCTGATGTATTTTGTGAGGGTTATATGAAAATACTTGAAGTATCTCAGGTAAATAGATATATTAAAGAACTTTTTAATAGGGATATGCTGTTAAATAGTATATGGATAAAAGGTGAAATATCAAACTTCAAGCATCACAGTTCCGGACATATGTATTTTACTCTTAAAGATAATTCAAGCACTTTAAAATGTGTTATGTTTCAAACCCATGCCTCAAGGCTTAGATTTATTCCTACAGATGGCATGAAGATAATTACATATGGGAAGGTAAATGTATTTGAAAGGGATGGGCAGTATCAGTTGTACTGCGAAGAAATGCAGCCGGACGGGCTGGGAGCATTATTTGCAGCATTCGAGCAGCTCAAAGCAAAGCTTGAGAAGGAAGGCCTTTTTTCTCTTGATAATAAAAAAAGCTTACCCTTCTTGCCTGAACGTGTTGGGGTTGTTTCTTCAAAAACTGGTGCGGTAATAAAAGATATAATAAATATTACTTCACGAAGGTTTTCAGGTGTTCAGCTTGTGCTTTTTCCTGTTGCTGTTCAAGGTCCAACTGCAGCCGGGGAAATTGCAAATGCTATTGAGTATTTTAATAATTCAAAGAATGTTGATGTTATAATTGTAGCTAGAGGAGGAGGTTCGCTGGAAGACTTGTGGGCTTTTAATGAAGAAATAGTTGCCCGGGCGATTTTTAATTCAGAAATTCCTGTTATTTCTGCAGTCGGACATGAAACCGATTATACAATTGCTGATATGACAGCCGATTATAGAGCTCCTACTCCTTCAGCAGCAGCCGAGATTGTAGTTCCGGACAAAAAAGAACTGGATTTTAGAATATATTCAATTAGAAAAAGGATAACCAATGCTTTAATAAATAATGCGGATAATGCCAGAAACAAGCTGGACAGAATACAGAATAGGATTCCTTTCAAACAGCCTCTCAATAAGATTTATCAGTTTAAGATGATTCTAGATATTAATACTAGGTCGCTAACCAAAAATATATCAGCGGAAATGCAAATTGAGAAAAACAGATTTACTAATCAAGTTTCAAGGCTAGGTTCGCTAAATCCGCTTTCTATCCTTACACGAGGCTATTGCGTTGCTGGAATTCCGGGAACTGATAAAATAATAAAATCGGTTGAATCTATTTGCAAAAATCAAGAAATCAATATACAATTTATTGATGGAAAGGCATTATGCAATGTATTGGATACAGAGAAGGAAAGCTAGATAGTTGACAGTTTGCAGTGTAAAGTTGATAGTTAATGGGTTTTTGCATTAAAACCTAAACTATTTAAGTTTTGTACGGGGGTTAAAATGAAGAATATTAGCTTTGAAGAGGCAATGAAAAAACTTGAAAAAATTGCAGACGAACTTGAGTTAGGGAATCTGACACTTGATGAGTCTTTCGAAAAATTTAAAGAAGGTATGGATATTTCAGCATATTGTAGTAAGAAGCTTAATGAAATAGAAAAGAAGATAACAGTATTGGTACAGCAAAATGGAGATAAACTTGTGGAAACACCCTTTGATATTTCGAAAGGAGAGAATAATGAATAGTTTGTCAGTTCAGATAAATGATTATTCCATGATGATAAATTCCAAGCTTAATAAGCTGGTTCCTGAAAACCAGGTTCCTCAGGCGAAGATTTATGAAGCAATGAGATACAGCCTGCTGATTGGAGGAAAAAGAATCAGGCCTATTCTCGCATTGTCAGTGTGTGAGATGCTTGGCGGAAAGATTGATGAAGTAATGCCATTCGCATGTGCTATTGAGATGATACATGCTTACTCGCTTATTCATGATGATTTGCCCTCGATGGACAATGATGACTATAGGCGGGGAGCGCTTACCAATCATAAGGTTTACGGGGAAGGAATAGCTGTGCTTGCCGGAGATGCTCTGCTAAATAAGGCTTATGAAGTAATGGCTTCAGCATTAAGCGATAATATTAATATTGAAAAGAAGATTAAGGCAATTCAGATTATTGCGAATGCGGCAGGAACCGAAGGTATGATTGGGGGACAAGTAATTGATATAGAGAGTGAGGGTAAAAATATTGATTATGAAACCCTTAGAAATATGCATATTCTAAAAACAGGAGCACTTATTTCTTCCTCGGCTGTAGTTGGAGCTTTAATTGCTGGGGCAAGTGAGGAAGATATTAAAAAGGTTTACGCATATGCTTCGAATCTTGGATTAGCATTTCAAATAAGAGATGATATTCTTTCTGAGATTGGAGATAGAGCTAAATTAGGTAAGAACCCAGGGAATGATAGAGATAGAAAAAAGGCGACATATATTACAATTTTAGGACTTGAAGAGTCTAAAGCATTTCTTAACAAGGTTACAGAAGCTGCAGTAGAAGCACTAAAGGATTTTGGCGATAAAGCAGGCTTCCTTGTTGAACTTGCGAATTATTTGTTGTATAGAGAAAATTAGGAGGGATCAGGTGAAACTGCATTTTGATATATTTTTTAATCCTGTTGTATTAATACCAATATTTTCATGGTTTATTGCGCAAATCACCAAGGTTGCACTGGATTTAAAAAAATTCGGGAAAATTAATGTGCGAAGATTTGTTGGATCCGGTGGTATGCCCAGTTCGCACACTGCTTTTGTTACTTCCCTTGCAACTGTTGTTGGGATTAGATGTGGATGGGATTCACCAGAATTGGGTATTGCTTTTGCCATAGCGGCAATTGTCATGTATGATGCAACAGGTGTCAGAAGGGCGGCAGGAAAGCAAGCACA
Organism: Ignavibacteriales bacterium; assembly: GCA_050260055.1. Classification (GTDB taxonomy): domain Bacteria; phylum Bacillota; class Clostridia; order Acetivibrionales; family UBA4821; genus JBLMYQ01. Next base: position 62,348 of record JBLNBO010000044.1, read on the forward strand.
GGTGTTAAACACAATAATTGAAGAATCTCAAAGGAATGGAAGACTTACTAATCTGGATGTTAAGCTTAAGGAACTTATTGGACATACTCCGATGGAAGTATTAGTTGGTGCTGTAATTGGAATTGCAATAGCATTACTTTGCATGTAATTAAATTTTGTAATTAATAGGAAGAAACTGACCGATGAACGCATAATTAACAGGTCGAGGGTTTCTTCCTTTGTATTGTCTAGAAATAAGAAGTTTGTATCAGCCAATTACTCTCATTCATATATTATTAACCGTAATTGTTTTAAACTGATTATATTGAGCGATAACCGATTTTGTATTTAGGTTAAAATATTGTATAATACTTTAATTAGATGGTGGTGCAGTATTCTAGTCAGTACTGCCAGATTCAAAGACGGGCCTAAAAATCCGTTAAGGGCACATCGATGAAGTTCCTTGTGCTTGCTTGCAACGCCCAGTTGTGGGCTGGTGCTGGGAGTTAAGGATTAGGGGCGATCTACAATGGCATGTGGGCGTTGACCCCTCTTCCGTGGAGACCTAAACGTGTGGTTTATAGTTATGTAGTTAGAATTGTTCTTGCTGCAAGATTCATGATTACGCTTTGGGATTAAACCTGTATGCGGTCACGAAAGCTGTGTACAGTGTAGCCTGCCTTGAGTGGATTTGGTGGATAATGGGTCTGACGGAAAATTGTTGGCCGATGGTTTTCTGCTAATTGCTGTTTGAAACCTCTTCTGCAAAAGAGGCTAGAATTTGGTTAGGACTGTTGAGGAAATCTCCTAGACTGTTTTTAACAAGATATTTCGGGGATTACAGTGTGGACTAAGTGGTAATCCAGTCCCTTCGTTGGTGACTCGAAGGTTTCGGATTTAAAGGGAAACCGCTGAAATGGCAACGTTTCAGTATCTGAAGGGGAAAACCTACTGGACCTAAGCCGCAAAATTTACTCGGAATATTACCATCATCTATACAATTGACAATTAGGTTAAGGTGAATTTTAATTGAGCAGTCATAAAAATAAAAAGAAAATAAACAAGGATAAAACTTGGATTCTTATATTGGTAATTACGACAATAGTATTATCCATCTCTATGAGTTCGGTTTCTTCTGTAATAACACAAAAAACAAATTTGGTTTCTGCATTTCTAATTGTAATAAGTATTGTCATAATCGGAATAATATTTGATATAATTGGAATTGCTGTTGCGGTTGCAGATGAAACACCTTTTCATGCAATGGCCTCAAGCAAGGTCAAGCCTGCAAAATATGCAATAAGATTAATTAGGAATGCAAATAAGGTTGCTACCTTTTGCAATGATGTAATTGGAGATGTTTGCAGTGTTATTAGTGGTTCCACAAGTGCTTTTATTGTTGTCAAGCTTGCAGACTTCTTTAAAGGTGCAGATGTTTTTATTATTGGAATTATAATTAGTGCCCTAGTTGCTGGAATTACGGTCCTTGGAAAAGGACTCGGAAAATCCTATGCAATTATGAAAAGTAATAGTATTGTATATAAGGTTGCATTATTTGAGTATCATATATTAAGAAAATTTGATATAATTGTAATGATTTTTAGAAAAAGAAAGAAGTGTTGTAGGAAATGAGCAGTATATTGCCGTTGATAAATAGCCCGGCTGATTTGAGGGGGCTGACAATTGAACAATTAGAACAATTAGCAAGAGAAATTAGGGAATTTCTTATTAGCTCAGTTTCAAAAACAGGGGGACATCTTGCGTCCAATCTTGGGGTTGTAGAACTTACGCTTGTACTTCATATAGTTTATAATACTCCATATGATAAGATAGTATGGGATGTAGGGCATCAAGCATATATTCATAAAATATTAACCGGAAGAAAAGAAAAATTTCATACACTTAGACAACATAAAGGAATAAGCGGATTTCCTAAAATTAGCGAAAGTATACATGACTGTTTTAATACAGGACACAGCAGCACATCGATTTCTGCAGCTCTTGGTATGGCAAGGGCGAGAGACCTAAAGAATGAAAAAAATTCAGTTATCGCAGTAATTGGAGACGGTGCACTTACTGGAGGCATGGCTTTTGAAGCATTGAATGATGCTGGGAACTCTCCAAATAATCTTATTGTTATTCTAAATGATAATGAAATGTCTATAGATAGAAATGTAGGGGGCTTATCAAGCTGCCTTAATAGGGTAAGGACAGAACCTATTTATTTCAAAGTAAAAAAGGACATTGATATATTGATTAATAAAATACCTGCAATAGGAAAACAGGTAGCAAATACTATTAAAAAAGCGAAGGGAACATTAAAATATATGATGATTCCCGGAATGTTTTTTGAAGAGTTGGGCTTTAGGTATATTGGACCTGTAGATGGACATGACATAGTATCTCTAAAAAAGGTTTTATCTAAAGCAAAGGAAATGAATGGGCCAATACTGATACATGTTCTCACTCAAAAGGGTAAAGGCTATACTCCTGCAGAGGAAAGCCCGCACATATTTCACGGGATATCTTCTTTCGATGTTGAAACTGGGGAAATCATAAAAGGCAAAAACAGTGAAGATTATTCGTCCGTCTTTGGAGAGGAGCTTACCAGGATAGCGGAATACAACCAAAAGGTTGTAGCCATTACTGCTGCTATGCCACATGGAACCGGGCTAAGCCAATTCGCACAAAAATATCCCGAAAGATTTTTCGATGTAGGAATAGCGGAACAGCATGCTGTCACGTTGGCGGCTGGTCTTGCTACAGAAGGGCTCAGACCGGTATTTGCAGTTTACTCATCATTCCTGCAAAGAGCTTATGACCAAATAATTCATGATGTATGCCTTCAGAATCTCCCGGTTGTTTTTGCTATTGATAGGGCAGGAATCGTTGGTAGTGATGGTGAAACCCATCAAGGTATCTTTGATTTGTCATATTTAAGTCATATCCCTAATATGGCCATAATGGCACCTAAGGATTATGAAGAATTAAGACAGATGCTGAGATTTGCGGTAGAGCATAAGGGCCCGATTGCAATTCGGTATCCTAGAGGACAGGAAAAAGAAGTAGGGGTAAAGAAATTTCAGTCTATTGAAATGGGAAGAGCAGAACTTATTCAGAAAGGTAATGACATCACAATTGCTGCTTGCGGAAGAATGGTCAATACTGCAGTCAAGGTTGCAAAAGAACTTGTTAAATTCGGCATGACTGCTGATGTAATAAATCTAAGATTTGTAAAGCCTCTTGATTTAAAGCTTATTCTTACCTCAGTTGAGAAAACTAAAAATATTGTAACAATAGAAGACGGCATGGTAATAGGCGGAGTTGGCAGTATGATTCTTCAGGAGTTGAATAATAATGGGATAACCGGAGTGAAAGTAAAAAACTTCGGATTTCCTGATAAGTTTGTTACACATGGAAATGTAGGCCAATTAGATTCTTTATACAAGCTTGATTATCAATCAATAACTTGCGAAATACTTAACGTATTTCAGGTCGGAAGGAAATTCGTATTAATTAAAAGCTAAAAAATATTGTAATAAAAATAGCACAGATTTTATCTGTGCTATTTTTATTACAATATTATGTCAATTATATTAAATATGCCAAAAGTGCTAAATATAAGGGAATATTTTGCCGAAAAATAACTTGAAAAAAATAATATGGTAAACCTATTGACAACGAACACATGTTCGTATAAAATAAAAACACAAACAGATGTTCTGTGAAGGAGGTACATACTATGAAAGTAACAAGAATAAAAATAAAAGATATAAATAGATTCAGGGTGTTTTGTTTCCTAATATTCTTTTTTGCGGTAATATTTATGCAAAATAAATTTCTATACAGCTATGATTACCCAAAAACTCAATGTGTTATTGTACAAGATGGGGATAGCCTCTGGAGTATAGCCCAAAAACACAAAGTAAAATATGATGATACTAGGGACTTTGTTGAAAGAATAAAGGAAATTAACAAGCTGGATGGAAGCCAACTTACAAAAGGACAAGAATTAATGGTACCTGTAGCAGAGATATAAAAGACTTTAAAAAGTGCTCCTTGATATTAATAAAGAACCTCTCATAAAGAGAGGTTCTTTTGTATAATACATCCATATTTTTTTGCCAGGCTAACAATTTCAAAGGTAGAATCATTAATATCTCTTACAGCAATTCCCGCCCTGCCGGTATAGATTCTCAATGCTTTTTCTAGGCATTCAACAGAATTTGAATGAATTATTAAAGGAATTTTAAGATACGCCTGGATGGTCTTTACTGCCTGCTCAAGATATTCCTGTTTGGAAATTGAGTCTAATGAGAGATATATCGCATCATAATCTTCTGACATTATATCCATAACTCTATCTGTAACAGAATCAATAAAGGAACCATTCTTAAAGTCTTCTGAATTATTGCTATTAACAAATGCAGCTATTTTATCATTTCTTAAAGTATATATATCCATATATCTTGAAGATGAAGAAATGTATGAAGCTTTTGTTTGATGTTTAGTAAAAGATGGCTTGCCCAAACTATCCAATTCTTTTCTTATTGCAGAAATATGCTCTTGTGTTGTACCACAGCATCCACCAATTAGACGCACGCCCTTGTTTATAAATTCTTTAACCTGCTTTTTAAAATTATCTGGTGTTTCATGATATACAGGGACTCCGTTAATAAATTCTGGAATACCTGCATTTGGTTTTGCACATAATGGGAGGTCAGAAAATTTACTTAACTCTTCTACAATTTTTATCATTTCATTAGGACCAGTTGAACAGTTTATTCCCAATAAATCAACCCCGAGCGCCTGACAAGCAATTGCAAAGCTGGCAGGGGTGTTTCCCATCATTGTATATCCGTTAGCTTCAAAAGACATTGAGGCAATAATAGGGAGACTGGAGTTTTCTTTGGCAGAAAGTATAGCACAGCGCATTTCAGAAAGATCGGTGAATGTTTCAAAGTTTATTGCATCTGCACCTGCTTGCTCTGCCGCAATTATCTGCTCTTTAAAAATATTATAGGCTTCATCAAAAGTCATATCCCCTGAAGGCTCGATTAATCTACCTGTAGGTCCAATGGAAACTGCAACGAATGCTTTCCCTTCAGCGGATTCTTTTGCGAGCTTGATACTTGCGGAATTAATCTCATCAACCTTATCTGCAAGATTGAATCTTTCAAGAATTGCTCTATTTGCACCAAAAGTATTTGTTTGAATAACATCAGAGCCAGCATCTATATATGATTCGTAAATTTCCTTAACCTTTTGGGGTTTTAACAAATTCCATAATTCAGGACTTGCGCCTTGTTCAAGGCCCATTTTTTGCAGAAGGGCTCCTTTAGAACCATCAAACACTAGAATTTTATTTTTCAAGCTTTCTAGAAATCTGTTCAATATATAATCCTCCTTTTCTAGCGGGCTTTTGGAATTTTAAGCTAATTAATATTATCTTACATATTACCAAAGGTCAATTGATAAAATAATATAGAAAACCTAAAAAAAATAAGATAAAATTATAAATAGGATAAAATAATACGAGGTAGAAATATTGAGTGTACCTAATTTTATCACAGTTTCAAGATTTTTCTTGATTCCTATTTTTGTTTACCTCATGTTGAATAAGCAATATGAATTTGCGATAGGAGTATTCTTATTTGCGGGGTTTACAGATGTTTTAGATGGTTATATAGCCAGAAAATACAATAAAGTTACTGATTTAGGAAAGATACTGGACCCGATTGCCGATAAAACTATCCAGCTGGCAGTATTGCTTATGATTGTAATTACTAATATTGTTCCAAATGTACTACCGCTATTAATAATAGTACTCCTAAAGGAAATAATGATGGCTATAGGAAGCGGTGTTCTCTGGGGTAAGGGAGTAGTTGTCCAAGCTTTCTGGTATGGAAAGTTTTCTACGGTTGTGTTTTATGTTGCTGTAGCACTTTCAATTATCTTAAAGCCGTACGGTAAGTTTTTTCTGATTATTGCAGTAATATCGCAGGTATTTGCTTTTCTAATGTATCTTAAGAGCTATGTAAATATTAATAAATCTTTTCGCCAGACTGAAAAATCATGAGATATAAGGAGGGACAATATGAAAGAATCAGCCCGACTGCTAAAAGCAATTGCCTTTGTGGTTATTACTTTTGTATTTGCTTTTATTCTTTTTACAGGTAAATATCCTTTGATGCCGCGAAAGGACAGGCAGGAAAACACTATTGCCGATAATAATAGAAAACAGGCAGATAATATTGTTAAAAATGAAACAAAACCTTCATCAACAGATAAAAATGCAAATAGTACGGAAAGTGCGGATATTGCACAAATGAAAAATGATATTAATGGTTCATGGCAGGTAGTAGAAATAAGCTCGGGTGATAGAACTGCCAAAATAGATATAACCAAGAAGCTTACACCTGAAGAAACAATGATTTATAATTTTAAAGATAATAGGATAGATGTTTATTGGGGAAATGACAAATCTGTCCTTACTTACAGATGGCTTTCTAAAGATACAATAGAAACAATCCAGCCTGCTTCAAATATTAACCAAAAAGATTACAAAGAAACGGCAAGTGTAAGTATCAAAGGGGATAAGCTTTATATGACGGCTATTGATGCAGATAATAACAAAACTATCGGAATACTTGTGAGATACAAAGGCAGCCTGCCTAAGGTTATTTCCAAATCAAAGAATTAGAAACTTTTGCCCTAATCTTGAAAATTTATTTAGTCAAGTATATAATTGAAAGGCTTTAATAAGCATTATTCGGGGTGTGGCTCAGTTGGTAGAGTACAGCGTTCGGGACGCTGGGGCCGCCGGTTCGAATCCGGCCACTCCGACCATAAAAAGAAGTAAGACATGGAAAAACCTGCCTTACTTCTTTTTATTATGCGTAATAGGGGTAAATAAATATTGAAAAAAAAAAGCCCAAGTAATATAATAATTCGCAGTAGTGGAATTTAATGCAAAATATGCATTTTGTTCCATAAACGGACAAATAATTTAAAAATTTAGAAGAAAGGAGGTAACCGAATGAGAAGATTTTATAGGGAAAGCAGACTCAGGTCAAAAGGCTTTTTTATATTAGCTTTAATGTGCTTGTTAAATGTAGGAATATTTTTTACCTGCGCTAATGCAGAGACTAATAAT
>JBLNBO010000045.1:0-18100 GCA_050260055.1 Ignavibacteriales bacterium
TAAAACTATAATAATAGCGCATATTTAAATACAAGAAGAGGTGATGTTTCAAATGAAACAAAGCGGATGTTGAGAAAAAGGAGGGAAAGCTGATTTATTCTTTTAATAAGAGCTGAGTATTTTTAGGAGTTTTAAGAACAGGATTAAAGAGTAAAGGGGGACGTTTGATAATGAAAACTTTTCTTGTAAGGAAAACAAAGAGTTCAATGAAGTTTAAAATTGCTGTAATGCTAATTGCTTTTATGGTGATAAGCTTGATTCCGGTGGGCACTCTACAAGCTGCTTCAACTGCACCAATAGTTTTAGCTTGCAATCCTCAGAGTGTTGGCTCAGATAGTGCAATCCTATACGGCGAAATCAATTCGTGCGGGGGAGAAACAATTACCGACTATGGATTCTTTTGGGGCACAGACTGCAAAAATCTGAAAAAAGTCAGTGCCGGAAGTACAGTTGGTTCTGGAAAGTTTAGCTGCAAAATAAACGGATTGAATTCGAGAACTGAGTATTTTTTCTATCCCTATGCTATAAACAGCAAAGGTAAAGGTGCAGGGGAAATCAGAAGTTTTATCACTTTAGGTTATACTGGGACTGCAGATTATACAACTTTTGATAATATCACAGTTTACAGGCATGGCTTCACCAAAACAGCGCAGCAGCTTATAGAGCAGGGAAGAGTCTATTTTACGAATGCGGATGGAATTTTATATTGGAAGGGCTATGACAAATCAACCAATAAAATCAATAACGTGTACATTGCTATTCCTGAAAAGTGTTCTGTAAAATTTTTGCCTAACTGCGTTTATATCGCAGGCGATCCATACAACTCCCTAGAGAAGTATAAGCTGTATCAAAACACGCCTTATACCGATGAATTGTACTCGATTTTGCCTACCTGGTTGTCCTGGTGTGAGAGGAAGATTGAAGAGCAGAAACTTATCTACTCCGCAGCCGAATATCAAAACAGGTCAGGTAAGATTACAGCATATGCAAGGAAAAGTATACAGGCAAAAGCATCTGCAAGACAGGCTCTCATTGCCAATGCTGAGAAAGGCAAAGTTACTCAAGAATTCATAAACTTTGCATTCTTTAAGTTTGTTGCTCAAAGGCAGTATAATAATCCCCAGTCAAAATGGGTTGTAAAAGACATCCAGAAAAAACTGAAATATTTAGGATATGGTTATTTGCGTGAAGATGGTTTGTATGAATACGATACATGGAACCAAGTAGTTATCTTCCAAATGGCAAACAATCTGGATGTAACCGGACAGGTGGATTCGAAGACGTATAATCTTATTGAGGAGAAATATAAGAAAAAGGCTAAGAAATAACTGCTAATATATGTAATAATTAGAATACGGCGGGGATTAAACCTCTGCCGTATTTATTTTTATGATTTTGTACTAAATAATCTCCTGAAAACCCTAAAATGGCAAAGTTTAGACTTGACTTAAACCGAATTACTGACTTATAATTATGTTTATGTGAAGGATTATATGCATCATCACAAGGGGGGCATTTACTTGAGGCTAGAGGCACGAATTGATTCCACCGATTTTTATAGCACTATGCTTGATGAGGAGCTGGTGGAGAATGCCAGGCTAGGGAGCACTCAAGCTCTTGAGTGTATCATCAACAAGTATAAAAACTTTGTTAGAGCAAAGGCTAGGACTTACTTTCTTATTGGAGCTGACAGGGAGGACATAATTCAAGAGGGAATGATTGGTCTTTTCAAGGCAATCAGAGACTATAAGGAAGATAAGCTTTCATCATTTAGGGCTTTTGCTGAGCTTTGTATTACCCGGCAAATAATAACTGCAATAAAGACAGCAACAAGGCAAAAACATATTCCCCTTAACTCATATGTATCATTGAACAAACCTGTGTTTGATGAAGAATCGGACAGAACATTGATGGACATGCTTAGTGAAGCAAGTATTAGTGATCCCGAAGAACTAATAATAAACAGAGAAGACCTCAATAATATTGAGGAAAGAATGGGAGAAGTTCTTAGCGGACTAGAGCTTGAAGTTTTGGACAGTTATTTACAAGGTAAATCATATTTCGAGATATCGAAAGACTTGAACAGACAGGTAAAATCAATAGATAATGCCTTGCAGAGAGTCAAAAGGAAGCTCGAAAAATATCTGGACGAAGAAAAGGTAAATTAGTGCGGGTGTAATTCAATGGTAGAATTTTAGCTTCCCAAGCTAACAGCGTGGGTTCGATTCCCATCACCCGCTCCAAAATAAAAATTGCCCACATAGCTCAGCAGGTAGAGCGCCGCCATGGTAAGGCGGAGGTCACCAGTTCAATCCTGGTTGTGGGCTCCAAAAAAGAAGAATCTGTATATAACTACAGATTCTTCTTTTTGTCGTTTTTTCATTCAAGGTATCTTAAACATAAATTCATAGAATATAAAGAAAACTATATACTCAAATACCATAAAATGCTATAATTGTTATAATATATAACTTTATTAATTAATAAACCTTTGCATGTAAAACACTTTTTTCATGAGATTTCTTAAACTAGAGAAGTGCCTTAAGATAAAATTATTTTGGGGAGGAATGCTTGGTGACAGGCAAATCAAAAAAGGATGGTGAAGGATTAATGAAAAAGAAGTTGATTGTAGTTAAAGGACAGCTGACTAAAGCTGAAAAACAGAGATATCTGGATTTGTTTCTAAAAGGAAGACCGATACCATTTGTGAAGATATGAAAAGAAAAAAGAGCCGCAAGGCTCTTTTTTCTTTTCATATCTTATTCTTCATCATCATCTTCAATAACTGTGCCGTTAGGTTCTTCACAAACACTTTGCTTCTTAGAAACTGACTTCTTTCCTTTCTCGACTCCGGTATCGCCAAACTTGATTACTGTCAAAGCATACTTTCTCAGTTTTTCAGATACAAGTGCATTAACAGTACCTTTAGGGTATGTCCCGTCAGACTTTTTCTCACCGGCAGGGACCCCAGTGAGTATCTCAATTCCTTCATCAATAGTCTTTATTGGATAAATATGAAATTTGCCGTCTTCAACAGCTTGAATAACTTCATCGCATAGGTTGAGATTAATTATGTTCTGATGAGGGAGAATAATTCCCTGTGCGCCTGTAAGCCCTCTTGATTTACATAGTTCAAAGAAACCCTCAATCTTATGGGTTGCACCGCCTATAGGCTGAATCTCTCCTTTTTGGTTAACCGAGCCTGTAACTGCAATACCTTGATTAACTGGAAGACCGGAAAGGCTTGAAAGAATTGCAAATAATTCTGTACTTGAAGCGCTGTCGCCTTCAATTCCACTATATAGCTGTTCAAAGCAAAGGCTTGCAGTTAATGCGAGCGGAATATCCTGGGCAAACTTTTCGCCAATATAGGCACTAAGTATAAGAACGCCTTTGGTGTGAGTTGTTCCACTCATTTCAACCTCGCGTTCAATATTCACAATTCCGCTTTTTCCTAAGTATGTATTTGCAGTAATTCTTGATGGCTTACCAAACACAAAATCTCCCATATCAAGTACGGATAAGCCGTTTATTTGTCCGACTATAGCTCCTTGTGTATCAATCATTATTGTACCTTCTTCCATTAGTTCAAGGAGCATTTGGTCATACTTGTTAGACCTGAAAGCTTTTTCCTTAATTGCCTTTTTAATATGCTCAGAAGTTACGATTGAGGCACCTTCAATTTCAGCCCATGTTGATGATTCGGCAAGTAATTCAACCAAATCGTTGTATTTTGTAGTCATTTTACGTTGGTCCTCAACCAAACGGGAACTATATTCTATAAGGTTAGCTACGGCACTTTTATCGAGAGACAGAGTTTTTTCTCTTTGACAGAATGAACTAATGAACTGACAAAGTTTTTTAATATTTTCTTCATTGATTTCCATTTCACTATTGAAATCAGCTTTAATCTTAAACAACTTGGAGAAATCCTCGTCAAAATCTAAGAGGACTTGATACAAATCTGAGTTTCCTACTAAAATAACTTTAATATTTATAGGAATAGGGTCGGGCTTTAAAGCGGACATAGCAATCAGCCCCATTTGTTCCTTCATGTTCTCAATTGTTACTTGGCGTGTTTTAAGCACACGTTTGAGGGCTTCCCAGGCTTGTACATTCATAAGTAGATCTTTTGCCTGCAAAATTAAATATCCGCCGTTTGCCTGATGGAAAAGTCCAGCCTTTATCATTGAGAAATCAGTAGATACAGTTCCAAACTCATTTTCATATTCAAATTTACCCATTAGGTTATAATAAGTAGGGTTGAAATTGATAATTACAGGTGCACCCTGTGTATTGCTATTATCTACAATCAAATTTATCTTGTATTTATCATAAGGATTTTCTTCTTTTTTCATGAGAAGGGGAATAAGAGGATTAGTTTGCTCATCACCCTCGGAAGAGCTAATAAAGTTATCAAGGTTTTTTAATATATCTTCTTGTATATCGTCTAAGAATTTTTGAATCTTGGTGTATTCAAAATATTTAGCTTTTAAATTATCAATATGTATTCCAAGTGCAAACATTGCAACTTTGTTTTGCCAATTTAACAATTTTTCTTCAACTTCACGCTCAACTTCTTTTAATTTTCTAACCATATCCATGGTTTCAAGTTGAATGCTGTCAGACTTGATGTTGATTTCATGACGTATATGTTCATCAAGTTCATTGAAGTCTTGTTCACTAACTACTTTTCCATCTACAACTGGAAGAAAATATATTCCGGTATTGGTATTTTTAACACGAAATCCAAGCTTTTCTGCTTGTTCATCAAGTTCATCAAGAAGATCAGCTCTTTTTTCTTGAAATTCTCTCATTATTTCAGATTCTTCACGTTCATAGTCTTCACTATCGAAAGCTTTAGGCAATTCTGTTTGAACAACTTTAATATAATCTTCCATATCTTTTTGAAAAACTGTACCCATTCCAGCCTTGAGATTTAAAGCGATTGGTTGGTTAGGATTCTTAAAATTGTATACGTAGCACCAATCGTCAGGGGCTTCTTGTTCTAAAGCAATTTTTCTTATGTGTTTTGCAGCATAATTAGTTTTGCCAGTTCCTGAAGGGCCGGACATATAGATGTTATAGCCTTTAACTTTCATTTTTAAACCGAATTGAAGTGCTGAAACCGCCCTATCTTGACCTATTGATTCATATTCTGGCTCGAAATCAGCAGTGGTTTTAAACTTAAGTTTTTTTGGATCGCAAAAATGCTTCAACTGTTTGTAGTTTAATTCCTTGAATTTTTTCATAATGGCCCCCTCGTTAATAGATTGATTTATTCCACATAATGATTGCATCTTCTTTGTTATCAGAGTAATATTGTTTGCGGATACCTTCCTCGAAAAAACCGAACTTTTTATATAGATTTTGAGCAGGAATATTGCTTTTTCTAACCTCAAGGGTTATTGACAATATACCTGTTTCTCTGCAAAAATCCAAAGTATAATCAATTAATTTACTTGCCAAGCCTTGTTGCCTATAATCAGGATGAATTGCAACGTTTGTAATATGTGCTTCGTCCAGAACTTGCCATAGGCCAATATATCCAACAATTTGATTATTGAATAGGATTATAAAATAGTGAGCGAATTTATTTGATTGTATTTCATTGTAAAAGGATTCATAAGACCATGGAAGGGAAAAACAAAGATTTTCAATTACTTCAATTTCTTTTATATCGGCTATGAACATTCTTCTTATGACAATATCATTTTCAATCATTAATTTTATTACCTGCCTAATTGATGAATGTATATATTTCAGTTAATATTATCTCATATTTTGTTGATAAATAATAGATTAATTTTTAGCAAAAGGACTGCTTAACAATTAAGCAGTCCTTAACTAAATCAAAAGAATTTATTTTACTTCGAATCTGCAAGTAACAACAGACATTATCTCTTTTTCCAGAGAAGAGGTATCATTTATTCCATAATCTGAAACCTCATTGGAATATATCGGAGTAATTTGGAAAACCCCCATATTAGCTGAACGGAGTTTTCCGCATTTTGTGCCGGCATTTTCAGCCATTTTAACGGCTCTGTTTCTTGCATCCGCAGTTGCTCTTGCAAGCATATCAATTTTAAGGTCAGCAAGTTTTGTATAGAAATATTGTGGAGGTGATGATCTCAAATTGATACCTTGGCTGATAAGTTCAGTAGCTTTACGTGAAACCTCAGTGATTTTATCTACATCATAAGACTTAATTTCAACGTTTTGTTCTAATGTATAGCTTTCAATAATATTGGAGGTATAATCATAAACTTGATTATTTTCTCCCTGCCTTTGCAAAATCTTGTATATCGGAATTGTAGAGATTGAAGAGAAAACTATTGATTCCTCTTTACCTTTAACTTCTGATTTTTCGTTAATACCTTTGCTTACTAGATAGTTTTTTACTGTTTCATTTTTCTTATTTAATTCATCATATGCACTAACTAATGTAGGAGAATTGCATGAAAAACTGCAGTTCCATACTATTAAGTCGGATTTAATTTGCTGCTTTGCAGAACCTGTAACAGTAATAAGGTTCTCATTTCCTTTGATATTTCCTCTTGCTTTTATTACACCGTCAGAAATTATGAAGGATGACCATATAATGCCTATACTAATAACTATTGCTGAAATGGTCTTGAAGATGCCGCCAGAACTTGGCTGTTCCATTTATACTCCCCCTTAAGTTTTTTATGATAATAAAGAATTGAAAATTATATAGCAAAAAGCAATAAATTCTTTATAAATTTTTTGCTCCGTAATATATATGATAACATTATGTTAAATAGAAATCAATTTTTTGAATGCATTCTTTCAGCCTGGGAAGCACGAAGATAAAGAGGAGTTAAAGAATAAGCAGAATTAAAGCTGCCTTTAGATGCCAGCTGATGGCAGGCATAGCCTATAGAAGAGGCTTTTTGCAAAAGTAAATGAAATGCGGGGATAAAACAAAGACTGCCGAGGTCTTCTTTTAATAGTGATTCGAATTTTAAGGCCGCATCCCCAACAAAAGCTATTGTTTTATCTTTTGGAAGAATTTCAATTAATTCCTTTATGTGGACAGCCATAAATTCAGATTGCCGGATGAAATCTGGATTTGATGGTTCTGAAAGGTATATACTTGTGTAAACATTATCATTTCTAGCATCAATTAATGGACAAATATATCCTGAAAAACCAGCAAGATTGTATGCCAGCCCATCAAGAGTGGGAAGGCCGATCACTGGTTTGTCCAAGGCTTGAGCCATTCCCTTAACCATTGAAATGCCAATTCTGAGACCGGTAAATGAGCCGGGTCCGATAGCACATCCAAAAACATCTATATCATTTGGTATTAAATCTAAACTTTTTAAAAGTTGATTAATCATAGGCATAAGCTTTTGTGAATGAGTTAGTTTATTGTTTATACTATATTCACCTATGACAATTCCATTTTCTAAAACAGCAGCAGAAGCTACTGCCCCGGAAGAATCAATTGCAAGAATCTTCATTTAACTTCCTCCAATAAATTAAGCTGTCTAATTCTTTCAATATATCTTTGGCCACACGGCAATAGTGAAATTTTACGAGTTTGAAAGTCTTCTGATGAATCATCTTGATAATTGATTAATATTTCGAGTTTTTCTTTAGGTAATATATCTGAAATATTTTCCGGCCATTCGATTAGAGTAACACCTTCAGAATAAAGGTATTCATCTCCACCGATATCTAGAAATTCATCGCTGTTTATCCTATATGCGTCAAAATGATAAAACGGAAGTTTCCCAGAGTATTCGTTGACAATAGTAAAAGTGGGGCTTGAAATCTGTTCTGAAATTCCTAGACCTCGTGAAATTCCGGAGGCAAAAACAGTTTTGCCTGCACCAAGATTTCCGGAAATACATAAAATATCTCCAGCAGAAAGTATAGAACCAAGTTTTTCTGCAAAAGCCCGTGTTTCGTTTTCGGATTTTGTAATTATTTCGTACATATTTTAACTCCATTGATGTTCATTAATATACCTTATAGCAGATTGCGCTGCAGCAGCACCATCAGCAGAAGCTGTTACAACTTGCCTTATCATTTTTTCTCTTACATCACCTGCGGCAAAAATTCCGAATAGGTTAGTTTGCATATTGTTATCGCAATATATATAACCATTATTATTAATTTCGATGACTCCTTTTATAAGTTCGCTGTTAGGTTTTGTTCCAATACCAATAAATATTCCATTTATATCTAAAGTTTTAGTTTCATTGGTTTTAATATTTTTTAGAAGAATGCTTTCTACATGTTGATTTCCTTTAATTTCTTCAACTGTAGTATTTAAAATAAATTCAATATTTTCAGTCTGAGATGCCTTTTCTTGTAATATTGCCTCTGCGCGGAACGATTCGCGTCTATGAATCAAGTATACTTTCTTACAGATGCCGGATAAGAAAATGGCATCTTCTAAAGCTGTATTTCCACCGCCTATTACAGCAGTTACCTTATCACGGAAAAATGCTCCATCGCAGGTTGCGCAATAAGATACTCCCATTCCTTTTAGTTCTTTTTCACCAGGTATATTTAATTCTTGAGGCGAGGCACCCATTGCAAGGATGACAGCCTTGGCCATATATGTATTATTATCTGTTTTGACAACCTTATTAATCTTATCAAGTTCAACACTTAATACTTCTTCATATCGAATTTTTGCTCCAAAACTTTTAGCTTGATTTTCCATACTAGAAGCTAATTCCATGCCGCTCACAGATTGAACGCCGGGATAGTTCTCAATCATACTTGTTGATGCCATTTGGCCGCCAATAAACATCTTCTCAAAAAGAATTGTGTCTTTGCCAGCTCTGGCTCCATATAAAGCAGCTGAAAGACCTGAAGGCCCTCCGCCTATAATAATAATGTCATGCATATTTTTACCTCCTGAGGAAAATACTTATCGAGAAGATTATATATTTTAGAATTGCAAAGTACAAGCATTAAAAAACAATGAAGTTTAAATCATGAGATTTTATTGATAATGGGTAAATGCTAATATAAATGAGGAAAATTAATATATAAATCTTTGTGCAAATATAAAAATATATTGAACAAATAGATACATTGTGCTAATATATATCTGTTAAATTTAGGAGGTGTAGAAATGGCAGTTGGTAAACTTATATTGACCATAATCCATATTATTATGGCTTTATCATTAATTGTAATTGTGCTTTTGCAATCAGGTAAATCAGCAGGTCTTTCCGGGAGTATTGCTGGCGCAGCTGAGACTTTCTTGGGAAAAAACAAAGGGAGAACCCTTGATGCAATATTAAGTAAGTGGACAACCGTTGCAGCGATTGTGTTTTTAATTACATCGGTTATACTTACCTTAATGAGCGTAAGCGCATAACTACAAATAATTACGGGCAGGATAGGCTATATAGTCTATCCTGTTTTAGTATAAATAAAAAAAGAAAGAGGAAAGAATATTGGAACTAAAAGAAATAATAATTAATCTAGTTGAAGACTATTCATATAAGCCTATGCTATTCCAGGAATTATCCGAATGTTTGGAATATAAGGGAGAGAAGGAGTTATTACTGGAATTACTTGAGGAACTTGAAGAAGAGGGAAAGATAATCAGAACCGGAAAAGGAAAATATGTTAGGCCGGAGATGGCCAATATGCTAACAGGAATATTACAGCTAAATGAGCGAGGATTTGGCTTTGTAATACCCGAGAATGGAAAAGATGATGTTTTCGTTCCTGCGGATTACCTTAATGGTGCGATGAACGGCGATAAGGTCCTTGTTAAACTGAAACAATCCAAAACGGAAGGAAAAAGTTCACAAGCTGAAGTTTATAAAATTCTAACGAGAGCTAATACTAAAGTAGTTGGGACCTTTGAAGGGAAAAAGAATTTTGGGTTTATAATTTCGGATAACAAACGAATTGGTGATGTATATATTCCTCAAAACATGGTTAACGGAGCTGTTACAGGGGATAAGGTTGTTGTCGATTTGATTGAATGGCCGGAAAGAAATAAAAGCGCGGTAGGCAAAGTTGTAGAAATATTGGGCAGAAAATGGGATCCGGGAGTTGATATTTTATCAATAGCTAAATCTTATGCTATAGAAACAGAGTTTCCTGCGGAAGTACTTGATGAGATAAAAACAGTTCCGGAAAAGGTATTAGAGCAGGATTTACAGGGGAGAAAAGATTTAAGGCATTTAAGGATAGTTACAATTGACGGAGAAGATGCAAAAGACCTTGATGATGCTATTTCAATAGAACGGCTTCAAAATGATAATTATCTTCTTGGTGTCCATATTGCAGACGTAAGCCATTATGTTAAAGAAGGGCATCCACTTGATGAATGTGCTTCAAGCAGGGGTACAAGCGTATATCTAGTAGATAGAGTTATCCCAATGCTTCCGCCTAAGCTTTCAAATGGTATATGCAGCTTGAATGCGGGTGTCGACAGGCTTGCATTTACGGTTATAATGGAAATAGATAGGCAAGGCAATGTAATTAATCATGACATATATAAAAGCGTTATAACGGTTTCGGAAAGAATGACATATAAGGATGTAACAAAGATTCTTGAAAATGAGGACCAAGAATTATTAAAAAGATATGAGAATCATATTGAGGATTTCAAAATAATGAGGGAGTTGTCTGAAATCCTTAGAAGAAAAAGAGTTGCGAGAGGTAGTATTGATTTTGATTTTCCGGAAGTTAAGATTATTCTGAATGATAAGGGAAAACCAATTGAGGTTAAAAGATACGAAATAACAATATCCAACAAGATAATTGAAGAATTTATGCTTGTATGCAATGAAACTGTTGCAGAAAAAATATTCTGGCTTAACATGCCGTTTATTTATCGAATTCATGAAAATCCAGATGCAGAAAAAATCGATATGCTTGATGAGTTTCTCCATGGGCTAGGGCTAAGTATCAAGGGGAAAAACAACATTCATCCTAGAACTCTGCAAGAAGTTCTTGAAAAGATTAAAGGCAAAGACGAAGAATCAGCAGTATCAACATTAATGCTTAGGTCACTTCAACAAGCAAAATACAGTCATAAGAATGATGGCCATTTTGGTCTTGCAGCTAAGTATTACTGTCATTTTACTTCGCCAATCAGAAGATATCCGGATTTGTTCATTCACAGGGTAATCGGGGAGCTAATAAAAAATAATTATTCGTTGAATGAAAAAAGGTATAAAAGCCTAATGAGTTTTGCAGTAGAGGCCGCCAGGATATCATCGGAAAAAGAAAGATTTGCAGAAAAGGCCGAACGTGAAGTTGAGGATTTAAAAAAGGTCGAATTTATGGCTGAAAGAGTGGGCGAAGACTTTGAGGCTGTTGTTTCATCGGTAAACAATTTCGGATTTTTTGTAGCTCTTGATAATACTATTGAAGGACTTGTTCACGTTGAAAACCTTAAAGATGATTACTATAATTTTGATGTCCAGAGGCATTGTTTGGTAGGTGAAAGAACTAATAGAATATTTAAAATTGGTCAGAAAGTTAATGTAAGGTTAATTAAAGCAGATAAAGAAGCTAGAAGGCTCGATTTTATGCTTGAAGATTTAATTTCTCAACCTATTATCAATTTTAAAAAATTAAATAAAATAAAGAAAAAATTAAAAAAATAAAGGATTTATTTACTGCTTGTAGAATAATTTACATATTCACGACTAAGGGGGTTAGTTTGCAATGGCATTTGTTAATCAAGCTGTTAATAACGAATTTCACAAAGAGAGTATGATACCATTAGCTATTAAAAAGGGTGGTAAGATTAAATTAAAGCATTATTCGATTTTTGAGCCATTAACTAATATAATTGGCAATATTCAAGGCAACAATATAGTTATGGAGTTGCCGGAGAAATTATTGGAAAACAATATTCTTGTGGGTGATAGCATGGTATGTTTCTGTTTTGAAAACAATGAGGAATTTGTTTTAAATGGTGAAGTAGCAAATATTACATTGCTATATCCACAACAGTTGACTATAAAGATTCAAAATGTAGAAAGATTTGATAATCAAAGAAAGCATATCAGATATCCAGTTAGCTTAAGTGCTAATGTTACTGAAGCTGATTTTAACGAAGCTTACTTTGGTGTTGTGAAAAATATAAGTATTGTAGGTGCAAGTATTACCTGCAAGAAGGAACTTAAATCCGGTAATGAGGTATTAGTTGATATCGCAATTTCTAAAAATAATATTATTTCGTATTATGGAAAGATAATTAGAATAAGAACACTTCCTAATTTCTATGAATATGGAATAGTGCAGACTAAGATTGATGATGAGAATTATCGCGAATTGATAAAATATATACAGAAATTAGAAGAAGAAGAGGAGCAATTATTTACTGGCAAAGCAGAATAATTGTCTCAAGATACATATCGAGTTACTTGTTTGGTGGAAGGAAGGATTGCAAACTTGAATCAAAAGCTAATGCTGATAGATGGGAATAGTCTTTTAAACAGGGCATTTTATGGACTCATGGGTCCTA
The DNA here is from genome assembly GCA_050260055.1 of Ignavibacteriales bacterium. Lineage (GTDB taxonomy): Bacteria > Bacillota > Clostridia > Acetivibrionales > UBA4821 > JBLMYQ01. The sequence goes on from JBLNBO010000045.1 coordinate 12,488, forward strand.
AAATGCTCTCTACTTCTGATGGGGTTTATACAAATGCCATATATGGTTTTTTAAATATCCTTATCAAATCTATTAGCGATGAAAAACCTACCCATATAGTTGTTGCTTTTGATATGAAGGCTCCTACATTTCGCCACGAGCAGTATGTTGAATATAAAGCACACCGTAAAGGTATGCCTGAGGAATTAGCTATGCAGATGCCGATTGCAAAAGAACTTTTAACTACTATGAATATTAAAGTTGCACAGCTTCAAGGCTATGAGGCTGATGATATAATTGGTACTCTTGCAAAATCAGCAGAAAAGGCACAAGCGGAAGTAATAATTCTGACCGGTGATAGAGATTCGTTGCAGCTTGTTTCAGATAAAGTTAGAGTAAAAATACCTATTACTAAAATGGGAAAGACTGAAGTTGAAGAATACGATGAAAAAGGTGTAGTCGAAAAATATGGAGTAGTACCCATTCAAATGATTGAAGTAAAGGCTTTGATGGGCGATTCCTCGGATAATATTCCTGGCGTACCCGGTATTGGAGAAAAGACAGCTTTTGATTTGATACAAAAATATAAATCTTTAGATAATATATATGAAAATCTTGACAGCCTTGATATAAAAGGCAGAATTAAGGGATTGCTGTCTGAAAACAGAGAGATTGCTTATCTTAGTAGAAATCTTGGAACAGTTGAGCTTAACGTTCCTGTAGATTTTTCGTACTGTGATTGCGACCTGAAAGAGTTTGATAAAAAAAGTTTATTTTTACTTTTAAAAAGGCTGGAATTTAGCAGTATAATATCAAAGCTAGGATTGAATGACGAAGAACCTGTATTAGAGAAAAAGGATATAGAAGTTGAAGTAGAACAAATAACTAATTCTGAAGAGCTTGAAGAAGTAATCAAGGAAATTAATAAAGTTCAGGAATTTGCATATTATCCATTGGTGTCAGAAGGTGAGAAAACTTTTAGCGGTATTGCAATTTGCAGTATGCAAGAGAAGGCATACTATATAAACTTTGAGAATAAAGAGTTATTTGAAAAAGTTAAAAGTATTTTTGCTCAAAAAGAGATTCAAAAATATAGTTATAACTCAAAACCAGAATACAAAATTTTTGATGATTTAAATTTTAATATTAAAAAAGTTGATTTTGATGTTATGATAGCAGCCTATCTGATTAACCCATCAAGAGAGTCTTATCCTTTAAAAGATATCTGTCAGGAATATCTTGGTGAGACGGTATGCGTCACTAATTCAAAGAATATAGAAGAAATATGCCAAAATGCTTCCGCTATTTTAAGACTTAAAAAAGCTTTTGAAGCAAAAATCAAAGAAATGCAGATGGAAAAGCTTTATTATGAAATTGAACTGCCGCTGACTCGAGTGCTTGCAGATATGGAAAAAGTGGGATTCATGGTTGATGTTAATGCACTTGAAGTTTATTCAGTTCAGCTTGAGCAGAAAATTTTAGCTCTTACTAACGAAATAATTGAAATAGCCGGAGAGAGTTTTAACATTAATTCGACCAAACAGCTTGGAATGATATTATTTGAAAAGCTTAAACTGCCGGTTGTTAAAAAGACAAAAACAGGATATTCTACTGATGTTGAGGTTTTGGAAAGCTTGATACAGCATCACCCGATTATAGATAAAATATTAGATTATCGTCAATGTGTTAAGATAAAATCAACTTATGTTGATGGAATGAAAAACGTAATAAACAAAGATACAAATAGAATTCATTCAAAATTTAATCAAACTGTTACTGTAACAGGCAGAATAAGCAGTACAGAACCGAATTTGCAGAACATACCTGTAAAACTCGAAATGGGAAGGCAGATTAGGAAGGTTTTTATTTCGGATAAAGAATATGTGCTTGTAGATGCTGATTATTCCCAGATTGAACTTAGGGTTCTTGCTCATATTTCCGGTGATAGAAATATGATTGATGCATTTATTGAAGGACAGGATATACATAGAAGTACTGCTGCCAAGATATTCGGTGTGCCGGAGATGGGAGTTACTCCTTTTATGAGAAGCAGTGCTAAGGCTATTAATTTTGGGCTGATTTATGGCAAAGGAGAGTTTAGTCTTGCAAAGGATTTGAGGATAACCAGAAAACAGGCTAAAGAATATATAGAAAGCTATTTTGCTAAATTTAATAGGGTTCATGAATATATGCATGAGATTATCGAAAAAGCAAAAGAACAAGGCTATGTTTCAACATTATTGGGAAGAAGAAGGTATCTTCCTGAGATTAAGGCTTCTAATTTTAATGTGAGAGCTTCAGCTGAAAGAATGGCATTAAATACTCCAATACAAGGCACAGCTGCAGATATAATTAAAATTGCAATGATAAATGTGCATACTGAACTAAAGGATAAGAAGCTAAAATCAAGATTGATATTGCAGGTTCATGACGAATTAATCATAGAGACCGCAAAAGATGAAGTCGAAGAGGTTAAGAAAATTCTTAGAAAATCAATGGAAAATGCCTATAAATTAAAGGTGCCGCTTGATATTGATTTACATGTTGGACAGAATTGGTATGAAGCGAAGTAACTCACCCCTAGCCCCTCTCTTAAAATAGAGGGGAATTAGTATTAATTTGGAGAGAATTATATGAGAATTATTGGTCTTACAGGTGGAATAGGTTCAGGGAAATCGACAACTGCAGAAATACTTGAGAGCATTGGAGCTTACATTATTAATGCTGATGAAATAGCAAAGGAACTTTTGGGAAACGGAAAGAAAGCATATGAAGAGGTTTTAGATTTTTTTGGCTCGGAGATTTTAGATGAGAATAAAGAAATCGACAGAAAAAAACTTGCAAGCATTGTCTTTAATGATAAATCTAAGCTGGCTGTTTTAAATGAGATTACACATAAACAAGTATATAGAAAAATGGAAGATATAATTAATCAATTAAAGCATAAGGGCTTCAATGGAATAGTTATTCTTGATGTTCCGATTCCTAATGAAGAGTTCAAGAAAATGTCAGGTGAGATATGGGTTGTTGATTGTGATGACGAAACTAGAATATCCAGGGTAGTAAAAAGAATGGGAATTACCAGAGAAGAAGCTATAAAGCGAATGAACGCACAACTCAAAAGGGAAGACTATCTAAGGCTTGCTGACAGGGTTATTAGAAACAAGGGAACAAAAGAAGAACTAAAAAACTCTGTAATTAATCTTTTAGAGGAATGAGATATATACAAAAGAAATAAATTTTAATGGGTGATAATATTGAAACGAAAAAGAATTGCGGTACTTGCAATACTGTTTACTGCTGTAATTATTGGGATTATTTTAATTTTTTCAAGTAACAAAGTGATACTAAAAATGGTATATCCTTTAAAATATCAGGAAGAAGTAAGACAGTATGCGAAACAATACAATCTTGACCCACTGCTTGTTTATGCAGTTATGAAAGCTGAAAGCAACTTTGACAGATATGCTGTTTCTTCTAAGGGGGCAAAAGGCTTAATGCAGGTAACGGATAAGACAGGCATTTGGGCTGCTGAAAAAATCGGTTTAAAAGATTTTGCACCGGCAAATTTATTTATTCCAGATACAAATATACGTATAGGATGTTGGTATTTAAGCAAATTAAAAAAACAGTTTGATGGGGATGTTACCCTCGCAATAACTGCTTATAATAGTGGAAGCGGAAGAGTTCAGGAATGGCTTAAGAACCAGGAGTTAAGCAATTCGGGGAAATCACTGAAAAAGATTCCGTATGTTGAAACTGATAAATATGTTAAAAAAGTACTCCGCGAATACCAAATAATCAAATACATTTATGGGAAATAATCTACTCGCAGAAATCACATTCGATACCATTTGTAATATTCATTAATTCTTCAAATCTCACTGGAACAGCAGTATTTGAAGTTCCTGCTGCGGCATATACAATATCGAAATTGCGCATACTCTTATCAAGATAGATCGGAAATTGTGTCTTAAGAGCAAATGGACAGACTCCACCGGGAGTATAACCAGTATATTCTAAAACTTGTTCTGGATTAGCAAATCTGGCTTTTAATCCCAGGTTTTCTTTTATTTTTTTCTGATTAATTCTTTTATCTCCACAGGTAACTACCATTAATGGTCCTTTATTGGTAATAAACAACAGTGATTTTGCAATCTGGCCTGGTTCAACTCCAAGTGCAAGAGCTGCAAGCTCAGAAGTATGTGTTGACTGTTCAAATTCAATTATCTCTGGTCTCTTTGGCAAAGTATTAAAGAAACTCTTAACTCTTTCTAATTCGTTCATATAAATATCCCCAATCTCATAATAAAAACAATTATATTATTTATTGTTAAAATATCAAGACAAATGTAATATATTAGTATAAGTAATTAAATTAGGAGGGAAATATGAAAAAAAGTATTATCTTATTCACTATTTTACTTTGCACTTTCGGAATAATTGGATGTACAAATACTAATCAAGATGGAGTAGCCGTTAAAACCTTTAAGAAAGGTATAGATACAATTAATAAATCTAAGGCACTTACTGATATTACTAATGCTAGTGTAGTTGCATCATTTCTTGCAAGGGCATATTCCGAAGGCAAGATAGCAAATTACGCTGAAAATCAAGAATTAACAGAACAAAGCGAGTATGGCAAAGCACTATTATCCATACCTAAATGCCAGGCTAATTCTGAATTTAAATTTTTTGTTTCTGTTTCTGCCGATGGACTAATTAAAGTCAAGGCTGGGAAAGATTCTTCAACAGCTGTATTACTATTTCCAAGGCATGAAAAACTTGATCCTCCATATGATGTATTGAATAATTAATTTACTTAACTTTTTCTGTTGCTTTTAATTTTGCATGGATTATTAAACGATGAGAAGATATATATAAGGGATGGCAGGTAACCAGCGTAGTCATAACGTCTTTATCGTTTCCTTTTAAAACAGAAACATCTGTTGGAGTTACAATTAGTTTTTCATAAACTTCAAAAGTATATTTTTTTGTTTTATCTTCAAAGTATATTAAATCACCTTGAGACAGCTCGTCCAAACGATTAAAAAATTTACTGTTAGTATGACTTCTATGACCTGCAATTCCTGCATTTCCAACAGCACCAATTTTAGAGGTTCCGGGAATCCATCCTAAGCCAACACTGAGAGAAGAGTTTGTTACATTGTCCAAAACTGCATATTTCAAATTAATTTTAGGAATCTTTAATATGCCTAAAACCAAACGTTTTATAGGCTGATTTTTTCCTAAGTTTTCAGCTTGAGTCTTTGTCTGCTGATTATTTTTGAAAGTCTTGTCTAAATCAATAAAATTAGTCTGGGCTTTTTTGATATCTGGTGTTTTAATTAAGGAACTATCGTTTATAGTTGACTTTTCCCATTCCTGAAGCAGATTTTTCTGCTCTAGCATGTTGAATAATCTGCCATATAAGGGATACAAAGCAATAATTAGCCCAATCGTTATTAAAAATATTGAAATATTCTTTTTCATAATATATTACCTTTAATTTGAAATTTTAAGCCTGGCATAATTATTATACCAGGCATAGATTAATTGTGATTATTATTTTTTGTTGTTATAATTGTTTTTTCATTATACTGCTTCTTCGAATGAATCGGATTTTTCCTTTTC
>JBLNBO010000046.1:0-77579 GCA_050260055.1 Ignavibacteriales bacterium
CTCTTTTCTTTAAGTCCTTATTATTCATATTCAAGCTCCTTCAAAAGCATACTTCTCGTCCCCTTTTGAAGGGGAGATAGAGGGGTCTTAAACTACTTGAGATTTACTTTAGCAAGTATAATTTGTTTTTACAATGCTTTTGAACATGTTTCTTCAAAAAAACATTTTGCACCCTTTCAAATCTGCAATTAAATCCTTTAAAAAAAGAAATACCCAATAAAACAAGTTTATTGGGTATTTGAGTTTCAATATAAATACCATCCCACTTTTCTACTTCTTGAAGGATGCCTTAGCTTTCTTAGCGCCTTTGCCTCAATCTGTCGTACTCTTTCTCGAGTTGCGCCTATAGCTTTTCCAGTTTCCTCAAGCGTTAAGATTTCTCCCGTTTCAAACCCGAATCTCAATTTCAATACTCTTCGTTCTTTTTCGGTAAGAGTACTGAGTATTTTTTCAATGTTGTCAACAAAAATTGTGTGCATTGTATTGCTTTCCGGGTCATTCTCGGCCCTGATGAAAGGATTCAGCCTTTGCAGTTCTCCCTTTTCCTCACTTTGCAATCGGGCTGCAATTCTTATCCTGTTGTATATTGCCGATTTCATACAGGTGTCAAAAGTCTCCCGCTTTCTGTGGACACTTTTATCCACTAATCCAATTAATGCTTCATTTCCAATAGCAATAAGCTCTTCGAAGTCATCAATCGGCAATTCCGGGTTGAAATATCTATGAACCGCAGCAATAACATATTTCATATAGCAACTTACAAGCTCATTCCTTGCTTCTAAGTCCCCGGCTTCCTTTCTAGCAACAAGTTCTTCAATCTTGTCATCGTATAACAGCCCTGTATTAAGACTATGGAAGTATACCTTAAACCCGTTGCTTAAGCGTTTTTCAGGAACTTTCAGAGCTCCGATACCCCTTGCTACTAAATTCTTCAAAATAATCTTCCCCTTTCTTTTAACGTCCTTTGCATTCCTCTTCCAGACTCAAATTATCAAGAGCCTTCATGTTCGGCTTAATACCTATTATGTCTAAGCTGCCAATTGTTTTATGTAATTTTAAATTATATTATATCAGTATTTGATTATACTTTCAATTGTTAATATGAGTTTCATATGTGTTGCAAATTAAAAATACAGGTGATAAACTATTACAAATATCAAATTATTTTATTAGTCTAAGTGCAATGTATTTGCTTAGAAGGATTAGCGAATGGCCACCTTTTAAATGAGAGGAGGAGAAAAGGGATGTTGAAATTTATTGGAAGTGGGAGTGCATTTAACACAAAATTGGGAAACAACTCTGCATTTATCAAGAAAGACAAGGAACTACTTTTGTTTGATTGCGGCAGCTCAATATTTGAGCGGATAATACACAATAACCTTTTGGACGGTATTGAAAAGCTCTATATACTTATAACCCACCTTCACCCGGACCATGTTGGAAGCCTTGGCGACTTGATTTTCTACACTTATTATAAGAAGAATTTCAAGGCAGTAGTGATTTATCCTGATTATTCAAAGATAAAGACCTATCTTGGCACTTTTGGAATCTGCTCACAATTAGAATCAGAAAAGGAACATTTTTATACTTTTTCTTATCACTGGGAACAAGTTATTCCTGATTTGCAGATTCAAAGCCACCTTATTTCGCACAAACGCGAAATACAATCATATTGTTATTTACTTATACCCAAAGGGGAACCAGCAATATATTACAGTGGCGACGGCTATGTAATTGATAACAGCATTCTGAAACAGCTGTCAGAAGGAAGCATTTCAGCTTTATATCAAGACACCTCAGGCATTGATTATGAAGGCAATCCGCATCTAAGCATTACGAAACTTGCCTCCTTAATCCCTGTAGAATTTAGAAATAAAGTTTGGTGTATGCATCTGGATGAATATTTCAGTATTGAAGATGCGAAAGCCTTAGGTTTCAATGTAGTAAAAAATGAATTTGATTAATGAATAAAGCGAACTACTCATGCGAGTGGTTCGTTTTTATTTATTAATATTTTTTTATGTTTCATCAAATAACCGTCAAAAATGCGCTTAAAAAATCCAAGAATAGTTCAAAATACTTATCGCATAAAGCTGATTGTGCCGGAAATACTAATATGACAATAAAGTCGGGAGATGATATTATGACAAATACAAATAAATTGTCTCAAGAAAAATCCCCATACCTTCTTCAACATGCTCACAATCCTGTCAACTGGTATCCTTGGGGAACTGAAGCTTTTGAAAAAGCAGCCCAGGAAGACAAGCCCATTTTCCTTTCTATAGGTTATTCTACTTGTCATTGGTGTCATGTAATGGAAAGGGAATCCTTTGAAGACCAAGATGTTGCAGATATTCTTAATAACTACTACATTTCAATCAAGGTTGACCGGGAAGAGCGACCGGATATAGACCATATTTATATGAGTGTATGTCAAGCATTAACCATGAGCGGCGGCTGGCCGCTTACAATAATAATGACGCCTGATAAGAAACCGTTTTTCGCAGGCACATATTTCCCTAAGTATGCCAAGATGGGTTTACTAGGATTAATCGATATATTAACAGCCATTGCAAAAGCCTGGTCAGAAAATAAGAATCTGTTGTATCAATCCGGAGAAGATATTATAAATACAATAAAATCTGCAAATCAAGATAACCGTGCCTCTATGCTCTCTGAAAATGATATAAGCAATGCATTTAAAGAACTTTCAAGGACTTTCGATTCTACTTACGGCGGCTTCGGCTGCGCTCCAAAATTTCCAATGCCTCATAGTCTAATGTTCCTTCTTCGTTATTGGAAAAAATATAAAGAACAGCATGCTCTGGACATTGTTGAAAAGACTTTAACCAGCATGTACAATGGCGGGATTTTTGACCATATAGGCTTTGGCTTTTCAAGATACTCAACAGATAGGCAGTGGCTGGTACCCCACTTTGAAAAAATGCTTTATGACAATTCCCTTTTAGCAATTGCTTATTTAGAAGCTTTTCAGGCAACCGGCAAGGCAATTTACCGAAATGTTGCCGAAAAGATATTTGATTATGTTTTAAGGACTATGACCTCTCCAGAAGGCGGCTTTTACTCAGCCGAGGACGCAGATTCTGAAGGAGAAGAAGGCAAATTCTATACATGGACAAAAAGTGAAATAGAATCATTGTTAGAGCCATCTGATGCAGAACTATTCTGTAGTCATTATGACATTACTTCAGGTGGAAACTTTGAAGAAAAAAATATCCCTAATCTAATTAGAAGCAAAAAAGATATTTCTATTGAAGAGGAAAAAAGATTGAATGCTTCCCGTGAAAAGCTCTTTGATTATCGTGAAAAAAAGGTCCACCCTTATAAAGATGATAAAATTCTTACCTCATGGAACGGCCTGATGATTTCTGCATTATCATTGGGTTATAGGGTTTTAGGCAATAAAAGTTATTTGAACTCTGCCGAAAAAGCCGCTTACTTTATTATTAACAATCTTACAGATAAGAATGGCAGACTGCTGGCAAGATATCGCGACGGTGAATCTGCTTACCCAGGCTATATTGATGATTACAGCTTTTTTATATGGGGCCTGATAGAACTTTATGAAGCCTCTCATAAGCCTGAACACCTTAAATATGCAATTGACTTTAATCAGCAATTGATAGATGCTTTTTGGGATAAAGAAGACGGTGGCTTATATATGTATGGTAGTGACAGCGAGCAATTGCTTTTAAGACCTAAGGATTCATATGACGGAAGTACCCCATCCGGGAATTCTGTAAGCACTATGAACTTTTTAAGGCTTGCAAAGCTAACAGGGAAATTTGAACTTGAGGATTTTGCAAAAAAACAATTTGAAACCTTTGGAACTATGGTAAAATCCTCTCCTGCTTCACATACCTTCTTTTTAATGAGTTATTTATTCTCACTAACCAATGCAAAAGAAGTAGTTATTGTTGGAGAACTTCATCAAGATCAAACAAAAAAAATGATAGAAAAAATAAATTCTTTATTCCTCCCAGATATTGTTTTCCATGTTACGCCTGGCAACGGTGAATCCCAAGACCTTGCAGAAATAGCCCCATTTTTAGCAGGCCATAAATTAATAAATGATTCGGCAACTGCCTATATATGCAAAAACTTTTCCTGTCAGGAGCCAATTACAGATTTACAATATTTCGAAGAAGCAATAAAATAATTACAAGATAAATAAATCTCCTTGCATCTGCAAGGAGATTTATTTATCTTGTAATTTATCAAGTATCAGCTTTTTTGCTTTTCTTTGAACCGTTCTGGGTATCAGTCGTGACAAAAACCACAGTCAAATCTCTATCCCTTGTACGTAAAAATTCTGATAATAAAATCATATCTTCCGAAGTAAATCTTTCCTTTATTTTTTTGACAACCTTTTTTTCAACTCTTGAGATATAAGCTTGTGAAGTTCCAACAATATCAGCGGTTTCTTTCTGGGTAATAATCTTGGAGTCATTAAGTCCGAATCTGTATCCAATAACAGTCCTGTACTTTTCAGATAATTTCCCAATAACCTGATTCAGCCTTTTTATAAGCTCCTGCTCAACAATCTCACGTTCGATATCTACATCACATTTTATTGCATCAAAGAGAAATGTTTCGCTTCCGTCCGGGTGGATATAAATAGGTTCTTCAAGCGACATTTCTCCAATTTTTTTCCTGTTCTTTTTCAAGTACATTAATATTTCATTCTCAATGCACCTGGTGCTGTATGTAGATAACTTTATATTCTTTTCTACCTTAAAGGTATCCACTGCTTTAATTAACCCTATAGTACCCTCACTTACAAGGTCATCATAATCAATTCCTGTACTTAAGAATCTTTGTGCTATATAAGCTACAAGCCTTAAGTTTCCCTGAATCAACATTGCCCTAGCTTCCTTATCCCCATATTGAAGCCTTGCAATATAAGCCTCCTGCTCTTCTTCACAAAGGGCTGGCGGAAAATAACTCCATTCCAAATTTTAACACATCCTTTCACAAAAACTTCCTTATTTCTAACATCAAAACTGTCATAAAATAATCAGACAGTATTGTTAATCATCCATAACTTAAATTTATATGTTATTTAAAGCCTTTCATATTTATCCACATTTTAACTATTATTATATATATTGTCAATTTATACATAGAAAAGCTTAGTATCCTAAAACACTAGGATTATTTATTTAACTTTAACCTTACCTTTCTTTTTGTTAAATAAGCTTTTATATCGGCAATGCCTTTAATTTTGTTTTTATATGGTTCTTAGCTGCCATCTTTCGCTCTTTATTCTTAGTAAGCACTTCTTATAGAGTATTTATAATACAATGATTATCTTTGCTGAGTTCTCATTATTAAAGCTCATAATGGTTATAGTAAAATCTGTACAACTATAGTATATTAATATTTGAATAAAATACTTGGATAGTTTAATGGTGGAGAATACTAATGCTTAATGAATTTTCAAGAACTGAATTATTGATAGGTAAAGAATCGCTAAAAAAACTTGCAAACAGCAAAGTTGCAGTTTTTGGAATTGGCGGAGTAGGAACCTTTGTCGTTGAAGGATTGATTAGAGCCGGCCTTGGCAAAATCGTCCTTATTGATGATGATTGTATCTGCCTTACTAATATCAATAGACAACTTCATGCTACTAAAAGTTCTGTAGGTAAGCCTAAAGTTGAAGTAATGAAAGAACGGATTCTTGATATAAATCCAAAAGTTGAAGTCACTACGCACCAAGTATTCTATATGCCAGAAACATCTGAAACCTTAATATGCAAAGACTATGACTATATTGTAGATGCTATAGACACCGTAACCGGAAAGATTGACCTAGTGGTCAAATCAAGGGAAAACAATATCCCAATTATCAGCTGTATGGGCGCAGGAAATAAACTTGATCCTACAAAATTCGAGGTTAGTGATATTTATAAAACATCGGTATGTCCGCTTGCCAAGGTTATGAGGCAAGAATTGCGCAAACGTGGAATCGACTCATTAAAAGTTGTCTATTCTAAAGAAACTCCTATCAAACCATTTGAAGATAGTTCTTCAAGCTGTTCTGCCAACTGCATTTGTCCAAAAGGTACAACTCGAAAATGCACTGTACGCCATCAGATTCCTGGGAGCATTTCGTTTGTCCCATCTGTTGCAGGGCTGATTATTGCCGGAGAAGTAGTAAAAGATTTAATCAAATTGCCCTCTACTACTTGATTCTATTAAAAGATATCTCTAAAAATAAGACCAGCGTTTAACACAGGTCTTATTTTTTAGATTTCAATACTTTTTTAGCTCTTGATTCTTTTGCATACTCGTATTACAATATCTTACGTATGTTTAATTGTATCTATAGGATGAACTTTCATTTGGTTCAGCAAAGTATCGGAATTTTTGTTCCAACTTAGTGCAGATTTAAAATGGACGTATTAAGAAAAAGGAGGTCGTTTGTATGAAAAGCAGTATATTGAATTCTCTGTTTGTGACTTTACTGATTGCTGTTCTTGTTACCACCGGATGTACATCTTCAAGAGCTGAGGTTCTTACTACACCCATGGAACAACCACCAGCAGTACAAGAACCGGTTTCAACACCGCCGGCAGCACTTCAAGTAACCGAAGTCCCCTATTCCTCAGCGGAAATATTTTTTGAGTATTCAAAAAATACCGACAATGCGGTTATTGGTATGCAGTATTTAAATGGCACTGTAGATGACGCAAATCTCCCTGTTGGCAGCTCTACCCCTATAAGCGGCCCTGTAAATGGTATTATTCTTCAACCCGGTGAAATATTTTCCTATAATCAGGTGATCGGAGAAAGAACTCTTGCCAGGTATTTTGTCTGGGGCAAAGATATCAATAATAAGAATACGGTAGGAGGCGGAGTTTGCCGCTTGGCAACAGTGATTTATCAGGCTGCAAGGTATGGAGGCTTTAAAATTATTGAAAGATGGCCACATTCAAAACCTGTACATTACGCCAAAAGAGGCTGGGATGCAACAGTTCAGTATGGCGCTTTGGATTTTAAATTTCAAAACACCGGCTGCTACCCTATTAAAATCTATGGGACCTCTACCCCACAAAAAAACGGAGTACTCGTAAAAATAAATATTGTTTGCTTAGTAAGTGAATAATTCAAAGAAAACAGGCTAGGTTAATTAATCCAGCCTGTTTTTTATCCATTTTTTCCCTTCATTTTTTGTGTACACTTTATTACCCCTTATGGTATAATCTAAGAAAATATCACCCAAGGGGTTGACTAATATGCTTTGTTCAATATGCAAAGAAAATATTGCAGTTGTCTTTGTGACGAAAATAGTAGATGGAAAGCAGACTCAGGAAGGTCTGTGCCTTACCTGTGCAAAAAAGCAGGGAATTCAGCCAATTAATCAGTTTCTTGACCAGGTTGGCCTTTCAGAAGAAGATTTAGATGACTTAAATAAGCAAGTTGGAAATATAGTTGAAAACATGGATATAATTAATCAAGAAAATAAAACTGAGCCAACGCAAAATCCTGATAATAATCTTTTTGGCTTTTTAAGCAGATTTTTCCCAAAAGACGCTAATCCTCTGGCTGAACAGCCAGATGTGCCGCCTATTGAAATATTTTCACAGCAAGATAAGGAAAAGACTACAAAAGTAAAAACCCAAGAGAAAAAAGCGCCAAAAAAGAAAAAATTTCTTGATGTTTATGGAACAAATCTTATAGAGCAGGCTAGAGAAAGCAAGATTGATAGAATAATCGGACGTGAAAAAGAAATAGAAAGAGTCATTCAAATATTAAACAGGAGAACAAAAAATAATCCTGTTCTTATTGGCGAGCCGGGAGTAGGTAAAACTGCAATTGCCGAAGGCCTTGCAATGCGTATCCTTAACAAGCAGGTTCCGGTTAAGCTTTTCAATCATGAAGTCTACCTGCTCGATATGACATCCCTTATTGCAGGAACACAATTCAGAGGACAGTTTGAAGGCAGAATGAAAAGTATCATTGAAGAAGCTAAAACACTCGGTAATATAATTTTGGTTATAGATGAACTTCACAATATAATGGGCGCCGGAGAAGCCGAGGGAGCTATGAACGCTGCCAATATACTGAAACCTGCTCTATCCAGGGGCGAAATCCAGGTTATTGGTGCAACAACCCTTAAAGAATATAGAAAGCACATTGAGAAAGATTCGGCACTCGAGAGAAGATTTCAACCTGTCTTGGTTGAAGAATCCTCAATAGAGGAAACAATAGAAATCCTTCGCGGGATAAAAGATTATTATGAAGATTACCACAAGATTAAAATTAGTGATGAAGTAATCAAGTCCGCAGCAGTATTATCAGAAAGATATATTACAGATAGGTTCCTTCCCGATAAGGCTATTGACATGATAGATGAAGCAGGCTCAAGAGCTAATTTGAGAAATACCCTCTTAGCAAGGCTTGAGCTTGTAAAGCAGGAGCTTAAAAAGGTTCAAGAGGATAAAGAATATGCAATTTCAGCCGACTCAATAGAAGATTACCAAAAAGCCGCTGATTTAAAAACCTTGGAATGTAAATTAACAACAGAAATAAAAGAATTGGAAAACAAGCAGCAGGATATCGAGCTTACAATTGATGATGTAGCCTCTATTATAGAATCTTGGACCGGAATACCTGTACAAAGAATCAAAGAGGTAGAAACAGAAAAACTGCTAAACCTTGAAGAACGTCTAAAGCAAAGAATTATTGGCCAAGAACATGCACTTTCAAGTATTGCAAGTGCAATTAGACGCAACAGAACCGGCCTTAAGAATAAAAAACGCCCATCATCATTTATATTTGTCGGTCCTACTGGAGTTGGTAAAACCGAGCTTGCAAGAGCACTTTCTTGTGAACTATTCGGAAATGAAGATGCAATGATAAGACTTGATATGTCAGAATATATGGAGAAGCACTCAGTCTCTAAGATTATTGGTTCACCTCCCGGTTATGTTGGCTTTGATGAAGCAGGGCAGCTTACAGAAAAAATCAGAAGAAAGCCCTACTCAGTTGTTTTATTTGACGAAATTGAAAAGGCACATGCAGATGTGTTTAATATGCTCTTGCAGATACTGGATGATGGAAGACTTACAGACAGCCATGGAAGAGTAGTTAGCTTTGAAAATGCAATAATCATAATGACATCAAATGCCGGTTCAAATTTAAATATGAATTCAATGGGTTTTGGAAAAGAAGATTCATTTGAACTCGAAAACAGAATAAAATCTGTGCTTAAGGACACTTTCCGCCCTGAATTTTTAAATAGGCTGGATGAGATTATCGTATTTAAAGAGCTAGAAAACAAAGATTTAATTCAAATTATTGACTTGATGCTAAAAGAAGTTTCAGAGGAACTGGCTCACCGCAATATTACTCTTAACGTTACAAAAGAAGCAAAACAATTCATAGTTGATAAAAACTTTGATAAGAAGTATGGGGCAAGACCTCTTAGACGTGCAATACAGAAAATGATTGAAAATAATATTTCAGACCTGCTTTTGAAAAACAAGTATAAAGATGGCTGCAAAATTAAGATTGATTTAAAAAACGGCGAACTAAAATTTAATTAATTTAATTGGGCGAGCTATAGTCTCGCTCATACATAAACTAAACATTTTGCTTTTTGACTTTAATTCACAGATTTCTTACAATATTTTAGGGGGTGTATAATGAAACTTACCTACGAATTACTCGATGCTACAGAAGCTGACCTCGATATGATAATACAAGCAGAAAAAGAAATTCTTGATCTTGAAAACAGACATGCTGAAATAAACATTAAAAACATCCAAGAAGCAATAAAAAACAAGGAAATAAAAATTGTTGCAAATAAAGACGAAAAGCTTGGGTTTTTTTGGGCAAAACTGAATTTCTCTATTTCATATTTTGAGAGTGTTTTTTATGTACAGCTTACATACTTGAAAAAGCAATATCGTAAATTCTTCTACCCCTTTGTTCTTGAAGCAATAAAGGATTATGCAAAAGCAAATGGCTACAATGAAATATTCGGCGACGTATTCCACTCAAATATAGATTCCCTAAAGATGCACGGCAAGCTGGCCGAACCTGTATATACAGTTTTTAGAGCAACCATATGAGAAAAGACCTCCTGCGAGGTCTTTTTTATTTTCTTTATTCATCTTATTTGCCCATTACCATTAATAACATACTTTAATGTAGTAAGCTCTTTAAGCCCTATAGGCCCTCGTGCATGCAGCTTCTGGGTGCTTATTCCTATTTCCGCTCCGAAACCAAACTCAAACCCATCAGTAAATCTTGTTGATGCATTAACATAAACTGCTGCCGCATCAACCTCATTCTGAAACTTGCTTGCATTAAAGGCATCAGACGTTATAATAGCTTCTGAATGCCTTGTTCCATAATGATTGATATGTTCTATAGCTTCCTCAATATCTTTTACAACTTTTATCGCAATTATCAAATCCAGAAATTCTGTATAATAATCATCTTCAGTCGCAGGCTTAACATCTAATAAAATTGCACATGTTTTTTCACATCCTCTGATTTCTACCTTTTTATCAGCCAGGCTCTTATAAATCCGAGGCAGAAAACTATCTGCAATTTGCTGTTCAATCAGCAGAGTTTCTATTGCGTTGCATACACCAGGCCTGCTGGTTTTAGCATTGATTATAATTTTCTCTGCCATATCAAAATCAGCAAATCTATCTACAAAAACATGACAATTTCCTGTTCCTGTTTCTATTACCGGTACAGTAGCATTTTGAACCACTGTTTGAATAAGGCCTGCTCCGCCCCTTGGAATCAACACATCAATATATTTATTTAATTTCATCATTTTAGCAGCAGTATCTCTATTAGTATCTTCTACAAGCTGAATGCACCCGTTCGGTAATCTTGTCTTTTCAATTGCCTCATTAAGGACTTTTACAATAGCTTTGTTAGATAGTAATGCTTCGCTTCCTCCTCTTAAGATTACGGCATTGCCAGCTTTAATGCATAATCCCGCTGAATCCACAGTAACATTAGGCCTGGATTCATAAATCATCCCTATTACACCTATCGGAACTCTTTGCTGCGCAATTACTATTCCATTAGGCCTTTCCCATTTTGAAGCTATTTCTCCCACAGGATCTTCAAGTTCCTTAATCTGTTGAAGGCCTTGCGCCATAGCATCAATTCTATCCTTATTAAGCATAAGTCTATCAACAAGCGAAGGTTTCATTCCGTTTTTCGATGCATTTTCTACATCAATAATATTCGCTGAAATTATCTCGCCAGCATTTATAATCAACTCTTCAGCCATTATTTCCAAAGCATAATCTTTCTCTTTGGTGTTTAAAACAGCTAATTTTCTAGACGCCTGTTTTGCATGCTCTCCTTTAATTATTAATTCTTCCATCATTTCACCTCCAACATTCCAAGTATTTTAAGCTTTATTTAAGAAAAGAGACAAAATAATTGTTGAGCAAAATTTTTAAATTATTTTTTTACTGTTCTTCTGTTTCCAAACAGGATTGGCGCCGCAGGCGTTTTATTTATAAGCTTGACTGCAAGCCACGAACCCGCAAGCGTCACGACAAATGTAATACAAATCATTGTTGAATAAACAATCATGTTTGAACCACTTGCTCCAAGTATGTTTAATCTATGCATGGTCTTTAATATTAATAAATGTAAGAGAAAGATTCCGAAAGAACATGCTCCCAAATCAGCAAGGCTCTTCTTCAGCCATCCATTCCAATTGTTTGCAATATATAAGGATATTTCAAAGAAAATTAAGCTTGCACAAGTAACGTAAACATTACGTATAATAGCAATAATATTAGCGTCTGGCTGTCCAAGATACCAATTATTTATTGAAACATTTACAAAAAGCCATCCAAAAATTACTGCTAAAGGATAAGTTATTACCCTTACAATTCCAACATATTTACACCAATTATCGTAATTATAGCCAATCCATAACCCTATACCGATAGGCATAATATATGAAGGTAAAATCGAGCCAGGATACTTGAAATATGGATAGATATAATACTTATTCAATACAATAAATCCGAATTGGCACGCGGTAATCATAAGAAAATACAAGCTGAAATTCATAATCCTTACACGAAGCAATTCCTTCTTCTGTTGGTCTTTGAACAAACTGTTATACATCTTTATAAAATAATTAAATACCA
Organism: Ignavibacteriales bacterium; assembly: GCA_050260055.1. Taxonomy (GTDB): domain Bacteria; phylum Bacillota; class Clostridia; order Acetivibrionales; family UBA4821; genus JBLMYQ01. The sequence goes on from JBLNBO010000046.1 coordinate 12,168, forward strand.
TGATTATTAATGGAAACACAATATAAAATTGTACAATAACCGATAAGAAATAAAGATGGAAATAACCTTTTCCAAGTAGCAAGGTTTTAATAGTAAATTTTGCATCATCACCTAATCCTGGTGTTGCTAGAAAGCTGAAGTGTTCATTATATACAAATGTTCTGTATAAAAGATATATTACCGTCCATACCAAATAAGGAATAATTATTTGGGTCAATCTGCTCTTATAAAACTTTATCCAGTTGATGTTTTCCTCTTTAGAATACTTAAATGCAAGAACCAGCGCACTGATAAATAAAAACATCGGAACTGCAAATGCAAGTGTATAGTTTATTGAAATAAAGAAATAGTATGTAAATGATTTTGGCCATAATAACGAGGTAGGCCCGGTTGAATGAATAGCTAAAACCGCTAGTATTCCAAAGGCTCTCATAATATCAACTTCTTCAAGCCATCTCTTCTTCTGCGTACTCATATTGAATTATTTTTTCTCCTTTCTTGAAACAAACAGCGTTCCTATCTCGTCTCCGTCAATTATTCTTCTGATTACAAAAGGATCTGCCCCATTAGCAATAACCATATTGGTTCCTGCTTTAGCCGCAATTTTTGCAGCAGCTATTTTTGTAAGCATTCCCCCGGTCCCACGTGTTGTTCCTTTTTCACCCGCAGCCTTTTCAATAACCTCATCAATAACTTCAACAAATGGTATAAGCTTTGCATTTTCATTTTCTCTAGGGTTTTTGTCGTACAACCCCTCTATATCTGAAAGTATTATTAAAAGTTCTGCACCTATAAGCTCTGATACAATGGCCGAAAGAGTATCATTGTCTCCAAACTCAATTTCTTCTGTAGCAATAGAATCATTCTCATTTACTATTGGAATCGCATTATAGTTCAATAATGTATCGAAGGTATTAATTACATTTCTCTTCCTTTTGCTGTCGCTAACATCTTCACGGGTTAAAAGGATTTGCCCAGTATGATAACCAAATTCTGCAAAAAGCTTATCATAAATATGCATAAGCTCGCACTGACCTATTGCAGCACTCGCCTGCTTTTCACTCATCTTTTCAGGCTTCTTTTTTAATCCAAGCTTTACACTTCCTACACCAATAGCTCCTGATGTAACTAGAATCACTCTCTTCCCTTGATTCTTCAAATCGGATATTACTAAAGCCAATTTTTCAAGAATGCCAAGGTTTAGCCTTCCGGTATCATATGTAATTGATGAGGTTCCAACTTTAATTACTATTGTTTCAGCTTTACTCAGAACTTTCCGATAATCCATAATCCTCAGATTTTAATCCTTCCATTCGATTTTTTTCATCTAGATATTCCTGTACTGCCCTTTCAATATCCTGTTTATTTATTAGCATTAATTTTTCCTTGGAATAATCATTCTGATGGTTAGCAAGCCTGCTGGTTTGTTTTTTTACCGCTTTTTCAAAGATTTTTTTTGCCTCTCTGCCAAACTCAAAATCTGGATATGAATCTACCAAATGCATGAAAGCTTTTTTCAGAACCTGCCTTGATTCATGGTTAAGCTGATATCTTTTTCCACAAAAATTCATTTCAAAAATCTTAATAAGTTCCTCAGGTCTTGAGTTCTCAAAGAAAATATAATTTGTAAATAATGATTCAAAATCCTCTCCTGTTGATTTTATTGCTTGGATTATCCCCTCAGGATAACCTGTCAAAGCACATGCAAACCTATCATTATGATTCTGTAGTGCACAAGCTATAAGCTTAACTACTTCTACCCCATATGCTTCTTCATTAAGAATCTTTTCAAAACTTTTTATTAAAAGGAGCCCGCCGCTTTGCACCGCATCATTAATAACTTTTGTTGTTTTTCCTTCTGTTTCTTCAACACTTCTTCCAATCAACTCAGCTTTTCCAGCTTGGTGTATCTCATTATTTTTAATGACATCAAGCCCAAATAAGATTTTCGCAAGTATCCCAGCAAATGTGGTCTTTCCAGTACCAGGCCTTCCAACAAGAACAAAATTGCTGTTGATTCTTACTGGTGAAAGTCCTACATTTCTAGCATATCTATCAATTCTATGCTTATCAACGAATTCTTTTATTTCACTTTTTACACTATTTAAGCCTACTATATTCTCAAGTTCTCCCATTCCTTCAGCGAAAACTTCCTGTCTTGATTTAACTATAGGAATATTATATATACCTATTTCACTTTCACGCTTAATTTGTCCGTAGAATCCACTTTGCCTTTGATGTTCCACTTGGGGCCTTTGCTTATTTTGAGGAGCATCATATTCCTGAAATTCTTTTACGTCTTTTATTGTCTGCTCTTTTTTAACCACTTCAAGTTTATATATCTCGATTATTCCGGTCATTCTCTCAATGTCGTGCATATAGTCTCTTTCAATACTAGTTTCTATTCTTTCTGGCATAATTTTATCGAATGTATCTTTGATTCTATTCATAAAATCGTTATAACAATGAAGTACTTTATCAAGAACGGTTATCTCTTTATGAATGGTGTTTACATCTAATGACTTTACTCTTTGTTCCCTAAATCTATTCAAGATATTATCAACTTCAGTAAATAACTCAAGTTCATACCGGTTAAGGTAAGGAGTGGTTGGATAAATAAAATTTTGTCCATTCAATGCAATTCCAACTTTACACTTGCGGGCAAAATCAGTTGTATTGGTAATATGATTATCCAGTCCTTTTATATACACAACAGGCACGCCGGCGTTAAACTCATATACAGGAAGTTTAATCCCTTCTGTCAATGTTACATATCCCTTAGCAAAATCTCCAGTATCTAAAACTACCTCTTCTCGTTGTTTCTCTTGTTTTAGTTTCTCTTCTGAGTACTCAGTAATTGTCTTATTAATATGTGATTCACATAATTCACATTTTATTTGATTATAGAATTGGTCTATATCATCTTTAATACTCTTACGTGTAGCTTCATCTTTGATTTTTACGCAGCTTGCTACAAATTCGCTTTTGAATTTCATTACTGCATATTTTTTGGCAAACATGGCTAGTCCAGCAGGATTTTGACTACAGTTAACAAGATAATAATATCGGTTCCTAATAACCATATATACACCAAAGAAAAAAAATGGAGTAATTATTAGTGAATATTTTAAAGCTTCAAAAAAATCTATTTGAGAAATCTGTTGACAGTATACATATCCAACAGTAAGAACTATTGCAACCGTCAGCTTTTCCTGAATATTCTTGTATGATGTAAAAAAAGCATATATTCCACAGATTATGGTATAAACTCCAAACAGCTCAACCATAATACTCGGTATATTATGCTCAAATAATTTTAGGATGAAATATAAATAAATTGGAATAGAAAACAATATTATTGATGCATAGCTTTTAAGCTCATCATTTGTGATGCAGTACTCATCAGAAAATCTTTCAAAATTTTTCATAATGAATTTAATGTTGTAATTATTAAATAGTTTTTTCAGCACTGCCACCACCTGCAAATATAGGATAATTATTCAATACTATAATCGGTAATATATATTATATCAAAATAATATCTAATGTCCAATTTAAGAATTAATTAGATTCAAATTTAATAATTAACAGCATAAATCAGCTTTATTTCCACAAAATATAAAGAGGATTCTTAAATTTAGCTGAATGTTTTTTTTAGCTAAATGCTAGAAGCCCTTATCCATGTGACGTACTACCGCTTTCGAAAGATTAGCGGTAGTAGGAATCGGGTAAAGAGGATTCTTACATTTAGATAAATGATTTTTTTTATCTAAATGTTAGAAGCCCTTATCCACGTGATGTACCGACGCTTTCTAAAGTATTAGCGTCGGTCAGAGTCGGGTAAATGGTTAATTGTAATTTTGAGTCGTTAAACCTTTTAAAAAACCGGAATCATGCAGTAATCTCCCCAAATATGTATGATTTCAATATATCAATGTAAAGGAGTGATTCGTATGAAAACTCGTGAAGGAACAACCGCTACAATCGTTGGAATAATTGTTGTCCTCGTAGGTTATGCCCTTTTTAGCTCTACTCCTATATGGGGTGCTGGAATTATCGGATTTGGTCTTGCACATGTAGTACTTGGAGTAATTGATTTAATGCAAAATAGTAATAGAAGAGTTAGAGACTAATAATAAGGGGTCTATCCCCTTATTTTTTTGCATCAAATTTTATATGAAAGGATGAATAAATTATAAATATTGGATATGCATGTCTTAATATAACATTAAAAACTGTATTCAGGGATTTAACCCTCAAAACATTAGAAAAGTTAAATACCCATCAAAAAATTGAAAAATTAAATTCAATAGCTTTAATTAATACAAATCAAATTGAACAAATTTTAGAATTTAATCACAATAATAATATTGGTCTATATAGAATGCCAACAAATATTCTTCCCTTTCCTACACATCCTTCTGCGAAAGAATGGAATTGGAGAGAAATATTGCTTCCGTGCTTTCAACATATTGGTAAGCTGTCAAAAGAGTATAACATACAGCTTTCTTTTCATGCTGATGAATATACTATTATCAATAGTATAAATGATATTGTATTAAACAATTCATTCAATACACTGCTTTATCTCTCAGATGTATTGGACTCTATGAATGTAGAATCTAAAATTATAATACATATCGGTGGAGTGTATGGAGATAAAATTGCTTCTAAAAAAAGGTTTGTTAAGAATTTTAGTAAACTTCCTATTGCTGTCAGAAAAAAGTTGGTACTGGAAAATGATGATAAGCAATACGATTGGAAAGATGTTTTAGATATTTCAAAAGAAGTTCAAGCTCCTATGGTTTTAGACATTCATCATTACAAGATAAATAATAACCATGGACCTATTACTTCTAAAGATATAAACGAAATTTTCTCAACATGGAAGGGCATCACACCAAAAATTCATCTTTCCAGTCCTGAAAATACTAAAGATTTAAAACCGCATGCCGATTATATTAATGTAGAAGATTTTTTATGGTTTTATAATACCGTAAAAGATTTCGATTATAATATAATGCTTGAGGCAAAAGCTAAAGAGCTTGCAGTATTAAAGTTTAGAGACGATTTAAAAATTCTAGGAATAAACATCTAATATTTAACTATAATATAACAAAATGTGAAAAATTCCCTAATATTTACAAGCAAATATGTAATAATAAACTGATATAATATAAATTAAAGAAATATTTATTAATTCGATTATTTCGTTGAACTCTGGCAAACGCAGCAAGAGCTACCTCCAGAGTATATCATAATTGAAAGGGCACCTACTTTTGGTGCCCTTTGAATTTTATTCCTATTTAGAAAAGGTAAGAATTATATATTATGTAACTTCTTTTACTTAACATCATATTATGTGTTATAACAATATTTTTTGGAGGTAAGATGGATTACTTTAACTCCTACAACTCTAGAGCAGCAGGTCCTTATATGTCCCCAAACATGCCTGTAATGCCAAATCAAATGATGATGAATGAAAGTCTACAGGTAGCAATAAAGTTAATTAGGGATGCCATATTGGGAGAGAGAGAAGACGAACTTTTTTATGATTACTTAATTAGCGAAGCTCCATCAGAAGAAGATAAGAAAATAATAGAAAGCATACGCAATGATGAAAGAAAACATAACAAGATGTTCAAGGAACTGTATACTGAGTTAACCGGCAATATGCCGCCCCAAGCTGAAGAACCGGAATTTGTAAAACCTGAATCATATTTGGCAGGTATTCAAAAAGCATTATTTGGGGAGCTTGGAGCAGTAGAACGGTACAGAAGAATCTTGTTTGCTTTAACAAAAAGAAAAGACATAAACATGCTTACCGAAATAATTACTGATGAAATAAAACATTCAAGCAAATATAATTTCCTCTATGCAAAAAACAAGATAAAATAAATAAAAGCCAGCTTGCGCTGGCTTTTATTTATTTTATTGAACCTTTTCTTGTTCGAACATGAGGTTGTCAAAGCTTTCTATACTGGCAGTATTGTTTTTACCGTCATTGTACTTAACATCTACGGTATCACCAACTGCAGTAATAGGAATTTCCGGTGAAAGTCCCGCAGAGGCAGTGAATATTTTGTTGTCTACTCCCTCAATTATAAGGTAGTAATAACTTTCGCCGCCTACTATCTTCAGCCCGATCCTCTTGACTTTTCCTTGATACTGATACTTATAGGAAACCTTTTCGAAGGTTGCTTTGTTTCCTGTTTCGCTAAGGGCGTTCATATAAGCAAGCTTAGCCTCTTCGATTTGCTTCCCTACTCCTACCAGCCGGTAATCCTTGATGTTTACGAAGGCATACATCTTTACTACCCCTCCGTTATCCTTCAAGGTCATAAAGTAACTGGGCTCGCCGTTTACATTTACCGGCAGGGGAAAAGCCGCTGTGTATTCAAAGTCTTGGACTGCACCTTCAGCTGTCTGCTGAGCAGCCTGCTCATGAGCACCACTCATCTTATAGAAGAAGGTCTTTTTTGTACGGGTATCACACATTAAAAATCCAACCGTAGAGTCATCATTTCCCGCAGATGTCATTCCGGTAAAGAAGTAACACCGGCCTTTTGAGAATACAATTGCAGTTCCCGATGTAGGTGTGATTTTGTCCTTATCGCTCCAGTTCCAATATCCATGGACATATTCGCCGTAGTTATAAGATTGGTTATCGAATATCCACATCGGCTGGATTCGGTCAATCCATGCAGGTGCTTTATCAATGCTGTAATGCTTAATCTCGCCTGTCGTTGCATTAACCACGATTATACCTATCGCTTCTTGACCTCCCCAACCGATCTGGTTTTCATATTCAGTCACACAGTAATATGGATATCCCTGGTCATCCAATTCAAAAGAATAATCGGTAAGTCCAGCTTTCATAAATCCGTGTGTCCTGATATGCCGTTCAAGGTCTTCATCAAAGAATGCACATGGCTGATACTTGATTGGAATTTTCTTGCCGTCGATATCGGTTACCAGTTTAACATCCTCAGGATTTCTGGCAGATACCATGACATATCCCGGAGTGCCTCCCGGACTGGCCTTATACTTCCAAAAACCGGAGTGTTCCAGCGGGGCAACAAGCACAAGCTTCCCGTTTACGTTTTGGGTTGTGAATTCACCGATTTCCACCTGACTTCCCAGGGCAGTAATTTGGCCAAGTGTTTTTTTGCAAAGACTGGGCGCCCAATCCGGGTCCACAATCGGAATCTGATTTGCATCAAACAGTTCAAAATCTTTGGTATATTCAGCTTTTACCGGTGTTCCCAACTGCGCCTGGTATTTTTCAGCATTAAACATGTCCCAGCAAGAAACCCATTTGGCTCCAAAACCCAGAATCAAAACTACTGTTACAATCAGCGCCGGTACAAAAAGATCGCCGTCAGATATTTCGTCATATACATCGCTGAATGTGAAACACAGTGTCCACCCCATGGTTAGAATCACCAGCAGCAGCATGAATGTAGCACCCATGAAATTTAACGTTATCGGAATACATGCAGCCCAATACCAAAACCAGAAAAACAATGCCTCCAGCACTAAAAGGATAACCCCACCAATTCTAAAGTTTCTCATCGACATCCTCCTCTTTCTTTTTTCCTTGATTTTACGGGTAACATACTTATAGTTTTACCTATATTTAGCCTTCCCCCTTCCATAATCATCAACGTCTGCTCAATTAATTAGTTATTATGAGCTTATTGGTTTTATCCATCAATCGACAGATTTGAACTAGTAGAAACCCTACTGCGAATAAATTAAAATAAATAGACATTCTTTAATTATACACGCAAATAGCACTTTTTTCAACTGTAATTCCTTTGGAAGTAGCGGCTTTTCCCCGAATTGGTATTTATTACTTGTAGATAATTACTTCATACGGGTTTATACTACATGAGAATTTGAAAAACCACTACTAAGTGGTAAGCAAAAGCTCAAACCAAATAAAAGTGGCTTTTGTTGAGATGCTAGGTGAATTCTTCACAAAACAACTGGCATTTCAGGAAGGAGGAGCATTATGCTTAAGAAACTAGTTGTGGGTGGAATAATCTCAATGTTTATGATGGTAACAGCAATTCCTAGCTTTGCAGCTACAAGCTGCCCTTATTCAACAAATACTGCAAACGCTAGCCAGATTGCAAAAAGCTGCAATAATAACACGCAGTTGGCAAGCTTGCTAAAACAGCTTAAAGCAGGAAAATGCAGTAATAACAAAAACATTCAGGCACTACTCAATAAGCTGAATGCCTGTAAATCCACAAATTCAGTAAAGAGCTGTTCAACAGCAAATAACTGTGCGACAATCCGTTGTTCAAACGGCAAATGTTACACAATTAATTGTTCAACCGGCAGCTGCTTAACAAATTCATGCCCGGCAAACAGCTTGTTAAAAGGTTTATGCCAAACAGGAAGCTGTAGATAAGTATTTAGAATTTAAAAGATAAGTTTGATTTTTTGAGATTATTAAGATTTAAATATTTACCCACCCAGAGCTATACAGTTATAAGCTGTATAGCTCTAAACAACAAAAGCCGGCAATCCGCCGGCTTTTGTTGTTTATTATGCTAATCAAAATTGGACTAAGCTTCAAAAGGAACATACTCCAGATTGAGGCTGTCAGCCACTGCTTTGCATGTGACTTTTCCTTTATAAGTATTCAGTCCCAACATCAGCGATTTATCATCAATCATCGCCTTTTCCGGTCCTTTGTTTGCCAATTGCAGTAAATACGGAAGAGTTACCCCTGCAAGAGCGTAGGTTGAAGTCCTTGGGACAGCACCAGGGATATTAGCAACCGAATAATGTATTACCCCATATTTCTCAAAGCAAGGATTATCATGTGTAGTCACTCTATCAATAGTTGCAATTGAGCCTCCCTGGTCTATTGCAACATCAACAATGACAGAACCCTTTTTCATACTCTTAACCATTTCTTCAGTTACAGTTTTAGGAGCCTTTGCCCCTGGAATAAGTACCGCTCCGACAAGTAAATCCACTTTCTTGACCATATCAGCCACATTATATCCATTAAAAATAACCGTAGATATTCTGCCTGAGAATATATCATCAAGGTAAGACAACCGATTCTTGTTTATATCCATTACAGTAACCCTTGCACCAAGTCCGACTGCCATTTTGGCAGCATTCGTACCAACGACACCTCCTCCAATTATTACAACTTCAGCAGGTGCAACACCAGGCACCCCTCCAAGTAATATTCCCGAACCGCCATTATATTTTTGAAGTAGATTTGCACCAATCTGTATCGACATTCTTCCTGCAACCTCACTCATAGGGGCTAGTAAAGGAAGCTGGCCATTTGGCAGTTGTACAGTTTCGTATGCAATTCCGGTTATTCTTTTTTCTATGAGAGCATTAGTAAGCGGCTTATTGCAAGCAAGATGAAGATATGTATAAATAACCTGCCCAGGCTTAAAGTATTCGTATTCGCTTTCCAATGGCTCTTTAACCTTTACAACAATATCACTTTCCTGATATATATCTTTTGCTTTATCAATAATCTGAGCTCCGGCAGATATATACTCTTGATCATCTATACCGCTTCCCTCCCCAGCACTTTTTTCAACTAATACTTTGTGACCGCCCTTGACGAGTGCATCAACGCCTGCCGGTGTTAAACCAACCCTGTTTTCATTGTTTTTTATTTCCTTTGGCAACCCAATAATCATGAATGATCCCCCTTTTCATTTATAATATATTCTTAGACTTAGCCGCAAAAGAACTATTCTTGGTATATGCCCTGCTTTAAAATATCAAAATATTCATTAATCTCATTTATAAGCTTGTTCATATTCTCTAACATTTCATCGGCAGAATGATTTTTATATTGACCCATGTATTTTTGGGACAGTCCTCCAAGAAACAACATAATAATCTCTACTGCTTTCTCCCTAGGCACTCCTTTACGGAGCTTGGAAATATCTATCCCCTCAAAAAATCTTGGCATGTGCTCACTATTTAATTGAACATACCTACTTTCAATTTCTTCTTTCAATTCATCTGGAAAATTAATAAATGCATTGAAAACGAGGTTGAACATTAGGGGTTCTTCATACCACATCCTCATTTTCAAAAGACTTACCCACATCATTCTCTCAAAAAGATCCGAAGGCTTGTCCTCAGAAATATCATAGTATTTATTTAATATATAATTAATTGAATAATCCAGGGTAGATAAAAAAACATTCTTTTTACTTCCAAAATAATGAAATAACAATCCTTTGGAAATGCCCGAGTTCCTCACGATAGAATTTGTTGAAGCCTTTTCATATCCATTATTGGCGAATTCTTCTATGCATGCTGAAAGTATTTTATTTTTCTTATCTTCTGGCAGTATGTCAAACATTTCATTCAAAGAAATCACCTCTCCTTTCCTTTAACCTTCATTCCTTCTTTGATAGTATTATCCGGTTTAAGCAGTACACAATCCCCTTCTTTTAACCCCTCTAAAATTTCTATGAATTGATCATTCTCTAAACCAGTCTTCACCTGTCTAATTACTGTTTTACCATTTACTACAGCAAGTACACATGTCCTTCCTTTATAGTCAAATACTGAACCATCAAGTACAATAAGGGTCTTTTTCTTATCTGCCGTGATTATCTTTATATCAACTGTATAACCTGGCTTTAATATACTTTGCCCATTTGTAAACTGTATTGTTACCGGAACTCTCTTCTGATTAACTCCCAAGGTTGATGTAATGGTCTTAGCTGATGGGGCAATCTTGCTTACCCTGCCGTTTAATACTATATCTCCCAAAGGCTTTCCGGTTATCTCAACTTCATTACCTATTTTTACTTTACTGCTGTCATCTGCCAAAATGTTTGCTTCTAATTCCAGCCTTTTTACATCGCCAATCAAAAACACTGCAGTTCCGGCAGTTAATGGAGAATCCACATCAATATATTTTTCCAAGACAATTCCATCTATAGGAGCCTTTATTATCTGTTTACTGATATTTCTTAATATTCCATCCCTGAATATCAACGCTTGCTCTAATTGAGAAATATATGTGTTTTTTTGATAGCTCGGTGTTCCGCGCTTAATATCTGCAAGCTGAGCATTTGCCGCATCTAGATTAGCTTTAGCCGTTTTATAAGCATCTTCTGATTTATCAAGCTCATTTTTGCTGATGGAACCCGCCGAAAGTAAGATTTTATTATTTTCGTAATCTCTCAAAGCTGTGTCGTAAGCTATCTTGGCTTGTTCAACCGAAGCTTTTGCCGCCTCTATCTTATCAGCATAATTTTCATAATTTGTCCCTTTAATCTGCTCCCTAGCTGCATCAACCTTGGCATTTGCATCCTTTAATTGAAGCTCGAGATCAGCTTTGTCTAAAGTCAGTAATATATCACCCTCTAAAACAGAATCGCCAACATCAAAATTTACACTGGTAATCTTACCATTGCCTTCTGAATATACAGTCTGCTTCTCTTTGCTTTGAACATCTGCGGTATCTTCAAGGTATTGCTTTATTTCACCTTTTGCAACCTTTGCAATATCAACAGCCGTTCCACCCATAATTGGAATTAAAACACCTGCCATAATTGCAATTATTAAGACAACAATCCCAATCCAAATCCATTTTTTCATGTTAGACGCTCCCTTTACAATTGAATTTTTACTCTCCGAATTCTCCATTTACCTTCCTTCTCCTAATACTCCGGAAGAAGGGTTAAGAGAATTTTCTATTCATTGCTCTTTAACACCGCAATCATATCAATATCTCTAATCTTCTTTGTCAAAACGAAATTTGCCATTCCAGTAAATATCATTGTTAATACAAGCGATAACAAGTAAGTCTGCAGCGTTACTATAAATGGGAAAGTATACGAATCCGTATTACTTACCGATAACATCGTATATCCCATCCATAAGCCAGTAGGAAGTCCAATTAATCCGCCCCCAAATGCTATTATATAATTTTCATTAAAAACCAGTTTTTTAACTTCGGAATCTTTGAATCCCAATACTTTTAATGTTGCAAGCTCTCTTTGCCTTTCAAATATATTTATGGAAGCAATATTATACATAACAGCAATTGCAAGAATAGCTGCGAGAAAAATCATTACTCCTATTGATGATGTCGATGCAGCCATATTTTCAGTCAAATTATTCAATGAATCCGATTTGGATTGGATTGAGCTTACTGCCGGTATATCCTTTAATTCATCCATTACTTCTTTTTCAGCATTTGCATTATCAAGCTTCAATACTACCGAATTCGCACAAACACCTTCTCCTAGTATCCTGCCTGCATAATCAATACTACAGTAAGCACTTTGACCTATATATTGAGCGATTATGCCTCTTACATAGGTTTCCTTCTTTTCTTTTCCAGGAAGAAGCGATTTAATATATACCATATCATTGACTTTTACGCCTAATGTTTCAGCCATTTTTTGAGGTATCAAAATTCCCTGTTTTGGCAGTTTCGCAGCTTCCCCTTTCTTATCAGTTACTTTATACATTTCAGGATTATCAATTAGGCCTGTGAAACCTGCGTCCTTTTTTCGCCATCCGTTTGAAATCTCTACCCCTGCTTCAACAACCGGTTCTAGCTTTGAAACATGCGATATATTTCTTATTCGCGACATTTCTTCTGCATTTAAAAACTTATTAAAATTAACCTTGATATCATAATTCTGAATGTTTTTGTACTGCTGATCTATCATATAATTAATTGAATCCAGCATACTTAAGGAAACCAGCACTAATGCAGTAGAAAATATTACACCTATTGAGGTCATCATGGCTCTTTTCTTATACCTGAATAAATTCCTTAAGATAATTTTCCAACTGTAATTTAAATTTCTCCAAAATGCTTTGATTCTTTCCAGCAATATCGTTTTCCCGCTTTTTGGTGCTTTCGGCCGCATTGCTTGACTTGGTGTAATCTTTAAAACAACTTTGCATGCATTATAACCAGCCAATATGCAAAAGAACAGTGTTATCACCGATGCTGGTATGACAAGTTCCGGGTAAATCTTCATATCAGCAGGCGGAAGATGAAAATAAGCATTCTCCATATTTGTAAAACCAATTCCAAGATACATTCCACAAACCGCTCCTAAAGCGCACCCAATCAAAGCAACAAATATCGAATAAGATAAATAGTGAAAAAGCACCTGCATGTTGCTGAACCCGAATGCTTTTAGAATGCCAATCTGCGTCCTTTGATTTTCAACCATTCTTCCCATCATAATATAAATAATTACTGCAGCAACTAAAAAGAATACAATTGGGAAAGTACCTCCGGTAGCTTTCAGACCTTTCATTTCTTCAGTCAGCATTCTATTGCTTATTTGGTCTTCGCTTCCAATAACACTTGTTGCTCCGTAGTTCTTTAGGATTTTTTTAAATTCATCCTTGGCATCCTCAATATCAGTACCATTTCTAAGGATTGCGGATATATTATTTATAGAACCGTTAAAATCAAAAATCGCCTGACCGAAAGAGTTCTTGATGTAAACTATTCCAAATTTTGTATTATCAGGCATAAGCTCACCGCTGTCTTTCAAGACATAGACAAATTCAGGGCTCTTTACCGAGCCAGCCACTTTAAGTTTAATCTCGTTTCCATTAATTATTGGGTATATATAATCTCCGCGGCTTAACTTATGCGCTTTATAAAATTCTTCTTCAATAAGGCATTGATTGCTTTCATTTTCTGAAAAATACTTTCCTGATTTTATAACTACATCATTGACAATATCTTGTTTTTTATCAGGCAGCGTGATTAGTCTCACTGTTGCATTCATATCAGAAATTTTCATTTTTGAATCTTGAACAATTCTTCCATTAGCCATTTTTACATATGGCAAAGCTTTTATTCTATCAATTATACCTTCAGGTGCTTTATAAAAATCGGCCCAAATATCTCCGAACCTGTATTCGCTATAGTATTTTGCGCTTGCTAAAGAAAGGTTCTTAAATGTCGCATTTATACCAGAATAGAACATAACACCAATCATAACTATAACAATTATAGATATGAATTGGCCTTTCGCTTCATTTGCATCTCTGATTAGTTTTCTTAGCAAAATACCCATTACCATTCAATCCTTTCAGGCGGTACGGGGTTTTCATTTACAACAATATCTTCAACCATTCCGCTTTTAAGCTTTATAACCTTATCAGCCATTCCTGCAATCGCGGAATTATGAGTAATTAGTATAGTAGTCCTCTTCATATTTTTATTCATATCATGTAAAAGCTTTAATACTATCTTGCCGGTTTTATAATCCAATGCTCCTGTAGGCTCATCGCATAAAAGCACAAGGGGATTTTTAGCGATGGCTCGAGCTATAGCTACTCTCTGCTGTTCCCCTCCCGAGAGCTGAGCCGGGAAATTGCCTCCTCTTTCGCTTAGCCCAATATCTTTCAAAACTTCCTTTGCATTTAACGGACTGCTTACAGTCTGGGTTACTAATTCAACGTTTTCTATGGCAGTAAGATTAGGTATCAGATTGTAAAATTGGAATATAAATCCTACGTTATTTCTTCTATAGAGGGTAAGCTCTTTTTCCGAGAATTGTGCAATGTTTTTACCATCAACCAAAACCTCCCCTGAGGTTGGCTTATCCATTCCTCCGATGATGTTGAGTATAGTACTTTTACCCGAACCGCTAGGCCCAAGGACAACAACAAATTCGCCTCTGGTGATTTCGAAATTCATTCCATCACAGGCTTTTACAGTAACCTCTCCGGTTTTATATTCTTTACTTAGGTTTTTTACAACAATTATAGAATCCAAAGTAATCCCCCATCTATTTTTTCTATTTGACCACCAAGTCAATCACCAATGTAATTATAGCACTCCATTAACCGCCTGGTCAATAGAGCGCTATAATTACATATGATTGGTTTTATTCTGCATAAAATGGGCGCTCTGTTCTGTAGCTTACTGATTATCTGTCATGCTAGAAACAAAGGCCTTCTACCATTTTGCTACACCTAAAATCAGTTATAAAACATTCCCTTCCCCTATTTCTCTTGTTTAATCATTTCTAAAAGTGATATAATTTTATTAAGAAAAATAATGTATCTTCTCCGCGCTCTTCCATGCTTTGTATTAATTTCTACTGTTCTCTGAGGAGGCTTCTAAAATTTGAATAACAATATATTTTTTGATAATGAAATAAAAATAAACCGCTTTCTAATAAGGAGCAACTGGATTGCTATCCTTATCTCTTATCCATTGTTTTATTTCAATAGATTTATGGGTTTTACGAATATTAAATATGAAAACTTAACTATTGTATGTGTATTAACTGTTTTAATGGCACTTATATCTGAATTATGGTACTTATTTGAAGCAAAATACAATAAATTTGATTTAATCCTGAAATATTATATCGTAACCGTAATATCAATATCCTTCACCATGCTTATTGCATTGATGGGCGATCCATTTCTTATCGGTATCTATGTCTATCTATTCATCGCTGCAGCCTTATACTTTGATATAAAAATAAAGATATATGCCGGATTCCTGAATATCTTTTTTGTATTTATTCTTACATACTTTAATTTAATAAATCCATTTTTACGTTTTAATTCAGTCATTTTTTATGCAGACATATTTACAACATCAATTCTCTGCCTCGTGCTTCTTAGTGCTTATTCCCATAGGTCTATGAAAATTATTAATTTAATTCAAAGTCAGCAGGAACAGCTTGCAGAATTAAATTCATCTTTAGAGTCTAAAGTTAAGAACCGTACAATGCAGCTTGAAACTGCCAACCAAGAGTTAAATGCAAAAAATCAGGAAATGCTTGCACTTAATCAACTACTTTCTGACTCAAATAAAAACTTACAAAAGGCTTACGAAGACCTTTCACATACCGAGACTCAGCTTATACAAAATGAGAAAATGGCTTCTCTTGGCATGCTGGTTGCTGGCGTTGCCCATGAAATAAATAATCCTCTTGCTGCTTTAAATAATAATATAAGTGTTTTTGATACCATGTTAAAAAAGCTTGAAGGCAGAACTTATGATGATGAAACCTTCGAAAAAATGATTGCTGATTTTTATGGTATAAACAATATAAACTCTATGGCATGTGAAAGAATTATAAAAATTGTCAAAAGTTTAAGGAGCTTTGCCCGGTTAGATGAAGCTGAATATGTCGAAACAGATATCCACGAAAGCCTTGATAATACCCTTATTCTTCTAAACCATAAAATAAAAAACAATATTGAAATTATTAAGGAATATGGTGAAATTCCAAAAATCATGTGTTTTTCAAATCAAATCAATCAAGTCTTCATGAACATTCTCTGCAACTCAATTGATGCAATAAATAATGAAGGTAAAATTCGGATAAGGACTGAACACAAAGATGATAAAATAATTGTTAAGATAAAAGATACTGGGATAGGTATAAAGCCGGAGAACCTGAAGAAAATTTTCGACCCAGGGTTTACGACAAAGGGGGTTGGCGTTGGCACAGGGCTTGGTATGTCCATTGTTTATAATATTATTGAAACTCACAAAGGAGAAATTCATGTTAATTCAGAACCAGGAGCTGGTACAGAAACTATCATAATACTTCCGATAAACTCTGAGCCTAATTACTCTTGAGTTAAAGCCTAAGAATTTATCAAAAAACTTTTAGGCTTTATTAGATTTTCTGCTTGGAAAAAAGATTTTCCAATTTGCTATCCTATATACTTCTATTATTTATTTCCTGCAAAACCGGTCTCACTTTTTACTTTCAAAAACTGTAGTTATAGCTGCTATGCCGCTTTATATATTCCTTTTAATTCCTGAATTTTACTTTATTAGAAAAATGCGATATAATGAAATTGATAGCTTACAAAAAAAGGGGGGTTTTTCATGGGTAGAGATGATAGAGATGGGCCAATTCGCCGCAGTATTAGCGAAATGAATAGTAGTATTAGGGATATGAATCGCAGTAATCTACAAAGAAGATCAACCTATCCAACACCTATGCAGGTTATCTCCCGAACCAGTAAGCCTGATAAGCCAAAAGAAGAGAAATCAAAACAACAAGATATTCAACCGCGTTCCAGGTTTGAGCCAGTTATCAGACAAATGGAAAAAAAGGACATTGATGAGGTAATTAACATATTTGATGCTGTTTATCCTGAACTTATAGGTTCTGAAGAGGATCAATGGCAGCCGGAACATCTATTGGTAAGTTCAGAGAAATTTCCGGAAGGCCATATGGTAGCAGTTGTTGATGGCAAAGTAGTTGGTTTTTCTCTTTCCTTTATTATAAATGAAGAGAGGCTCAAAAACGACAAGACTGAGGAAGACACAGAAGGTGATGGTTTTCTCGATACTCACGACCTTGAAAATGGGAATGTTCTCTATGTCAGTGAAGTTGTTGTACGTCCTGATTTACAACATCAAGGCATTGGGAAAAACCTGATTTTAAACCAGAAAAACGTTGTAGAGAAATTCAAATTAAAAGGTGCCGCCGGAGCAAGCCTAGTTCCTGATTATCATAAATACCATTTAGAACATCCTGACTGCGATATTCATGAATATGTAGGATTAAAGGATTCAGGCGGGAAACCTATTGACAGGAACATCAAGTTCTACGAAAGCGCTTACTCTCACTACGGCGCTGAAGGCACCTTGACTCGATATGTCAAAGAAGGATATGTCGCAGACATAAATTCTGAAGGTAATGGTCTTATTTATCTCTGGGAGCCCACTAAAGAATAAAACTTTACAGCCCCAATTTCATTCCATTTTTCTTCAACCATTGCCGAGCTTTTTTATGCTCAGGCATATGTAGAGCAACCATATTCCAATATTCCTTAGAATGGTTTAAATACCTTAAATGGCAAACCTCATGTATAATCACATAATCCGTTACCCACTGCGGTGACATTATAAGCTTCCAGTTAAAATTTAAATTGCCCTTTTTTGAACAGCTGCCCCATCTGGTTTTCTGCTCCTTAACCCTCATAGTGTTATAATGAAATCCTATAATTCTGCAAAAATAATCAAGCCGTTCCTTAAAAGCTTTGTTTGCAGCCTCTATATACCATTTTTTTAAAGCATCCTCTATAGCGGCCTTTCTTTCATTTTCTTCGATATTTTCATTTACATATATGTCAAACAGCTTGCCATCAAAGTCAATGAATACTTTCTTGTTATTATATGTATAAATTGCAATGTTACACTCATCACCCTTAAAAAGAATTCTCTCGCCGGTTTTCCATTCTCTATCGCATTCTTCTGCTTTCACAGACTGAAGTTTCACATAGTTCTTGTATATCCAATTACTTTTTATCTTTAAAACCTTTTCCACTTCATCAAGTTTGGTTCTTAAAGGTTTTGTAACCCTTAGCCCATCAGTCCCCATAACTAGCTTAATACACTTCGCCTTTTTATTTTCAGTAACATAGTAAGGTATGGATAAGCTGCCTATATTAAAATAGAACTCTTCATTAGTAATCATATTAACTCTTTTCCTTATTAAAATTGCTTTGAAACCTCTTTCTGCCTATATTATATAAGAATAAAGCGAACCTGCAAACGATTCGCCTTATTCCTTTCCCTTATTCTTTATTCTTTTTATTCAAAAAATCCAATGTATGCTTTATTGCCTCAAAAGCATCTGATGGATTCTCAATATCCTTGACAGTCTGTTCCATAGGGCAAAGGCCGGTTCCAGCGTGGTTTACAATAGTTTGAGTTAGCGTGTCATAGGAATATTGCACACCGTATTTCAGAAAAACCTTTAGAGCTTGTTCGCTCATTACGGAAGCATATATCTCTTTTACTCCCGCCAATACAAAAAGCATAGCTGCTGCCTTGCCTACAATCTTGTCCGCCGCGGAAAACCCATTCAAATCTATACCTGCAGTTATAAATTCTACCATAGGAGTAATGCCGCTTAGGGTACTTGTATGGGTGATGTCGTCTTTGCAAAGTACACAGGTATATCCACCACTTAGGAATAGTTTCTGTGCTTGTTCTATATTAGTCATTGTACTTTTTCCCACTTTCTATCCAGAACATTATCAGCGGGAACAAACACCATTGGAGCAGAATACCCGGCAGGCCACCGATTACAAAGTTCCAAATTCCAGCAGCATTTATAACCTGACTTTCTAACCCATAAACAGCAAACAGAATCGCCGAGGCTCTAAGCATTCGCCCAGCAATCTGTATCAGCAAAAGTTTGCTAAATGCCATCATTTTCACCTTACTTAACACTCCGGCAGCAAGGCCATAACCTGCTAGTTCGATTATTATAAAAGGAAGAATAACTGCCCCCGGCATACCAGAAAAACCAAAACTAATAAGTGGACTCAGGACGCCTACAACAATACCAACTATAGGCCCAGCAAGCAATCCAGCCAGAATCACTGGCAGCTGCATAGGCAGAAAGGTTTCACCCAAAGCAGCTCCCTGTCCAGAAATAACACCCACAGCGTGAAATATCTGGGGCAGAACCACAGCAGCAAGAATAGCTGCCGCAGTAGTTAATATTTTGGTTTTAAAGGTTATTTTATCTATCGTTAATAAATTCGTCATGAAAGCATCTCCTTAATTTGAAAGTTATATAAAACTAATTATCTAATCTTTTTAACTCTTTCTCTTTTACAACTACTCCCCGTTCATATCTTTCTATTTTGTAATCCAAGCGTTCAATTGTTTTCTTCATTTCTTCCATTTTTTCTATTAACAGCTTACGCTGCTCGATTAAGAGTCTTTTTCTAGCATCAATAGTTTCATCACCCTGCTTGAACAGCGCAACATACTCAATCAATACTTCAATTGGAAGACCTGCATTTCTCATACATTTGATAAATTCAACCCACCTGCAGTCTTCTTCCGTATAATCCCTCATTCCACCTTTTTTGCGATTTACAGTAGGAATCAATCCAATGCGTTCATAATAACGCAGAGTATCCTGCGAAAGATTATATTTTTTGCTTACTTCTGCAATCGTCACGACTTCACCCCCTGATGTGTGATATTATATCACCTAAAACTAGCTCCAAGTCAAACCTTCAAAAAAATCTTCTATCCAGAAAATAGGGTTATGCTTCAAAAGTATCAGCTACATCCTTTACATATTTTGTAACCTTAATATGCTGCGGGCAATGTTCTTCACACTGTTTACAATCAATACATTCTGATGCTCTACCATGTATTTTTATATAATTATCATAATATACCTTTTGTGTAGAAAATCCGGCATTCAAGGCTTGTTTTTCAGCATTATATAATGCAAAATACTTTGGAATGGCTATATTTTTCGGGCAACTCTCTACACAATATTGGCAGGCAGTGCAAGGAATAATAATTGCCTCGTTAATAATATTGATAGCCTTTTTCACTATATCATATTCTTCCTCTATAAAAGGCTTAAAATCCTGCATATAACTTGTATTATCCAGCAACTGATCTATATCGGACATTCCACTCAAAACCATCATTATTCCTTCGGAGCTTGCCGCATAACGAACAGCCCATGATGTTATTGACATATCCGCATGATAATCCTTAAATAATTTTTCTGCTTTTTCTGGCACTTTTGCTAGTGTACCACCTTTGACAGGTTCCATAACAATAACCGGTATATTATTCTTTCTAGCTACTTCATAACATTTCCTTGACTGAATACTCTCATTATCCCAATCCAGATAATTAATCTGTAATTGAACAAAATCCATTTCTGGGTGCGCTGACAGGATTTCCTCTAACAAATCTGCATTATCATGATAGGAGAACCCAATATTTTTGATTTTCCCTTGTTTCTTCTTTTCCTTAATAAATGCAAAACTATCTAATTTTTTGGCCTTCTCATATGACCCTGCACCTAAGGCATGGAGCATATAGTAATCAAAGTAATCTACACCACATTTTTCTAACTGTTGGTTGAAAATTCTTTCCTGATCTTCTTTGTTTTTTAAAAGAAATATCGGCAATTTTGTAGCTATAGCAAAGCTATCTCTTTTATGGCGTTTTACTAACGCTTCTCTAAGAGCTGTTTCACTCTTACCCATATGATACACATAAGCTGTATCAAAATAGGTAAAGCCCCTTTCTAAAAAAGTATCAACCATTTTATTTAAAGTTTCCATATCAATACTTGATTGATCATCCTGGCTTTTTATCGGCAGCCGCATACAACCAAATCCTAATTTTTTCATTTTACCTACCTCCTTGAAATTCAGTTTATCACTTGAAGCTAACTCCAGGTCAAGTTTTTTTTGGAGTATATTTTTCTACCTTGTTTAGGTAGTTTACACCTAAAATTATCGGGGAATACATAAAAAAGCTGCTGATATTTTGTCAGCAGCCAAGATTAATCTAAAACAACTATACGCTATAAATCTATAATTTAAGCTCTTTCTTTAATGTTATGCTTTGGCAAGCCATTTTCATCAAAATATTTGCGTTTAAAGAACAAGGCTGAGTTTACTAATCCAATCATTACAGGAACTTCAACCAAGGGACCTATAACTGCAGTAAATGCAACATCGGATGCTATACCGAACACAGCTACAGCAACTGCAATAGCTAACTCAAAATTGTTGCTTGCTGCTGTAAAAGCAAGAGTAACAGTTTGGTCATATCTAAAGCCGCCTTTGAAGGACATATAAAAACTTACAAAAAACATAATTGCAAAATAGATTAAGAGCGGTATTGCAATTCTAATTACATTACCCGGATATCTAACAATCTGCTCACCCTTAGTAATAAACATGATTATAATTGTGTATAGTAATGCCACCAATGCTACTGGAGAAATCTTCGGAATAAATACTTTCTCGTACCATTCTTTTGTTTTAACCCTTATTAACCCAAATCTTGTAATAAAACCTGCTGCAAAAGGAATCCCCAAGTAAATAAGTACGCTCTTTGCAACTTCCAGCATTGAGACATTTACAATCTGGCCTCCCCAAGAAAGTCCCAGCCATTTAGGAAGAAGAGTTACAAATACATAAATATAAACAGTATATAAAAGAATCTGGAAGATAGAATTAAGTGCTACTAAAGCAGCACAGTATTCATTATCTCCTTTCGCCAGAGTATTCCAAACAATAACCATCGCAATACAGCGTGCTAAACCAATTATAATAAGACCGATTGCGAAGTTCGGCTTATCGCCAAGCAGTAATATTGCTAATACAAACATCAAAATCGGGCCTATTATCCAGTTTTGCACAAGGGAAAAAGAAAACACCTTCTTATTTTTAAATACTTTTCCGATTTCTTCATACTTTACCTTAGCCAGCGGCGGATACATCATTATTATAAGGCCTATAGCTATCGGCCAAGATATTGTCCCTGTACTGAAGTTACTTAATGACTTTGCCACATCAGGAAAAAAATATCCTCCTACAACACCAATAGCCATTGCAATAAATATCCATAATGTTAAATACCTATCCAAAAAAGATAATTTTGCTTTTTGTTCAATATCCATAGAATCCCTCCAAAATATATTTTAGCAACAACCGCTGCCATCATTGCCGCCTGAACAATCGCAGCTAGGCTCTGTTCCAGTCAGCCATCCTTTAATTATTGCAGCTGCGCAGCCAACTCCAGGATTTACTTCTATTGCATTGAATGGGCAGTTCTTTGCGCAAGCTCCACATTCCATACAACTGTTCTTATCAACAATTCGAGCCTTGCCGTCTTTCAAATCAAATACTTTATGCGGGCAGACTTCAGTACACCTTCCACATCCGGTACATTTCTCTGATTTAAATTTCAACGCAGCAACATCTTTTAAGTATTTATGCTTCATAATCTTCCTCCTTAAAACCGGATAAGGCTATTAGCCAATATCAAAATCGCGCCTAAACCTATCGATATAATAATAGCAGGAATAGCTATTTTCATCTCCTTTAATACACCGGAAAATGATGTATAAGTTGAACAACCTGTAAAGTTCATTGCACAAAATGCAGATACTGATGGCAAAACCAGCAAATATCCTACAGCTCTTATCCAGTTATACGAGGATACTCCAGGCCATCCATTAAGTATGTTTAGACTTATAGCCCAGAACAAACCTAATAGCCATCCCTTCCATGCAAAAGCCCTGCCAGGAATCCAAGGCAGCAGTACGGGAGTTACTACACATCCCACTACCAATGCACCTATATATCCATAAAAATCAATTAAACCAAAAGGTTTAATTGATATAAGATTCAATAAAAACAGTATACCAAAAATCATTAGAGATATTTTAAAAGTACTTACCAATTCTATTGGCGTTAAAACAAGCCTATCGTATGTTGTAAAATTAACTGTACGCATTTTTTCAGTTGCTTTCATTCCCAAACTGATAAATTCTTTTAGATCCTTTGCCCTGACTGGTCCATAAACTACTTTAAATCCAGAATGTTTTGTAACTTCATGAGCACTTACGCCTGGTGCTCCTAACTGTGGCAATATCAAAGTCCTGTGTGTCACAACCTTTGAAAGCTCTGTTTTATTTATGCGATTTACAATTTCCTTTGTACCAAATGTACCTTTTCCGGCAGCACACCAAACATTAATACCTTTCGTATCAAGTACGAGTATCCACGCATCAATGCCTGCTAATTCCTTTCTCAATGAGTCAAAGGTTAATTTGTAATTTGCAGTAACCAGTACAGGTGAAGTGTCTTTCGGTGCACCCACAGCATAAAGCCCAGGATTTATTTTATAGTTCATCCTATTTATTCCCCAGCGGGCTTTCCAGGCACCAATGGTATCACTAAAATTTAATTTAGTTGAAACCTGTGGTAATGAACCAACAGCCGTCTCAACTTTGCCAACTTCCCATTCTTCCTTTTTAACATATTGTGTCTCGGATTCTGAAGAACAGGTTCCTCCACAGCAGCAGGAATTTTCTTTAGGCAAATCTTTTTTATCAACCTTACTAACTCTAGGTTTAACCCTTACTACTTTAGCTTTTAATTTCTCACTATCCGAATCACAGCATTTATTGTTTTCCAAGGTTCCACCCCCAATTAAATTACAAGCATTTCTAACTATGAGTTAACATTCGCATTTTAAATTTTCTTTATTTTCACACTTATTAGTGTCCGTAACTAAACTCATAAGAAATAATATAAGCTTATTGCAATTAGTATTATTCAGCGAATAGAAGCTCCAGAGTCCTGCCTTCCTGCATTCTACTAGGCCGCACTCCATTAATACCTTCATGTGATGCGATAGTGTTGGCTGCGTAAAATCAAATTCTTCAAGTATATGGCATGCACATCTTTCTCCACAAGACAACATATCGATTATCTTAAGTCTGTTCGAATCTGCAAGTGCTTTCATAATTTTTTCATTATCATCGTAGTTTAGGTCCATATAATCACTCCTTACATAGATAAGTATCTATATGTATAATATATATAGTTATCTATGTTATGTCAATATATTCTCTATAATATGGCAATAAACTCATAATAACATTCACCTATTTCTATATACTATTCTATGTATCTTATTTGGAATTGTTCTTAATTTATTTAATAATTTTTTATGATATCAGAATAAAATAAAATAGAAGTGATAGGTTTTACAACATAAACCTACCACTTTTTATAATTACAAATGTCATATTCCACATTTACTATATCTTTCTTTGGTACAACCCGTTTTTTCTCTAATCTTTTTATTCTTTTGTGTAAATACAAAATGCGATGTAACTCTAATTTTTTGCATTATCTACTAACTTTTCTTTATAACTTTTGGGTAAGACATTTTCATCATGCTTAAATTTACTGTACTGTGATCGTAGTTGCAACGCTCACTGTTTCGCCAACTGACTGAGCCGCTACGGAAATAGTATCCCCTTGAGACAAAATCAACCCAGAAACAATCCAGTTTCCATTGGTATCTACAATGGCCAGTTGAGCCATCCCATTAACACTAAACACTACGTTTGAACCAGCAGGTGCAGTTCCTGATACTGTTGTGGCTCCTGCTGTTACAATCCCAGAAATTACTGGTGCTGCTGTTTGAATTGGGGTTGGGACTGCTGATACTTCTACCATATATAAAGTTTTACCATCGGCAGCTATAACAGCCGGTAAGGCTACCCCATTAACGCTTACCACTACACTTGAGCCAGCAGGAGCTTTCCCTGATATAGATGTATTGGCTGCTGTAACTTTTCCAGAAATTATCGGTTCCGCGGTTTGAAGCGGCTTTGGAGTTACAATCTTTATTGTTTCTGTATTCACTGTTTCACCAGCATATTCTGCGTTTACAGAAAGAGAATCACCTTGTGACAATTTTAAATCGGATACTGTCCAATTCCCGCCATTTGCCACTACTGCTGGCTGGGCTTTTCCGTTAACGTTAAGCACTACATTTGTACCGGAAGGTGCTTTTCCCGAAACAGTTTTATCCGCAGCTGTTACTTTCCCGGAAATGATTGGCTCTGCGGTTTGAATTGGGGCTGGAACTACTGTTATTATTACTGCAGTGCTTACTCTTTTACCAACCGATTGAGCAGTTACAGAAATGATATCCCCTTGTGATAAGTCTAACCCTGATACCTTCCAGTTGCCCCCATCAGCTGAAACAGCAGTTTGGGCTACATTGTTAATACTAAGTATAACATTTGATCCGGAAGGGGCTTTTCCTGATACAGCTGAATCTGCATCTGTTATTGCTCTGGAAATAACCGGTGCCGATGTTTGAGGCGGAGCCTCAGCTACTATGGCAGTAGTTTTTGTACTTATTGTTTCACTTGGATACTGAGCGGTTACGGAAATAATATCTCCTTCTGCCAGTTTTAGCCCAGACACTGCCCAATCGCCACTGGCATCTACACCTGCTTTTTGATTTACGAGGATTAACAGCCAACGAATTCCGGTAAGGACTACAATCAAGACAATAGCTCCAGCAACACTCCAAAGAGGTAGTGAAAATAACAGTGTGATGCACGCAACAATACCTAACCATGAAATAATTGGCCAAGTAATTCGGTTTTCCTTGGTCACCTTTAGAGCAGCCAGGTTAGTTATTATATACCAGATAAGCGTACAGGTACTTGCCACCGGAACAAGTTGTCTCAACGGAACCAAATTAACAAGTGCCAAACCTACGATAGTTAGTAGTAAAATTGCAAATTGTGGGGTTTTTAAACGTTTATGCACAGTACCGAGCAAATACGGCAATTCATGTTCTTGCCCCATGGCATGTCCTACCTTTGAGGTACTCATTAGGTCACCTAGTATATCGCTAAATGCTAATATCCACGCGGATAATAGTATAATATATATACCCCATCCTGCAGTTGCCTTTGTTGCCCCAAGGAAAAGTGGAGTATCGCTCTTACCCATAGCATTAGCACCAAGCACACCAAGTGTAACTCCTGCAACAATTGTATAAATAATTGCAGCAATTAAAATTCCGCCAATAATTGCAAATGGTATTGACCTACGTGGATTCTTAATTTCATTCGCCATGATTGCTGTACGTTGAAAACCATCCCACGACCAAAAAAATGCTGCTGCTCCACTTAAAATACCTGTTATTCCAGGTCCGAAAACTGGGGACAGATTTTGCACCTTTACACTTGGTATAGAAAAACCAACATACACTATTAGAAGGATTAAATTAATAAAAAATATGCTAATTATTGCATTAGCAGTAGGTGTTATTCCGAAGAAATTTACCGCGGCGACAACCAGTATAGCAATACTTGCCATAAGGGGTATGGGCAATCCATGAAACATTTGCGACGAATAGTGAGCAAACCCAAGTGCGGCAATACCAAGACCTACAATGCCTTTAATTAAATATGAAATACCAGCAGCGAAACTGATTGTTGGATTACCAAAAATTCGCATCCATATGAAAGCCCCACCTTCTTCGGGATAGTTAACACCTGCCTGCGCCGCACTGATACCTGTCATTAATACAATTACACAGCCAATGAGCATTGCAATTAAAATACCACTTTGGGCTTTGCTTGTTGCTACTCCCAATGTGGTGAATATACCAGTACCAACCATCATTCCCGCTGTAAGAAGTAGTGCAGCTATTTTTCCCAAACTTCCTTTGCTGGAACCTGTTGAATTAGAATTGCCCATATCATATGTTTCCTTTATTTTAAAAGCTTTTGTTAATTTAAATCCAACAAAAAGCTTCTATTTTTCTCTTTTTTGTTCTTATAATTCCAAATAAGGGCTTTGGATATGCGCTTTCAAATGATTTTTAATAAATACAATTTTATTAATCATCATAGCAGCACGAGCATTAAAATATTTTCTAGCTTCTAACTGTATTGGTTCGTCCAAGTGCCTGTCTAAGAGCATAAGCTAGTTTTTCAGGGTTATCTACAGCCCAAAAATGTAGGAAGAACAACCGGGGAGATTCATAAAGCATATGATTGTGGATAGCAGTAACAGTAATACCATTTTCTTTTAGTGTACGAATGACCGGATTAACTTCTTTTGCAATTAGAACAAAATCTCCTGTTGTTGCAGCGTTTTCTCCTTCTGCTTGGAAATTGATTGCTTGAGAAATTCCCATACTCGGTGGTATTTCCATTCCAAACTCTCTTATTTTGTCGGCTCTAGGAAATGAGAACTGTATTACCTTGCCAACACAGTTACCCTTCTTTCCCATAATTATTTCAACAGCACTCCAATACTCCTGCGGCAAGGTTTGGCTCGTTGTATGACCTGTGAGGGGCGTTTTTGTCATAGAAAAAACATTTTTAATACCTTGAGCTAACTTAACTGCATCTCCTATACCTGAAAAGTGTAGATACATAATTCTGGGTAATTCATGAAGAAGGTGATTGTGAAGGGCGGTAATTTTAAAGCCGTTTGCAATTAGCTGCGATGCCACGGGATCAATTTCGTTCTCTAAAAGAACAATGTCGCCCATAACCATACTTTGATTACCTACATTATGAAAAGCCATCCAAGAAGTGAGCGCAAGTTCAGGCTCTATTGAAACTGGCCCAATGCTTACTTTCAAGTCATAGCGTGGAAATGTGAACTTCAAAACACCATCCTGCATAGTCCCTTTTTTCCCAATTATTTTCTCAATCGATTCCCGATCTATGGGATTTTCAATTTGTAACGCATTTTTAGCGTAATCAATATAAGATGGTAGATGCGGGTAGTATATATTATTTGTTTGGATTAATCTCTGGTATTCTGTTCCAAAATTCTGCGGAACATACGGCGATGTATTACCAGGCGGAAACCCATATAAAAATGACATTGTTTTACCTCCATATTTACATAAAATAAAAAACTCTTATTCATTTTATGTAAATATGAATTAATAGGTTCAAAATAGGTTCCAAGTATAGTTGACAAAAATGCTAATTCTTTTTACAATAAATATGCCCCATAGGGGCATATGGTATATTTGTATTGGGGGTATTTAGTTATGCAGATTATTAATAAATTTCGGGAGGATGAACCGTTTCGCACATTATGTTTAACCATATTGTCAGGTATATTTTTGTTGGCAAGTTTCTTCAAATGGTCTACAGGATTACCTTTTGATCCAGCCTGGATTGCTATTGTAATAAGTGGTATCCCCATTGTTTTTGGCGCAATCAAGGGATTGGTAACAGAGTTTGACGTGACTGCTGATGTGCTTGTTGCAATTGCCCTTGTCGCAGCGGTGGCCATCGGAGAATATTTTGCAGCTGGAGAAGTCGCTTTTATCATGCAGTTAGGTAAGGTATTGGAGGATGTGACATCCGGAAGATCCCGTAAAAGTTTGCAGGCACTTATAAAACTTACCCCTCAAAAAGCTTGTATCCGCACAGCTGATGGTGATAAGGAAATATTGGCTTCAGAAGTGAAAATGGGAGATTTACTTTTGGTTCGTCCCGGCGAAGCTATTCCAGTGGATGGTAGAATTGTTCGGGGAACTACTTCAATTGACCAATCCGTTATGACTGGCGAATCGGTTCCTGTTGATAAAACAGAAGGAGACGAAGTTTATCAGGGAACTCTGAACCAGCAGGGAGTTATCGACATTGAAGCTACCAATGTAGGGGAAGAATCATCGCTCAAAAAGATGATACGTCTCGTAGAAGAAGCCGAAGAGAATAAGGCTCCTATTGTTCGGATTGCAGATAAATGGGCACGCATTTTGGTTCCGGTTGCTTTGGGCTTTGCAATACTTATTCTGATACTTACAAAGGATATCTATCGGGCAGTAACCGCACTTGTTGTTTTCTGCCCATGTTCACTAATACTTGCTACACCCACAGCCATGATGGCTGCGATTGGTAATGCTACTAAAAAAGGCATACTCATTAAATCTGGTGCAGCGGTAGAAGCAGCAGCTAAGATTGATACATTTGTCATGGATAAAACAGGAACTTTGACCTATGGTAAACTTCAAGTTGAAGATATTCATATACTTGATGAAAGCATAGATAAGAAAAAGTTTATAAACCTGATTGCAAGTGCAGAAAAATTCTCCGAACATCCATTAGGGAAAGCCATTCTAACATATAGTGAAAGCCAAGGTATTACTGCAGAGGATCCCTCAACATTTGAAACACAGACAGGAAAAGGAGTTATAGCAACCATAGACGGACATGAAATTCAGATTGGAGAAAAAATCATCGGACATGATCGTATTCAAGAAAGTCAAGATACCTTGTCGCTTATTGAGCAAATGCAGTCACAAGGGAAAACCGTTCTTCCTGTGGCTTTGGATGGAAAGCTTGTTGGAATAATATCCATTGCGGATGTTCTTCGCAAAGAGACCAGAGACACAATCTCAGAGTTGAAAAAAATAGGTCTATCGCGTATTATTATGCTGACTGGTGACAACCAGACAGTTGCAAATTCCATTGGTCAAAGAACCGGTATTACGGAAATATTTGCTTCTCAACTACCCGAAGGCAAGGTCAACTCCATCAAGAGTTTGACTGAACAAGGACATTCGGTCGGCATGATAGGTGATGGTATCAATGATGCTCCTGCTCTTGCCATTGCATCTGTCGGAATCGTCATGGGTGCAATCGGATCCGATGTTGCTATCGAGGCAGCTGATGTTGCTCTGATGAGCGATGATATAAGCAAGCTTCCTTTTTTGGTTCGGATTTGCCAAAAAACTAAAAAGCGCATCATTTTCAACATTATAATTTCTATGTTTATTAACTTTGGTGCAATCATTCTTGCCGGTTTCGGTCTGCTAAACCCTGTAACCGCTGCACTTGTTCATAATTTCGGGTCTGTGTTCGTGGTGGTTAATTCCGCATTACTGCTAACCTACAAGGAACAAGATTCAGCTTCACCAGTTCTGTCTTAATATTAATAGACCATTATTATAATTAAGTTTAATAAAGGAGGACAACTTATGCAAAAGTATCAACACCATGACGTTGAAAAACTTTGTCAACGAATCAGTAGAATTGAAGGACAATTGGGGGGCATTC
This sequence comes from Ignavibacteriales bacterium, assembly GCA_050260055.1. Classification (GTDB taxonomy): domain Bacteria; phylum Bacillota; class Clostridia; order Acetivibrionales; family UBA4821; genus JBLMYQ01. The sequence goes on from JBLNBO010000046.1 coordinate 42,575, forward strand.
GAAAAATGCTTGAAAATGACAAGCCTTGCGATGAAGTCATTATTCAGCTTAATTCTGCAAAAGCAGCTTTGCAAAAAATCAGCCAGATTATTCTGGAAGATCACCTTGACCACTGCGTACTTGACGCGCTTCGTGAAGGAAAGGGTGAAGTTCAGGTTGAGAGCTTAAAACGCGCCTTGAGTCAATATACCAAGATGATTTAATATGAGGCTTTTCATACAAAAATCCTCCATATTTTTTACCACAGTTATTGAATAAGACGATAATTTGAATTATGCCCAAAAATTTGTCCCTTAAAAATTCGATGAAGCCATTTAAAATAAAAAACTACCGATATTATATCAGCAGCTTTTTATTTTAAAACTTTTTACCCAGTCTAAGACTTTTTTACACAACTACAACTCAATGTAAATATAGCTTTATTCTTTATTCTACAGTTACGCTCTTTGCCAAGTTTCTCGGCTTATCTACGTCACAGCCCTTCTGAACTGCTACATAATAAGCAAATAACTGCAGCGGTATTACCGTCAGAATCGAACTTAATACATCCTCAATCTTTGGAATATATAATACAAAGTCTGCAACCTTCTCAATCTCAGTATTTCCTTCCTGTGCAACCGCAAGCACAACAGCTCCCCTTGCCTTAACTTCCTTGATATTGCTCAACATTTTATCAAAAAGCTCTTCCTGCGTTGCAAGTGCAACAACCAGCGTTCCCTTTTCAATCAATGCAATTGTGCCGTGCTTTAATTCACCTGCAGCATAAGCTTCTGAATGGATATATGATATTTCCTTCAGCTTGAGCGAACCTTCAAGTGCAACAGTATAGTCCAATCCTCTACCCAGGAAGAATATATCCTTGGCATTATAGTGATTTGCAGCAAAGTATTGAATTTTTTCCCTATGTTCAAGTACTTCCGCAACTTTATCAGGAAGCATCTTAAGATGCTCAAATATATCATTTGCCTGTTCATTGGTTATGGTACCCTTTTTAAGAGCAAAATCAACTGCTAAAAGATACATTGCTGCAAGCTGAGTCGTATATGCCTTTGTAGAAGCAACTGCAATCTCCGGCCCAGCCCATGTATAAAGCACATTGTCTGACTCTCTTGCTATGGAGCTTCCAACAACATTCACAACCGAAATTACCTTTGTCCCATGCTTTTTGGCTTCTCTTAGAGCTGCCAGCGTATCCGCGGTTTCACCTGACTGGCTGATTATGATTACAAGCATTTTTTCATTCAGAACCGGATTACGGTATCTGAATTCTGAAGCAATATCAACCTCTACAGGAATTCTGGAAAGCTTTTCAATAAGATACTTTCCAACCATACCTGCATGATAAGCTGTTCCGCAGGCAACTATAAATATCTTTTCAATCCCTTCAAGCTCTTTAGAGCTTAATTCAAATTCAAACTCCGGTTTACCGTTTTTGATTCTTGGATTGATTGTATCTTTTATTACTTTCGGCTGTTCAAATATCTCCTTTAACATAAAGTGCTCATATCCGCCTTTTTCAGCAGAAGATACGTCCCATTCAACCTTATAGATTTCTTTTCTAACTTCTTCTCCATCTTTATTAAATATTTTAACACCATCTTTTCTGAGCACAACTAATTCGTTATCATCGAGGAGATAAATATTTCTTGTGTGCTCCAAAATTGCAGGTATATCTGATGCAATAAAGTTCTCTCCTTCTCCAACTCCAACAATAAGCGGGCTGTCTTTTCTTACAGCAATAAACTGTTCGGGATGCTCTTGAGATAAAATACCTAATGCATACGAACCTTCAAGCTTGGTCAAAGCCTTTCTAACCGCCTCAACAAGATTCCCTTCATAATAATACTCTATAAGATGTGCAATTATTTCTGTATCAGTTTCTGAAAGAAACTCAACGCCCTTGGATTGAAGAAACTCTTTAAGCCTTAGATAATTCTCGATTATTCCATTGTGAACAACCGCAATATGTCCTTTGAAACTGATATGCGGATGAGAATTCACATCAGATGGTTCTCCATGAGTTGCCCATCTGGTGTGGCCTATTCCAACCAAACTGGATACTTTCTCATCTGCAAGCTTTTCTTCAAGCATACTGAGCCTTCCCTTGCATTTAAGTATATCCAACTCTTTATTATTAATTATTGCTATTCCTGATGAATCATACCCTCTGTATTCAAGCTTCTTTAACCCTTCTATCAGTACGGGAACTGAGTTTTTGTTCCCTATATAACCAACTATTCCACACATAATCGAAACCTCCCTTATCACAATTTTTAAACAAAAAAACCATAGGCAAAAAAACCTATAGTTTCTGTCCAATCTTGTACACTTGATTGTTTCTGTTCCCCGGTCGCCCGGGTATTTGTTCAATCAATTACGAACGTACCATCCGTGAGGTCATCCGCCGAATTTTCGATAAACCCCACCCTCGTCATCTGACTTTCGTCAGTGCTGGCGCTCAATTAAGTTTTTAACAAATCTTATCTTCTAACCTATACGCATCTCTCCTTTCATATACCCCTTCGTAGATTTTTGCTATTTCTTCCCTCTATAGCATAGAGAGGGAAGTTAGAAGGGTGAGTTTTCACCTTTAGTATATTATATTTTAATACTATTCGCAAGGTGAAAAAATATTAGACAATGATTTAATATTATTATAAAATGGTGCTGTTGTTTATAATTGAATTTTCGGAATAATACAGGCGGTAATGGCCGGTTAGGATTTTGAGAGGAGGAGATACGCCCTTATTGGCAATATCTTGAGAAAAGGAGTGATGAAGATGAAAAACAAAGCATCTGAGAATGCACGAAAACTACGTATAAAACAAAAGCAAGAAGAAGCTAGAAAACTTCGGAGAGAAATCGACTCATACATTGCTGAAGAAAGCGGTAATTTGCAGTTTTCCGATTGTTCAATTGAAAGGTCTGAAATTATTTATTCTCCGGCTTTTGTATTGTTCACAACTCCAGAGAATGATGGACAGCCTGAAGCGAACATAGGTTTATTCGTTCCTCAAGAAGTTTATGGAGATAAGGTTACGCGTGAAGAAATTGCATCATTGGTAACTTCCTCAAAAGATATTCTTGCTGAAACGTATATTGATTTGATGCAATACGAATGTGCCTTATCGGCTCAAAAAACTGGTAGCATATACGAAAAAAGTGAAGCAAATGGTTTTTGTTTTTTCGATATGATTTGTCTGTCAAGCAGATTTTGGAGCCTCAAATGGTTTACGGACGAAGTACTAGAAGAAATCATCAAAACCCCAGAGCTTCTGGCAAAAATTATTATGGATGACCTTTGGAAAGTTGGCCAAGAATTTGGTAAATCCCTAAAAAATGCATAGATATTTCTATTCATCAACTAATTTTAAAGAGCGTTTCATTTCGAAGCGCTCTTTAGAGTTTTATCTGGAAAAGTTTTTTAATGCCTGCTTGATTATATCTTCAATCGCCGCATTTTCAACATCAATCTGATTAAGCACTCTTAATGCATCATTTGCCGAATATCCCAAAACCTGTAGAGCACTCATGGCTTCAAGTTTCTTTCCACCTATATCTGGGCTGCCTTCTACAACTTCTATTCCATCCTCAGATTTAACCTTATCCTTCAATTCTAAAATTATTCTTTGTGCTGTTTTAAGACCAATACCAGAAATACTTTTTAAAGCCGCTGTATCATTAGTTATAACTGCAAGACTGAATTTTGACGGAGATAAACCGGACAAAACTGAAATTGCAGCTTTTGGCCCAATTCCCGAAACTGAAATGAGAAGTTCAAAAACTCTTAGTTCTTCTTGTGTAAGGAACCCAAATAAACTAATATTATCTTCACGCACATGCATATAAGTATAAACTTTAGCTTCTTTTCCTGTTATAATCTTTTCTAATGTAGACAATGCAGAATGAACCTTAAAACCTACTCCGTTATTCTCAATTACCATATAATCCCTTGCAATTGCTTCTATTGTACCTTTTACAAAAGCAAACATAAAATTCACCGCCTTAAATTAAATAACCCTTAGGCAGGACTATTTCCCGTCTGTGGGTTTTTAATTGAATTTCTCATATGACTTTATTGATATTATACTTAGATATTCCTAACCTTCTGGTAAAAAAATGTACTTGCTGAAACAAAGTTATATCTTGAAGCAAGAATTATCTGCTCAGTACTTCCTACAAATAGTACTCCACCGTCTCTAAGAGCCTTACTGAAACTAGTATAAACCTGCGACTTTGCCTCTTCTGTAAAGTATATAAGTACATTCCTGCAAACAATAAGATCTACATCATCAGGATACTTATCTGCCAGAAGGTTATGATGCCTAAAATCAACGCATTGTTTTACTTCATTCTTTACTCTATAGAAATCGCCTTCCTCATGGAAATACTTTGGAACCATTTCTCTTGGGAGGCTGTCAAGGCTCTTCGGGTTATAAATTCCAGTCTGTGCTTTTGATATTACTTCTCTGTCAATATCTGTAGCAATTATCTTAATTTGGTTTAACGGAAGAAATTTGTTCATAGCAAACACAAGTGAATAAGGTTCTTCTCCTGTTGAACAAGCTGCACTCCAAATTTTTATATTACTAACGCCTTTCATAAGCATAGGGAGGATTTCCTGTTCAAGAACTTCCCATTGCTTAGGATTCCGATAAAATTCTGAAACGTTAATTGTTATGTAATTAACAAATTCATCATATATAAGCTTATCTGTTTTTAATGCTTTAATATAGCTTTCATAGTCAGAAAAGTTCCTTTTCAGGATAAGTGAATCAATCCTTCTTTTCATTTGCCTTTCCTTGTAGCTTGCTAGATTAATCCCTGTTATTTGAAAAATAGCTTGTGTGAATTGTTCATAAGTATCTAACATGTAATTCCCCTTCCAAAAATTTTTTATACTTCAGGGAAAAACCTTGCCACTTCAACTTCTGCACTTTCAACAGCATCAGAGCCGTGAATAAGATTTTCATAAGAGTTAAAACCAAAATCTCCTCTAATTGTACCAGGAGCGGCTTCAGTCACAAGAGTCTTGCCTATCATCATTCTCATCATTGTTATAACATCTTCGCCTTCTACTATCATTGCAACAACTTCACCAGAAGTCATATAATTAACCATATCATTAAAGAAGCTTTTTCCTTTGCAATGTGCATAATGTTCTTCAACTACAGCTTTATCAAGCTTTACCATCTTCATATGGGAAATCTTAAAACCCTTTCTTTCAATTCTTCCAACTATTTCTCCTACCAATCTCCTCTTTACTGCATCAGGTTTTAAGAGTATTACCGTTCTTTCCATATTAATATTTCCTCCTTGTGAAAATTAAATTCAGTGGTTGTGATACGCCTATTATACACCTAAATTCTAACATATATTATTATAAAAAAAAAGCGTGACATTATAAAAATGTCACGAAAAATAATGTAAAGGGGGTCTCAATGTGTTTTGTGAGGTCATTAATTATTATTGACCCTTTTTCAAATTATATACATTTTTATTTGAAAATTATTTTAAGAGCAAAAGCAAGAAAAAAAGGTCAACGAATCTTCAATTCGTTGACCTTTTTTCTTGTTATAACATTTTACGTAAATAGGTCATTTTCTCTTTTTTGCCAACCACTTCAAATCCATGGCGCGTAGTATAGTATTCAACAACCCCGCAGCCATCCGCAGTTTCTATTCTGAGCTCATTGATTCCATATATCCGGCATAATTCAAAAGCAAGTTCAATCACTCTACTGCCGGTTCCATTTCCATCAGCTCTATATTCCGGCTTCAAATAGACGGTAAAAACAGCAGTATTCAATCCCTGTCTGTTCAGCATCAAAACTCCCTTATTGGTACCTTTGTGCGAAACTGCAAAGCCATAGTCAGGGTTTAGGAATGGGAGTTCGGATACAACCCCCTCTACCTCTCTGGTATGTACAATCCAATCATCAAACACAGCGTCATCATCCATGGATTTTATCCGGTGGATTGAAACGTAATTATCAAAAATTCCTTGTATTGTTTCCATGCACTCATCAAGGCTGTCGCCGATTGCAACAATACCGTGATTATAGATCTGAACCGCTTTTGCTGCAGCATCTCTCTCGAAAGCAGAAATGATCCCCCTGCACTCGGCTTCAGTACCACAAGCAAAGTTCTCAACCATTGGGATGCCAGCAAATACTTCATCGGTATGAATATGCATTATTGCTTTACAGCCGGTACTTTTGTACAGGAAACCATGTATTGCAGAATCGATTGAAGGCTTTACGAAACCGCAATATTTAACTTGGGCATATACATTTTCACCTTTCGACTCAATAACCGACCATACTCTCACCAAAGATTCTTTTTGCAGGTCTCCCTTGTTGACATTTCTTCCCGTTATTACCATGCCGTACTCATCCAACATTGACATGTTTCCATAGGTTCCACCTTCGACCACAGGTAAGAAGTTGCCTGCCGCAAGTTTCTGCCCCGCACTTCTCATAGCCAGGAAAGTTTCATCAGAAATATCTTCTTCATTTTGGATGAAGCCTTCACTTGTTATATACCTGGTATTTCCTCTTCTTAAAGCAGTCCGAACCAGTTCGCGCGCTATGCTATCCTTGCCATGAATGACTTCGCAGGATTTTTCCGGAAATATCAATAGGCCGGTATGGTCTCCTTCCCGAATTCTTGCCAGATCATTTGCCAGCACCAGGTTGCACCGGTTCTTCCTAAGGAGTTCAAACCCTACATCAAATAAGTGCTCCCGCGGAACTCCATTAAGCAGTTTGAATCCGACCAGAAATACATGCGGCTGAATTTTTTTTATCCTTTCAATAATCTTAGGCGTTTGTTCAAGGAATACCATCATTCCTTGCTCCTTAGAAGAAATTTTGCTGCTTCTGTCAATAGAGCCGCCGTTTTTCAGTGTTTCAACAATAATTTCTTCAATCCTTTTCTTACAGTACCCTTCTTTGAATGCCTTTACAACGGCTTCGCTAATTTCGGCAGCCATAATTGCCTGGCTTGAAACCTTGGATACTGAATAATCAGATACCGCAGCGGCATGAACCATAATATCAATTGTTTCATTTTTCAAAATTTCTTCAACTGCATCAAGCATGGATTGAACTCCCGTTATATAAACCACTTTACCTTTGTCTACAGCTTTGGGAAGTATAGTTCTATTTGCACAAACATAGAAAATCTTCCCGAGGTTTTCTCCAAGCTGTTCGACAAACTCATCATAAATTTGAGCACCAAGCTTCCCTGTGCTCATATTTGTGATGGTTCTTACGGAGTCAATAGCCTCCGCGGTTCCCCCAGATGTAATCAAAATATTTACACCCACTACTCATTCCTCCTTTAACGTCTGTTTGTTGAAATAAAAACAAACCATAAACCATGGACACATATAATTCCAGATTTTATCATTATCTCATTACAATGTAAATATAAATATATAAAACACAAAAAAAGCGCTTAAGCGCTTTTTTTGTGTTTTATATATTATAAGTTTGCAACTTTTACTGGCTCTTCGAATAACCCTCGTTTTACCTCTGTTGCAGTCATATGCTCGGCACAGAATTTTTCTGTTAGATAGTTACATGAATCCCAAGGATTAATCCTGTCACCACATGTAAACACATCAACAGCCGCATAACCAAGCTCAGGCCAAGTATGAATTGTTAGGTGTGATTCTGATATTACTACCACTCCGCTAACACCCTGCGGACTAAATTTATGGAAGGCAACTTCCCTTACCTCTGCTCCAGCCTCTAAAGCTGAATTAACCATAATTCTTTCAATTTTGCCTGCATCATTAAGTATATCTGCAGAGCACCCATAAATTTCTGCCAATATATGACGGCCCAAAGTATTCATTTAGGTTCCTCCTTTAAAAAGAAAAATTATCAACCACCTTTTCAATATTTTTTAAGGCAATGAAAATATTTTAGCAACTTTTGCTTAAAAGTCAATACTTTTTTATTATATTTTATTATTTTTTAAAGTTAATATAATTTATTCCTGCTTTCCTCCAAATCTCTCTGTTTTTTATATAAAGATTACATGTTTACTCAAACAATCTTACATTTATTGTATGATTCTATTCTGTAAAATTGAATAAATATCAATTATATTATAAAAAATAAATATTAGAATAATTAATATTACGGGCCAGCTTGAAATAATAGAAACAAAATCTCTTGAAATTGATGTTATCGGTTTCTTAAAGGGCCGGTATTCTTGTTCCGAACTCCCTAGAAAAGTCTTAAACAAAAGTCCCTTACTTGAAGAATTGTATCTTGGCGTTGTTACAAAATTAAACCCAATAATACAAACTGCAATTACCAGTAAAGCAAAGGCAACAAATATTGATAAAACAAAATATTCAGTCATGGTAGGAAGCCTCTCGGGCTGCTGGGGCATCGTCCTAGTGATATAATAAATACAAAGGCTGGTACCATTAAAAGTCATATGAGTCAATACTGCCGGAATTATTGAATTGGATTTCGCTACAAGATATCCTGCAAGAATTGCAATTATGAAAGGCCCTGCAACTCTAACAATTGAAATATGAATGATAGCAAAAAACAAGGCAGTAATTACAATTGCTTTTACAGTACCTCTGTTTTCATATGCTTTCAGCACAATTCCCCTGAAAAGTGCCTCTTCACAAATTGCTGGTGTAATAGCAACAAGAAAGAAACCAACATAAATATTTAAAGGAATAATATCGCTTACAGTATTATATGGCTTTCCAATAATAATTGTATATATATGATAAACTATCAGTGTTGTGAAGATGCTTACAACCCAAGCAGCTATAGCCATCAGAACAGTAAGGACCCCCGCAGAAAGATTAATTGGATTCAACCTAAATACTTCCTTAAAGCTCAATTTATTTGCGATTATAAAAATTATCACGGGAATCAGAATAAAAACGTATTGGTCAATTAATAGCAATACGGTTTTAAATGTTTCATTACTTTTTGAAAGTTCATTAAAATCAAAATTAAGCATTAATTCTAATAATGGAATAATAATCTGTGGTAATATTGTAATAAAAAATACCACAATTAAAAGAAGATAGTTTGCATTTTTCACTTTAACTTTATTCATAAAAACTCCTTAAAGGTTAAATCCATTTTTTCTTTTTGAAATAAAATAGCATTCCAGTCGAAAGCAATCCCATCATTGTTATGACTCCATAGTAACCATACTTTAATCTGAGTTCAGGCATAAAGTCAAAATTCATTCCATATATACCCGCAATTAGTGTAAGAGGCAGGAATATTGTGGAAATCATTGTAAATACCTTCATTGTCTGATTAAGCTGATTAGAAGTCTCAGATTCATATGCTTCCCTTAAGCTTGCAATAAATTGGTATAACTCGCTGATATCGCTGTCAAGCTTAGCAAACTTAATATCAATATTATTAAAGTATTTAATCATATCCTCATTAATGATTCCATTTTCATTTAAAAGCAAAACATCACTAATATATGTAAGATAATTTAAATATCTTCTTACTTTAAAAACCTGTCTCCTCATGGTAATAAGCTCATTAACCATTACAGTTTTGCCTAGTTTCAGGACTTTCTCTTCCTGCGCTTCAATTCTTCTTTCCAGCTCTCTAATTACACCTAGACTTTTTTGCACCAATCTGTCAAATATCAAATAAAGCACCTTGTTTGTAGGATTCGGCATACCTTTTAATAACACTTCAGTTTTGCTTAAAAGTTCTCCTTCAATACTTTTAATCAAATCGTTTTCATCATTAGAGGAAATAATTAAATAATTCCTTCCAACATATAGTGCAGCCGGCTGCACTATAACTTTTCCCTCAACCATGCTTGGAATATTTAATGCAATAGCATAATAATTATTTTCTGTTTCTATTCCTAGATTATACTTTCTATTCATATAATCAGCATTTAAGCAAGTTTTTATATCAAATTTCCCACCAATAATATCGAATTCACTTTCATGAATTATTAGAAAGTAATGCTTTAAATTGTCAATATTCTCATTTTGCACATTAAAATGCTTAATATTCTCGCCGTCAAAAAAATATGACCTCATTTTAATACCTCCCTCAAACCGTTATTATCCTTTTTTCGGTAATTATCATATCCATCTTTATATCATTCTCTTCAGAAGGAATATTCTCTAACACTTGAAAATCATAAGCCAAGGCAATCTTTGCAACCTTTTTTGATATATTTGACAGGAAGCTGTCATAGTATCCTTTGCCATATCCTATTCTATTTAAACTCAAATCAAACGCCACTCCAGGAATTATTATTACCTCAGCATCCTGCTGTGAAACAAGTCCTACAGGATTTGGTATAGGCTCCAATATTCCATATCTTCCAACCATTAAGTCCTCATTCATATCAAAGATTCTATAAAATTCTAGTTCAATAGAATCTTTTTTAGTCAGCGGCAGACATATATCTTTTTCTTCATTAATAATATCTTGTATTAGACTGGAAGTAGACACCTCATTTTTCGAACCGGCATAAGCAAATATAACTTTTGATTGTTTGAACTGCTCAAGTTCCCTAAGTTTTGAGCAAATAATCCTGCTGTATTCATTTATTTCTTTCTGGGTTAATAAATTCCGCCGGTTTAAAAGTGTTTTTCTGACTTCATTTTTAGTACTATTCATTTGATAAACTATCCTCCATAATGCAGCTTATGGTATTATACAGACTGATTTTAGAAAAGCTAATGGTATTGATAAATTTACTGCTCCTAAAAAATATCTTGAAAACAAATATAAGCATCCCAATATGCAAAATATCCCAACAATTGAAACTAGCTTCTTCTTTATCTTAGATTGAAATTCAAAAATAGAAACTACCGAATCAGCTATCATATAAAACATTGCTAACAAACCGGAAATCAAAAGCAAGCTGACAAAGAACCAGAGAATAATACCTTTATAAATAAAATATAGCAACAAAATCATAAAAAATAATGGAATTAATAATTCTTTCAAACAACTAAAAGGCGGAATTTTACTATTATTATCTGGATGATAATTTCTAGCCACAGTAAAAAAAATAGCAAGCGGAAATCCAAAGAATCCGCCTGTCATCAGCCTGGTTAGATTATCCGAGTATCTTAGTCCAATATATGAAGTTGTGCCATCGATTATCATAGGAAACATCATTAGAATTAAAAGCAGTGCATGTTTAACTTTTGGCGGCCAATCTGCATGGAATCTTTTCCTTGCAGTTAGAAAAATTATTCCTGAAATTACTCCGATATATATTCCAGTATCTCTAGCACAAGCCGGCAATGGAATATTATCAATAATCAGGGTTCTTTCTGGTATTTGATGGCACACAAGCGAACCCATAAATCTAAAAAAGTTCTCAAGAAACATTCTATCTACCTTTACTTTAACCTTAAATCCGGATTTGACATCATTACACTATAGACAACCAGCCCGTAGAGTATACAGCATATACTGATTACTGCAAAAATAATAAGTGAAGTAACCATCAATGCCTTTCCAAAAGATCTGCGGTCTGAATCTGTTTCATCAGACATAAATACTATAGCTATTATTATTCCAATAAGCTGGCCAAACCCTGGAATTGTGCACGATAGTGCTGTAAGAAAAACCTTTTTTGCATTGCTAAGCGGTTTCTGTGATATTGGATTATTTCTAACCTCAGAGGAAATTCCTGTATTACCCATACTAGATTGCTGGTTTTCTTTTTCACCGCTTACTGATTCTTCAGAAACACTTGCATTCTCTTCCCCTGTAATTACTTCTTTTGGGACTTCGCTTACGATGCTTCCGCAAAATGGGCACCGTCTAGTATTAATATGTATTGATTCGCCGCAGTATTCGCACTTTTTCTTGTCCAAGATTTATCCCCTCTTCCAAATAAGTTGATATTTTATAATCAAAAATTCAAATTACTTATGAACATTTCCTGAAAATCCTTATCTCTTCCAATATCATAATACTCAACTTGCCGCTGTATTTTTAAGCATTTCTCGGTTAATTGATTATCTATCAGGCATTTCTCTGCACCTTTTATAGATGAATTTCCTACTATTACTATTTTATCCTTTAAAGGTTCAGGAATCAAACCAATTTTAATTGCATTATTAATATCTAAAAAAGTTCCAAAATTGCCTGCAATATATAGTTTATCCACATCTTTATAATCTATATTCAACCTTTTCATAATTAGATTTATTCCCGTAATAACAGCTGACTTTGCCAATTGAACCTTTCTTACGTCTTCTTGTGTAAATATAACTTGATTTTCACCTCGAGCAATTAAGAAAGCCGGCATACCTTTATATTCAATTACTTTTGAATTAGCAGATTCATCAGCGCTAATCATTCGTCCGTTTAGCTGAATGATTTCTTCTTGAAGCAATACTGCAGTCATATCAATAATTCCCGAACCACAGATAGATTTGGGCGGTATATTACCTATGGTTGAATACTCAACATCTCCGTCATGTAAGAATACTTTATCGATCGCTCCTTTAACATTAATACTGCCGCATCTTATGCTCGCACCTTCGAATGCGGGACCAGCCGCAGTTGAACACCCAACCATCCTGGATTTATTCCCTGCAACAATCTCTCCATTGGTCCCTATATCTAATAAAATGCTCATTTTTTCATTTTCAAATAATCTGGTTTCTAAAAGTCCCGAAACAATATCTGCTCCTAAAAATGCAGAAATGCAAGGAAGAATCAAAACTTCCGAGTCTTTTGCAATATTCAATCCTATTTTTTCCCCATTTTTAATTAAAACCCCAATATTTTTTGCTTGGTATGGATACACACCTAATGATTGCACATCAAAGCCTAAAAACATATGCAGCATTACCGTATTCCCTGAAACTACCATCTTTGAAATACAACTTTCTTTAAGCCCCAGACTTTTTAACGATAGAGAAATCAACCAATTAACAGCTGAAACCACCAACCCCTGCATTTCCTTGAGCTTTGACGGATTGCTCTCAACATATGCGATTCTGGATATGACATCTGCCCCATTAGCAATCTGAGGATTCATGGCGGACTCTGTACTGATTAGTTCTCCTGAAACCAAGTTAATAATAGATAAAACAATTGTTGTAGTTCCAATATCTACCGCCGCACCAATTTTCCCAGTCCTATGCTTGGCCGAATAAATTGGTGCTGTTTGTTCAGCCTTCTCAAAAGGCCCCCCAATCCATATTTTCATCCCATTTACTGCTGGAATATGGCATGCAAGCCTTATGCCATTTTTTATTTCTTGTTCATCAAGATGCTTTCTCTCATCTTCATTAATATCTATGCTTATAGGCATCGATACCTTAACCTTGCATTTCCCGCATTTCCCAATTCCGCCGCATACTGCAGGAATAAAAAATCCCAAGGACTTTAAGGCTTGTAATACCGAATCCCCTTGACTGACTTCGTATTCAGTTGAATATTCATTTTCAATAACAGTGATTTTAATAAATGAATCATTCATAAGGAATCCTCTATTCTTAGAAGGAATCACGGGCAGATCACCAACTAGATTCCCATTATATTAAACCCTGAATCCACCATAATTACTTCTCCGGTAATAGCTCTGGACATATTGCTCAAAAGGAATGATACGACATCTCCCACTTCCTTTATATCAATATTTCTTCTCAACGGAGATTTCTTCTCTACTGCATCTAAAATTAAATCCAAATCTTTAACCCCTCTTGCAGAAAGAGTTTTAATCGGACCAGGCGAAACTGCATTTACCCTTATCCCTTGCGGACCCAAATCATTCGCAAGATATCTGACACTGCACTCAAGAGCTGCCTTTGCAACTCCCATAACATTATAATTCGGCATTACTCTTTCAGAGCCTAAATAAGAAAGAGTAACAATTGAGCCTCCTTCACCCATAACTTCTTCAGCTTTATTTGAAACAGCCACGAGGGAAAATACACTTACGTTGTTTGCATGGGCGAATCCTTCCCTTGAAGTATGTATGAACTGCTCCTGCAAATCTTCTACCTTTGCATTTGCTATGCTGTGCAATATCCCATGTATCACGCCATAATCCTTTTTTAGCTGTTCGAATAGTTTACTTATATCATCATCATTTCCTACATCGCATTTATACATTTTTGAACCAGGAATAGATTTTGCGAGCTTTTCAATGTTTTCCTTTTTTTCTTCCGAGCGATATGTAAAAATCAGGTTCGCACCTTGCTCACTAGCAGATTGTGCAGCCCCCCATGCAATACTCCACTTGTTTCTAAGTCCCATTATTAAAATATTTTTATCTTTTAAAATCATGTAAAGCCTCCCAAATATTTTTCTTGGCATCAATCTTTTTCATATTTTATCAAAATACTATCATACACATTAATTAAATTCAAATCAAAATCTATTCTAAGCATGTATTGAAGATATATGCAAAAATCTGTATACTATAATTGAAAAATCATAATCTGATTTGGAGGAAAATATGGCTAAAGAATTAATATATGTAGTGGAAGACGAACAGCATATCCAGCAATTGATAAAGTACAATCTTGAAACAACCGGGTTCAAAGTCTCGGTATTTAATGATGGAGAATCTGCATTAGAAAACTATGAACTTGATAAGCCTGATATGTTTATACTTGATATAATGCTTCCCGGAATTGATGGTCTGGAAATATGCAAAAAACTTCGCACCAATCCAAAAACAAAGAATGTTCCTATAATAATGCTTACTGCTAAGGGTGAAGAATTTGACAGGGTTTTGGGATTAGAACTTGGGGCTGATGATTATATTACCAAACCGTTTAGTGTCCGCGAATTGATTGCACGCGTAAAAGCTTTATTCAGAAGGACCTATTCTATTTCAAATGTTGAAGATTCATTGATTAAGTGCGGAGATATAGTAATAGATTGCAGCAGGCACGAGGTAACCAAAAAGGGTGTTAAAATCGAACTGCCTCTTAAAGAATATGAACTTCTAAAGCTTTTGGCATTGAATCCTGGAATTGTTATGTCAAGAGAGCTTTTGCTCGAAAAGATTTGGGGGTTTGATTACTTTGGAGAAACTAGAACCGTGGATGTACATATTAGATATCTCAGACAAAAAATCGAGGATGACGACAGCAATCCCACATATATAGAGACAGTACGGGGAATTGGATATAAATTTGCCGATAAGGGTGACAAACAGTGAAACATTATGAACTAATTGTAAACAGTATATCAAATGGTATAATCGCTGTAGACAAGAATCTAAAAACAATTCTAGTTAATCCTTTTGCATGTTCAATTCTGGATATTCCCTCCGAACAGCATATCTTGAATATTAAGATTCAAGATATAATAAATGATGAGGGAATCTGCAACCTTCTTGAAAAATCAATAATTGAAGATTGCAGTTTTTCTGAAGAAGTAACCTTAGATAACAACTCAAAAATTCTAAGCATAACAATAAATCCTATTAAATCCGATTCGAATATTATTGGCGCAGTCCTTTTTATTCAAGATATAACCAAAATGAGAAATTTAGAAAAAATAGGACAGGAATTTGTTTCAAATGTTTCGCATGAACTTAAAACCCCTCTAACCTCTATAAGAGGCTTTATTGAAACACTAAAAAACGGTGCAATCAATGACCATGCAGTTGCATACAAATTCCTAGATATTATTGATATAGAAGCTGAAAGGCTTTTTTTCCTTATTAATGACATTCTTGCCCTTTCAGAAATCGAAACCATGAAACAAGATGCAGCAATCTCAAGCATTGCAATCGAAGAGATTATCAACGATTCTATCACTGTACTTCAATGCCAGGCAGAAAAGAAAAGCATTTCAATCTATTATGATATAGAACCAAACTTAAAATTAAAGGTTAGTAAACATAAATTGATGCAGCTTGTCTTGAACTTAATGGATAATTCGATAAAATACTCTCCAGATTACAGCTGGATAAAAATCAAAGCCCATAAAACAAAAAACTCTATTGTAATGTCATTCAAAGATTCAGGTATCGGCATACCAAAAGAACATCAGACACGAATCTTCGAAAGATTCTACCGTGTTGATAAAGGCCGTTCTAGAAGCCTTGGCGGAACAGGTTTGGGGCTGTCGATAGTCAAACATATTGTTGATATCTATAATGGCAAAATTGCCCTTGACAGCGAGGTAGGAAAAGGCTCTGAATTCATTATTACCTTTCCTATCAAATAATCATTGTTTAACTGTAAGCTGATTACTATGAGCATGGCAGTATTAATTGGAGGTACAAGCTTGAAAATAAAAAATGCTTTGACAATATTCTTAATATTAACAATTATATTCTCTGCTGGTTGTGCCCGCAGAACTCAAAACCATCCGCAAAACTTGCAGAACAAGCTGTCAATTGCAACTTCATTTTATCCTATTTATATATTAACGCTTAACGTTACAAAAGATATTGAAGGTGTAACAGTAACAAATATCTCGAAGCCGCAGACAGGATGCCTGCATGATTATCAGTTGACTACTGATGATTTATCCATATTGGAGGACTCTCAGATTTTCATTATAAATGGCGCTGGAATGGAATCTTTTATAGATAAGGTTATCTCACAAATCCCAAATATAAAAATAGTCAATTCTACCAAGGGTATTTCATTAATCAAAAATTCAGATGGAAAAACTGATAACCCCCATGCATGGCTGGATATAAACAATGCTATTAAGCAGGTCGAAAATATTGGCAATCAGTTGGCTGAAATTGATAAACCCAATGCTGATAAATATCGTCAAAATGTCAATAATTATATTAAGAAGCTTAAAAATTTAGAAAATGAAATTAAAAACCAGCTATATGGAGTTAAAAACCGTGATATAATTACATTTCACGAAGCATTCCCTTACTTTGCAAAAGAATTTGGACTAAACATAGCAGCAGTTATCGAACGCGAACCAGGTTCTGAGCCAAGTGCTGGAGAATTAGCCGAAATAATAACAACAGTAAAAAATTTAAACATAGGGATAATTTTCGCTGAGCCGCAGTATTCTGCAAAATCAGCCCAAACTATAGCCCGGGAAACAGGCGCAAAGCTATATACGCTTGATCCGATTGTAACCGGGCCCAATGATGCTGATGCGTATATAAGTATAATGAAAAGAAATTTAGAAGTCTTAAAATCAGCACTTAAATAGGAGCGAAAAATTGAGTGAAGAATACACTGCTAATCCAAGAAATTCTTGTGGATTATGTTGTACAAAAATTGAAAACATAGGAATTACCAGAGGCGGAAAAGATATACTTAAAGAGGTAAACCTGCACATCCACTGTGGAGAAATGACTGCATTGATTGGCCCTAATGGGGCAGGCAAAAGCACTCTGCTCAAGGCAATTCTTGGAGAGATTAAACATACTGGGTGCCTTCATTTCCTTGACCATAAAGGGAAACATACCGGACATCCTGTTATTGGTTATGTTCCTCAACATCT
Source organism: Ignavibacteriales bacterium (assembly GCA_050260055.1). Taxonomy (GTDB): domain Bacteria; phylum Bacillota; class Clostridia; order Acetivibrionales; family UBA4821; genus JBLMYQ01. The sequence continues at coordinate 60,024 of JBLNBO010000046.1, forward strand.
TTATTTCGATAGAAATTCTCCAGTGAGTGTCCTTGATTTCTTTTGTGCTGTAAAATCAAAAATTCCAATATGGTTTATGGAAAGTAGTTCTTTAAAGGAAGAAATAAGAAAAAGTCTTGAAAGAGTTCATGCTGACCATTTATTGAATAAAAAATTAGGCTACCTTTCCGGTGGAGAACTTCAAAGGGTTCTTTTAGCACTTTCGATTGACCCGATTCCTGATATCCTTCTTTTGGACGAACCTGTATCCGGTATTGACCAAAAAGGCATGGAAGTATTCTATCAGACCGTCTCTGAATTAAGAGAGAATTTTGATATGTCAATAATCTTAGTTTCTCATGATTTTTCACTTGTAGCTGAATACTCTGACAGGGTTGCTCTGCTTGATAAGACAATTTTAAGCTGTGGTAAGCCATCCGAAGTATTTAGCAGTAAAGAATTCATCAATATTTTTGGAGAAGTATGGTCTCGTGGGTTATTTGACGGCAAGGGGGGGAATCATCAATAATGGAACTTTGGTACTCCTTAGTTGATTTTCTGCTTCCCTTTGATTGGACAAACCATATGTTTATGAAAAATGCACTTCTGGCAGTAATACTTGTTTGTCCCTTGTTTGGGCTTTTAGGCACAATGATTGTTAATAATAAAATGGCTTTTTTCTCTGATGCAATTGGACATTCAGCACTTACAGGTATTGCAATCGGCGTACTTCTAGGCATGCAAAATCCTATTCTGTCTATGCTGGCTTTTTCAATAATCCTGGCGCTTGGGATTTCTGCTGCAAGAAACATAAGCCTTAATTCTACTGATACAATCATAGGAACATTCTCATCAACCGCAGTTGCTCTTGGTATCGTAATACTTTCTAAGGGCGGGGGCTTTGCAAAATATTCTTCCTATTTGATTGGTGATTTGCTCAGTATTACACCAATGGATTTGGCATTATTGTTTTTCGTATTTATTTTCATAATTATTACCTGGATTTTGATATTCAACAAGCTTTTTTTAGCTAGTATAAATAAATCTCTAGCTGTAAGCAAAAAGGTAAATACCGTTTTTGTAGAAACAGCATTTACCCTTATTGTTGCAGTAATAGTAACTATATCAATTCAATGGCTCGGTATATTAATAATTAACTCTATGCTGGTTCTTCCTTCAGCTTCAGCCAGAAATCTTTCATCAAATATTAAGCAGTATCATATTTTTTCAATTCTCATCTCTCTTATCTCCGGAATAGCAGGTTTAATATTATCCTACTACTGGGGAACCGCAACCGGAGCGACTATTGTAATTGTTAGCGCAATCTTTTATTTGCTTTCACTTTTCATGGTAAGAACCAGAAATTGATTTATCTTTCTCGTGCTCTATTTGAGTTAATTCCAAGAAATGCATACATCGGGCAAGCACCTATAGAACCAGTTATTACGGGAAGCAGTCCAATCAATGCAAGATAGCTTATGGGCCTTTTAAGGATAAAATACAGACTAAATATTAGCATTCCTCCAATTACTCGTACAAACCTCTCAAATATTCCAATATTAATCAACTTTTACCCTCCTTTATATTTAAACTAATACTATTATTATTTCTTTTTTCTATATATCTATTCCCATTATTTACAATTACTTCAGTCTAAACAAAAGAAAAAATCCGGGAACCCCGGATTTCATTTTATACTTTTGCCCCGCCTTTTTGTCCTTGCTTGGCTTTATTCAATATATCTGAATTGTAACAATATATGTTCCTATTCTTTTCCTCATTAACCTTGTAAGCTATATCAATCAGCTTATCAATCAACTCAGGATATTTAATACCCGAATGTTCCCATAAGTAGAATGAGAAAGAACCTGGAATTGTATTTATTTCATTTATATAAGGCTTCATACCTTTTTTCTCAATTATGAAATCAATCCTCGCAACTCCCCTACAGTCCATAGCCGTAAATGCTGAAATGGAAAGCTTTTTAATTTTCTCAGCAAGCTCATCCTTAATTGGGGCAGGAATCTTTCTTTGCATGCTTTCCATACCTGCTTCTGCCGAATCTTTTACTCCTCTTGTGTATTTATCTTCGAATGTTAAAAACTCCTCCCAATTAATCGGCTGTTCACAAACAGATGCCTCGATATCATTCCCATATCCCATTACGGCACAGTTTATTTCAATTGGGCCTTCTACCCCCTGTTCAACAATAATCTTCCTATCATAGTAAACAGCTGTCTCAATAGCCCTTTCAAGTTCATCCCTATTTTTAGCTTTACTGATTCCTATGCTTGAACCTAGATTTGCAGGTTTAACAAAAACAGGATATTCAAGTTCAGCTTCAATATTTTTAATGATTTTATCTTTATCTGCATCCCATTCAACTCTTAGGAAGGTTGAATATTTTAGTATTGGAAGGTCATTGCCTTTGAAAACCGACTTCATAACTGCTTTATCCATTCCCACCGCAGAACCTACTACACCAGATCCGACATAAGGAATGTTTGCAAGTTCAAGAAGTCCCTGAATTGTTCCGTCTTCCCCATTCATCCCATGCATGGCAGGAATAACAACATCTACTCCTCTGAAGACACTATTTGAAAATATTCCGAATTTCTTTGGATATTGCATTACACCTTTTATTGATGGAACCGGAGGAACAAGTACTTTTTTAAATAAGCGTTCTTTATATTCAAAATCTTTGTATACCTCTATATCTAAAAGATTCTTGCCAGTAAACCATTCGCCCTTATTTGAAATATAGATTGGAATGATATTGTATTTTTCTTTGTTAATATTCTCGATAAGCTGAAGTCCAGTAACAATTGATACTTCATGCTCAACAGAACATCCTCCGAATATTACTGCAACGTTTTGCTTGCTCATGGCTTTCCCCCCATTAACTCACCCCCTAGCCCCCTCTCTTAAGATAGAGGGGGAATTGGCAAGTTTTTATAGTAGATTTTTTAAAATATTTTTTATTCTTTCAATATCATATAATTCTTCATTCTTAAATCTTACTACTTTTATATTTAATTGATTGATAATATAGGTTCTTAAATCATCATAATCTTTTTGTTCTTCATGAACTCCACCATCTATTTCAACTACTAATTTTTTCTCATGACAGAAAAAATCAGCAATAAAAAATCTACTTTGTCCTTGATATGTAAAGCATAATGCAAATTGTCTAACAAACTTTATACCTAACTTTCTGTTCCTTACAACATCCCAAAATATCTTTTCGCTTTCAGTTTGTTTTTTCCTTAAGTTTCTAGTTATCTCTATCATCTTTCTTCCTCATATGAACTTCTTTCCCTCTATTTTAAGAGAGAAAATTAAGGACTTCGTAGATTTTACTATTTTTCCCTCTATCTCGAGAGAGGGAAGATAGAAGGGTGAGTTATTCATCGTAGTTATCAGGCAAATCATTTTCAAAGAGAATTACATCTCCTGCTTTAATTACAGCAGCAAGTTTCGAAGACGCCTCATCAAGACTTGCAGCAACTATTATATTCTCCATTGGAAAGCCTTTATCCTTCAAACCTTCCTGAATTGCTTCGGTTCTTTTTTTGCCAACCAGTATTGCAATATCTGCAGATTCGGCTATACCCCTGCCAAAATCCTTATTCAGCTCATATTCCTCTTCCCCCAGTTCTACCATTCCCGGGGTAATAATTATCTTTCTTCCATGAAACTGTGTAAGGACTTCTAGTGCCATTCTTGCGCCAATAGGATTAGAATTGAATGCATCATCAATTACTATTGTACCATTTTGGGTAGGCAAAATTTGCAACCTGTGTGGAACAGGTTGAATCTTGGCAATACCTGCAGAAATCTGCTCAAATGTAAGACCAAGATGCTTGGCAATTGCTGCACAACCTAAAATATTAAGTACGTTATGCTTGCCAAGAAGTCTGGTTTTACACTTTACACTCTCACCATCTTTATCTATTAAATCGAAATTGCTCCCTGTATCCGAAAGTTCAATGTTTTTTACATATATATCTACTTCATCGAGGTGTTTTTCTAATCCATATAAAATCTTTTCAGTATTTGCTTTCTTGTAGAGATCATAGCATACTTCATTATCTGATGGGAAAAATCCTATTCCTCCCTGTTCAAGCCCTTCAATTAGCTCATATTTGGTTTTTGCAATATTTTCAATAGTTTTGAAGGTTTCAAGGTGTTGTTTCCCTATTGAACTTATTATTCCGTATTTAGGTCTGACTATATCGCAAAGTTCTTTTATATCTCCTATGTTTCTTGCCCCCATTTCGGAAATAAAAACTTGATGAGTATTGTCTAACATTTCGCGTATTACCTTTGTTGTCCCCATTGTTGTATTATAGCTTTCCGGAGTTGATAACACCTTGTATTTCTCACCTAAAATCGTGGCTAGTATAAATTTTGTACTTGTTTTTCCATAGCTTCCGGTTATCCCGATTTTGATAAGATTGTCCATTCCAGCAATCTTTTCCCGGGCAGATTCTATATAAGTTCCCTGCCTGTATTTCTCAAAAGGCAAAACGATAGTGTTTGCAAGAAGAGTATTAATCGGGCATAAAACAAGTGTAGCTGAAAACCAAACCAATAATAAATCAGCCTGCATTCCGGAGAGGAATAAGAATACTGCATAAGATTCGGCAATAATTACAAATGCACTTACTACAGCAAGCCTAATCATTCTATGTGTAAATGCCAATGGCTTCTTAACCTTCTTCTTTTTATATGAAGTTATAAACGGCAGTACCGAAATTGAAAGAACTGCTATAAGAATAGTAGACAAAAAAGGCATTGAAATATCTATTGCTCTGCCGATTACCAAAACAGCCATAACAAAAGAAAAAGTAAGCAAAGGCTGAGCAAAAGCAGAATAAAGATTCTTTCCAAGCCAATCTGAATACTGCTTATTTTTATATCCTTCAAGTTGAATGATATGAAGCTGTCTTTTAGCATAAAATGCATAGACTGAAAATCCTAACAAATTTGAGAATATTATTAATAATTCTTCCATAACTCACCCCTTAAGCCCCTCTCTTAAAATAGAGGAGTAATTATGCTCCGAAGAAGCTGTCAATAATTTTATTAAACTCCCCGCTTTTATCCAAGTAAGAAAAATGTCCTGCATTCTTTAAAATTACAAGGCCTGAATCATTTATTTCTCTCTCCATGATTTTACCCATATAAATCGGTGTATCTGTATCATTTTCACCCCAAATTATAAGGGTTGGGGATTTTATATTCTTTAAAAATATCTTTAAATCTTGATTCACTATCTTAATAAACGAACCCCGCATATTTTCGCTAAGCTCTTTATAATCTGCTGAACCATACTTGCTTCTTGCTTTATTTAGAATATTTTCATAGGCTTGCTTATTCCGTACAAATAATTTTATAAGGGTTTTTACAAATTTATATGAATACACCTTAATATAATATTTCAATCTTCTTTTAGGCTTTATACCGCCACTGTCGACAAGAACAATCTTGTCTATCATTTCAGGGTGTTCTGAAGCAAGAATTATTGTAGCCCTTCCGCCAAAAGAATGGGCAATAATGCTTGTCTTTTCAATCTTTAAGGCTTGTAGAAATTTTATAAGGCAATCAGTATATTCCGGCACTCCCCAAGGTGAATCCGGAATTGAACTTTTACCATGCCCGGGGAAATCAAGTGAAATTACCCTGAAACGGCTTTTAAGGTGATTGATAACCGGCCTCATGCTGTTAATACAGCCGCCCCAACCGTGAAGAATCAGCATGTTTTCGCCTTCGCCTTCAATTTCATAATTAATTTTTACGTTTTCTATTTCAATAATCATCGTAAACCTTTTCTCTCGTCAAATTAAATGCTAGTAATATTTTAATTCAATTTCATTTAGGTGTAAACAAATAATACTAAAGGCATCCATATCGGATGCCTTTAGTATTATTTGTTCTTTCCTTTTTTGCTTTAAACAGTAAGTTGAACTATTCCTATATCCAAAGCCTGCTTCAAAAGTTCTTGCGGCGTAAGCATCAACAAAAATAATGCCTCATTCTTATCATTGCTGATGCTGCCTCCCTTTGCTTCAATAAATTTTGCTAATACCTGTTTGTAAGCAGATGCAAATGGGCTTGGATTATCTTTCAAAACTTTCTTCAAAATGTCCATGGTTAGCTCATCCTTGAGCTTTTCGACATCAACTACAGCCCTGGCCAGCTCCATCCGCTCTTTTTTACACTCAACATCATATTTCTTCGCCCACTCCTCACGGGCACCTGTTTCTGGGGGAACATAAGAATCCCAGAATTCTTTTTCTGCCTGAGCGCGAAGCTCCTTTTCCTCTGCGTCTTCTTCAATCCACTCACGTTCTTCATTCTTTACTGTTAGCTCTATTAATTTATACTCATCTTCTGAAAGAACTGTCTTCCTGAATTTCGCCGCATAGGTTTGTCCATTTCCAATATGATGCTCAAAAATCATAGTAGTGCCGTCGGATGAAATATAAACCGCATCACCTTCAATAAAACCTTCTTGATGAAAAACAGCAATATTAATTAATATTTTTATTTTGTTTTTCTCATAATATTGATCTGATAATCCATAAACCACTTCTGCTTTTAAGTATTTTCGCGAACCCCGCCAATCATCGGTTGAGGGATTACGACCCTTATGAATTTCAAATGGGCTGTCAACAATCTTTTTCAACTGTTCAACAATCTGTCTACAATCGTCCTTTGTAATAACCGTTTTATTAAACTCCATTTTTTAACCTCCTTTTTATAAACGTCTTTCAAGCATTTGATTGAATAAGCAATAACCCAGGCAAGCAATTCTTGCCTTTTTACATCCTGCTGACACTTATAAACTAGTTGTTACCCCCGGCAGCACTATTAGATTTAAGATAATATAATTTAACTGATTTTACCATGATACATATTTTGAATCAAGTAAATAATCTTTATAAACAAAAAAATCCCTGCCCCTGATATGTTAGTAAAGGAGCAAGGCATGAGGGAAAAACCCTAAAGCAGGGGGGCTAACAGCATAATCTCTTCATTCTTATTATAAATTGAACTAAACTGTGATAAGGGAAGCGGGGGAACTCCCCTTCCAACTTCAATGGTATATCCAGGTCTTCTATATTCCTGAATAAACCAATCCTTGTACCCGGCATCAGATGCCTCTCCTGGGTTAAATGCAATCGAATAGCCGCTTGCGCGTGAAAACTGACGGGCTATCGGCAGCGCTTCTGGAGGTGCAAGGTTTCTATACTGCCAATATATAACCTCTCCTTGGGTGTGATAAGCAATGACCAGCCTGAAGTTATGATTTCTGGTGAAACCAACAACGGTAGAAGACTCAGGTTCTGATAATGGTGCAGGCCCCCCATAGTTATTAGGTGCTGGTCCTGTTATTCCTTGAGATATTTCAAACTGATGTTCCGCATTCCATCCTGCAGGATAGTTTAAATTCAAATCAACTCCTCTAATATTAGCTTTCCAAACTCTAGGAAGCGGAAGTCCAGTCCTATTAATCTGTGCAGCTCTTCTATAAGCCGGATTTGTATAATTCGGCCAGTTTATCACCAAATCCACACCATCCGGATTCACCATTGGAATTATATAGATACTGCTTGAGTTCCATATGTTTGGTATATTATAACCTCTTATAGTTGACCTGTTTGCATAAGCCCTTGAGAAGTTTTCTACAAACTTCATCAGAAGTAAAGAACCAATCCACTCATTTGCATGGTGTGAACCATTATAAAATACTTGACGCGGACCTCTCCCAAGCCTTATATAGTAAAGATTTTTTCCCATGACACTTTGGCCGGCAACTCCTGTTTCAATAAACGGATATCTTGCCTTTAATGCTCTGATGTTTCTCTCCATTATCTCATAGGTATAATCAACATCTGTAAACACAACAGGAATTCCATATGGAACAATAATCCTCTGCCCTGCTGTTAAAGAGTTTGGATTGATTCCCGGATTGGCTGTTAATATTGCATTTATAGTCGTGAAATATCTTTGCGCAATATCAAATATGGTATCTCCGGCTCGAATATTATAAACATCATAACCTCTTAATATTCTTTCAAAAGCGTTCCATGTTGCAGGTCCAACTACTCCATCAGGCGGAAGCCCATTGTCCCTTTGAAATTGTATCACTGCTTGCTGGGTTTGCGGCCCAAAGACTCCATCAATGCTTCCTGGGTTGTAGCCAATTTTAAAAAGTAAACTCTGTATAAGTTTTACATTAGGTCCTCTGGAACCTAATCTTAAAGTTTCCATAATTACCTGCTAAAATAAAGAATTATGATACATTTTATTAATTAGTTGCTCATTTTGTGTTAGTTTACGATATAGAAATCGAAATATAGAGACAGGTAATATGTAAATAAGCAGGGAAACTTCTGATTCTAAAGGCTGATTCTGATTTTTATTTTGCTGAATATATTTTGATATAACGAATAACCAATAAAGTGGAATATGATACAGACAGATTGGTTTTTACTTGCGATATTTGCAAGCATAATTGCATCAATAGTTGGAGTTTTACAAAAAGCAGCCATTAATAAAACTATTGATCCAGTAGCTTTTGGAATATATTTTCAATCTCTTGTAGGTATTATTGGAATCCCTATGGCAATCATTAATGGGGATACGCTGTCTTTAAATATCGGTACCATTCAATTGCTTATATTAATGGCTTTTCTATGTGCATGCGCAAATCTGTTATACTATTTTGCATTAAAAAGCACCGAGATATCACAAGCCTCCATACTTACCTCTACATCTGCGCTGTGGCTTTTATTTGGGGGATTAATTTTCTTTGGTGAAAACCTGACTATATATAAAACCTCCGGTGTTCTTCTTGTCGTTTTTGGAGTATTTGTCATCTATTATAATAAGAGTTCTCTAAAAGGATTTGGTATTGCTCAGGTTTTCTTATTATTATCGGCCGTGTTATCTGGATTTACGGGAATACTAGATAAGCACCTAATTGAAAGTCTCCCTGTAAGCACATACCAAGTTCTGTCTTATCTCCTTCAAGCAGTAATTACGGCTGTACTAGTACCTGATTCAATAAAAACCATTGGTTCATTCTTTAAATCCAAAAAGACCAATCTTATAATTATATGCAGTGCAGTCTTATTAAACATCGGTACATATTGTTATTTCTCATCACTTAAAATAGGCGGCGAGATTTCAAAAATCAACCCGATTTTGCAAGCATCAACAATATTAACAATTATACTTGGCTTAATATTTTTTAATGAAAAACAAAACTTGCTTAAAAAAATTATTGGAGCATCAATAATTCTTATTGGCGTTATATTTATCAAAGCTATTTAACTATTGATGTCCTAAAACCATTAAATTTTCTATGTAAGGATCAGCTGTACCCTGAATTTGATATTTTTCATTCTTTAACATTTCTATATAATCAATGATTTCTTGGGTTATCCTTTCACCCATACAGATTATCGGGATTCCCGGGGGATAAGACATAACCATTTCACCAGAGATTTCTCCTACAGAATCCTTCAGCGGAATAGCTTTTTTAGGACTATAAAAAGCCTCTCTTGGCGCAACAATAGTTTGCGTACAAAATGGTATTACGATTGGCTTCTTAGGCTCTCCCGGTTTTGCATTTTGAGCTATATCTTTCATAGCATTTATTAAAGCTTCTAGATATTCTTTGCAATCTCCTAAACTTACAATTAAAAATATGTTATAGTAATCTGCAAATTCAACTTGAATTTTATAATCCCTTATTAGTATTTTTTCTATTTCATAACCTGTAAACCCTAACTCTCTAACATTAATGGTAAGCTTAGTTTCATCGAAATCATAACATCCTGGTGTCCCCACCAATTCCATTCCTGGAGCATATAAACCATCTATATTATTTATTTCTTCTCTAGCCCATCTTGTCATATCCAATACTTTTTGAAGCATCTCCGGCCCTTTTATGAATAACTGTTTTCTTGCCAAATCTAACGAGCACATTAATACATAGGATGCACTGGTTGTATATGTTAAGTTAAGGGTTTGCTTTAAAGAATTGGGTTTAATAATATTGCCTCGTACAAGTAGTCCAGCTGTTTGAGTCATGGAGCCTCCTGTCTTATGCATACTTACAACGCTAACGTCAGCTCCTACTTCCATTGCTGTTAAAGGAAATTCATTATGGAAAGACATATGGCTTCCATGAGCCTCATCAACAAGTACTGCCATATTGTTACGATGTGCAAGTCTAACAATGGATTTTAATTCTGATACTACACCATAGTATGTAGGGTTTATAACAAATACTGCCTTAGCATGAGGATTCTCTTTTATGGTTTTCTTAAGGCTTAATTCAGTTATTCCCATTGCTATACCAAGCTCTTCATTAATCTCAGGCTGAATATATACCGGTATAGCTCCGCTGAGAATTATTGCTCCTATTACCGATTTATGAGCATTTCTAGGTATAATTATCTGTTCCCCCTGCTTGCATGCACTCATAATCATTGTCTGCACACCTGCTGTCGCTCCATTAACTAGAAAGTATGCATCCTGTGCCCCGAAAGCTTCTGCAAAAAGTCTTTCAGCCTCGGCAATAACTCCAACCGGGTTACAAGCATTATCTAGGTCATCCATTGAATTCAAATCCATTTTAAGTACGTTTTCCCCAACAAAACTCTTATATTCTTCCAATCCATTTCCATATTTATGTCCTGGTACATGAAATGGAATGATATCTCTATCAATATGTTTTTTTATAGCTTCAAAAAGCGGTACTCTGTTTTGATCCAAATCAATTCCCCTCCAGCTGTGATGATTTTACGGAATATTAATCTTAAAACATATTTAATATATTCATCACATTGCTTTTAGGAACCAACTCTAGAAATATTTAATTTCCTGTGCCAACCTCTATCAAGCCCGGGAAAGGAGAATACCAATCAACTCCTAGATTTTTTATTTTTGTTGAGCCATCAGTTTCTTCAATTGTGATCCAAGTCTTCACTTTATATCCTTTATATCCTTCCATAACTACCTTTTTTACTCCTTTAGGCAAATCTGAATTCCTTTTATAAATATAATAAGTTTTTATCTCTTTTAGAATTTCATGATGCCATGTAACTTTTGGAGGATTTTCTTGACCATAAATTGCCATGTAGAGTTTATTCCCCTCTGCTTTAGCCCATAGTAAAATCGGATAACTCTTATTATTCATAAATCTAATATCTCTTGAACCATAATAAACTGTTGCATCTTGCCCCGGCGGTACATACGGCACTATCATGCTGTGTGGATAACGCAGAATTACATGCAAATCACTCATTATTACTACGTTATATATCGTAGATGCAATCTTGCATACTCCTCCTCCAACAGTAGTAATTAATTGTCCTCCACTGTAAGTCGGGCCCTTCTTATATCCCTTCCAACTCGTGTATGGTCCAGCTTTATTATTCTGTGAAAACACTTCCCCCGGATTAATAATTGTTCCTGCTATTTTATCCGCAGCAATGCTGACATTTTCTTCTTCTCCCGGCAGAGGGTCAGGTAAAACTGTTCTAAATGCTGCCATCCTTACATTCAGTTTGTATTTTTCCTTTTTTGCAATAAAGTTCGGAGTATCTTCCCAGGGCAGTTTTTCATTTAAAACAGGTCCAGATTTTTCTTCAGAAGCTGTCTTGTCTTTTTTTTCAGTAATTACTGTATTGCTTTCCTTAGGATTGACTTTCGTAATTTTAGATTCCATCTTAATATTATTAGCTTTATATTTATTTCCTGCATTACCTTTATTAAGCGAACTAAAGAATAATCCCAGCACCGCTACTGTAAGTAAAACAGATATAATCTTAAGTAGGTTGTTTATTCTCATTAAAATTGCCCCTTTTATAAATATACACTTATTAATATTGTTTTTAGCGGTAATTTTATTACGTAAATTATTAGTATTTTAAAAAATTAATAAATTAATTTTTTTTTGTATTACGATTTAGTATTAAAAACAGTATGCAAACATATTATTTCATTAGCTTATGTAATTTTTGGGAATGAACTGGAGAGGATACATCATGGTATTTCTATTAGCCTTATTCGGTATGATATGCTGGGGACTGGCCCCCATTTTTGCAAAGCTTGGTCTTGCAAATGTAAATCCGATGGCTGGTCTTGCTTTGCGTACTTATATTTCAGTCAGCCTTTTGACAACATGGGTTTTATGTAATGGGACATGGCTTGAATTCAGAAATATCTCCAAGCAGGCTACATGGATGATTGCAATTGAAGCACTACTTGCTACGCTTATTGGCGATTTGGCCTATTATGCGGCATTAAAATATGGCCAGGTTACTTTTGTCACTATTGTTATGTCTTGCTCCCCTCTTGTAAGTATGATGGCTGCCGTTCTGTTTTTGAATGAACAGTTAACTATAATACGATTTCTGGGCTCTGTTTTAATTATTCTAGGCTTAGGCCTTATAACTTTTGAAACATGAAATAGCCTAGTCTTCCATCATTTACTTAGAGATATTTCCACTTGCCTATGTTAGAATACAAGATACTGTGCAAGTCAAGAGACTTGCACAGTAAATAGCATAGGTAAGGAGGGAATTATTATGAAGCTTAAAAAACCAATTATAGGCCTTATATTTTTATTAATGGTGCTCTTTTCTTTTGCCATATTATCTTCCTCATTTATGACATCGGCAGAAGGAACCATAGATGGCTATCATAAATATATTGTTGGATGGGGTGATTCACTTTATTCCATTGGACAAAAATTTGGAATCCAGATTAATGATATTAAAACAGCCAATGGTCTAAAAACAGATATGATAATACCAGGCCAAGTTCTTAGAATTCCTGATAATAAATCCAATATTTATGTGGTTAGGGCGCAAGACACTTTATTTAAGATTTCGCAAAAATATGGGCTTAAAGTTAACTATTTAAAATGGGCAAACTCATTGAAAACAGATGCAATTTATCCAGGCCAGGTTCTAACCATCCCGGGCCGTGATTTAACCATTGTAATTGATAAGTCTGACCATTTATTATCTCTAGTTTCAAATGGTAGAGTCTTAAGATCTTACCATGTAGAATTTGGCGATGGCGGTCTTGGGGATAAACAGATTTCTGGAGACCATAAAACTCCAGAAGGGACATTCTACGTTGCTGAAAAATCAGTCCTCAATCCACCTGATTATTATCTAGGTTCGAGATGGCTGAGGGTAAGCTATCCAAATATTGAAGATGCTAATAGAGGATTACAACAGGATCTAATTAATCAACAAACATATGATAGTATTGTTAAAGCTAATAATAATCTACAAATACCGCCAAGAGATACAGCTTTAGGTGGCGGCGTAGGTATCCATGGTGGAGGAATCCCGGAATTTGGCAGTGATTGGACTTGGGGATGTATTGGTTTAACAAATAAGGCTATTGAAGACTTTTATAATTATATTAATGTAGGAACTAAAATTATCATAAGAAAATAAAAAGATAAAAAATAAAAGAGCTCTTTAAAGAGCTCTTTTATTAATCAATCCATTTAAGCGGATTACTCTCCTCCAATAGTTTAACCGGGACATTAAAATTCCCCCCGTTTTCCATATAAGTAACTTCTGCAGTGTTGTCTGAATTGACATTCTGTATCCAAACCTGTGCACCTTGATACAATACTTTTATTACATCAGGTGACTGCATAATTTCTTTTGCCCTTGAAGCATCCAAAGATACCACCTCCTTATGCTATTATTTCCTTCTTATCAATTAATTATTTGTATTATTTAACAAAGGACTCATCTTTTAAATTTTAAGAATGTTACGAAAATAGCAGTCTAAGAGGGACATAAAATGACATAAAATAAATTAGCAGATTAATTTATTTTATCAAAAGGATTATTGTGGTATTATATGAACCAAAAGATTGCTTAAAGGAGAATTCAATGGATTTAATAACTAAACAGTTGATGGAAGAATTCAAGCTCAAAGAATTTCAGGTCACAAATACTATTTCATTAATTGATCAGGGTAATACAATACCCTTTATCGCAAGATACAGAAAAGAACAAACAGGCGAACTTAGCGATATTATTCTTCGCGACTTATTTGACAGATTAACATACTTAAGAAATCTACAGTCGAGAAAAGAAGAAGTAATTCGGATTATTCAAGAGCAGGACAAGCTTACAGAAGAACTTGAAAAACAGATTCTTAATGCTAAGACCATGACTGAAGTTGAAGACCTATATAGGCCTTATAAACAAAAAAGGCGTACAAGAGCCACAGTTGCTAAAGAGAAAGGACTTGAACCACTTGCAGAAATCCTATTTGCTCAGGAAATTTTTCAAGGTTCTATTGATGACATAACCCTCCCATTTGTTAATGAAGAAAAAGGCGTAAATAGTATTGAAGAGGCTCTTCAGGGTGCAATGGATATCATTGCTGAAATGGTTTCAGATAATGCAGAATTCAGAAAAAAAATCAGGTTTATTACTTTTCAAAATGGAGTATTAATTTCGACCGCTTCAGACGATAAGACTCAATCAGTTTATGAAATGTACTATGATTATAAAGAACCTGTAAATAAGATTCCGGAACACCGTATACTAGCAATTAACAGGGGGGAAAAGGAAGAAGTCCTAAAGGTAAGAGTCAGCGTTCAGGAAGAACAAATTCTTGATTTATTAAATAGAAACTTATTAAAAGAAAGAAGAAGCATAACTACCTCTTATGTTGAAACCGCAATTGCGGATGCATATAAGCGTTTGATTGAGCCATCAATTGAAAGGGAAATTCGCAATGAATTGACTGAAAAAGCTGAGGAAAAAGCAATTAAAGTATTTTCAACAAATCTAAAGAACCTTTTGATGCAGCCTCCAGCAAAGGATATGGTAGTAATGGGCTTTGACCCTGCATATAGAACCGGCTGTAAAATTGCAGTAGTTGATGGAACCGGAAAACTTTTAGATATTACAACTGTGTATCCTACCGCTCCCCAAAACGATGTCGAGAAAGCAAAAAAGGAATTAATAGGACTTATAAACAAGCATAATATTAATCTGATTACCATAGGAAACGGAACAGCTTCCAGGGAATCAGAAATGTTCGTAGCAGATATGTTAAAAGAAATAGACAAGCCCGTTTCTTACGTAATAGTTAATGAAGCAGGAGCATCAGTGTATTCTGCTTCAAAATTAGCTTCCGAAGAATACCCTGATATAAATGTTTCTTTAAGGGGCGCAATCTCTATAGCCCGTAGAATTCAAGATCCGCTCGCCGAACTGGTTAAGATAGAGCCCAAACATGTTGGGGTTGGTCAATATCAGCATGATGTAAATCAGCCTCGGCTTGATGACGCATTAAAAGGTGTTGTCGAGGATGCTGTCAACAGCGTAGGAGTCGACCTCAATACGGCTTCTCCCTCTTTACTTCAATATATAGCTGGAATCACAAAACCTGTTGCAAACAATATTGTTAAATATAGAGAAGAAAACGGTAAGTTTAAAGACAGAAAACAGCTGATTAAGGTCCCAAGGCTTGGTCCATCAGCATTTATACAGTGCGCGGGCTTCTTAAGAATAACTGATGGTGCAAACGCACTTGACAACACAGCAGTTCATCCAGAATCTTATAAGCCTGCTGAAAAGATTCTCGTAAGTCTCGGTTATTCCCTTGAAGATGTAAGAAAAAAGAATTTAATTGATTTTCAAGCCCAAGTTAATGATAAAAGAATATCTGAGTTTGCTAGTGAGTTCGACATTGGAATTCCTACAATCAAAGATATTTTAAGCGAACTTCAAAAACCGGGTCGCGACCCAAGGGAAGAAATGCCTAAACCCATTCTAAGAACCGATGTTCTAAAGATAGAAGACTTAAAACCTGATATGGTTTTGACAGGAACTATAAGAAATGTAATTGATTTTGGGGCATTCGTGGATATAGGAATCAAGAATGATGGATTGGTTCACATCTCTGAAATGAGTGATAAATTCATAAAGAACCCTATGGAAGTAGTCTCGGTAGGAGATATTGTGAAGGTTAGGGTATTAAAGGTTGATTTAGAAAGAGGAAAGGTATCGCTGTCAATGAAACAAATTCTTTAAGTATTCTAATATTTGAATAAAGAGGGGCTGCATATCCACCGCCCCTCTTACAAATCTTTTAAAACTAGTTCTTCTCAATAAAAGTTGTGCATGATGTTTCTTCGCTGACTTTTGCTTTTTGGTTCGCTATTGGATTAACCTCAAGAGCATCTGCAAAACATGCAAGCTCTTTATTGAATTCGCAGTTTGTAACACCGCATTTAACTTTCATACATGGTGAATTCTTATTCATCCTACTCCTCCTAAATAATTAATATATTTATATTATCTCCAATCGATATTTAATTAATCTTAAAAATTGCAGTCAATAATATTATTTTAGTATAAATTATTTGTTTAATATGATAAAAGCCAGACAATATATGTCCGGCTTTTATCTTTTATAACATTATATAATATTACAAATTACTTAGTGAACCTTCTTAATAATATCCCTGCTGTCATGAACATTCCACCCATGCCGTAGAATATAAATGGTGGAACTCCTCCTGTTTTAGGAAGTTTGGTTATTTCACCCGGAATTTTCTCTTTTATTTTTTTATCTTCTACCTTTTCATTAACCTTCTTCTTTTCTACAGACTGTTTTTTCAGCACAGGAACCTGCGAATTTACGCTTTGTTCTTCAAATGCTGCTGCATTAGGCATAACATTGTTCTGTTGAAGATTTTGAGTCGGTTGAAGATTTTGAACTGGCTGAGCACTTTGAATTACTGGAGCAGCAGGCTCGCTTATGGCATTATTTTCGTTATCTGTATCATTATCTTCAGTATCATCATCAATACTACTTGAAACATCACTGCCGTGACTATGTGTTTTTTTCTTTACATAAATTCTGATTTTTGAGACAGCAAAACCACCTTTTCCATCGTTTACTGAAACTTGAAAATAATCAATTCCAATAAAATCGTGGTCTGGCGTATAAGTCCAAACTCCATTACTGCTTACATCAACACTGCCATTAGCTGGGTCGCAAAACTTCTCGTAGATTAAGATATCTCCGTCAACATCGCTTCCATAAACTGCATTAGTTACACTATTATTTTTATACACTCTAAATCTGTAATCAGGTACAGTCGGAAAGTTATTATCATTAACAATTACCTTAATTGATGATAAAACAAATGCATCATGTTCATCCACTACTTTTACACGAAAACTATCTTCTCCGATAAAATTATCTACAGGAGTATAAGTCCAGCTTCCGTCTAAATTTACTATAGCGGTGCCGCTTAACGGATTTACATTTATATAATAAGACAATGTATCTCCATCAGCATCACTTCCATAAACTGAATTGGTTACAGACTGATTTTTGTATATTGTATATGTATAGTCGATTGTTTCAGGAGAATTATTAGTCTCTGCATTAGCGCAGGTAAAAAATATTCCTACATTTAACAAGCACATTAAAGCTAATATAAAAAAGCCTTTTGACCTGAGTCTGCTTTCCCTATAAAATCTTCTCATTCGG
>JBLNBO010000047.1:0-158022 GCA_050260055.1 Ignavibacteriales bacterium
TCGGAAGTATTAACAATAATCTTAGAGTTATCAAGCATGCCTCTAGCAATACTATTGACACTTGCAGCTATTTCTTCCATAGAAGCGCCTGATTCTTCGGTTGAAGAAGCAAGTTTTTCACTTGAACTTAATACAGTTACAGAAGAGTTTTTAACATCTTTAACTATTTTCTTGAACTTATTAACCATGCCGTTAAGGTCACGAGAGAGGTCTCCGCTTTCATCAGAGGATACTATATCTGACTGTAAGGTTAAATCGTTTGTTTCTTCAACTTCTTTCATTGTATTTGCTACCTTGGTGAGTCTGCCTGTTATTCTGTTATATAGCCCATAACTGATTAAAATGAAGAGAAGACAGCATGCAATTACTACTAAAATAGCTATAACTACAAAGTTGCTTACCATTTTTTGAATCTTTTCCCTATCAACGGCTGCAGAAAACATACCTATTACTTTTCCATCTTTATCTTTTAAAGGAACATATTCTGCTCGACATTGTATTCCGCCTATATACATAGTACCAACGTATGAGTCTTTTTTATCAACATAAATTGCTTTTCTAACTTCTTCTGCAACTTTTGTGGATATAGGCCTCTCTATTATACCAGTCTCTTCATTTTCCTTTACAATATTTGTTCCGACAATGTATTCGCCTTTAAATAACGTTGAATAAGAACCGCCAGTTTTACCGAGGTAATCCATGAAGGCATTAACACGGTTTTTAGTATTAACAGCCTTATCTGAAGTTTCACATAATGTTACTCCCTTGTAAAGCTTGCCGTCAGCGCCTATGTGCCAGTCACCCGGATTTCTTATATCAGCTAGAGCTAGAGTTAACTTGACTATAGAATCTAGCTTTTCTGCGACTTCCTCGTTTACCAGGTTGAGTATACCGAATGTTGCAGTTATGTACAAAATAGTTGAGAAAATTATTAGACCGACTGTATTTCCTACTAGAATACGTCCCTTGATTTTGAGTTTCACGTAAAATTCCCCCTTTTAAATTTTTAAATATTTTTTAAAACAAAACTGATTTTTTATTTAAAGCTAATTTTGAAACGAAATAAAAAAAAGAATAAGGAATGCTGTAAATAATGAAATGAATAGTGAAACAGAAAGAAAAAATTTAAAATAGATAATTTTAATTTTTTTCTTTTTAATTAATTATATATAAAAGCGCCTAAACAGTCAACAAAACATTATAAAATTCTGCATAATCAGACAAGATTCGATAAATAAAAATATAAAAAATACAACAAAAACAGAATAATCGACAAAAAACTAACAAATTTAATATAAATTTATAAATATAAAAATACAGATAAATGCTTTTATGATGCGTAAAATTAACAATATGGGTAATAATTATTTTAGATGTTAAATATCAGATAAACGGGAGGTAAGCTTATGGATAAGCAAAGAAAGAATGTAAGGAAAAAGGAAGACATTGAAGATACAACGTTATATGGAGAATTTATATCTTCTTTTGACAATTGGATTACTATGGATAATCAAAGGAAGAGGGTAGAGCAGATAGAGAATAAAACAGATAAAAAAGAGTAGCAACAGCAGAGAGTTGTGATACAAAAATAAAATCAACTTCTAGTTCCAAAACACTTGATTTTATAGATGAATCTTTATATAATATTTGCAACAAAGGTCAAAGAAAGTCAAAGTCAGTAGGAGGCAAATATGGCTACAATTAGTGAAGCTATTGAGGAGTTTTTAAAGAGTATATTAAAAGATGCTGATGGACTTATTGAAATTCAGCGTAATGAGCTTGCCAATAAGTTTAACTGTGTACCCTCGCAGATAAACTATGTTATTGACACTCGATTTACGGTTGAACAGGGTTATTATGTTGAAAGCAGGAGAGGCGGAGGAGGCCATATCAGAATAAAGGCAGTAACGATGGACAGCAGTAGTTTTATTATGCATCTTGTTACTTCAATCGGGGATGTTCTTTCACAGCAGTTTGCTGAAGCTTTCATAGTAAATCTGCTTGATTACGATATTATCTCGGTAAGAGAGTCGGCAATATTTAAGGCTGCAATAAGCGACAAAGCATTAGGTTCTGCTTTGACACAAAAGGATAGGATTCGTGCTCAAGTTTTGAAAAATATGCTTATTTCATTAATGTAGAAAAGAATTTCATTTTAAGGATGGAGTGAAAAAAATGCTTTGCCAGCAATGCAATCAAAAACCTGCTAAGGTTCAAATAACACAAACCATTAATAACCAAAAGTCTGTTATTTATTTATGTGAGGCGTGTGCTAATATCAAGCAGGATTCGTTAATTGATTATCCTTTTAATATGGGCAATCTAATCACAAGTATTATGGAAAATATATACGGTATTTCGCAAGCTCCAATTAAAGAGAAGAGCCCGACATGCAGTAATTGCGGAATGACCTTTGAAGAGTTCAAAAGTAATGGCAAATTCGGATGCGCAAAATGCTACGACGCTTTTGGAACAAGGCTTGTACCTATATTTCGAAGGCTTCATGGAAGCAGTATTCATAATGGAAAGGTTCCTGCTAGAAAGACTTCTTTTAATATAGCAGAAAAAGAACTGATAAATCTTAAATCAATGCTGGAAGAATGTATCAGGAATGAAGAATATGAAAAAGCCGCTGAAATAAGGGATAGAATTAAAGAAATTTCCAAAGAGCGCAATAGGATCGGCGGTGATACCAAATGAGTGATTCAATCGAGAAAGGCAATAACAATACGGGAATAGTTGTAAGCAGTAGAGTACGGTTGGCAAGGAACTGTGCTGATTATCCATTTCCCCCAAGGTTAGGGACGGATGAAGCAATAAAAGTAGTAAATATATTTAAATCAGCAATTATTGACTCCAAAGATGACTTATCAAAAAAGCTTATTTTTATTGATTCAACAAAAGCGCCAAAGCTTGAAAAAGCCTGCCTTGTTGAAAAACACCTAATCAGCAGGGATTTTGCCTCTAAAAGCGAAGTTACAGGGCTGATAATTAGTAAGGACGAAGATATCAGTCTCATGATAAATGAAGAAGACCACTTGAGAATTCAATCAATATTAGAAGGGCTTCAAATATCAAAGTGTTGGGGAAATTGCAATTTGATTGATAATATAATTGAAGAAAATGTTGAATATGCATATAGTGATGAACTAGGGTATCTTACAAGCTGCCCGACTAACGTCGGAACAGGAATGAGAGTTTCAATCATGGTTCATTTACCCGCCCTTACAATATTGGGATATCTAAAAAATGTAATTGAAACAGTAAATAAATTGGGTATTACTGTACGCGGATTATATGGAGAAGGAAGCGAATTCATGGGAAATCTTTATCAACTGTCCAATCAGGTTTCTCTTGGACAGCCAGAAGAAGAAATCATTACCAAGATTGAAGTTATTGCACAGAGAATAATTGAACAAGAAATGCTTGCAAGAGAAAGGCTTTTAGGTACTAGGGTTCAGTTGGAGGATAGAGTGTTTAGATCCTATGGTGTTTTTACCAGTGCAAGAATTCTGTCATCTGCTGAATGTATGAAATTATTATCAGATGTCAGGATGGGTATAGAATTAGGAATAATAGAAAATATCAGTATGGAAGTAATTAATGAGCTTATGATAATCACTCAGCCAGCAAATCTGCAAAAATATTATCATAGCACCATAACAACTCCGACTGATAGGGATATAAAAAGGGCAGAATTAATTAGGGAAAAGTTAGGAGGCAACTAATATGTATAAATTTACTGAGAGAGCCGAAAAGGCTATGGCTATAGCACAAGAAAGCGCATCACAGCTTGGGCACAATTATGTAGGTACTGAGCATCTTCTGCTTGGGTTGATAAGAGAAGGAGGAGGAATTGCTGCAAGAGTACTGCAAAATAATGAAGTAACAGAAGAAAAGATTATCAAAGAAATTGAAGAGCTAATTGGTAGGGGAGAAGAAACAGGTGCCCAGCCTGCAGGACTTACCCCAAGGACTAAAAGAGTTTTAGAATTGAGCTTTAGAGAATCAGGAAGAATGGGACACAGTTATATAGGAACAGAACATATAATCTTGGGAATATTAAGAGAAGGAGAAAGTGTAGCTGTAAGGATACTGGCTGATTTAGGAGTCGACCCTCAAAAGCTTTTTTCAGAAATCGTAAAAATGCTTAATGAAGAGGCCCCAGGCCTAAATAATAATAAAAAAGCCTCAGCAAATAATTCATCAACTCCTTCATTAAATCAATTTGGAAGAGATTTGACGGAGATGGCGAGAGAGGAAAAGCTGGACCCTGTTATTGGAAGGGAAAAAGAAATTGAAAGGGTAATTCAAATATTAAGCAGAAGAACAAAAAACAACCCATGCTTAATAGGTGAGCCTGGGGTAGGTAAAACTGCTATTGCTGAGGGGCTCGCCCAAAAGATTGTTTCAGGTAATGTTCCTGAAATTCTCAAAGACAAGCGGGTCGTCGGGCTTGATTTATCGGCAATGATTGCCGGCGCAAAGTATAGGGGTGAATTCGAAGAGAGGCTGAAAAAGGTATTAGAAGAAATTAAAAAAGCTGGAAATGTAATAGTATTTATTGATGAAATGCATACTCTTATAGGAGCAGGAGCGGCAGAAGGAGCAATTGATGCTTCAAATATTTTAAAGCCTCTTCTTGCAAGGGGCGAGATTCAAGTAGTAGGTGCTACTACTCTTGATGAGTATAGAAAATACGTTGAAAAGGATGCAGCACTGGAAAGAAGGTTCCAGCCAATTAATGTTGGAGAGCCTTCCATTGAAGAAACAATTTTGATATTAAAAGGTGTGCGCGATAAGTATGAGGTTCATCACGGAGTTAAAATTACCGATAAAGCACTTGAAATGTCAGCAAAGCTATCGGCCAGGTATATATCTGATAGATTTCTTCCCGATAAGGCAATAGATTTAATGGATGAGGCGGCATCAAGGCTCAGATTGAAATCTGTAACAGCTCCGCCTGATTTAAAAGAGCTTGAGCAGAAAATTTCAAAACTTTCAAAAGAAAAAGAGGAAGCAATTCGTTCGCAGGAATTTGAGAAAGCTGCAAAAGTAAGAGATGAGGAACAAAGACTTAAAGAAAAGTTAAATAATGAAAAGGAAAAATGGATGAACAAGAGTCAGACGGAAAATAATGTTGTTTCTGATGACGATATTGCAGAAATTGTTTCAAGCTGGACAGGTATACCTGTAAAAAGTCTTACAGAGGCAGAATCTCAAAAACTTATGAAACTTGAAGAGGTGCTTCATAATAGGGTAATAGGACAGGACGAAGCAGTAAAGGCTGTTTCTAAAGCAATCAGAAGGGGAAGAGTAGGCTTAAAAGACCCTAACAGGCCGGTAGGTTCATTCATATTTTTAGGGCCCACAGGCGTAGGTAAGACCGAACTGTGTAAAGCTCTTGCAGAAGCTATGTTTGGTAATGAAGATTCAATGATAAGGGTTGATATGTCTGAGTATATGGAAAAACACACTGTATCCAGACTAGTAGGTTCGCCTCCAGGGTATGTAGGTTATGATGAAGGAGGCCAATTAACCGAAAAGGTTAGAAGAAAACCATATTCGGTAGTGTTATTTGATGAAATTGAAAAAGCTCATCCAGAGGTATTTAATATTCTTCTACAAATTTTAGAAGATGGAATATTGACCGATGCTCATGGCAGGAAAGTTGACTTTAGGAACACTATAATTGTTATGACTTCAAATGTCGGGGCAAGGATGATTACGGAAAATAAGAGGATAGGATTTGCTGCAGTTGGAGATGAATCAAAGCATAGATATGAAGATATAAAATCAAATGTAATGGCTGAACTCAAAAAATCTTTCAAACCGGAGTTTATTAATAGGGTTGATGAGATAATTGTGTTCCATCAGCTTGAAAAAGGACACATAAGACAAATTATTACTATCATGCTTGAAAAGCTCCAATCTCGAATGAAGGCAAATAGCATTGAAATAAATGTGTCAGAATCAGCAAAGGATGTCTTAGCCGAGAAGGGGTTTGACATAGTTTATGGTGCAAGACCTTTAAGAAGAGTAATTCAGAATGAGATTGAAGATAGAATGGCCGAACAAATTCTTGAAGGGAATATAAAGACTGGAGCTTCAGTATTGGTTGATATAAATGAGGGCGAAATTACTTTTATAAATCAAAAGGATAGCTAATGCTATCCTTTTGATTTATAAATAATTTAATAATTTTCTGCCATGACTTCAAAGAAGGCCTTAGGGTGCTTACAAACTGGGCAGATGTCAGGAGCCTCAACCCCTTCGTGAATATTACCGCAGTTTCTGCACTCCCACTTAATACTTGAGGCTTTTTTGAACACTTTCTCTTCCTCAATATTTTTTAGGAGGGCCAAATATTTTTTTTCATGTTCTTTTTCAACATTTGCAACGTTTCTGAAAAATTCTGCAATTTCGTTGAAGCCTTCCTCATCGGCAATTTTTGTGAATTCAGCATACATGCTGGTCCACTCATAGTTTTCTCCGCCAGCAGCTTCTTTTAGATTGGTTTTTGTATCACCAATACCTTTGAGAAATTTTAATATCATTTTTGCATGTTCTTTTTCGTTATCAGCAGTTTTAGTGAATATGTCAGCAATTTGCTCATAACCTTCTTTTCTTGCTGTACTAGCAAAATATGTGTATTTATTTCTTGCTTGAGATTCTCCGGCAAATGCTGTTTTAAGGCATTCCTCAGTCCTTGAACCCTTTAATTCCATAGTAAAATCATCACTCCTTAATTGTTATTTATTTTAAGTGGAATTATTATTTCATAAGAATATTTAAAAAGCAATAAATAGAAGTTTTTAACAGGCAAAATTCTTATTTAAAAATAATTACTATAATGTCAGCAAATGCTAAAAAGTATTGAAATACTTAGAAAAGTATAATAATATTATTTTATAACGGGAAAAAGACAATGAGCTCCTTGTTAATGGAATTTTTGTAAATTTCTTACCTAATTCAATTTGTTAGTTTTACTCCTATCTTCTTATAACATTTATGGCTTAAATAATATCAACATTTATAACAATTCTTTCCGAAAACATCCATGCTTGATTTGTTTTTAAAATTAATATTTTCTTCATGCCGGTTCCGGTTACTGTTTGTAATGTAAAAAGCAATATTAATACTCGGAGAGGTGCATAAATGAAAAAACAAAAAATCCAAAGGAAATTGACAACTATTTTTACCATACTGATTTTATTTTCTTGTGCTTTAGTTTATGCTGTATCCCTGGTTGGATTTATTAGAATTCAGAAGAATGATGCACTGGAGAAACTTGAAACCATTTCGGAGCTTGGATATTCCTATCTTGAATTGACTTATCTTGGGGACTGGAGTTTAAGTGGAGAAAATCTTTATAAAGGTAAAGTTCTAATAAATAATAATTATAAAATAGTTGATGAACTAAAAGAAAAGACAGGGGCCTACATAACCATCTTTGCAAAAGACAAGAGAGTTTCTACGAATGTATTAAAAGCAGATAGTTCAAGGGCTATAGGAACTGCAGTTTCTTCAAATGTAGCACAAGTAGTTCTGCAAAAGGGAGAAATTTATAAAGGGGCAGCTAAGGTTGTAGAAAAACAATGCGAAAGTATATATAAGCCTTTAAAAAATGCTAAAGGGGAAATTGTTGGAATATGGTTTGTTGGGGTAACTCAAGATTCAATTAATAAAGAAATTAACCAAAACATTGTAAGATTCAGCGCATGGGTTATATTTATAATGGTGGTTTGTATTATACTAAGTATAATATCAGCAGTATTTTTTACAAGAAATATAGTTAAAGGCGTTAATAGTCTTAAGGGAACCATGAAAAAGGTTGAGGAGAAGGGCGATTTGACTTCTACAGTAGACTTTTCCAGTCAAGATGAAATTGGAGAGGTTGCCAAAGACCTTAATAATATGATTGGAAAGCTGAGAACAATATTCAAGCAGGTTGCAGATTCTTCTGATATGGTTCTTCACGCCGCTGAACAGATGGGAAGTATAACTCAGAATATTGATAAATTAAGCCAACAGCAGAATTCTTCTGCAGATGAAACTCATAATTTAATTGAAGAGTTAGATATTCATATGCAAGATATAACCAAAGGCATTGAAGAAGTTTCGCGAAGCGTAGGCGAAGTTGCTGCACTTCTTGAAAAAATGGAACAGGGAAGCGAAGACATAACAGTAAGTATTATGCAGTTAAATAATGAGGCATTAAATACAATTTCAGCAACTGCTGAGGGTAAAAATGCAGTTGAAATATCAAAAGAAGGAATGGATATTATTAATACATCCGTTGGAAATTTGATAGGAATTGTTAAGGACCTTGGACAATCAACTGATTCTATTGGAGAGATTGTAAATGTTATAGATGATATTTCTGGTCAAACCAATCTTCTTGCTCTAAATGCTGCAATAGAGGCAGCAAGGGCTGGTGAACATGGAAGAGGATTTTCGATTGTTGCTGAATCAATAAGCAGTTTAGCTGAAAAAAGTGTTGATGCAACAAAGGAAATTGGACGTTTAATTAAGAGTGTACAGGAAAAACTACTTCAAGCAGTTGAAGCATCAAATATTGGTGCTGTACAAATTCAAAAAGGGGTTGATGCAACTTCTGATTTGGAAAGGGTATTTCTAAAAATTAAGGAAGCGGCAGATAATGTTGAGGTAGAAGTTAAAAAAGCAGGTACTAAGACCGATGAGCAAGTTAGCTCAATAAGAAAAGCCGTAAAGTTCGCAGAAAATGTAAGTAAGCTTACACAAGGAATGGCTGAAACAGTAAAACAGCAGGCTAATGAAAGCACAGAAGTGGTAAAAGCAGTCGAAAATATTAGTGATTCAGCAAACCTAGTAGCATCGGGTACCGGGAAGATAGCTTCATCAGCTGATTCCCTTGCTAAAGAATCACAAAAACTAGCTTCAATAATATCAGATTTCAAGCTGGATTGATATAATATTGCGGTTAATTGGAAAAGGGGTGAATAAATGGAGAATATCGAGAATAATAATGACATTCAAGAAAAAGATAATGGAAATATTGTTAATGTCAATGCTAGTGAATTTGAAGATGAAGAGTACGAGCTGGAAGAAAATCAATATGTAATTTTTAGAATTGATGATAAGGACTTTGGAATCGAAATACAACATGTTCATGAAATTGATAGACTTAAAGAAGTTGTTATAAATCCAGTTCCAAAGGCGCCGGATTATGTTGAAGGAATAATAAATCTTAGAGGGGAAGTTGTTCCGGTTTTAGATTTAAGGAAAAAACTAGGTCTTCCAGTTAAAGAAATAGGAAGAGAAACTAGAATACTGATTGTTAAAATGGAAAACAAAACAATTGGTCTTATAGTTGATATGGTATTGAGAGTCATTAATATTGATAGTAAAGAGATTACCATTACACCAGAAGAAATAAGTGACGTGAATACAAGATTTTTTAGCGGAATAGTCAGGCTAGAAAAACGAATTACTTTGCTATTAAATATTAATGAAGTTCTTAGGGCAGAGGAATAATATTTAATAAGGTCAGGGTGAAAATGATGAATAAATCAGATTTCGAGAAGTTGTTTAATACCTTTTTAGAAGAGTCTGCAGAACAGTTTGAGATTATTGAGCAAGAAATTCTCAAGCTTGAAAAATGTGCAGATGATGAACAGGCAATTAATGAAGTTTTTAGAATGGCGCATTCTCTGAAAGGGTCTACTGCCTTAATGGGCTTTGAAAACATGACAAAGCTTACTCATTCGTTGGAAGATATGCTTCAAAAAGTTAAAGATAAAGAAATATCAATAAATTCCGAAATTGTAGATATCTTATTTGAAAGTTTGGATATGCTTAAAAAGATGAGAGATTCAATTAAGAACCAAAAAGAGAATAAGTCAATAGATGTTAGTCCGCTTATTGAAAAAATAAAGGAATTTACAGGGACTGAAGGACAAGCTAAGAGTAAAGGGCCAAGTAAAAACGCAATTGAAGAAAACTTACAATTTAGTGAGCAAGAGAAAAATATGATTGAGAAAGCGATCAATCAAGGGGAAGTTGTCTATAAAATTAAGATTGAAATTGAAGAAGAAGCAATAATGAAGTCAATAAAGTCCTTTTTGATAATAAATAATCTTAGTGGTATTGGACAACTTCTAAGAGTAGAGCCTGAAAATTATGAAAGACTTCCTGATATGGAATTTGGTTCTACGTTGATGGTAATACTTGCGACCTCAGAAAACCAAGAGAGCATAAAACAGCAGATAGATGTTGTGAACGAAATAAAAGATATTACTTTGATGGAATATAATGAAAGTCCAAATAGTCCGGAACAATCGGTTCCAAATGAGGCAGAGACAGTAAAGGATACCCAAATCAGCAGTGAAAACAAAGATTTTAGGCAAGAAAAAAGAAGTACAATCAGGGTTGATATTAAAAAGCTTGATAAGCTTATGTCCCTGGCCGGAGAACTTGTAATAGATAAAGAAAGACTTGTACAAATTGGTACAAAACTTAGGAATAAATATAATAATGATAAGGATGTTCAGGAATTGATTTCTGTAATACCTCATTTAGATGCTATTGGAGATGAAATCCAGGAAGCTATAATGGCGGTAAGAATGTACACAATAGAAAATGTATTTGATAGATTCCCGAGGATGATTAGAGACCTTGCACATCGTTCAGGAAAAGAAATTAATTTTATTATGGAAGGTAAAGATACCGAACTTGATAGAAGCGTTATTGAAGAAATTGTTGACCCAATTGTTCACCTATTAAGAAATTCTGTTGATCATGGTATTGAATCTAAAGAAGAAAGAATTAAAAATGGCAAGAGTCCTATTGGTACAATAAAGCTTGAAGCAAGGCAGGAACAAAGTAATGTTGTTATTGAAGTATCAGATGATGGAAGAGGAATAGAAATAAACAAAGTAAAACAAAAAGTATTAGAAAAGGGTATGTCTACAAAAGAAAAACTAAAAGCTATGGAACAAAGCGAAATTCTTAATTTTATATTTATGCCTGGGTTTTCTACTTCAGCCTCAGTAAGTGAATTATCTGGAAGAGGAGTAGGAATGGATGTAGTTAAAACAAATATTGAAAAGCTAAATGGAATAATAGAGATAACTTCCGAAGAGAACAAGGGCACAAAAGTCATATTAAAGCTTCCTTTGACATTAGCAATAGTGGATGCCCTATTAATTGGCCAAGGTAAAAATAAATTCGCACTTCCTCTTACATCGGTTATCGAAACTGTAAGACTGACTAAAAAGGAAGTTGAAGAAGATTTTCGCAAAGTTAATGAGAAAGAGGTCTATTCCTGGCGCGATATAGTTGTTCCCGTAATTAGATTAGATAAATTTTATGACATTAATACAGAAATTGATCCTGAAAAGTATTTTGCTGTTATTGTTGCTTTTTCAGAGAAACGTTTATGTATTTTAGTTGAAAGATTAATTGGAGAACAGCAGGTGGTTATAAAACCGCTAGGCGAATATATCGGAAAAGGAAAAATACTGGGGGATATTAAAGGTATTTCAGGTGCAACAATTCTTGGAGATGGAACATTCGCCCTTATTCTTGATATACCCGGAATATTGAAGAGCATAAAAATGCATCAGTAATAACATTAATATTTAATTTAAAATGCAAATCACATTTTTATACGACAAAAATCGCGGGCGATGATTTATAAAAACAAGGGAGGATGGAGTAAAATGAAAAGTTTAAAACAAAAGGTTACACTGATTTTTAGTATTATCATTATATTCGCGGTTATCGTTGTTGCTTTTGTTGCTTTAGATGTATCTACAAGAGCAAACAACTTAACTGTAAAAACATCTATCGAAAGGTATCTATTATTAAATAGTCAGTTATTTGAAAATGGATTTAACAATGAATTAAATATGCTCGAAATATTATCTCAGAATGAATACATAACATCGACAAGTAACAGCGCTGAAAAAAAGATTAAATATATTAACGATAAATTAAAAAATCAGAAATTCATTTCTATTGCATTTGTTGATTCGAAGGGAGTTCTTACCTGGACTAATGAAAATGACAGCGTTTTTGAAGGAATAAATGGAACAAGTTTTTATAAAAAGATTTTAAATGGGAATAAAGCAATATCTGAACCTATTACTAAAGGGGGAAGCACTAAAATAGTTTATGGTGTGCCTGTACAATATAGTAATGGCGATAAAGGAGCATTATTTGCGGCAAAAAATATAAGTATTCTTTCAGATATGATAAAAAAGATGAGTATTTCCGGCAGTGGAGAAATGTACATTTATGATATAAAAGGAAATATAATTGCAGATAAAGAAAGAAATTATACAGAAAATCTGCAAAATAGCCAGCAACAGGAAAACGGTAACTCTCAAATTAAACAAGAAATCCTAAAAACTCAAGCAGGCAGTTTTACCTTTAAAGAAAAAGGTTCAGAATATATAACAAGCTATTCTCCGATAAATGGCACAAATTGGAGGCTAGTCATAACATCAAATTTATCTGCTTTAAAAGGAAATGTAGGAAAATATAAGATTATTGCAGCATTTATTGAGATTTCAATTATATTTATTTGTGTTATTGTTATCTACTTTTTGGCAGGTACTATTACTTCAAAATTTAAGAGTGTTGTAAATCTGATTGAGAAAATTTCTGAAGGTGATTTTACTATAAAAATACCTGATAAGTTTTTAGGTTTTAAGGATGAAGTAGGTGATATTGCAAGGGCAATTGATAAAATGCAGAAATCACTCTCGGAACTCATGATACTGATCAAGGATACTTCAAATGTACTAGCTTCTACAGCAGAAGAAACAAGTGCGACTACTGAAGAAATTGCATCCAGTAGTGAAAACCAATCTGCAGCTTCTGAGCAAACCTTAGCTTCAATGGAAGAGCTTGATTCATCAATTAATCATATAGCAAAGAGTGTTCAAGAAATTTCGGGAAATATCAATCATGTTAATGCTTTAATCCAGCAAATGGAATCAATGATGAATGAAGTTGCAAATATTGCTGAAGAAGTTAGTACGCAATCGCAAAACAGCATAAAGGCAACTGAAATAGGTAGAGATGCTGTTGGCAAGACCCAAAAAGGAATGGATGAAATAAATGAAGCGGTAGGCAATCTTGTTTCAGCAATAAAAGGCTTGGGTAAATCAGCAGTAGATATTGGGGAAATTGTAGATGTAATTGATGATATTGCTGAACAAACAAATCTATTGGCTTTAAATGCTGCTATAGAAGCTGCAAGAGCAGGGGAACATGGGAAAGGTTTTGCTGTGGTTGCTGCAGCAGTAAGAAATCTTGCGGAAAAGAGCGGGGAAGCTACCAAAGAAATTACAAAGCTTATTAGGTGCATACAGGATGAGGTTGGGGCAGCAGTTGAAACGGCAAAAGAAGGTGCGCAACAGGTTGAACAGGGAGTTTCGCTTGCATATGAAACAAAAAATGCATTAGAAACAATTAGAGAAGCGGTTGATAAAGCTGCTACTCAGGCTGTTTCAGCAAAAGAATTGACAGTTGAGCAGAGCCATCAGATTAAAGATGTTGCCGGAGCAGCAAAGAATGTAAATGAGCATGCAATTAGCATGTCTACAACAATAGAAGAGCAAACAGCTTCAAGCTCAGAAGTTGTAAGAGCTGTAAAAACCATAAGTGAATCAGCTGCACATATTGCTGGAGGGACAGGAGATATTGCGTCCTCAACAGATTCATTGACCAAAGAAGCACAGAAGCTTAGCAATTTAATTTCTAAATTTAAATTAAGATAAATTGAAATAAATAATAAAGCGGGCTTTTAGTCTTATGACTAAAAGCCCGCTTTATTATTTGGCATATAGTAGAAAATTTATACTTTCAAAATTGTTACTAATAATTTATTATATTATAAGGAATGAAATATTTGATTTCTTATAATATAAAGAAAAACTGTATATAGATATTAAGTTAAGGAGAAAACGGATGATGATTTCTGGCGTTGGAATGCAAATATTACTAATTTTATTGCTAATTCTATTAAATGCATTTTTTGCAGCTTCTGAAATTGCCCTAATATCAATTAATGAAAATAGAGTTTCAAAAATGGCTTCAGAAGGGAGCAAACGGGCACAAAAGATACAAAAGATGATTAGTGAGCCAAGCAAATTTCTTGCAACAATACAGGTCGGTATAACCCTATCCGGGTTCCTGGCAAGTGCTGCTGCCGCACAAAGTTTTTCAGAAGGATTATCTGCATTAATAAAAAGTATAAAACTACCAATATCGGATAATATTATTAATGGAATCTCCTTATTTGTTGTTGTCCTAGTTCTTTCATACATTACTCTTGTGGTCGGGGAACTTGTCCCCAAAAGATTGGCGATGGACAATGCACAAAAGGTTTCAATGTGGGTGGTTATTCCTTTAGAGTTTATAGGGACTATTACTTCTCCCTTTGTAAGATTTCTTACAGCTTCTACTAATTTTTTTGTAAAGCTTTTGGGTGGAAGCACTGAAGGAACTGAAGAAAGAATTACTGAAGAAGAAATACGTTTGATGGTTGATGTTGGAGAAGAAAAAGGGATTATCAGAGAAGCAGAAAAAGAAATGATAGATAATATTTTTGAGTTTGATGATACGCAAGTTTCAGCAATAATGACTCATAGGACGGATATTGTAGGGCTTCCTATTACTGCGTCCCTGCATGAGGTTATTGAAATCGCTGGCGGAGAACAATTCTCAAGGATACCAATTTATGAGGATGATATAGATAATATTGTCGGCATACTTTATGCAAAAGATTTACTAAAACTTGTTGATGAAAATAATCAGAAGGATTTTAATATTAAAGACTATATTAGAAAACCGTTGCTAGTTCCTAAATCTAAAAAAACAGATGAATTATTTAAAGAACTCCAAAAAAATAAGAGTCATATAGCAATAGTTATAGATGAATATGGTGGAACGGCAGGGCTTGTTACAATAGAAGATTTACTTGAAGAGATTGTTGGCAATATATTTGATGAATATGATGTAGAAGAAAATGAAATTGAGAAGATTGATGAAAACACCTTTATGGTAAACGGAATAATTGGTATAGAAACTTTTAATGATTACTTTGAAGTGAATTTGCCGAGAGATGGCTATGAAACCCTTAGCGGATTTATTGTTTCACAGATTGATAGAATACCCGAGGAAGATGAAAAGCCTGTTGTTGAGTTCCAGAACCTGGTTATGAAAGTTGAAGAAGTGGAAGAAAAGCGCATCGTTAAGGTAAAGGTTTGTAAAATTTAAAATAAGTATTATATTACTGGAAAAATATTGACGCATTAATCAGCCAGATATATAATACCCTATGTGTCATAAACAAAAAGGAGGAGTATAACCGATGAAAGGCATGAGTTTAGCGAAAATGCTTGCCCTAACACTAATAATTGGATTACTTGGATGGTTAGCTTACAGTGGTGCAGTACTATTTACTAATTCAAAGACAAATCAATCATTCACAATTGGCAGTAAATACATAAGACAAGGATTGGATTTGCAGGGAGGAGTATATATTGTTTACCAGCCAAAAACAAATAAAACAGTAACGGCTGGCGAAATGGCATCTGCAAAACAAGTTATAAGAAAGCGTTTAGATAATAAGGGATTATTTGATGCAAATGTTACTATAGATAATGCAAATAATAGATTAATTGTTGAAATCCCAGGTGAGACCAATGCTGAAAAGGCAGTAGCGGATATTGGAAAAACAGCAAAGCTTCAGTTTAAGGATGCTGATGGCAATGTAATAATAGAAGGAAACGATATAGTTGATGCGACCAGTGATTATGCTGGCAGCAAAAATTCATTAAAAAATGTAGGATGGGTTGTTCAATTGAAGTTTAGTCAGGCTGCAGCAGTAAAATTTGCTGATGCGACTGAAAGAATTTCGAAGCTCTCAGCTCAAAATAAAAACTATATAAGTATATATCTTGATAACAAATTGCTTTCTTCACCTAGAGTAAGCGAAAGAATCGATGGAGGAAGTGCAATTATCGAAGGTGCTGATTATACTGCTGAATCAACTAAAGAAGATGCAGCTCTTATCAGGTCTGGTGCACTGCCATTCAGCTTAAGCCCGATTCAGGTTGAGGCAATTGGCCCTACATTAGGTCAGCAGGCTTTAGTAATAAGCTTAACAGCTGGAGGGATAGCATTTGCGCTTGTATGCATATTTATGCTTATATGGTATAGATTGCCTGGAATCGTAGCAGATATTGCTCTTATAGCATATGTTTCAGTAATAATACTAATAGCGTCAGCTCTAAAAATCACATTAACGCTTCCTGGTATTGCAGGTATAATTCTTTCGGTAGGTATGGCTGTTGATGCTAATATTCTAATATTCGAAAGATTAAAAGAAGAATTGAAAGCAGGCAAAACACTTAGAGGTGCTGTTGATGCTGGATTCAAGAGAGCATTTAGGCCGATATTGGATTCGAATGTAACCACAACCATAGTATCAATTATACTATTTATTTTTGGGACAGGTCCAATACAAGGATTTGCAGTAATGCTTTTCCTTGGTGTTGTACTAAGTTTCTTCTCAGCATTGACACTTACAAGATATCTCCTTATCCAAATGATGGGGCTTGGATTTAAACATACATGGCTGTATGGATATAAAGGAGGTGTAGTCAATGTTTAATTTCGTAAAATTCGGGAAGTACTGTATTGCATTTTCAATATTTATTACAATCCTTGGTTTTATTTCTTTCTTTACAAGAGGCCTTGTAATGGATATTGACTTCAAAGGCGGCAATATTATAGAAATAAACATGGGAAAATCTTTTGATAACAATAGGATTGCCACAATTGTAAAGAAGACTATTGGTAAAGAAGCGGTTGTACAAAAGCTTGGCTCAAAACAGGATAGGGTTTCAATAAAAACTGAGCATTTAGATCAAGCTCAAAGTGCAAAAATATTCAGCGAGATAAAGAAAGAATTTAATCTTAAGGATAGTGCTCTTTTATCAATAAGGGCAGTTCAACCTCTTATGGGGCAAGAGATATGGTTCAAGGGTATTATGGCTATGGTTGTAGCATCTTTCGTAATACTGATATACTTGGCAATAAGATTTAGAATAATGTCAGGTTTTGCAGCAAGTGTTACGGCAGTATTATCAATAGTGCATGATGCATTCATAATGTTTACTGTTTATTCACTGCTTCAAATACCAGTAAACTCATCATTTGTTGCAGCTGTATTAACAATCTTGGGGTACTCTATTCATGACACAATTATTGTATACGATAGAATTAGAGAAAATCAGAATATAATGAGAAAGGTTTCTAGAACAGAACTGGCTAATAGAAGCATTATGCAGACATTAAACAGAACCATATATACAGTAATTACAGTTATGATATGCGTAGTAAGCTTATATACTTTTGGATATATATATGGAGTCCAATCTATTAAGGAATTCACACTTCCATTAATTATCGGTCTTGTTAGCGGAGCGTATTCTTCAATATTTGTATCAACCCCTGTATGGGTATGGTGGAAGGATGCAGCAGACAGCAGCGAGGTTGGTAAGGCTAGATCTTCAAAGATTAAACCTGCTTAGAATATAGAAAACAAAAGAAGCCTTAGGCTTCTTTTGTTTTCTATAATATTTTTCCTAAAATATTTAGGATTATATATTGAATACTTAAAAATTATATGTTAATATACATAAGCGAAATAAATAAGGAAATAACAAACGCGAGAGTGCTGGAATTGGCAGACAGGCACGTTTGAGGGGCGTGTGTCGCATGGCGTATGGGTTCAAGTCCCATCTCTCGCACCAAACTAAAAGAAGTCAGTGAGTTTTCATTTGACTTTTTTTTATGCAAAACGAGCAATTCTGATTCAATTAAAAAACACAACAATTATTGTTAAATAAACTTTATGTCTAATCATAGTATATTTGCATTTTTTTTGTTCTTATGATAAAATTTATTATGAAGATGGGAATTAAAATTAGGCTAAATATAGTCAAAAAACGACAAATCGAATTATTTTCTTTTGTTTCAAAATCAAGCTTGTGAATTACATTACTAAAAAATGGAGAAGGTGTAACTATGAATGAAATTTTATGGGTTGTTATTATAGTTGATGTTGTCCTTGTTGTAGGAGGTTTAGCATATTATTTAAAAAATAAGTCAAAAACGCCAGGCAAGAAGTTAAAAGACTTTGAGCGCCAGCAAGATAAAGGGTTTAAGGAGAATAAAAAGCAGCTTCAAAAAGATTCTAAGAAAGACAAAAAAGGCGCTACACAAGAAAAAGAAATTAAAGAGCTTATCCGTAGAGATAAAACTACAGAATGGAATAAGTCTGACTTTATTGAAACTAAAGGAGAGGCTAAACATGATCTTATTAAGCCTTCCGATACTATAATAACTTCCCAGAAGGAAGAATATCCGAATTATTCAAAAGAAACACAAGCTGAAGAAAATAGACGCATAGAAGAAGAGGAACGTTTGCGCCGCGAAGAAGAAGAACGTTTGCGCCGCGAAGAAGAAGCAAGGCTTCGCTTAGCAGAGGAAGAACGTTTACGCCGCGAAGAAGAAGACAGACTCCGTTTGGAAGAAGAACGCAGACAAGCTGAAGTCTTTGTTCAAAAGCCAGTTATTGATGAAAAGCCTTTTGAGGATAGTATATTGCAGTCTCCTTCGGAAGAAGAAAAGTTATTAGATGCAGAAGAAGACAAATCCAATGAAGAAGAACGTTTGCTGCAAGAAGAAGCAAGACTTCGTTTAGAAGAAGAAGAACGTCTTCGTGCAGAACTAGAAGCAAATAATGAAATTGAAATTCAACAAACAGCTCAAGAAATTGAGCAGTATGAGGAAATTGAAGAAGCTAAACAGGTTGAAATTATTGAAGAACCTGTTATTGATAATGCTAGTGAATCATTTGAAGAAGAAAAGAAACGCCAAGAAGAAGAAGAAGAGGCTGAACGTGTTCGTATAGAGGAAGAAGAAAAGAAACGCCAAGAAGAAGAAGAGGCTGAACGTGTTCGTATAGAGGAAGAGGAAAAGAAACGCCAAGAAGAAGAAGAGGCTGAACGTGCTCGTATAGAGGAAGAGGAAAAGAAACGCCAAGAAGAAGAGGCTGAACGTGCTCGTATAGAGGAAGAGAGGAAGCGTCAGGAGGAAGAACGCGCTCAAAAAGAAGAAGAGGAGCGCATAAGACAGCAAGAAAAAGAGCGTTTACGCAGAGAATTTGAAGAACGTATTCATAAAGAAGAAGAAGAAAAAATTAAAATAGAACTAGAACAAAAACAGCGTATTGAGGAAGAGGCAAGAATACGTGCTGAGGCAGAATTCAAAGCTAAGAAGGAATTGGAAGAGAAGTTTTCACAAGAGAATAGCCTAAAAGAAAAAATGCGTATTGAGAATGAAGCAAAACTACGTGCAGAAGCTGAATATAAAGCTAAAATGGAATTGGAAGAAAAGATTAAAGAAGAAGGAGAAGTAAAGAAACAAACTGATAAAGGACAAGAAAATATAGAAAATGAAATAGAATCATCAGGACAGAAAAATCAAGTTGAAGATAATAAAGATGCCCTTTTACAGAAAAAAAATGAATATGAACAAAAGCTTAAGACCGATCCAACATTCCTGGTTGTTGATGATGCAAGGTTCATGAGAAATATTATAAGAAAAATCTTAGAAGAAGCAGGATATAAAGTTGTTGGAGAAGCTGAAAACGGCCGTGATGCAATAAAAATGGCAGAAAAGCTAGAACCTTCAGTCATTACAATGGATATAACCATGCCTGATATTGATGGAATCACAGCAACTGAAGAAATTAAAAAGAAGCAGCCATGGCTTAAGGTTATAATGTGTTCAGCAGCTGATCAGAAAGAAAAGATTGTTGAAGCTATAAGGGTGGGAGCTGAAGATTTTATTAGTAAGCCATTTGAGAAAGAGAAAGCTTTAGCAACTATTGAGAAAATTATTAAAGGTTAAAAATAGCGAAATATATAGATTTATAAAAGAAAGAGATATTGAAAATAATGTAAAAGAATGAGATAATTATAATTGTAATTTTTGATGTTTATTCTAAACTGTGGTCGCTTTAAGAATTGGGGGTAAACATGCAGAGTCCAATCAAAAAGACATTCGGCAAGCTTCTTCTTGAGGCAGGAATGGTCACTGAAGAACAACTCAGCGAAGCAATTGAAGAACAAAAGAAATCAGGTAAAAAACTCGGAGAGGTTCTTAAAGAAAAAGGGTACATTTCTCAAGAAGATATTATTCAAGTGCTAGAATTTCAGCTTGGTATTCCCCATCTGAACCTAGAGAGAATTGATATTGACGAAGAAGCAGTAAAAAAGATTCCAGAAAATATAGCAAAAAGACATGGGATTATTCCTGTGAAGATTAATGAGAATAAGATTGTACTTGCTATGAGTGATCCTTTAAATATTTTTGCTATTGATGATGTAAAAATTTATACTGGAATGGATGTAATACCGAATATTGCTTCAGTTGATGATATAAACAAAGCAATAACAAAGTTTTATTCTAAACAAGAAGCTGTATTGGTTGCAGAACAATTTACTAAAGAAATTGGTATAGA
Source organism: Ignavibacteriales bacterium (assembly GCA_050260055.1). GTDB lineage: Bacteria > Bacillota > Clostridia > Acetivibrionales > UBA4821 > JBLMYQ01. The sequence continues at coordinate 20,594 of JBLNBO010000047.1, forward strand.
TATTAAGGCTGATGAAGACCTTGATGAAATGGTAAATAGTGCACCGATAGTCAAATTAGTTAATTCGATTATTGAGCAGGCCATAAAGTCAAGAGCCAGTGATATTCATATAGAACCCCAGGAAAATTACATTAAGGTAAGATGTAGAGTTGACGGCCAGTTGCAAGAAATGATGAAACAAGATGTCAGATTGCTTCCGGCTATTGTTACAAGAATAAAAATTACAGGCAATATGGATATTGCTGAAAAAAGGATTCCTCAAGATGGACGTATGACTACAACTGTTGATGGCAATGTATATGATTTACGTCTTTCTGTTTTGCCTACAATTTATGGAGAAAAAACAGTTATAAGAATAACCAGCAAAACGTCATTTGTTAAAGATAAATCTCAACTTGGGTTTTACCCGGATGACATGGAAAAGTTCAGCAGTATTCTTCAAAATCCACATGGAATAATTCTGGTTACCGGGCCAACAGGAAGTGGTAAGTCAACTACACTTTATGCAGCCGTCAAAGATTTAAATAAAGCTGATGTCAATATTATTACTGTTGAGGATCCTGTAGAATCCAAGATTGAAGGAATAAATCAAGTTCAAGTAAATACGAAAGCTGGGCTTACCTTTGCTAGTGCATTACGGTCAATACTAAGACAAGACCCTGATATAATTCTTGTAGGAGAAATCAGAGACGGCGAAACTGCAAATATTGCAATCAGTGCCGCTATAACAGGACACCTTGTCTTAAGTACTTTACATACCAATGATGCGCCAAGTTCTATTTCTAGACTTGCAGACATGGGAATAGAGCCTTTTCTGATAGGTAGTTCTGTAGTTGGAATCCTTGCACAGAGATTAGTAAGAAGAAATTGTCCGAAATGTTCAGAGGAATATACACCGGATAGCTATCAGAAAAAAATATTAAAAGAAGTTAATATACAGAATGTTGACAGTATTAAGCTTGTAAAAGGAACAGGATGTGCATATTGTGCACATACAGGATATAGAGGAAGACTAGGAGTATATGAGATAATGACTATTACTCCTAAAATAAGAGAATTGATTAATACTGGCGCAAATGCAAGTGCTATCAAACAGGCAGCAATTGAAGAGGGAATGATTACACTGAAATCAAATTGTGCAAGGCTTGTAATGGATGGAAAGACAACAATCGATGAAATGCTAAGAGTTGCATTTTCAGTCGAATAAAGTAATTTGGAGGGTTCCTTGCTATGGCATATGTTATTGATGAATTACTTAAAATGATGGTTAGTAACAAGGCTTCAGACCTTCATTTAACAGTTGGTGTTCCACCAACAATTAGGGTTGATGGAGATCTTAAGAAAATGGGAACTGAGGTTCTTTATCCTAGAGATACTGAAGAAATTGTCAGACAAATCCTTGACGAAGAACAAGTCAGCAAGCTTAAAAAAGGAAAAGAGATTGACCTTTGTATATCTAGAGCTGATTCGGGTAGATTCAGAATTAATTGTTTTTTGCAAAGAAGTTCTATAGCAATGGCTTTTAGGTATGTTACCCCTGAAATACCGGATATTAGTTCATTGAAGCTTCCCCATAATGTTGAAGATATTGCAAAAAAGACCAAGGGGCTTTTCCTTGTTACAGGACCGACAGGGAGTGGTAAGTCTACTACATTGGCCGCCATAATTGAGCTTATTAATAGAGAAAGGCAAGCCCATATAATCACATTGGAGGATCCGATAGAATATTTACATAAACATAAAAAAAGCATTGTAAATCAAAGAGAAATAGGAGCAGACACAAAATCATTTCCAAATGCACTTACGGCAGCTTTAAGAGAAGACCCGGACGTAATACTTATAGGAGAAATGAGGGATTTGGAAACCATATCCACAGCACTTACAGCTGCTGAAACAGGACACCTTGTTTTGGCGACCCTCCATACTACAGGAGCAGCAAAAACAATAGATAGAATCATAGATATATTCCCATCATATCAGCAGCAGCAGATAAGAGTTCAACTTGCAGGAGTATTACTCGGAGTTATGTCCCAAGTACTTGTTCAGAAGATTAGCGGCGAAGGAAGAGTTCTTGCATATGAAATAATGATGGCTAATTCGGCAATAAAAAACTTGATACGCGAAAACAAGACTTTTCAGATACTATCATTTATGCAAACCAATACCAGATCTGGTATGATTACTATAGATCAACAGTTGATTGATTTATGTCAAAGAGGTATAATTAGTAGAGAAAATGCGCTCTTGTATTGCGATGATATCGAATATGTTTCCAAAAGTATATAAAACATTATAATTAGGAAGTGAGAAATAATGCCTGTATACAATTATGCTGCAAGAGACAGCAGCGGGAAAATCAGAAAAGGCAATGAAAATGCTATAAATCGAATACAGTTGGTAAATATACTTAAACAAAAGGGGCTGGTTCCAGTTGAAATATCTGAAGCCAAAGCTGGAGCGGCTATGTCATCTTCTTTTTCTAAGTACTTCAGACGAAGAGTAAAAATAAGAGATATTGCTGTATTTTGCAGACAGTTTTCTACAATATTAAGAGCTGGTGTTACTGTTTTAAAAGGAATTGATTTATTAAGAAAGCAAACTGAAAATGCTACCTTTAAAGAAGTATTAAATAATGTTTATGAAGAAATTCAAAAAGGTACTATCTTATCAGAAGCAATGAGAAAGCAGAAAGCGGTTTTCCCGGCAATATTAATAAATATGGTTGAAGCAGGTGAAATAAGCGGTACACTTGATGCATCTATGGAAAAAATGGCAGAGCATTTTGAAAAGGATTTCAAACTTAGACAAAAAGTGAAATCAGCTCTTACATATCCTATAATTATATGTGTTGTTTGTTTTCTTGCGGTTATTGTACTGCTCACGGTTGTAGTTCCACAATTTGCTGAAATGTTTAAAACATTAGATTCAGAGCTTCCGGCTACCACAAAAATTCTCCTTGATACAGGAAACTTCATGAAGAGTTTCTGGTATTTGGTAATAGCTGGATTTATTGGCTTGATAATCGGTTTTATTTATTTTAAGAAAAGCGACTTTGGCTCAAGATTCATTGATAAGTATGCTTTAAAGTTGCCTATATTTTCACCAGTGGTTAAGAAAATAATTGCTGCAAGATTTACCAGAACCATGTCTACAATGCTTTCATCAGGGATTCCCTTGATTAAATCTTTGGAAGTTTGTGAAAGAGTTGTCGGAAACAAAACTGCAGAGCAAATGTTGAACAAGGTAAGGGGATATGTAGTGCAAGGGGGCAGTTTGGCAGATCATATTGGTAATCTTGGATTATTCCCTATTATGGTTCCACATATGATAAGTGTTGGAGAAGAGACTGGGGCAATTGATAAAATGCTTGAAAAAACTGCAGATTTTTTTGATGAGGAAGTTGATGCATCCATAACTCAGATGACAACCTTGATAGAACCGGCAATATTAGGTGTTATGGCTTTAATAGTGGGATTTATAGTTATATCTATTATTCAGCCAATGTTTCAAATGTATGAAAACATACATTGAAAAAAATATAAATTAATGATAATTCAAAAACAGGGGGGGTTGTGAAACACGAGATAGAAAATAAAAGAAAATCAATAATTTAAAGGAGGAACAAAAATGAAAAAAACTAGAATTTCAAGCAGCAAAGGTTTTACACTTATCGAGCTTATCATCGTTATCACGATTATTGCAGTTCTTGCAGTAATAGGTATGCAGGCTTATGGAAACATAACTGCAAGATCTAACGCAACTGTTGACGTTGCAAATGCACAGAATATTGGTACTGCAATGAACAGAATATTTGCAGAAGGAAAAGTAACAAATAACGCAACTTATACAACTGGCAGTTGGAAAGCATTGGTAGGAGCTAACGGTATTGGTGATGTTATTACTGCTAATACCTATATTCCTAATGGTCTACCTCCAGTTAAAGCAAATGGCGCATGGGGTTGGTATTATCAATGTACAGCTAATGGCAGTACAATGCTCGTTGGAGCTGGAGATGGTACTGCTGCTGGAACATACCAATTATATCCAAGACCATCTAGCTTTGCGGGAACTGTTTACAATGCTTTAAATTAGTTTTACTGATAACTTAGGTGACAGTGTTCTGCTGTCATCTAAGTTATATTTATTGTAATAGGGTGAATAAGAATGCTTAATAAAAAAAGGTTTAGAAAAGAAGATGAAAAAGGTTTTACAGTTGTCGAGCTTATAATCGCAGTAGTTATACTGGGAATTATTTTGTATGCTGCCTTTCAGTTAACATTTTCCAACTACTTCTTATTAGATGAAGAAAGTATTAAGGCTACTTTAAATCAAGAAGCAAGCGATGCAATTGAAAAGATTGTAAAAGATATGAGGAAGTCAGATGATGCAAATATAAAATTGTATGATGCTGCTGTTCCAATTGATTCAACACCGCCAGGGAATGCAATAACCTCTGCCGATGTTGACACAGGATTGCTAGTTGTTAATAATGGAGCAGACGCTTACTGTTATAGATTAGATAGCAGTAATTCGCTTGTAAAGTTTAAACTTAGTGATAGCACGACTGGCACAGTACCAGCAGATACTAGCAAGGTTCAAACGATAGTAACTGCAAAAGCCAATTATAAACAAGTCAATAATTTTTCAGTCAGAATTCTCAGGAACTATCCAAGTGCTCTAAGTCATGATGATTCAAAAGATAACTATAGGAAATATTTTGTGTCATTACAGTTGGAAGAAGGTCCTGGAGATAAAAAAGTTGTAGTTAATCAATCAACGACACTAATAAAAAATAAAATACCAAATTAATTTGAAAATATTTCGAAAGATTCATATAAAGACTTATAATTTATACAAAGGGGGAATTGAATTTGTTGAATAATCCTAAAATAATTTTTGAAATAGGAAATTCATCCATAAAACTTATTGAAATGTCCTACGAGAGAGCTAAAGACAAAGTAATGTTAAAGAACTGTTCAATAATACCTCTTTCTGATAGTTCGACAAGGGGAAACATTAATGTTAATACTGATATTATTTCATCCCTTATAAAAAGTGAAGTAAAAAAGAAGGGGATTAAAGTAAAAGAAGCAATGGGAGTAATTTCTGGCGAGGGCATAATTTCAAGAGATGTCTTGATACCTAAAATGTCAGAGCATGAAATTGATAAAAAAATAAGAGAAGAATCTTCTTTATATATACCTGTAGATGTAGCAAATTATGTAATTGACTATAAAATAATGAATGATATTCAAACTGAGGAAGGACCTAAAACAAAGATATATATAGTTGCTGTACCGCATAAGATGGTGGATACATATGTTGAGATTGCCAGCAAATGCGGATTTATTCTTGAAGCGATTGATATAAATGGAAATGCCTTTTCAAAACTTTTATTACTTGAAATGAAAAATAGAAATGAGCTTCCTGTAGAAAATGATGCTATAGTTGGTTTAGATATAGGAGCGAAAGATACATATATTGTATTCATACAGAATGGTATATTCCAATTTTCAAGGGAGATTAATTTTGGCTGTAATGAATTAATAAACATATTATCTGAAAATCTCAGCCTGCCTTTTGAAAAAGCGGAAGAAGAATTAAGGGTAAATTCTAAAAAGTATTTGAATTTTAATGAGAATTTGCCGTCAATGGATGAAGAAACAGCTCTAATTAATGAGTATATGTTGAAAAAACTCAATATATTCGTTAATGAATTGAACAAAATAATAAGCTTTTATAAAGGAAGATATTTATGTAGAGATATAACAAGGATATATATTGCAGGAGGAACATCAAATATTGAAGATTTAGATGAATTCATAAAAAATAACACTCATTTGGAATGCTCCAAACTTTCTCAACTTAAATGTCTTCAAAATGGTACTAAAGATCAGTTGTCAAATGAATTCCTATCACTTGCCAATGTGATAGGAACATCAATCCGCGAATAAGAAGAAAGGGAGGGTCAGACTTGAAAGATATTAATCTTGTCCCGAGTTATGTACTTAATGAAAGAAAGCATGTTATATTACGACAAAGAATGATCATTTGGGGCTTTGTTGCATGTTTGGTAATTGCATCAGTTTTTGTTTGGTTATTCGTACAGAAGTGGTTATTAGCTTCTGAAGTTGATGCTATACAACAAAAAGTAAACCAGTTACAATCTATAAAAGTTGAAAAAGACCTCATATCTTCTTTGCAGCAGGATATAAACAAAAAAGATGAAATTATCAAAGCTGTAGATTTAAAGGGTGCAGCTATTCTGACATTACTGCAGAAATTAGAAGCCCAAATGCCAAAGAGCATTCGAAATGCATCTGTAACTTATAATCAAGAGGACAATACAGTAAGCTTGACGGGGACAGCGGCAAATATTTATGCTTTAATGGATTTGGTAAACAGTATAAATACAAGTGATTGTTTTGAAGGCGCATTTATTCCTTCTGTTACGCTAGGCGGACAGAATACATTTACAGTGACTTTTAAATACGTAGAGGGGAAGTGATGGGTTTATGTCAAAAGAAATAAATGCAAAGCAAGTGTTTATAATAATACTAATTTTAGCAGGATTATTCTTGCTGTATAAATTTGTTTATTCCCCTGTTCAAAAGGATATAAAGAACTTAAAGGCCAAAGAAATAGACCTTAGCAATCAGCTAAGTGAACTTCAAAGCATCCAAAATAATGCAAGTAAAATGAATGAACAGAAAAAAAGTTTAATTGACAGCCAAACAGATTTTTTAAAACAATTTCCTCATAAACTTCTACAAGAAAATGTTGTTTTAAATCTTATTGATATTATTTCGAAGAGCCCTGGTATTAAAATACAAACTGCAGGGTTGGAACCTCCTCAAGATTTTCAGATTGATACAGAACCAAATGCAGTGATGAAGCTCCAAATTTCTGGTAATGGCAGTTATGGAGCTATTAAGAATTTCATATCTGTTATAAATAATTATAGGCCGAGAGTATTAGCACATGATTTAAATATGGCTTCTTCTGCAAGTGGTGGAATAACATTTAGTTTAAAGCTGGACTTCCTTGGGTACAATGGATTGCTTGATGATGGGTATGCTAAACTTAATCCGACTTTTACGAATGAAGATATGCAAAAATATAAGTCCAATGGAGAAAAGAATAAAACCGACCTTTTTGAAAATGTTTCTGGAGTTAGCATTTCTACATTGGTTTCAGCAATTAAAGATAATGCTCAAACAAACAATGGAAAAGGTGATGACTTCTTTGTAATGCTGAGCCCGTCAACTTATGATCTTCCAGGGGTGGATATGGGGAAATCGGGTGATGCATCAAAAGAAATAAATAACCCGAAGAACGGCCTTACAAAGGTGGAATTTATTTTTGATTATAAAAATGGTGCATATTTTTATAAATATAAAGCTGATGACAAAATCATACCAGCAAACTACTCTACAGAGGAGAAATTTATTCCTAAAAATGCAGATAGTATAGTAGTGAATGTTAAAGGTATTGAAATAATGAAGGCAAAGGACAATGTATCGGCAGAAATTTCTATTGTTAACAATACCAGCATACCGGTTAATATAAATGTTCAATCAATCACAAAGGAAAGCGGCAAAATCAGAATCAATAAAACTAAAGGATTAGTGATAGATAATTGGAGATAACCCTTTATCGAAATCGAAAGGGGGAATAAATTATGAGACTAAAAAGAAAAAATGGCTTCTCAATGGTAGAACTTATAATTGTAGTCGTATTGTTGGGAATATTTATTGTTCCGATTACAAACATGGTTATACAGCTGATTAACATAAATTCTAAAAATATAAAATTAAAGGATGCTACATATCTGGCTCAGAAATACTGTGAAATAATAGAAGCGCAGGATGCAGGGGCAGCCGGATTTACTTTGCCAGATGCCAATATAAACTCATTCGCTGAAATAACTGAATCTTTAAATGGTAATACATATACAGCAAGATGTACCAGGCTTAAAAATGATGCTATTACTTCGACCACAAATTCTTTTGCTAATGAGCATCTTGTACTTAACATTTCTGGAACGAATCTGTCTGTTGGTACAGAAAAGCTAAGCGGTGGTGCTTTTTCGACTACCTCTTTTAGTACCTATGATATCGGAAGTGATGATTATTCAATAATTATCAAGGACGGAGCTGCATCGCCAAATAAGGCAATTGAAATATATAAAAACGAACAGTATCCATCAGACCCGAATGATCCTTCAATAATAAAGAAAGAATTTCTTAAGCCAGACGGCTCTTCTAACCCATGTTTTGTAATAACAGGAGATAGCAGTAAACTTAGTGATAATGCATCAAGCCCAGATCTTACAATAACAAATGCGTATAATGTTCTGAAGCTAATCAGAATTGCTTGTTCTAATGTAAGTGGGACTTCGCATGTAAATATTTATAATAATACATCAGGTACGGGTATCAAGATATACTACGACTCAAACCAGACTACGAGTACCCCTCCGGCAGTACCTCGCATGGGTCTTCATCCCAAATATGATAATATTACCGGTTCAAATAATATTATAATGTATGACATTAAAGGCATTAATGAATCGTATTTGTATGGTACTACTACATCTCAAACATATGAAATTAAAATTTGGGAGCAGGGAGCAACAGCTGGAGACCCGTTAATCCAACGAAAAGTTACGACTGTTCAGTAGTTGTATTGGAGGGAGTCTAATGAAGTTTAAATATAAAAAAGATGCAATTGCAAATTCAGAAAAAGGTTCAAGTTTTATTATGATGATAGTAATGATTTCAGTAATCATTACTATAGGGTTTGCTTTCTTATTTATGGTTTTGACTATGTTTAAGTTAGGGAAGATATATCAAGCCTCGGAAAACCTCTATTTTGAAACCGTTAGAGGAGGGCAGGTAATATCTGAGCATCTAACAAAAAGAGTAAATGATTTTATTGCTACTAATAATGGTATTAATTTTAACAATATTTCTGATGCTGAGTTTGTACAAGTTACTGCAAATATATATTCATATTATTCAACTGAAATTAATGCGGGGTTGTCGCCAGCGGCAAATAGAACTATTACGGGATTCAGAAATAAGGTTCGTAGTATGCTGAGAAATTCGGGTTCTACCTTAACTGGCAGCAATAAAACTAATGCTAAAGATGCAATAAAAGATATATATATAAAAACGCAAATCAGAGATCTTTTAAATACAACAAATGACAATACAATCCTGGATTCTGGCAGTTTAATGACATACTTACAGCCTGTGGCTGGAACAAAGCCTATACCAAATATAGTTAATGCAAATGATGCTACGAAATATGATTTCTATCTTGATACAGCAACTATAACTAAAAATGATTCAACCGATACTGGGACATGGCTTACCAATTTTTGTTCTTGCACAAGTGATGCTAATTATAATGTTGCTAATGGTTTAATTTATGGTACTGGTAATTATGGTAAGGTTGATTATACATTAAAAGCTTCAAACACAGTATTGAACATTCAAAAAGAGGTAAAATTCACTTTTGAAGTTGCATCTGTACCTTTTGCGGCTTCGAGTATAAATAATAATACATATAGTGCCTCTTCCTATACAAATTCTAAATTTGACAAGCTGCTTGCAGCCTATGGCGAATTAAAAATTTCTGGAGGAAAGAATGTTACCTTAAATGGAGATATCTATTCTTATGGAAATCTTCCGACCGATATGACAGCAAATATTATTGACCCCAATAATTTCAAGGGAATAACAATTGATGGAGGAGGAACACTAGTAAATCCTAGAGAAGTTAATATCACAGGAACTGCGGTTACAAGAGGATATATTAAAGCAGCAGCAGATTATTTGAATCTGAGTATCGGCAAATATGCGGTATGTGATACATTAAATGCTACGGATTCTGCAAAGAGAAATATTAATATTACTATTGGACCATCAACAGGTGCAGACTTTGCTAGGTTTACAGATCCCCCTTATAATACTATTGTAAGTCAAACAGAAAACTACCTATCAACATTTGATGATATCCGTGTCGACAGTCCTAACTCAAATGTAACTGTACATGGCAATTATTATGGCCTTAACGCAGGTTCGTCAACGGGGGTTAATAAGAGCTCTTCATTGATTCTTAATTCAACTACAGGAACAATATCAATTGATGGCGATGCTTTAATCGGCGGTGTTGCTTTTGTCAGCAATATTTATAGAAGTATAAGCGGTAATAATTATGCTTTTAAGACTGGCGAGAGTGGAGCTGTCGGTCATAATTTCAAGGTATATGGATATAACTTTAATGCCGTGGACGCAGCTGTCAGACCGGACTCGGGCTCTACTCCTCCTTATGGTATTAATCAGAGTGGAAATTCAATTACCATGGGATTTCCGGTATGGACAGTCAAGAATATCTCCGGTACTTCTCAGATAGTACTTTTAGACCCTGATCCAAATGACCCGGGAAGTGAAGCGAAAACAAGCAACTTAAAGAGCCATTTTTATCACTATGTTAAGCTGAAAGAGTCACAAGGCGATATTTTATTTGATTATGAGCCAATTAAAGCAGGTATTACCTTGGATGAAAGTAAAACACACTATGCCCCGGGGATTGTATGTGCAAATAATAAATATTTTTGGGGACATGGTGCTACACCGGATACCACTAATTTCCCGGTTTTTCCAAACAGGTATACCTTCTCAGACTATCAAAGCTATAGCAGTGATGCAGCAAACCCTGACTCCAAGAAGAGCAAAGCAATTAGAGATATTTCATATATAAAAGTATATGACGATACTGCTTCAAACCCAAATAGCGGTGAGAGCAAGGAAACTGAATATACAGACAGTGGAGCTACTGGAAAGCTGATAGATATTTCTTCATATATAACACGAACAGACTCGAATTATTTCTATTATATTAGAAAAAATAATACCGCTATTACTATTGGAGGAGCTGGCTCGGATATATTAAGCAATAATATAAACAATCACACCGGGATAATATATACAAAAGGTGATATTACTATTGATCCTACAGCCAATTTTACATTTAACGGGGTAATAATCGCAAATAATATATACATTAATGCTGAAGATGGAAGTGTAACCCTCAATCATAATCTTACTGATATTAATAGCATGTACAATAGTACAATAACAGGAATCGAGGATGTTAAAAAGTTCTTTGGACCAGGAAATATTGCTTCCCTGACCGGAACTTCCCAATCCTATTCTCCTGCAGCTCGCTTTGTAAGAATGATAAATAAGATTCAAACAAACTAATTAATTACTTAAAGTCTCCCTGAAATATAAAACAGGGAGGCTTTTAATTATGTAAAAAATTACTAAATACATCGACATTTAAGCCAAAATATGATAGAATATAATTAAGGGAATGTCTATCCTTTTATTTTCTATGTTTTGTAGATAAAATACTATTCAATCCGCATCTTCGTTATTGAAGTACATGTTACTAAAATAATGTCTGAACAAATAGTAATCCTAATATTTAAAACACCAATGATTTTATGGGGGTAAAAAAAATGAAGAAAAGAGTTTTGGCGTTTTTGGTTGTTATTATGTTCGTATTTTCAAGCTTTACGAGTTTTGCAGCAGTTGATAAGAATGTAGTTAAGCAGTTAATGGGCAAAATTACAGCTGAGCAAGCAGTAAAAATTGTACTAAAAAATGAAACTCCCAGCCAGCAAAACAATAATTTTTTAACCGAAATTGAAGGAATGAATGATATTGTATCTAAACAAGCGGCAATAATCAATGAGCTTTCTAAAAAGGAAATATCTAATAGTACTGCTGTAAGTGTTGTTGATAGTGTATATAATTTGCAATGTCTGAGAAATATGTATTTTAAAAAGGTATTGCTCAAGATGAATGAAATAAAAACAATAGAGAATAAGACGTTAGCTAAACAAGCGGTATCAGACTTTGAAATAATGATAGCTAAGCAAAGTGTGCTTGATAAGGTAATACAGGAGAAGATTGAGGGAATTAATGAATTTCTGACAAAGATTGAAAGCTTTAAGGTTAAACGTTCACAAAGCTTTTGGAAGAGTTATTATAAGATTTTAAAGAACTACTATGCTCAAAGAAAAGCAATTGTATATATTAATAATTCATTAAAGGATATGAAAAAAGACTCTGATAAAGCAGCATTAGCAAAACTGCAAAGTTACGCACAAGAAATGGAAAAGGTAAAGAAATACGATGTAAGTTTTGCACTTTATCAGGAAGGCTTAAAGATTGCTGAAGACAAAAAGCCACTGTTTAAGAAAATATCACAAATATTTAAGAAACAAGGCAATAAATCAGTGTTGATATTTGTAGAAGACAGGAGGGTAGTTGGAAAAATCAATCCTATTATTAAAAACGGTTCGACAATGGTTCCTTTAAGAGTTATATCCGAGGGCTTGAAGGCTGAGGTTAAATGGGATGAAAAAAACAATACTGTTGTAATTACAAAAGGTGAAAAAACCATTTTAGTTCCTATTGGAAGTAAAAAAATTAAACTGGGCGAAAAGGAAATAGAAATTAGAGAGCCAGCGGTTGAAATTAGAGGGACAACCCTTGTGCCGATAAGAGCAATATCAGAGATATTAAATGCCAGTGTTGGCTGGTATGATGCGGAACAAACAGTAACTGTAAATGACAATTTCAATACTGAAAAAGGTTCGATAAAGAATGAAGAGCTTTCAGAGACTAACATGTTTACAGATAAATTTGCAAAAGATTATATAAATAATTTAACAGAAGACCAAGTAATACAAGATATATTATCAGACAATTAAAAACAAAGGATACTAGTAAAAGCTGTTAAGGATTTTTAATAAATGGGGGGAGTTATTATGATGAGGAATCTAAAACTATTCAGAAAAATATTTGCGCTAATTACTTGTTTTTCACTGCTTGTAGTATTTGCACTGCCTGTAAGTGCAGTAGAGGTTGCACCTATAATAGGTAAAGCAGATATATTTATTCTTATTGATAAGACAAAGAGTATGAATCAAGAACTTAGTTATGCAAAAACAGAAACAATTGATTTCATAAAAAAACTTCAAGATAATAATGTTGATTGTCGGGTCGGAATTGCGACATTTGGAAGTCACGCTAGCTTGAATTCTCAAAATCCAGTAGCAGGTTCATGGACAGGCTTTCAGGATATCTATAATGAAGCAAATGTAGAAACAAAGCTAACGAACATGATAGATAGCTTGGCTGCACATGACTATATTGAGCAGACAACAAAAGCTATTAATGAAGCGGCTACTAAGCTTAATAATGAGGCGCGCTCTGATGCAGGTAAAATGCTAATAATAATTACAGATTCTCCAGCATTAGAGCAAAGTGCAGGCTTTGATAGAGATGATATAGCGGATGAGTTAAAGAGTAAGGATATTAATACATTCTTTATTGGAGAAACAGATTATGTACTTAATATAGTATCACTTCTTTCAAGTATTTCAGATCTACCACAAGAATACCAAGATGTTTATGACCATAATGGATGGAATGATGAACAGAAATTTGATAAGTTTTGTGAAATCATAACTAGTACAGGACCAACAAATGAAGTTGAGATAATTGAAGCTATCAAATATTATCTTTTCACCCTGTTTTCAGGTACAACCTATGAAGGAAGCTATAATGAGATTTTAGCAGAGTTAGGTCTGGATCCAAAACTCTATGGCGAGTTTTACTCAATTGATGATATCACTATGAACAAATTTTTAGCGGCCCAAGGTCTTGGTAAGGGAATTGCTCCCGCGTATGCTATGATTCTGGATATACTGTTGTCGCACTATACACAGACAGCACCAGTGATTGATACATTTAGTGTGCCGGCTTCATTAGCTCCAACTGATGCTGTTAATATTACTGCACAAGTGCATGATTTGGATATTGATGCAAGCGGAACTGGTGATACTCTGACATATGCCTTGAAGATGCAAAGACCAGACGGATCAACAGAGGATATTACATTGGAGACTGGGGATATCGCTCCTGCTGACGCAACATTTAATGGTATAGCTACAAGACAATTTACACTGACAAAAACGTTGGAAGCTTTACCAATAGGAACATATAAAGTAATATTTACGGTTAATGACTTTTATGGCGCTAGAGCAGAAGCAGAAAAGACAATTATTGTCAGCGTTCCGCTGCCTCAAATAGAAGAGATGACCGACAGGGTTACTGCTGCAAATAAAGAGCTGACTCCAGAGCAAATAGCCAATGGATTAAATAAATATCTACCAGGTTCAAATGTTATAACTAGAGTAAAATTCAAATGCGATGGTGCTGGAAATTATACTGTTAAATTTGAACCAAATGCACCAAATGGAGTAACGGTACCTAATCTTAAGGTGATTCAGGACAGCACTAATGCCGATGTTTCCGACACCCCTGTAATTATTACAGATACATATAGTGTAGGTACTCAAGCAGATGGAAATGAAATTACCCTGTATATCCAATATACATTTAACAAAAATGCTCCAACAACACCATTAAGTTCTACTCAGTTATCAAATAAGGTGACGGTAATAAAGGATGGGGCACCTATTCAAGATAGAACAAACATAATCGAGATTAGAGATGCGAATATAATAAAACAGTAAAACACAAATAAAAAAGGGAACCAGTTAATGGTTCCTTTTTTTATTTGTGTTCACTTGTAAAAAAGTTACATAAAATCAATATATAACGATTTTAGTTAGAAACCAGCACTTTTAATAAAATTGATTAAATGTTATAATAGGATTGTGAATGCCAACAGAAACGCAAGATAAAACGTGAATTGAACTAAAGATGTTTGTACAATCGGAGGAATAGATGCAGAGGCTCTTACTGGCATTAAAGCTTGAAAAAGTAAATGATACTGAAACTATTGTTAATAAATTGATAATGCTGTTTCTAATAATGGCAATTACTATTCCCGCTTATATTTTATATTCTGATTCTCCATATTCTATAATTATGGACAAGAATTTATGCCAAGGCAAGGTAGTTTCCTTATATATTTGTTCAATAATTCTTGCATTTCTCTGTGTATTTAAATTATTTAAATTCAAAGATAAAATAGACATTGAATTAATTAAACCTGTATTACCTGTTATATTTTTTCTAATCATAGTCTGGGTGGCAACTGCTTTGTCTCCATTCATGAGTCAAGCTTTGTGGGGACAGGCAGACTTTAAAGAAGGTGCTTTTACGCTAACCTGTTACTGCATTGTATTTATTTCTACATATTTAATATGCAGAGACGAATTAACCTTTACTAAAATAATTACTATTATCTTTGCGGCAGCGGTCTTACTATACATTTTTCCTCTGCTAAAAATTTTCTTCCCGAGCATTCCATCTGCTTCAATAAATTGGGGAGGGACATTTCTACATAGAAACTATATGGCAAGTTATTATACATTAGTTTTTTTACCGGCTGTTGCAGGATTCATTTGTTCGAAAAGCAGAAAAACAACTGCAATATTTTATTTCATCAGCTGTATTTTTTTTAGTGTATTCATTTTAAACCACACTAGAAGTTCATGGATTGGCAATACTATAGGGCTGATTTTATTAATTGCATTTATGAGAAAAAGTATAAAGCTCAAAAAAATAGGGACCTTATTGGTGTCTTTTTTCATAATAGTAGTTCTTATAAATTTTTTGAATAACGGATTAATTTTATCGAGATTCGATTCAATGATAAATGATGTTAAAGTACTGACAAATAATGAAAGCAATAAAGCTCTTGTTGGAACAACCAGGCTTGAGATTTGGAGATTAGCCATGCAGCAGGTTCCAAAACATTTTTGGTTTGGAATAGGGCCGGATATGTTTGAGCATTCATTCCCTCAAGATAAATACCAGGAAAATGTTAATGACAAAAAATATTCTATTGCAAATGCGCATGATGAGTATCTAAACTTACTTATTAATATTGGTGTTTTTGGATTGCTTTCATATTTATGGTTAATAGCATCAATAATAAAAAAATTCTTTAAATTGTATAGAAAAGAAAAAATTGATTGCAATAATTCATATTTATTCTTGGGAGTATTTTGTGGATGGTGTGCATATCTAATTCAGGCATTATTTAATAACAGCGTAGTTCCAACATCGCCCACACTTTGGACTATTATGGGGATGCTAAGTGCAATTCTGTACAGCTCTCAGGTTTGTAGAGAAAATATTAATAGTAATTCCGGTATATTATAAGATTAATAATTGTGAGGTATAAAATGCAAACCGTATTGTCAGAAAATCTAAGCTCAAAGCCCATGGAACAGATTAAAACAATAGACAAGCTTCTGCTGATATTTTTAGCGTTGGCAATTGTTTTACCGGCATATATCTTGGTTCTGTATCTGCTATTTGATGGATTTTATTGGAAAGCTTTTGCTTTATATTGTTGTACAGCAATTCTAGTCATTTTAGGAGTTATCAAAATTGTAAGTGAAAAGATAAAAATCAGAAAAGAACATATTTATTCGATTTTACCAGTTGTTGTCTATTTGTTAGCGGTGATTATATCGACCCTTTTATCGCCCTATTCTGCTAAGGCAATTTGGGGACAATGGCTATTCCATGAAGGAGCGATTACTCTTGTTTGCTATGGGATTATTTTTATTGCAGCAAGGTTTTTAATTAACAGTTATTCGCGTCTAAAGTTTATTCTTGCTTCAATATGCATTTGGACAATAATTATAATTATTGATTCCATAGCAAGATATGATATTCATAGTAAAATAACATTCTACTTAATGATGTTTTATATTCTGATTGCAGTTATTTTTAAATATCTGATTCCCCAAAATAGTAAATTTGGCAGGGTATCAAAGTATATCTGGATTACAGCTTTGGTTTTATTTATTGATGCAGGAATAAGAGCTTGGCTTACCACTCCGGATATTAAATTTCCAATATACGAAGGTGGAACATTTGGACATAGAAATTATTTGGCAAGCTTTTTTACATTAATATTTTTACCTGCAGTTGCCGGTTATTTTTATTCAATAAAAAAGAAAACAAATATAATCTTTTACCTACTTAGTTGTATATTCTTTTGTGTATTGATATTAAACCATACTAGAAGCTCATGGGTAGGAAATGGGATTGGATTTATGTTGTTTATTGTGCTGGGAAAAGGTAAAATATCTTTCAAAAAGTTGGCAATATTGTTCTTTTCATTTATAATAATTATTGGTGTAGTAAACTTTTCAAATGGAAATTTAATATCTACAAGATTCAATACTATGGTTAATGATGTAAAATTGCTTGCTGATAAAGGCAGCGATAAGACTTATGTAGGGACTACACGATACAGGATATGGGAATTAAGTATTCCTTTGATTCCCAAACATTTATTGTTTGGAATTGGTCCTGATATGTTTGAAAGAATATTTCCACAGCAGGAATATAGGGATTCTGTTGCTCCTCAGTATAGAGGTACTGCGGCAAATGCGCACAATGAATACCTTAACATGATTTTGAATCTTGGGATAATTGGTTTGCTGGCATACTTTTGGATTATATTATCTATTTTTAAGAAATATTTCAGGTTCTATAAGAATTTTGGAATTGAAAATATTAATAGGTATATATTGCTTGGAGTATTCTGTGGATGGTGTGCCTATTTAATACAAGCTTTCTTCAATAACAGCGTGGTCTCTACGTCTCCTACACTTTGGGCGATGATGGGAATATTGAGCGCAGTTCCATTTGGAGAGGAAATTTCTTAATTATGCAATAAGTGTCTTAAAAAGAGGGGAATTTTGATGGAAATAATACAAGATAAAATTTCAAATAAAAGTTATGAGTTGAATTATGAAATGTATTTGCAGACAAGGGAGACAAGTACTTTTTATGAAGTTGCCAAGAGGATAATTGATATTTCTTTGTCAGCTATACTACTTATATTCTTATCACCTTTACTAATTATTGTTGCATTAATGATTAAGATAGATTCTCCGGGACCGGTTATTTTTAAGCAAACAAGGGTTGGGAGAAATCAAGAGTTGTTTACAATCTATAAATTCCGAACCATGGTGAATATGGCTGATATTTTATATAAGGATATTATTGAAAAGAAAATTAAAGATAAAAAAATGATAGAAAAGAGCAATGATGTAAAATGCAACGATTTTAGAGTAACTAGAGTTGGAAAGCTGCTTAGAAAATTAAGTATTGATGAAATTCCTCAGTTTATTAATGTAATAAAAGGAGATATGAGCCTTGTTGGTCCGCGCCCGAATCTTTCTTATGAGCTTGAGCAGTTTGATAAAGAGTGGTATAAGGTAAGATATAACGCATTACCAGGTATTTCAGGTTTATGGCAGGTTAGTGGTAGAAATGCGCTTCCGTTTGAAAGAATGATGGAGTTGGATTATGAGTATGTCATGAAAAGAAGTGTTCTATTGGATTTAAAGATTATTTTAAAAACTGTTCCAACTGTGTTAAGGTGGTATGAGACAAGATAATAAAATATTTTGATAGATAATGCTAATTACAAGGATGGTTTGTTTTTAATGATTAATAGTTCAAGAAAAGAAAAAAGTGATTTTACAATCGTAATTGAAGCTGGAAAAGCAGAAAAACAATATTTGCGTGACTTGTGGAAATATCGTGAGTTATTTTTTTTCTTGGCTTGGAGGGATATCCTAGTTAGATATAAGCAGACAGTACTAGGAGTGGCTTGGAGTATTATCAGACCGTTATTTACTATGGTAGTATTTACTATTATTTTTGGCAAGCTGGCGAAGATGCCATCAGAAGGGATACCATATCCAATACTGGTTTTTACAGCAATGCTTCCCTGGCAATTGTTTGCTAACTCTGTGAGTGACAGCGGTGATTCGTTAATAGCAAATGCAAATATGATAAGTAAAGTATACTTCCCCAGAATAGTGATTCCGATAAATTCTATTATAGTGAATATGGTGGATTTTTTAATTTCATTTATTATTCTGGTTTTTTTGATGATTTGGTATCATTTTATTCCTATTTGGAGGATTTTTTTCTTGCCAGTATTCATTTTGCTGGCAGTTATTGCTTCTTTGGGATTAGGATTGTGGTTTTCCGCTTTAAATGTAAAGTATCGGGATTTTAGATATATAGTTCCTTTTATTCTACAACTAGGATTATATATATCCCCGGTCGGATTTATCAGTAATGTGATACCTGAGCAGTGGAGATTGTTATATTCTATTAATCCAATGGTGGGCGTAATTGAGGGATTCCGTTGGGCAGTCTTAGGAAAGAGCATACATCTCTATTGGCCAGGTTTTTGGTTTTCAGTATGCCTGACAATATTGATGTTTGTATTAGGAATTTGGTATTTCCGAAAGATGGAGCGTTCTTTTGCTGATATAATATGAGGTGACTATGAGTACAGTAATTAAGGTTGAGGGCTTAGGTAAAAAGTATTTAATTGGTCATAAAAAACGTGAACGTTATGTAACATTAAGAGATACCATTACAAATGGTTTTTTAAGTGTGAGTAAAAAAGTGGTAAGGCCATTTTTAAAAACTAATGAAGAACATCAACTATATGAAGAATTTTGGGCTCTAAAAGATATAAATTTTGAAATTAAACAGGGTGAAAGAATTGGAATAATAGGGCGAAATGGAGCTGGTAAATCAACTTTATTAAAATTACTAAGCAGAATAACTGAGCCGACAACAGGTAGAATCTCATTAAAAGGCAGAGTAGCCAGTTTGCTGGAGGTAGGGACTGGATTCCATCCTGAACTAACTGGAAGGGAAAATATTTATCTTAATGGCACTATTCTTGGAATGAGTAGAGCTGAAATAAAAAAGAAGTTTGATGAGATTGTAGATTTTGCAGAAATAGAAAAATTTCTTGATACTCCAGTAAAAAGGTATTCATCAGGTATGTATGTTCGGTTGGCTTTTGCAGTAGCAGCACATTTAGAGCCGGAAATACTGATAGTTGATGAGGTTTTGGCTGTAGGTGATGCGCAGTTTCAAAAGAAGTGTCTAGGCAAGATGGGGGAAGTTGGCAAGGAAGGGAGAACAGTTTTATTTGTTAGTCATAATATGGCAGCATTAACACAAATATGCAAAAAAAGCATATTACTAGAAAGTGGAAGAATTGCTGAAATGGGAAATATTGATGGTATTATTAGAAGATATTTATCTTTTGAAAACCTTGATTTTACAGGAGATATAGATTTAACAAGTCAATCATTACGGAGAAACTCTATTGAAAAGAGTTTGTTTAAGTGGATTCGAGCAAAAGTTATTAATTCTCAAGGTATTATGACTACTTCAATAAGATTAAAGGAACCATTTGATTTATTGATAACAGGAATTTTGAAAGAGACAGTAAATGATTTGGAAATTGGTTTTGGAGTAATGTCTGAAATGGGATTCCCTTTATTTAATTCCCACCTGGCTGATACGCGATTACCAAAAAGCTTTCCTTCAGGAGAACTAACTTTTAAAATAAGCTTTACCCCCAATATTTTAAGTCCTGGTTCATATACGATAGACCTTGGGGCAAACGGGAGTGGTATTGTTGATTGGATTCCAGAAGCTATAAAGATTAATATTGAGCCTGTCTCATTGAATCAGGAAGAATATATTCGATCGACTTATTCGGGAGTTGTTATGTATCCTTGCGAGTGGTCAATGGTATAAATTAATAGATTGGAGAGTTATTGAGGGAATGATACAAGAGAATTATAAAAAAATAAAGAACCAATTTTCAAAAATAATACAAAATACAGACATTTCTACTCAATCGGTCGGATTAAATTGGCATGAAGATTTTATTGTTAATTTAGCAAAAATTTTCAAGCCTAACGTATACGTTGAACTTGGATTATATCAATGCCATCTTTTTAATCGCATTATTCCTTTTTCTAATAAATTAATTGGTGTCGATATTAATGAAAGTTCTGGTAAGTTCATGAAAAAATCTGATAAAACTTATTTTCTCAACTTAAGAACTGACGAGTACGCAGAAGAACTTAAAAAAAATCCTATAGAGATTAATATGCTTTTTATTGATGCTGATCATTCAAAAGAATCAGTTATACGTGATTTTAGTAATTTTATGCCATTTGTTATACCGCATGGTATTATTCTATTGCATGACACACATCCAAAAGATGAGAATCAAATGAAGCCTGAATATTGCGGGACAGCGTATGAGGCTATTGAAGAATTATCTAAGCAAACAGAAGAATTTGAAATGATGACAATTCCAATTGCTCCAGGTCTAACAATTTGCCGCAAAAGAAAGACTCAGCTAAATTGGAAAGAGAGATAGATATGAAAAGATATTCAGTTATTTGTATTTGCCAAATCTATAATGAACTTAGAAAGAGTAATTTAGAACGCTTTGTAAAATATGCTAAACCATTATTTGATGAGTTAGTAGTGTATGATGATGGCAGTATAGATGGTAGTTACGAATATATGCTGCAACATACACCTTATGTAATTCATAGCTATAAGAATGAATTTACAGAAGAGAAAAGCCATAAACAAATTCTACTTAATAAGGCTCTTGAAAAATCACCTGATTTTATTTTCTGGTTGGATGCAGATGAAGTATTAACAGCGAATGCATCTGAAAGAATTCAGGAGCTATGTGAATATTGTGTAAAGTTTCAAATCGATGGATTAAGTTTTCATGAAATAAATTTGTGGCGAAGTCTATCATGGAGAAGGACTGATAGTTTATATAATGAGGGATGGTTTACTAGATTATGGAGAGTAACTCCCGAAATAAGTTTTGGTGAGTTGAATTCCGGATTACATCAACTCCCTTATCCTGTCACAATAAAAAATATAGAGAAAGTTAGTGATGTTAAAGTTATTCACTATGGATTTTCTTCGCATAAACAATTAGCATATAAATACTTAAATTATAAATCACATGGACAGCGTGGGTATGATATGCTGGATAGGTTGATTAGTGAAGAAAAGCTTGTATTGGAAAAGGTGCCGAAGGAATTATTCCCTGAAGGATTATGGATAGATGACGATAAGCCTAATCCTTTGAGCTTTGCAGAATCACTCTCTTATGTAGAAAAATATAGAGGAGAGGTATTAAAACCAAAAATTTCAATTATATGCTTGATTTATAAAAGTGTTGAGTGGTTAAGATTTGTTTATGAGCAAGTAATTAAATATACTGATATGACTGATAAAGAGTTTTTCTTTGTAGCAAATGATGCAAATGACGATGTAATAGAATATTTACGCAGTAATTATATAAATTATTATGTATTTAATAATAAGCCTGAGCATAAGGAAGAATGGTATATTAATAATGTATATAGAGCCTATAATTTTGGAGCTCAAAAGGCACACGGAGATTTCTTGGTATTTATTAATTCAGACATGGCTTTTACACCATATTGGCTAGATAATTTATTTAAAAATTATAATGGCTCTAATTGTATTGCCTCTAGATTAGTAGAGTCGGGTAGATTAAGAAGCGGAACTTATGGAATAGAAATGGATTTTGGTATTACCTGTAATTCTTATATGGAGTCTAAATTCCAAATGTATGCAGATGATATTAAGGATACAACAGTTAAAGATGGTGGGTTGTTCATGCCCCTACTAGTAAAAAAAGAACATTTTGAATCTGTAGGAGGCTATCCCGAAGGTAATATTACTCCCGAAAGTGATATTTATAAGCCTAAAATAGCGTTGAAAGGTGAAGAATGTATCTCAGGGGATAATGTATTAATGCGGAAATTGCAAAATAGAGGGATAAGTCACCAAACTGCTTTTGATAGTATTGTTTATCACTTTCAATGTGGTGAGTCTGAAAGTAAAGAAAAGAATAAAAATTTAGTAAACGATATCAGAGTTGCTATATGCAATGATTATGTAACTGGCTCAATGGGAGAAAAGGTACTATGGAATTTTCTTTGCGAATTACTACCGGCTACAGTAGGAATAGATATAAACACTTTAGGTAAAAAGGGTAATTACTCAAAAAATGCAAAGAAATTCATCAGGCGTAATTACCCAGGGGTTGAGATTATTATTCAAAATGCAACATTTATTGATACTATAGATGAATCAATTTATACTATTGCATTTTTACAGGATGACTTGCGCAGTATGGAAAGAAGCTCATTACAGCAAGAAAAGAATTTAGTTAAAGCACGTAAGAAGGTATCAAACTCAGTACAAACTGCTATATCGTATCCGGAGTATGATTTTGATATAATACCAATAGGTGTAGATTCTGAGTTATTTAGACCAATGGATAAAACTGAAATGCGGCAACAATTTAATTTTGGCACAAATAAGATAGGTATATTTGTTGGCGATTTATCACAAGTAAAAGGATGGGCTGAGGTTAAAAGATGTATTGAATACTATAAGGAAATAACTTGGATTGTCGTTACGAAAGGGAAAGAGTCATATTATGCTGAAAATGCTATAGTTTTTAATAGAATACCGCAGCAGTTATTAGCTCAATTATTAAATTGTGCAGACTTTTTTATTATTGGTTCTCTAGTGGAAACGCAGTGTCTGGCAGCAATTGAAGCATGTTTATGTGATATTCCGCTAATAATGCATAAGGTTGGTATATTTAGAGATTTTACCGAAGAAGAACGTGCACAAGTTGGAATTTTTACAGAAGATTTTATTTCTGCTATCAGAGAGCTTGAAAATTATTCATTTAGCCCGAGAAAGTTAATAATCGAAAAAGCTCTAACAATAAATAATTCGATAAGTAAATGGCAAAACCTATTAAAAAGTGCTTTTCTTGAAATTATGAAAGAGAAAAGTATGAATAAAGAATCTTATAAATATAAAAATGGGATATTAAATGATTTTATTTTTGAATTAAGGTTCATATGGAAAAACAAAATTTTAAAACATCTAATAGGAAAGAATAACTTAAGTATTAAAGATATTAAAATATTCATAAAAAAAACAAGTCCACATTTTATGTATAATTCAGCCCGGTTTATTTGGCGACTGATACTAAAGCTCAAATTTAAAAATTAAGAATACTTTAATAGAATAGATACATTGTTAAATAACTTATATTATATAAAATATTCATTATTTATTTAAGCTAGCTAATGTTGAAGGGAAAGAGCCAATGACTATAGATACTATAAAAAAATTTGCAATTCTATCTCATGTATTGCCGCCAGCTCCATCTGGTCAAGCAATAGTAATCTACCGATTATTAATAGACTTGCCTAACTGTAAATATTGTTTAATTTCACATAAAGATAAAAAAAGTTATAACGCTTCAGAAGAGTTGCCTACTAATTACCATTGTATAGAGTCTCTTATTCAGTCAAAAAGAAGGAACTTATTAGTAAAATTTTTTAAATCATATATAGAAATTTTTTTTAGAGCTATACAGGTCGCTAAAATATTGCAGAGAGAAAAATGTACACTGCTAATTGCGTGCACAGGGGATATTTATGATTTATCATCTGCCTATCTTATAAGTAAATGGATTGGAATACCCTATGTTGTTTACATTTTTGATGATTATATTTATCAATGGCAAGGATTAAAACGTAAGACTGCAAAATGGCTGGAGCCTAAAATTATTAGAAATTCAAAAGGGGTTATTGTACCAAATGAGTATTTACAAAAAGAATACCTTCGTAGGTATGGAATAGACAGTACGATTATTCGGAATCCTTGTCTGATTCCTGATATTGGAGAGCTAGATAAAGCTACTGACGTTTTCTCTAAGAAAGAAATAAATATTGTTTATACTGGAGCGGTTTATCATGTGAATTTTGGTGCATTCAAGAATCTAATAAAGGCTATAAATATATTACAGCCTATGAAAATAAAGCTTCATGTTTATACCTCTCAATCAAAAGAACTGTTGCAGCAGGAAGGCATAATAGGTGATATGGTTATATACCATGAGCATATTAATCAAGCAGAGATACCAAAAGTTTTAAGAAAAGCAGATTTGTTATTTCTTCCGCTGGCATTTGACGCAGTTATTCCCGAAGTAATTAAAACATCTGCACCTGGCAAGATGGGCGACTACCTCTCTGTTGGTAAACCAATCCTTGCACATGTTCCAGAAGACTCATTTCTAAACTGGTACTTTCAGGAAAACCAGTGCGGTATTGTAGTAAGTGAAAATGATCCTAATGTTTTATCAGAAACCTTGGTAAAAGTTATTTCTGATAAAAACTTGCAGCAAAAGCTAGGCGAACAAGCTGTTAGAAAAGCTAAAGAAGATTTTGATGTTGATAAAGTACGATTAGAATTTATCAAGTTTTTAGGCTCTATAAGATAATTCCGCAACTGAGATAGTAATAAATATAGTGAAAATTAATTTGTTGCGCCGGAAAAGGAAATACAGAAATGCGTATTTTATTAGTAGCTATGGCTGAAAGTATTCATACTGCTAGATGGGTAGAAATGATATCAGACCAAGGGTGGGATATTCATCTCTTCCCTTCTACAGATAACAGTTACATACATCCAAATCTTAAAAATGTAACAGTACATACAGTATTTTACAAGTACTATAAAGATAGGCATTCTTCTGTTAGAATAAAAGGTATACCTGTATTCTTAAAAACAGCTGTTTTTATAGGAAACCATATAATAAAATGGTTTTCGCCTAAATACCAAGCTGTTAAATTAACAAAATTAATAAAGAAAATAAATCCTGATATTATACACTCTATGGAAATTCAGGCAGCAGGATATTTAACCTTAGAAGCTAAAAAAAAGTTATTGGATTGTTTTCCGCCATGGATAGTAACAAATTGGGGGAGTGATATTTACTTTTTTGGGCGTTTTCCTGAACACCAAGAGAAAATTACTGAAGTAATGAATTATTGTAATGTTTATTCTTGTGAATGTCAGCGTGATGTTGAATTAGCAAAGAGATTTGGTTTTGAAGGAGAGATACTACCAGTATACCCTAATACTGGAGGCTTTGATTTGGAATTAATATCTCAACTCCGTCAACCGGGTGCCATTTCAGACAGACGTATTATTATGCTAAAGGGTTATCAGAATTGGGCTGGTAGGGCTTTAAATGGATTGCGTGGACTCGAAAGATGTGCTGACTTATTAAGCGGGTATGAGATTATCATATACTCAGCTAATAATGATGTTGAAATTGCTGCTGAACTTTTTACAAAATCAACTGGCATACCAACAAAGATTATTCCTAAATATACTCCGCATACTGAGATTCTTAAACTACATGGACAAGCACGTATTTCAATCGGCATTAGTATTAGTGATGGAATTAGCACTTCTTTATTAGAGGCAATTGCAATGGGGTCATTTCCTATTCAATCGAATACTTCAGGGGCTGATGAATGGATTGTGGATGGAGAAACTGGTATTTTAGTGCCTCCTGAAGACCCGGAAATAATTGAACAGGCTATTCGCAAGGCATTAACAGATGATGAATTAGTTAATAGTGCGGCACAAAAAAACTATGAACTGACAAAGACAAGACTTGATAAGTCATTATTGAAATTAAAAGCTATTGAAATGTATAATAAAGTAGTAAATGATAAGGGGGAAAACAATGTCGAGTGCTAAAAAGGTATTAATATTAGGTGCCACTGGAATGTTAGGACATACTATATTTGATGAACTTTCTAAAAAACCGGATTTAGAAGTGTATGGCACGGTTCGTGATGCTACTAATATGGAAAAATATTTTTCTCATGAACTTATGGAAAACATACGAGATAAAGTAGATATCAATAATTTTGATTTGGTCATACGCACGATTACTGAAGTAAAGCCGGACATTGTTATTAATTGTATTGGTATAATAAAGCAGTTACCTGAGGCAAAAGACCCTATTAATTGCATCACTATAAATGCTTTATTCCCCCACCGAGTTGCCATGATTTGTAACACAGTTGGTGCTAGGATGATACATATAAGTACTGATTGCGTGTTTAGTGGAAAAAAAGGAAACTATATGGAAAGCGATTTGCCAGATGCAGATGATTTATATGGCAGAACTAAATTATTAGGTGAGGTAAATAATTATAATCATTGTATTACATTGCGGACATCGGTGATTGGGCATGAAATTAGAGGGAATCTGAGTTTGATAGAGTGGTTTATGAGACAGGAAGGAAAAACAAGAGGGTATACTAATGCAATCTTCTCAGGATTTCCAACAGTTGAGCTGGCGAGGATTATCGCTGATTATGTGATTCCTAATGAAGATTTAAGTGGTTTATATCATGTATCAGCAGAACCTATTTCAAAGTATGACTTATTAAAATTAGTTTCAGAAAAATATGATAAAAAAATTGAATTTGAGAAATTTGAAGACTTTTATTCTGATAAATCTTTGAATTCAAATTTATTCCGGAATGCGGCAGGGTATTTGCCTCCATCATGGCCGGATATGATTGAAAAGATGCACGAGAATTATAATTCATCAATATGCTTTAAAAAATTTAAGGAGGTACCAAACAGTTGATATTTGACAATAAAGTAATTGTAATAACTGGAGGGACAGGCTCCTTAGGCAAAGTACTTGTCAGCAGATTATTATCTGAAAAACATGGTAAGCCAAAAAAGATAATTGTTTTTTCAAGAGACGAAGCCAAGCAGCATTCAATGAGAATGCAATACGAGCAAAAAAAGAATGCTACTGATGACTTAATATATAGTAACTTTAAACGTATGCTAGAATTTAGAATTGGAGATATGCGAGATTATCATTCTGTATGTTCTGTACTCCAGAATGCGGACATTGTGATTAATGCTGCGGCCCTTAAACAAGTTCCATCGTGCGAATATTTTCCCTATGAGGCTGTACAAACGAATATTGTAGGTGCAGAAAATATTGTCAGAGCTATTAGGGAAAACAACTTGAAAGTCCAGACGGTTGTTGGTGTATCGACTGATAAGGCATGTAAGCCGATTAACGTTATGGGAATGACAAAAGCAATTCAAGAAAGAATATTTATTTCTGCGAATGTGGTTTTGAATGGTACTAGATTTGTATGTGTACGCTATGGTAACGTATTAGCTTCAAGGGGGTCTGTAATACCGCTTTTCTATGAACAGATTAAAAATGGTGGACCGATTACTATTACAACTGATGATATGACTCGGTTTTTATTAACTTTAGAAAAAGCAGTGGATACAATTGTTGCAGCCGTTAAATCTGCATTGCCAGGGGAAGTTTATGTGCCTAGAGTTTCTTCAGCTCGTATTGTGAATGTTGCTAAGGCTCTTATTGAAGGACGAAATATAGAAATAAAAACAACTGGTATTAGACCAGGAGAAAAGGTTCATGAGATTTTGGTTTCAGAAGAAGAGGCGCTTCGAACATATGAGAATAATGGTTATTACGTTATAAAATCTATGCTGCCTGAGTTATGTCTAAATGAAAAATCTTTAAATCTGTTATCTAAAGAATATAGCTCAAGTGATAATGTAATTTCATTAGAAGAAACCAGAGAACTTTTGGCGAAAAATAATTTAATGATTGGGCAAGAACTTTTGGTAGAAGGGGAAATATTAAGATGAAGGTAATGACAATACTAGGAACACGGCCGGAAATAATAAGACTTAGCCGTATAATTCCACTATTAGACAAATTGTGTGACCATGTAGTTGTTCACACAGGCCAGAACTACGAGCGTACTTTAAATGAAGTGTTTTTTGAAGAATTAGATTTAAGAAAGCCTGACTATATTTTGGATTCTAAATCTGAAAGTCTAATGGAACAGATTGGTAAAATATTGCTTGAATGCGAGAGAGTATTAAATCTGGAAAAGCCCGATAGAATACTTATCTTGGGTGATACTAATAGTGCATTAGCTAGTTTTGTTGCAAAACGTATGGGAATAGAAGTTTTTCATATGGAAGCAGGAAATAGATGTTATGATGATAATGTCCCGGAAGAAGTCAATAGGAGAGTAATCGATCACAGTAGTGATATTCTTATGCCTTATAGTGAACGCAGCCGTGATAATTTATTGCATGAAGGCATAGAGAGTAAGCATGTCTATGTTATTGGTAATCCTATCAACGAAGTATTAGCTCATTATCAGCCTAGAATAAATATGAGTAAAATATTAGAAAAGCTTAATATCAGTAAAGATAAATATTTTTTAGCAACGCTGCATAGAGCTGAAAATGTTGATAATCAGGAACGGCTGCTGAAGTTTATTGAAGCATTTCAGTGTTTATATGACGAATATAAAGTTCCCATAATTTGCAGCTTGCATCCAAGAACTCGTTCTCAACTAGAAAAGAATGGAATAATCCTAAATCAAAATATGATCAGAACAATTGAACCAGTTGGATTATTCGATTTTGTTTATTTAGAAAAAAATGCGCTTTGCGTATTAAGTGATAGTGGTACAGTGCAAGAAGAATGCTGCATTTTCAAGATACCAAATGTAACTTTACGTGATGTAACTGAAAGGCCAGAAACACTTGAAGTAGGGAGCAATATTATTTCTGGCTGTGACTCTGATTCGATATTGCTTTCTGTAAAGGCAGTAGTTGGTCAAACTTGCAGTTGGGAGCCTCCGGCTGAATATTTAGCTAAAAATGTTAGCAGCACAGTAGCAAAAATATTGTTAAGTAAATGGTGAGAAGTATGGAAGTCAGTCCCAAAGTTTCAATAATAATTCCAGTATACAATGGTTCTGATTATATTCGCGAAGCTATTGATAGTGCTTTAGCACAGAGCTATAAGGATATAGAAGTAATTGTCGTAAATGATGGTTCAGATGATGCTGGGAAAACGGAAGAGATATGCGAATCATATAAAGATAGAATTCTTTATTTTTATAAAGCTAATGGAGGAGTAGCATCGGCATTGAACTTTGGCATACAACAAATGACAGGCGACTATTTTTCCTGGCTAAGCCATGATGATGTTTACTATCCCGAAAAGATAGAAACTCAAGTTAATAAACTTATAAGCATTAAAACGGAAGATAATGATGTAATACTATATAGTGATTATGAGCTTATTGATGAACAGTCTAAGTATTTAGGAATTAGAAGGATACCAAATATTAAATCAACAGCAATGTGCAGGGCTCTTATTACAGGCCACCCTATTAACGGGTGTACTATATTAATACCTAAAGACTGTTTTAAAAGAGTAGGTATGTTTAATGAGAGTTTAAAAACTACCCAGGACTATGAAATGTGGTTCAAGTTGGCTAAAAATTTTGAATTTATACACATTCCTACAATATTAATAAAATCAAGAATTCATTCCAAACAGGGCTCAAAAGTTATGAATATTAAGCACATGGAAGAATGTAACCAATATTATATATGGGCATTAAAAGAAATTTCTGTGTCAAAATCATCTTCTTTAGTAAAAATTTTTAGCAGCTTCTTTATTGCAAAAGCTGCTATCATATTAAAAATAAAAGGATATAATGAAGCCTCCAAATATGCTTTTAGGCTGTCACTCAATAATCTGTTTTTCAATTAACATTATATAGTATCTATCTGAAGGGAATTTTAAAATGGATAATGAAATTTATACAGATGGAGAATACCTAAGGAAAAATACAACTTGGGATGTTGAACACTCACCTTGGAAGGCAAAACAAATTAAAAAAATACTTGTTCAAAACAAGATAACCCCTCAAACGGTTTGCGAAGTAGGATGTGGGGCAGGTGAAATACTTAATCAATTATATATACAAATGCCTGAAGACGTTTCATTTATTGGTTATGATATTTCTCCACAAGCAATTAATTTATGCAAGCAAAGGCAAAAAGACAGATTAGATTACTTTCAGAAAGATTTGATTCTTGAGGATGTTTTTTTTGATGTAGTACTTGCCATTGATGTCTTTGAACATGTTGAAGACTATATAGGTTTTTTAAAAAAATTACGTCATAGAGGAGAATATAAAATTTTTCATATTCCTTTGGATATTTCAATTCAATCGGTTTTTAGGATGAAACCTATTCTGGATTTAAGAGAAAATGTCGGGCATCTTCATTACTTCACCAAGGATACGGCACTGCAAACTTTGTATTATGCAGGTTATGAAATAATAGATTATTTTTATACTCCAAAAGGAATTGATATTCCTGGGCACTCAGCTTTGTTTAAAATACCAAGAAAAGTTATGTTTAAGTTTAATCAGGATTTAGCCGTAAGAATATTAGGTGGATATTCTCTCTTGGTTTTAGCAAAATAAAGCGCGAAAGATTAAGTATAAGGATTAGTTAGTTAAAAAGTATAATAGAGGTCTTATAATGGAAGAATTCAAGTTGTTAATGGTAACGCCTGTTTTTGAATACGGGGGAACTGAAACATACATAATCAATCTTATTGAATATCTAAGGGAAAAAGGTATTCAGACTATTGTTATTTCAAATGGAGGAATACGAGAAAAAGAACTGACCAAAATGGACGTTAAACATATAAAGATAGACTGCCTTAGACAAAAAACTTTGTTTAATGTAATTAAGGCAGCAAAATTAATTTCCAAAACAGTGAAGAATGAGAGAATTAATTTGATTCATGCAAGTTCTGTTTATACTGTCATTGCATCAAAGCTGGCAGCGTTGTTATGCCTTCGAAGAAAAATTAAAGTAGTAATGACATTGCATGGAGGTCCAACAAAGGATATAGAAAAAAAGAGTGCGAAGCTACTAAATATATTTGCAGATAAAGTTATTGCATTGTCTGAACAAGGAAAAGCGCTATTGATTAAAAACGGTTTAAATGAAAAAAGAATAGCTGTAATAAATAACGGGATTAAAGCGCTTAATAGAGAAAAAGCAATTTTGAAAGACAAAATAATTATCGGATCATTTGGTAGACTAAGTGAAGAAAAAGGGTATAAGTATCTGATAGAAGCGGCACAAAAACTAGATTTGCCAAATGTAGAGTTTTGGATAGCAGGCGATGGTTTATTAAAACCAGAGTTTGAAAAAACATTAAAAAGTTTCAATATAACCGACAAGTTCAAGTTATTAGGATTAATTGATGATACAAGCCAAGTATTAAATAATATTGATATTTTTATTCTAACATCTTTATGGGAACTTTTTGGGATATCAATTATTGAAGCTATGTCTCTTGGTAAGCCTGTCATAGCAACAAAGGTCGGAGGAATTCCTGAAGTTCTTGGGGATTGTGGAATATTGATTAATCCCTCAAATGTGGATGAAATTGTAGGAGCAATAAAGCTCCTTGTAAATGATGAGAAGCTTAGAGAAACTTTAGGACAGAAAGCTGAAGAGAGATTTTATAAGAATTTTACGCAGGAAATAATGGGTGAAAGAACGATAAGTGTTTATAAAGAAGTTTTAAGAAATTAATCATAATAGGTAAATAATATATGAAAAAGGATATTCTTCATATTATTCAAGGTGGTAAGGGTGGAACACTAGAATACTTAAAATCTTTACTTCCACTGTTTAACAAAGAAAACTATGACATCACTGTGATTTGTCACGGTGAGATTTTTTATGAGCTTAAACAGCTTGGCTATAAAGTTATAAATATAGAAATGAAAAGGGCTATTGCACCTATAAATGACCTTAGGGCATTATTTCAAATAAGTAACTATATAAAAAGCAATAAGGTTGATATAGTGCATACCCACAGTTCCAAAGCTGGATTCCTTGGCCGATTGGCAGCAAAATGGCATAAAATTCCCTGCATATATAATCCTCACGGTTGGTCGTTTAATATTAAAACAAATATAATAAAAAAGAATATTTATAAGGTTATAGAAAGAATTGCGTCTAATTGGGCAAACAAAATTGTTGCTATTTCCGAAGCAGAATATCAATCGGCATTAAAAGAAAAAATTTGTAATCCAAAGAAACTTATACTTATTGAAAATGGAATTGACTTAAAGAAATATAATCCTGAAACTTGTTTCTCTTTTAAGCAAGAATTAGGAATTAATGAAAAATACAAAATTATTGGAATGTCTGCCAGACTGACAAAACAAAAGGACCCTATTACATTCATTGAAATTGCAAAACGTGTAACAGAAGAGTGTAGGGATTGTAAGTTTATGTTGGTTGGCGATGGCGAACTGAGAGAACAGGTCGAAAATCGGATTAAACAGTACAATCTTGAGGATAAGATTGTACTAACAGGATGGACAAACTGTCCAGAAAAATATATTAATATCTTTGATATCGGAGTACTTACTTCATTATGGGAAGGTTTTGGGTTATCGCTTGCCGAGTATATGGCTTGTGGTAAACCTATTGTAGCTTCAAGGGTAGACGGAATTCCTTTTGTTGTTAGGCATAGTATAGACGGCTTTTTATGTGAACCGGGGAATATAAATGATTTTTGCGAATCAATAATTATGCTGTTAAATAATGAAGATTTATATTACAAAATATCTAGAACTATAATCGAAAGGGCTAGAAACAATTTTAGTATTGATAGGGTTGTAAAAAAACATGAAGAGTTATATGCTGAACTTGTAAATTAACTTTCAGGCTAAAAATTAGTAAATATTAAGCTAATTGTATATTTATTAAAGTTCTTGGTTTGACAGGTAGTACCCTGTGCTTTAAGATGGAAGTAGTAAGAAAGAACAAAGAACCAGAGAGGGCTGTAATAATTTATGTATAATAAAACGTTATCTATTGTAGTTCCTGCTTTTAATGAACAAGAAAACATTTTAGAGCTTTATAATAGATTAAAAAATGTTTTAATTGATTATTCTTTTGAAATCATATTTGTTAATGATGGCAGTAATGATAAATCTGAGCAGATGATATCAGAAATAGCGAATAAAGATTCAAGGGTGAAGTTAATAAATTTCACACGGAATTTTGGTCACGAAGCTGCTACAACAGCAGGAATAGAATATGCAAAAGGCGATGCAGTTATCGTTTTGGATGCTGATTTACAGGATCCTCCAGAAATTATTCCTAAAATGGTCGACTTATGGCAGGAAGGTTGCGAGGTGGTTTTTGCTCAAAGGAGCAAGCGTCAGGGGGAACCACTATTGAAAAAAATAACATCGCATCTTTTTTATAGATTTCTTGATATTATATCTGAAACACATATACCCAAAGATACCGGTGATTTCAGGTTAATGGACAGAAAAGTAGTTGAAGATTTTAAGAAATTAAAAGAAAAAAATAGATTATTCCGAGGGTTAGCTACATGGGTAGGCTATAATCAAACTGCAATAGAATTTGAAAGGCAGAAAAGATTTGCAGGTAAAACTAAGTATAATTACTTTAAACTTTTTAGACTGGCATTAGATAGTATAACTTCATTTTCTACCAAACCACTATTTTTTATTACTATATTAGGATTTTTTATTTCATTTCTTAGTTTTATTGCGGGAATCATTTTCATATTTATTAAGCTTTTTTACCAGTTCCCTGTTTCAGGCTGGACTTCACTTATAATAACAATATTATTTCTTAATGGATTTCAGATATTTCTTATTGGAATTGTTGGAGAATATATTGGGAGAATGTTTTTAGAAGTAAAGGATAGGCCTCTGTATTTAATCAGGAATATTGTTGACACTGAACAAAAGGAGAGCCAAGAATGGAACGATACTTATACCAAGAAATGTATGAGCAGCAAAATAAGCACTGGTGGTTTATAGGAAGAACTAGAATAATACTATCTATGATTGACAAATATTTAATGAAAAATAGAGAAAAGCCAATTAAAATACTTGATATTGGATGCGGGACAGGGAAAATACTTAAGGAAATCAGCAGTTATGGTGAAGCATACGGTATGGATTCTTCAGAAGAGGCTATTGATTTCTGTAAGCAGTATTCTATAGAAAATGTTAAAAAGGGATTCCTGCCAGAAGAAAATCCTTATCTAGGTGAATTATTTGATATTATCTTAGCATTAGATGTTCTTGAGCATATTGATGATGATGGGAAAGTTTTAAAGTGCATTTATGATATGTTATCAGAAGATGGAATCGGTATTATTACTGTGCCAGCTTTCATGTTTTTATGGAGTAAACATGATGAGTTAAACCATCATAAAAGGAGATACTTGTTAACCGAGTTGGATAATAAATTAAGAGAAGCTGGATTAAAAGTTCAAAAAATTTCTTATTTTAACTTTATTCTTTTCTTACCAGTAGTTATAGTCAGGATGCTTGGCAAAATAATGGCAAGAAAAAGTAATAAGTCTGACCTAACCTATTCAAATTCTTTTTTTAATCTTATTTTTAAAGAAATGTTTTCTTTTGAAAGGCACTTGCTAAGCTGTTTTAATCTTCCTTTTGGAGTATCGATTATTGCTATAGTTAATAAAATATAAATTAACCAACCTGCGTATTATTCCTAATAATGAGCATATTATTAATTGATATGCTCATTATTTTTTAGGAGTGATACCGCTGAAATTTAAGTTTCCATTTAAAATAATAAATCTTGAAAACCAGCAAATCGAAAAAAGGTTAATATTGCTTTCGATATTTAGCTTTGCTTTGCTAATTATTATTCAAATAATTATGATGAACCCATTCGCAAGGAATGTACTCACTCAGGAAGAGAAAGTAGAAGGAGTGTTTTTACAAAAATCAAATGAAGCAATTGATAAAGGTGAGTTGGTGTTAGAGTTAGTTAATTGCAACAGTATGGATAAACTATGGGTAATGGTTAATGGAAAAAGGGTTGCAAGATTTCTAGGAAATAGAGTTAGGATATCTGTATGCGATGGTGAGTTAATTGAAATTGATTCGACCGAAACAAGTAAGTCGGCAAAAGTAAAAATAGCAAGCTTTAGTAACAACCTTTCTATTGAAAAAAGCCATAATGTCATTGAAACTCAAAAAAATATTGAGACTATTGCTAGGATCAGGGTTACAAGAGGGGTATATTAACTATCCTCTTGTACATATTGTTCAGTTGCTATATAATATTTCTCAGCTTGATTCATACCAAAGGCTTTAAAGGGGTTAACGATGATTTGCGATAATCAGAAAAAGTTTGCGATAGCAATAGATGGACCAGCTGGGGCAGGAAAAAGTACAGTTGCAAAATTAGCTGCAAAAAGGCTTGGAATTGTTTACATAGATACAGGTGCAATGTATAGAGCTGTTGCGCTTTATATGATTAGAAAGGGAATTGACACAAAGGATTGCGAAAGAGTTTCTTGCAGTGTAAAAGATATTGATATTTCAATTAAGTTAGGTGAAAACGGGCAAGAAGTCTTTTTAGGAGATGAGAATGTCAATAACCTGATTAGGACTCCTGAGGTTTCAACAGGTTCTTCAAATGTGGGCGCTTTTCTTGAAGTTAGAAAGAAACTAGTGGATATCCAAAGAAAAATCGCTAGTGAAAATAATGTTGTTATGGATGGCAGAGATATTGGGACTAATGTACTTCCTAACGCTGATTTAAAGATATTTCTGACAGCGTCTGTTGAAGCTAGAGCACAAAGAAGGTATGATGAATTAAAGAAAAAAGGTTATGACAATATTTCGATTAAAGAGATTGAAAATGAAATAAAAGAGCGCGATTATAATGATATGAATAGAGAACATGACCCATTAAAGATTGCAGAGGATGCGGTTGTTATTGATACTACGAACCTTACCATCGAACAGGCGGTTGAAGAAATATTAGGGAAATTATAAATAAAAATAGTAAAAGAGAATTAAGTGGGTGCAAATGTGTTAAGAGAATTGATACAAACATCAGGTTTTATATATTTTTCTATATTTCATAGACTTGAATTTATTGGTATGGAAAATATCCCTAAACAAGGGGCAGCCATTCTTTATGCCAATCATATAAGTAATGCTGATCCCGTTATTGCGACTTGCCGAATTAAGAGAATGATTTATTTTATGGCAAAGGAAGAGCTTTTTAAAGGTAAATTATTGACACGTTTCTGGACTAACATTGGTGCTTTCCCAGTAAAAAGAGGAACCGGAGATATTAGTGCGATAAAAAAATCTATTGAGTGTCTTAAAGCAGGTTATATACTTGGGATGTTTCCTGAGGGGACAAGAAGAAGAAAAGATAAGCATCCAGAGCCAAAACCCGGTCTTGCTCTTCTTGCAATCAGGTCCAAATCACCGGTAATGCCTGTTGTGATAACTGATAGGCCTAAATGCTTTAATAAAATTAAGGTTATTTATGGAAAGCCCTTTGAGCTTACTGAGTATTATGATAAAAAATTATCCATGAATGAATATGCTGAAATATCTAAAAAATTAATGGATGAAGTAGAAAAATTAAAACAATTGAAAAATGAAAATTAATTATGATAAAAGCTTTTATTTAAAAATATTTTTGAGGATTTTAGAGTTTATGTCTGTAAAATTAAGGAAGGTGTAGTATCTTGGAGTTAGTTGTTGCAAAGACCGCAGGGTTTTGCTTTGGAGTAAATAGAGCTGTGACTATGGCAAATGAGGAAGTTGAGAGAACCAACGGCAAAAAGATATATTCCTTAGGGCCTATTATACATAATAAACAGGTAAGTGAAAATTTTGAGAAAAAAGGTTTAAAAGTAATCAATGATATTTCTGAAATTAAAGAAGGAGATGTCTTAATAATCAGGGCTCATGGAGTACCGGAAAACATTTATAGGGCTGCTCAGGAAAAGGGAATAACTATAGTTGATGCAACGTGTCCGTTTGTGAAGAAGATTCACAGCAAAGTATCAGAGCATTCTGCTAAAGGGTATAAAACAATAATTGTAGGAGATAAGAACCATCCAGAGGTTATCGGGATAAAAGGATGGGATCAAGATGCGATTGTCATAGGCGAAGAGATTGAAGCTGAGAAACTTGATTTGGAAGGACAGGTATGCGTTGTAGCTCAGACAACCATTACCAAGGATAAGTGGGATAATACCTGTAGAATTATTAGCGATAAAATTCCAAAATGCGAATTTTTTAATACAATTTGCAATGCCACATCAGAGAGGCAGGAAGAAGCTAAAGGAATCTCCAAAAGGGTTGATGTAATGCTTGTCATTGGTGATCCTAACAGCTCTAATTCACAGAAACTGTATGAGATATGTAAAAAACATTGTGCTAGAACTTACTTTATAGAAAATGCAGAGCAAATAGATAAGAATTGGTTTATTAGTCAAAAAACAGAAAATTTTCAGAAGCAAGCAGTGCAAGGCAAGAGGGAGCGAGGAAACGGAGCATATATTGAATATGTGAGTACCGCAGCGACTGAAGAAACGCAGCAATGCGAAGCTTATCAAAATTTTAGGGTGGGTATAACTGCGGGGGCATCAGTACCCGAACATATAATCAAGGAGGTAATCAACATCATGGCTGAGAATGAAAAACAAAATGGGGAAGAAATGAGTTTTGAAGAATTATTTGAAGGTTCAATAAAAAGAATCGAGCCTGAAGAAGTATTAAAAGGAAAGGTTATACGAGTATCCAATAACGAAGTTTTCGTAGATTTGGGCTATAAAGCTGATGGTATAATACCAAAGGAAGAATTTTCGGACAATACTGAAGAGATTCCTTCGGAGATATATAAAGCCGGAGATGAAATTGATGTATATGTTATTAAGGTAAATGATGGCGATGGAAATGTACTTCTTTCAAGAAAGAGAATTGAATACCTTAAAGGCTGGGACAAAATAGAAGAGGCATACAAAAGTGGAGAATTCGTTAAAGGTATTGTTAATGAAGTTGTAAACGGAGGAGTAATTGCTGTTGTAACAGGAATTAGGGTATTTATTCCGATGTCACAATTTTCGGACAAGCCTGGTCAGGATTTGCTGCAATATATAAAGAAACCTGTAATGCTAAAGTTGATTGATTTTAACAAGGAAAGAAAAAAGGTTGTAGGTTCCCGAAGGGCTTTTCTTTTAAAAGAAAGGGAAGAAAACAAAAAGAAATGCTGGGATACTATAGGCGTTGGGCAGACTGTAAAAGGAATTGTCAAAAGACTTACTGATTTTGGTGCTTTTGTTGATATAGGAGGAATTGATGGCTTGATTCATGTTTCTGAACTTTCATGGGGAAAAATTAAGCATCCTTCTGAGATTGTAAGGGAAGGGCAAGAGGTAGAAGTAAGAATTATTGATATGGATAAAGAAAAAGATAAAGTTTCTCTTAGTTATAAGAAGACGCTTGATGATCCTTGGGAAACTGGAATAAAGTCTTATCAGGTTGGAGACGTAGTTAAAGGTAAGGTTGTAAATATGATGCCATTCGGGGCTTTTGTAGAATTTGCTCTAGGCTTAACTGGTTTGGTACATATATCCCAGATTTCAAATAAAAGAATAGGCAAACCACAAGAAGTATTGGAGATTAATCAAGAGGTTGAGGCGAAAATTACAGAAATTAATTTGGAAAATAAAAAGATTTCACTGAGCATAAAAGAATTACTGCCTGCAATTGAGATTGAAACCAAAAAAACTGAGGCTTCAAGTAAAAATAATGAGGATGAAGAAATTCCTTCAGAGCATAAGGAAGAAATGAATTTAACATTAGGAGATTTATTAAATAAAGCATCGGACAGTACAGCAGTAATTAAAAAAGAAACATCTGCTATCGAAAAGGTTTCAGGCAAAAAGGCACTAGAAAAAGTATCGGATAAGAAAGCTATTGAAAAAGTTGAAGAAAAGCCGCTGGTTATAGTAGATAACAAGGCAGATAAAAAAGAAGAATAATATATAAAATGAAAAACCTCGATTAAGAGGTTTTTCATTTTATATAGAATAAAAATTAATTGGCTTCATCTGCAACCCCGTAAATTTCCCTGCCTTTAATACCTGCTTTTGCGCGCTCCTCTTCTACCATTCTACTTAGCATTTCTTTTACTTCACTTGCATTTTTAACTTTTTCTATATTAAAGGTCCTATCACTTGAATCAGCAGTAAAAAGTACTATTGTTCCAACTCCGCACATTTTATCTACAAGGGTTTTTACAAGTTTAAAGTCAAGTATTCTATAAAGCAATATTTCATTTTCAGTTGTTGTAAAAAGACCTTTTGTTATTATGAGTTTGTTATCTCTTACAGTATACTTGGTAAAAGTAATGGGCAGACCGAGAATTCTTTTCCTGTCATGCCAGACAGGCTGTATTGGAGAATCCATATCCAAACCTCCGATATCATAATATTTTAATTAATTATAATACATTATTTGGAATTATAAAATACTAAAATAGATTTTCAGCTTACTACAATCGACATAAAAATGTAAATTATATCAAAAAAAGATAAAAGTCGAGTCTGGAATAAAAAATATGTTTAATTTTTCTAATATATGATATAATTATCATGATATGTTTTCATATTCTAGAAATATTATGTAAACCAATGATACGGGAGAAAAAATGTGTCTAATAACTTAAGAAAAAGATTTGGAGAGTATCTGAATTCAAAAAATCTAATTACAGACTCAAAAATCGAAGAAGCTCTTGCATATCAAAAAGAAAACCCAAAACTTAAAATCGGTGAAATACTCTATAAGCTTGGATTTCTTGATCAAGAACAAGTTCTAAGACAGCTGTCTGAATTTCTAAGTATAAAGTATATCATACTTGATGGCGTTATAATGCCTGAAGAGTTATCTCAGCTATTTTCGTTTGATTTTATGACTAATAACAATTTTGCTCCTTTTGAATTAAGCAATGGCGTGTTAAAAATCGCCATAGATGATATAAACAATTTTGAATTAAAGGCAAGTATAGATTCAATTGCATCCAAAAAACACATTTCTACAGAGTATTTCATTTCATTTATAAGTCAGATAAAGAAATATCTTGATAACAATTTTATTGAGAAAGTATCTTTCGATAAAGATATTCCCCAACTTGTTGATTTTATTATTGAAGAAGGAATAAAAAGGAATAGCAGCGATATACATATTGAACCTGTAACTAAAAACAGGATTAGAATTCGATATAGAATAGATGGACAAATGGTTCTAAGTAAAATCGGAATACCAAAAGAGGAATATGAAGAAGTAGTATCAAGGATTAAAATTCTTGCAAATCTTAACACAACCGAAAAGAGAAGGCCGCAAGATGGGCATATTTCTGATTTCAAATGCAAAGATGGTAATTTGTTTGATATAAGAGTTTCCATAGTCTCAATTGCACATGGAGAGAAAGTGGTATTAAGATTATTAAACAAGAACGAACAGGTTAAAGAGCTAGAAGAGCTAGGATTTAACGAATATCAGGTTTCGATGATAAAAAACATTATTAAACACAAAAATGGAATAATTTTTGTAACTGGTGCAACTGGTATGGGTAAATCAACAACCTTGTATACAACACTGCATATCTTGAATCGTATTTTTTCTAATGTAATTACATTGGAAAACCCTATCGAAAGAACCATAGAAGGCTTGAATCAAGTAAACATAAATGAAGCTATTGGAATAACCTTTTCAAGTACATTGAGGACTGTTTTAAGACAAGATCCGGATGTAATTATGGTCGGAGAGATAAGGGACAAGGAAACCTTGTCCATAGCTTTGGAAGCAAGTATGACCGGTCATGTTGTTTTAACAACCTTACATACCAATTCGGCAGTACAGACAATCGATAGAGTAAACTCAATGGGAATAGATATGTATAATTTCGCAGCGAGTTTACTTCTCATAGCCTCTCAGAAATTAATTAAAAAATTATGTACTTCATGCAGAATCGAGTATTCGCCTAACAGTGAAGATCTTGCATATATAAGCAGTGTTATTAAAGAACCAATAGATAAAAATATTAAGATTTATAAAAGCTGCGGATGCAGTAAATGCAACAACGGATATTTAGGAAGAGAAGTTATTTGCGAATTATTTGAAAAAGATGAAGCTATCGAAAAGCTTCTTATAAATAAGGCATCATCGGCAGAAGTGCAAGCACACCTAGATAGTACAGGATTTAAGAGTATTAAATATCATGCACTTCAAAAGGTTTTAAAAGGTATAACCTCACTTGATGAGGTGAAATCGATTTTTGCTGAATAGATTAGGCTTAACTCCCATCCAAGCCTTCTCTTGAAATATAGCGAGGTGAAGGATTGCAGTTTCCGTTCTAAACGAGGGGAAGAAATAAAGGGAGAGGATAGTTCATATGGTTAGCAGTTCAGACAAGAAAATTAAAAGTATAGTTATTAAGCTTATAATATGTGTATTTTTCATTGCTGTTTTATTGTATGTGGAAACAAGCTTGGGATATAAAGCAATACCATTCAACAGGGTTTCCATAAATGAAACAAAGAATGATATTAAATCAAAGAATCAGCAAGTGATGGAAATGAATTCTGAATTAACAAGAGTCAGCAAGAAAGTTCCCTTGCTTATAAAAAATGGAGATAAGCTAACCAATAATGCACTTATAGCCGTGAATAAAAAAGAAGAAGGCATAATTGATATTCCCTCAATTCTTGTTTATTTAGAGCAGACCGGTAAAAATACTGGATTGATTGTTAAAAAAATTGATATTGAAGGCCTAAACGACACAGAAAAATCTATGGCAGCTAATAATAAGAATATTAAAAAGAAATTAGTAATTACAGCCTCTGGCTCATATAAAAGTTTTTGTGATTATATTAAAGAAATTCAGATTAATACAAAGGAAAAGATTTTAATTGAAGGATTTAAATTTACTAGTAATGACAGTGCTATGAGTACTTGTAAAGTCGAAATTGAAATTTCTCTTTAAAGGGATGGTTTTCTTGCCAAAAACATTAGGGGTAGATGTTGGTAAAAGTGCAATTAAGATTGCACTGCTGAAAAATGATAAAATTGAAAAAACCCAAATAATTGATGTTGTAGGAAACGAAACAAAACACATCCTACATCAAATTAAGCGTTTCTTAAATTTAAATAGAGTGAAAAATCCTAAGGTAAATGTTCTAATTAAGGATTATAGGACGAAACGTATAAAAATTGACCGGCTAAGAGGCAAGGAATTAAAGAATGCACTTTTGTTTGAAAGGCAAGAAAAAATCGGAACCAATGAGATACTTGGCGATAACTATAAAGATAATCATATAATTCAAAAGAAGACCAATAATTCTCTTGATATACTTCTAACTGTTGTGAATGAGGATGAGGTTGAGGCTATAAACTCTTTACTGAAAGAAATTGGAATTGAAGATATAGACTTTTATTTGGAATGTTACTTATATAATGACATTGTTCCTGATAATTCTGTGATAATTGATGTAGGTTTCAGCAGCATTGAGCTAATGTTTTTTGATAGGAGAAGGGTTGTTAAGACAAGCTTAATGAAAAAAGGCATAGCAGATATAATTGAGGAATTGAAAGATAAGGTTGATGGAAGTTTTACCTTTAAGGATTTTATGAAGTTTACGCTTACCGATAAGGATGACCCGATGTATGAAGTGGTTATATCCAAGCTAGGGGTTTATGCTGATAATATAATTAATTCGATAAATACTTTTGCTAGAGAAAATTCAAAAGATATGAAAAGCATTAAAATCTATTATACCGGTGGGCTTTTTTCTATGAGCGGCATCACAGAATACTTTAATTATCTGATGGGCATAGATGGAAAGATATTTAAAGGCTATGGCGGAAAAGAAGAACCTTTATTCAATAATAGTATCGCACTTGCATATAAAGATGGAAGCAAAGGTAGAGTTAG
Source organism: Ignavibacteriales bacterium (assembly GCA_050260055.1). Taxonomy (GTDB): domain Bacteria; phylum Bacillota; class Clostridia; order Acetivibrionales; family UBA4821; genus JBLMYQ01. Next base: position 64,147 of record JBLNBO010000047.1, read on the forward strand.
TATTGGCTGGGCCGGTTATATTAGTAAGATTAGTAAAGCTGCCTCGCGTGCAATTTACATGTTGTTAATATTCGTATTAATTTGTGGAGCATATAGAACCTATGAGTATTTCGTGACATTAGACCAGAAAACAATAACAGAAAAAGCTTATACAGAAAAGAAAGAAGTTTATGATTCAATTTCTTCTGATTATAACCAACTGGCAAGCCTTTTAGAAGAAGATAATCAAATCGGTGGCAAAAATTTAAGTGATTTGTTAGGTTATATTCAAACAAATATGTCAAAAGATATGACAATTAAAAAGATGGAGATGAATGCTAACAAGGTATTCATTATTGATGGAACATCTAATAACTATACTGATTTTGGTGTATTTTGTACACAGCTAAAGAAGGAATTTTCAAAATGTGAAATTAAAGTTTTATCTAAGATTAATGACACAACAGTTGTATTTAGATTGGAGTGTAAACTTTGAGTAAAAAACAAAATGGAAATACCCTGCTTGAGAATGTAATTTCAATGGGGATATTATGTGTCTATATAGTTGTTGTAGTTGGATTAACCAATAACCTTTTATACCAGCAGGAAATTTATAATGACAGCCTAAGGATGAATTCCTTAATTCAAAATACTGCGGAGGAATTTTTAAATAAAAAATATGCAGAGGTTGCAGTTGGAACGACTAATGATGAAGTTGAGGAGTTTGACAGAACAATTGTTGTTACAGAGAGTTCAAATTTGAAAGAAATATCTATAAAAATATTTAATTCGGAAGGAGAGATGAATTTAACAGTTGAGAAGGGCCTAGATATAAATTAAATATGAACAAATGATATTAAGAGGAGGTACGGATAATGTTTAGGGAGAAGGAACGTATAGGAATAATTAGAAATAATAAAGGTTTTACATTAATGGAATTGATTATCGTTATGGCAATTCTTGCAGTTTTAGTTACATTAGCACTTTTATATTACGGTAATGTAGGGGCAGATGCATACAGAAATGCTTTGTTGACAGATTTAAGGACTGTTGGTGAAGCGGTTACATTATACGAGAACAACTATGGTTCATTGCCTGTTGTTGAAAGCACACCAATTGATTTGCAGACAGTTACTACCGCAAATGTTCCAGCAGGAATGCAGATACCAGCTACCATTACAGGTTATACAGTTGACCAAACTAATACGAATTTCATGAACTATATAAAGAAAACAGCATATTTATTAAAAGGTGTTGATTCTGGTGATATCAGAGGTGCAGGCAAGCTTTATTATGTTTATTCTGTAACAGCTGCTAACACAGGAACTGCAACAGCAGGGGGTGCAGGATCCATTACACTTACTGGGGGAGAAGCAACAAATGATTATTATAATGGTTGTATAGTCAATATTACTGGAGGAGCAGGCGTAGGCCAAACAAAAACAGTTACTGATTATACTGATGCAGGAGTAGCTACTGTAAACAGCAGTTTTTCACCAGTAACTAGCAATACAAGCGTATATTCAGTGTTGCCTCCTGTAAAAGTAGGGGATCTTATATTTGTTCAATCTGCAACAACACCTAAGCTAATTATAAAAGATACCAGTGGTGCAGCAATTTACAAAAACTAATTTAATATTTAATTACATACTATTATTTATGCAGAACTGATTCGAAGGAGGAGCCGATATGTTTACTAATGAAAAGAAGGAGCTGATTAACCTACGACAATATGATTTAAGGCAAAATAGAAATGGCTTTACATTAATGGAACTGATAATAGTAATTACAATTCTTGCAATACTTGTAACCCTTGCAATACTTTACTACGGGAATGTTACTGATTCAGCTTATAGGGATGCACTTCTGGCCGATTTGGATGCAACCAGCAAGGCAATAGCCTTGTATGAGAAGGAATATAACAGCCTTCCAATGGTTGAAACTGCACCGATAGACCTTGATACTGCTCTTACCTCAAATAATGTTCCGGATATTCTTTCTGTCAGTGGATTAGTTACTGGGTATACAGTTGATAGGGCGAATGCTAATTTATTAAACTCTATCAAAAAAACAGCTTTCCTTTTCAAAGGAAATGACGGAGGGAACAGCCGTGGTGCTGGGATGTTATATTATGTGGATACTGCAAATGTTGTTGATTCTGGAACCACAGTTGCATCTGGTGCAACAAGCATAGACTTGGCTGATGCTGGACGTGCAGATGATTACTATAACGACTGCATAATTTCGATTATAACTGGTACAGGAGCTGGGCAATCCAGAACAATTACAAACTTTGTAGGCGGTGCTACTGATAGCGCTACTGTAAGCTCGGCATGGGTAACTAACCCTGGCGCAGGAAGTACATATGAAATCAGGCCTCCAGTCAAAAAAGGTGACTTAATTTTTGTTCAATCTGCTATAACTGATAGATTAATTATTAAAGATGTAAGTGGAAATCCCATATACAAATAGAGTTAAGTAAAATCATTCCCCTCTCTTTTAAAAAGGGAGGGGAACTTGCATTTAACATTTTTATTGTAATGAAATGAGAAAATAAATTGCTTGAGGGCTAATGGTGAAAATTGAGAACATTTACTTGAAAAGAATAACTGCAAAACAATCGGGTGTTACATTAATGGAACTTGTTGTTTCTTTAGGTATTACTGCTATTCTTGCCACAGTAATTGTGGTGTATTGCTCAAATATGGTTTTACAATATAAGGAGCAAAAGCAAGTGCTTTATTCGAGTGCGAAAACAACATACCTTTTACAGGTATTTAATGAAATAAAAAATAATCCATCTGTGAGGGTGAGATTAGATAATAAGGCAGTAGAAGTATCAAACAATAGTATATCCCCTACTACTAAAACAGTATATTACGAGCTTCAAAATGCAATTTACAAAGATATATACCTAGATTCTAATTACAAAAAGACAGATGTCATTGCAAAAGATTTCTCTGTTGAATTTTCCTTAGAAAGTAATGCATCTTACTCGAAAGACATTTTAAAAATAGTCTTAACTGACGCACAAGGGGCTAACTGGACAAGAAAAATATCTTTAAGGGATTGTGATATTGTTGAAGAATATTGATTTTTTTTCAAATGAAAAGGGCGGTACATTTATTCTTATTCTTATGACTTTTTTGCCTGTACTTATTATTATAACCTATCTTGGTTTCCAACTCAGAAATGAGGGTATTGCATTCGCGGAATCCAGAAGTGATACACAAGCCTATTATGCTGCGGAAATGGGTATAGAAAGATATAAGAATCTAGTTATTGCCAATCACGACTTTGGTGATAACCTGAGCTTTTCAAAGAACATTGGAAGTAAAACATATAATATTGAAGTTGTTTCCTTAAGAATTGATAGCGGATTAGCATCTGAAAAAATTAAGATAACAAGTACAGTTTCCGATTCTAATATATCTATCGAAAAGATTATCAGTATGTCAAGATTTTAGTCCAAGGAAAGAGGGCTTCTATTTATGGCTTTATATAAGTACAAGATTAAGAAGAATAACAAAATATCAACAGGAATTGAAGAGGGCGACATTAATGAAATTAGAAAAAGGTTCATTGATGATAGCTATGCAATAATTATGCTTAAAGAGGTAAAACAAAAAGAAAGTTTAACGGTAAGTGCAGGCTATAAAAGAAGAATCCCTAACAGCAAGCTGGCGGAATTCTGCGCCCAATTTTCAATTCTTATTGAAGCAGGGATGAATGTTTCAAGAAGCATGGAGATATTGGAGAGTAATGAGATAAATCCGAAATTCAAGAGTTTGCTTAATGAAATAAAAATGGAAATAAATAAAGGGATTTCTATTAGTGAAAGTGTACGAAAAAGAAGAAAACAGTTTCCTGAAATTTTTGCTATGGCTTTAAAAACCGGAGAATATTCCGGAGATATGGCCGGAGTTTTAAGCGAAATGGCAGATTACTTTGAAAAAATAGATAGCAATTCAGCTAAACTTATTGGTATATGCGCGTATCCTGCGCTGCTTACATTGATTTTATTTATAAATTTAATAGTAATGTCCATAAAAGTAGTACCGGTTTTTAAAGATGTATTTTCTGAATATGAAAAAGCACTGCCTTGGAGTACAAAACTTATATTTTTAGTATCCGATTTTGTTAAGGATAATTACATTTTAATAATAATTCTAATTATTGCCTTAATAGTGCTTATCGTTCTGGGACCAAGAAACAGAAAGATTAAAAATATTCTAGATATAGTTGTCTTAAAGATACCTATACTTAATAAATTGGTTATTGATAACTCAGTAGCGATATTTCTTAAAAGCCTTAGTCTTCTGCTTAGAAGCAGGATGACCTTGATAGAGTCACTAGAACCTGCCGTAAATACAATCAGCAACAATGTTGTAAGAAACAGTATAAAAGAAGATACAACTGAAATAATGACAGGAAAGCCGCTTTATGAATTAATACAAAATAATAGATATATCAAAAATATTGCAAAAACGTTAATTGAAACAGGGGAAAACTCAGCACAGATTGATGCGACAATTGAAAAGGCAGTTAAATATTATGACAGATATTTGGAAAAGAAAATGGATTTGGTCACAAGACTTATTGAACCCGTGTTGATTTTAGTGTTTGGTATAATCATTGCTTTTGCTGTTATATCAATGGCTCTTCCTATATTCAAAATATCAAGTGGTGCAATAATGAAATAAGTTGAGGTATAAAATTTTGAGTCAATTTATAAAAAATGATGGATTTACTTTTTTAGAGATTTCAATAGTAATTGCCATTTTAGCAATTGTTTTGGCTTTGGCGGTTCCAAATTACCTTGGAATCAAAGAAGGGGCTCAAGATACTGCAATAACAGCTGATATTGCTTCTCTTGAAAATGCATTTTCACTCTGCTCGGTTGTAAACAGCACCAGCATGAAAGATTCACTTGCCAGTGAAACGGAAATACCTGCACTTTCAGATATAAACGGTAATGTTATAGATCCAAATACCTTAAAGCTTTATTCTATAAAAAGTGATATTTCTAGGTATTATAAGAAGCTTAATAAAAGCCTGGATAATTATTTAGTTGATGAATCAAATGATGTGTATTACCAAGGATTATTCTCCGGCAAAGAAGGAGGAATTTCCGCTGAAATAGAAAGCGATGCTGGTACAACATGCGTTCAGAAGACTATTACCGGAGACTCAATACCTGCTAGAAAAGCTCATACTGCTTTACTATATAACGGGAAAATGATCATTTTCGCAGGAAGCACAGATTCTGAAAATCTGAATGATTGTTATGAAGTCAACCTATCTACATATGAGTCTGAAAAGAAGACCATAAGCGGAGCGTCAATTCCGGTGATATGCCGCCATTCGGCAGTATTGTACAACGATAAAATGATAGTTTTTGGTGGTTCGAATTTTAATGGTACTGTTAATTATTCAGATTTATATGAAATTGATTTAAATACATATAAAGCAGTCAAAAAAACAATTACCGGAGATGCGGTACCCGCGAGGAATAATCATACAGCAGTAGTGCTCAATGATAAAATGATAATATTCGGTGGTGTTGGGGCAGAGACTTATAATGATTGCTATGAAATTAACTTAAACACATTTGTCTCAGACAAGAAGACGCTTTCTGGCGACAGTATACCCATAAGGTCTTCTCATTCGGCAGTAATTTATAATGGAAATATGATTATTTACGGAGGATATAGTGGAAGTTCTGACTATGATGACTGCTATTCGGTAAACTTATCTACCTATGCAGTTACTAGAGTTACATTATCAGGAGATGCTCTTCCGGCAATGCGATATCACAGAGCTGTTGTGTGCAATGGAAAAATGATTATATTTGGGGGGACAAGCTCGATAAATGATATTTTCTCAGTCAACCTTTCAAGCTATGCAGTCACTCGGAGCACACTTACTAACCCTCCAGCTGCAAGAAATGAGCATTCTATAATTCTGTATAATGCAAAAATTATATTGTTTGATGGTATAAATGGAACTTGCTTAGATAATTGTTATGAAATTCAATGAGTTAGGAGTGAATTGCTGTGAAAAACTTTTACTGGATACTTGCAGCTATATTGTTTGCTTTTTTATATTTGTTTCTAACAAATAATAGGGTGGATTTGGACAAGAGCCTTCTAACTCAGGCTAATAGCAATTCCATTGAAAAAAAACTGCAGACCGATTTATCCAGCCTAAAGCAAAAAATTTTAGTACCTGTCGAAAAAAGAAATTCATATATACTGAACGAGCAGAAACTCAATACATATAAAGAATTAACAAAAGATACAATTAGTAACCCGGTAAAGACCTCAAAAACTACAACAAAGAGATCTTCCAAGAGTGGATGGAAGAGGAGATAAAGGGAGGTAGTATTTTTGATGCTTTCTTTAGAAAAAAAGTGTGGTCTTGGAAACTTTCTTGTAAATAAAGGTATTTTGTCTAAAGAACAACTCCAAAAAACCATTGACCTTCAAAAATCAAACAAGAATAAAAGAATTGGAGAAGTAATCAGGGAGATTAACTTTCTAGGGGAAGAAGAACTATTAAAACAGCTTGCTGAATACTTGCAAGTTGATTTTGTTATTTTATCTGAAATGGATTATGATTTAAATAATCAAAACTTATTCTCAAAAAGTATTATGCTTGATTGGGGTTTTGCTCCATTTAAATTCGAAGAAAGCATAATAAATGTTGCAGTTAATGATGTTTATAATTTTGAGTTATGTGATAAAATTAAGAATATGGCAAGGGGATATGATATTAATTTTTATCTTTCTCTTGAGAGTATGATAATTAATTTCATAAAAGAGTCATATGCGAGAAGTATTAATCATTATGAATTTAAAGGAAGAAAAGAGAGATTTGGAGAATTTCTTATAAGAAGAGGAATAATAACAACAGAACAGCTTGAGTTTGTGTTGAGTGAACAGCAAAAATACCTTGATAAGAGAACAGGTGAACTTCTTTGCCAGATGGGAATTTTGAGCCAGGAAGAGATATTGGTTGAATTAGCTGCACATCTGAAAAAAGATTATATTTTATTAAATGAAATTCAGCCAGATAAAAAATTTCTAAGTTTCTTCGAACCCAGCTTTATGCTAAAGAATCATGTCGTACCTTTTGATATTGAAAATGACTGCATAAAAATTGCAGCTGGCAATATATTAGATTTTGAATTAATTGAAATAATTGAAGAAAAGCTAAATAAAAATAACCTAAAAGTACATTTTTATATCGCACTTAATTATTCCATACAAATATTCATTGAACATTTGTTAACACTGTAGATGGCGGGACGCTATTTAATCAATATAAAATTATAAGCACTTTATAATATTTCATAAAATAATTAAAAAGGATGGAGACAAAATGATAGAAAAAATAATTGAGGAAGCTTTTAATAAGAATGCATCAGATATTCATATAACATTTGGGCAAAAGCCTTATTATAGAATTGACGAACAAATTCTTGTAGCAGAAGAATTCGAAGTATGCAGTGATGAGATTATTCTAGAGTTTTTAAAGGGGATGCTTGATAGCAAAGAATTAGAGGACTTAATGATTAATAAGCAGATTGATGCTAGTCTGGATGCTCCTCAAACAAGATGCAGAATAAATATATTTAAGCAAAAAGGTCATTTTGATATTGCAATAAGGCTAATTGATTATAGAATCAGAACTATAGAAGAGTTAGGATTATTAACGATTTTAAAAGATATAGCTTCTGAGAATAGCGGATTAGTTCTAATAACAGGAGCTACTGGTATGGGAAAATCCACTACTTTAGCAGCTATGATTGATTATATCAATACTAACTTCAAAAAAAATGTAATTACCATAGAAGACCCTATAGAATATGAATATAGTATAAAACAGTCAATAATCAGGCAGAGGGAAGTCGGCAGAGATGTTTTGGATTTTTCAAGCGGACTTCGTTCGATGTTGAGAGAAGATCCGGATGTAATTCTTGTAGGCGAAATGCGTGACCTTGAAAGCATATCTGCGGCAATAACCTTTGCAGAGACAGGCCATTTGGTATTTTCAACACTTCATACAAGAAATGCGGCAGAGACAGTTGAAAGGATTGTTGATGTATTTCCTCCATCCCAGCAGCAACAAATACGATTACAACTGTCAAACGTATTGACTTCAGTTATTACTCAGGTTTTAGTTCCTAAGATAGGAGGAGGCAGGGTTGCTTGCATGGAAATAATGAGAATGACAACTCCAATAAAGAATATTATAAAAAATGCAGATAATGCTTCAAAAATTGTTGATGAAATGTTTTTCGATAGAGAGGGAAATGGTACTCAAACAATGGCTCAAGGGCTTGCTGATTTGATAATCCAAGGAGTAATCGATAAGCAAACAGCTTTAAGCTATTGTGACAATGAGGACATGCTAAATAGAGTGCTTCAAGGAGAATACAAGTTTAGATAATTGAGAAAATATGCTTCTTAATTTTTAAGGAGAATTAAGTATATGGATGGCCTAACCACTATTAGAGAATATGCTAAAGATAACAAAATACCCATAATTCAAGAGGATTTCCAGAGTTTTTTGGAAGTCCTCTTGACAATCTCTAAACCAAAGAGAGTTTTAGAGATTGGTACAGCAATAGGTTATTCTGCGATTTTTATGGCTTCTGTTTTAGGAAAAGAGATACAATTAGACACAATAGAGATAAATTCAGATTTGGTTGAGATTGCTTGGAATAATATTAAAAGAACCGGATGTGAATCCTGCATAAGGATTATGGAAGGAGACGCACTCGAGATTCTACCCCTTCTTTCAGGTGAGTATGATTTCATTTTTATGGATGCCGCTAAAAGTAAGTATATTGATTTCCTTCCTCATTGTGTGAATTTATTAAAAAATGAAGGAATAATGGTGGCGGATAATGTATTGTATAAAGGAATGACAAATGGGCCTGATTTTGTAAGGCACAAGCAAAGAACAGCAGTGACAGGGCTTAGAAAATTTGTTAACGAGGTTCAGAATCATCCTGAACTGAAGACGGTACTGATTGATATTGGTGATGGAATTACGATTAGCGTAAAATGTAAAGATAGAATCAAAAATGTAAAGAGTTAATAAAAAGGAGAGTTTTTAAATGCAAAAACCAGAATTACTGGCTCCGGCAGGAGACCTTGAAAGACTAAAAATGGCCTTTATTTACGGAGCTAATGCTGTCTATATCGGAGGGGAAGAGTTCAGTCTAAGGGCTTATGCCGACAATTTTTCAGCCGAAGATATGAAAGAAGGCATAGAGTTTGCACATTCTATGGGTAAGAAGGCTTATGTAACTTTGAATATAATCCCTCATAACAGCGATTTAGCAGGTATTGAGGAATATGTAAGACAAATATCAAAAATGAAGCCTGATGCGGTTATTGTCTCAGACCTTGGCGTTGTTGATATAATAAAAGAACAAGCTCCTGATATGAAGTTTCATATCAGTACACAAGCAAACAACGTAAACTGGAGAACAGTAAATCAATGGTCTAAATTTGGGGCAGAAAGGGTAATTCTGGCACGCGAGCTTTCACTTAAAGAGATTAAGGAAATCAGGGATAAGCTTCCAGAAAGTCTTCAATTAGAAATCTTTATGCATGGAGCTATGTGTATTTCTTATTCAGGACGTTGTCTCCTAAGCAATTATATGGCAGGCAGGGAATCAAATATGGGAGCCTGTGCTCATCCATGCAGATGGCAGTATTACCTAATGGAAGAAAAACGCCCGGGCGAATACTTTCCTGTTTATGAGAATGAAAGGGGTACATTTATATTTAATTCTAACGATTTATGCATGATTGAACATATACCCGAAATGATAGATGCAGGAGTTTCAAGTTTAAAAATTGAGGGAAGAATGAAAAGCTCATTTTATGTGGCCACTGTAGTAAAAGCTTATAGGCAAGCTATTGATGATTATTGCGAAAGCCCTGACAAATATAATAATAATAAAGGAAAATATATTGAAGAAATATCTAAGGCGAGTCATAGAAATTTTACTACCGGATTCTATTTTGGAAAGCCTGGTACAGAATCGCATAATTATAACTCAAGCTCATACATGAGAGAATATGACTTTATAGGGTTAGTACTAGATTATGATGCTTCTACAGGGATTGCCTTGGTTGAACAGAGGAATAGATTTTTCAAAGGGGACAAGATTGAAGTTGTACCTCCTGAAGGAAATTGGTATGAAGAGACTATTGATTGGATTAAAAATTCTGACGGAGATAATATTGATGTAGCGCCAAATGCACAGATGATAGTAACAATACCTATTTCTAAAAAGGTTGAAAGATATACTATATTGAGAAGAAAAGCCGAACAAAGCTAATAAACTTGAAGAATTTTACCAGAACTTGTATACTAGTTATATAGTTTTTATTGTTATGATTTAGGGGAGAACATTATGTGGTATGTAATTATTGCTATTATAGTTATTTTTATTATAGGGATTCTTTGTTATAACTCATTTATATATAAGAAGAACCAAGTTAATAACTCATTTTCAAGTATAGATATTTTTTTGAAAAAACGTTATGACCTGATTCCTAATCTTGTATCAGTTGTAAAAGGGTATATGGATTATGAGAAGACAGTACTCAAAGATATTACGGAATTAAGGGTTAAAGGTATGGCTGATACTATATCAAAGAATGAAAAGATTGATATTGATAAGGCTGTTACTAACGACATTAAAAGTTTGTGGGGGACAGTAGAAAATTATCCTGATTTAAAGGCAAATCAGCAGTTTCTAAAACTCCAGGCAGCACTCAATGATATTGAAGACCAAATATCTGCAGCTAGGCGGTCATATAATGCTTCAGTTAATGATTATAACAATGCGATACAGATGTTTCCTTCAAATATTATGGCAGGACTTTTAGGACTAAAACAGGAGAAATATTTTGAGTTAGAACCTGCTGGGCAGAATAAAGTCTCCCAAGATGGAAATTAGTAAAAGAAATGGAGCATTATCATGGTCGGAAATTTCGAACAAAAGATATCAGATGAAATTAGTAATAGTATTGATAATATAAACAATGAAATGCTTAAGGTTGATAAAGCCAGTCCAATAACTTCACTACAGTTCATTTTAATTATATTGGCAGTTACCTTATTGTGTATTTTTCTCGCAAATTTAAAACTAATCCCTCCTAGTGGAATAGGACTGGGAGTTCTTTTTTCTATCGGAATACCAATGGTTATTATTTCTAAATACAAGGATAAAAAATTTGCACCAGTTAAAAAACTTATTAATGAATTTCAATCAAATCTGATCAAGTATATCAACCCGGAATTACGGTATGCACAAGATGATTTTGTAAAGAAGGTATTATATTATAGAAGTGGGATATTTACTACTACTGTTGACGAATATAATGGGAACAGCCTGATATGGGGAAAAATGGGACAGACTAACTTTATGATGTCACACTTACATACTTTAGTTTCTGGAGATAATCATAGCGATACTGTTTTTAATGGCATATTCATGGTAGCCGAATTTAATAAGAAATTTAACCGAAAGACATTAGTTCTTCCTGACATTGCAGAAAAAAGATATGGAAGTATAATTGGGAATTGGCTTCAAAAGATAAGCATCAGGGAGGAAGAATTGGTAAAGCTTGAAGACAGCGAATTTGAGAAAAGATTTGTTGTCTATTCTACAGATCAGATTGAAGCAAGATATATTCTTACACCTTCATTGATGGATAAACTGAAAGTGTTGAATGAGAAGTTTAACGGAATTGCGGTATCTTTTATTGATAATAGGATTTTTATAGCAATACCGTCAAGCGCAGATACGTATTTTTATTTAACATATGACATGATTATTGATAAAGAAGAAGTTTTGAAGAGTTTTGAAGCCTTAAAAAATATGGTTGATACTGGAGAAACAATTATAAATGAATTAGGCTTGAATAATAGAATTTGGACTATTGATGAAGATTTATTTACAGAACAATCATCTGATTATGATAAAGGTAGCAATAGTTAAGTAACATCATTTACTCAATTCTTTATAACCATAACAACCTTCAAATTATAGAAAAAGCTCCAAAGAACCAAAGAAAGCTGGTGAGTTATAAAATGGCCGAGCAAAATGAAATCAAGGGGAAGTTATTAAACGAACTTAATCCTGACATCCAAAACATAAATAACTTAAGGAATAATATTGGGAACGTGAAGCTTTTTAAGGCATGGCAGATTGGTCTGATAATGCTGATTATTTTTATTATTGATCTATATCTTTTATTACATAAGCTCATAGAGGCAAGGCCATTCCTTGATATTCTGCTTATATCTGGTTTTATAATCTTTGGAGCAATGATGTCTTATAAGAAGAGAAAATTAGCTCCTGTAAAGAATCTTGTTGACCAACTGCGTGCAAAGATGATGCGCTCGATTAATCCAAGTTTCGGATATAATCCGGATGGATATATAAATGAAGATATATATATGAGAAGCGGTCTGTTTAATGAGATGGGTAATAAATACAGTGGAAGCAGCTTTGTTAAAGGAAAGCTAGGTTACACAAACTTCATGATGTCTTATGTAATAAGCCAGAATGAACATGACGACCATGCTGATACGCTTTTTGACGGAATGTTCATGGTTGCTGAATTTAATAAAAGGTTTTCTGGAAGAACTGTAGTACTGCCTGATATTGCAGAAAATACCTTCGGGAACATTATTGGAACATGGCTTCAAAAGAATAATAAAAGAATTGAAAAACTTGCAAAACTGGAAGATGCTGAATTTGAGAAAAGATTCGCAGTGTATTCTACCGACCAGATACAAGCAAGATACTTGTTAACTCCCGGGATGATGGAAAGATTAGTCGAGCTGAGAAATAAATTTAAGAGTATTTCAGTATCTTTTGTTGATAATAGGATGTTTCTTGCGATTCCGTCTTTTGAACAGTATAATCTTGAAATACCTTATGAAGGATTAATTGAGCCTGACAGCGTTTGGGAAGTATACAATGAAATGAAAAATATGATTGGTATTATTGAAACTATAATTAATGAGCTGGGGTTAAACAACAGACTTTGGACAAATGAAACTGACGAAATCGAAGATGAGGTTGTTAATTTAAATAACTTCGGAGCGAAAATTGATTTTAGCTCGAGGAAAGAATATTCTTTTGGACAGGCATTTTTAAAAACTGTTCCTTTGCAGGTAATAATTTTTGCAATTTTATTTCCTATTGCTTTTTTAATTTATGAGAATATAGGTATAAAAAGCAGCGAGTTTGCGCAAACATCTAATTTAACCAGCTTTTTGACCATTATTTTAAGCAATTATAAATCTTTTTTAGATGTTTACTATATTGCAAACTTTTCTGTTCTATTATCAACTATTACAGCTGTTACGATATTTTCCAGAAAAGCTGTTTTTTGCAGTGATTATATATCGGGATTGGGAATATCATTAATAATTTTGCCGATAATGGTTTTTGTTCTGATAATTCCTTCTATGAATATTTATACATTTAAAGGGGTTGTACCCTTCTGCGTAGGGATTGTTGTTTTAGCTGCAATAATCATATATTTAAGACAGCAGTTCAAAAAGATCCCGATAAAATCACAAGTTAATTATAAATAATTTAACTGCTAGTATTTCCCTTGTATGGAGAAGTTTGATTTACATAAAATAAAGCAAATTCAATTTTGAGGTGTAAAATGCCTTTTAAAAAGAGGATTTGTTTTATTTTTTTTATTGCTTTTATATTAATTAGTTTATTAACCTGTAAGATTCTCGCTCTGCAGGTCTTTTCGCATAATAAATATTACCGGCAGGCAGCGGGACAACGCATATTGTCAGTAAAACTTTCAAATAATAGGGGGATTATTTATGATAGGAACCTAATTCCATTTGTTGAAACTGAACTCGCAGAATATGCAGTTATTTATCCAGAATACATTTTGAATAAAACTGAGACTGCAAGACTTTTAAAAAAAATTACAGGAAAAGATATTCTAATAAAACTGTCTGAAAAAAATCCTTTTTCAATTGAAATTATTAATGATAATGAGGCAGCATTTCAGAAATTAGAATCTAACAATGTGATAATAATAAATACTAAAAAAAGATATGGAAATACTAATCTTGCAAGACATATAATCGGTTATGTTTCTCCCATAGATAATCATGGAAAAAGCGGAGTAGAAATTATCTGTGATAAGTACCTTTATAGTAAAAGGGAAAAATCAATCGGGATTATATCTAATGCATGGCAAGATAGTATAGGTGAATTCGAACCAAGATATCTTGATGAAAATTATTTTGATGGCGAGTTTGATATAAAGTTAACTTTAGATTATCATATTCAGAAAATTGTTGAAGACGAAATGAATAGAAATGCTATTAGAGGTGCTGCTGTTGTATTGGATGTCGAAAGTGGAGATGTTCTTGCAATGGCAAGCAAGCCGGATTTTGAACAAGATTCTATTGAAAAATATATAAATAAAAATGGAACTGAATTAATTAATAGAGCAATGAAACCTTTTAACGTGGGCTCAATTTTCAAAATTATTACTGCTTCATCCGCGATGCAAGAATTTAAGGCTTTTATGAGCGATTATTTTTATTGCAGCGGGGGAAAAGACCTGAATGGCCATTTGTTCAGATGTGCTTACCCTCATGGTTATTTATCTCTGCAAGATGCTTTTTCAGTTTCATGTAATTCGGCTTTTATTGAACTAGGAATTAGGACAGGTAAAACAAGTTTGATTAGTACAGCAAAAAAATTTGGTTTAGGTGAAAATACAAACTTATACAACCAAGGATTTAGTGAATCGCCAGGGAAATTACCTATAGGTGAATTTACTTCAAGCAAAGAGATTGCAAATCTCTCAATTGGGCAAGGAGAAGTACTTGCTACGCCTCTCCAGATTGCATCTGTTGTCTCGACAATAGCAAACGATGGAGTAAAAAAGCGAATAAACCTTATTGATTCGGTCATGGATTCAAAAGCAGGAAAAATAAAAGAGCTAAAATCAGTTGGCCGTAAAAGAGTAGTATCAATCGAAACAGCATGGAAAATAAAAAGGATGATGGAAACGGTTACTGAAAAGGGAACTGGAAAGAAAGCTAATGTCCCTGAATATGGGGGGACAGCAGGGAAAACCGGAACTGCTCAAACAGGATGGAAGGAAGGAGAAACGACTAAGGTTCATGCCTGGTTTGCAGGATATTTTCCAAGAGAAAATATTAAATATGCGGCTGTTGTATTTGTTGAGAACGGTAAGTCGGGCGCAAATACTGCTGCGCCTGCATTTGGAAATATTGCCCGAGAAATTATGAAATTAGGCGAAAGGTAAATTATTTTATATATACAGGCACCTTTAGGAATACCCGGTAATATAATTAATAGCAGCCAAATTCCTGGAGGATTTTTAATGTTTATATCATTTTCAGTTATTCTTGCAGGATTCAAGCAGTTTATTGTTCTAGTATCTTATTTATCCAATGCGAACTCTTTTCCACACCCGCTTTCTGCCCAAGAAGAGAATGAATTGCTTACAAAATGCAGAATGGGTGATGAAGAGGCAAGAAACATTCTAATAGAAAGAAATCTTAGACTTGTAGCCCATATTACCAAAAAATTCTGTATTGTCGGGAAAGATAACGACGATCTAATATCAATTGGAACAATTGGTTTAATTAAAGCTGTGAGTACGTTTAATCATGAAAAAGGTACTAGGCTTGCAACCTATGCGGCCAGATGTATTGAGAAAGCAATTATGACCAAAAGACGACGTTACCCCAGGGAGCCAGATACCCCACTTTTCCGCTTGTTTGCACCAAAGAGATTTATTTCAAATTCTCCGTCATTCCAATAGATAATATCTATTACATTTCTAAGAAGTGCTTTTTTCTTTTCGATATCAGATGTCCTAACAATTTGCTGAAAGTTCGACATACTGTTTCGTACAACTTCTAAGTTAAGCTTATTTGTTTCAATTCTGACTTCTTCTTTTGAAAGTTCATCTATTTGTTTTTCAAGTGCAATTTTTTCTTTATCGAGTTCTCCAATTCTTTGCATCAGGTATTTCGGATTATCTGCACCGTCTCCAATCAAATCAACAAATTTAAAAATCTTATCTTCAATATCCTTTATTTGCTTTCTTATCTCATTAACTTTGCTTTCATAGTTTTTAACGTCGCCTTTGTTCTCATTTTCTGCTTTAATCAAATGTTCTATAATATTTTCTTTATTCAAAGTCAACTCAAGGACTTTTTCAATAACCATACTATCAATAAAGTCTCCACGGACAATCTTATTATTACACCTATTCCCACTGGAAAGATTTTTAAGAAGACACGTGTAATAGAATAGACGCTCTCCGCTTTTTTTTTGTTTCTGACCATATCTAACAATTAGCGGAGAACCGCATTTTGAACATTTTAAAAGACCTGAAAGAAGTGCACGATTGCTGCTTCCAGCTCTGGGGGCTTTATCTTTGTTCTTATTGATAATATTTTGAACCTCAATCCATTTACAACTTTCAATTATTCCTTTGTGTTTGCCTACAGCTACAATCCATTCAGATTTATCTCTTAATTTATTGGAAACTCCTTTATTTTCAGCATTCTTGTTATAGCATAATACTCCATGTTTTCCGTCAAAATCTGAATAAGGTGAAGCAACCTGAATATTTTCTTTAATTAAGTAATTATAAAATAGTTCATCGGCAACAGCATAAACCGGATTGGTCAGAATAGTTTTAATAGTTTGTTTTTGAAAATCTACTCCATTTTTTGTTTTTATGTTGTTTATCAAGAAGAATTTTTCAACTTGGCTTAATGATTTCGTTTCAAGGTATTTGGAATATATACTATTTACAAGTTCCTGTTCTTTGGAAACTTCGTAAAGTGCATACATTCTCTTGGTTTTTCCTTGCTCATTTAAAAAAGTGATTTCTTTAGACTTAAATCCTGTTGGAGGTATACCACCAAGCCATCTTCCCGTCTTAGCTAGATTAATCATATTGTCTCGTACACGTTCTGCAAGCATCTCTCTTTCCAATTGTGCAAATGTAGCTGCAATGTTGAGCATTGCACGACCTAGAGGGGTTGTAGTATCAAAGCTTTCTGTTACGGATATAAATCCAACGCCTTTATTGTTAAGCCTTTCAATAAATTCAACAATATCTATAACCCTTCTGGATATTCTATCCAGCTTATAAAAGATTACATTTGATATTTTTCCGACATTTATGTCTTTTATCATTTGCTCAAATGCAGGTCTATTAATATTTGCCCCAGAGAAACCTTCATCCTCATATATTACAGTTTCCCAACCTTTTTGATTGGCATATTCTTTGCAGATATTAATTTGTACATCAATAGATTCACCTTTACCTGTAAACAAAGACTTTCTTGAGTATATTGCTGCCTTCAATGTTTTTCCTCCCCTCCTTAGTTATTTAATAGATATTACCATTAGGCAATTAAAAATACAATAAATGTAAATTGAATTTTGAGGAATAGGACAAGACCTCGGTTAAATATATTTTAGTAAAAGCTACGGAAGGGACAATTATATGGCGATAGGAGAAAATCTAATATGCAAAGTTAATTGTCCTGATGATATGAATAAAATATATGATATTATGTCAGAGTTCTTAGTATCTAGTATATATGATGAAATGGACAAAAATAATCTAAATAATGAAATAAAAAAAGTACTGATTTCCGAACTGATAAGTAAACTTGAAAATGAAAAAGTAAGTTAAAAGCAGTTTTATACTTTAATTTAACCATTCTGATTGATCCAATATTCTAAGGCTACCTTCATTTAAAGTCACCAAATATGCATAGCCGTTTTCGTGTTTTTTATCCCATTTTATTGCTAAAAATAAAGCCTTTCTTCTATCAATTTCACGGATACGAAAAATATCCTTGTGTATTTTTTTTTGACATAATACTAAAACTTCTTTAAGTTTCACTATTTCACCTAACCAATGCTTATGGAATAATTTACATGTAATACTTTAGAACAATTATACCAATTAGTATAGATATAATCAATATGAAAATGTTCTACTTTAGAACGAGGAGCGATTTGATTATATGAAAATATATTGGTATGAAGGTAGCAAAAATATAATCGGAAGTAGGGTAAAAGAAGCAAGGTTAAATTCTAATCCTGCCATTTCGCAGGCTGACTTGTCGGCAAGGCTTGAAGTTATGGGGTTTAAAATCGACAGGGTATCTATTTCTAAAATCGAATCAGGAGACCGTTTTGTGCCTGACTATGAGGTTATGGCATTAGCAAAGGCATTAAAGGTTTCAACCGGATGGCTTCTTGAAGGGAAAAAATAATTGTAAAAACTAAAAACGAATTTTAACTAAGGGGAAAGAATATGGCACTACCAATAAATATAGACGAATTAATTAATGGATTAACAGTCGAATGGGAAAGAATTGAATTTAAAGAAGGATGGAATCCTGAAGATGTTGTCCATTCTATTTGTGCCTTTGCAAATGATATTAATAACTGGGGCGGGGGATATATTGTAATTGGGATTAAGGAAAAGGAAGGAAGACCGCTGTTGCCTCCTGTAGGACTAGCCATTAATAATATGGACAAAATTCAGAAAGAATTATTGAACCTTTGTAATAGATTGAAGCCTCACTATTTTCCTATTGCCGAACCCGTAGTTTTCCAAGGAAGACATATACTTATAATTTGGGTACCGGGTGGGCAAAATCGTCCATACCAAGCTCCTATGGTTATGGGGAAAAATTCGCAGTATGCTTATTATGTAAGAAGGTTCTCAAATACTGTAAAGGCACAATTTGACGAGGAAAAAGATCTGATTTCTTTAGCTGGAACAATTCCTTTTGACGATAGGATCCATCATGTTGCTGAAATTGAGGACTTGAAGCTTTCATTAATACAGTCTTTCCTACACGAAGTGAAAAGCGAACTGTATAAGAATGCTGCTGATATGAGATTTGAACAGCTATGCAGGCAGATGCTGATTGTAGATGGAACGGAAGAATATTTAAAGCCGAGGAACGTAGGACTATTGCTTTTTAATGACTTGCCTCAGAATTTTATACCTATGTCCCAAATTGAAATAGTTCAATTCAAAAATGGACCTGGTGATGATGACCTTGATGAAAAAATATTTAAGGGGCCTATACAACAACAGATTAGAGATGTATTAACATATTTAAAGAATATTATTTTAAAAGAAAAAATAAAGAAAATTCCTGAACAAGCAGAGGCGGTGAGATTTTTCAACTATCCTTATGTTGCATTAGAAGAGAGTATAGTTAATGCTATATATCACAGAGATTATGAAATAAGAGAGCCTGTGGAAATAAGAATTTATCCAGATAAGATACAAATACTCAGTTTCCCCGGACCAGATAAGTCTATCAAGAAAAGTGATATGGACAAGGGAGAATTTGTTTCAAGAAGATATAGAAACCGCAGGATTGGAGAGTTTTTAAAGGAATTGAAGTTAACTGAAGGTAGAAGCACCGGGATACCTAAAATAACAAGAGCTATGAAGAATAACGGTTCACCTGAACCGATTTTCGAAACGGATGATGAAAGAAGCTATTTTTTGACTACATTAAAAATTAATGAATCATTCTTAGAAGATGAAGAAAAAACCGACAAGATAACCGACAAGATAACCGACAAGATGAAAGGCTCGAAAGAACATAAAATCAACAGGAATCCAGCAGAGAAAGATATAATAAGATTCTGCAAAACTTCAAGAACTGCACAAGAAATAGCTGACAATTTTGGATTTAAGGATGTTAGGTATTTTACTCAGAATTATTTAAAACCCCTAATAAAAGCTGAGAAATTAAAATTGACAATACCTGATAAGCCTACAAGTAAGAATCAAAAATATATTTCTTAAAACATATAAAAAGTTAAGACGTATTTATGTGTAGAGAGTAAAGAAAATGTTCATGCAGCAGTTGAACAATTTCTTGCCTCCGGCTACTTTGGGGTAGAGCACATAAAAACGTCTTTTTTGCTTTGATGAAATTATATAGAGATATGATATGATTTATGGGAAGATTCTTAGAATATGTTACAACTTATTGAAAGGAGAGTGAAAGATGCTTACGGTTGAGGAGTATATTTCACAGATGAAGAAAAAGGACAAGGTAGATGAATTTAATTTCCAAAATCATGCTGAGAACATGACAGCCATCATTAAATATGTTATGGATTATTTTAATAATTATCTTAATCCTGAAGCTTATGATTATGAAAATATAAAGGCAGAGCAGACAGCACTAAAAATTGAACAAGAAATAGCATCTTCATTGCCAAAAAGTAAAGATTTCATTATTGAATACTATAAAAAATATAAATCTAGAGTGGAAAAGAATTTAAAGTCTTGGCTTAAAGGCACTGAATATGTTGAGTTATTTTATTGCTATGATGATTATGAACAAGCCGTTAATGAGTTTTGTAATAGTACTAAAATGCAAAATACAGAAGTAGAGAAATATAAAGATGAGCTTATTATTCTAGCTGAGGAGATTAGAAAGAACCAGACAGAAAAGCCATCAATTTCACAGTTTAAGCTTATGGATAATAATTTGGTTAACTGGGTGCAAAAGACTTACCGAGAATATGGCGTTGATTTATTTGAATTCACTCAGTCAATTACTTGGTACTATTATGAGAAATACGTCAAATTGACTTTCGATAGGGATAGAGAAATAACATACCATATAAATCAGTATAATCATAGGTACAATGATGCTCCATTCGGAATAGATGAAATCTATGAGGATAATAAGCACAGACCTTTTCTTAATGGTCGAAAAGGTGAATTAGAAATGTTAATTATGTATGATTGGATATTTAACTATGTTAATGATGCCGAGTATTGGTCTGAATACGTAAATCTTTGTATTTCCACAGGAAGAGTAAATATTGTTCGTAATGTAAATGCGCTTCTTCCGGTTGTAAATAAATGTATAGCATATCCTCCTGAAGTAAAAAGTGATTTAGTGTTTATAGAAACAACAAATGGTTCATTAGGTATTGATCCATCCGAAGCATATATTCTAAGACTTAATTACAATAATGATACTGATATAATATGGAAAGACTTAGAGTCAATGAATACAGTGATTAATAATCTTAATGACACATTTAAGAAATATGGAGTGCCCCATACTTTAGAATTAATGTCACCATTACGTTCTCAGATATATAACGAAGAAGAGTTTTTTACACAGTACCTTAAACTGGAAAAAAGTATGAGGAAATATTCTGCCATGAAAATTGCTCTTGTAAACGGAGCTGCTAGACATAAGTCAAAGCCCAATTACCTCATGCAAACCACAGATGATATTATTAGGATTAAAAGCATTGCAAAAGAAATGAAATGTAAATTAAAATTAGCGATTGATATCACAAAACTTGTAAATAAAAAAAGCTCACGATATCATTTTGAGGATTATTTTAACCGACTTAGTGAAATACGCAATTCAATTGTTGGGATTCATCTTGCTAGTATTTCTCAAAGTAGCTTTATCCCCCAGTTTTTTAATACAGATGATAAGTATTATTTAAACAAATTTGATTATCCACAAATGCCGGATTTATTAGGATGCCTCTCGGCGTTATTGAATGATAACCAATGCCGCTACTTTGTACCTCAAGAAATTAGCGGTACAGATTCTCTTGAAGAGTTGGTTGATGATTTGCTTAGAGGTGGATTTTCTTTCTGTAGTCAGGGGGGAGAATAATGGACTTCAGAGATATAAATATTAATGAGGAAAGAGAAAAGTTATTTGATGAAGTTTGGCAAGAACCAATGACAACTGTAGCAAAGCGGTACGAGCTTTCTGATAACGGGCTTCGTAAAAGATGCAAAAAGCTTCAGATTCCATTACCTCCTGCTGGGCATTGGGCAAAGCTTCAGGCTGGAAAAGAGGTTACTCCTAAGCCAAAGCTACCTAAATTGAAAGTAACGAAAATCTATGAAGAAGATTCAAAACATTATCAAAGTATGGAGCTTATTGATATTGAAAATCAATCCAATGAGCAGCTTAAAGAACTAGATGGAATGGAGTTACTTACTCCTGAATCAAAAGAAAGTTTTTTGAAGTGGTGTAGTAAAATCCAAGTTCCAAAAAGAATTGAAGGTTATAACCCGCTAATAATTGATTGCCAAAATGAAATAGCATATAGAAAAGCTCGTGACGAAGAACACAAGTTCAGGGATATATTTAAGTACCACATGTTTATGCAATATAAAATAGAATATCGTAATAATAAAGCTGTTCTACCAATATCTGTATCAGATAAACAAGCTAATCGTGCATATAGAATTATTGACACTTTAATCAAATCGGTTAATGAGCTAGACGGAAAGATAGTTGTTGAATCGAGCGAGAGTGATAATGCCACTTTTAGACTATTTGAACATGCTTTTTCATTTCAAATGACTGAAATCATGGTGAAAAGACGTTCTTTATTATCAGGTTCGCCATCTGAAAATGCAGCAATGAGCTTTAGACCAATATATGAGAAAGTATTTAGTGGGTTGATTGAAATAGAATTTAAAGAAATCTTGAATTACTGGGAAAAGGATAAAGCTCCGAAAACGCTCAAATTTGTAGATTCAATTGATTCCCAAATTGAAAACCAATTTGGAGAGATATTTATAGCATTATATAAATTAGCCAATGAGGCTAAAATAGCCAAAATCATTGCTGAACGTGAGTATAGAATAAAAGAAAGAGAGCAGAAACGTCTTCGTGAAATTGAAGAGGAAGAAAGAAGAATGCTTCAACTAAAAGAAGAGCAGGATTATCGAAAGAAAAATTTAGTGCAAAACATTGAAAGACAAATGGAAGGTTGGTTCAAGTCTCAAAAGCTTCGTAAATATGTTGAGGAGATAGAAACGTATGCATCGGCAATAAATGATGAAACAACAAAAGAGCTTCTATCCGCTTATATTAATCTAGTACGTCAAAAAGCTGAAAAATACGATCCAGTTGCAGATATACTTAATGAGGTCAAAGCTATCGGAATCGAAGGCTTAACAGAGCTAATTTAAATACATCTTTTTTGATTTTAAAGGTATTATAAATAAATATTCATGTTTGAAAAATATCAAATTATAATTGAAGAAAAGGTCTATCTGGCAAAACTAAAGGTGGAAATACTTACTCTGAAGCCTTCATTAATTAGGTCACGATGCAGATTATTTAAATCTTCGAAAGAACCGTGTCCTTCATTCTGTACGATAATAAAACATTCCTTATCTTCGCTTGTGATGACTGTATCAAGCTTTTCAAATTCAAGTAGTTTTTTTACTCCACCAATTTCGTAATGTGGATTTTTTTGATTTAAATTTATTAGCCATTCATCAAATTTTCGCCAAATCGGGGATGGTTCAAAGCAAAGCATATAAGATAAATTAGTGTTTATAGATTTAAATACGACTGTGAACGTCATTAGAATCCCTCCAATTTATAAAGCTATTTTTGCTTGATTGTTACTTATGGATTGTCAATTATTTATTGGCTTAATTATATCATACAATATTGATTGTCCAGTAAATGTTACAAAGAGTTTCAAAGAAATATTTGTGTTACTCCACCCTTTTTTCAAAAGGTAAGGCAGAGATAAAGGTGTATTACTACACTCATAAAAAGCCTATATCAAGCCATCCAGAAGTATTACTGCAATTTGTCCAGTATTACTTTTTCTTGTCCAATTCTTCCCAAACATTAATTTCAAAGGCATATCAAGTATTACTCCATCATAAAATTTATCAAAGGTCAGTTTTGGACGTGAAGTCATGAGAGAACGCAGAACAATAATTATAGAAAGTTCAATTTACAAAGAATTGGCTGAAATAGCATCCAAGGTTAAAAACGATTCTATTTCAAATCAGCTTGAAACCGCTGTCCGCGATTATATAGCAAAAGAGAAGGGTAAGTGCGACGAGCAAGTATTTTCTAGCATTCTTATACCCATTGAAAAAAGGTTTGCCAAGTTAGAGGAAGATTTACTTGAAGTGCTTTTTAGAATAAAGCTTGATGCCGGAATAATTCTTAATCTGTTAATACCTCTATCTGCTGATTACATTACTAGAACTGAAAAAGAAATTCTGGAACAGGTTATGAATGAAGTTGATGGTATCTATGAATCTGCAAGGAGAAAAACAATAAAACAGCTTGAGAATAAGGCTGGTGATAATGATGCTATTCGTTAAAATCGGATATACCAAAAATCTTACAGCTGCAAAAAAATCAACCAAGTATGTTGCTTTTAGAAGCCGAGAGGGAGGTCTTGGCGCTTTTGACAGGGATAGAGAGCATGCAGATGTGAAGGAGTTTAATCGGAATCTATCTGACAAAATAACAAGCTATACTTCTTCTCCTAAGGTGTACAAGGTTGTTATAAGCCTCAGTGGAGATGAATATAAAAAATCAGGATTGGAATATCGTGAATTCATAAGAAATGCAATGAGCAGTTATGAAACCTGTTTTGGCAGAAAGCTTACGTGGATTGCGTCAGAGCATATGAACTGTAGCCATCCCCATGTGCATCTTCTTATAAAACCAACGTATGAAGATCGACATGGAATATCATACAAGTTAAAGCTTAGTAATTTTGAATTTACTCAATTTAAGAATATTTTTTTGCATAGCTATGATACAAGCATAAACTACAGCAGACAGTACTCTAAATTTCTAGAGAAAGAAAAGCTTTCTGCATTTGGAAAACAGCTTACCAAGGGAGTGGTAAGGACGATTATAGGAGGAAATCCAGTTCTGAATTCTTTATACAAGGTACATTCAATCAAGAAGTTTAAGTCAGAAAAAGAAAACATAAAGAAATTCAGAGAATATAAAAAGTGGATTAAGGACCAAACTTACGGAAGCGGAGGTTATAGAGACTTCGGTAAACTTATTAAAGGAAGCGGTTGCAGTCCTGTACGAATGGAACTTGATTACAAAGATAGAAGAAAGATAACCAGCTATTTAAACGGTAAGGATTTAAAATGGCATGCGATTGAAAACAATACTGGAACAAAGGTTGCGATATATCCGTTCGACAAGAGCGGAAATATCATCAAACCCGAACAGGTTAGACAATATTCAAATACCCTAACAAGAGGCTTAAGGAGTAGATAGATTGAAGAAGATATTTAGAAAATTGTTATTCTGGATTATTATATTTATTGTTTTGGATATCTTGGTTACAGGAGCTCTTGCTGTTGGTGGTAAGGCACTTGCCAATCCAGCTGCAGTTTTCGAAGTATTTGCAAATCATAAGTATTTTGATAAGTTCTTAAGCTATCAAGGATTATATGTACTTATCTTTGCAATATTTATTGGCTATTTATATAAACCTACCGAGAGTCAATTTAATAATGATTCCTGTGGTTCAGCAAGATGGGCTAAGCCTAACGAAACAAAAAAAATACTTAATGCTGAAGCCGGAATAATTCTTGGTAATAAGATGTGCTTGAGTATGGATGCACCAATCAATAAAAACATTATCATAATTGGAAGAAGTGGAACAGGTAAATCCAGAGGGTATATAAAACCTAATGTATTGCAGATGAATGGCAGTTATATAATTACTGATCCCAAAGGGGAAATATTTGATGATACTAATAAATATTTAGAATTGAATGGCTATTCGGTAAAGGTCTTAAATCTGGTAAACCTTGAGGCATCTGACTTTTATAATCCATTGGAATATGTTAAAAGCCAGCAGGATATTCAGATTCTTGCCAAGACAATTATAGACAATACTTCTGGCAGTTCTGCAGGAATTGAGAATGATAGCTTCTGGAGTAGCTCCGAGCTGGCATTGTTGACAGCATTGATAAGCTACGTGAAAACAGAATATCCAAAAGCAAGGAGAAATATTGCAGGAGTCTTCGAGCTTCTTTTGACTGCATCCAACGAGGATAAGCTTGACGAGCTGTTTTTGAAACTGACTGAAGATAATCCAGCACTAAAAGCCTATAAAGTATTCTGCCTTTCTGGAGACCCTAGAACAAGAGGAAACATAATGATTGGGTTGGGTATTAGACTTCAGGTTTTGCAGAATCAAGCAATAGCCAGATTAACTTCGGTAGATACCATGAATCTTATTGAAGTTGGGATAAAAAAGACAGCGGTATATGTTATTACCAGTGATACGCATAGGACATTTGACTTCATATCTTCCATGCTATTTAGTCAGATGTTTCAGGTTCTGTATTCTCAGGCTGATACATATGGGGGGAAACTACCTATTCCAGTAATATGCTTGTTTGATGAATTCAGCAATATTGGGAGGATACCGGATTTTTCAACTAAAGTTGCTTCAATGAGGTCAAGGGGGATAAGCGTATCAATAGCAGTTCAGTCTTTGGCACAGTTAAAGTTTGGATATATAAAGGAATGGTCTGATATTATTGGAAACTGCGACACCTTATTATTCTTAGGAAGTCAAGATATTGAAACTGCAAAATATATATCCGAGAGGATTGGAAAAGCAACAGTAACTAACAAAAGTAAAGCTCTTTCGGTTAACCTCCGGGATGGCTCACGGAATTCAAAAAGCGAAAATGAAGGAAAAACTGCTCGATTTCTAGTTACCCCTGATGAAGTGACTAGGCTGGAACCGGATAAAAGCATAATCTTTATGCAAGGACTTTATCCAGTTAAAACCCAAAAGTATAGGTTTGAAAAGCATAAAGCGTTCAACCTTTTAAATAAGACAGATCATAATTCATATAGAACAGTATGTATAACTGAGGAAATAGTATTAAAAGATATTCCTTCAGAAATCAATACTGAAGAAAAGCAAAAGAAGTTAATAGATGTACAAAAGAATAAGCCTAAAAAGAGAGAAAAAGTTATCTATGAAAATATGAGTATTTTTGAAAAAGTTGAATCAAGGGGGAATTAGAATGAAAATAATTCAAGCTTTTACAAAGCAAAAGTTATTAAAAGTTGTTTTGTTCTCAAGCATGCTTTTGGGCTTTGCTTCACTTGCATATGCAGCAACAGCGACAGACCCGGTTGATACCTTTATTACAAACCTTGCAACGGCGGTAAAAGGATGGGGAACAAAGGGAGGGGCAATCTGGGTAATCTTTGGAATATTCAATGTTGCTAGGGGTATGAAGGAAGAAGATCCTCATATGAAATCTAAAGGATGGAGGCATTCAATGGCGGCTGTCGTTTTCACAGCTGGGTGCAGCCAGGCTGATAATATAGTTAACCTTATCAGGACATGGTCAACCTAAACATACATATGAAAATTGTGATAAACATTGCATTAGAGTGCTACTTATGAATTTATCAAGATTGCGTGGGGGTGTTGGAATGAAAACGAAAGTCTTGATATTCATAACTATAATTACCCTTGCATTTCCATGTGTTGCATATGCGGCTGATACAGGTTTTTCAATTCAGGGAATAGTTGATGCAATAATGAATCTACCCAACAACTTGATACAACCAATAAAGGATGCCATAAATCAAACCTTTAAAGATTGGTCGGTAGAGATGTATTCATACGTGATTGATGACTGTGTTAACAGCTGTTTGAATACCCTGCCGACTTTTCTTAAAGATACTCCAGCTTTGTGGAGTGAAACAAGCCCGACAGTAATTAATGTTATAACTAATGCACTGAAGCCTATTTGTATAACCCTTGCAACAATCGGATTTATCATTAACCTTGGCAAGGCAATGGCTGGCAGTGTCGCACAAGGAAGAACAGTTACCAGATGTTTCATTAGGTTGATATTCACCGTTATTCTTATAGGTTATTCTGGACAGCTGCTTCAGTGGATAATCGACTTCAATGATGCTTTTATCCAATTCCTTGACAGTAAAATATCACTGGACATTGTAACAGCCTTCAGAAACGTAATAGTTGACAGAAGTGTTATCGAATCAGCTTCAGCTACATTAAGCTCGATTATCATGGTGGTATTGACTGGATGGATTATATGGATTGCAGCATTGTTTGTACAATTTGCATTAATATTCAGGTTGATACAAATCATGTTTTATATGCTAATAAGCCCGTTAGTTTTTACATGCAATATTACTGAAGAAACAACAGATATAATAAAAAGCTATATGAGAAAATTTGTATCGGTGGTATTGAAATCCTTTTTCTACAATCTTATATTCCTGGTGTATATAACCTGCATTACTTTGCCAAATGCAATACCAGTAGGCATTTTAACCGGAGCTATCTGCACTATAGTTTTAATCATTTCAATGTTCAAGATACCGAAAGAATTTGAAGAACTTCTCGGTATAGGTAAAGCAGCAAGTTTTAATGTGGGAAGCTTAATTACTGCAATAGCAACGTCAATAGCACTACTTTAAGGAGAAAACAGATATGGTTGTTAACATTAATGCCGAAATCAGTAATTACAAAGAAAGGGTAATAGGCAACTATACCTTGAGGCAGATGGTGTGCCTTATATTAGCTTTGTCTTTAGGAGTTACAACCTATTTCTATTTGAATGTACCTAAAGACATAAAACAATTTGTCGTAATAATTACGGTCTTACCAGTAATAGCTATGGGGTTCTATACATACCAGGGTGTTACCTGTGAATTGTATATTTACTATATGATAAGGGAATTTGTTTTCCCTCAAAAAAGAGCATTCTTGCCGGAATTCGAAGAGTTGGAAACAAACATCGGGAAGGGAGGCTTAAGTAAAAAACATGATAAAAAATCTGTTAAACTTAATAAAAAGAGAAAACTTAAAAAAGTATAAAATACCTAAAACTGCACAGCAAACCATTCCTTTTGAATACATTACAAAGGATGGACTAATAGAAGTTGAAAAAGATTCTTATGTATCCATTTGTTCAGTGGATAATATAAACTACAGCCTTGCAAGGGAAAATGATCAAGAGGATATATTCAACAATTATTGTACAATGTTGAATTCTCTTGATTATTACGTTCAATGGTTCCTGACAAATGATGTCCTTGATACAAAAGAAGTAATGAATATAATACCCGAATATCATAATACCCATAGAGATGACCTTGCATATTACCGTAATTGGATTACTGATATATCAGTCTCTAAAAAGGCTGCCGATAGAAAAAGATACCTTGTAATTCAATGCTTTGGGAACAAGTATGTTGATGTACTAGGAGAACTTGACAGAAGAATAGCATCTATAGAGCAGAATTTAAAAAGATATAATGCCAGAGTCAACAAGCTTGGAGCTGAAGAAGTGCTCAAGATTCTTTATGATTCATATAATCCGGGATTAAAGAGATTACAACCATTCAGCCTATCGCAGGATATAGCTTCGAGGGGAGTAAAAGTAAAGGATTTAATCTGCCCTTCTAGTTTTCGATTCAGGTCTTCTCAAATTGAAATAGGAACTGATTATAAAAGGATTCTTTTTATCCGGGATTTGCCAAATTCATTAACAGACAGGTTTATAGGTGATTTGCTAAGTCTTAATTTCAATGTGGATATTTCTATTCATCTTGAAAACATTGAGCCTGGGGATGCGATGAGATTTATAAGAAGAAGGATTACTTCAATGGAGGCGGATAAGATACTATCCTCACAGAAAGGAAAGATTCCTCCTTTTGACCTAGAATACAACCTTGAAGCTGCAAGGAAACTGCTTCACGAATTACAAGCTAATGATAAAAGGCTTTTCTGTGTTGGGATATATATATGCCTCACGTCAAGCAGTATTGAACAGCTGGAGCATTGTACTAAGGTTACTCAAGGCTTATGCAGTAAGCACGGCATTAAGGCTCTTATCGCAACCCATAGACAAGAGTTAGGATTAAACAGTGTACTTCCGTTTTGCAGTAATAAATTAAATGTGAAAAGGCAGGTTCTAACTGATGGGGCAGCGATACTACTTCCGTTTACGGCACAAGATGTCTTTTCGAATAAGGGAATATTCTACGGGATAAACAAAATTACATCCTCGCTTGTTGTATTTGACAGAAAAAATGATATAAAGAATCCCAGCGGGTTCATCCTTGGAACTCCGGGAAGTGGTAAGACGATGACGGCTAAAGCGGAATTGTACAGGGTATTTCTATGCACTGATGATGACATAATTATTATTGATCCTGAGAGAGAGTATTTTCCTGTAGTAAAGGAATTAAATGGCGAAATAGTTACAATATCAGCAAACAGCGAAACACATATAAATCCTTTTGATATGGAGAAGGATTATGGAGATGACGAGCCACCGTTGAAACTAAAGGGAGAATTTTTGATAGGGATATTCGATCAGCTTATTGGCCCATTAAAATCTGAAGAAAAGGCGATATTAGATAGGGTAACGAGGCAGACATATAAAGACTATATTAATTCACATTTTAAACCTGAGAAGATTCCGACAATGAATGACTATTTTGAGATATTGAAAAAGCAGCCAGAACAGGAAGCTCAAAGACTTGCTTTGTCGTTAGAGCTTTATGTTCAAGGAAGCTTGAGTATATTTTCAGAAAAGACGAATGTAAATCTGAGTAACAGGCTTATTTGCTTTGATATTAACAGGCTTGGGGATCAGTTGAAGCCTCTTGGTATGCAGGTTGTTTTGGATAATATCTGGAACAGGATTGTTTCAAATAGAGAGAAGAAGAAAAGAACATGGTTGTATATGGATGAAATATATTTGATGTTCAATAACGAATATTCGGGTAGGTTCCTATATGAGTTGTATAAGAGGACGAGAAAGTATGGGGGAATTCCGACTGGGATAACGCAGAATGTTGAAGATTTGCTGAAGAGCGATATTGCAAGGTCAATGCTTTCTAACAGTCAATTTATTATTCTAATGGATCAGGCAGCATCGGATAGAAAGCAGTTAGCGGATATTTTGCAGTTGAGTCAGGCACAGCTTAATTATGTGACCAATAGTGATTGTGGGCATGGACTTATTGTTGCTGGTGGGCTGATTGTGCCTTGTAAGTTTGAGATAAGTGAAAAGGAATATAGGTTGATGACGACAAAGCCGGAGGAGTTTATGGATGTGGGGTAGAATAAGAGTGCATTGTGTTTATAAGATTGATTTATGGACCTAAAAACTAGAGATACCAAAGGACAGTATCCCTATTCGATAGATTTTAAGTCAAATGGAGTTATGATTTTAGGATATCTCATTAGTATTTCCGGGTGCTGTCTAAGTCTAATTTCAATATTTTCTCTATTCCACCACTCAATGTAAAAGTTTTTTTGATCTCTTAGCTTTTCTAAATGATCTTGTAATTGAACTGTTATACGGGAGCTTGTTACGATCATAAAGCCTTCAGCATTATAGTTTTCGATTGTATCACGTATATCTTTAACATCAGATTTCCCAACTGACTTTTGATAAGCTTTACACTGAATAATAACTTTTTCTGTCCTAATTTTTTCTTTTTCTGCCCATGATACAATTGCTTGTAAATCCCTGTTACCATCTCCTTCACGAGTAGCACCTACTTTTTGGATGCCCCAAAAACCTGGTTCATAGTAAAGAAGTTCCAATATCATTTTTTCAAATTCTTCATCGTCAATCTTTGTACACCATTTAAAACCTCTCTCATCGAATAAGAATTCATTTTCAGTAGCTTGCCTATGTTTAATTCGTCTTATTTCTTTGGCAAGTACTCTTGAAGAACAATCGCAAGCGATAGCTGTTATGCTTTTTTCGCCTAAAGCGATAAAGAAATTGTCTATTGGAATATATAATTTCTGAGTGTTATCATCAGAACAGTGTGCCACTAATTCAGATAAACTCACAGCTTCTAATTCCACGGCCACAGTATCAGAATCGAATCCATCTGTCTTAAGTAGTAAGCAATCTATTCCCGTTATTGACTTTGAAGAGTATTTCTTTTTAATCTTATGATAAAAACTCAACTTATTGCTAAAATAAAAATGAATAATGCCATCTTCTGGAGCATACAGCCAGTTAAAAGTATCATTTGTTCTTGAAGAATAGTTTATAAGATTTTCATTTAAATTCATTTCCTTAATGATATTTTCAAACCATCGTTTATCTAACGGAGCAAGTAAATTGCTACCTTTACCAAAATTAAAATGCTTAGCTAATAAATGTTCTAGCATTTTAATCGATAATGCAATATCCACTATATCTTGAATAGATTCGGAATCAAATTTCCTTTCAATATACTTGCTTTCTTTAATAAATATTAGAATTGAATAAATTTCGTTATCGGCTGCTGGATGCGGTTGTATCAGTAATGAAATTTTTAAATTAAAACTAAACCTTAAAAAGATTACGGCTATCAATGCAAGGAGCATTGTTATATCTGATCTATCACCGTCAAACATGTTTCCTTCGGTTCTTGTCCAAATAGATACTGTAAATTTAGTATATTCACTATCGAATTCTAAATGAATTTGATAAGCAGATATTTCATAGGTTTTAATAATAAGAATGTGGTCTTCAGATAATAGATGATCCCATATTATGAACTCTAAATCTTTCAATATACTAATTAACTGATTTAACTTTTCCATAGTTTCCTGCCTTAAATAATCTACATCACAATGTGATGGTTTTTTTGTGCACGATTTTATATGCCAATAAAGCTTGGGAGCATACTCTAATCTGGTTATTCTACTGACCACATGGTTCTAATATCTCAATATAATGGTACCATTTTTTATATTTTTTTACAATTATGATGATTTTGCTTAGAAATCATGAAGTTCTAATATGGCAAATCTTTTCTCATACCTCAAATTTACTCCACTGAAACTTGTAAGTACCTTTTACGGCAAAAATATTCATCTGGAGAGACTGTAAAAGTGAGACTATTCCGAAGAGAATAATTGGTCAGGTATATAAGCAGGGAGGATCTTTCAAATCTGCTCCGCATTCAACCCTTACCGGCTCAGAAATTTTGGGTATAATTTTTGTCCATTGCATTCAAATAACGCCTATTCTGACTATTTATATTAGTGTTCCAGAAGTGATTGCCAAGGGAGCTTCTTCCTATCCTCTCATTGTATCATGTGAGTAAAATTTTTCACCGGAATAGAAATTTGCAATGCAGATTTCCTGTAAACCAATAAAATTTGACTTCACATGCTAGCTCTGAAGAAAAAAGGAAGAAAGGAGCTGTTAGTTATGGAGAAATTTAAGTTGGGGCAGGTAGTAGCTACACCAGGAGCATTGGAAGAGTTAAGCAGGGAGGAGATTTCGGGTGCATTAAGAAGACATTCAAGTGGTGACTGGGGAGATTTGTGCGAAGAAGATAAAAAGGAGAATGAGTTAGCACTGAATGAGGGTTTCAGAATTCTATCAGCATATAAGTCGGCAAACGGCAAGAAGTTCTGGATTATTACTGAGGCAGATAGGAGTGTGACTACAGTGTTGCTGCCGGAAGAGTATTAAGGGAGAAAAAATCTCCCTTTTTAATATAGTAAAGCTCTATTCAAAGTATCACTATTACTATATTTTATTAAAAGCTTAATATTAGAACTTGGAAGTGAAGCTAAAGTAAAGTAGTTTATCAATAAAATTTTATTAGTGAAATATCTTTGTTTAACTTCAAATTGTGTCTATTATTGACATATTTTAGTAAGAGGCATAAAATTATCAGTAGTAATAAGTTAATATATAGAAAAAAATCTTAAAATTACCGGAATTTTAAGATTTTTTTACCTTTTTGGGCTGTAAGGCTTATACTTTATTGTGATATTATAACAATAGAAAAGGCATAAATTTAATATTAAATTTACGTATTGGGTGAATGATTTTAATGGGCTTAAAAGATATCGATATTAAAGAGACATACTGGAGTGGAGAAGATAATTTAATTGAAAGTTTTTATATTCCTTGTTTAAATAATAGCATTACTTACGATAGGGCTGTTGGATTTTTCAATTCATCAATTCTTAACTATATTAGTGAAGGATTGTATAGATTTATTATTAACGATGGCAAAATGCGTATTGTATGTAGTACTAAATTATCAAACAAGGATATAAATTCAATTAATGAGGGTTATGAGATAAAAAATGTGTTATTTGCAAATCTAAGCAATCATATTAATCAATATTTATTAGATAAAGATAAACCTAATGTTAGGAATTTATGCTGGCTTATTAAAAATAATCGACTAGAAATAAAAATATGTATTAGGAGTCTACACAGTTTTTTAGAAACTAAAGAGGATAATACACTTTTTCATGAAAAATTTGGCATATTCAAAGATAGAGAAGAAAATATAATATCCTTTTTAGGGTCAATAAATGAGTCGTTAGGAGGATGGATGTTTAATGAAGAGTCTTTTGAAGTTTCTTATTCATGGGAGGATACATTAAGACGGCGGGTGTTAGAAAAAGTTGAGCGTTTTGAAAGACTTTGGAGAGGTTTAGCAAATGAAGTAATAACATATGATTTTCCTACTGCATTAAAAAATAAGCTTATTGAAGCTGCACCAGATGAACCAGTGGATTCTCTTGCATATTGTGCAATTCGGAAAAACACATTCTTTAACAAGTTTACTCCAAGAGATTGCCAATTTAAGGCATTTAATAAATTTAAAGAGAGTAACTATATTTGTATGTTTCAGATGGCAACAGGAGCTGGAAAAACTAAAGCTGCTCTTTACTCATACAGAAATGTTGATGGATGGAAATTCTTATTAATATTGGTTCCCGGAGCAGAATTAGTATTACAGTGGGAGACAGAAGTAAAGTCATTTTTCACAGATGCTTATATATTGAAG
Source organism: Ignavibacteriales bacterium (assembly GCA_050260055.1). GTDB lineage: Bacteria > Bacillota > Clostridia > Acetivibrionales > UBA4821 > JBLMYQ01. The sequence continues at coordinate 98,890 of JBLNBO010000047.1, forward strand.
TGTGGATCGGATTTTAGTAATTGGAAGAAAAAACTTGTTGATATCATTCAAGCTAAAATTCCTGACAGAACAATCGTTATTAGCACTTATGATTCTGCTATTACAGAGTTTTCTATGGATAAATGGACAGGGATAATTCCTTTTCAATTTGGATTGATTTGTGATGAAGCACATAATTTAGGTTCAAAGCAAACGCAAAAGATTATGGATTTAAAAGCCAGATATAGAATTGGATTAAGTGCAACTCCTAGTAGAAACTTTGATGAAGAAGGTACTGAAAAGATACTTGGATTTTTTAATAATAAAGTTTATGAGTTCTCAATTAAAGATGCTATTCGAGAAAAATATCTTGTTGAATACGAATATAAGGTTTTTCCATGCCTTTTAAATAAAGAAGAATGGTATAGATATTTCAAATTGTCTAAAGAGATTAGCAAAATTAAGAGCTATACAACTATGGATAATAAGAATATCAATACTAATTATAAAGAAGATCTACTTAGAAAGAAATACATGGAGAGAGCAGAGATATTAAAGACTGCCAGTAATAAACTCGACATATTTCCAGACATTATTGATACTATTCCTAAGGATATCAGAATACTCATATATGCAGATTCTTTATATCACCTTCAGGGCTATGCTGCAACTCTTGAACGAATGGGTAGAGATTACTTCATTTATACAGGAGACAAGGATTCAAAAGTTGTACGTCCCAAAATGCTAGAAGAGTTCCGCTTAGGGGTAAGGAAGGTATTATTAGCAATCAACTGTTTAGATGAAGGTATTGATATCCCCGTTTGTGATGCAGCAATTTTTATAAGCTCTTCTACTTCGGAAAGACAATTCATCCAAAGAAGAGGACGTGTTCTTAGAAAGAGTACTGGAAAGCAGAGAGCATATATATATGATTTTTTAGTTATACCTATCTTTAATCTGGATAACGAATATGAGAAAGAATTAGCAAAACAAATTGTTCTAAAGGAATATAACAGAATTAATATTATTGCAGAAGATGCAATAAACGGAATAAAAGTACAGGAAGATTTAGATAAAATATTAAGTAAACATGGTTTAAGCATATACAACTATTAAGGGAGTGGTCAAATGGATAATCTGTTAAAGCAACTTTGTGAAAAGAATGGTTTGGACTACAAAATAATTCAAGAGATAATAAAAATCGAGAAAGATAATGTGTACAAAAAGAGAAGAAACATATTTGGTGATATGAAAGAGGTCATTGATAAAGTTGTTGAAAAGGAGAGCATTTTAAATGATAATTAATAAAATTAAATTCTATAATTTTATGGCTTATTATAAAGAAGTTGAGTTTGAATTCCAGTTAGACGAAGAGAAAAATGTAAGCATAATCTATGCACCAAATGATGTAGGCAAAAGTTGCTTCTTTAAAGGTATTCTCTTTAATTTTTATGGAGTTCAATGGGGTCAAAATTTAAAAGATTTAATAAATATAAATGCATTTAATGAGTATACGTATGAAGCCTATGTCTCCATTGTTGGACAGCACAATGACAAGAAAGTGGAAATAACTAGATATATTAAACCTAAAGGTAATATTAGTGTAGTACCTAAAAACACTGATTTTGAAACAACTCTTAATATATGGGAAAATGGAAGCGAATTAATTCCTGAAAATAGTGAAGAAAAAAATGATTATATAAATGCTATCGTACATGAAGATGCTGCAAAATATTTTTTCTTTGATGGAGAAAAAATCGAGACCTATAATATTGCTACAGCAGTTGATTATAAAGAGGCTATTACAAGAATATTAGGAATAAAGGAAATAGAGAATGCGAGAGATGACTACAAAAAAATCAAGGATGATTTCGAAAAAGAGAGAGATAAAATTCTAGAAGAACAAAAGGAAGCAAGTAAAATTCTTGTCTCGAAAAAAACAGTTGAAAATGACCTAAAAGCATTAAAAAGAGATTTTAAAGACTATGAAAGTGAGCTAAAGAGTATCAAATCCAGAATTATAAAATTAGAAGAAGAACTAAAAAGCCATGATGATATCAAGAATAAAATTGAAGAAAAACAAAAACTAGTTCTTGAGGAAAATAAAATTTCTGTAGAGATTAAATCTTTTGAAAGAACAAAGATTGAAATATTCAAACAGCATGGGACTATTATACTAGGATGTAGAATCGCTGATGAAGTAAGAAGAGACTTGGAAGACCTTGATGAGCAATACTTAAAAGCAAAAGTAAATGATAGTGTTGCAACATTTTTAAAGGAATTTAAAAATCAAACAAAATGTATTTGTGGCAATAAATTAGGAGAACTAGAAATCGAACATATTAACAAGTATTTATATGATAACTTTGCTGAAAATGATGAACTAAAAAAAGAATTAGAAAAACGACAAGCATTTAGAGAAATTGATACATATATTCAATTTGCTGCTGATGCAAAAAAAGAATATCTTGATGCTTCGATAGACAAAGTAAAGCTAAACAAAAGACTAAATGATATTCAAGAAAAAATATTAATTCTTAAGAAGGATATTGGAAGCTTTGATGAAGAAGCAAGTGAAAGAATAATTAAGGAAATATCCCGACTTGAATCTAAAGAAAAGGATATCAGCAACAAAATTATTGAGGTCTCAACAAAAATATCTTTAAAGCAAAAGGAGCTTGATGAAAAAGAAAAAGAGTTAAGTAAATTCAGCAGCACGAACAAAAGATGTGCTTTAGCCGAAAAGAAACTTCGATTCTCAGAAAAAATTAAGAATACATTCGTTGAGTACCTTGAAGAACTAACGAGACTTAAAAAAGATGAAGTTGAGGAAAAAGCAACTAAGATTTTTTTGCAATTAACTAATAAATCATCTAAATATAAAGGACTAAGGATTACTGATGATTATACTTTGAAACTTGAACTAAGCGATGGAACGCAATATGAGATTGTACAAGGTAGGTCATTGAATCCGTCTACTGGTCAATCCAAAATTATAAGTTTGTCTTATATAGCAGGTATAAATCAATCATCAAATTCTATAGCTCCTGTGGTTATTGATAATCCAGTTGGATTGTTTTCGGAAGAACATAGAAGAAGAGTAATGCAATACTTACCTAAGTTTGGTAGGCAGGTTATTTTCATGGTTACAAAAGCGGATTTGAGTGATGAATATAAAAAGATTATTGCTCCATATGTTAATTGTGCTTATTACTTAGAAGATAGATCTGAGGCAACGTGGAATAAAACTATAATTGCAGAAAAGGAGGGGCATTATGAGTTTAATATATGAGCTTAAAAGTACAGATCATATACGTACAGTGTTTAAAGACTTTTATAAAAAAATGATAGAAGAAGGCTTAATACAAAATCAACACCAGCTTTTTACATATGCTTTTCTTGTTGGATTAATTAATAATAAGTCATATGATGGATCTCCTAAGAGTGATATTTGTTTAGTTGAAAATATTGATAAAAATAATCTAAAAATTATTAAGGGTATTGCTTTGATGAAGCTAAAAGTTGAAGATGGAGATCAGCTTTTAAAGGAAATTCAAAATTATGCAGATGGTGGAATTCAAATTTTAATGAAAGAGTATGAAAATGATAAGACAATAAGGCTGGATAAGTATATTGATTAAAAAGGAGTTATTTATGAGCGAAAATATTATTAAAATTAATGCAAGTCCGACAAAACCTTTTTTTATATCAATGATTACAAGGGATATAGATTTAAAAGCTGCAATACTTGAATTAATTGATAATTCAATTGATGGAGCAAAAAGGTTAAGAGCGAATGATGGTTTTTATGGTTTGTCAATCGAGATAAATATATCTCCAGATAAGTTTATTATTAAAGATAATTGTGGAGGTATACCAATAGAAATTGCAGAGAAATATGCATTTAGATTTGGTAGACCTAAAGATGCAAATATTGAAGGCTCTTTAGGTATATTTGGGATTGGTATGAAGCGAGCATTATTTAAAATAGGAAGAAAGTTTTTTATTAAGTCAAAAACGCAAAATGAATATTTTGAAGTTGTTATAGATGTTGATAAATGGGAAAAACATGACGATTGGAATTTCGGTTTTAATGCAATAGAACGTAATTTAAATAATAATTTAAAGGATTGTGGAACTACCATAGAAATAACAGACTTAAATAGTGGTATATCTGAAAATTTTGGATTTGAAACTTTTAAAACTGCTTTGAGAACACACATTGAACGATCATGCGTAGCATCAGGTAAAGCTGGGATTGAGATTATTTTTAATAATTATAAGCTTAATTTTGAAGAAGATAAAATCATTATGTCTGATATGTTACAGCCATATTCTGATAAACTTATAGAGAATAATGTGATTGTTAGGATAATAGCTGGTCTTGTTCCAAAAGGAAGCCCTCAAGATGCGGGTTGGTATATTTATTGTAATGGCAGACTTGTTTTAAAAGCAGACACTACAAGTCTTACTGGGTTTGGGGAAGATGGATTGCCAATCTACCACCCGAAGTTTGCAGTTTTTAGAGGTTATGTTTATTTTGAGTCAAAAGACCCAAATAATTTACCTTGGAATACAACTAAAACAGGTATTGATGCATCAACAAAACTATATATTGCTGCAAAAATAAAAATGAAAGTGGCTTTATCGCAAATAAATGATTGTATTAATAAAATAAATAATAATATTGTAATATCTGAATACGAAGATGATAAGAATGATGTAGAGTCACATCTTTTAAATAAAGAAAAACTTATATCACTTAATAGTGAAGCAGTTGAAAAAATTACTGATATTCATAGAAATGTTTATTACCATATTCCTGAACAGGATGAAATGGTTCCCTATACAACAATTAGTTATAGAAGACCGAAAAGTGAAGTGGAAAAAGTAAAAAAACTACTTAGTGTAAGAAATAACGCTGAAGTTGGAATAAAAACTTATGAATATTATATGGAAATGGAAGGGGAATAAAGATGTCTGGAAGTAGTTTAAGAGTTAACTATTATCTGCGTCCATCAAAATGTGTAGAGAGAAAAATGCTGCGTGAAGTAATTTCTAAAATGAGTGGATTTGAAGATATAAAAAAATATAGATATATTGGGTTTGGAGCAAAATATTTTACGGATTTTATTTTGTTTCATAAGGAGTTTGGCATTTGTAAAATGATAAGCATTGAATGTGAAGAAAATAAACCAGAAAGCTATGAATTCAATAAACCTTTGAGATGTATAGATATTGAATTTGGACAAGCAAGTGCTGTTCTAAACAGAATTTTTTGGCAAAGTATTCAAAAGGATATAATATGGTTAGACTATGATAATTCAATTACTTCACAAATGCTTTTTGATTTTAAAAATGCAATAATTAAAGCGTCTTCAGGTAGTTTGATAGTTTTTTCATGTAATAGTTCTTGTAGGCAAGATGGAATAGAAAATAAAGAGCAATATTTACAAAACTATTGCAAAGAAACATTATCTTTTAATATAGACAAAAAAGACTTATCTAGAAATCGTATTCATAGAGTTATTAAGCAGATGTATGACAATATTGTAAAAGAAGCACTTTATGAAAAAAATGCGTTAAATTCAAAATATGTGTTTAAACAGTTAATATATTTTAAATATAGTGATGGTGCACCTATGATAACTATTGGAGGCATATTAATAAGAGAAGAGGATGAAGCTGTATTTGATAAGTGTGGATTTAATCAACTAAATTACATTTCTCAAAATGATGAGCCTTTTGAAATTGAGAGCCCCAAATTAACTTATAAAGAAATTCAAGAAGTAAATAAATATTTACCGATTGATGATATTACTACTATTGATTTACCATTCTTGCCTAAAGATAAAATTTTAATAAAAAAAGAGAGAGAAAATATAAACAATTATGTAAAATTGTACAGATACTTTCCATATTACATGGAAGTTCAATCTTTTAATTAATTGTACAGAAGTTAAGTAGACTAAGTTTGATAATTAAATGAGTAATTTGATTAGATTAATAAGTTAAGTAAATATTTAAATAGAAAGAGAATGTAAGGAATCAATAATATATTTTATGTCATTATCGTGAGAGAATTTTGATAATGATAACCTAATGGTATTTCTAGTTACCATTCCTTTATTGATTGATTCAAGAACATAAGAAGGCTCATCAGCGGAACAAGCTGAGCCAGTAGAGAGAGCAATAATCTCCTTAAGCTTTTTAATAAAAAGCTCGTTATTAATTCCTGGAATTGTCACACTTATAGTACCTGGAATTTTTTCATCTGGGTGACCGTTGAATTGAATATTAGGTATATTTTTAATTAGCGCATTTTTAAGTTTTTTCTCTTGTTCAAGAAGTCGAGGAATATAATTATCCATATCCCTTTTTGCAATTTCGGCTGCTTTTCCAAAACCTACAATATTATGAACTGCAAGTGTCCCAGCTCTATAGCCTTCTTCCTGACTTCCACCATGTATCAATGCTGTTAGAGAAGGCTTCAGACCGTATTTGTCTTTTCTAATATAGCAGGCTCCAATACCTTTGGGTCCATATATCTTATGAGCTGAAAAGGATAAGAAATCCACGGAGGTTTCCTTAACATCAATATTTACTTTACCTAAGACTTGGGTTGCATCAGAATGGAATAACACGCCTTTGAATTTACATAATTCGGATAAAACGCTAATTTGGTTCAGCGTACCGATTTCATTATTTCCCCATATAATAGAAGTAAGTATGGTATTGTCTTTAAGAGTATTTACTAATGTTTCTTTTTCAACTTGTCCGTAACTATTTACCGGAATAAAGCTAACTTCATATCCCCTGTCTATCTTTTTATCTTTTCTTTGACCAGGTTTAAAGCGATTTGCTTCCTTATTCATTACGGCATTCTCATAACCTGCTAAGAACTTGCATGTTTGAAGTACTGATTTGTGTTCAGCTACTGAAGTAATTATATGATTTCCTTTGTTCTCTATATATTTTTTATAGTCAGCAATCCCTTTAATTATTAAATTATTACTTTCAGATGCACAACTTGTGAAAATTATTTCATCAGGGTAAGCATTAATTAAATCAGCCAACTTTGCTCTACTTTCTTCTACTGCTCTTTTAGCATTTTCAGCTAAAGTATAATACTTACTAGAAGGATTTCCGTATTCCTCTGTTAAATATGGTAACATTGCTTCTTTTACTTCAGGATCTATAGGGGTGGTCGCGTTGTTATCTAAATATATCATATTGCTTCACCTTCCGAACCGACTAAATAAGAAATCAAATCTTTGGCATACCTAAACTCATTATGAAGAATAATAGCACCTCTATCAATATGTGCTTTAATGTATCTTGGAAAATACTCTTCATCCTTAAGATGATGACCACAATGTTGCTCAATTAAGCACTTATACATAATGTCGTACTTCCCTGTAATTGTTTGCTTATTTAGCTCTAGACCATTACTATCACTATCAAATTTAAGACTATCAAGACTATCTTTTAAAGATAAGGCAATAGCTAATTTAGATAAGGCGAATGGTTTAAGATTTGTTTTCTTATGCAGCTCTTCAAAAATTTCCATTGTTTTCTTAGATGTTCTTAATCTAAATACTATCATGATGCCACCTCGAAAAAGTATTTTTTCTCAATAGTAGTGCAATGATTAACATCGGAATATGAAATCAGAAATTCTTTTGAAATAAATGGTTTCATCAACTTGTAGTACTCATTATTGATTTCTTCATCTGTCGAAAGTATTAATACCTGCCTACTTAGAGTTGGGAAAAAATTTGTTGTTATTTTTGCCCTATGAATGCTATCTATCCTTGCATATGGAGTATCAATTATAAATGGTATGTTATTATTTGAATTCTTTATTAATGCCCAATATAATGACATTATATATATTTGTTGCTCACCCTTTGAAAATCCATTAATATCAACTTTTACAGGAAGATCTATAATGTTTTTTGGTTTACACTCTTTTAAAAATTTTTCTAGCTCGCTTTTTTTGGTAATTTTAAGTTCATTCATTAAATGTTTAATACATAAATCGCCCATTTGATTCGTAAACGATTCAAGACCGATTTTTCCCATTATGTTGTTTATCATACTTATTGAAATTGAACTTTGCCTATATAGCGTAACATTAAAGTCCTTATCAATATCTATACTTTGAATGTAATCATGTTTACCAATCAGTTGATTAAACATAAATAAGAAATTTTCCTTAACGCTATCTAATTTTTTCTCAATCAAGGCTGGGATAAATGCTGTTAACATACTGTAAGAGTTATTACATAATGAAAATACTGATTTGTCTTTTCTTGCTCTTTTTAAGATTTCATCAGATTTTTTTAATTTTATCTCTAAATCGGAGAAATAGTTATTCAAATTATCTATATAAACTTCTACTTTTCCTTTTTCAACCATAAGTTCGCCAATCTGTTCTTTTACTTGGTTTGATTTATTAGTATAGTTCAAAAGGACATCATTATTTTTTTCACTTATTTCTAGCTTCTTTTTTAGTTTTTGAGCATTACTAATTGATTTTGATATTTCTTCTTTGCACTTTTTAACTTCATCTACCTTTTGTTTCTCAATCTCTCGAATTAAATCAAGTATATTATGCTCTTCGTCATAAGATAGGTAATGTATAGGCTTGAATTTCTTAATATCAAAATCTGGCTTAATCTTATGATCTATGTGCATAGCCAGTATATCAGAAAAAGTATCAGCATAATTCCGGTTATCCGAATCAACGATTTTGATATTTGTATTATTAATTTCCTCAAAAATTATCTGTTTAAAGAATTCGTTATTTAGAGATTCTTTTATTGTATTGTATTTCTGATATTTACTTTCTTTGTTTATTTGATGCTTTACTTCCTGCACAAGATTACTTGTAATAATAAAAGGCAAACTATCATTAGCAAATTCTTTGAGCCATTCGTGCTTGTTTTCTCGAAATTTCTCTTCTTTTAGAATTTCGCTTTTTAATTCAGAGATTTCTTGAGCAAGTAATCCTCCCATATTTCTAAACTCTTTTTCTATTTGCTGTTGTTTTTCATCAAGACCATTTATTTCATTAATTATATGATTAAGTTTATTATTTTCTAATTCAATGGATTTTTGTATTTTTTCTTTTTCACTTAGTAATTCTGATACCTTTTTTTCCTCGTCATTTAACAACTCATCATTTCCCTTATGTAGAATTCTCTTAAAATTATTATTTATTATATCAAATGTATCATAGCCACATAAAAGCAAAAATGCTTCTTTAAGATTTTTTGCAGTATTTCCTTCAAGAAAAAAGTCGCTTATTTTTTCACCATCAAAGAAAAATAGATCAAATAACTGTGGCGGAATTAAAGACTTAATATAATTTTCAAAGCTTTCAATTTCTTCTTCTGATAGAATTTTAGCATTTCTTTCAATTTTTAAACTTTCAACAAGTTTCTGGTCATCGTATTTCCACTGTCTTGCTATAACGTAATTAGCAAACTCTCTTTCTTCTTCTAATTTAAAATCTAGTAATACATATGTGTTTACATCTTTTTTGCTAAGAGAGTTTTTATTTATTAATCTCTTTATACGCCTGTAATAACTTGAACTGGTAGTATCATATCCAAGAGCAACTGGACCATAGAGTCCTAATTTTATAGCGGTAAACAAGGTGGTTTTACCTGTTCCATTTTTCCCACCAATAAGGGTTATGTTTTTTTCAGGATTATTTATTGAGATATCAAGACATGTTACTCCTTCAAAAGATCCAAAATTACTTAAACTAATTTTATTAATTATCATCTTTAAAACCTTCTTTTATATTATTATGATGTAGCCAATTTTCATTTATAATTTTTTCGAAATCTTCTTTTAAAATAGGTTTTCTTGTAATAAACTTATTTTTATTTACGGATATTATTAATTTGCTTATTAATTCAAAATTAGCTCCATATTTATCACAATATATCTTTAGTTCATTTAAAACATGATTTTCATATAAAGGTTTTTTAAACTTGTCCCATGGTAATTCTTTATTTTTTACCTTCCTAAATGTATCAACAAGCATTCGCTTAGAAAGATCGCCTTCGTTGTCCCATATTTCATCAATTTTTTTTAATTCATCAACAGTTATTAATTCAATGCCGACTTCTTTTTCTGTTTCTAATAGCTTTTCTAAGATAATTCTTCTTCCTTCAAGTGTGAAAGGTCCCAATCCTCGGGTTCCATCTCCTTTTTCATATATGCTACCGTTCCTTCTTTTATTATCTCTTAATTGAGGATCATTTCTAATATTTAGTAACCAGTCTCTAAATTCACGTAAAGGTAGGAGCCATCGTTCTCCGCTTTCAATAAAACCTTTTAATGATTTATCTTCTTTTACCATTGTACATACCCAACATCCAAAGCGAGTATTTCCGCACGTAGGGGTATCTTTTTCTTTTTTAGTTTCAGTTATTGTAAAGGGACATTCTCCGCCATCCTCATTTTTATAAAGAGATAAAAGAAAGTTATTATCTGAACCCCAAGGAGAAATGCCATTATTATCATTCAAAAGAATATTCCAAACATCTTCTGTTGTAAGTTCTGTAATAGGGTTGTAAACGTATGCTCCCTCAATTACTTCATGTTTATTTAGTAGCTTACCAACTATTTGTCTTCCTTCAATTCTTCGAGCTCTAGCTGTACTTTCAGCTTTCCTGACTCCTAATAGTATGATTACTTCACCTTCATTCGCAACCTTATCTCTAATAAAAATATTTGATGGATGAATTTTCAACCTATCTGTACACCATCTAAAACCTGGGGGTTCAGGGGTTGGGTATCCTAAACCAATAACTAAAGTCCAAAACGTATTTTCTATACGTGGATATACCATATGAGAAGATAAGGGTAATCCCTGTTCTTTTGCATTTTCACCAATCATTTTAGACATTTCTCTTAAATAATTTATAACTATTGGATTTTCGACCATTGTATCTGACGATACAATATGCACAGGTTTATTTCTTTTTTCCTTAGGTAATCGTAGCAACATATTAAAAACCAATTGGCAAACAGTTGTTGAATCTTTGCCGCCACTATAACCGATAATCCAAGGTTTATTATCGTGTAAATAAACCAATTCCATTTCATCAAGTATATCATTAATAACATTTTTTATATAAAAGTTGCTGCTCATATTTTCTCTCCACTCTGATTGAATAAAGTTTCTTCAAGTTCTTTTTCTTCATCATTAAGCTTAATGCCAAGTAATATTTTTATCTTATTGCAAGTAAGTTTTATTGATGTTGTATTTTTGTTTATTTTCCCGTTATTAGTTATAGCTCGTCCGCCCCAATCTTTAGAGTTGGACCTACTCCAATCTATGATGTTGACGTTCTCTATTAGTCTAATATAATCCAGATTATTGTTATTATAAATATAGTTACCTATATGACCTAGAGCTACTAAAGCAACACCATGAGCGTTAATGTAATTTTTTCTACATTCATATGCACTTAGAGTTTTATTTTGGACCTGGTTCCACTCATGCATGGTGTTACATAGGATTTCCCAAAACTCTTTTACAAATTTTTTATCATTTTGACTTACCTTATCACCTTTCTTCTTACTAAGGAGACAACAAATCGAACTATGTATATTAGTTAATGTGAAAATTTTGGGAGAGAACTTTGATAGATTGTCAGCTTCTTTATCAGTAAAATATTTCAAGAGAGGTATACTATCTACAATCTCTTTTGAAAGCAATGATAAGGGGTCTCTATTGTCATACAATATGCCAATAGATTTAGTAGTGTTTACAGCGTGTTTATTAAGATCTGCAAACATTTGTTGGCTTCTTCTTAGTCCGATATCTTTAAAGAATACAATGGAAATTGTTTCAGTTTCTAATTCCGGGTTTATCTTTAAAGCTTCTTCTATAGCCGCTCTTCGATGCTGACCATCATTTATAAGAAATTTTGCAGCCATTGAAATATCTAATTTTCCCATATCACTATCTGAATATGGCTTAAAAGACATATCTCCATCTACGGAAGCTGTCAGTGATGAAAATACATAATCGTCAGGATTATCTATTATATAATTCGTAATTTCTGGAATCCTTGCAGAATTTAAAATCCTTTGTGCCCTGAATTCGGGAGGTAAATCATTATCAATAGCCAGAAATATTTTGGGAATTACTTTTAATGGGCACATGGCAACATAGTATTCTTTTTTTGCTTGGATTCCCCTTATAGCAGGGAAAGAAAATGTAAATCCTGATGACATTTTATACTCCTACGTACGTAATATTATCTTTCTACTTAAGTATATTGGATATAGTAATTGCAGTCAATATTTAGTAAAAAATAATTTATAAATATTATTACTTATAAGTAAGAGAATATTTTATTTTTGGGGTACATTATATAATAATTTTTTATATCACATTTCCCATATCTCTCCATTATACAATTTTACTCCCCTAGAATTTACAAGTACTTTCGCGGCATAAGCAGAATGGGGCTTATGCCTTTCAATTTATTCCACGGTTACTTGAAATTCACTCCGTAAAATTGTGCCCTTTCAACAAAAAGGAAAGGGTGACAGTAATGAGGATTAACAGGTACACAGTTAAGCTCGTTAAAGAAGGAAGTATAAACTATTCTCTGGAGGAAGCAGTAATCTCTCCTGAGATTGCAAGAGATATTATTGAAAAGGTATTTGACTTAAGCAGTTCTACAGTAGAAAAATTTGGGCTTATAACCCTAACTACAAAGAACAAGATTGCAGGACTTCATATCATAGCAATTGGTGGGCTAAACCAGTCTGCAATTGAAGCTCGAGAAGTATTCCAGCAGGCTCTTTTGAATAATGCTGCTTCATTAATACTATTCCATAATCATCCAAGTGGGGAAATACAGCCAAGCAGGGAGGACATTCTGTTCACAAAGAAGTTAAATGAGGCAGGACAGATTATAGGGGTTAAGGTTCTGGATCATATAATCATAGGCGAAGGTGGAAGGTATGCAAGTCTGAAAGACAAGGGGTTATTCTGAATAATCCCTTTTTAACCTATTAGAAAACTTAAAGGTGAGAAACAATCTCACCTTTAAGCTACTGAAGTTTTATTCCGAAAGCATTCGTTAGCTTCCTTAAGGCTTTCTTTGCAGGAAATCTTGTCCCAAATTCCCAATGCTTTATTGAGAATTTTGAATATCCAATCAAAGCTCCGAATTCTTCCCGTGAAAGATTATTCTGAAGTCTGATCTTCTTAATCTTTTGTCCTAAAGTATTTTCGGGCAGATTATTTATTTCCTTTTCCTTAGCTTTTTCAAGCACTACTTTAATATCCTGAGCATTATCAGGGAATAACTCCATAATCTTATCCAAGTTTTCTTGCTCCGGTGTCTTATTTTCATTTTCCCATCTTTTAATCGTACAGGTTGAACAGCCAAGTTCTTTAGCAAATTCTTTTTGAGTAAGCTTTTGAAGAATACGAATTCTTTTTAATGCTTGTCCAAAATTATCTTGAGATGCCGATTGTAGAGCTTTTTCAAGAAATACATCCTTAAATATAAACTTCCGCGGAATTGTCGTCTTTTGGTCATAATTGAGAATGAAATATTGATGAGTATTAGGGCAGGTAAGAAAAATCAAAATGAAGTTTACTTACAAGAGCCAATAGGAGTAGATCGGGAAGGCAACGAAATCAGTCTTTTTGATATCATACCTGGTGAAGCGCCTGGAGTAACAGAAGAAGTCGAATTGAAGCTTCAGATTAAGAAATTATATGAAAAGATGAAGGAAGTACTTAAAAATAGAGAAAAATTAGTTATTGAACTTAGGTATGGGCTTATGAACGGAATAAGTAAAACTCAGAAGGAAATTGCTGCTATGCTTGGTATTTCACGCTCTTATGTTTCGAGAATTGAAAAGAAAGCTATAAAGAAACTTAGTGAAGAACTGAAATTGGAAGGATAAAAAGGCTATCTTTCTAAAATGGAATAGCAATAGTTGCCAAATTATATCATCTTGTCTAGACTTCATTAAAAATTTCTAATATAACTCTTTATAAGCAAAGCAAACTTAAAAATGAAAATAGATAAATTATGATTTTAAATTTATTTATTTTCATTTTTGTTCCAATTTATCAATTATCATATGAAAACGATTCTTTTTAAATTCTATAAGCCCTTCATCTCTCATTTTGCATAGCTCTCTAGACAGTGCACTTCTATCAGCATAAAGGTAGTCTGCAAGTTCACTTCTGTTTAGAGGTATTGTGAAATCAAAGGATTTTGCCTTATCTGCCTGTAGGAGAAGGTATGTCATCAGTTTGTCACGAATACTTTTCTTGGATGTAATCTCTATCTTTTGATTTATATGTAAGATTTTTAAAGCAAGGAGCTTCATCATATTCTCAACTAGTTTTGAATGAGCCTCGCAGGCTTTGGGGCAAGTACTTATAATCCTACGGAAGTGCATCCACATGATTTCGCATCTTTCAGCAGCAATAACTGTGACGGGAGACTTTTCTATTCCTGCGCATACAAAGGCTTCGCCGAACAGCTCATATTGCCCAATGCGATCAATTATCGACTGGTTTCCGGTAACATTTTCTTTAATAATTAGAACTGCTCCTTCGATAACGAGCCCAATATTATCTACTTTATCTTCCATCAGCAAGATTATATCTTTCTTTTCATATTGTTTCGTTTTTACCTCAAGACAGGAAAGCAGACCGGATAACTCATCTGTGCTGATACCGGCAAACAAACCGGCGTATTTTCTCAAATCAATTTTCATATACTACTCACATCCTTTGCTGTAAAAATTATCACAATTACGTTGCATTTGCAACCGAATAGCAAGAATATCTGTGATAAATTATAAACAGGGAGGAAGTGATAACATGATAAGAAAAATTATTAAGATTAATGAAGGTTTATGTAATGGCTGCGGAGCATGTGCCAGGGCATGTCATGAAGGAGCTATCGGAATGGTAAACGGTAAGGCTAAGCTTTTGCGTGACGACTACTGCGACGGTCTGGGAGATTGTCTGCCAGCATGCCCGACGAATGCGATTTCATTTGAGGAAAGGGAAGCAGCTTCATATGATCAGGCAGCTGTTAATGCAAATAAGGAACAGGTAAATAAACCCTGTGCAAATGCAGGAAAGATTGAACTAAAAAATGTAAAGAGGACAGAAAAATTTGCCTATCCCGTACCGTCAAGGCTGACACAGTGGCCTGTTCAGATTAAACTTGTTTCTGTGAATGCGCCGTACTTCGAGAATGCCAATCTCCTGATTGCAGCAGATTGCACGGCATATGCATATGGTAATTTCCATGATGAATTTATTAAAAACCATATAACACTAATTGGCTGTCCTAAGCTGGACAGCGGAAGTTATGCTGGAAAGCTGGCAGAAATATTTAAGACCAACAATATTAAAAGCATTACTATTGTGCGAATGGAGGTTCCATGCTGCGGTGGTATAGTATATGCTGTTAATGAAGCGCTGAAAGACTGTGGAAAAATAATTCCTTGCCAGGTGGTTACCATTTCCACTGATGGACAAATTTTAGATGAATAAGGGAGGTAATATTATGTCGAATAAATATATTAAAAACATTGATTTTGCAACTGTTTTGCCTTTAGCTGACCAGGTAAGCTGCCAGCCCGGACAAATTGTCAGCAAAACATTGGCGCAGAATGGTTCGCTAAGCCTGACACTGTTTGCTTTTGGCAAGGGTGAAGAAATCAGCAGTCATGAATCAAATGGTGATGCCTTTGTAATCGCTTTAGACGGCGTGGGGGAAATCACAGTTGGGGACAAGAAATTCACTCTGCATGCAGGGGAGGCAATTGTTATGCCATCTAAAATCCCTCATGCAGTATATGCTGCTGAACAGTTTAAAATGTTTTTAGTTGTAGTATTTTCGTAATAATAAAATCAAGGGGGCAATAATAATGTAAAATATGTTTCGCTTTCAGTGTGGGCAGACTGCCGGAGAAAGCGAATGTGCAGGAAAAGCGAACCGGCCTTCTGCATCCACGCACCGTACTATGCTGGAGGGTTTGCTTATCACTATTACTAATGTGAATTTTGATAACTATGCCATAGAACATCAGATTGAAGCAGTATATATAGATAAACGCAAAGAAGCTGTTTCTAAATGGAAACAGCTTCTTAAATTGAGAATTTTGAATATCTAATTTAAGATTCGAAATTTTCCTGTGAAAGATTATTCTGAAGACGGATTTTCATAATCTTCTGCCCTGAAAATTATTTAATTCATTAAAGTGCTAATAAGAGTAGATTGCGAAGATAACATCAGCCTATTCAAAAATGCTGCTATGCTTGGTATTTCACGCTCTTATGTTTCGAGAATTGAAAAGAAAGCTATAAAGAAACTTAGTGAAGAACTGAAATTGGAAGGATAAGCAATAGAAACCCAAAGATTAGTCAATAATGAATATTTTAGTTGTAAAATTAACCAAAATGGGGTAAAATATTTTATGAGTATATAATTTACCTACATTATTTTGGGAGGCAAAAATGAATATTCAAAGGAAAGAAACAAGGCTCGAAACGCAGCTAAGTTCTAGTATAAAAGGGATTGACGAAATTAAAAGACATTTTTGCATTATTAGAAATGTAAGTAAAAAAGGAGTATTTCTAACTGCTAAAACACCTTTTGTTATTGGACAAACAGTAGAATGTATTATTGCCTTCGAGGATAAGAGAATTACTTTTGTTGGAGATGTGAGAAGGGTTGGACAAAACGAATTAGGTGTCGAAGGTTACGGAATTGAAATAATAGAAATATCAGAAGCTGATGATAAAATTTTAGAAGAGTTTATAGACGCTGGATACCTTCCGCTTGTTAATGATATGAATGCATATAAACATATTGAGTAGGAGATGTTGAAGTATGATAGTTCTTCAAGAACAAAGAAACAACCCAAGACTTAATACATATCTTGGTTCAAGTATTAAGGATGATAGTAATGAGAAAAGGACTTTTTCTATTACTAGGAATCTTAGTAATACTGGTGTTTATCTTACAACAAAAAAGCAGTTTGATTATGGGAGTGTAATTGATTGTACGGTATCTCTAGATGATGACGCTATCAATTTTTCTGGAGAAATAGTAAGGACGATTGAAGAAGGCCCATACTTTGGATATGGCGTTCATATATCATCAATTGAAGAAGAAGATCAGAAAAAGCTTGTGGAGTATGTAGATGCAGGTTTTAATAATAAAATTACATCTCTCGAGCCAGTTTATAATTCTGATTCATATACACAAAGTGGAATTTCGCAAAATGATGGGTTTGCATATGATATTGATTATATTAAGACTGATGGAAAAGAAAGCAGGCTTGTTCAGGCTAACTTTCCATTTAATGCTTCGATAGATAGATATGATTTTACATACCAAGCACCAATGGTTAAGGGACAAATCGATGATTTGCTAACAATGAAGTGGGTAGAAGAAACTAATAATGTTATTTTATTTGGACCAACTGGCTCCGGAAAGACGCATATAGCTGTAGCTCTTGGCAGTGAGGCAATTGAAAATGGATATAAGGTTAGTTTTGCTACAATGAGTGAACTGCTAAGTCTTTTAAAGACAGAGGCTGTTTCTGCAGACAGTATGTTTAAGCTCAGTAAAATATTCGAATCCAGGGTTCTTATTTTAGACGAGGTAGGATATCATCCAATTTCAAAGCAAGAAGCCAATATGTTGTTCCAGTTTATTAGCAAGGTATATGGAAAGACATCACTGCTAATGACAACAGACCTTACATATGAACAACTAAAAGAAGCAATTGGAGATTCTACAGTGAGCAATCTGATATTAAATAAGCTTTCACATAGTATATGGCTTAGAAGTTTAGTAAACTAACATTATATAGATAAAATTGTTTTGTAAAGGGTCTATTGTAGGCCCTTTTTATTTTATTTAAATTTATATTGATTGAGGTTCTTTATAGTGTATGGAATTTTGCCGCAGAGTCTTACTATAACTATATTTTTTATTTTCTAATCATAAAAAAGTATTAAAATAAACATGTGGAAATAGTTAACATAAAAATCTCATTAAGTACTTGTAAAAAACCAACAAATGGTATAAAATATCAACGCGAAAGATATCAATGGATTAACAAGTAGACATAATATTTTTGATAATTGATAATAAGGAGGAAGAAATTCTTAATGAAAGGTACCTTAACGACAAAGGAAATCAACAGTATAATCAACGCGGACAACCGAGATCCTTTTGCGATTCTTGGAATGCATCAGGTTGAGATTAAAGAATCAAAAGACGAAACAAAAAAGGATAAAAATGATAAGGCAGCTGCCAAAGCAAAAAAAGAAGAATCTCTTAGCAAGTCAGCAAAGAGAATTGTTGTTAGAGCCTTCATACCTAACGCTGAAGAAATTTCGGTTGTAGATTTAGAAAACAATACAAAAAAATATAAGATGGACAAGATAGCCAAAGAAGGACTATTTGAAGTAATTATTCCTAACAGAAAAGTATTCTTTAAATATTTATTAGAAACTAAATATGACAGTGGATATATAGAACAGATTAGTGATCCGTATAGTTTTTGGACGATTTTTTCTGAATATGATTTATATCTTTTTAATGAAGGAAACCATCATAAGATATATGAAGCAATGGGTGCCCATATTCGCGAAATCGATGGGGTAAAAGGAGTTCATTTTTCTGTGTGGGCGCCAACGGCAAGGCGCGTAAGTGTTGTAGGGGATTTTAATCACTGGGATGGCAGAAAACATCAGATGAGAAGCATAGGAAGTTCTGGTGTATGGGAGATATTTATACCTAATTCTAAGCAGGGAGAAGTGTATAAGTATGAAATAAAGTCCCAAAAAGGGGATATTGTACTTAAGGCTGACCCTTATGCATTTTATGCAGAATTGAAGCCAAAGACCGCATCAATCGTTTATGACATAAACAATTATAAATGGAATGATGAGAAATGGATTGAAAAAAGAAGGAAAAACAATAATTTTGAACAGCCAGTTTCAATTTACGAGGTTCATCTTGGTTCCTGGAAAAAGAAGACTGCAGACGAAGACAGCTACTATTCATATAGGGAGCTTGCAGACGAATTGGTAAGTTATGCAAAAGAAATGGGTTATACCCATCTTGAACTTTTGCCAGTTATGGAGCATCCTTTTGATGGTTCATGGGGTTACCAGTTGACAGGATATTATGCTGCTACAAGCAGATATGGAACTCCTGAAGATTTCATGTATTTTGTTGACGTTTGCCATCAGAACAATATTGGAGTTCTTGTTGATTGGGTTCCGGCGCATTTTCCTAAAGATGCTTTTGGATTAGCAAGATTTGATGGAACTGCACTTTATGAACATGCACATCCGATGCAGGGAGAGCACCCAGATTGGGGAACATTAATATTCAACTTTGGAAGAAACGAAGTCCGGAATTTCTTGGTTTCAAATGCTGTATTCTGGTTTGATAAATACCATATCGACGGCTTGAGGGTTGATGCTGTTGCTTCTATGCTTTATCTGGACTATGGTAAGAAAGACGGAGAATGGATATGCAATAAGTGGGGCGGAAGAGAAAATATTGAAGCTATTGAGTTTATGCGTCAAATGAACAGTGCGGTTTATCAATACTTCCCAGGCATAATGATGATTGCTGAAGAATCTACCTCTTGGGCTATGGTATGTAAGCCACCTCATGTTGGCGGCCTGGGTTTTGGTTACAAGTGGAATATGGGATGGATGAATGATTTTCTAAGATATATGAGTAAAGACCCGGTTTATAGAAAATATCACCATAATAATATTACTTTTTCAATTTGCTATGCTTTTTCTGAAAATTTCATACTTGTATTATCACATGATGAGGTTGTTCATGGTAAATGTTCAATGCTTAATAAGATGCCGGGTGATTATTGGCAGAAGTTCGCAAATCTAAGGACTGCTTATGGCTTTATGTATGGCCATCCAGGTAAGAAATTATTATTTATGGGTGGAGAGTTTGGACAATTCATTGAATGGGATTACCATAAAGGCCTTGATTGGCATTTGCTTGATTACGAGAAACATAAGAAAATGCAGGATTATGTTAGAGATTTAAACAAACTGTATCTTAGCGAAAAATGTTTATGGGAACTTGACTTTAATGCAGAAGGATTTGAATGGATAGATTGCCATGATGCAGATCATGGAGTAATTTCTTTTGTAAGGAAGGCAAAAGATTGGAAAGATATGCTGATGTTTGTCTGCAACTTTACTCCTGTGGTTTATAATGGATATAGGATAGGGGTCCCGATGCCGGGTTATTATAAAGAAGTTATGAATAGTGATTCTGAAATCTATGGCGGAAGCGGGCAAGGAAATGCAGGAGGAGTAAATTCTCAAGAATACCAATGGCAGGGAAGGCAGCATTCGGTTGAACTAACCATACCGCCGCTTGGAATGCTTGTTCTAAAACCTGAGGTAAAATGATTTTTTCTATCTATTCTTTTTGACATTTATATAGTTCTGTGGTAAAATGGAAGAGCAGTTAGATTTAAATCACGATAAAAATAAAGGCTTGGTTCAATATTATGTATTCATATAGAGTACTGTTTTGAGGGAGGTAATTATTATGTTTAGTGTAGGAGATAAAATTGTATATCCGATGCATGGTGCAGGCGTTATAGAATCTATCGAGGAAAAGGAAATACTCGGTCAGAAGCAGAAGTATTATGTTATGAAAATGCCTGTAGGTGATATTAAAGTAATGATTCCGACAAACAATGCCAGAGATATCGGTATAAGAGAAGTTATTGATAAGAAGAAAGCATCAGAGGTTCTTGTTTCTTTAGACAACGGCTATAGTTACATGAATACTAATTGGAATAAAAGATACAGAGAAAATATGGAAAAAATAAAAAGCGGAAATATATTCGAAGTTGCAGATGTTGTTAAGAACCTGGCACATAGAGATAAGGAAAAGGGACTTTCAACCGGGGAAAGAAAAATGCTTAACAATGCAAGGCAGATTTTAATAAGTGAATTGGTTCTTGCTAATGAAATGCCGCAAACTGAGGTGGAACAGGTAATAAATGATAAACTAAACAGCATTGTTGATTTAATGTCTGAAATTAATTAATTAACTTAACAAAGATTTTTAAATAATACCTTTTACTATTTATTAGTAAAAGGTATTATATTATTGTCAAAAAATTTATGGAGGTAATACTAAAATGAGTCTTGAAATTTTAGAAGAAGTTGCTCCATATAAAATTAAAATTTCAAAGAGAGCATTCTGTAGTGCAGTAGTTGTAGCTGGCGGCAAGGGCACAAGGATGGAGTCAAGTATAAACAAGGTTTTTATGGACATTGCAGGAAAACAGGCTATTGTAAGGGTTCTCGAAACATTCGAGGAAAATGAATTTATAAATGAAATAATTCTAGTTGCCAGCCAAAGGGATATAGATTACTGTAAGAAGCAATTTGCAAACAAAGCAGAATATCAGAAGATTAAGGAGATAGTTGTAGGAGGAAAGAGACGGCAGGATTCAGTTTCAAATGGATTAAAGATGGTATCAGACCAAGCGGAGATGATACTAGTTCATGATGGTGCAAGGCCTCTTGTAACACATGATATTATAGATCGAAGTATTGAGGGAGCTTTGAGATATGGTGCCGTTACTACAGCGGTTCCGGTAAAAGATACAATAAAAGTAGCAGATAAAGATGGATTTATTTGCGAAACGCCAGAAAGGAAAAAGTTATGGTCAGTGCAAACCCCGCAAGTTTTTAGGAAGGAATTATTGATACAAGCATATAAGAATGCTGAAGATTCTGATATAGAGGCGACCGATGATGCCATGCTTGCCGAAAGGCTGGGACATAAAATTAAGCTTATTGAAGGAAACTATGAGAATATAAAGATTACGACACCGGAAGATATTGCGATAGCTGAGGCGATTATTAGATATAGGGAGAAGGAATACTAAACCGGAGGTTCTATCATGCGCGTAGGATTTGGTTATGATGTACATAAATTAGTTCCGGACAGAAAGCTTATTCTTGGAGGCGTTGAGATTCCTTATGAGAAAGGGCTTTTAGGCCATTCGGATGCAGATGTTCTTGTACATGCAATTATGGATGCACTATTAGGGTCGGCAGGAATGGGGGATATTGGTATTCATTTCCCGGATACTGATGATTCATATAAGGGCATCTCTAGCATGATATTATTAGAGATTGTAAATGAAAAATTGAATAAGAAAGGATATGTTCTTGGAAACATAGATTCGACAATTGTTGCACAGGAACCAAAACTTGCAGAATATATACCCAAGATGGTATCAAATATTGTAGAAGTGTTGAAAATAGATAAAGAACAAGTTAATATAAAAGCCACAACTACTGAAGGATTGGGTTTCGAAGGGAAGAAAGAAGGAATATCTGCATATGCAGCGGCATGTGTCATAAAGATTCGGGAAGGGGATAAGTCTTGAAAAGGGAAAATACCATAAAGGTTGAACAACATGAGATAGAAGTTCAGAAGGGCTTTATAAAGAAAATAAAAGAATTTAAAAATAAGAAGAAATTTATTGTTAACACATTTGGATGTCAGATGAGCGAAAGTGATGGAGAAAAATTCAGAGGAATGCTGACAGATATGGGATACGAGCCTGCTGATAAAGCAGAAGAAGCAGATGTAATTGTTTTTAATACCTGCTGTGTTCGTGAACATGCTGAGGAAAAGATATTTAGTCATCTTGGTAATCTCAAAGGCTTAAAGGAAATTAAGAAAGACTTGGTTATTGCATTTGGTGGATGTATGGCGCAACAGCCTAAAGTTGTTGAGAAGATAAAAAAAAGTTATAGGCATGTCGATATAATCCTTGGAACTCACAATGTATATAGATTCCCAGAGCTATTATATGAAGCGATTAACAGCCCTAAGATGATTTCAGAGATATGGGATATCGATGGAATAATACCTGAAGGGCTTCCAATTATGAGAAATGATGGATTAAAAGCCTGGGTAGATATAATGTATGGCTGCAATAATTTTTGTTCGTATTGTATTGTTCCATATGTAAGGGGAAGAGAAAGAAGCAGAAATCCTGAAGATATTTTAAGTGAGATTAACCAGCTTGTTTCCCAGGGATATAAAGAGGTAACGCTTCTCGGACAAAACGTAAACTCTTACGGGTTGGACCAAAAAGCAAAGTTTACAGTTGACAGTTTACAGTTGACAGTTGGAAAACAAGAAATGCCTAAAGGAGAGAACGTAGAAATATGTTATTTTCCGGACTTGCTTGAAGCGGTAAGTAAGATTGATGGAATTGAAAGAATCAGATTTATGACTTCCAATCCAAAAGATTTTTCTGATAAATTAATTGAAGTAATGGTTAATAACCCTAAAATTTGTAGACATGTTCATCTTCCATTCCAATCGGGGAGTACTAAGATTCTAGAAAAAATGAATAGAAAATATACAAAGGAGCAGTATCTAGAGCTTGCTGGAAAAATAAGAAAGGCCATGCCTAATGTTTCATTCACAAGCGATATAATTGTTGGTTTTCCCGGAGAGACAGAAGAAGATTTTGAAGATACGCTCGATGTGGTAAGAAAAATAAGATTTGATCTTGTATATACCTTCTTGTATTCAAAAAGAGAAGGAACTCCTGCTGCAGTAATGGAAGACCAGATTGATGAAGAGTCAAAAAAGAATAGGTTCGACAGATTGCTTAATTTGGTATATAAAATAACTGAAGAAAATAATGAAAAAACGGTTGGTAGTATAGAAAAAGTATTAGTAGAAGGAATTAGCAGAAACAATGAAGAATATTTAACTGGTAGAACAGATACTAATAAAATTGTTAATTTTCCCGGAGATATTTCTTTAACCGGAAAAATTGTAAAAGTCGAAATCATATCACAGCATTTGTGGTATCTAAAAGGAATCCTAGTATAATAGGTTGTACCTTATATTTAGCTTCCCAAAATGGGCATTGTAGATAGAGATATATTTTAGGGGGAAAATTCATGTCTATTAGGAAAAAGACGCTGATAATAGTAACATTTATACTTATTTGTTTGATGTTTATACTTGATATACTTTCAAATAATATTCTTATGGACAGCTATTCAAGAATGGAAGCGGATGATGCAAAAAAGAATATTGATAGAGCTAAAGAAGCATATGAATATGATTTATCCATAATTAATTCATTGGTTAAAGATTGGGCTACATGGACAGATACATATCAGTTTATGCAAGATAAAAATAAAGAATATTTAGAATCAAATCTTGTCGAATCAACTTTTACGGAGTTTAATCTTAACGCTATTATTTATATCAATAATTCGGGGGAGATTGTCTATTCTAAGGGATTTGATTTAAAAACGAATAGAGAAATACCGATTTCAGAAAATCTTAAAAAGCATATTACAAAGAAAGGCCTTCTAAATCTTCCAGATAAGAAAAGCATGATAAAAGGCGTTATAATTCTGCCAGAAGCACCAGTGCTTGTTTCTGCATATCCAATCCTAACTAGCGAAGGTGAAGGGCCGGTTCGCGGTACACTTATAATGGCAAGAAATATAAATGATAAAGAAGTTAAAAGGTTAGCTGAAAGAACAAACCTTTCTCTTGATGTTATAAGCTTGGATAGCTTGAAAGATGGAGAAATACGGAAAGCTATTATTGAAGGCAGGCAAACTCAACTTTTAATACCAATAAATCAAGAAAAGCTTGCCGGTTTTTTAGTAATCAATGATATATATGGGAAGCCTGCAATTGTTTTAAAGGCGGACATGCCGAGGATGATTTACATACAGGGGAAGAAAAATATGGATTATCTGCTGTATGTATTAATCCTATCAGGTGTTATATTTGGCAGTTTAACAATTTTGATATTGGAAGAAATAGTTCTAGTTCCTTTATTAAAGTTAAGTAAGGATGTATCCCGGATTGGTTTAACAAGGAATCTTTCTGCCCGGGTTGAAGCCGTAGGTAAAAATGAGTTATCCTGTCTTGGCCGGGAAATAAACGGTATGCTTTCAGTCATTGAACAATCACAAAAGGATTTGGAACAAAATGAAAAGAAATTCCGGCTGCTTGCAGAAAATGCACAGGATATTATTTACCGCATGCAGATTGTTCCTCAAAGAAAAGTTGAATATGTTAGTCCAGCTGTAACCAAAATATCGGGCTTCTCGCCAGATGAACATTATAATAATCCGAATTTATTTATCAGTATGACACATCCTGATGATGCGAAAAACTGTAAAGATATGTTTGCACCAGGAGATAATCTTACTAAGCCTTTTATGGTTAGATGGATTACGAAAGATAAGAAAACAGTTTGGGTAGAAATTCGAAATGTTCCTATATATGACGGCGATGGGGCATTAATTGCAATAGAAGGAATTATTCGTGATATAACAGAAAGCAAACGTATGGAAGAAAGACTTAAATATTTTAGTCTTCATGATGCGTTAACCGGTTTATATAATAGAAACTATTATGAAGAAGAAATGAAACGTATAGAAACTGGTCGCTATGACTCTGTTTCGGTAATTATATGTGACCTTGATGGTCTAAAACTGATAAATGATACATTAGGCCATGAAAGAGGAGATATGCTGCTTAAAGAGGTTGCGAAATTTATCAAGCAGAATATTCGAAAGGGAGATGTAGTATCGAGAGTTGGCGGAGACGAATTTGCAGTTATTTTACCTAATATAACAAAGAAGATGACAGAAGAAATTTGCACAAGGATTAGACAAAGAATTCAACTTTATGGTGAAAAACATTCGGATATTCCGCTAAGTGTTTCTATGGGTTATGCAATTGCAGAATCGGGGCCAATTAGTATTGCGAATCTTTTTATGGAAGCTGATAATGCAATGTGTCGGGAAAAGCTGAATCAGAGCCACAGTGCAAGAAGTGCCATTGTCGAAACTCTTACAAAAGCCCTTCAAGCGAGAGATTTTATTACTGAAGGACATGCTGATAGATTGCAGAACCTGGTTGTAGAACTTGGGAAGGCAATTGGGCTTTCTGAACGTAATCTTTCTGATTTGAGATTGTTTGCAAAATTCCATGATATAGGGAAAGTTGGAATTCCAGATAACATATTATTTAAGCCAGGGCCGCTTACAACTGATGAATATAAAGAAATGAAAAGACATAGTGAAATAGGATTTAAAATTGCTCAAGGATCTCCAGATTTGGCAAAAATCAGCGATTGGATTCTTAAGCACCATGAACATTGGAACGGCAGGGGCTATCCTTTAGGGCTAAAGGGTGAAGAAATTCCTTTAGAATGCAGAATGCTAGGGATAGTTGATGCGTATGATGCAATGGTAAGCGATCGGCCATATAGAAAAGGGCTTGATCATGGAGAAGCAGTTTCAAGATTGGAGAAAGGTGCGGGAGAACAATTTGACCCGGAATTAGTGCCTAAATTTATTTTAATAGTCAACAAGATAAAAGAATTACAATAAGTAAGAAACTTGGAGGAATAGATGCCAGAAATTACACCAATGATGCAGCAGTACCTTGATATTAAAAAACAGCATAATGATTGCATCCTTTTCTTTCGCCTAGGAGACTTTTATGAAATGTTCTTTGAGGATGCACAGTTAGCTTCAAAAGAACTTGAAATAACATTAACCGGAAGAGACTGCGGGCAGGAAGAAAGAGCTCCTATGTGTGGAATCCCCTATCACTCTGCTGATACATATATTGCAAAGCTAATTTCTAAGGGTTATAAGGTTGCAATATGTGAACAGGTTGAAGATCCCAGCGAAGCGAAGGGAATTGTAAGAAGAGAAGTAATAAGAATTGTTACTCCGGGTACTGTCATAGAAGCTAATATGCTTGATGAAAGCAAGAACAATTATATATGTTCAATTTATAAGAGCGGTATGAATTATGGGCTCGCAACTGCAGATATTACTACAGGAGATTTTTTTGCAGTGCAGTTTTCAGAAGGCAATACTTTTAATCAACTGCTAAATGAAATTGCTAAGTATATACCGTCGGAGATTATTATTAATCATGAAATGGATTTATATATAAGCGGGAAAGCTCAAATCAATTCCAGAATGAACACTGCTCTTTGGGCTTTTGATGACGATTCATTTGTGTATGAAAAGGCAGTTGAAACATTGAGTGGTTTATTTAAAGAAGATGGCGGTAATCAGCAGAATATTGACAAGACCTTTGCAGTGTGTGCAATAGGAGGACTTTTAGGTTATATCCAAAATACCCAGAAAGCAGAATTGCTTCACATCAATAAAATTGATTTTTATTCAGTAGATAAATTCATGGTTATCGACCTTTTTTCAAGAAGAAATTTAGAAATATCTGAAACTTTGAGAGAAAGGTCAAAAAAAGGGACCCTTTTATGGGTATTGGATAAGACAAATACGCCAATGGGAGCAAGAATGTTAAGAAAATGGCTTGATCAGCCATTGCTTGATACTGGTTCAATCAAAGAAAGGCTTGAGGCAGTAAAGAGTCTTAAGGATGATATAATAACTAGAACTGAATTAATCGAAAGCCTTAAGAGAATATATGATATTGAACGGCTTCTAGGAAGGATAATTTACGGTTCTGCTAATGCAAGAGATTTGGCTGCATTGAAAATGTCGCTGGAAAAACTGCCGGAGATAAAAATGGCGCTATTTAAATGCAAAGCACCTTTATTAGTTTCATTGTTTGAAAATCTTGATTTGCTAACGGATGTTAAAGACCTGATTGAAACCGCCATCGTTGACGACCCTCCTTTCTCGGTTAGAGAAGGAGGATTGATAAAAGAAGGTTACAATGCTGAGGTTGATGAAATACGGGAAGCTCGTATTAAAGGCAGGTCCTGGCTGGCAGAACTGGAAAACCGTGAAAGAGAAGAGACTGGAATAAAGAACCTTAAAATTGGGTATAATAAAGTTTTTGGATATTTCTTAGAGGTTACAAAATCATATTTTAATTTGGTTCCAGATAGATATATTCGCAAACAGACACTTGCAAACTGCGAAAGATATTTGACTTCTGAACTGAAAGACATGGAAGAAAAGATTTTAAGGGCGGAAGAAAAGGGAGTTGAATTAGAATATCAACTGTTTATTGAAGTTAGGAATTATATTGCAGAAAGGACTATAAGGCTGCAAAATTCAGCAAAGATTGTTGCAATCATTGATGTTATAGCTTCTTTAGCTTTAGTAGCAGAAACAAATGGCTATACAATGCCTGTTATAGATGAAAGCAATATTTTAGAAATCAGAGACGGAAGGCACCCTGTGGTAGAAATTATGACAGGTGGTGGATTTGTTCCAAACGATACATTCCTTGATGATAATGAAAGCAGGGTTGCAATAATCACAGGGCCAAACATGGCAGGTAAATCAACTTACATGAGGCAGGTCGCATTAATCGTTCTTATGGCACAGATTGGAAGCTTTGTGCCAGCAGCTTCTGCAAGGATTGGAGTTGTTGACCGTATATTTACAAGGGTAGGAGCTTCAGATGACCTAGGAATGGGACAAAGTACTTTTATGGTTGAAATGACTGAAGTTGCGAATATTTTGGGAAATGCTACACAAAGAAGCCTTTTAATTTTAGATGAGATTGGGAGAGGTACAAGTACTTATGATGGATTGAGTATTGCTTGGGCGGTTACTGAATATGTTGCCGACACAGAAAAGATTGGAGCAAGAACGCTTTTTGCAACACATTATCATGAGCTTACTGAACTTGAGGATAAAATTTCCGGTGTAACAAATTTTTGTATTACTGTTAAAGAAAAAGGTGATGATATAATATTTTTGAGGAAAATTGTAAGAGGTGGTGCTGATGATAGTTATGGTATTCAAGTTGCTAAGCTTGCTGGAGTTCCATATACAGTAATAAATAGGGCTAAAACAATTCTTCAAGAACTTGAAGATGCTGATATTATCAAAAAACAGCGGAAAGATGCTAGAAAAGCCGATAAGATGGTTCAAGGGCAGATTGACTTATTTAGTTATAAAGCAGGAGAGATGGCTGAAGAAATTAGAAATTTAGATATAATGGCAATGACACCTATTGATGCATTGAACTATTTATATAAATTAAAAAGTAAGGTTGAGAAATCATAAAAAGTTTTTGAAAAGAATATGAAGTATCTCTATGAATTGTTTTTCGACTTTTTAGGCTGATAACTATTTTAATGGGGGTAAAATTTATGAAGTATATCAAAAGTACAATTCTTGTTTTAATAATTATCGCTGTTGCATTCTGTGCAGGTTGTTTCAAGCGTGATCAAAAGCTTCAGCAAACTCAAGCTGCAAACGCTGATAAGGATAAAGTTAATGCAGTGAATACTGTGGGGAATACACAAGGAAATATTCTTAATCGTGGATTGATTGCCAGTCAAGGTGAGTGGATATATTACAGTGATAAAGGAATTTATAAAGAAAGACTTGATGGAAAAAGCAGAACTAAATTGTGTGATGATGAAGCTTGGTATCTTAATGTTGTAGGAGAATGGATTTATTTTGCTAATATTTCAGATGCTTATAGCTTATATAAGGTAAAAATAGATGGTACCGAAAAAACAAAAATGAATTCGGAAATAGTCAGTGACCTTAATGTTGTAGGAGAATGGATTTACTATATAGAAACGCAGAGGGTTCAGACAACTAATGGACTTGATGATTATACAAATCTTTGGAAGATAAAAACTGATGGTACAAATAAAATAAAAATCTATGATAACTTTAAAACACGTACCGGATATGTAATTGGAACAATAAGTAATTTATACGCTGTAAAAGATGCACTTTATTTTAATCTTCATCAATATGAAGGTGAAGATAATGGCATATATAGAATGGATGTAAATGGAACAAAGATGAGTTTAGTAAATGGAGAATGCTGCATATATACCAATTACGGAAACAACTGGATATATTACAGGCAGTTTAGCAACTATGATATTTATAGAATGAAGTATGATGGTTCGGAGAGAGTACAATTAAATAAAACCAAAGATGTAGATATTAATTCGAATTTTTCAATGAACGTTTCTGGTGATTGGATATATTTCTGCCAGAATGGTCTATATAAAATTAAAACTAATGGTGAAGGTAAAGTTAAGATAAGCGATGATAATTGCGAACAGATTAATGTCCTAGGAGATTGGATTTACTTTACTGATAAGCAAAGCAGCGATAGGCTTTATAAAATAAAAACAGATGGTAGTGTAAGAACAAGAGTTGATGTATCTTCGATTTATGAAGAATTCACTGAACAAAATATCAAGTTGAAGCTAGAAAAAGTATTGCCGGCAGGGTTTGAATTCCTAAAGTTTACATCCTCAGATATTGATAAGGATGGTTACCCTGAGGTAGCAGCCGCATTTGAAAAAGTTACAAAAGAAGGTAAGACACAAACGCAGATTTCAGTGTTCAAGTGGAATAATAGGTTAGGTAAATTTCAAGAGAACTATAGCAAGATTTTAGACTCTGTAAGTAATGGCGTGAAAGATATTAAATCTGCGGACATAATAAAAATAGGTGTAAAGAACTTTGTATTTATTTATGATTATGACTCGAAAAACAGTGGTATTCTCATATTAGGTTATGAAAATAAAGCATTCAAGCAGATATATAATTTTAGTTTCAAGGGCGGGCTTGATATTGATGATAGTGATAAAGACGGTCTAAGTGAGATTGTTGGAATAAATAGATTTGTTCAACATGTTCAAAAAACAGTGATGTATAACTATTATAAATGGAATGGACAAAGCTTTGCCGCATTTAATAGAAAGTATGGTTATAAAAATGAAGATGAAACCGAAGGAAGCTTTGTTTATCCTGTAAAGCCAGAACAAGTTGTACAAAACTTTATTCAATCAAGCTTAATAGATTTTAAGGATGAACTTGAAAAGTTTAGTGTTAATGATAAGGTAATAAGCTACAATCTTAAAAACAATTTTTGGATTAACTCAGATGGAGGATTGACATATTTTGCGGCAAAGGTTACTGCAAATCAGGGACAAACAATTGATATAAAAGCTTTCGGTAAAAAGGAAGACAAAGTCGGAGTAACATTCCGTTTATTAAAGAAAGACGGAGTATGGAAAGTATCTCAGGTTCAATAAACCTCATCCATCAAAAGTTTTTAAACAGGAGAGTGCATTTTGGGTAAGATTATAATTCTTGATGAACATACGGCAAATAAAATCGCAGCAGGCGAGGTTGTTGAAAGGCCTGCTTCGATCGTTAAAGAGCTATGTGAAAATTCAATAGATGCTGGTGCAAAAGCCATTTCGGTTGAGATAAAAAATGGAGGAATTTCATTTATAAAAATTGTGGATAACGGCTTCGGCATTAGCAAAGATGATGTTGAAATCTCATTCGAGAAGCATTCGACTAGTAAAATAAGGAGTGCTGATGACTTAATGAGCATTTCTTCAATGGGATTTCGAGGAGAAGCTCTTGCAAGCATATCAGCTGTTTCATACTTGGAGATGATAACAAAGACCGCTGATGAAAGAGAAGGAAGCAGAGTAGTAGTTGAGGGTGGAAATGTAGGTAAAAGACAGGATTATGGCTGCCCTGTTGGCACCACAATAATTGTTAAAGATCTCTTCTTTAATACTCCAGCAAGATATAAATTTCTAAAGAAGGATTATACAGAAGCAGGATATGTCGAAGATGTTGTAACCATGCTTGCTCTAGGCAACCCTGAAATATCATTTAAATTAGTAAGTAATGGTTCACTGATTCTCCAAACTCCGGGGAATGATGATATTTTGTCATGTGCATACAGCATATTCGGCAATTCTGCAAAATCAACTTTGCAAGTTGATTTTGAGCATGAAAATGTAAGGGTATTCGGATTGGCGGGAAAGCCGGAGATTTCAAGATCAAACAGAAGCCAAGAGATGTTCTTTATCAATAGCAGGATAGTTAAAAACAAAACAATAACCTCTGCGGTTGAAGAAGCATACAAAACCCTTCTGCAAACAGGCAGATATCCTTTTGTAATTCTTAACATTTCGATTAATCCTCAGATGATTGATGTTAACGTACATCCAACTAAGCAGGAAGTCAGATTTTCTGATGAAAGCCAAGTTTTTTCAGCGATATTTCATGCTGTAAAAAATACTCTGCTTGGTTCTGAGAGCCTTATACCTGAAAATAATACAGATAATTCTTATGAACATTTTTCAGCTTTTAGCACAAAAAGTTCTTACCCTCTAACTAATAATGCAGCCCCAAAAACTAATTCGGGTTCGATATTTCGGGTTGGTTTAAAGAATGAATATTCTGGTAATAATTATACTAATAATGAATCATACAACCAAGAAAATTACTTTAGCAAGACAAATGCATCAATCGAAAGAAGTGAATCTAAAGAAGCTTTTCATCCGCAAAATTATAAGGATATGAATGTCTTAAAAGCAGAAAATGATGATCTTAAGATTCAGGAGGAAAGACCAAAATACTTACCTTATAAAATTATAGGCACTGCATTTTCGACCTATATTTTGATTGAAATGGAAGAAGACTTCTACATAATTGATCAGCATGCAGCCCACGAAAGGGTAATGTTTGAAAAGCTAAGAGAAGATAAAAAAGCTGGACGTCAGTTGTCTCAAATGATTTTAGTTCCAGAAGTAATTGAATTAAAGCACAAGGATTATGAATTAGTGAATCAAAATAAGGAAGTTCTTTTTAACTTAGGAATTATAGTTGAGGACTTCGGCGAGAATTCTATTAAAGTAAACTCAGTGCCATATTTATTCAGCAAAGCTGATATTAGAGAACTCTTATTTGATTTGATTGATGGTTTGGAGGATATGGCAAAAGAGAAAAATGAATCTTCAGAAGAAAAGCTTTTATATAGGATGGCTTGCAAATCTGCAGTAAAGGCAAATACATCATTGAGTATCGAAGAGATTACTGCACTTATCAAGTCCATGAATGACCTTGAAAATCCATATACATGTCCTCATGGAAGACCTACAGCAATAAAAATGACAAAAAGAGAGATTGAAAAAAAGTTTGGAAGAACCTAAAGCAATTGAGAATTAAATTAAAAAATATGCTTGTTGATATTTAAGGGAAAATCCTGTAATAATTAAATATTATTCGTAGTTATTAAGTTGGAGAATATTAATGAACAATAAAGTAATAGTAATTGTGGGGCCTACTGCTGTTGGGAAAACGAATCTTTCGATTGAGATTGCAAAAAGAATAAATGGCGAAATAATATCAGCTGATTCAATGCAGGTTTATAAACATATGGATATCGGCACGGCAAAGCCATCGCGAGAGGAAATGCAGGGAATTAAACATTATATGCTGAATGTTTTTGAGCCTGATGAAGAATGTAATGTTGCAAAATATAAAGAAATGGCTATAGATTGTATTGATGAAATTCTAAATAAGAATAAGATACCGATTATAGTTGGCGGCACGGGTTTATATGTAAATACTGTTGTAGATAATATTGAATTTTCACAGACTGTGACTGATTGGGATTATAGAGCCAAATTAGAGGAAAGAGCAACTTCTGAAGGTGTTGAGCTTTTGTATAAAGAGCTTCAGGAAATTGATAAAGAATCTGCAGAAAAAATACATCAGAATGACTTAAGAAGGATTATTAGAGCATTGGAGGTAAATCATTCCACAGGGAAGCCTATTAGTTACCATAACAAATTATCGCGTCAGAATCCTTCAAAGTATGATTTCATTATGATAGGCTTAAATATGGAAAGAGCAGATTTATATAAAAGAATTGATTTAAGAGTAGATAAAATGATTGCCGATGGGTTAGTTGATGAGGTAAAAGGTTTGATAAAAAGAGGTGTTTCCCCGAAGAATACCTCTATGCAGGGACTAGGATATAAGGAAGTTTTGGAATATTTAAAGGGAGAAAGATTATTTAATGAAGTAGTTGATATAATCAAGATGAATTCAAGAAGGTATGCAAAAAGACAACTTACATGGTTTAGAAGAGATCAAAGAATACAATGGTATGATATGAATGAAGAATTGGAAAATATTATTAAAAAAATAATTAATTGTCTTGAAGCTAGAGGTTTTTTTATATAAAATAAATATAACATATAATTCTGGGAGGACTTTGTAATGAACAAGAGCGGAATTAATTTACAGGATGTATTTTTAAATCAGGTTAGAAAAGAACATGTAGCAGTCACAATATACCTGGCAAATGGTTTCCAGTTAAAAGGAATGGTAAGAGGGTTTGATAACTTTACAGTTATACTTGAAGCAGATGGAAAACAGCAAATGGTCTACAAACATGCAATTTCAACAATTAGCCCAATTAAACCTATAAACATATTAATCTCGAATGACACTAATAAACCAGATTTTGATGCATAAATAAAGAACAACGATATAGGGGACAATCCTTTTAAAGGTTTGTCCCCTAAGCTTAAGCACGAGTTTTTTTGAGCGGGCGGGGGATAGAGACATGCAGGATGAATTCAAAAGAAGAAGGAAAGCCAAGGCAAAACCTGTTAGAAAAATAAAGCTAGTCAGACTAATTATTGTACTGGCTGGGTTATTTTATTTTGTTATGTTTATAAACGCATTTTTTGGTCAAGAAGTTAAAACATATGTAGTTAATTATGGAAAAATAGAAGAAGCCGATAATACCTATGGCATTATTGTTAGAGATGAAAAGATTATAAGCCAGGGAGAATCAGGAATATTGAAGCCTGTTAAGGCAGAAGGCGACCGAATTGGCAAGGGCACTATTGTAGCAAGTGTATTTAATGATTCAGCCAACCAAGCCGAGAAGAAAATTGCTGATATTGATGACAGAATTCAGCGCGCAATTAGAGAAAATGAAAATAACAGTAATTATGCAAAGCTTAACTTTAGTGGAGACATTAAAAAGATAGATGTAGATACTGAATTGAAGATTTTTGAGTTAAGTAGAATAGATAGAGAAAAAGAGTTTGAAAAGGTCAACCAAATAAAAGAAGCGATAAATGAAAATATTCGAAAAAAAGCTCAGGTATCAGGAGAATTTGGTCAAGCGAATCAGTATATAAGAAACATGATAAATGAAAAAAAGAGTCTGCAAAATGATATGATGAAAATGAAACATAATGTTATTTCAGGGTATGCGGGGGTCGTTTCTTATTGCAGTGATGGGTTTGAAAGTATTCTTGTTCCTGAAACAATAAAAAATCTGAATATTTCTAGATTGGAAGAATTGGGGAAACAAATTGAATCTAGGAAAGCTGAAATCAAGCAAACTGTAAGGGTTGTTGACAACTTCAAGTGTTATGTTTGTACTGTAATTAATAATAAAGAAAGAATCGCTAAAATAAAAGCTGGTAACAATGCATGGCTTAGATTTTCAGCTGGGGATGAAGAATTAATACCGGCTGTTGTATATAATATTTCTGTCGAGAAGGATGGCAGAGCACTTGTTGTCTTCAGTATCACTAATAATGTTGAGAGTCTGATTAACTATAGGAAAGTTAATCTTGATATAGTTTGGACATCTTCAAAAGGGCTAAAGGTACCACTTTCATCAATAAAAAAAGCAAAGTTTTTAAAAGCAAATTTTAAAGACAAAGAAAATATTGACGAAGTAAGAGAAGGGGATAAGGTACAAATAAAATTTTTAGGATATGAGCAAAAGCCGATTAGTGGAAATGTATATGATATTTCAAAGAGCGATGAAGAGGGATATGATATAGAGTTTATTCTTTCAAAAGATGTTCAATGGTTACTAAACGGTAAAGAAGTAAACTTGCAGATTAATTGGCAAGGTGTAAAGAATATTAATATATCCCACAATGTTACTGGTATCTGCTTAGAAAAAGAAGGGGTAATGGCTGCAAATACAAGTTATGCTGAATTTCAGGAAGTTAAAGTAATAAAAAGGGATAATGAGTATGCTATCGTAAATGAAACTGCTTCTATGTTTAATAAGGGAATTACTCTTTATGAAGAAATCTTATTAAATGCATCCAATGTTCAGGAGGGCAGGCAGATAAGAAGATGGGAATTATAGTTGATGATATTAATGAAAGGCTTAGCGGTATTAGGGAAAGAATTGAATTTGCTGCGAAAAAATCAGGGAGAACCATTAAGGATATCAAACTTGTCGGAGTATCTAAAAATGTAGGCATTGATGCTATTAAAAGTGCATATGAGTTAGGACTTCATGAATTTGCTGAAAGCAGAGTTCAGGATTTCCTTCCAAAACAAATGCTTATGCCAGATGTTAATTGGCACTTTATTGGAAGACTTCAGACCAATAAAGTAAAATATATTATTGATAAGGTTAGCCTGATTCACTCTTTGGATAGTATTAATCTTGCTGAAGAAATTAATAGGCAGGCAAAGAAAAAAAATATAAAAGCAAATGTTCTTGTAGAAGTTAATATTAGCGGCGAAAGCTCAAAGGCCGGTATTGACGCAGAACAATGCGAAACATTTTTAAGAACAGTTTCTTTGTATGAAAATTTGAACATTAAGGGCCTGATGACAGTTGCTCCTTTAACAGAAAATAAAGAATATATAAGGCTTGTTTTTGGCAAATTATATAAATTATTTATTGACATTGGTAAAAAAGAAATTCATAATATATATATGGAATATTTATCCGCAGGAATGACTAATGACTTTGAAATTGCCATAGAAGAAGGAGTTAATATAGTCAGAATTGGAACGGGAATATTCGGCTCCAGATATTAATTTTTTTTATAACGAATGAGGAGGGGTTCCTAATGACCAAATTATTTAATAAGATGCTGAATTTCGTTGGACTTGATACCGAGGAAGAGGACATTAACGAGCTCGAATCTAAGAACAGCACTGAATCGTTCTTATCTAACTACTCTCAGAAGAAAAATAAGGTTGTAAACATGCCTACATTTGCTCAAGTTAAGGTAGTAGTTATGCAGCCGGATGTTTTCGATGATGCGTCAATAATTTGTGACCATCTTAAAGGTAAAAAACCAGTGGTTATAAACCTTGAATCTGCTGAAAAAGATGTAGCTAGAAGAATAGTTGATTTCTTAAGTGGTTCAGTATATGCATTAGATGGAACAATACAGAAGGTTTCAAACTCAATATTTATTGTTGCACCGCATAATGTAGATGTTATGGGCGAATTTAAAGATGAACTCAGAACAAAAGGTGTATTTCCCTGGGCAAAATAAGGTAGTACATAATTTAAAGAAGAAAAACTAATATTAAATATAGAAGAGAATATTTTTAATTAGAGATTTAAATAATGCTTAGCAGAATGTCTAGTATCTGACCATTGAATGCTGAGCATTATAAGTTATATTATAGAAAGAGGAGAAAACTCTTTTGAATAGCACAATAATTATTAGAACAGTAGTATATGCCCTTGTGAATCTCTTATGGTTATTAGAGATTCTCTTATTTATACGGGCACTTATTTCCTGGATTCCTGAAGCAGAAAACAACAAATTTTCACAATTTATTATTAGGGTTACAGAGCCCTTACTTATCCCATTTAGGGAATTAGTTTCACGTTCTGCTATAGGAGAAGGTTTCTTTCTTGATATTTCTTTTATAGTTGTATTGCTTATTTTAGAAATGTGCAGAAGATTTTTAGAAAGTCTTAATATTTAACCAAAGGAGAGATGCAGATGCTTACTCCACTGGATATCGAAAACCAGGATTTTAAAAAAACGGTATGGGGTTATTCAATTAGTGAGGTTGATGAGTTCCTAGATAAAATAATAGAAAGTTATGAAACAATTTATAAAGAAAATATTGAGCTTAAGGATAAAATTGGTGTATTAAATGAAGGAATACAACACTACAAAGCTATCGAAGAAACCCTCAAGAACACTCTTATGGTTGCACAGACAACAAGCGATGACATAAAGAAAAATGCTTATGGTAAGGCTGAGAATATTATTAAGGAGGCCGAGCTTAAAGCCGAAAGAATTATCGGAGAAGCAAATCAGGAGTCTACTAAGGCAAGATTCGAATGTGAAGAACTTAAAAAAGATTACAATGTTTTTAGGGCAAAGATAGAAAGCCAGCTTTTATCTCAACTTGAAATAATGAGGAATAATATTGAAGAATAGCATAATATAAATTTGCATAATAAAAAGGAAGAATTAGTTCTTCCTTTTTTTGTTGTTTTAAATTCCAAATTATTGTCAATACTTAAAAAAGAATAAAAATAGGAATAAATTTTTTAAAAGCTAATACATATTATGTTAACAACAATTGAAAAGTATGGAGGAATTTATGAACAGCGAGGAAGTTAAACCATTAACTTTGAAATACAGAAGAACATTAAAGAACATTAAGAAAAGTAATTACAAAAGAAATATAATCCTTTTTTTTGTAATGTTTTTATGTGTAGTATTATTAATATTAAATAATCTAAAAACTTATAGCACATGCAGTTCACTTACAGATCAATTGGAGGAAATTAAAAAGAAGAATATACAAATCAAAGCAGCTGCTAAGGAGCAGCCGGATAAGAACGCAAATTTACAAACTGAGCAAAAATCACACGAAGAGTTAAATAAGTTGATAGCAGAAAATGAATATCTGAAAAAAATTAATAAGAATATATCTGAAGACAATGTAAGTCTTCAGAACTCGTTAAAAATTGCAGCAATGGTCGGAGTAAAGCCGCAAAATTATTCAAGACCTGTTAAAATTACTTCGCGTTCGATGAGCGAAAGATGGAAGTATCTTGGAAAATTCAAAGGGACTGCTTACACTCCAAGTAAATCTGAATGTGGAAATAATAAAGGAATTACATCATCAGGAAAACCTATTATTCCAGGGACAACTATAGCTGTTGATACAAAATGTTGGCCTATAGGAACAGTCTTTTATATTAAGGGAATAGGCCGTGTAACGGCTATGGATACAGGTAATGCAGTAAAAGGAAAGAAAAGATTTGATTTTGCAGTATTTGATAAAAAGTTCGCGTTTGCACTTGGTACAAAAATGTGGGATGTATATCTTGTGAAGATGGGGACTGGAAAAGTAAAATAACCCTCACCCCAACCCCTCTCCCTAAAGGGAGAGAGGCTTTTTATATTTTATAAGTGTCTATGTAGATTTATTCTCAAAAGGAAAACCTAAGGTTTTCCTTTTGCAATCCTTTCCTCTAGCCCCCAAATTCTTATCAAAGAGCTTCTAAGATTCTGCTTCTTTCATTTTCACCGTCGTATCAGGACTCCCATCCATGGTCGCTGATACTAGATTTTGCATCCTGCAAAATCTACGGTTTCATTCACTCCGCTAATCAAGAATCTCTAATACTAAGAATTTAATCGGGGCTAGAACCTAAAAACCCCCTGCTTGCTTGTGTAACTGTTATGAATAATATTCGTGATGCACTCAATGCAAAAAACAGATGACGCTGGAAAATGAACAGGATGTTCATTTTAGGCGCAATTGAGTCATGGATGCAAATCTTGCGCCGACCGCCAAAGGATGTTTTTAAATTGCTAAGTGCATAGAATATTTTTCAATGAACCCAAAATAGCCGCCATGGCGAATGGCGACTTTTCCGCCGATTTTCGTCGGTGAAAAGCGGCAAATAAAAAGCTGCATAGACACTTCAAAGAAATACTAAATAAAAAGACGAAAAATAAATAAATTTTTCAATATAACCAATTGACCTTTCAAATCAATTAATATATAATAAACAAGGAACAAATGTTCGCATATAATTTACCTTAAATAAAACAAAAGAATATTATAAGAGGAAGGTGTTTTTTGTGGAATCAGGAGTAATGTCAGATAGAAAGAAAGCCATTGAAATGGCTATGAGCCAGATTGAGAAACAATTTGGGAAGGGATCTATAATGAAACTAGGGGAAACTACCCATCTTAATGTTGAGGTTGTTCCTACAGGGGCATTGAGTCTTGATATAGCGCTTGGAGTCGGAGGAATGCCAAGGGGAAGAATTGTAGAGATATTTGGCCCAGAATCTTCAGGTAAAACTACTGTTGCCCTTCATGTTGTTGCCGA
The DNA here is from genome assembly GCA_050260055.1 of Ignavibacteriales bacterium. Classification (GTDB taxonomy): domain Bacteria; phylum Bacillota; class Clostridia; order Acetivibrionales; family UBA4821; genus JBLMYQ01. The sequence continues at coordinate 138,900 of JBLNBO010000047.1, forward strand.
AGCGCAAAAAAATGGCGGAGAGGCTGCTTTTATAGATGCAGAGCATGCGCTTGATCCGGTTTATGCTAAAAAGCTCGGAGTGGATGTTGAAAATCTAATCGTATCTCAGCCAGATACAGGCGAACAGGCTCTTGAAATAGCCGAAGCTCTTGTAAGAAGCGGTGCGATAGATGTTATTGTAATAGATTCAGTTGCAGCACTTGTACCAAAGGCAGAAATCGATGGTGAAATGGGCGATGCTCATGTTGGTCTTCAGGCAAGGCTTATGTCTCAAGCTCTAAGAAAGCTTGCCGGCGTAATAAATAAGTCCAAGACAACTGTAATATTTATTAACCAGCTTAGAGAAAAGGTTGGAATAATGTTTGGAAATCCAGAGACAACACCTGGAGGAAGAGCTTTGAAGTTTTATGCATCTGTAAGGCTTGACGTTCGTAAAATTGAAACATTAAAAGCAGGCAATGATATTATAGGAAGCAGAACCAGAGCTAAAGTAGTTAAGAATAAAGTTGCGCCACCGTTTAAGGAAGCAGAATTTGATATAATTTATGGATTGGGTATTTCTAAAGAAGGAAACATTTTAGATATTGCTGCCAATCTTGATATTGTGAACAAAAGCGGTGCTTGGTTCTCATATAACAACCAAAGAATTGGACAGGGAAGGGAAAATGCAAAGCAATTCTTAAAGGAAAACCCTGAAATGATGGATGAAATCGAAAAGAAAATAAGGGAAAACTTTAACGAAGCATTTGTAAAAAGTATGAGCGATATGAATTCTGAAGATATGAATTAAATTTATATTGGCAGGTAGACAGAGTGGTTATAACAGATATCAAGAAAAATAAGGGTAAAAGTTATTCGGTTTATATTGATAATGGAGACACTTTTGGGGTTTCCGAATATATTCTGATGAAGCAGGATATTCATATTGGAATGGAACTAAGCGAAAAAGAACTTGATTTTATAAAAAATCAAGTTCTTATATCTATGTCCAAAAGCGATGCTATAAACTTTGTATCGTATAAAATGAGAACTGCATATGAAGTAGAAATAAAGCTAAAAGAAAAATATCCATTGGAGATAATACAAGAAGTAATTGATTATCTTAACCAAAACGATTATTTGAATGATGAAATGTATGCAGAAAGATTCATTAATGAAAAAAAGAAACTTGGAAAACTGTCTAAAAAGGAATTAGTATACAAGCTAATGGAGAAAGGAATCAAACGAGAGTTGATTGAAATAATGATAGAAAAAAATGAATATGATGAAATAGGATATGCAAAGAAAGTTATCGCTAAAAGAGGAAAAACAAAAGACAAGAAAGAAGAAGCAAAGGCAATAAATTATTTATATAGAAAGGGTTTTTCAAAAGATACTATTGATGAAATAATAAAAGAAAAAAGAAATTAAGCTTCATCTAAGAACGTCCCAAATCTTTGGATAACATCTTCTAAGATTCAGATAAAATCTGAATCAAGAATATTGTTTAGGAGAAAAGCGAACTTGGATAGGTTTATCAGCAAAATTATGATTTTGGATTTTGTTGATAAATGCTTTTTTATTTAAACAAATAAATGGTAAAACCAGATGTGTTTTGGTATAATAACGACGTGTTAAATCAGTTGGCAGTATAAAGTTGACATTTGATAGGAAAGGTCAAACATACGTATGTCATTCGAGCGTAGCTCAGCAACCTGATAAACTATATTGCATATAGCTTAAACTGAAAGGAATTGCAATGATTAAATCAGAAAAAGTGGTAATCCGCCCTGCAGAAAGGAATGACCTTGAACTTATACAAAAATGGTATAATGATGATGAAGTTATGTATTGGGCTTCTGGAGCGAGGCCTGATATGATGGTATCTATGGATTTTTTAGAAGAGGTTTGGCTTGAAAAATCATTTACAGATTATTCAGTAAGAATGATGATTGAGACTATTGAAGGAAATTCAATAGGTATTATAGGTTTCCGAGATTTGAATCAGCAGGAACGAAGATGCAGGATGCTTATATTTATTGGCGAAAAGGATTATTGGGGCAAGGGATATGGGACTGATGCAATTAAAGGATTTTTAAAATTCCTGTTCAAAAGATGGAATCTTAATAGAGTTGAAGCTGATACATGGGAAGGAAACCATCGAGCAGTTGAAGCATATAAGAAATGCGGGTTTAAAGAAGAAGGAAGACTTAGAAAAGCCAGATATGTTGATGGAGAATATAAGGATGAGATTATTCTGGGAATATTAAAAGATGAATTTGGAAATTAATTAGATTATATATGTTGTGATTTATTCAAAAGAAAAAACGAATTTTACCATAAAATCTTAGATAGCAACGATAATCTATAGTAGAATAAGATTTTACTAAAAGATTATTTTTTTCTTAACTATGAATGTTTTAATATAATAAAAAATAAATACTTTGAAAGGAAGAATTAATTTTATGAAGCCTAGTGTAATAAGAGATAGTTCAATTGCAGAATCAGGAAAAAGAAAGATTGAATGGGTAAGAAAAAATATGCCTCTTTTAAGAACCCTTGAGGAGGATTTTTCTAAGAATAAATATTTTAGCGGCAAAAAGATTTCCATGTCAATTCATCTTGAAGCGAAAACAGCTTATTTAGCAAAAGTAATTGCAGCTGGCGGAGCGCAGGTTTCAATTACTGGCAGTAATCCTCTATCTACGCAGGATGATGTTGCAGCAGCCTTGGCGGCTGAAGGAATTAATGTATATGCATGGTATAACAGTTCCTCAGAAGAATATAATGAACATTTGAATCTTTGCCTGGATATTGGTCCAGATATAATTATTGATGATGGCGGGGATCTAGTGCATCTTCTTCACACGACTAGAAAAGAACTTTTACCCAATATTCTAGGAGGTTCTGAAGAAACTACTACAGGAGTATTAAGACTTCGGGCAATGGAGAGAGAAGGCGTTCTTAATTTTCCTATGATTTCGGTAAATGATGCGTTTTGTAAATATCTTTTTGATAATAGATATGGAACAGGGCAATCTGTCTGGGATGGAATTAATAGAACAACCAACCTTATTGTCAGCGGTAAGAATGTTGTTGTTGCAGGTTATGGGTGGTGTGGAAAAGGAACAGCTATGAGAGCAAAAGGATTGGGGGCAAATGTAATAATTTGTGAAGTCAATCCTATTAAGGCAATTGAAGCGGTAATGGACGGTTTTAGAGTTATGAAAATGGAGGAAGCCGCAAAAATTGGAGATATATTTGTTACGGTTACTGGGTGCGAAAAGATAATACACGGCGATCATTACAAGGTGATGAAAGATGGGGCGATAATGGCAAATGCAGGCCATTTTGATGTTGAGATTTGGAAACCGGATTTGGACAAAATGGCAGTAGAAAAGAAAGAACAAAGAAAAAATATTATGGGATATAAAATGTCTGATGGAAGATGGCTGAACCTGTTAGGAGAAGGAAGGTTGGTCAACCTTGCTGCTGGAGATGGGCATCCTGCAGAAATTATGGACATGAGTTTTGCACTTCAAATCCTTTCGGCAAAATATGTTCTTGAGAATTACTCCAAATTAGAAAAAAAGGTTTATAATGTTCCGGAAGAAATAGACCGCTACGTAGCAGATTTGAAACTTAGAGCATGGGGATTGGAGATTGATAAATTAACAGAAGAGCAAAAGAAATATCTTGAAGGATGGGGAGAATAACTCACCCATCTACCTTCCCTCTCTCAAGATAGAGGGAAGAAGGAGAGAGGCTAGGTGCCAGTTTGTGGTTAACCAAATTAGAAAATGCCAGGGGGAAATTAGAGTGGATTTATTAATTAAAAATGCCAAGATTCTAACTATGAATAGCAATATGGATGTAATTGAAAAAGGGAATATAGCAATAAGAGATGACAAAATATACTACGTAAGTGACAATAATGTTATACCTCCTGATTTTTCAACCAGTAATGTTATAGATGCAAAAGGCATGCTTGTGATGCCTGGATTGGTTAATGCACATACCCATATAGCTATGACCTTGCTCCGAAACTATGCTGATGACTTACCGTTGGAACAATGGCTTTTTAATAAAATATTTCCTGTTGAAGATAAAATGATTCCAGAGGACATATATTGGGGAAGTATGCTTGGCATAGTTGAGATGATTAAATCAGGAACAACCTGTTTTGCTGATATGTATTCATCAATGGAGGAAGTTGCTAGAGCGGTTGCTGAAACAGGGATTAGAGCGAACCTATCCAGGGGGTTAATCTGTCCTGATAATGATTTTACTATTGAAAATGATATTCGAATAAAAGAAACGCGTGAGTTGTTTAATAATTGGCATGGAAAAGAAAATGGAAGAATTAAGGTTTATGTTGCGCCTCATTCTGTTTATACCTGCTGTCCTTCTTATTTACAAGAAACAGTAAATCTGGCCAAGGAATTAAATACAGGTATACATATACATTTGCTTGAAACAAAGGTTGAGGAACGTGATAGTATTAAGAATTTTGGATGCACTTCAATCGAACATTGCGATAAAATGGGAATGTTTGATGTCCCAACCATTGCGGCACACTGCGTGCATCTTTCTGACCAAGATTTAAATGTAATTGCAAAAAGGAAAGTCAATATTGCACATAATCCAGGAAGCAATCTTAAGCTTGCCAGCGGCATAGCTCGGTTGCCTGAAATGCTTCATAAAGGAATTAATGTTGCATTAGGAACTGACGGCACCGCAAGCAATAATAATCTGGATATGTTTGAAGAAATTAGGCTTGCAGCATTAATAAGTAAAGGTTTTCATATGAATGCAGTATTAATTACTGCGGCTGAATCATTGAGGATGGCTGTAAATAACGGTGCAAAGGCCTTAGGCTTTGGAGATGAAGTAGGCGAAATAAAAGCCGGAATGAAGGCAGACTTATTAATAATTGATACTGACAGGGCAAATTATATACCTGCAAACAACATGATTTCAGCACTTGCGTATTCTTCCAATAGCCAGGATGTTGATACCGTTATAGTAGATGGGAAAATACTTATGAAACACAGAGAACTTAAAACAATAGATGAAGAAAAGGTTAAGCATATGGTCAGGAAGAAGGCAAACGATTTATTTAGCAGAGTATAGTTCTGGGGAGGAATTTTTCAGATTTGAAGAATATTATGGAAAGAATATAAACATCTGTTTTAGGTGTGAGCACTTGAAAAAGTTATGCCTTGCTGTTAAAATAATTTCTGACAGTTTTATTCCGATGACCAAACTCCCCCTAAATTCAAGAGTCCTGTTTATGCTGATATGGCTCAGTAGGTAGAGCAATTGATTCGTAATCAATAGGTCGGGGGTTCAAATCCCCCTATCAGCTCCAAATAAATAATAAAAATATAAACGGGAGGATTAAAAATCCTCCCATCTTATCGTTTGGTATATTTCTTTGTTTTATGATAAGTATTATTCGCCGCAGCAGCCATTGCCAAAGCATGAGCATACTAAGAATACTATTACTGCGAGGCATAAGCATTGATTGTTGAAGAAGCTTCCGAAGTCCATTCCTCCACCACAGCAGCAGCACAATAGGATAATGAGGATGATGATCCAAATCAATTCATTGTCAAAACAACCTTTAGATAACATTGAATAACCTCCTTTTTTACTTTGCTAACACATTCTATTCTTAACAATGTTGATATGTTACAAAGAAAAATTAATTTTGGTATTAATAAAATAAGAAAATTTTTAATATGTTTAAATGAAATAACCTGTTCATTTACAGGTAGTATTGTTATATAATTAGTTTGAAGAATTTGAAGGAAAGCGGTGATGTGTTATGTGGATGAAGTGGCTGATACTGGCAGGGCTTCTGTTTGTAGGAGAGATAGTAACAACAGGATTTATATTGTTCTGGTTTGGAATTTCTGCAGTTGTAGCAGCAATATTATCTTTTGCAGGTTTGAATATATATGTTCAAGGCACGGTATTTATTCTACTTGCGTCAGTCTTAATAATTTTTACCAGGCCATTAACAAAAGGATTGCTGAAACCAAAGGATAACCCGAGTAATGTTTTTGCTATTGTTGGTAAAAAGGGAATAGTGGTCAAAAAAATTGATAATATTGAAGGTAAAGGCCAGGTTAGAATTTCAAGTGAGGTATGGAGTGCTGAATCGGAAGATGGGACAGAGATGCCTATCGATACAGAGGTAGAAGTAGTTAAGGTACAAGGCGTTAAGGTAATTGTAAAACCAATAATTAAAAAGGAGGTTCAGGAATAATGTGGCTTTGGGTTTTTATTGCAGTTGTAATATTTATTGTAGGTTTGAGCACAATCAAAATTGTAAGGCAGTCTGAAGTGTATATTATTGAGAGACTTGGAAAATTTCATGCGGTTGCAGCACCAGGTTTGAACATTATAATTCCTTTCTTTGATAATGTTAGGGCAGTGGTAAATATGCGTCAGCAGACAATGGATATTCCACCGCAAGGAGTTATAACAAAGGATAATGTTACTATAACCATTGATACCGTGGTCTTCTATCAGATTACGGATGCTGCAAAAGCTGTATATGAAATTGATTCACTTCAAAGGGGTATTTCATATTTAGCTATGACAACAATCCGTGATATCATAGGTAAAATGGAACTTGATAATACATTTAGTTCCAGAGACAACATTAACTCACAACTTCGTCAGATTCTTGACGAGGCAACTGACAAATGGGGATGCCGTGTTGACAGAGTTGAAGTTAAAGATATAAAGCCTCCACCGGATATTAAGGATGCAATGGAAAAACAGATGAATGCAGAAAGAACAAAGAGAGCCTTAATTCTTCAAGCTGAAGGGGATCGCCAGAGTGCAATCACAAGAGCTGAGGGAGCAAAGGAAGCAGCGATATTAGCTGCGGAAGCGGAGAAACAGGCTAACATCAAGAGAGCTGAAGGTATAAGAGAAGCTAAAGTTCTTGAAGCAACAGGAGAAGCCGAAGCAATAATTAAAGTTGCTGACGCAAAAGCAAAAGAGGTAGAAATGGTTTACGGTGCTATCAAAAATGCTAATCCTGATGAAAAGCTTATTGAAATCAAAGCGCTTGAAACTCTTCAGAAGGTATCTGAGGGAGATGCTAATAAGATATTTATCCCATTTGAAACAACAAAAGCACTTGCAAGTATTGGCGCAATGAAAGATATTTTTGTTGATGAAAAGGGTAGCAAAAAACAATAAATTTAAAAAAAATAAAAATAGAAACATTAATGTTTCTATTTTTATTTTTTTTTTGAAACTTTTATTTTGTTATAGTATAATGTTCATGAAATAATAGTTAAGGAGCTGTCTGCCTTGGAAAATAAGAATAAAATTGAAGTCAGAATACTTGGTAAGGATTATGTTGTAAAAGGGTTAGAATCAGACGAATATATACAGAGAGTGTCATTGTACATAGACAAAAAGATGAATGAAGTGGCTAAAACGAATCATAGATTAAACACAGCTATGATTGCAGTCCTTACAGCTATAAATGTTGCTGATGATTACTTCAAGAATATCGATAGTTTTAAAGAACTACAGGAAGAGCTTAAGTTTAAGAATGATGAACTTGATAAAACCAAGGCCGGAATGAAAGAGGCATTGGAGGAAATATCAACCTTGCGTGAAAAGCTTACGGAGCTCCAATTTGAGTTGGTAAAAACTAAGACAGAATTAAAGGATTTACTAACAAATTATACCGAGCGGGGTCATTAATTTAGACTTTTGTTATGTTCTTAATTCAATAGCAAGTTTAATACATAACTTCAATTTTGTTATTAACGCGACAATCATTTAATGAATCGAAAAAAGACTCGGGAGGCAAATATATTGGAAAGTCTTGGCGCAGCAAATATAGTTAAATTACCTGAACTACTTGCACCTGCTGGTAACATGAATTCATTCATTGCAGCAATCGAGAGTGGCGCTGATGCAGTTTACATTGGAGCTACGGAGTTTAGTGCCAGACAATATGCCGAAAATTTTAGGGAAAGAGATTTTGCTAATGCGGTTAAGTACGCACATTTAAGAGGCTCTAAAGTATATCTTGCGCTTAATACGCTTATTTTTGACCAAGAAATTAATAAGGCTTTAGAAATAGTATATAAAGCTTGCTCAAATAGCGTAGATTCAGTAATTGTACAGGATATTGGAATTGCATCGAAAATTGCAGAGGTTTTGCCTCAAATCAGGATGCATGCCAGCACCCAGATGACTGTACATAATTTTGAAGGAGTAAATCTTCTAAAAAAATTTGGATTTAGCAGAGTGGTTCTTGCACGAGAGCTTTCATTAAAGCAGGTAGCTGAAATAGTTGAAAGAGCAAAAGATATGGAAATTGAAATCTTTGTGCATGGAGCTCTTTGTGTAAGCTATTCAGGACAATGCCTTTTTAGCAGTATGGTTGGAGGCCGAAGCGGGAATAGAGGCAGATGCGCACAACCATGCAGACAGATATACAATCTAATTGATTTTGACTCAAATGAGGAAATATATAATGGTTCAAAGGGAAATTATCTCTTAAGCACCAAAGATTTATGTACATTGGAAATGCTTCCTGAAATTGTACAAGCCGGGGTTACTTCTATAAAGATTGAAGGAAGAATGAAAAATCCTGAATACGTTTCTATAGTTACAAAGATTTATAGAAAGTATCTTGATCATATTGCATCAGGTAGAAAATATGAAGTAAATAAAAATGATATTGAAGAATTAAAACTAGTATTTAACAGAGGCGGATTTACAAAGGGGTTGCTGAATGAAGAAAAAGGAAGCAGCCTAATGAGCTTTAGAGCTCCATCACACGAAGGAATTATCTGTGGCAAGGTTGAAGGTTTTGATGAAAAAGCCAAACTGGTTAAGCTTGCATTAACAATGAAAATTAATCATGGAGATGTTCTAAAATCACATTTTACAAGTGAAGAGGCTACTACAGTAACTAAGATTATACAAGATGGAGAAAAGGTAAAATCTGCCCTTTCAGGGGATGTTGTTGAAATTTCAACTAATCAAAAGTGGAAGAACGGGGAATATGTATACAAGGTATTTGATAAGAAGCTTGCAGAAAAAGCAGCTTCGGCATATTCTGGGAAAATACACAAAAGAGTACCTTTATATGCAAATTTTAAGCTTAGTTATGGCAGTCCCATTGAACTTACAATGTGGGATGATGAAGGAATCAAGTATAAAGTTGAGGGGAGCAGGCCTGCAGAAGAAGCCAGTAAAGTAGTATTGACCCCGGATAAAGTACTTGAACACCTAGAAGCGACCGGTAATACACCTTTTTATCTTGCAAGAGCTGAAGTTGAGATGGAAGATCAGCTTTTTGTACCTATTTCTGAAATAAATGATGTGAGAAGAAAAGCTATACAAGCAATAAGTGAGGCCAGAATCGAAAGCAGTAATAAGTTATGTCCGGATGAGAAAAATTTTAAAACAAGACTAGAAAATATATTGGAAATACCTGATAATGACAAAAGCGCAGCTAAACCAAAATTATCAGTATTAATTCCTGATTTTGATACTGTTAAATCCATTAAGGATTTGAATTTTTCTAGAATATATATCCCTTCTGAAGAACTTTTAAAAGAAAAGGTTATTCCTAGTGTTATTGAGGAATTAGTAAAAAAAGGCAAGGAAGTATTTATTGCTTTCCCGAGAATAACCTTAAAAGAACAGATGGAAAAGATTTACGAAAACATTAAGAGGATTGAGGGATATGGATTTACTGGTGCAATGATAGGTAATTTTGGTGTAGTAAAGATGTTTAAAATACTTAATAATTTTAAAATTCATGGTGATTATTCACTAAATGTGTTAAATAGATTTACATTAAAAACACTTAAAGATTTTGGAATGGACGGAGCGGTAATCTCTCCAGAGCTTGAAATGAGTCAAATTATAAATTTACTAGCAACTAACAGCAATACAGATAAGGAATTAATAGTTCACGGCAGGGTTCCGCTTATGGTTAGTAAATACTGTTTCGCACCTGGGGTGCTTGGCAATACAGAAGAATATACTGACTCATGCGGAGGCTGTTCAAGAAAAGTTGTAGGGCTAAAAGATAAAACATCAGTCGTCTTTCCAGTAAGATTTTTAACAGAAAACTGTCATTTTGAAGTTCTTAATTCGAAAGTTTTATGTATGGCTTGGCAGTTTAATACATTAAAGAATATTAATGCAGAATATTTCAGATTGAATTTTACCGATGAGAAAAAGGAAGAAATAGTTGAATTGATAAATATGTATTCAGAATTATTAGAGGATGATACTGAGATGGTATTAGAAAAGTATGATTCTGTTTTAGAAAACATAAAAAAGAAAGGATTCACAAAAGGACATTATTTCAGAGGAATTGAGTAAAGAACTGGAGGAAACAATGGCCTTAAAAACAAAAGTTCTTGTTGTCGATGATGATATAAATATATGCCAGCTTATTAAGATATATCTTGAGAATGAAGGCTTTGAAGTGATTACCGAATATTCTGGGGATAAAGCTCTGCAAAAATTCCATGATGCAGCCCCAGATATAATTTTGCTTGATATCATGCTCCCAGTTATTGATGGGTTTCAAGTTTGTAGAGAAGTCAGGAAAGTTAGTAATATTCCAGTGATTATGCTTACAGCCAAAGGGGAAACCTTTGATAAGGTCCTTGGACTTGAATTAGGCGCGGATGATTATATAGTTAAGCCCTTTGAATCAAAAGAAGTTATAGCTCGAATTAAGGCGGTTTTACGTAGGTATGAAAAGAAAGACCTGGAATCGCAAAAGGAAGTAATTTACCCAAACTTAGTAATCAACCTTTCCACATATTCTGTTAAAGTTGCAGGGAACAGTATTGAACTAGCGCCAAAAGAGTTAGAAGTTTTATATTTTTTAGCTTCAAAGCCTAATCGAGTTTTTACACGCGAACAGCTTTTAGAACAAGTCTGGGGTTACGACTTCTTGGGAGATTCTAGAACTGTGGATGTACATATAAAAAGGATTCGTGAAAAAATCGAGTTAGACGATTTCAAATGGCAAATAAAAACTGTTTGGGGCGTCGGGTATAAATTTGAGGTGAGTTAGATGTTTAAAAGCATATTTTCAAAGTGGATAACAACTATATTTATAATTATATTTATTAGTTTATTTCTTACTGCAATATTGTTATATGGATTTTTAGGACAATATGCGATTGCTGAAAAGGAAAAATCTTTACAATACTATGCACTAAGAACAAAAGAAATGGCAGAATATCTTGCTAATTCCCAAAATCCAATAGTACAAGAGATTTTTAAGCTCAACATTAAAGGATATGCTAAAAACAGCAACTCGATAATTCTTGTTGTTGATAAAGCCGGGGTTATATTGCTGACTTCAAATGAAGAAATGAAATATCTTCAAGGTAAGAAAGTAGAACAAGAAATAATTAGTGAAATTTCAAAAGGGAATATTATAAGGAGAATAGGCAATTTCGGAAACATATTTGATGAGCCTCATTTAATGCTTGGTTATCCAATTATATATAATAATAACGTAATTGGCAGTGTTCTTATAAATACATCTCTTCCCGAGCTTCAAAGATTACGCTCGGATGTATTTAATCTTTTTCTCAAATCTATTTTTATTTCAACCATTATTGCTATTCCAATAATCTATTTAATGTCAAGAAGGATTTCACGCCCTTTGAGAGAATTTGGAAAGGTTGCCTCAATAATTGCAAACGGGGATTATAAAGCGCGGGTTAAAATAAAATCCAATGATGAAATTGGAGAGTTGGGTAGAACCTTCAATTATATGGCTGAAGCTTTAGGAAATCTTGAACAAATGCGTCAAGAATTCATTGCTAGTATTTCGCATGAGCTTAGGACGCCATTAACTTCTATGAATGGCTTTGTAGAAGGAATAATTGATGGAACAATACCGCAAGAAGAACATAAACATTACTTGTCTATTGTTAAAAATGAAACTGTCAGGTTAGCAAAGTTGGCAAATGATATGCTTGATATTGCAAGACTTGAATCAGAAGAAACTCCCCTGAATTTGAAGGCTTTTGATATTATTGAGCTTATTAGAAGGAATGTTATAAAATTCGAAACGCATATGGTAAAAAAGAAACTCAATATGCAAGTGGATTTGCATGCAGAGCGTCAATTAGTTCTTGCTGATCCCGATGCTATAGAAAGGGTCCTTACTAATCTATTGGATAATGCAATAAAATTTACACCTGAGGGAAGAGATATCAAAGTAAGTACATCAGAAAAGGAAGGGTTAATATATATTTGTATAGAGGATAAAGGAATTGGTATTGCTGAAAATGAACTCCCTTATATTTGGGAGAAGTTTTTTAAGAGTGATAAATCAAGAAGTATTGATAAATCCGGAATTGGCCTGGGATTAGCAATCATAAAAAATATTATTAAAAAACATGAACAGAATATTTGGGTTGAAAGTGAATTAAATAAGGGGACAAGGTTTATTTTTACATTAGAAGCAAATAATAATAGATAAGAAACATTTACAATTTGTTCATATTTAGTTCAATATTTTAATTTATATTATATTTTAAGAAGTTTATATTGTGTATATAAGGAGGAAATAAATATGGATAATGAAAACAATATCAACTCATCTGCAGGGCAGAATCAAAATGGATACCATCAGAATTCACCATTTTATTATAATGATTCTAGAAAAAAACCAGCTAAGAATAATTTAGTTGGATATATAGTAACTGGACTTGCAAGTTCTATTATAGGTGGATTGATAGTAGGATTAATTCTGGTTTTTGGTAACCCAATAATAAATCCGGTAGTTGATAAAACTGTAGGTACTCTCTTCCCGGAGATAACTTCAAAGACAGCAAAAAACAGCGATAATACTAATAGTTTAATCAAAAAGGTTGAAATCAAAGAAACATCATCTCCTGTAGTAAGCATTGCCCAAAAAGTTGGTCCATCAATAGTAGGTATAAAAGTGACTTATAAGGTTGAGAACCCATTTGCATTTTTTGGAGAAACTGACAGCGAAGCTAAAGGAGAAGGTTCAGGAATAATTGTAAGAAAAGATGGATATATACTTACTAATTATCACGTAATAGAAAGTGCTTTAGAAGATGGGAAGCAAACAGGAAAGGTTGAGGTATATCTGCCTAATAATAAAAAGTCAACTTCTGCAAAGGTAGTTGGTGGAGATTCGAGAACTGACCTTGCTGTAATAAAGATTGACCAGGATAATCTACCTGTCGCTGAATTTGGAGACTCATCGAATGTTAAAGTAGGAGAATTGGCAGTAGCTATCGGTAATCCGCTTGGCATGGAATTTGCTGGTTCAGTCACAGCCGGGGTTATTAGTGCTGTTAATAGAACAATAGATATTGATGGAAAGACATTAAACCTTATTCAGACAGATGCAGCAATAAACCCTGGAAACAGTGGAGGGGCGCTGGTTAATTCAGAAGGAAAAGTAATAGGAATAAATACCGTAAAATTAGCTTCGACAGGAGTTGAGGGTCTTGGATTTGCAATTCCAAGTAATGAGATAAAGCCAGTTATGGAGCAGCTAATTAAATACACATATGTAAAGGGAAGACCCCAAATTGGAATTGGTGGTGAAAATATTGATGAGAGAACCTCTTTACGATATGATTTGCCTGTAGGTGTGTATGTCAAGCAAGTTAGCCCATTCAGCGGAGCAGAAAGAGCCGGAATACAAGTAGGGGATGTTATTATTGAATTTGCAGGAAAGAAAGTTCAGACTATAGAAGAGATTAATGAAATAAAAAAAGGGTATAAGGTTGGAGATACAGTTAAGGTTGTAATCGTAAGAGATGGAGAGAAAAAGACGTTGAATTTAAGATTGACTGAAGAAAGATAAAATAGACTTTAAGTTAAGCCGCATAAAAATATGCGGCTTAACTTAAAGCAATTTCCTTATTGAATACTATGCCAAATTAAGGTATGATATTCACAAGTAAAATATTTAGCGGAGGGAGGGAACACAAGCCTAAAATATACCTAACTAATAACTAGAAAGGGGTTTTTGACATGTTGGTAAGAAATTGCGCTGGAGGAGTTGTGTTTCACGGTGATAAAGTTTTTCTCCTAAAGAACGAAAAAGGAGAATGGGTACTTCCAAAAGGAGTTATTAAAAATGGTGACTTATCAGCTGAAATAGCTATTAAAAGGGTGAAAGAGGAAGGCGGAATTGAGGCTGCGATAGTATCAACAGCTGGAAGCACAAGTTACGAGTTTTACTCATTATCCCGACAAAAACCAGTCTGCAATAGGATTACATGGTACTTAATGAAAGCGGACAACAATAATTATTCTATCAGTCAAGAAGATAGTTTCCTAGATGGTGGATTTTATGATATTAATGAAGCCCTTGAAAAAATAACATATAGTCAGGACAAATCGCTAGTAAGTTTATCATATAAGAAGTATAAAGAAATTTAGTGAATATGAAACTAATTGGAATGAAAGAGATTTCATCTTATTATAAATCTGTAATTGGGGACGGTTATTTGACCGTCCTCAATTGCCCTTTGGAGCTTGAGGTGGTATTGTGAGGGAAACATATAAAACTATAAAAAGTGAGGGAACTGCTGAAATAGTTGAAAAAAAATCGAGATTCATTGCAAATGTAAAAAGAGTTTCATCAGATGAAGAAGCAATGGATTTTTATGAAATAATAAAAAAGAAATATTGGGATGCCAGGCATAATGTTTTTGCCTACTATATTGGAGGAAATTCATTCATACAGAAATTCACTGATGAAGGTGAGCCTGCCGGAACTGCAGGAATGCCAATTCTTGACGTAATAAAAAAGCAGGGACTTGAAGATATTATAGTTGTTGTGACAAGATATTTTGGCGGAATCTTACTTGGAACAGGCGGATTAGTGCGGGCTTATTCAAAATCTGCCATAGAAGCTATAAAATCAACAGGTATTGTTGAGAAAGTATGGTCGACAAAAATCCATATGAAGATAGACTATACCTTTCTTGGTAAAATACAAACAATTGCGAATAATGAAGGCTGGTATATAATTGATACTATATATGCAGACTTAATAGATATATACTTGGCTGTTCCGATTAAACAGGTTAATTTACTAAATAAAAAAGTTTCAGAGCTTTCTGCCGGCTCAATAGAAGTAAATGAGATAGACAATGGTTACTATATAATTAAGGAGGTATAAAATGATAAATGCAGATGAATTGTTAAAACTAAGAAATTGGGTAGTTGTTGGAGCTAGTGAAAATAAAGAAAAGTATGGATATAAAATTTTTAGGAGGCTAAAAGATTTAGGTTACAATGTTATTCCGGTAAATCCAAACTACGAAACTATTCTTGGAGAAAAATGCTATCCTAATCTTATGAGCTTGACGCAAAAGCCTGATGTAATAAACTTAGTGGTATCACCTAAGCATGGTATGAAAACTATCCAAGAAGCTTCTGATTTGGGAATTAAATATATTTGGTTGCAGCCTGGTACTTTTAATGATGAATTACTAGAATTCGCCAGAGAAAAAGGTATTGAAACCTTACAGGCATGTGTTCTGATAGAAACCTAAAAATAAGGAACGTTATTCAACGTCCCTATAAAACAAATCAATGAATATATACTGATAAAACATTTCCGTACGTTGATGCTTTATAACCCTTTAGTAATAACTGTTTTTGTACGAGATCTGCTACGATAGCATCAGGTGCGGTTGCAGCGACTACTGATTTGCTGTTACTTTTTGATATCTTTTTAAGAATCTCTTGAAGAAAGGCATCTGTTTTCAAAGCTTGCTCATTCTTGATTGACTCGTCCTGCATTGCACACACCTCCTTTTTTTAATTAAACCTGTTCCTATAATATACATAGTATGTTGTTGTTATTCATACAAGGAAGAAAATAATTCTTCTCTCTGCTGTAATAATTATAATAATGAAGCAGTTGTTATTATATATACATTTTGTATTTTTGTAAAGTGAGATGTAAAATCCGAAATCTCAACCTTTTTTTAATGTTTTTATTATGTATGTCTAAGGTTTTAATATTATAAAAGCATATCTGACTATTCAATAATGTACAATATGTCAAAAATCCTACACGAATTTTATGTATTATAACAGTTTAAAGATGTCAGAAAAAATGGTAAAATGTAATTATGGGAATTTTATCACTAAGGAGGGCAAGTTATGTCGAAGCATTTTAATGTAAGAATATTAATAGCAGTAATGTTTGTAATTATGATTTTCACATTAAGTACAGGCCTTGTATTTGCAGCAACTGGAGATACACCTACAATGACCATTCTTCAGGATAATACCTCTGGTGGGTGGATATACTGGAGTACTAAAGCCTTAGATGTAAAATTTCATGACGAAGACGGAATCCAAAAGATATTTGTTTATTGGACACCTGAAGGAGGAAGTCAAGTTGATGAATCAAAAACGATGAATTATGAAAAAGATTATACATGCAGCTTTTATCCACCAGATGCATATAATAAAGCTTATACCGTCAGCCTTAACGTATCTGATGGTACACGGCTAGCTTCCAGTAAAATTACGCGTACTATGAAAGTAGTAAATGCCCCACCTACAATAAAAGCATCAGTGTCAGAAGGTTCAACCATAGCATCAGATGATTCGATTACACTGAATGGTGAGCTATATGATTATGGTGCTAGTGGAGTTCAGAAGATGGAGGCGTATTGGGTTGTAAATGGTACTTCATATTCTACAAAATCATCAAGTGGAGCAAGTCTAACCATAGCTCCTCCAGCAAATGTTGCTGGAAATGCAACTTTAAAAGTAAAAGCATATACATATCTCTCATCTGTAGTAGGTTCTGATGATTTTTCATATACAATCAAATATAACGATACAACACCTCCGGAAATATACCCGGATGACCCGGGAGACAAAAAGCAGGGAGATGAGGTACAAGTAACAGCTTCGGATAGAGGCAGTGGTTTGCTATCTGCAAGTTACAGCTGGGATAGCCAGAGTTATAATAAGACAGCTACAAATCCAGGTAATTTTAGGATACCTACAAGCGGTTTGTCATTAGGAAGCCATACTATTTATATTAAAGTGGTTGATAAAGCAAACAATCCGGCAACAACAAATGTAACATATAATATAATTTCAAATGATACGACTCCCCCGACTGTGACAAGTACAATACCGGCAAATAACTCAACAGTTGATAAAGGTACAACAATTTCAGTTACATTTAGCGAAACTGTTCAAAAGGGAAGCGGAGCAATTACTGTTAACGGTTCTTCGGCAAGCTTTAGCGTAAGTGGTACAAAAGCGACAGTTACAACAACACTTAATGCTGGCGCTAGTTATACAGTAAATATTGGAGCGGGGGCAGTTAAAGACTCGGCAGGTAACCAGAGTACAGCAAGTTCATTCAGCTTTAATACTTCAGCTGCAGCAGACAATACTCCTCCAACATTAAGCAGTATAGTTCCAACGAATAATCAAACAGGCGTTGCACTGGATTCTGAGATTGTATTAACTTTTTCAGAAGCAATTAAAAAAGGTTCTGGAAAAATTACTTTAAATGGTGCTTCTGTTGAATCTAATTTCAGTGTAACATCAAATGGAAATGCAATTTCTTGCAAACCCTCATTGACTGCCTCAACTACATATACTCTTATTTTTGCATCAGGGGCTATTACTGATTCAGCAGGAAATGCTTATGCTGGAGGAACCTTTACATTTAAAACACTTGAATCTGGTACTCCGCCGGCAATAACAATAGTTTCTACAACTCCAGCTAATGGAGCAGCTAACGTAGATTATACAGTTAATCCATCGATATTAAGCAGTATTGTATCTGGAACATTATTAGATATAAGTAATTTTAATGATAAATTTGCTGTGATAATAAAATATTCACAAACTGTAGTTCTTTCAAATGATATAACTAAAAAGGCAACTGTTGCAACAGGTATAGGTAATATTATTGAAGGAATATATTTATATAATGTAAATAAAGAATATGGGATAATTGGAATACCGAAAGCAAGTATGAAAGCAGGGATGACTTACAGCGTTGTTCTAGACGAGGGAGCCTATATAAATTCAGCCGGTGCATTCGCTCCAAAATGCAGTATGGAATTTACTACCCAAGGAAATGCAGCTGATACAACACCGCCGGTAATAACAGCAACACCAAGTTCTGGACAGGTAGCTTCTGGCGGAAGTATCACAATAGAAGCATCGGATGCAAGCGGAATATCAGATTTCAAATATGGCTGGGCAGGAGCCTCGAACTGGTCAACAGCAAGCGGAACCAAGGCGGTTGTTACAGCTCCGATTGTAAGTGCAAATACAACACAAAAGCTATATGTTTATGCGATAGATAATTCATCAAACAAGAATTCATCAGATCAAAATAAATATTATACCTTCGAAATAACTGCAGCAGGAGGGGGTAATGATACAACACCTCCAGTTGTAACAGCAACACCAAGCTCCGGACAGGTAGCATCAGGTGGAAGTATAACAATAGAAGCATCGGATGCAAGCGGAATATCAGATTTCAAATATGGCTGGGCAGGAGCAGCAAGCTGGTCAACAGCAAGCGGAACCAAGGCAGTTGTTGCAGCTCCGACTGTAAATGCAAACACCACTCAAAAGCTATATGTATATGCAATAGATAATTCCTCAAATAAGAATTCGTCAGACAAGAGCAAATATTATACCTTCGAAATAACAGCAGGTGCAGTTAATGATACAACACCGCCGGTAATAACAGCAACACCAAGTTCTGGACAGGTAGCTTCTGGCGGAAGTATCACAATAGAAGCAACCGATGTAAGTGGAATATGGGCTTTGAAATATGGCTGGGCAGGAGCTTCGAGCTGGTCAACAGCAAGCGGAACTAAGGCAGTTGTTACAGCTCCAATTGTAACTGCAAACACCACCCAAAAATTATATGTTTATGCGATAGATAATTCATCAAATAAGAATTCGTCAGATCAAAATAAGTATTACACCTTTGAAATAACAGCAGGGGCATCAACAGATACGACTGTGCCCAAAATATCACTATCACCAAGTTCAGGACAGATTGCATCAGGAAGCAGAATAAGCATTGAAACATTAGACAGCAGTGGTATAT
>JBLNBO010000048.1:0-3860 GCA_050260055.1 Ignavibacteriales bacterium
AATGGTAAAATAATCTCTGTTCTTGCCATTTCTCGTGACATTACCGACATTAAAGAAACAGAAGCAAAACTGAAAGAAACACTCGACAATTTGGATAATCTGGTTAAAGAACGTACATCTGAGCTTGAAAAGGCTTATAATTCTTTGGAAGAAAGTAAGAAAAGTCTTGATGAGGCTCAAAGAATAGCTCATATTGGGAATTGGGATTGGAACATTGTAACTGATACGCTACATTGGTCAGATGAAATTTTTCGTATATTTAGATATGACCCTCAAAAATTCGGCGCAAATTATGATGCATTTTTAAGTCATGTGCATCCAGAGGATAGAGAACGTGTAAATAATGCAGTATTGGATGCCTTGAAAAGCATAAATCCTTATAATATTGATCATCGTGTTAAGTGGGCTAATGGAGAAGTGCGTATAGTTCATGGACAAGGGGAAGTTATTTTTAATGATGAAAATCTTCCTATTCGAATGATAGGAACCGTTCAGGATATAACTGAACGAAAAAAAGCTGAAGATGCCTTGTTAAAAATCGAAACCGCACGTAAAAAGGAGATTCACCACCGAATTAAGAATAACCTACAGGTAATCTCCTCTTTGCTGGACTTACAGGCTGACAAGTTCAAAAATAGAGAATGTATTAAGAATTCGGAAGTCCTGGAATCCTTCAGAGAAAGCCAGGATAGAGTGATATCTATGGCTCTTATACACGAGGAATTGTACAAAGATGGGGGGTTCGACACCCTAAATTTCTCACCTTATATTAAAGAACTAGCTGAGAATATTCTCCAGGCTTATTG
Organism: Ignavibacteriales bacterium; assembly: GCA_050260055.1. Lineage (GTDB taxonomy): Bacteria > Bacillota > Clostridia > Acetivibrionales > UBA4821 > JBLMYQ01. The sequence continues at coordinate 807 of JBLNBO010000048.1, forward strand.
TGTTAGAAATACCGATATAAGTTTAAAGCTTGATCTGTTGGAAAATGCCTTCTTTGATATGGATACTGCTATCCCATTAGGAATTATCGTTAACGAACTTGTTTCCAATTCCTTCAAACATGCATTTCCCGATAGAAGAAAAGGAGAAATCAGAATAAAATTACATAAGGAAGAAAATGGAGAATGCATAAAATCCATAAACGAAGAATGCAAGAGCACTTTTATTTTGACAGTTTCAGACAATGGAATTGGTATTCCCGATGATCTTGATATTGAAAACCTTCATAGTCTTGGCATGCAGTTGATAACTTCCCTTGTAGAACAGTTGGATGGGGAGTTTGAACTGAAAAGGGGCAATGGTACAGAATTCACTATAAGGTTTACAGTAATGGAAGAAGGTTTACAGTAATGGAAAAAGATAATCAGGCACTAGCACAGCTGCCCAACAACAACTAAAGAAATATCTTAGTTCATATTGGATATCTTACTAATGAGCTAACTGCCAATATCTAAACCAATTTTCTGTCAATTTAAAGCCTGTCTTTGTCATGCAGGCATAAATCCCAATAACGTGAGAAAATCCTTTTATAAACTCTAGGTCCGTAGGGTAACCCCACAAAAAACTCAATGGTAAAACATTTATTTTATCAGTTTTATATAAAGCCCTAGTACAAATACTCATTTATAAATTTACATTTTACAAAATGTACTGATAAAACTGAAGCTTATTCAAACAAAAGATTAAGACAGAGAATTTTGATTTTATCCATGAGCAGAGAAGAATATGAGTAGTGACAATAGAGTTTCTGGTATTATTGGGAAAGTTCCATGGGGTACACACTTCTGCCAATTCTACCAGACAAAAGAAGATTTGACGGAAATACTTGTTCCTTATTTTAAAGCAGGACTGGAAAATAATGAGTTCTGCATGTGGGTCACATCTGAACCTCTGGGTGTAGAAGAAACAAAAGAAGCTCTTAGAAGGTCTGTTCCTGATTTTGATGTTTATCTAGAGAAATGTCAAATTGAAATTATTCCCTATACTCATTGGTATATTAAAGACGGAGTTTTCGATTCAGATAGAGTATTGAAAGGATGGGTTAAAAAAATAAATCAAGCTCTAGCTAACGGCTACGATGGTTTGAGATTGACGGGAAACACATTTTGGCTTGAGAAAAAGGATTGGAATGATTTCATTGATTACGAGGAAAAAATAGACAGAGTTCTCGGCAACTACAATATTATATCTCTTTGTTCTTATTCCCTCGACAGATGCAACTCAACCGAAATTATCGATGTGGTAACTAACCATCAATTTGCTGTGATCAAAAGGGAAGGAAAATGGGAGCAGATTGAGAGTTCCAAACGCAAGCAGGCTGAAAAGGCGTTGAAAGAGAGTGAAGAACGCTTTAAGATTTTAAGCGAGGCTAACGCCCTACTACTTTCGAGTAAAGACCCAGAAGCCATAATCCAGACTATCGCCGAGAAGGTGATGCGCCACCTGAACTGTGATGTGTTCTTTAACTACGTTTTTGACGAATCACAGGGCAGACTCCATCTCAATGCTTATAGCGGGACAGGTGCGGAGGTAGCTAAAGAGATAGAATGGCTGGATGAAGGAGCCGCAATATGTGGTTGTGTGGCCCGTGATGGCTACCGCATTGTTTCCGAGGATGTACAGCATAACGGAGACGAGCGAGCCGACCTTGTGAAGTCGATAGGGATTCAGGCATATTCCTGTCAACCACTCCATATTGAAGAGAAAACAATAGGTACACTATCCTTTGGCACGAAGAGTAGAAAGAGCTTTACTGAGGATGAGCTTATCCTAATGAGCACTGTGGCTGACCAGATATCAGTAGCTATCAAGCGTAAGAAGGCTGAAGAAGCCCTTAAAAAAGCACATAAAAGTTTGGAAATTAAAGTTAAAGAACGAACAGAAGAGCTTGTGAAGGCTAATATCTCATTAAATGAAAGCGAAGAACGTCTTGCTGATGCTCAAAAAATAGCTCACGTTGGAAGTTATGACTGGAACATTGCAACTAACGAAGAATACTGGTCTGATGAACTATATCTTATTTTTGGACTCGATCCCCAAATTGAGTTAGACCACAATACATTTTTAAACTGTGTACATCCAGAAGATTTAGAATTTGTTATCCACGCTAATAATGAAGCATTAAACGGAAAGCCGTATAACTTTGATTATAGGATAATCTTACCTGATGGAAAAGAGCGTGTAATCTATTCTCAAGGTGGAGTTATTTTTGACGACAAAAATACACCTATTCAAATGAGAGGAATAGTTCAGGATATCACAGAGCGTAAAAAGGCAGAAGAAAGTCTAGCGCGCATCGAGATAGTCCGCAAAAAAGAAATTCATCACAGAATTAAGAATAACCTACAGGTAATATCTTCACTTCTCGACCTTCAAGCTGAAAAGTTCAAAAATAGAGAATGTATTACGGACTCGGAAGTCCTGGAAGCCTTCAGAGAAAGCCAAAATCGGGTTGTATCTATGGCACTCATTCATGAGGAACTGCATGAAGGTGAAGGAGACGATACATTTAATTTTTCACCTTATTTAGAGAAGCTAATTGAGAATCTTTTCCAGACATACTTGCTAAAAATACCGATATCAATTTAATAACAGATATGGAAAAGAACCTTTTGTTTGATATGGATACTGCAATCCCTTTGGGGATAATCATTAATGAACTTGCTTCGAACTCCCTTAAACATGCATTTGTGGGAAGAGAAAAAGGAGAAATCCGAATCAAACTTCATAGAGAAGAAAATATAGAATACGGAAATAGGGACTGTGATACAAATTTCATTCTGGCAATTTCCGATAACGGCGTAGGAATTCCTGAAAGTTTTGATATTGAAGAGCTGGATAGCCTGGGGATGCAGCTTGTAACTACTCTTATAGAACAGTTAGATGGCGAACTTGAACTAAAAAGGAACAATGGGACGGAGTTCATTATAAGATTTACAGTGGCAGAAAAAGATAATCTGATCAATCAGCTTTAAATCATATAAAATTGGTAAAAA
>JBLNBO010000049.1:0-9984 GCA_050260055.1 Ignavibacteriales bacterium
TCTTCCCACTTTGATGATGATTCAATAATTAAGTTTGATAGTATTAGCAAAGCTATTGAAAGTTATTATCAATCCAAGTCTTTTCAAAACAAGCTCACAAGCAGGAAAGCTGAGCTTTTAAATGCTGTCAGTTCTAAGCTTGAAAAGTGCATCAAAAAAATTAATATTCAAACTAAAAACTTATCTGATTCAGAAAAGAAGGAAGATTTTAAGATATGCGGAGAACTTATCACCTCTAACCTATATAGAATTTCGGAGGGAATGGAACAAATCACAGTAACAAATTATTATGTTCCCGATTGTCCGGAGCTTACCATTCTATTGAACCCCAGCATTTCTCCGTCAAGCAATGCACAAGCTTATTTTAAAAAGTATTCAAAGGCTAAGAAGACATATCAAGCGGCTGAATCTCTTCTTGAAGGATTAGAAAAGGAAAAAATCTATTTTGAAAGCTTACTATTTCAAATTGAAGATGCAAATACCGAAAATGATATTGAAGATATCAAAAACGAGCTGGTTAATGAGAAAATAATAACAGAGAATACTAAAAGCAAAAAAACTGTTCTTCCTCTTACTCCTTTAGAATTTATTTCATCCGATGGATTTGTAATTTTAGTTGGAAAGAACAACAGACAAAATGACCACCTTACTTTTAAAACCGCAGCTAGAACTGATTTCTGGCTTCATACCAGAAATATACCAGGCTCGCATGTTATTATAAAAGCAGACAAAAAAGATGTTCCGGAATCTACTTTGATAGAAGCCTGCATATTAGCCGCTTATCACAGCAAATCAAGGAATTCTACCCATGTTCCGGTAGATTATACCTTGGTTAAGTACGTAAAAAAACCCGGTGGTGCAAAACCCGGGTTTGTAATATATGATAACTTCAAAACAAAAACTGTGGATCCAGATTCATCAATTATAGAAAAAATAAAAAAGTAGTCTATTCGTTATACTTTACAACCATCAGCATCCCATCTCTTATTACTATTTGAGCTTGGTCAGCAATAAATTCGTTGCTCATTCCCCTTGGCTGGTCATACACAAGCTCGCCATTTTCCAGTGCAAATTTCAGTCCTGTTGTAAATATCCCATCTATTTTTGGAGTTATTGGCAGCAGCGACAATCTATCGCCAGGCTTTCCCTCGAGAAGAATATATCTGTCCAAAACATGTATTTCATTATGTTTATTAACAATAATGCCTCTTACTCCTCTTTTCATTAGCCATATAAGCATAGCAACATTTCCAAAGGTATGGTCAAATCTTGTCCCTGTGCATCCAATAAGCAGCATCTCTCTGCCGCCCATTTCATAGGCACGTTCAACTGCCAATTGGGTATCTGTCTGATCCTTATCTCTCGGATGAGTCTCGATTTTTACCCCTTTGGATTCATAGTAATCAAGTGTTTCTTGGTCAATTGAATCGCAATCTCCAATTATTAAATTAGGTACTAATCCTAATTTCCTTGCGTGCATGCTTCCGCCATCTGCACATACTATGTAATCATCTTCCTTTATCATTTCAGCTATTGCTTTATAATCCTCGATTACACCATTAGAAATAATGACACTTCTCACTTTCGATATTTCTCACTTTCTTTAATTGATTTGTAAAGCTCAATATATCTTTCATATCTTCCGGCATCAATTTTTGTATCATTTAAAGCGTTCTTAACACCGCAGTCCGGTTCATTAATATGTGTACATCCCGAAAATCTGCAATCATTGATATATTCCTTAAATTCCGGATAAAAGCTTTGCAATCTATTGCTGATTATATTTTCGATTCCAAGTGCACTAAAACCAGGTGTATCTGCAATATAACCGCCGCCTTTTATTTCAAAAAGCTCCACATGCCTGGTTGTATGCTTTCCTCTCTCGATTTTACCGCTAACATCACCAGTTTTTGCTGAAACATTAATATTAAGCGCATTAATTATTGTTGATTTTCCTACTCCGGAAGGTCCTGCAAGTATTGATATCTTATCTTGCATTTTTTCTTTTAATTTATCTATGCCAATTTCCTTGACCGCTGAAACATATAATGTTTCATAACCAGCCTTTTCATAGCATTTTATTTGTTCAAATTCGCCAGGGCACAAATCTATTTTGTTAACACATATGACTGGCTTGGTTCCAATCTCTTCTGCTTTAATAACCAGCTTATCAACAAGCATGAAGTCCGGTTCTGGTGCTTTTACAGCAATAACAATTATTATTTGGTCAATATTTGAAACTGGCGGTCTAATCAACGAGTTTTTCCTAGGTAGAATTTTCTCAATTACTCCTGTATTTTCAGTCTCATCATTTACAGTAAATTCTGCTCTATCACCAACTAGAGGAAGAATATCGTTTTTCCTAAAGATTCCTCTTGGCTTGCACTCATAAACTTCTAAACCTGCTTTTAAATAATAGAATCCACCGATTCCCTTAACAATCAGGCCTTCCTGCATTACCTGGCCTCCCCGCCAAAATCAACAACCATTTCTGAATCTAGTTTATCATCTATATAAACTCTTACTACTGAGTTTCCAGCTCCTTTTATTGGAACAACAACCTGTTTTTCATCTCTTGAATGCATTTCGTTCACTACAATCTTTCTACCGTTCACACCTTCAATTTCAACCCTCAGCATAAATGTCCTGTTTAATCCCTTTTCGCTTACATCTATTGAAATATACTGTGTCGACCCTCCGACATTCGAATTAGCATTCAGACTATTAACAGTAATACTAACCTTGGTAAGATTGGTTACTTCGGTATCAGGCGAAATACTTTGGAAAAGGACAACCCCATCACTTTGACTTGAGTCTTTTGTATAGCTGACATCACCTAAGGTAAGCCTGCTGTCTCTAATAAGCTGTCTTGCATCAGTCTCAGACATTCCAATCAGATTAGGCACTTTTATTTTAGCATTTTCAGCACCATCACTTACAAATACCTGTACTTCAGAATTCTTTGCAAATGGAGAATTTGCAGCAGGTGTTTGCCTTATTACATAATTTTGTGGAATTTCTGCATTTGGTTCATAAATGATTCTAATTAATAATCCATATTTTTGAAGCTCATTCTGCGCTTCTCTATAGCTCATTCCCGTCAAATCAGGAACATTTACTGTTTCTTGCCCTTCACTAACAACCACACGGATCTCTCCCGGCGATTTCATCTCCATATCTGCGATAGGATCTTGAGATATGATAGCATCCTTAGCCAGCTTATCATCATACCTTCTCTCAGTCTCTTTTATTGTTATATTATTTTGCTTTAAAAGTTCTTTCGCCTCTTCAACCTGCATGCCAACTATATTCGGAGCTTTTATTACTACTGTTTTTGTAAAGAACTTAGAATATACATAAAATCCTACACCTGCCGAAATAACTCCAATTAATATTAAGGAAGTAATTAACGCAGCTATAACCGTAACTTTTTGTTTTTTTGCATCCATATTTTCTACCTTCTCCTGCTGATTGATAACCGGGTCAGGTTTTTTAGCAGCCTGTCTGCTCTTATTTATTTCATCAATGCTCACCCTACGCGTTGAAAGAGTGTCAATGTTTTCGGTATTAATCTTAACAAAATCTCCATCCGGCAGCTTCAATGCAGAATATAAATCATCCAGCATCTCAGTAGCAGATTGATATCTGTTTGCCTGATTTTTTTGACAAGCCTTTAATACAATATTATTAACGCTGATAGGTATAGTTTTAGCTAATTCTATTGGAGGTACAATCTCATCTTCAAGATGCTTCAATGCTATTGATACCGGCGTATCACCATCATATGGCACTTTTCCTGTAAGCATTTCAAAAAGAGCAATTCCTAATGAGTATATATCTGATTTCTCATCTGTATATCCCCCTCTAGCCTGCTCAGGTGAAAAATAATGAACAGAACCAATCGTATTGCCAGTTGCAGTTAAGGTTGAAGAAGATACAGCTCTCGCAATTCCAAAATCAGTAACCTTTGCAACCATTTCATCAGTAATTATAATATTATGAGGCTTAATATCACGATGAACAATATGGTTCTTATGCGCATGTTCAAGTGCAGAGCAAATTTGAATAGCAATATTAATTGCCGTCTTCCATGGCAATTGGCCTTTCTCAGTTATATATTCCTTTAAAGTAACACCATCAACGTATTCCATAACAATATAGTTAATATCACTTTCATTACCTACATCATAAATAGATACAATATTAGGATGTGATAAACTTGCCGCCGCCTGAGATTCTACCTTAAACCTCTCAATAAACTCCTTATCAGTAATAAATTCAGGCCTAAGGATTTTTACTGCAACATATCTATTGAGCAGATTGCATTTAGCCTTATAAACTAATGCCATTCCGCCTCCACCAATCTTTTCAATCAATTGATATCTATTTCCTAAAATTCTTCCTTCCATTTGCACTTTAAATACACCTCTTATATAAATATAAATTTAGTTGCTTACTATAATAACAGTTATATTATCATTACCGCCAGCTTCATTTGCAAGTGAAACTAATTCCTCTGCAATTTCTTTAGATGTAACCGGCTTATTAACTACTAACTTTATGCTGTCATCATCCACCATATTTGTTAATCCATCTGTACAAAGAATTAATCTATCATGTTTATAAAATTTTCTTACACATATATCTATTTCTACTATTTCCTCAGTACCTAATGCCCTGGTAATAATATTTTTCTGTGGATGATTTGCAGCTTCTTCCCTTGTTATTGTCCCGCTGCTTACAAGCTCTTCAACATATGAATGGTCTCTTGTAAGCTGATAGAGATTATCTCTTCTAAGTAAATATATCCTGCTGTCTCCAACATGTCCTATGTAAAGGCTTTCATTATGAATAAGTGCTATTGCAAAAGTTGTGCCCATACCGCTTAAATTAGAATCCGACAATGATTTCTCATAAATTCGCTTATTAGCATATAATATACTTTCATTTATGAGATTAATAAGATTGCTTCTGGCATTGCTTGCCTCTTTCTCATAATTCTCGGTTATGTAGCTTACAACTGCATCAACAGCTTCTTTACTGGCAATTTCGCCAGCCATATGTCCACCCATCCCATCAGCAACAATAAACAACAAAATGCTACTGTCATTTGTATCTATAGGAACGTAATAGCTGTCTTCATTTATTTGTCTTACCATACCCTTGTCGGAGTATGCCCCAACATTCAACTTTATCATCCTTTCAATGTTATTACAGATTTCTATATAATATTATCAGTTATAAATTTTTTTTCAACCTTAGCTGTCCACATGCAGCATCAATCTTGCTCCCTAATTCCCTTCTCAATGTGACGCTTATACCTTCAGATTTCAACACGTCCATAAACTTTTTAATTCTGATTGGATTACTCCGTTTATATTCCTTCTGACCAATCGGATTAAGCTGAATAAGATTCACATGAGCCAGCATACCTTTTATCAGTCTTGATAATTCATAAGCTTCTTTTTCGCCATCATTAACATTTTCTATCATAACATATTCAAAATAAATTTTCCTCTTTGTTGCCTTGGCATATTCCTTACTTGCAGAAATAAGCTCTTTAATAGGATATTTTCTATTTATCGGCATTATTTTATTTCTGATAATATCATTCGGTGCATGGAGCGAAATTGAAAGAGTGATTGGAAGATTCTCTTTTGCAAGCTGATTTATTTGAGGAATCAGTCCGCAAGTTGAAATACTGATATTTCTTAAACCTATATTTAACCCTGATGGATTGTTTAGTAAATTTATTGCTTTAATTACATTATCATAATTTTCAAGAGGTTCTCCTATTCCCATAAATACAATCTTAGCGACACGGCTTCCAGATTCTCTTTGTATTGATAATACCTGCTCAACTATTTCGCCGGCACTTAGATTTCTAACAAACCCGCATTTAGTAGATGCGCAAAATCCACATCCCATCTTGCATCCAACCTGCGTTGATATGCACGCAGTATATCCATATTTATATTTCATTAAAACGCTTTCAATTGCGTTGCCATCTTCTAATTCAAATAAATATTTTCTTGTTCCCTCTGATGATTTTTGTAAGTTTAATATTTTATAGCTGTATATACTAAAGCTTTCAGTTAGTTTATTTCTCAACGAAACCGGAATATCTGTCATTTCTTCAAAACTGGATACTCCTCTGTGAATCCATGTAAATATTTGTTTCGCTCTGAATTTATCCTGAGTAATATCATAAATTATTTTCTCGATTTCTACAATATCGAAATCTTTAATATATGTTCTGCTCAAAATATTCCTCCATGGCTAATCTTTCATTTTCTTTAAAACTACAATAAAAAACCCGTCTGTATTATGTATATTTGGATAAAACGCAAAATTACCCTTTACTTCATTCTTATTAAGTATACAGTATTTTTGCATAGCTTCAATATCTATCTTAAAGTTGTCATTAAGTCGTAAAAATTCTTCAATAATTATTTCATTTTCTTCATTATTTATAGTACATGTGCTATATATTAATCTGCCGCCATTTTTAACATACTTTGAGCTTACCGAAAGAATATTCCTTTGAATATCTACTATTTCAGTAATTTCTTCTTGATTTCTTGTCCATTTTATCTCCGGCTTTCTTCTTATTACTCCAAGTCCCGAGCATGGGACATCAACCAATACTCTATCACATTTCCCAACAAGGCTGTTATTCACTTGGGAAGCATCATGTACTGTTGGCTCTATAATATTTATTCCAAGCCTTTTCGCTGTTTTAGCAATCAAATCTACCCTATGAGGATGAATATCAAAAGCAACTATCTTTCCTCTATTTTCCATCAACTCAGCAATATGTGTAGTTTTGCCGCCCGGGGCCGCACATACATCTGCAATAGTTTCGCCAGCTTTCGGCTCTAATAATTCGGAAACCAACATGGCTGCTTCATCCTGGACAGTATATAAACCATCATTATATAAATCATTAATTGGACTTCCCTTTTTTAAAACTATTCCCTGATTTGAGTACCTCGAAAATTCACACTCAATTCCTTTTTCCTTAAGCATATCCTGCACCTGTTGTCTTGAAGCTTTATTAGTATTTACCCTTATTGTTGTTAATGGAGTAGTATTATTTGCTCTGCATAACTCTTCGGTAAACTCCTCACCTAGCTGGCTAAACCATTTTTCAATCATCCATTCAGGATGTGAATAAAGCATAGAAACTCTTTTTATATTATTACAATCATTTAATTCAAGAAGCTTTGATATTAATTCCTCATTACTTGCGCCTTGATTCTTAATTGTTTCCAATTCCCTTGCTGTGCTTCTTAAGATTGCATTAACAAAGCTGGCTGATGCACTATGGCCATATCTCTTTGCCAGCTTTACACTTTCAGAACATGCTGCTGATACAGGAATTCTATCTAGGAATATAATCTGATAAAGGCCTAACCTTAACGTATTATTAATCCATGGCGATATTTTATTTGATTTTACTTTTGACTTTTTAGAAATAACGGCATCCAAAGTAAGTTTTCTGCTTAATACGCCAAAAAATAATTGATTTAGAAAAGCTCTATCCGCTTCAGATAAATTACCTTCGTTGAATAGTTCGTCCCTTATTATGTTTGAATATTTATTTTCATTTTCAACCTTATATAATAATTTTAATGCATATTCCCTTGCGGATATTTTTTCTCCCAAATCATTCACCTGCTGATAAGTTATTTTTATCAATTAATTTTTTAATTGCTTCTTCAATTTTTACCGCATCAACTCTTGTATTATTACACGGTCCATTCGGTCTCATATTTAAAACACCATAAACAGGGACATTATCAACATCATTGATACCGCTGGAAAGGTCACGTTCACATGCAACTGCCACAACTGCGCCAGGGCTTAACTTGGAAAGCTCTGCTCTTGCCGAGGTTCCTCCGGTAACAACCAGCAGCTTAATTCCATATCTTTCAGATATCTCAATCATTGTATTAATATCACATTTACCGCATCTTTTACAATTATTGATATCATGGGTAATATTCACACTGCATGCACTATTTTGCAAACAGTGCGGTAAAAGAAGCACAATCTCTGTGTTCTTATAATTATTATCCCTTGATTGCACTACCTTATTATTGATATTGATAAAAAATCTCTGCATGCTTTCCGAATCAATGCCAAACATTTTAGAGAATGGCTTGATTAAAGGAATAATGATGTTTTTAGTAAAATAATAGAGCAGCCAATATTCTTTAGTGTTTTTTCTGGTGCTTTCGCCATTAATAACAAAAAATATTCCAATTACTATTAATATTGTTAACAGCACAAGTATTCCTGCGATAACAAGCAAGAGCATATTTATTAAATTTGCATCCAAATAAAAATAAGCACCAATAAATCCGCCAGAAATGATTAACAGGCAGACCGCCAACATGCTTGATGCTTTTATAAAGGTTTTATTTTCACTCATTATTTGATTCTTTCTGAATAGAATTTTTCTCCGGCTTTCATAGAATGCCCAATCAGGTATTCCTCTGCCGTCATTCTCCGGCTTCCCTCTGGTTGGAACTCAAAAATCTTTAGTGCCCCATTTCCTGTTGATACTATCAATCCTTCTTTAGCATCTGCTTTTATAATTATTCCGGACTCAACCTTTAAATCACACATTATTTCTTCAGACTTCCACATTTTAAACATCTTTCCTTCATAATAAGTAAAAGCACCCGGCCAAGGATTAAAACCTCTTATTTGATTTCTGATTTTTATAGAATCATTTTCCCAATTAATAAGTCCATCTTCTTTCTTTATCTGTCTTGTAAAGGTCGCTTCGCTTTCATCCTGCGGAATTCTTGGAGCTGTGCCGTTTTCAATCTTTCTTAGTGTTTCAACTATTAGCTTTCCCCCAGCTTCTGCAAGCTTATCATGCATGGTCTCGAGTGTATCATAATCTTCTATTGCAATACTTTCATTAAGAATCATATCTCCGGTATCAAGACCTATATCCATATACATGGTAGTAACACCAGTAACCTTGTCTCCATTGATTATAGGCCACTGAATTGGAGCTGCACCGCGATATTTGGGAAGAAGGGATGCATGTACATTAATACATCCCAATCTTGGAATATCTAAAACTGCTTTAGGAAGAATTCTTCCATAAGCAACCACAACAATCACATCAGGGTTTAAATTTTTAATATTTTCAATAAACGCTTCATCTCTAAGGGTTAATGGCTGCACAACATTAATCCCTTTTTCAATAGCATATTCTTTAACCGGGGGGAATGCAAGCTTCATGCCTCTTCCTTTAGGCTTGTCCGGCTGTACAACAGCTAGCATTATATTTTGGCCTGCTTCTACAAGACTCTCCAATGACTTTTTTGCGAAATCCGGCGTCCCCATGAATACTATGTTCAAACTCATCTTTTCTTTCTACCTTCCATGTCGATGAATTTTATAACTTTATCCTTAAACAATATACCATTCAAATGATCAACCTCATGGCAAATAACTATTGCAAGTAAATCCTGCGCATCAATTTGAAATTCCTTACCATTTCTGTCTAATCCTTTAACCGTAAGCATCAGAGGCCGCTCTACTTCTCCAAATACTTCCGGGATGCTGAGGCAGCCTTCTACTCCTATTTGCGAACCTTCTTCATTAAATATTTCTGGATTTATTATTTCAATTGGGCCTTCACCAACGTCTACAACAATTATCCTTTTCAAGACACCAACCTGCGGTGCCGCTAATCCAACACCGTTGTTCTCTTTTAATGTATCCTTCATATCATCAAGAAGAGTGATGATTGATTGATTAACTTCTCCTACTGGTTTACTAATTTTCCGCAGAATTTCGTCATTTTCTGTACGGATTAGCCTAAGTGCCATTACAACTGCCTCCCTTAACAATTTACAATTGTGAATTATTAAATCATTTATTTTGCAAATCTATAATACTTACAATGTGTCCAATCTGTCAATCTTTTAGGATATTTTACAGATATTTATAATGAAG
>JBLNBO010000050.1:0-14415 GCA_050260055.1 Ignavibacteriales bacterium
AAAGACGTCACGAGCATGAACGGGAAGCCAGCACCGCATCCCAATCGCTGGGCGGACGAGCCGCCGCCAGGGAGGAGGGCTTTGCTAGTCCAGCTCTGTGATGCCGAGAGTGCGAGACGTTCTACGACATATCCTGCAAGGGGACGCGCCCTCCATGGCGCGTAATTATATAGCATGAAATAACAGATCATTTCAATTATTTAAGTTTTGTTTATGAAAGGACTGGTAATTGTTGAAGTTAAAGTATTATTTTTTAGCAGTACTTTCGATTATATCATTATCGTTTTATTTAGCTCCGATGATTTTTGGTGCTAATCACACAACGCTTGGGTTTTATATAGTTGCTTTTCTATGGTTTAGAGTTGCCTGGGTCATATTACTAGTCCAAATAATGTTGTGTATTAAATCAAAAATTGAAAATAGCCAAATTTGGAAGCATCATTTTATTGCATCACTTATAGTTATACTATGTTATATTGCATTGTATGTTGGGCTGATAAATGGATACATGCTAACGGCATAGGAATAGTTTTTAAAAATGAAAGCGAGAGATACTATGATATTTAATAATGAACCAAAAGACTGGAGAGATTTGCAAAATAAAGTGTGCCAGGTATTTTTGGAGATGGGCTGTATAGCTGAAGTTGAAAAGGACATAGATACGGTTCGAGGAAAGGTCAATATTGATGTATATGTTGAAGACAAAAAGTTCACACCAGAAATGACTTATCTATGTGAGTGCAAATTTTGGAATAAACCAGTTTCTCAGAATGTTGTACATTCATTTCAAACGGTAGTAAATAATGCCGGAGCGAATACAGGATATATTATATCTAAAAATGGATTTCAAACTGGAGCCGTGGAATCTGCTACATCTACAAATATCGTTTTGCTTAATTGGACTCAGTTTCAGGAGTTACTATTTAATCGATGGCGTAAAGCAATGTTTAAAAAGGCTGAAAATTTATCGGATAACTTTATGGAATATTTTGATTTTCTTTCAGGGCCACCAAGAGATAAAGATGATAATGCTGAATTAGAAAGATTAGTAAAAAAATATTATATTTTTATGACGGTTAGTCCATACTTAAACCTTATTAACTCTGAAAAGACGATAGATTTTCCCATAAAGTGTATCGATCCAAGAGGAAATAAATATGAAAGTAAAGAAATTTCTATTACAAACTATAGAGACTTATTTGAAATATTAAATGAATCGTATGAAGCAGGAATTAAAGCTTTTACTGATTTCAGAGCTTTTCTTAGTGCAAAGCATGGAGATAATACTGATTATTGGTCAAGCATTACGTCTAAAGAAATCTAACATGGATGCGTCGTCCATGACGCATTCTGAACAAGTAGAGCAGGATACATCGTAGAACAATGCACTCTCGCAAGGGTGTTGCTGGCACTACTTTATGATGTAACTTCAAAGACGTCACGGGCATGAACGGGAAGCCAGCACCGCATCCCAATCGCTGGGCGGACAAGCCGCCGCCAAGAAGAAGGACTTTGCTAGTCCAGCGCTGTGATGCCGAGAGTGCGAGACGTTAAGTGAAATTGCACGCATATTATACCGTCACATCGTGTGACGGATTATGGTTAGAGATATTCTAGGGGGTGAGATTAATCGTGTTTGCTAAAGGTACTGTTTTATATACTGCATTTGAAGAGTACACTGTTAAAGATGGTCAGATCGGTCAGGGAGGCAATGGAAAGGTATTTCATGTTGTCTCATCAGAAAATGAATCTTTTGCTATTAAGGCTATCGATAAAAGTACTACTACTAAAGATAAGATTAAACGTTTCAAAAACGAAATTAATTTTTGCCTAAAGAATGATCACCCTAATATAATTAAGGTTGTTGATTATGGAGTATATAAGAGCGAGAAGTTGGATTGCTTATTTTATGTAATGCCATATTATAATTGTACTTTAAGGGATGAAATTAAAAATGGAATCGAGCCGGAAAGAGTAATTAAAATTTTTTCTCAAATATTACGAGGTCTAGATTTTGCTCACCAAAAAGGTGTTTGGCATAGGGATATTAAGCCGGAAAATATTTTATATGATACAAATAATGGAATGGCTATAATCGCTGACTTTGGAATTGCACATTTTTGTTCAGATGATTTGATAACAGCTATTGAAACAAAAGTAGGAGAGAGGCTTGCTAATTTTATATATGCGGCACCAGAGCAAGGTATAAAAGGGAAAATTGTTGATGGAAAAGCAGATGTTTTTGCATTAGGGTTGATTCTGAACGAAATGTTTACAAAGACTGTTATTAGTGGATCCAAATACAAAAAAATATTAGATTGTTGTGAAAAATATAGGTTTCTTGATAACTTAGTTGATGAGATGATTAGCCAGAATCCTGAAAATAGATTATATCCAATTCAAAAAATAGCTATTGAAATTTCTGCGCTTCTGGAACAAGAATCTGATAAAGAGGAATTAAAGAAAATTACAGAGAGACAAGTTGTTGAAAATACTGAAGAAGATCCATTATTTAATGCACCTGTTGTTACAAATATTGAGTATGAGAATAATCATTTAATTTTTTATCTTGATAAAAGGACTAATCCAACGTGGAATAATATCTTAATTTCAGGACAGTATGACCATTCAAATTTATCAGGTTATACGACACGTTCTTTTACACCAAGGTTTGATGAAAATAAAAATTGCACAATATTTTTAGTTCATGTGCCGCAACATGATGAAAATTCAATCAAAGAAATAGTCCGGTTTTTTAAATCTTGGTTGCCTATTGCATCTTCAAAATATGCACAAGAAGAGAAACAAAATAGAGCCAGAAAAGTGAGAGAAGAAATTGAAAAGAGGGAAAAAGAAATCAAGGCTAAAGAAAGCGAAATGAGAATTAAAGACCAATTAAAAACACTGATATAGTTCTATCTTTTCAATAATTATTCAAGGTAATCTGTTCGCAATTACTAAAATAGCTTTGAGGTGTCGATGTCCTGTCGACTCTGAATATACTGGGCGTGCAACATCACTTAACAATGCACTCTCGCAAGGGCTACTGGCCTGATTAAAAGGAGTAAATTCAAAGACGTCACGAGCTATGAACGAGGAAGCCAGCGCCGCATCGGCTCGCTGGGTGACAAGCACCAGCAGCTCGCACGACGCCGAGAGTTCGGAACGTTAGTCGACATACAAGCTAAGAAATTACTAAAGTGGAGGACATAGATATGAACTTAGACAGACCTGAGACGACGCTTTTCATGATAGAATCATTGGATGGTAAGATATCTACAGGTGATACGGATGAAATGGATATTGATAAAGATTTTCCTAAGATAAATGGAGTGAAAGAAGGATTGTGCCAATATTATGAACTTGAACAATTGACTGATTTATACTCTTTCAACTCAGGTAAGGTTCAAGCTAAGATTGGTGTTAATACAAGTAAGAGTGAAGTTGAAAAATCGCCAGTTAATTTTATGATTGTTGATAATAGACCTCATCTTAATAGTAAGGGTGTAGATTATTTTCTTAAAAGGGGACAGAAATTTTTTCTGATTACTACTGATAAGAGTCATCCTGCGTTTGAGAGAAAAGATGATTCTAATGTGAACATATTATATTATGAGAAAGAGATAGATTTCGAAGATTTATTTGCTAGATTGAGAAATGATTATGGAGTAGATAGAATTACAATCCAAACGGGAGGCACTTTAAATTCTGTCTTATTGAGGAAAGGATTGATTGATCACGCATCTATTATAATTGCTCCAGTTCTTATAGGAGGAAAGGATACGTCTACATTGATTGACGGTGAGTCACTTCATCTAAGTGAGGATTTGAAAAAAGTTAAAGCACTTAAGTTGGTTAATTGTGATATTTTGAAGGATTCATATATTCATCTGTATTATGATGTTATTAATGAAACAGAAATAATAGGAGAGTAGACAAAAAAAACGCTTGTACATCGACTAACAATGCACTCCCGTAATCTTTAGGGTCCGCGGGTGCTTAATAATCTCAAGGGAATACACCGTCTCACCTAAGATAGGAGTTATCTAAGGCTCGACGGTGTCGGGAGTTCGGAACGTTATCCGGTCATTGCCTCATAATTTAGCCTTAGATTATAGGAAGAAGCTAGTCGTATTGATAAGGAAGTGTTGCACAACTATATTAAGAAAAACGGAGAAGACTAAAAAAATGTTTGAGAATGCTTACGTGTCAATAGGTTCACTTAAAGAGAATCAATACTTTTTAGATAATATTTCTAAAATTGCAAAAACTGTAGATTTTTCGGATATAGATAGACGTCCGACCATATCTGAATTAGAGGAAATTGTCCAGAAATATGAAATATTAATTGTTGGAGTGGGAGAAAAATTAACGGAGGAAGCATATAAAAAGGCATCAAAACTAAAAGTGATTGGAACTTTAACTATAGGCTTAGACCACATCTGCAACAAATTTATTGAGGATAAAAAATTTAAGATAATAAATATTTCTAATGCGAATATATTATCGGTTGCAGAACACACACTTTGCATGATTCTATCCATAACGAAAAAGGTTAAATTATCTAATCAAGCAATGAAGCTTAATTTAGGGCGTAAGGGTATAGGAGAGAGACCAATTGAACTGTATGGGAAAACGGTAGGAATAATTGGTTTTGGTAAAATCGGAAAAAGAGTCATTGAACTGTTAAAGCCTTTTGGCGTAAATATTATAGGACAAACTAACCATCCAGAGAAACATCAGGATTTAATAAACAAGTATGGTATAAAAATGGTTAGCCTAGAAGAAATGTTTAAAACGGCTGATATTATAACAATACATGTCCCATTAAATAGTGAAACTGAATGTATGATTGATAGCGATTTATTAAATAAAACGAAAAAGAATTGCATAATTGTAAATACATCACGGCAAGGTCTAATTGATATGAATTGTTTATATAAACTTGCAGAAAGTAACCATTTATATGGAGTAGGCTTAGACATTGATATAGATGAATATGGTTTCTCAAAACTTGATAACTGCTATGTTTCACCACATATTGCAGGTGGAACGATTGAAGCTGTAGATAAAATTGATAAGGAATTGATTGATAATATGATTATAGAATTACTTTGAGGATGTGCGACACTTATATTAAAAAAATGGATGTAGGAAATTAAGGGCTTGAGGCAACGCCAGATAACAATGCACTCTCGCAAAGGCTACTGGCTTTATTATAGGAGCAAAGTCAAAGACGTCACGAGCATGAACTGGAAGCCAGCGCCGCATCGGCTCGCTGGGTGGCAAGCACCAGCAGCTCGCACGACGCCGAGAGTTCGAGACGTTAGATGAAACCGCCATTTTGAGTAAGAAAAAGTACAAGCGTTGACGTAATTTAAAAAAGTAAATTAAGTGAAAGGGTAAGCCAAATAAAATGCCTAGTTTTAAGCAGAAATATTTTTTTATAGGTTGCGTTTTACCTTTACTTGTTGGGGGATTGTTATATTTAGGATATAGAACGGATAGCCTTTTAATGTTTAAGTGGTTCAAAACAATTGGGCTAGAAAGTTTAATTATAAAATTTCGTAATTTGGTTGACTTTCTACATATGCCAGAATGGGTTACATATTCGTTACCAAATGGTTTATGGGCATTTTCTTTTATTTCTTTCATATTGATCTTTACAGAACGTCTAAGTAAAACAAGAAAATTATGGCTAGTAGTTGTAATTAGCATAATTGTTGGGAACGAGTTGCTACAAAAAGTAAAACTAATAAGGGGAACTTTTGATATATTTGACTTAGCGACAAATATCATTTTTATAACTTTAGCATTTGAAATATATTATCTGTGCGAAAGGAAGTATGTAAATGGATAGAACTATGAAATCTAATTTATTTGTACTTGTGGGAGTTATAATTTTTTGTTTTTTGGGATTAGGTAGTAGTGATAGCTCATCAACTTCAGATTATAGCAATAATTCATATGACACAAGTTCTTCATCAAGTTCTTCAGATTCAAGCGATTCAAGTAGTTCAAGTAATAGTAGTTCTTCTTGGCTTAGTTATGCACCTGATGGAACAAGTTGGAACACACTTACTCAATCGGAAAAAGAGAATTTAGTAAAAGAATATCTTACAAACTTAAAAAATAATGGGTATCAAATTAATAGAAGTATATCATGGTTTGTTAGCAACTTAGACGCATTTTATGATGATAATACTGGTTCAACAAACTCGACAAAAGTTCCTGAGGCAATATCAATGATTGGCATAATGGATAATGCAATCTCAAAGTAGCAATGCAATTAATATAATAAAGCGATGGCGGCATCATCTAACAATGCACTCTCGTATAGGTTTGCTGGCACTATTGAAAGACGCAATTCCAAAGACGTCACGAGCATGAACGGGAAGCCAGCACCGCATCCCAATCGCTGGGCGGACAAGCCGCCGGCAGAGAAGAAGGGCTTTGTAAGACCAGCTTTGTGATGCCGAGAGTGCGGGACGTTATGTGACATAACACGCATAATTACGCGACATCGTGTCGCGGGAAAACGTTAGACGAAAGAAAAACAGGCACAAGAATTATTATAGGGTATTTATCCGGACATTCGTGTCTGTCTATAAGAGTAAATGAAAAAACCAAGAAGTATTATCGTAAAAACAATATATTTCTTTTCAGGACGCAGAGAATTAACAAAGGAGGTAAAATATATGAGCAGACCTGATATTCCTAATTTACGAACATGGCCTCGAAATTTGAGCACAAGTCAAGGCGGAGGGTTGTCCACGTCGCAGTATGGCGGCATGTCAACATCTCAATATGGAGGAGCATCTACATCTCAATATGGAGGGCTTTCTACATCACAATACGGGGGTATGTCTACTTCTCAATACGGAGGTTTGTCTACATCGCAATACGGTGGCCTTTCAACTTCTCAGTATGGTGGTTTATCAACATCACAATATGGAGGACTATCAACTTCACAGTATGGAGGCTTATCGACTTCACAAGGAGGGGGGATGTCTACATCTTCTTCGAATGTCTATAGAAGTAATATTCCACCCTGGCCTTATTTCGTTAGAGAATTGGAAGCGAGAGGCTATGATTGGGCATCAATATTGATTAAGCAATATTTGCCCGAGTTTTTGTGGCCTGAGAATTACTTCAAGCGATAATAAGAAAAGAAATATAATGAACAAGAGAAAACGGATTAGTAATATGGATGCTGCGTATATTTAATGTACAGGTCTTTTGCTTATTGATTGGCAAAACACCCACTATATAGAAAAGAGTCTTTTCAGGAAAATATAGAATGGTGATAAATAAAAAATATTTAGCCAAGTTTATATTTATTATCAAAGGTCATCGCATCCATGCGACTCTTGCTCCGAAAGGCGTGTTACATCACATAACAATGCACTCTCGTACAGGTTTGCTGGCACTATTTTAAGGAGTAACTTCAAAGACGTCACGGGCATGAACGGGAAGCCAGCACCGCATCCCAATCGCTGGGTGGGCAAGCCACCGCCGGAGAAGAAGGGCGCTGCTAGTCCAGCTCTGTGATGCCGAGAGTGCGAGACGTTATATGAAATGCAACGGTATTTGTTATGTGCTCGTCATCGTGACTCGCAGACAAGTTATAATAAGGTTTAATCAATGGGAGAGTTTTCGTCATGAACAGTGGCAGGAATAATAATTGGGAAAAGTATTATAAATCAGTTTCGAACAAGAAACCAAGAGAGTTACTTGTTAGGGTTCTTAACTACTATGCTAACGATGATATGCCAGATACTCCTAGATATGCAATTGATTTAGGTTCTGGAAATGGTCCCGATACGATTGCATTGCTCAAAAAAGGATGGAGAGTACTCGCGATTGATGGTGATGAAGGTGCGCTTGAAATAGTTAAGAGGAGTGCTTCAAACAAAGTAAGAAGCAATTTGGAGGTTTTATGTAGCAAGTTTGAAGAAGTGACATTGCCACAAGCTGATTTGATAAACGCTAGTTACAGTTTGCCTTTTTGTTCACCGAACTATTTTCCACGCTTGTGGGGAGAGATAGAGAATTCGTTAAAGATTGGCGCACGATTTTGTGGAGTTTTATTTGGAGTTAACGATACATGGGCTACAAGAGGCGATATGACATTTCATACTAAACCGCAGATTACAGAGATGCTTTCTCGTTTTGATGTAGAGCATTTTGAAGAATATGATGGAGAGGGAACGACGGCAACCGGTGAATCGAAGCATTGGCATACATACAGCATTATAGGGAAGAGAGTTAGATGAGGGCGTCGTCCATGACACTCTGAATATATGGCACCGTTGCACATCATATAACAATGCACTCTCGTAAAGTCGCGGTGAGAACGAGCATGAGAATAATAGGTGGAGAAGAAGCCGCTCCGCACTACAATCGCCGAGTGCAAGCACTACGGCTCTGTGGCGCCGAGAGTGCGGGACGTTAGAAGACATTGGCTGCAAAATCGACGCGACATCGTGTCGCGAATAATTCGTAAGTCAGATATAAATCAGAATAAATAGAAATAAACGGAAGATTGTTATTGTATCGATATATTGATATAATATGCATATAATATCAATATAATAAAAATTCGGAGGTGCATATTATGCCATCAATAAGACCTAGTTCTGCGTTAAGAAATAACTATAATGAAATATCAAAGTTCTGTCATCAAAATAACGAACCTGTGTATATTACAAAAAATGGTGAAGGTGATTTGGCTGTTATGAGTATTGAAACATATGAACATCTTGTCGGAAAGTCTGAATTATATAAGTTGCTTGATGAAGGAGTATCTGCAATGAAAAATAATAAAGTGAGACCTTTTAAAGAAGCCTTTATTGAAGTTCAGAAAGGAAAGTAAAATGGAAAAATATAATATTCAAATTACTGAACCTGCTGAAAATGATTTACATCAAATTAGAAACTATATATCGGAAGAGCTTTTGGAATCAGCCGTAGCAAATAGGATAATCAACAAAATTGGAGAAGCGATTTTTACGTTGGAAGAAATGCCAGTACGAAATGCGATTGTTTCTGATAAAAGACTTGCAGCTCAAGGTATAAGAAAAATATTGATTGAAAATTATATTGTTTTTTATATAGTCTCAGAAGAAAACAAAATGGTAACTGTACTTCGAATATTATATTGTAGAAGGAATTGGGTTGATTTACTATAAATATGAGGCCGCCGCATCCGTGCGGCTCTTGATATTTAAGGCAGCCAACATCTTCTAACAATGCACTACCGTAAAGTCGCGGTGAGATAAGAGTGCCTAAATTTACAAAGAAGAAGGCTCCGCTCCACACCCCAATCGCTGGGTGCGAGCACCGCCAAGGAAGAAGGGCTTCGAGGGTCCAGCTCTGTGGCGTCGGGAGTTCGAGACGTTAGATGCAATCCCATGTAATACTATCTTCGCGACATCGTGTCGCTTGGAAGGCAATTAGAGTTTTCGTTGACTAAACTAAAAGGTATATTAATTAATATGAGATTATTAATATTTTGAGGTGAAACAATGAAAAAAAGTGATATTAAAGAATTAGTAAAAAATGCAGCAGAGAACACTAAAATCATCAATGCATATTTCCGTTATGACGTACATTACTACAATTTGATACCATTAAGTTTGGGAGAAAAGCTCTTTCTTGCTATTAATGAAGATGATTTTATTTTTGACGGGTATAGTGTGTTTAGATTCAAGGATATGACAAAAGTAAAGGTGAAAAACGATTTATGTGATACAATTTTGGGAAAAGAGGGGTTAACATCAACTATTGTTGTTCCAGATATTAATGTTAGTTGCTGGAAATCTGTTTTTGAAAGCTTAAATAAATTAAATAGAAATATAATTGTTGAAAAGCAAACTTTAGATGGTAAAAATGATGAGTTTGTTATAGGAAGAATTGGAAGGATTCATAGAGATTTTGCTTATGTATGGAATTTTGATGCTGATGGTATATGGGGTGATAACCCTATAAGAGTTCCCTATTCAGAAATAACCAATATTATATTCGGCAGTAGATATGTTGATACATTTTCAAAGTACATAGATGAACCACCTATCAATAAATAGGCGCTGCATCCATGCAGCTCTAAATTTGGGGACATGGGACAGCATCTAACAATGCACTCTCGTAAAGGCTGCTGGCCTTATTGAAGGAGTATCTTCAAAGACGTCACGGGCATGAACGAGGAAGCCAGCGCCGCATCGGCTCGCTGGGTGGCAAGCACCAGCAGCTCGCACGACGCCGAGAGTTCGAGACGTTAACTGAAATCGGATGCAATAAGACGCGCCATCCTTGGCGCTAATAAGGAGGATTCATCATGGAGTATTCATTTGAAAGATTGAATAAGTGGGCATACGATACAAATGATGTTTTATTAGATCAAGATGAGGATCTAATGCTTCATGATCCGGTTTATGTTCCATTATTATTAGGTTTTATTTCTGATGATAGTTGCCCAAAGAACTTATATTGTAAGAATATATTAGAGTATTACATTCAAGAGCTATTTTTGTTTAAGCAAGTTGAAAGTATTGAAATCATAAAAGAATATTTTAATGATATGTCTGAAAACTGGCGAGTTGAAAAATTAATAAACAAATTTAAGTTTCTATATTGTTGTCTAAATGATAAAAGAGAAATCAATGATTTAGAGGCAGACAAAATAGCATTTGAATTAATCAATGGAGAGTGCGGATTTAGGGATTTTTCAAGAACGGGGAAGATCATGCGTAATTATATTGAGTACATCGGTTCTACAAGTTCATATAAGATTTATTTTTACATTAATCCTATGAACTCAAATTGGTTGTATAGTAAATATTATCCGCTGGCGGAAAAAGAGCTTTTCTAGTCAAAAAAGGATTTTAATTGTAAAGTAAGATTTGAATAAAATAGTTTATAACCCTTCAGAAAAATGAAAGTATGTTGAAACAAATGAAGAAGACAAAATGTGTTAAGCTATTCTAAAAAAGTAAGGTGGATCGCGATGAAAACAAGGGAAAAAATTAATTCTGAAAACGACGAGTGGTTTTGTCCAGCTATAGAAAATACGATATTACATGGCTTGTGCTGGGAATACTGCTTTGCAAGCATTGGTGGACCTAAGGATACGGAAGAAGAACTTGAGAGATGGATTGCAACAGATAATAAATTTAAATCAATTGATGATTTTCATGAGATTTGCAAGAAATGTGAGCATTGCCAATGGCCTAAATGATTATAAGGTGTTGCCATCCATGGCAACATCTGAGTCAAGAGACATCCGGCATCAGTTAACAATGCACTCTCGTAGAGGTTTGCTGGCACTACTTTATGACGCAACTTCAAAGACGTCACGAGCATGAACGGGAAGCCAGCACCGCATCCCAATCGCTGGGCGGACAAGCCGCCGCCAAGGAGAAAGGCTTTGTAAGTCCAGCTCTGTGATGCCGAGAGTGCGGGACGTTATATGAAAGATGAGGCAAAAGACCGCCACTTCCTGTGGCGGATTCAGAAATTTACGAAAGGTATTAGTAATGAAGGTAATCCGAGTAAAAGAAAGTGAAATAAAATCTATTACAGAATTTCTAATAAAAGAGCAAATAATATTTCATCCTGTTATTTCACCTTATGGATCTCCTGATTTCACAAATTATTTAGGTAGAAACTATATATTGCTACTTGATAGAAATATACTGACAAAGTTTATTGAGCTTTGTAATAATGGAACACTAAAAGAAATGTATCTTTTAAAAGTTATAAGTAGTCTTATTTTTTGGGCTGAATTTAATAGTATAAGTATTAATGCTGGGTTAGCTTTAAATGAGTATGCAAATCACAAACAAAATAATATGGAAGCTAGCAAAGAGAATAATATTTTTCGTCAATCATCCAATTATTATTCTCCTGAAGTGTGGTTAGACCTTGCTACAGGGAAAATTAAAATGATACCAAAACTAAACTTGACGGAAGAAATTAAGGACTACATTTTCAACATTGAAAGTGAACATTATAAAATGCATTATGCTGAAATGTTACATATAACGTATTTATATTTTCGAGATGATCTATCTCAAGAGGAAAAAGTATTAGAGTTTATTCGATGGAACAATGAAAACATCTTATTTTGTTGTTATACTATTGTATATATTTTGTTGTTATTTTCAAATAAACTTAAGCGCTTTGCGACAAACGGTAAAGGAAATATAGAATACATTTTAAAAAAATGTCATAATCAGGCATGGGATTTGACATATCTATCTGTCTGGAGTACGTTTTATTGGGATGAAAGAAAAGGAGATACAACCTATTTATTTTCAACAATGGACAAGGATCTTAAGAAAATATTTATTAATACACATGATGTTAGCTCAAATATATTTGTTAGATTCTTTGGTGAAATTAAAGGTAATATAATACAGGAAGAGTATGCTAAAATAGCCAACAATAGAGTTAAGCCTGAAATTACTTTAGAAGTCATAGAGAGGTTAATTGAATCTGAAAGAAATAAATTAGAAGAACTAATAAACAGGTGACGATGACTTATTTTATTATTTTTTGAGGGTGCTACGTCCTGTAGCACTCTGGCTCTGAGGGGCCTCATCCATCATATAACAATGCACTCTCGTAAAGGCTGCTGGCTTGATTTAAAGGAGTAACTTCAAAGACGTCACGGGCATGAACGAGGAAGCCAGCGCCGCATCGGCTCGCTAAGAAAGGAGCTTTCTAAGCTCGCACGACGCCGAGAGCGCGGGACGTTATACGGCATATGTTGGTGATAGGTTAATCAAAAAAGAGAAGGTGATTTACAGTAAACAAAAAGGTAGCTCTTTTCACCCTCTTCGTTTAAGTAGATGCAGATTATAAATTATTACCATGTTTTCAGGTTATAACAAATAAAATAGGTTAGTGCTTTTTTGTTGATATATATTGTTAAGACATTGCCATCAAAAAGTTAAGCAGCTTGCCACCATAATGGTGAAAAGAGTTGATAACCTTAATGACCAAGTGACGCGATTTCTACCTAGTTACATTTATGCAAACTAATAAGAGCTCAGTAGAGAGAGCCAAAAATTAGTTTTTAGTATATATAAAGTGAAGCAGTTTATGATTAGTTTATCAAAAGTTAGGACATTCGTTGAGTTTGCATAAATGTTGGTACCATAGTTAAGTTTTCAATCACCAACAAACGCCGCCTAACAATGCACTCCCGTAATCTTTAGGGTCCGCGTGTACTTAATAATCTTAAGGGAATACACCGTCTCACCTAAGATAGGAGTTATCTAAGGCTCGACGGTGTCGGGAGTTCGGAACGTTAGGCGAAATGCCCCTGGTTAAAGAGTGTGAGTTTTAAGGGGTGTAATAAGAATAATTTGGAGGTAAGGGTTTTGAGTGATGATATATTGAAAAAAGTAATCGACGAAACTGAGAAAACGGGGTTCCCGCTCGAATTAAAAGTTGCGGATGTATTAGAAAATAGAGGATTTTACGTTGCTCATAGCCTTTATTATGTTGATGAAGAAGAAAATAAATCGAGAGAAGTAGATATAAGAGCTTTAAAGAATTACATTGTTGAGGATTCTAATCAAGGGAATCCATTAAAAATGGTTAGGTATTGCTTGTTAATAGAATGTAAAAAGAGTGAAAATAAACCCTGGGTATTTTTAAGCTCAAAAAGAAGATCTTATGATGCTGATTTCTATAATGTACCATATCTGCCTAACAGAGATTTTATGCAAATGGAAGACTATGATAAAGTTGAATTAGTTCATCCTTTTTCAGAATATTCTGTTATGGGGAAAAGTTACTTTGAGGCGTTTAAAAATAATGAGACAAGTGAAATGATTTTTAAAGCTTTAACAACAACTGTCAAAGCTACGCTATATACAATGAAAAAGGAGTTTGGTACGAGTAATCAGGATATTTGCTTTTACTATCCGATAATTGTTTTTGATGGCAGACTCTTTGAAGGAACGCTGAATAATGGTAGTTTTGATATGAAAGAAGTTGACTCTGTATTAGTATCTTTCTTATATGAATCTAGTATCTATAAAGAAGGACATTTTGCTGTACCAGTAATTAAAGAAAGTGCTTTAAATAGTTTTTTAGATAAACTTGATAAGTCGTTAAATACTCATGGAGAAATTGCTAAATTAAGAAAA
The DNA here is from genome assembly GCA_050260055.1 of Ignavibacteriales bacterium. Classification (GTDB taxonomy): domain Bacteria; phylum Bacillota; class Clostridia; order Acetivibrionales; family UBA4821; genus JBLMYQ01. The sequence continues at coordinate 14,160 of JBLNBO010000050.1, forward strand.
AGCGTTGCTTTTCCTAAAAAAGAAGTCATTATTATATAATTTTTTGAGACTGTATTAATGCAAGAATGAGAAGGCTCTTCGCCTAACAATGCACTCTCGTATAGGTCTGCTGGCACTATTTTATGACGCAACTTCAAAGACGTCACGAGCATGAACGGGAAGCCAGCACCGCATCCCAATCGCTGGGCGGACGAGCCGCCGCCAGGGAGGAGGGCTTTGCTAGTCCAGCTCTGTGATGCCGAGAGTGCGAGACGTT
>JBLNBO010000051.1:0-6020 GCA_050260055.1 Ignavibacteriales bacterium
AATTTATTACTATTCCCCAAATTCAAAATCAATAGTTTTGTTCATCTCACTCTTTAAATCTTGTCCTAATATCTTGGCATTTAATTTTAATGGAGCTGTTCCTGTATCCTTTAACCAAAATTCAAATAGGCTTTTCCCGTCTTTACCAATAGTATCTACTTTTTTAGTTTCACTTGTTGTTTTTTGGCTTGTTGGCGAATACACTCTAGTAGAAGTAAGTTTTATTGCTAGACTTTCATTACATTTACCAGGCTTACCTGTAACTTCCACTATAACTTTTATAGGATTAAGCTGATTAAACAAGCTTTTACCTATAATATCCTGAGAAAACGTTTTACTATTTTCGTCATAAATATATGCTTTTATTGAAACAATTTTATATTCTAATTCCACTTTCTTATTATCGTCTTGGTTCTTAACTGTTCCTTGTTTTATATATTGTTCCTTTTCCGCATCCCATAAGTATTTATCAACAATTAATTCATATCCACCTTCACTTTTATATTGTTTCCATACCGCATCAATTCCGCTACCATTTACTCTTATATCCCAATCAGCCATAAATGTAAAAACTTGATTGGGCTTGTTATCTTTCATGTTAAAAATCCATATCTTAGAATTAGATGGGGGATATGTACAAATCAATGCAAAGTGTTTTTGCTTATCCCTTCTAAGCAAAAGCGCTTTAGAGTAATCTCCTTTAGTTTCAAGTACTAACTTTTCATCGCCTTTATTATTAATGTACCATGTCTTAGGATCTATCTTGCCCGAAACTATAAAATTATCTAAATTACCATCATTATTTATATCTTCAGAAACAGAATACATAATCTGCAAATCTGAATGTTTTTTCTTAAATTCTTCAATAAAGTTTTTTTCTAACTTATTTGTTTCCTTTTCACTACTTGTTTTACTCTGGTTAATCTCGTTATTTCGATGATTGTTCTGGCTAATTTCCGTTTTATTAACTGTCGTTGAATTTGTATTTTTAGTAGATTGACACCCACTAAAAATAAGTAGTCCTACACTTAAAATAATAATTACCTTTTTCATTAAAATTGCCTCCTTAAATTTGTATGATTTATTTTTAGAAGATAATTTACTAACTTTAGACATTTAATAACCTTACCCTGAAAGGTGTCCTATGTCACATAACGTCTCGCACTCTCGGCATCACAGAGCTGAACTAACAAAGCCTTTTTCCCTGGCGGTGGCTTGCCCGCCCAGCGATTGGGATGCAAGTGCTGGCTTCCCGTTATTGCGCATTCGGTATTGGCATTACCCCTCAAATAGTGCCAGCAAACCTATACGAGAGTGCATTGTTATACGATGGACTGCAACAACAAAAAAGCACAGCCCTTGAAGCTATGCCTTTAAAAGTCTCAAATAGTCTTTTTGAGTTTCTTTTACCCTTTCAGCAATAAATTTAATAAATTCTTTATCATCTTTATGTGCTTTCTCCAATAATCCGATATACCCGGTTCTTAATATGGGAGGAATTATTGCAATTGAGTATCCTTCTTGTAATAAAACAAGGTTCATTAATAGTCTTGCAACTCGTCCATTACCATCAATAAATGGATGTATAAAAACAAAATCTTTATGAACTATTGCAGCAAACTCAACGGGATGTAAATTAGGTCTTAATTTATTCATTTTTACTACATGTTCAGTAATTAGTTCCTGTACTTTTTCTGGCCCCGGTACATTATATTCCGATCCGCTAATAAATACTTTTTTATCCCGGTATTTCCCTGCTTGCTCTGTGTCAATATGTCTATAAAATAGCTCATGAAGCTTTTTTATAATTTCTTCTGAGTAATCAAGATTTTTGGATAAGGAATAAATGTAGTCATATGCCTCACTATGCCCAATTGCTTCAAAGTAATCACGTATTGGCTTTCCACCAATAGTTATACCATCTTCAATAACTACTTTCGTTTCTGTTTCAGTTAAAGAGTTTCCCTCAATTGCATTACTAGTATATGTTAAACCAATCCGATAGTATTGTTTTAGTTGGTCTACTATCTCTTTAGACATTGGCTTGAAGTTATCAATCTCCTCTTTAAGCATGTCTATTTCTTTGAAAATATCAATCATTTTTGTTCCCCTTCCATAATTCGGTAACAACAATACTATTATACTATATTAATCTTCATGTTCGAAATATTGATTTTAAAATCTATAATAATATTACCCAAACATAACGTTGCAGTCTTTCGTATAACGTTCTCGAACTCCCGACACCGTCGAGCCCTAGTGACACTTCGACTTGGCGAGACGGGGTAGACCCGTGAGAAAATGTCCTTCTTCTATGACAAACCCGCGGACCCCATAGATTACGGGAGTGCATTGTTATCTGGCGTTGCCTCATTTCACTTAATGGATAATACTTGTCATTTAAATAAAAGTGTCGCACATCTTTATAGTAATTCTGATATCATCTTATCAATTAACTCATTATCAATTCTATCTATGGCTTCAACTGTTCCACCTGCAATATGTGGTGAAACATAGCAGTTATCAAGTTTTGAGAAACCATATTCATCTATGTCAATGTCTAAGCCTACTCCATATAAATGGTTGCTTTCTGCAAGTTTATATAAACAATTCATATCAATTAGACCTTGCCGTGATGTATTTACAATTATGCAATTCTTTTTCGTTTTATTTAACAAAGCACTATCAATCATACATTCAGTTTCACTATTTAATGGGACATGTATTGTTATAATATCAGCTGATTTAAACATTTCTTCTAGGCTAACCATTTTTATACCATACTCTTTTATTAAATCCTGATGTTTCTCTGGATGGTTAGTTTGTCCTATAATATTTACGCCAAATGGCTTTAACAATTCAATAACTCTTTTTCCGATTTTACCAAAACCAATTATTCCTACCGTTTTCCCATACAGTTCCATTGGTCTCTCTCCTATACCCTTTCGTCCTAAATTCAATGTCATTGCTTGATTAGATAATTTAACCTTTTTCGTTATGGATAGAATCATGCAAAGGGCGTGTTCTGCAACCGATAATACATTCGCATTAGAAATATTTATTATCTTGAATTTTTTATCCTCAATAAATTTGTTGCAGATGTGATCTAAACCTATAGTTAAAGTTCCAATCACTTTTAGTTTTGATGCCTTTTTATATACTTCCTCCGTTAATTTCTCTCTCACTCCAACAATTAATATTTCATATTTCTGGACAATTTCCTCTAATTCAGATATGGTCGGACGTCTATCTATATCCGAGAAATCTATAGTTTTTGCAATTTTAGAAATATTATCTAAAAAGTATTGATTCTCTTTAAGTGAACCTAATGACACGTAAGCATTCTCAAACATTTTTAGTCTTCTCCGTTTTTCTTAATATAGTTGTGCGACACTTCCTTATTAATATGACTCTGAAATTCTTCTTTCTATAATCTAAGGCTAAATTATGAGGCAATGACCAGATAACGTCTCGCACTCCCGGCATCACAGAGCCGTAGTGCTCGCCACTCGGCGATTGGGATGCGCGCGGCACGTTCCCGTCACGTTAAAGTCAGGACCATCTCACTCCCCGCGCCTTGCGTGAGTGCATTGTTATACGCAGTATGACCGAATCTTAGCCTCGCTTCAAAGCACTATCCAATTATATGAAACTTTCTATTTATTAAATCTTCTGGTCTAACCTTATTTGTTTCAATGACTATCCATGGATTAATGTCATTTTGACTTTTATCAATGTAACTTAAATGTTCTATCCCTTTTACCTTAAAAACAATATTCAAATCCAAAGTATCCATTAAATATGTACCAGGCTTTATGATTTTAGAACAGCTACCAAATAAAGCAATTTCGTCTTTTATCCTATTACGCGCTTGTATCACGTTAAAAGTATCAATTTCTTCTGTAATATCAAAATAATCTTTTACCATGCATTTGACTTTCCAATCCTCAATGTCCAAATATAATTTTGTTCTTGGATACATCACATCTCTTTCAATGTTCCAAGTCAAATGAACAACAGCACATTTATATTGATAATCCGGCAAATAAAACAAGAAATCATCTTGATCATAGCGCCTAGCAACTGCCTCTACTTTTAAACCAAAAAGAACATGTCTATCACATATTTCCTTTTGCAGTTCTTGTTCAATTGATAACTTTTCTTTTTTGATTAGCTCCCAAGGTTCAAGTAGCTTTACTTGGTCTATTTCATTATTATCCATTATGTACCTCCAAAACTAAAACTATCTTCAAAGGATTGCTAGTATTCAAACGGTCATATTGCGTATAACGTCCCGCACTCTCGGCATCGCAGAGCTGGACTTGCAAAGCCCTTCTTCTTTGACGGCGGCTCGTCCGCCCAGCGATTGGGATGCGGGGCTGGCTCCCCGTTGCACTGCCCGTGACGTCTTTGACTTTTCTCCTTAAATAGTGCCAGCTAACCTATACGAGAGTGCATTGTTAACTGATGTCGGACGCCCCACGATTCAGCGCAAGCCATGGACGGCTTGCCCCTTTTACTTACTTCTCGTTTATACCGAGTAGAATATGTATGTACTTCCAGACATGCTTTTATTAATAAGCTTTTTTATAATTCTCGTATACTTGATTAATTAACTCTTCATCCTCGAAGTCTAGCATTTTAGACATTCTCATATCTAGAACGTTAAGGTTAAGACCTCGGGATAAATCCCTACAAAAATCTAATGTCTTCTTAAATATTAGACCGTTTTCCCTCAACTTAAATCTTACTGATATTTCCTGTACAAATTCCTTATAATCTCCGCAGTTGATTTCTATCTCAATTATATCTGTACCATCGTCATATTTATAATAACACCTTGCATCGCGTCCTGGCCAAGTATAGCTAGGAATGTATCTATCAACCTTTAATATAGATAAAAGTACTTCTTCTATATCTTCAATAGCGGTAACATTTTCTCCCCGAATTTCCCATCCTTCTTCACCTAAAATCGGAGTACAATGTTTTGGAAACAATAAAAACTGGTAGTATCCTGCCGCCATAAAACACCTCCTTGAATGCCCCTAATTTGGCCTTGAGAATTCGACTTGTATTTTCCTGCGGCACGGATGCCGCTTTATTTGCGTCCGATTTCAGTTAACGTCTCGCACTCTCGGCATCACAGAGCTGGACTTACAAAGCCCTTCCCCCTGGCGGTGGCTTGTCCACCCAGCGATTGGGATGCGGTGCTGGCTTCCCGTTCATGCCCGTTCGGTATTGACATTGCTCCTAAAATAGTGCCAGCAAACTCTTGCGAGAGTGCATTGTTATCCGATGAGGCATGTTAGCTAACTAAACCATTTGAATCTTTAATTTTCTTATACTCTATTAACGTTAACACTATCATTACGGCATCAAAGATAGTTAGTATAACAAGCCAGAACGAATGACTAAATGTGTAGCGATAAACCTGATAAATTATAAAAATAATCAGGAATGCTATTGTTAGTGGATAAGCTAATATCTTTTTCTTCCATAATAAACTAACAAGAATAAATTTAACTATCCCATGAGAAATCAAATAAAAAACTGCAAAATGCTGCGCGCTTATTGAAAAGTCATGACTAATTCTTAAAAGGAAATTTGCAATTAAATCTTTGGGGTCCTCTGATAGCTCATGTTGTGTTAATAAAATAACTAGATTATTGAACTTAACCGGATTAAAAAATAATAATAAAAATCCTCCAATTATTTCAAGTATACCGTCAATCCCTTTTATTAATATGCCAATTTCAAAACTTGTATGGAGGATATCCACTTTTTTTGTTGAGTTGCTTAATTCCATATAATCTCCTTTTAAAATTTAACCCAAAACGGGTATTACACTTCACTGTACTTCGCTCTCTATCTATAGGCACAAAATCATGCCTTTTCGTATAACGTCTCGCACTCTCGGCATCACAGAGCTGGACTAGCAAAGCCCTCCTCCCTGGCGGCGGCTCGTCCGCCCAGCGATTGGGATGCGGTGCTGGCTTCCCGTTCATGCTCGTGACGTCTTT
>JBLNBO010000052.1:0-3435 GCA_050260055.1 Ignavibacteriales bacterium
TAAAAATGGAGCATTAAGCAGCTTTTCTAACTATGGAGCAAACAGTGTAGATGTAGCAGCACCGGGAGAAGGAATATATAGCACCTTGCCCGGAAATGGGTATGGGGTGAAAAATGGGACATCAATGGCAGCAGGATTTGTAAGCGGAGAGGCTGTTTTGATGAAAAACAGTTCTGATAATGCAAATGCATCACATATAAGAGCTAAAGTAATAAATTACTGTGAGAAATTTACCACATTAGTTAGTAAGGTAAAAAAAGGAAAGATTGATTGCGACGCTTCAATGATGGAACTAAGTAACTCAAAACTTATCTGCATTCAAAATGCAATGTCAGCAGAAGACAGAGTATATAAAAATGTGTACAACGAAGATATATCACTATATGGGATAAGTGATTATACTAACCTGCTTGTATCGGGGGATTTCAATGGTGATGGAAAAAAAGATTTAGCAGGGTTCTACTATTACGGTAATGGAGTAACAAGTATTCGTGTTTGGACATCAAATGGAACAGAATTTAACTATTCAGGGGATGATGGATGGTGGAAGAGTAATGCTGGGGGATATATACCAGACTATATTTTAGGAAGAGTTGTATCTGGAGATTTTAATGGAGACGGGAAAGATGATATAGTTGCATTCTATGATTATGGAAACAGTTTAACATCAATACATATATGGACATCAACTGGTTCGGGTTTTCAGAATAATACATATGGAACATGGTGGTGTTCAGGTACAGGCAACTATAATGCAGGATGGATAACCGGAAGAGTTGTATCTGGAGATTTTAATGGAGACGGAAAGGATGACATAACTGCATTCTATGATTATGGTAATTATGTAATAAATGCGCATACATGGTTATCAACAGGCGAGATGTTTCAGCTTAATGCATGGTGGAGTTCAAATAGCTATTTGGCAAGTAACATAACCGGAAGGGTTGTAGCGGGAGACTTTAATGAAGATGGAAAGGCTGATATAGCTGCATTCTATGATTATGGTAATGATTTAATAAAAATCCATGTATGGTTATCAACAAGTTCAATATTTAATTTTTACGAATGGTGGAGTACGCAGATTATTCAATACATATATAACCTAAACAATCAGCTTACACAGGTATATAAGAATGGGACTCAAATACTTGAATTCGACTATGACGCAAACGGTAATTTAATCAGCAAACATCAATAATAGGGGGAAAGAATAATGAAAAACAAAAAAATAATAGCAATGATAACAGGTATAGCATTAGTAGGTTCTAGCGTTGCAACAGTATTTGCAACTACAGGTACATCTTTGGAATCAGTTGTACAAACCATATCAGACACAATTGTCAAAAAAGAAGTAAATATGGAACCCGAAGCTACGAATAACCTTGAAATACAACCCAAGAAAGAGAAAGTAATAATGGTAGACTCACAGGAAAAGAACCTCATATTTAGTGAAACTACAAAAATTATAAACGGTCAAGAAAAATTAATAAAAAGCAAATCCAATTTTGCTGGCGGAGAATTAGCAACGCTCATGGAAAGCGGCTGCAGTATTAAAGATATTCTCAAAGCTGATGCTGCAAGCTCCAGAATTTTTGAAAAGCCGGGAAAGCTTTTAAAAAGAATCAAAGATGAAAAAATAACCATGGATGTATTAGAAAATAAGATAAAGAAGGAAAGAAGAGACAAGTACTTTAAAGAACTCAAAGAAAAATATCCTGCTATGATCAAAGAGACTTTTAGCAAAGAAAATCTTTCAGAAGAAGATGTATACACAGTTCTTGCTTTTTTAGATACTAATGAAGTCAACTCGCCAAAAGATTTAATAAAAGCATATAAAAAAGATAAAAATGCTGCATTAAGGAGCTTCAAGAAAGCTAAGATGATAGCACCTTCAAAAGAAACACTGGCAAAATACGGACTTACTATAGAAGAAGCAAAAGGTTTTACAGATAAACAGATAGAAACACTGGCAAATGCAAGCTCAAAAAAGAAGCTTTCGCTAAAGGCAGTAATAAAAAGAATAAATACACAAAAACAATAGAAAAGGGGGTGAAAAACAATGAAAATATTCAAAGGAACTTTCATAAAAACAATGCTATTATCAGCACTTTTAATATTAACACTTCAAACAAGTGCGTTTGCGCTTACTGATGAAGAATTATTGCAAATGGAAAGCCATATTAATGGCGATATAATTCAAAGGCAAGTAAACGGAACAAACAAACCACAATTCAATAGCAGAAAAAACATTTCCGAGAACATAGATCCGGTATCAGGTTCATTAACAATTAAGGAAACTGACTTCTCCTTACCAGGGAAAGATGGACTAAACTTGGATATCACAAGAATGTATAACTCGCTGCAGGCAGAATACGGAACAAAGGGAGTCAAGCTGTTATACTCCCGAAACTTGATTTCTCCTGAATATGATACTGGTTGGTATATAAATGTCAATATAAGTGATGCTTCAAGCGGAAATAGTCTGGGGACATTTTGCTACGGTATCTTTGATACATATTCTGAAGCATATGATTTGTATGCATATTTTTCGAATTCAGAAGACCCTGACTACATATATCAGCCTGAGCTGCCGCAATATGGAACAAAACAAATGTCTGAATTGGTAGATGAGAATTATATGGTTAATCATGTTGATAAATATAATTATCTTCATTCAAGATACGATCTTGGAGCAGGATGGTCATTTGGATTCCCGTCGATTGAAAAAGTAGTAGTAGAAGATGAAAGTGACAAATTATATTATCACGATGGACAAGGTGCAGCTTACAAAATTTATTTCAAAGACGATCCGCAGGATCCTGATTATAGTAATCTTAAAGATTACCCAAGTAAGGATGTAAAGCTGTCAATAAACAATGAAGGTTATGACGCAAATTCATATAATAACGAATATGCAACATATAAATTTGTGGATGCTGACAAACGAGCAACCTATTTTTCAGAAGATGGAAGAATACTTCAAGTCAAAGACAGATTTGGAAATACAATTAAATTCAAGTATGTTCAAAGAAGGGTACACAGCAAAAACTATAAATATATTTCGCAGATAACTGATACTGTAGGAAGGACAGTAGATTTTACATACAGCGTTTTAAATACCAGTGACAGAGAAACCCAGAATGAAACATTGACAATAACTATACACGATCCGTCAAACACAAAAACTCAGCAGGTAGTATATACTAAGGACAAACAGGAAATTCAATACTACACCTCGTACGGAAGCTCATCACAAGATTCAGAAATTAATTTTTATGAGCCCAGACTTGCTTCTGTAACGAATCAGATTGGAGAAGTAACAAATTATTTGTATGGCAACAGCCCTGGAAATACAGATTGGTCAGGAATAGCATTCAGATGCGACACAAAAGAGGTGGGTGCGTCTGGTCATATAATTAAACCATCTATATCACC
>JBLNBO010000053.1:0-73469 GCA_050260055.1 Ignavibacteriales bacterium
CTTGGAGCAGCTAATGATTTTATAAAGACAGGGCAAGTTGATTTTATCAGAATTTCAACAAGACCGGATTGTATTGATCAGGATATTCTCAATCTTTTAAAAGAATACCGTGTTAAAATTATTGAGCTTGGAGTCCAGTCTATGGATGAACAAGTTCTAAAAATGTCAAATAGAGGCCACGGCAGGGAAGATGTAATTAAGGCTTCAAAACTAATAAAGGATAATGGTTTTATATTAGGTCTTCAAATGATGATTGGCCTTCCTGGAGACACTATACAAAAAGATATACAAACTGCGAAAGATATGATACAATTAAAACCAGATATTGTGAGGATATATCCGACTCTTGTAATTAAAGGTACTTTTCTTGAAGAAATGTATATAAACAATATGTATACACCTCTTAATCTCGAAGAGGCTATTAATATATCAAAACAATTGTTGATATTATTTGAAAAGAATGGTATATTAGTCATTAGATTAGGACTTCAAACTACTGAAAATATCAATTCCAATAATGATGTTATCGCAGGGCCGTTCCATGCGGCTCTCAAGGAGCTTGTCTATACAGAACTCAGATATGATTTAATTTCATATATCTTAAATAGTTTAAACATTCAAAAAGGACAGAATGTTTTTTTAAGGGTCAATTCAAGAGAAGTAAGCATTACATCTGGCCATAATAAAATAAATATAAAGAAGTTAAAAGATAATTATGGAATTGAGAAAATGAAAATTTCGGGGCATAATAATGTAGAAACTGGACAAGTTATATTAAGAATAGCAAATATTACAGTTTGTATGAATCAAAGGTTCATACATTAAGGATAAGAATGTAGTTCATTCATAAAACTATTTATAATAAGGGAGGAACATAAAAATGGAAGTATTAAAAGTTTCAGCACAGTCCCAACCTAAATCCGTAGCAGGAGCTTTAGCAGCAGTTTTAAGAGATAATACTACTGCAGAGATTCAAGCTGTAGGCGCTGGAGCTGTAAATCAGGCAGTTAAAGCAATAGCAATCACAAGAGGTTTTGTAGCGCCAAATGGAATAGATCTTGTTGTAGTACCAGCATTTTCAGAAGTTAATATTGACGGTGAAGATAGAACCGCGATAAAATTTATTGTAGAGCCTAGATAGAAAAAATACCTGTTTCATTGAGACAGGTATTTTATTATTTGAAAAAGTCTATTATAATAAATAATAGATGATTTATATATTATTTTGTTAAGAGGGGTCATGCTTTTTGGAAGTTAAATATTATACACAACCTTTTGATAATACGGGAAATTCGTTTTATCTTGGCATAAGGTTAAACGAAATTCTAAAATCCCAAAAGCCGTTTTACAATAAAATATGGATTGTTGCCTCATTTGCAAAGCTTTCCGGTATATCAAAGATAAAAACAGCTATGAAAAAATCAATTAAAAATAATGCTGTTATTAATGTTGTTCTTGGGACTGGTAAGAATCTTACTACTGTTGAAGCTTTAAGTGAGTTAAATCAGCTTGGATGTAATGTAAAGATTATTAGAAATACAAATGGCAATAGCTTTGATGCGAAGATTTATTGCTTTGAGGCCGAGGGAGAAAAGGCAGAGGTATTTATCAGTTCAGGCAATATAACCGAAGGTGGTCTTTATAAGAACCATGAACTTATAGTCAATGTTACTTACGATCTTGCCGGTGAAGATAGTCTTCTCTATTCACAATTTATGGAATCCCTTTCAATATATTTTGAACCAACAGGAGCAAGTGCTTGCCAATTTAGTCAGGATATAATTGATATGCTTGTTCAGGCAGGTGAAATTGCATTTGAATCTGATGGGAAAGTTAAATCGAAAAATTCTGCTGTTAAAACAAAGACAAAAATTGAGGATGATATCGAAAGTGACCAGCATGAGCTGCTTTCAATAATTCTTCCTACAGGAGATTCAATAGAATTATCGCTTGATGATGAGAATGTTGATATTGAAAGTAAGTTTGAGTCTATAGTTAATACTGAAAAGAAACCGGCTAAAAAAGCTTCATCGAAAAATCAAAAGAAAAAGAAACAGGAAGATGAAAATGAAGATAGTCAACAAAGCCTGGATGATATTGATATTGAGATAGAAGAATCTGATAGAATTGAACAATTCGAGCATAATAATAATTCTCATCAGATTAATGAAGAATTCTCAGAAGAATCTTATTCTGAAAAAAATAATATGACAAATAAAAAGCAAGAAACGGATGTACATATTGAGAATTATAATGTTATAGATATCGAACAAATGCTTTACTATCAGCAGCAGGATAATGATGTAGATAATATTGAAAACAAACATCATACTGCGATTAGTGCTGATGATATTGAATTTATAAAATCAAAAGAAACAAAAAGAAGTACGAGAAAGACAAAAGAAAAGCAGGTAGAAAAGGAACCTGAGCCAATAAAAGAAACAGTCAGAAAGAAATTCATTATATCTTCAATTACAAACAAAAACGGGATTGGAATTATAAATTCATTCTTCATTCACATTAATAAGCTTAAGGGAAGAGGAATGACAGGAGAAGTTAGAATGCCTGTTGCAGCAAGAGAATTTTCACCAGAATTCTGGGGCTGGCCAAGCAGTTACTCAATCAAACTTGCAGAAGGAAAAAATAAGAAAAAATGCAAGATGTGGCAGGTTAAATGCAGGGTATTAGACGCTCAGAATCCTTCAAATATTTTAATAGATACCATCGATTTATTTCAGGAAGAAGGAAAATCGAGTTTTAACTTCCTTTCGGCTATGCTTGCAACATTAGAACCTGATGAAAATGATATAATCAGGATATTAAGATGTGCAGAGAATGATGAATGTGTTTTTCAGTGCGAGTTGATTAGGTCGGGCTCGAAGGAATATGAAATATGGGATCAGTTTTGTTCACATGTAATTAAGGGAACAGGACGAAGATATGGGTTTGCTTAAAATTATTGCATAATATGTTTTGTGAGGTGTGTTTGGATTGCTTCTAAAGAAAATTGAGATACAGGGATTTAAGTCCTTTCCAGATAAGATTGTATTAGAACTTAAAAACGGAATAACTGCAGTTGTCGGTCCCAACGGAAGCGGAAAAAGTAATATTTCAGATGCTGTACGTTGGGTTCTTGGCGAACAAAGCATGAAAAACCTAAGAGGAAATAAAATGGAGGATGTCATATTCTCCGGTACAGAAAAGAGGAAATCACTCGGTTTTGCCGAAGTGTCTATAACCCTTGAAAATACTAACGGTCAGCTTCCTGTTGATTATTCGGAAGTTACTGTTACAAGAAGGGTTTATAGATCCGGTGAAAGCGAATTTTTTATTAATAAGGCAGCATGCAGATTAAAGGATATCAATGAACTATTCATGGGAACAGGCCTAGGACGCGACGGATATTCTGTTATTGGACAAGGTAAAATTGATGAGATATTAAGTTCACGCTCTGAGGATAGAAGACAAATATTCGAAGAAGCTGCCGGAATAATGAAATATAAGTCCAGAAAGATTGAAGCAGAAAGAAAAATTGAACAAACAAGACAAAACCTTTTAAGAGTCAATGATATTATTGGAGAACTTGAATCACAGCTAGAACCTCTTAAAGAGCAATCTGAAATTGCAAAGAAGTTCTTAAGTCTTAAAGAAAGGCTTAAAATCTTAGAGGTTAATGTATTTATAATTAATAGAGAGAAATTCAAGGAGAAATTTGACGAAATCCTTATCAATATTGAAAATCTCGAAGCACAGATTCAAAATGAGCAAAATTCATTTGATGAAAACCAGAATGAAAGAAAGAATATGCATGCAGAAGCTGAAAAAATTGAGCATGAGATTGAGACACTTCAACAGCAGGTTTTCGAAATGGAGAAATCTATAGAACAAAGCACTGCTGATATAAAGCTTGCGAATGAAAAGATTGATAATATTGATAAAAATGATGAAAGAATTAAAGATGAAACTGAGTTTTTAAAGCAAAAAATAGCTGCGCTTGAAGAGGAAAAAAACTCAAAACAAAAGAAGATTGAAAGATTGAATAATGATAAGGAGAGATTCTCAATTGAACTTTCAGAGAAGGAAGCTGAACTCTCTAAGGTCAATCAATCAATCATTGATGAGCAGGATAAAATTGAGGCAATGAAATCAGAGGTTATTGAAAGGATTAATTGTGTATCTGAAAAGAAATCCGAGCTCAATAGCCTAAAGGTATTTCTTGAAGGCATTATAAGAAGAGAGACACAAATTGAGGAAGAAATGCATGAGCTTGTTCTTTCACTAGACCTTCAGGGTATGAAAAGAGAAGATTTAAATGATGAAATTGAAAAACTTCATAATGATATAAAACAAATTGAAGAAGCAATTACAGAAATAAATAATTCTAAAGCCAGCATAGAGGCGGAAATAATAGGGCTTGATAAAGAATTAGATACATTAAGAATGGAGATTAACAGTAAAAAATCTAGGCATAAGTTCCTTTCTGACCTTGAAAGAGAGAATGAAGGATATTATAAAAGTGTTAAAGGAATTTTGGATGAATGCAGGACAAATGAATTATTTAGAAAAGGTATTCATGGCGCGCTTGCTCAATTGATTAATGTTCCAAAAGAATATGAGACCAGCATTGAAATTGCACTTGGTTCTGCTTTGCAAAACATTGTAACTGCTGACGAAGATGCGGCGAAAAAAGCAATTGAATATTTAAAGAGAAATAATCTTGGACGTGCTACTTTTTTACCTTTAAATGTTGTAAAGGGAAGCAATTTGGATGAGGCAGAGTTGAAATTGAAGGAATTCAATGGTTATAAGGGGATTGCTTCAAAGCTTGTGCAATACGCAAAAGAATACAAAGGCATAATTGATAACCTGCTTGGACATACGGTTGTTGTAGATACTATGGATAATGGGATTGCAATGGCGAGGAAGTATAGATATTCCTTTAGAATTGTAACCATTGAAGGCGAAGTAATAAATTCATCAGGAGCTATGACTGGCGGAAGCATAAATGCTAAGTCTGCAGGTTTATTGAGCAGAGGAAGGGAAATTAAAGAAATATCTGATTTACTAGTAAATCTTGAAGAAAAATTAAAGGAAAAAACGAAAGTCTATGATGAACTAAAGGCATCGGCTTTAAAATATGTTGACGATATAAATCTTAAAAATGTTGAAATAAAAGAGAAACAAGTTGCCGCAGCTAGAGAAGAAGAAAAATTGGCTGCATTAGAAAATCTAGTAACAAGTATAAAAGAAAAAACTGCAATGCTAAAAACGGAAAAAGAACAGATAAAGATTCAGAAATCTGAGGCACAAGAATCGATAGATATTAAAAATACTGAAATAATAAATGCAGCTAAAAAAGCAGATGAGCTTCAAATTGAAGTTAAAGAAGTGCAAGAGCAGTTCAAACTTGTTTATGCTGAAAAGGATAGGGTATTCGAATATATATCTGATTTAAGGGTTTCGTTATCATCTATAGAAGAAAGCCTATCGGCAGTATTAGAAGATATCCAGAGAATAAGCAATGAAGTTGAAAACATTAATAAAGATATTAATAAAAAACATTCAGAAAAAGAGAAAAAGAATAATGAGAAGAGTACATTAGAAGAGACAATAGAAAATCTAAAACTGAAGGCTGCTGAGTTTGAGAATAAGAAAGTTGAGGTTGAGGACTGCCTTTCCAAGTCCAAAAAAACGAAGGAAGAAATGGCTTCTCGCTTAACAAACCTTGAGGATGCTGTCATTGAAAAGCTCAAGACTATCGAAAACTTGAAAGAAGAAAATTCGCGTCTTGAAATCAGAAAAACAAAAATAGAAATGGATATGGAAGCCCTTCAAAATAGAATGTGGGAAGAGTATGAGATAACAGTAAGCAATGCACTTGAATATAAGAAAGAAATTGGCGGGATAGGTTCTGCGCAAAAAGAGATTACAGGATTAAAAAATGAAATAAAAGATTTAGGAATTGTAAATGTTTCTGCTATTGAGGAATATACAAAAACTAAGGAAAGATATGAGTTTTTATCACGCCAAAGAGATGATTTGACTGATGCAGAGGAAAAGCTTAAAAAAGTAATATATGATATGACTTCAATAATGAAAAGGCAATTCCTAGAGCAATTTAATAAAATTTGTGAGAATTTTAACGAAGTATTTAAAGAATTATTTGGCGGAGGAAGGGCAGCATTAAAACTTGCAGACGAAGAAAACATCCTTGAAAGTGGCATAGATATTGAAGTACAGCCTCCAGGTAAAAAACTTCAAAATATGATGCTTTTATCCGGAGGAGAAAAAGCCCTGACTGCAATTGCGTTATTATTTGCAATATTAAGAATAAATCCGTCGCCATTCTGTATTTTGGATGAGATTGAAGCGGCGCTTGACGAAGCAAATGTTTATATATTTGCTGATTATATCAAAAAGTTCGTATACAGCACTCAGTTTATTCTAATAACACATAGAAAAGGTACCATGGAATCTGCAGACACAATGTATGGAGTGACAATGGAGGAAAGAGGAGTATCAAAACTGGTTTCATTAAAGATGAGTGATAAAGCAAGCTAAAAAATCCTGCATAACAAAGTGCAGGATTTTTTTTGTTTTTATAGAACTATTTTAAAAAGGCATTTGGAGAAGAATATGGTTTCCTTAAACTTACAGAATGATGTTTTGAGCTTTAGAAATATTGTAAAAGAAGACCTGCCGGAAGTTCTGGACTGGTATAATAGGCTTGACGAATTTATGTTTGCAACTGGGGTTGATCGACTGCTTACCATGAAAGAAATGAGTAATAAATTTTATGAGAGCGCAGTTAGCGGATATGATTTTTTTGTATGGATTGTTAACAAACAAGGCAGAAAAATTGGAATTTTAAAGGGGAGTATGAAGTATCGGGATAAGGATTCTATCTGGATAAACTCTATTCTAATAGATTCGGATTTTCGAGGAAAAGGATACGGTAAAAAGGCTGTTGAAACACTTATGGAATATGCTAGAGAAAAGTTCGGACTTAATAAGACGTTAATTTCGGTTATTGAAGATAACACTGGAGCAATTTGTTTTTGGAATAAAATTGGTTTCCGGCAAATAAAAAAGCTTAAAAATCATATTTCCTTAGGAGAGAAAACAAGAGATGTGATTATATTGCAAAAAAAATAGCTCTTTGGATAATCAACTTAAAAATCCAAAGGGCTATTTTTTTATTATAAAAGCTTCTTTATAAAAACATTTGCATAGGGTTTTGATGCCAGGTCAATCTGCTTGGGGAAGGCATATTTTTGTTTGAATTTATCAAAGAATACTGTAACTAAAGGTCTTAGCGGTGCAGAGTCATGATTCTTAGATACAATGCCTGTATCATCATTACTTAGCACAACCCACTCGTTTATTCTATAAGCACAAATTTCCTCTAGAAGAAACTTTGTGTCTTCCAAGTCAAAATACATTCCGCCTGAGCCGGAAACATATTCAATAGCTTCTGTAAAACCTTTTCTGTTAGTAATGAAATTATCTCCCATAATACAAGTGAAAGCATCAGCAAGGCAAATTATCTGTGCAAGCTTGTGAGTATTATCCTTGGTTAGTTTATTTGGATAGCCGCCTCCATCAAGTCTTTCATGATGTTGATAACATATTTTAGGAATTTCCAAACCGATTCCATTTACTGATTGAAGATATTCAAAGCTGAAAAGAGGGTGCTGCTCAAATGTTTTCCTTTCTTCTTGATTTAGGTTTTCTTCTTTATCAAGAATTTCTTCTGGAAGGAATTTTTTTCCGATATCATGCAAAGCAGCGGATTGGGCTAAAGTTATCAGTCTATCTGTTGGAAATCCCTTCTTAAAGCCTATTAGAAGCGACAATATAAAAACATTCATACTGTGAAGCAAAACACTATGTCCCATAGTCTTTAACTCAACTAATAATGACATGAAAGCATCATCTTTTGTAAGGTCTCTCAATAACTCAAGTATTCTATTTGAGTATGCTTCATTTTTTATAAAACTAATTAATGATTTGCTTGCAGAGTTTAAAATCTGTTCTCTGAAAATTTGATTAAGATTAATATTGTTTATAGGAATATTACTTTCCTGATGGGTAACAAAAATAGGTATACTTGTAATGCCAAATTGAATAAGTTTAGAAATAAGCTTTTCATTTAGCTCCATGTTAGCTGTAACAAGTAGAAAGCCCTTTTTATCTTTAATATCTTGTGATACCACCATGCCAGGCGTAACATTTTTGATATCAAAGACTTCAATCTTTTTCTGAGGTGCAGACTGAGCCATAAAATTGCCTCCCTTGATATTAAATATATATTTAATATGTTTTTTTGCATTTGTTTTCTAGAACGCAGCTGCTGCAAAGAGGTTTTGTATTTTTACAGCAGTTTTGCCCTAAGCAAACAATTAGTGCGTGAAATTCGTTATATAGATATAAATCGTGCGAGAAATTTTCTGTAAAAAAATCTTGGACTTCATCATAAGTCGAATCTTTATTGAAGTAACCCAAACGCGAAAAAATCCGTTTGGTATATGCATCAACCACAAAAATTGGTTTATTTGCTGCATAGAGTATAATTGAGTCGGCTGTTTCTTTTCCAATTCCCCTTAATGAAAGAAGATATTTGCGAAGCTTAGGGGTATCCATTGTAAAGAGATTATCAAGACTGCCATCAAAACCTTCATTCAACCTAATACAAAAATTTTTTAGGTTTATAGCTTTTTGCATGTAATATCTTGTGCTTTTTAACAACTGTCCTAATTCCTCAACAGGAATCGATATGATTGCTTGGGTATCTATAAGATTACATTTTTTAAGATTGATAATTGCTTCCTCAACATTTTTCCATGTAACATTCTGAGTTAGAATGCAGCCAATTACTATTTCAAGAGGAGAGTCACCAGGCCACCAGAACCTTTTTCCAAAACGTTCAAGCATCATGCTGAAGATATCCATAAGCTCCGTGCTGGTAATTTCTTTATCCATATCTTTCTCCATATTATAGACTAGGGATTACTACTTGCTTTGTGTTATCATTCCAATAACATTCATATCCAAAATACTCAGAAATCAATCTTATAGGTACATAGCTCTTTGAATTCACCATGAATCCTTTAGCATTAGCTGTATTTCCAATAGGTATTTGAATTTCATTGTTATCTTTTGTACATATTGCTGTTTCTGTTTCTTGATTCCATCCTACCTTAATACCAAGAGTTTCAAGTACTCCTCTTAAAGGAACGTAAGTTTTATTATCTTTTATAATACCTCTTTGCTCAAGGACTGACCCATTAATATTTATTTCTGCAGTCTCAATTATCTTTTTGACTACAAGCAGTGCATTGCTTATAAGTCTTCCAGGTTTAGTTATATATTTACCATTATAATAGAGACCGCTGCTGGCTCCGCCGTCAAGATTCATAGCATCGGTAACGCCAATAGAAATAAGTGATTTTGCAAGTTCGGATATACTTGCAAGCGGAGTAGTGCCCATAATTACCGCACCATTTTTATTGATTCCGATATAACTTCGTGAAGAACGCAAAGTTTTAATTTTTTCAGCTGTGAACCCATCACGGTCGAAATTAACATCATACTTCCCAAAGGTGATTAATTTGGGACCGGCGCCTATTGCATACTCAATAGAAGAAGTAGAAAGTGCCTGTCCATTCAATTCGTATTCAATTTTATACTCTACCGTGTCACCTATTTTAAAACGGGTTCGAGTACTTTCTTTACTGCCTATATGTATAACATAGCCTCCGATAGGAATTTTAACGGGCTTTGTCTGAATATCTTCAACAATACCGTTTCTTACAACTATATTTGTACTTCCGTCATCGGGGATACTGCCAAAATTACTATCTAAAATAACAGATTGATATGGAGTGTTATACAAATGATTTATGCTCCAGCCATTCCAGTTGTTTGGCCACTTATACGAACCGTTTATTGCACCTCTGATTTTAATATTTAATGTACCAACTTGCTTGATTCCATCAGAGAAGAAACAAACATTACTGCCTCCATGAATAATTTTACTATTATTAATAATAATACCATATGGATAACGTTTTGTAGAATTATTATTATAAGCATCAAAAAAAGTCCCGTTGATTCCTGCAGCCGCTTTTTTCTTTTCCACGAGAGTTTTTAGCTCAGAAACAGAACCAATAGGATTACTGCTAATGGTTTCAAAAGTATATAAGCTTGTATCTGGAATTATCAGATAATTAAGTTTAATTGTATTTGAGCCGACTTTAACAGATTTATTTTCACTTTGAATATTTTCTTCTGCGAAACAAGGACTGCACATAATAAGCACTAATAAAGAAGCACGTAATACATGCATAAAAACGGTGTTTTTTAAATTAATCATAGGTACTCCTAAAAGAAATTTTAAAATAGGAGAATAATTGTTATCCGGATTTTATAAGTAAGGCCCCAAGATGCCGATAATCTACATTTTGACACCTAGCCGCGCTAGGTGGGTACCCTGTTAAGCTTTTCTATCTTCCACTATAAGTATGAGGCTTGATATATTACTTAAACTTCGGATTCCCTATTACTTAATGTAGGTTCAAAATA
This sequence comes from Ignavibacteriales bacterium, assembly GCA_050260055.1. Classification (GTDB taxonomy): domain Bacteria; phylum Bacillota; class Clostridia; order Acetivibrionales; family UBA4821; genus JBLMYQ01. The sequence continues at coordinate 10,585 of JBLNBO010000053.1, forward strand.
ATAGACATGCCGAACATCTCAGGAATAGTTCTTAAAACATTTTATGTGTGTATAAAGAATTTGATACAATATTTATACGATTATTATAACATATTTAAAATAGCTGATAAATAACAATATGACTTATTGCGACAAAAAATTATTTCAAAAAATGTTTAAAACAAACAAAAAATTTGGTAATATCATAAATGCAAAGTATATTCAAATGAAGAATTAGGAGGTAATTATGAAATATCTTAAATATCTGCTTATATTTGTTCCGGTGAGTTTTATTCTTGAATACATGCATGTAGGAGGGACATGGATTTTCATATCTGCATGTCTTGCTATTATTCCACTCGCGGGCTTTATGGGGGAGGCAACAGAAAATTTGGCTGTTCATGCAGGCCCGAGGATTGGAGGCTTTCTGAATGCAACATTCGGGAATGCAACCGAACTTATTATTGCAATATTTGCAATAAAAGCCGGTCATGATGAAATAGCCAAAGCCTCTATAGCAGGTTCAATTATCGGGAATATATTGCTTGTACTGGGGGCAAGTATGTTGTTCGGAGGGTTTAAACATAAGATACAATCATTTAATAAACAGGCTTCAGTTAATAGTGCAACCTTGCTCTTGTTTGCTGCGATTGGATTAATGATTCCTGCAATCTTCCTTAATGGTATTACATCTCACGATCAAAGGCTTGCATATGAAGGATTAAGCATAGCAAACGCAGTTATTATGATAGTAATTTACCTGCTTGGACTGGTTTTTTCATTCTTCACGCATAAAGATATTCTATGCTGTGAGTCGGATGAGGTTCAAGAGGCCAAGTGGGGAAAAGTTAAGTCTATAGTTGTTTTATTAATATCAACAATAGTTGTTGCTTTTGAAAGTGAAATTCTTGTCGGTTCTATTGAGACTACCGCAAAATCTCTAGGCTGGAATGATATGTTTATAGGAATAATAATATTAGCAATAATCGGTAATGCGGCTGAACATTCGTCTGCAGTTTTAATGGCTGTCAAAAACAAAATGGATGTGTCATTAGAAATTGCAGTTGGTTCAAGCTTGCAGATAGCATTGTTTGTTGCTCCAGTCCTTGTATTTACAAGCTTGATTTTTGGAAATCCTATGGATTTGATTTTCCACCCTTATGAATTAGCAGGTATTGTGCTTGCAGTACTTATTGCTAACTTTATTTCCCAAGACGGCGAAAGCCATTGGCTTGAAGGGGCACAATTAATAGGAGTTTATATAATTCTGGCATTCGCATTTTTCTTTGCTCCGATTAAGTAATAATAATACAAAAAAAAGACGATTACTCGTCTTTTTTTTATTTACCATTCGCCTGCAATCCTTGATGCTGTATGGTCTAATTCAAAATTGCTTCTATCAAAATAATTTCCGCCGATTGAAAATGTTGTATCGACATTTACCCATTTGTCCTCTTCGGGGATATAGACCTGATTCCAGGAGTGTTCTCCCCAAGACACACCGCTATTTGCAGTTCCGACTATAAGCCTGACCTTTAACCCAGCAGCCCGGCACATTGCAACGTACAGAGAAGACATGTCGAAACATATGCCTTTCCGGGTATTGAATGCTTCTATTGCGCCAGAGGAAGTGGTTGTAAGTTTATTGCTAACCAAGTCAGCTTTTTCATAATCGTATTTTACATTTGTTCCAATCCAGCGATATATTGCTTTGGCACGTTTGCGGTCTGAGGTAATTGTCTTAACAAGACTTTGAGCATATGAGTCAATCTCAGGATTTGATTTTATTGCATCATCAAGTGTGACGCCATTGAAGTACCAGATTATGCGTACTCCATTTTCAGTTTTTGAAGGCAGCGTTTTTCCAGTTCCAAGTTGGCTTATATCTGCCTCAGCAAGAGATCTGTTAAACAATACGGGCATTTTTTGAATATATTGAGAATTGAGTAAAGGCTCAATCGCTTGAGAATTAACTACATTGTAAATTTTAGATTGTTCTAATTGGTCCGAAAGAGTAGGAGAGGGGAAATATATGCTTACTACATTAAATAGAAGGCAAACTATGAATAGGTTTAGCAGTGACTTAGGTACATTTAATACAAGACGAAGAAAGTAATTAATTGGCTTCCATAATGAATTGAAAGTATCCAATATGATATCTGACAGGTTATAAAGGAATATGTTTTCGAACTTGTAGAAAATTATTTTCAAGAAAAAATAAATGAAGAAAAATAGAATCGGAGAAAATATTATATAAGTCTTTATATCTGGACTTAATGTATTATCTAGCAAGTTAGGTATGTTTCTGAGATTATCTAAAAAAGAAAATTTATTTGTGATAAATAGATATCTAGTAAGGTAAAATGACAGAAAAGCAGACAATGCAATTTCAACTAATTGAAATATAGAAAGAAGCGAAAACCAAATGTTCGTCTTTTTTATTTTTAAAATTAAGCCTAGTAATAATGGCGCAATAATGAGGGTATAAATTATTGGTGTTATGACATTGTATTCGTTTAAAAAGTTTTCCATATTAACCTCAATAAATATTTTCTTAGCTTCATTTTATAACTTTTTAATAAATTTATAAAGTGCATAAATATTACCGTATGGTAACAATCATTGTAATATTGTAAAATGAAATTAATAAGAGGACAAGCGGAGGATAATATGAAAAAGTTAACCAGCATAATAGTAATATTATTTTTAGCGGCATTTATAAATATAAACCCGGCCTCGGCTGAAGCGAACAATAAAGGCGGACTTGTTGTCAAGAATTATTGGGGTATAGGATGCTCGGAATGCGGGCAGATGAAACAATTTCTGAATGAGTTGAAGTTAAAATATATCGGGGTTAAAATTGAAGAATATGAGATATATTTTAATAAAGAAAACAAAAGAATGCTTGAAAATACCCTCAAACAAATGAATAAGGAATTCAATGGTGTGCCAATTGTAATTATTGAGGGGAATGTATTTACGGGATATGGAGATAGTGTAAAAGCTAAGATAGAAAATATAATGAAACAAAGACTTAAACCATCTTCTGTTAAGCTGCCTGTCAAGCAAAAGGGAAACCCTGAGGAAATTAAAAAAAGAACGCACGGCATAAGGATAGAAGAAGATGTGGAAGGTCAAGAATCTGTTGAAAGTCTGGGAACAAATACCCATAGTTATATTTCAGAAGAAACTAATAATATTCAACAGCCAAATATAGATAATAGCAGTGTATTTAAAGATTCATTAATTAATAATATTCCTTTTGTAGGAAGTGTGAATCCATGGAAATATCCTCTTCCTGTTGCAACAATCTTGATTGCCTTTGTTGACAGCTTAAATCCCTGTGCATTTTTTATTCTATTTACAATGCTGGGACTGCTTGTTCATGCTCAATCAAGAGCCAAAGTCTTGTTCGCCGGTGGAATATTTGTCGTTATTTCAGGCATAGCATATTTTATATTTATGGCTGCATGGCTTAATCTTTTCCTTGTAGCAGGAAATATAAAAATAATAACTATACTTGCCGGTTCAGCAGCATTGATTATAGCAGCTATTAATATTAAGGACTTTTTTAAATTTAAAAAAGGAATAAGTCTTACTATATCTCAGGGAAATATAAAGAATTTATTTGAAAGAATGCGCAAACTGACAAGAATTACTTCATGGCCCGGAATAGCATTGTCGGCAAGCGTGCTGGCAATTGCAGCCAACGCTTATGAGGTTCTATGTACAGCAGGGTTTCCAATGGCTTATACAAGAATTCTATCCTTAAATTATCTGCCTAGTTTAGAGTATTATTCTTATCTCGTATTGTATAATATTGTATATATTGTACCGCTGGCAGTTATAGTTATAATAATTGCCATGACTTTAGAAAGATTTAAGATGGAAGAAATTCAAGGGAGAATACTGAAATTGATTTCAGGAATCATGATGCTTGGGCTTGGGGCAATACTGTTATTTGCCCCGCAGTTAATGGAAGATATTATGATTATGATTCTATTGTTTGGATTGTCGGTTGCATCAGGACTCTTTATGGGGTATATAGAAATGCATAAAGAAGAATCTTGAGATTACGCAAATCATTAAAGAAAAATAGGCGTATCTTCCTGGTATTGTGAGTAAATTGAGGTGATTTGCTTTTCACATTTTAGGAAAGCGCTTACAACATCTTTATCAAAGCTTTCGCCAGCTTCACTCGCAATAATATCATACGAAGCCTTTAAAGCTACAGGTTCTTTATAAACTCTTCTTGAAGTAAGTGCATCGAAAACATCGGCAATAGCAACAATTTTAGCGGAGATAGGTATTTGGTCGCCTTTAATACCAAATGGATATCCTTTGCCGTTAACCTTTTCATGGTGTCCTAATGCGATATCTATAGCTGTACTGAAATAATGCTTATCTTTCTTCATGATGTTGTTGCCTGATTTTCTAAGCACATCAGCACCTATTATTGTATGCTTTTTCATAACCTCGAATTCTTCTGGAGACAACCTTGCAGGTTTAAGAAGAATACCGTCAGCAATACCGACTTTTCCGATATCATGAATAGGCGCAAAATCAGATATTTCTTGAATATAATGATCAGTAAGAATATCCTTATAAGACTCACTTTTGGATAATTGCCTTGCGATAATTTCAGAATAATTTCTGATTCTTTCAATATGCAGCCCTGTTTCACTGTCTTTAGATTCTACCAGCTTTGCGAGCCCTGTAATTGATATAAGTATCAAGTCGTTAATCAGAATATTTTTTTCAATGCTTAATGCCAAAAATGAAGCAATCTGTTCTAGAAATTCTATATGTTCTTTCCTATATACATTAGGTGAATAGCTTGAGAAAAATACAGTACCTATTGAATTGTTGTTTACATACAGAGGGAGGGTTATGCTTGATAAGATACCTTCCTGGAGAAGTAATTTTGTTGATTTCGAATGGGGCTTTGCCTTGTAATATTCACGCAGGTCTTCAATGATTCTTGGCTTTCCTGATGCGATTACATCTGTTAATGAGGTTTCCTTTAGATGCAATGTGTATCCGCTCTTTAGTATGTTCTCATTATCTGAATGGACTGCTTGACAATATATAGTTCCAGTTGATTTATCAATTAAACCGATTCCAATACGATTGTAAGGTATGTGTTCTTGAAAAGAGTGAAATACAAATTCCAGTGTTTCATCAAAAGTGGAACCCCCACTAATTATTTTAACCAGTTTAAGAATCTTATTATTTGGTAACATAAAAACACCTCAGCAAACGATAGTATAATGCGATGTAATAATTCTAACACATTATTAGAAAAAGATAAACTAAAACCTTTATATAGCAGAAAAAGAATAATATAGAAAAATATATTTTTTTGTATATTAATAAAACAATTGCATGATTTATTAATATGTTATAGAATTAATATATAAGGATAATTTTTGAAGTGTAGCATTATAAATTTATTAAAGTTACGGAGTGATGGAAATGATTTTTAATATTCTAATTACGGATGATAACCTCATTCACCAAATAAGTGTTAAGTACTGTATCGAAGATTTTAATTATAATCCGCTAATTGCATTTAACGGGCAAGAAGCAATAAATATTTTAGAAACAAAGCCAGTTGATTTAATTATACTTGACTTGCAGATGCCAGTAATGGACGGCTTTGAATTTCTTAATTGGTTAAAAGAACACGAAGAATATGCATCAATACCTGTTATTGTATATTCAGGAATGGCTGATGTTGATACTGTTCAAGAAGTATTACAGTATAATGTATTCGGATATTATTTCAAACCAATCACTCAAACTGACCAACTCTTATTCTCAAATTCGATTAAAGCTGCACTTACTTATAGGAAGCAAAACATGGAGCTTGCTCAAGCAAATAAGATAATTGATAATTTTATTAATACAAAGAAAAAAGGTTAATTAATTTATATAGAAAATACAAGGCGTATAGCCTTGTATTTTTTTTGTTGAATTTGCATTAATCCTCTGTTAAAGTATAATCATAATAATGTAAATTAGTAAGAATCAATTCAACAAAGGAGGCTATTGTAATGCCGCTGAATAGCAAGTTGAAGATTCTTTTTGTTTCTGCTGAGGTTTCTCCTTATGCAAAGACTGGGGGATTGGCAGATATCTCCGGTTCACTTCCTGTTGCTCTAGCTCAAAAAGGTCATGATGTTAGAATTGTTATGCCAAGATATAAAAAAGTTGCTGAAAAGTTGAAATATACAGCGGATTTTCCTATTACTATGGATTGGCGTAAAGAAGCCTGCATTATTCGTGAACATGCCATGATAACTGACGATGCATCTGTTAAGGTATACTTCACAGATAATTATCAGTATTTTGATAGGGAACACATGTATTGTTATTTCGATGAGGCTGAGAGGTTTGCATTTTTTGCCAAGGCTGTACTTGATATGTTAAAGGTTATTGATTTTAAACCTGATGTTATTCACTGCAACGATTGGCAGTCTGGGCCTATTTGTGCTCTGCTTAAAGAAAAATATAAAAAAGATGAATTTTATTCAAAAATTGCCTCAATATTTACAGTTCATAACCTTCAGTATCAAGGAAACTATCCGGGGGACACAATCAAACTCTTTGGCTTTGACGACACTTATTTTATACCTGAAAAATTAGAATTCTATGGGACATTCAGCTTTATGAAGGCTGGGCTTAATTATGCTGATATTATCAATACTGTTAGTGAAACCTATGCAAAAGAGATTCAAACTCCTGAATACGGAGAAAGATTCGAAGGACTTCTAAAGCAGAGAACGAAAGATTTGTATGGAATAGTTAACGGTATAAGCTATGAGGAATTTAATCCTGCTGCAGATTCAAGAATATATAAGAAATATGATAAAAATTCGATAGAAAATAAAAAGATAAATAAAACTGAATTACAAAAGGAAATGGGGCTTCCAAAAAGTAATGCTCCATTAATTGGATTGATTTCAAGACTGGTCAACCAAAAAGGATTAGACCTTATTTCAGAATCGATGGAAGAGATATTAAAGAATGATATGCAGTTTGTTCTTCTTGGTTCTGGAGACGAGTATTTTGAAACGTTATTTAAGAATTATGCCAAGAAATATCCAAAGAATGTAGGAGTATTTATTGGGTTCAATCCTGCTCTCGCTCAAAAAATCTATGCAGGCAGCGATATGTTTTTAATGCCATCCAAGTTTGAACCTTGCGGGCTTGGACAGATTTTCAGCTTGAGATACGGAACAATTCCGATTGTCAGGGCAACAGGAGGTTTAGCTGATACGATAGTTGATTGTGAACTTAAAAATGATGGAAATGGATTTTCATTTAAGGATTATTCATCCAAGGAACTTGTTAAAACCATAAACAGAGCAGTAAAGTATTATAATACAAAACCTAATGAATGGAAACAGCTGGTTATTCGTGCATTAGATCAGGATTTTTCATGGAAGAAGTCTGCTGAAAAATATATTGATATATATAATAAAGCTATATTAAAGGTCAATAAATAATTGCTTATTTCGATTATTAATGGTGATGGAATGAAGCCTGAAAATATTGAAAGTATTTATACTACACTATTTAATGAATATCCCGATGCTAAATCGGGATTAAATTATAATACAAACTTTGAATTGCTGATTGCAGTAATGTTATCGGCACAATGTACTGATAAGAGAGTAAATCAGGTAACTGAGAAGCTTTTTAAAAATGTACACACTCCTGATGATATGTTAAAATTGGGTGAAAATAAGCTTGTCGATATGATAAAATCATGCGGCTTATATAAGACTAAAAGCAGGAATATTATCAATACATGTAGAATATTGAATAACGAATTTAAAGGAATTGTGCCGGACAAGTTTGAAGAATTGATAAAGCTTCCTGGTGTAGGAAGAAAAAGCGCGAATGTAGTTTTGATTGAGGCATTTAAAATTCCTGCAATACCTGTAGATACTCATGTTTTAAGGGTTTCAAACAGAATTGGATTTGCTAAAGCGAATAATCCTGAACAAGCTGAAAAACAGCTGGCTGAATTACTTCCTAAGGATATGTGGTTAAAAATGCATCATTTGATTATTACTCATGGAAGAAGGATTTGCAAGTCAAGAAAACCTGAATGTAAAAATTGTAAAATAAATGTTTATTGTGACTTTACCAAATCAATAAAAAAATGATATAATGTGTGAAGTTGTAATATTCACTTATAAATAATCGAAATATATGGTAGAAATTTTTGGAGGTGCAGTTATGGCTGTTGAGAAAAAAGTTAAGACTGAGAATATGGGAAAGAATAGTGAGATTAGTAATTATAAAGCTGAAGACTTGATATTTGCACTAGATATTGGAACAAGAACAGTTGTTGGACTTGTTGGGATTCAAGATAAAGATAAACTTAAAGTGCTTGCAGTCGAAATTGAAGAACATAAAAATAGAGCAATGCTTGATGGTCAAATTCATGATATCAGTTTAGTTGCAGATATAGTTTCAAATGTGAAAGAGAAGTTAGAGAATAAAACTGGAATAAAGTTTAAAAAGGTTGCAATCGCTGCAGCCGGGCGTGTTCTAAAAACGTATTCTGTCAAGGTGGAAAGAACATTTGATTCAACTAAGGAGATTGCAAAGGATATTATTTCTAGCATTGAACTGGAAGGAGTGCAAAACGCGCAAGCTGAACTTGAATCCGAACAACGAGATTCAGAAAAGACAATGTTCTATTGCGTAGGTTATAGCGTAATTTCATATTATCTTAATGGATATGTAATTTCTTCATTACTTGGACATAAAGGCAAAACGGTGGGCGTTGAGGTGCTGGCAACTTTTCTACCTCATGTTGTAATAGACAGTCTTTACACTGTTATGAATAGGGTTGGATTGCAGGTAACCAATTTGACGTTGGAGCCAATTGCGGCAATAAATGTTTGCATCCCTCCAAATTTAAGACTATTAAATCTTGCTTTAGTAGATATTGGCGCAGGAACTTCAGATATTGCAATAACTAAAGACGGTGCAGTAATTGGGTATTCAATGGCACCTATTGCCGGAGATGAAATCACAGAAAGGATTGCACATCAATACCTGGTTGATTTTAATACTGCTGAAAGCATTAAATTAACTCTAAATGATGACAGCCAAAAGAGTGTCGATTTTATTGATGTACTTGGAACCCCTCGTACAGTTGATAAAAAGGAAATTCGCAAATCAATATATGAGAGTGTTGTAGTTCTTGGAGAAACAATTGCTGATAGAATTTTGGAATATAACAAGAAAGCACCTAATGCTGTATTCTGCGTAGGAGGAGGAAGCCAAATTCATGGGCTTACCGATGTAATAGCAGATAAGCTGGGCCTTCCGCATGACAGGGTTGTTGTAAGAGGCCGTGATTTTATCCAATCAGTAAAATTCACCGGGAAGAAGCTTGCAGGGCCAGAAGCTATTACTCCATTGGGAATAGCCGTAAATGCAATGCAGTCTATGGAGTCAGACTTCTTAAGCGTTACTCTCAACCAAAAGAAGATTAGGTTATTTAACTCGAAGAAACTGAATGTTGCTGATGCATTAATTTTGGATGGATTTGATCCAAAACATTTAATTGGAAGAACAGGAAGAAGCATATCTTATGAAATTAACGGTGAGAAGAAAATAATTCGTGGAGAGCATGGAAAACCTGCAGAAATAAAAGTTAACGGACAACCTGCTAATATGGAAACACCTTTAAAGCCGGGAGATAATATTGATATAATTCCTGCTGTTGATGGTATTTCTGCAAAGTTATCCCTATCAGATTTAGTGCATGTTGGACAGAAAATAGTTACCTATAATAATCTTAAGATTGATGTAACACCAACTATTACTATTAATGGAAAAGCAATGAGCGAGGACGCGACTATTAGAGATGGTGATAAGGTAAGTATTAAAGATATAAAAACGGTAGAAGATTTTGCTGACTCAGTAGGTATAGATATTAAAAACGGCACATCAATAATTAATGGTACAATGGTTGGAAGCACCTATATGCTAAAAGATGGGGATATTATAGAATTTAGCGATTATAAGGCAAAGTCAAAACGTAATAATAGTTCAATAGATAATTTGCATTCAGCTGCAGACAGCATGAATAAAGTAGAAACTCCGGATATTTTAAGTTATTCAGACAGCTACGTTAAGGTTGATGCTGGAGATGACAAAGCAGAAGACTCAATGGACACAGAGGATATTTTAAATAGTACGAAGAATGGTGAAGCTATTAAAGTATCGGTAAATGGTAAAAAGTTAACCCTTGGTGGAAGTAAGAGCGATTATTATTTTGTAGATATATTCAATAGTTTTGAGTTCGATACTAAACAACTTAGAACTGGTGCTGTTCAGCTTAAGCTTAATGGGAAACCTGCTGCTTACACTGATAAAATTAAACATGGAGATAATATAGAAGTAATCTGGGAAAATAATTAAAGGTAGGATACCAGAATGCAGAGTTCTCAAACAGAAAGATATTTTATCAAGTATAACTGGATTTTTCTAGGTATTCTTCTAGTTTATATTCTCATAAAAGACGCATTTATGAGCCTGAATGATATTGACTTTTTTAGTGATATAATTTTTCTATCTGCATTTACATTAATTAATTACTTAAAGAAATATCTTATAGATACAGGAGTATATAACTTAGATTATTTTTATCTGAGAACTAGAGCGATTGAAATATTTTTAATTTGCTTTGGTTTTTTTTATTTGAATTTAGGCTCATGGACAGCAATATTTATACTCGGTTCAATAACTATGTGTACTCTGCTTGAAGGATCAAAAAAAGGGCTGCATATTGCCTACATTTCAGTAATCATGGAGTTCGTCTTTGTTGGATTTGCAGGAAATAGAGCTATTGATAAATTCCAGGATGTAATTACTTTTACTTTTATAATTATAGCTGGATTTGCAGTTTGGGCAGTTGTATCTAAGATTGCAACAGAAAAATATGATGAATCCCAAAAAAGCAGCTCGGAGATTGAAAGTTTAACCACCCAGAGGGATGATGCTCAAAAGCTGATTAAAGTAATGGATGAAAAATCTGAAAAGATTAAATCAAAATTAAATGAGCTTGAAACTGAGAATCAAGAGTTCAAAGTTATTCTAGAAAAATATTATGAATTGTATAACATTAGCAGTGTAATAAATTCCATATATGATATTGGGGGATTGCTTAAGTATATTAATGAAACAATAATAGAAGTTGTTGGTGCGGATAATTCTTCAATCTTTCTATTTGAATCTAAGAGGGGTTCTCTGGAAATTGAAAAAACAAATATTGAAGATGAAGAAAACCTTGAAATACTTTCTAAAAATATTAACAATGATGTTATATTTGATATTATCGAAAATGGCAGCTTGTATGTAGTAAATTTTGTTGATAATGATGATTTTGAATTTATTAGAGGCAGAGGAGTAAAATCTTTTGTATGTATGCCAATAAGTACAACAAAAAAGAAATATGGAATAATGCTGTTGGAAAGTTTGGAATTTAATAAATATGACGAGCAGACAAGAAAGTTGATTACATTGATTGGACACCAATTATCAAGTTCAATTGAAAATCTTGAACTGTATAAAAAAATGAAAGAGTTAGCAACTACAGATGCTCTTACGGGGATTTATAACAGACTGTATTTTCAGGAGAAGTTTTCTAAAGAGCTTAAAATTGCACATGAAAATGATTATCCGTTATCCTTCGTAATATTTGATATAGACCATTTTAAGAAGTTTAATGATAATTACTCACATTTGATTGGTGACAAGGTACTTAAAACTATTACTTCCGTTGTTAAAAACTCAATCAGAAGGTCAGATATTATTGCTAGATATGGCGGAGAAGAATTTGTTATTATATTCCCTAACATGGATATAGAAAGAGCTCAAGAAACTTGCGAAATGTTAAGAAAGAAGATTGAGGAAACACCAGTTAGAGCCAGGGAATTAAGTTTATCGGTTACAGTTAGTTTTGGAGTTGCAAACTATCCTTTAAATGCATATAGTGAAGAAAATATTATTAAAGCTGCGGACAGGGCTCTTTATAAAGCGAAGAATGCAGGTAGAAATCAGGTTGCTGTCTCAGATGAAAAGATTATTTAGAAAATAATTAATATTATATTTTGTAAAATCTCGGTTAGAATAAGACCGAGATTTTTAATTTTGTAGGAAAGTATATTATATGGAAGATAGTAATGAAAATAATAAGTTGAAAAAAATGAATGAATCAATGATATGTGAATATCAGGAATTTTTGCGTAAACCAATGAAGGTATTATGGATAAATTTTGTTAGAGGAATAGCATCCGGGGTGGGTATGGCAGTAGGGTTTACTATTCTAGGGGCACTTGTCATTTATTTGCTAAAATCAATGGTTAGTTTAAACCTTCCTTTAATAGGACAATTTATTGCACAGTTAGTAAAGATTGTACAGGAAAATATGAAGTAAAAACTATATTTTATGATTTTAGATTATAAAGATTTTTAATATTTAAATCGAAAGGATTTGAAGATATGAATAAAGAAGAAAAAGATTACTTTAGGAACCTACTGTTTAGGGAAAAAGATAAGTTTAATGAAACTATAGATAAAATGAAGGATAACGGCAGCGGCGATATGAGTCAACTTAATCCGACTGAATTGTCTTCTTATGACAATCACCCTGCAGAACTTGGAACAGAAGTCTTTATTCTTGGAATGAATCTAAACTTAAAGGCTAATGAAGTGAATCAGATTAAAGAAATAGAAAGAGCAATTAAAAAAATTGATAATGATATTTTCGGAATATGTGAAAAGTGTAGAAATGAAATATCAAAAGAGAGATTGGAAGTCAGGCCATATGTGAGATTATGCATTGACTGTGAAAATGAAAACAATAACGAAAAGGAAAATGTTAAAAAGGCAAGACCTGTTGAAGAAGAGGTTATGGGTTCTCCTTTTGGGAAAAAATATTTAAACAAACAGGAGGATGATGAATATGAAGGCCTAGATTATTTGAATGATTTAATGAAATATGGTTCGGCATCTACTCCTCAGGACATGGGAGGATATAAGGACTATAAAGAGTTTTATACAAATGAAGTAGACAGGCAGGGAAATGTCGAAAAGACCGACAACCTCTCGAATCAAGATTATATAAGACAGCTTCCAGATTAATTTAATAATAGTCTAGTTGGCTGTTTACAGTTAATAGTTAAAATGTATATAATTATTCATGCAATCACAACCTTGAAAGGAGTAATCATTCTTGAAAGATACTTTACGGGATTTATCTCTTTTTAATGCGCCGCCGGGTAATGAAGAAGCTTTAGCCCGTTACATTTCAAATACATTTTCAGAATACCTTGATTCAATTAATATTGACAGCTTTAATAATTTCTGCGGGATAAAAAAGTCTAAAATGAATAACCCTAAAAAAATTGCGCTTTATGCCCATATGGATGAAATTGCATTAATGGTAACAGATATTGATAAGAATGGCTTTATAAAGTTTATACCGGTTGGAGGTATTGATTCTAGAATACTTCTATCTCAAGAGGTTATTATTCATGGCAAGAAAGATATTCTAGGCGTGATAGGGGCAAAACCGCCTCACCTTCAAACTGATTCAGAAGATAAGGAAATAAAAATAGACCGACTTTATATAGATATTGCAATGACGAATGAACAAGCTAAAGAAATTATCAGGATTGGCGATTATATAACATTTAAGGGGAAATGGACCGAACTGCGAAATAATATTGTTTCTTCAAAATCCTTAGATAATAGGGCGGGTGTTGCAGCCATACTACAGGTTATGAAGAACTTGAATAAAGAATCCTTAAATGTAGAAGTGTCTTGTAATGTTACAACACAAGAAGAAGTTGGATTAAGAGGTGCAAAAGTAAATTCTTTTTCAATACAACCTGATTTAGCAATAGTAGTAGATGCAGGCTTTGGTGATATGCCTGGACTAGAAAAAGATGAGACATTCATTTTGGGTAAGGGGCCAGCGATAGCAATCGGACCAACCTTACATAGAAATTTGTCAAAAGAGTTAATTAAATTTGCAAATATTAATAATATCCCCATACAGATTGATGTTGAACCGGGTAATACAGGAACCGAAGCATGGGCAATACAAGTCTCAGGAACAGGAGTCCCTGTTATATTAATTTCTATACCTTTGAGATATATGCATACTACAGTAGAAACAATTAATATAGACGATGCTGAAAATACAGCTAAGCTTATTTCAGGATTTATACTCAATATCCAGGATAGATTGGAGGAACTGATATGCTGTTAAAAGATTTAACCCTTGCAAAAGGTATATCAGGAGATGAATCTGATATAAGAAAAATCATAAAGTCTGAACTTAATAATGATGCTCTTGAAACTTTTACGGACAATATAGGAAATCTGCTGGTTACTAAAAATATTGAAGCAGAGTCAATAAAAGTTTTAGTAACAGCGCATATGGATGAAGTTGGACTAATGATAACCATGATTAATGATAACGGAAGTTTAAAATTTAAAACTATTGGTTCAATTGATGAAAGAGTCCTTGCGTCCAAAAGATTCTATATTGGGTCTAAACGTGTTCCCGGAGTTATTGGAACTAAACCTGTTCATTTAATCGAAGATGATGAAAAAAAACAGCCTTTAAAAGCAAAGGCACTATATATTGATATTGGCTGTAACAGTAAAGAGGAAGCGGAGAAATTAGTAGAAGTCGGTGACTATGCATATTTTGATAGTGATTTTGTTGAAATGGAGAACAAGTGCATAAAATCTAAAGCTTTTGATAATAGAGTTGGATGCAATTTAATTATTGATATTCTAAAAGAAAGTTATAACGTAAATCTACAGGCTTGTTTTTCAGCCCAGGAGGAAATAGGAGCAAGAGGTTCTGGCCCGGCTGTTAGAAGGCTCAAACCGGATTGCGCGATTATTATAGAGGGAACAAGTTGTTCAGATGTACCTGGTACAGAAGAACGAAACATGGCTGCAAAATTTAATAATGGACCTGTAATATCAAAAATAGATAAAAGTACAATCGCAAGTAAAAAGCTTTTTGATTTTGTATTAGATACTGCAAGAAAATATGATATAAAATATCAAATTAAAGAAGGCATATATGGGGGCAATGACTCAGATTCAATACAGTTCTCGGAGGGCGGTATCCCTACAGTAGTTATCTCAATTCCTTGCAGATATATTCATTCGCCAAATTCTATAATGAGTTTATATGATTATTCAGAAACTACAAAACTAATCAAAGCTGTATTAAATGAAATAAATTACTCAATAATTGGAGGTTGAAATGATAGAGTTAATTAAGAAACTAACAATGGCAAATGGTACATCAGGAAATGAAATGCCGATTTCAAAGATTATATCAGAAATTATTGCTCCAAATGTTGATGAAATAAAAGAAGACTCAATGGGGAATCTCATGTGTATTAAAAATGGTACAGAAAAAAGGGTAATGCTAGCTGCACATATGGATGAGGTAGGAATTATTGTAACCCATATAGAGGAAAATGGATTTTTGAGATTTTCTGCATTAGGCGGAATAAATCATTTTTATTCACTTTATCAAAAGGTTGTATTTGAAAATGGTACTATTGGAGTAATTGGGTATGAAGAAGAAATTAAAGAAATAAAAGATATCAAACTTTCAAATCTATATATCGATATTGGAGCAAAGAGTTCAGATGAAGCATTAAATAAGGTTAAAGTAGGAGATGCGGCTGCATTCATTGGAACTTTTATACAGGAAGGAAGCAGAATTGTATCTAAAGCGCTAGATGATAGATGTGGATGTGCAATCCTTATAGAACTGTCGAAAAGATTAAAAGAAAGTAAAAATGAAATTATTTATACATTCACAACGCAGGAGGAACTTGGATTAAGAGGGGCTAAAACAGCCGGTTATAATGTTAATGCCGAGTTTGCAATTGTTCTTGATGTAACTGCTCCAGGTGATACGCCAAAGGCAAATCCTTCGCCTATAAAATGCGGCGGAGGACCAATACTAAAAATAATGGATAATGCATCAATTGTAAATCCAAGAATGAAAGATTTGATTATTGATACAGCTGAACGAGCGGGGATTCCATATCAATTGAAAGTTTCAAATGTTGGCGGCACTGACGCGGGTGCAATATCGCTTTCAAGAGAAGGAATTCCGACTGCATCTCTAGCTATTCCTTGCCGATATCTGCACAGTCCTGTTGAAACTGTTTACATTGAAGACGTTGAGAACATGATAAACTTAGTAGAAAAAGCAGTAAATAATATTAAATAAATTTAAAATACAAGAGCGCTATAGCTTTTGTATTTTTTTGATTTTTTATAGATAAAAATTTCTTCATAATGTAAAATATATCTGCGCAGTAATATTATGCAGGGAGGTTTTTGGAATGAAGGAATTTTCAAAAATAGTACAAGAGATAAGTCCATCTGCAACACTTGCAATAGACGCGATAGCAAAGAAAATGAAGGAAGAAGGTAAAAATGTAATAGGTTTTGGAGCAGGAGAACCAGATTTCAATACTCCAGAACATATTAAGGATGCAGGCAAAAAAGCCATTGATAATAATAAAACAACATATACAGCTGCTTCTGGAATGCCTGGCATAAAAACAGCTATTTGTGAAAAGCTGAGAAGAGACAACGGGCTTGAATATAGTCCGGCGCAAATTGTTGTCAGCAATGGTGCAAAACATTCACTCTTTAATGCATTTTTGGCTTTGTTAAATCCGGGTGACGAGGTAATACTTCCAGCTCCGTTTTGGTTAAGTTATCCTGAGATGATAAGGATTCCTGGCGGAAAGACTGTTTATCTTGAAACAACCGAAGATAATGGTTTCAAAATTACACCTGACTTATTGATGAGCAAAATAACAGAGCGCAGTAAAGTTCTTGTTTTAAATAGTCCAAGTAACCCTACTGGTATGGTCTATTCAAAAGAAGAATTGCTGGAGATTGCAAAAATTATTGTTGAACAAGATTTAATTGTCATTTCGGATGAAATTTATGAAAAGCTGATATATGACGGTTTAGCGCATACAAGCATTGCATCGTTGGGTGATAAAATCAAGGAGCAAACAATATTAGTCAACGGAATGTCTAAAGCATTTGCTATGACAGGCTGGAGAATTGGTTATACGGCCTCAAGTCTAAAGATTGCACAGATAATGTCAAATCTTCAAAGCCACACTACGTCCAATCCTAATACTATTGCACAATGGGCTTCAGTTTCAGCACTTGACGGCTCGGAAGATGAAATTGAAAAAATGAGATGTGAATATCAAAAGCGTAGAGATTTTATGGTTGATAGGATTAATTCTATCAACGGTATATCCTGCATTAAGCCGCAAGGTGCATTTTATGTAATGATGAATATGCGGAAACTGATTGGCAAGTCATTTAATGGCAGTATTATAAATGATGAAAATGATTTTGCTAAATTGCTTTTAGAAAAAGCGGAAGTTACGGTTGTGCCTAGTACGGGATTTGGAATCAAAGGCTATGTAAGGTTATCGTATGCAACCTCGATGCAAAATATAACAGAAGGCTTAAATAGAATTGAAAAGTTTATCAATGAACTAAAATAGTTTTTTAACTCCCTCTTTTTAAAAGAGGGGGAGTGAGGATGAAAAGGTTAAGTCATCTTTAGTCTCTCTCTTTTAAATAAATAATAATTTTAATATCTTAGCAGAAATGAAAGGAATGATAATTCATAATGAGAAATACTTATGAAAGTCCACTAAATTCAAGATATGCAAGCACTGAAATGCTTGAGCTGTTTTCTCCAGATAAAAAATTTAAAACTTGGAGAAAATTATGGATAGCCTTAGCAGAAGCTGAAAAAGAACTAGGATTAGATATTACAGATGAACAAATCCAAGAAATGCGGGATTTTGCTGATAATATAAATTATGATGTTGCTGAACAAAAAGAGAAGGAATTCAGACATGATGTTATGGCACATATCCATGCTTATGGAGAGCAGTGTCCCAAGGCTAGGCCGATTATTCACCTTGGAGCGACATCATGCTATGTCGGGGATAATACAGATATAATTATTATGGCAGAAGCTTTGAACTTGGTTAGAAATAAAATCATTGGAATAATCGCAAATTTATCAAATTTCGCTGTGAAGTATAAGGATTTACCTACTCTTGGGTTTACTCATCTACAACCTGCACAGCTTACAACAGTAGGTAAAAGAGCAACCTTGTGGATGCAGGATTTGATAATGGATTTAGAAGATATAAATTTTGTACTTGGCAATATGAAAATGCTTGGTTCTAAAGGGACAACTGGAACTCAGGCAAGTTTCCTTGCATTATTTAATGGCGATCATGAAAAGGTTAAGAAAGCAGAACAGATGATAGCGGCTAAAATGGGTTTTGCACAAACCTTTGATGTTAGCGGACAAACATATCCAAGGAAGCTTGATTCAAGAGTATTCAACCTAATTTCATCAATAGCTCAAAGTGCTTATAAATTCAGCAATGATATAAGGCTTTTGCAAAACATGAAAGAAATTGAAGAACCATTTGAAGAAAAACAGATTGGTTCTTCGGCAATGGCATATAAAAGAAATCCTATGAGAAGCGAAAGAATGGGCTCGCTTGCAAGATATGTTATTGTTAATATGTTAAATCCTGCAATGACTGCTGGAACACAGTGGTTTGAGAGAACACTTGATGATTCCGCAAATAAAAGGATTGTTATATCTGAAGGATTTCTTACAATAGATGCAATTTTGAATATCTATTTAAATGTTACATCTGGATTGGTTGTATATGAAAAAGTAATCAAACAGCATGTTTTAAATGAACTGCCATTCATGGCAACAGAAAATATCTTGATGGAAGCGGTAAAAAGAGGCGGAGACAGACAAGAATTGCATGAAAAGATTCGTGTGCTTTCAATGGAAGCAGGAAGACGTGTTAAAGAAGAAGGACTTGAAAATGATCTTTTAAAAAGAATTTCAGATAATAAAAGTTTTGGTATGGATTATGAAGAACTTCTTAAAGTTCTTGAACCATCGAATTATGTCGGAAGAGCACCTGCTCAAGTACAAGAATTTTTCGACAATAATGTTAAACATTTACTTCAAGAAAACTCGGAAGCCTTGAAAATCAAGGCTAAACTTAATGTATAGGACCCTGGAACTATTTTATATAATAAGAAGGAAATTTAAGAAAAATATCGAAATTCTGTCTATAGAAGTTAAAATTCTATAGACAGGAAGATTCCTATCTGAGGCTCTAAAAATCAAATGCCTAACCTGTCTTAAGATATTAAAAAGCGGCGTACAGCCGCTTTTTTACTTTTATATAAAAATAAAAAATAGGGATATTAAAAGGATAAAATGTAAAATTATATAAATACATATTGAATATGGAATTTTTGTATGTTAGTATAAATTTAGTAATAGACTAGTATTTATAATATAATCAGTGCAAAATTTGTGCTAAAAAATCTGGGAATTAACCAATTCTTTCATAAACCTACAAAAAGTTTCAATTTAGTTTTAACAAATAAATATTTTAATTTAATGAGTAAGCTTAGTCTTTAGAATTATTAGAAAGAGTACACTAATACTTTATCCTAAGATAACTTTTTGTTTTATTTATTTGTGTACGAGTAGAGAGATAAAAATTTCGGGAGGTATGAGATGGAATATCAGGATTATCGTCAGCAAACATTTGCAAGAAGTTTAAAATGGGCAAATATCGGAATAATTTCTATTTATATCATTGCTTATTTAGCTATGGTTTTTGCAAAATATGAGGGCTCAAACATAGTAACGAATAATGCTTTGATTGTATGTGCAAGTGCTGGAGTTCTACTAGTGTTTTCCTACATATATTCAGTAAAGCTTAAGCATATTGCTATGGCTTATATAACATTAATTGTCAATCTTATAGTATTTTGGGCATTTGCTTATTATTTGCGGGAAAATCCAAATCTGTTTACAATATTTTATTCTATTATAGTAATAAGTCTTTTATACTTAAGGAAAGATACTGTAATTTTTGCTTCAATCCTTACTTTTATATCAATTATGTTTTTTACATTTGTAATCAAACCTCCGTATCTTCCCAGTGATAGATTCTTTGGTGTAGCTCTAATTAGAATTGTTGTCTTTTTTCAAATTTCTACAATAGCTTGGCTGGCAGCAAAGTGGGTAGATGAGGCAATAACTAAAAGCGTTAATAAAGAACGGGAGGCTTTGGCTGCAGTTCAAGTTTCTAAAGAAAAAGAACAGCAAGCAATAAAGACTGGGGAAGAACTTTCACATACATTAGCTGAAATTGCAAAAGCATCAAGTGAGGTATCTGAAACCAGCAGCAATCTTATGAAAAATGAAAAACATCTGAATGATATTCTGAAATCAGTATCCCAGGCCTCATCAACTATTTCTGACAAAATGGAATCTGTGTCATCAGCAGCTCAAGAGGTGAATGCATCAGGGGAAGAGATAGGCAGTTCTTTACAAGAACTTGCAAAAGAAGCTGGAGATATAGCTGATAAGGCAAAACAGATTGAAGGTAAAGCTGTAAAGATACAAAGTGATGTTGAAAAATCTATTTCAAACTCAACTAAGATGACAAAAGATATAGGAAGTCAAGTTGCTCAAGCTATTAGCAAAGTAAAAGTGGTAGAGCATATAACTGAGATGGTTGATATAATTGCGCGGATTGCTGAACAGACAAATTTACTTGCGCTGAATGCAGCTATAGAGGCGGCTAGAGCAGGGGAACAAGGAAGAGGGTTTGCAGTTGTTGCTGAGGAAGTAATGAAAATGGCAGAAAGCTCATCTAATACAGTTAAAGAAATTCAGAATTTTACTAATGAAGTCCATTTGGCAACAGCAGAACTTATTGATAGCTCAGATAAGATGCTGAATTATATTGAGAAAAATGTTATGGATGATTATGGAGTGATGATGAATCTGAGTAAAGAATATAGGAATGACAGCGACCTTATTAATTCTCTTGCGACAGGAATAAGGACAAATGTTGATTTGGTATCCAATTCGATGGGTGAAATAAACAAGGCGATAGAAGAAACTGTGGCTAATATTAGCAGTTCTACGCAAGAGGCTTATACTATTGCTGAAAGCAATAAAAGCATAAATGTAATAGCAGAAGAGCTAAATAATATCTCATATAAGATGGATAGTAATGCGGAGAAACTTAATTCATTGATTAATATGTATAAATCATAAAATGCATTAAAAAATAAAGGCTGAAAATCAGCCTTTATTTTTTTATTTAATTGTAGAAAGTACGTTTGTCATATGGTATTATTACTTATGAGAATGGGGCTATAACTCAGATGGTAGAGTGCCACAATGGCATTGTGGAAGTCGAGAGTTCGAATCTCTTTAGCTCCACCAAAAGCTTGCTAATATTGGCAGGCTTTTAATTATTGTGTACCAAATCGTTATTATCTATCAACAAATAGTTATAACCTGATTTAATAAAGTTTAGTACAGCATTTGCAATTATTTCATGGCCGTTTTTATTTGGATGTATTCCGTCAATGCAAAGAAAATTCGAAAAATCAGGATATTGTAGAAATGCTCCCCGAATATCAATCCATTTTGTACGTGTTTCCTCTGCAACCTTAATGATTGTAGAGTTGTATCTTTCCTGCCACCAATAAATCTTGGTAACACTTCCAAGCCATTTGAGAATATTAATTTCAGCTAATGGATTGTTTTTACTAATCCAATGTAAGTATCTTTCTGCGTTTAGAGGAGGAAGAGTCAGTAACACAGGTATTACTTTACTGTTTTTTAGAAAATTTATTGTATCTTTGAGCATATTTTCAAAAACATTAAAATCTGTTTTGGGATTATGTATTGCTTCGGGATTTTTAGCAATTTCGTCCCAGTAGAAATCACAATCATTTCCACCATATTCTATAAGGACAATATCAGGGGCTTCATTTAAAACATCATTTTTTAGTCGGCTAGCTCCTTTAAGAAGAGTGTTTCCGAATTTTGCTGTATTACAAATAATACCTTTAAGCTTACTTTGAAGTAATGATACGTAATTCTCTTCTAATACAGTGTATTTTTTCTTTACTTCATCATAAATTACGCCCTTGGAAATAGAATCTCCTGATACTATATATTTATAGCTGTTTTTAATTGTATCACTATTCATAAAACTCATCTCTGCATATATATATTTGGGATTTAATGCCATCATTAGTATAAGGAGGTTGTATATAAAAGTCAACATTTTAAACTAAATAATATTTTTAAAATTTAGTATTTTACTTTATTTGATTAAAAGCATACGGAATCCAATAATAATAATAAAAACTGCAAAGAATTTTCTTAATAAATCAACTGGAAGATGACTGGCAATTTGTGCTCCGAATTTTGCACCTATAAATAAAAAAGCACAAATAACTATACCGGCGAAAATATCTACATTGCCTTTTTTATAGTATTCAAGAAATGCTAATAAGCCGACTGGAGGGAGCAGAACTGCGAGTGATGTTCCTTGTGCTTTAAGCTGTGAAAAGTTCATAATAAATAAGAGAGCCGGTATAATAATAATTCCTCCTCCTATACCGAACAAGCCGCTAAGGATTCCGGCAACCATGCCAATTAATGCAAGACATATAAAATTCACCATATAAATCTCCTTAAAATTTATAATTAGATAATTATTTTTATTCTTTAGTAGTATAATAACAGATATTTTTTTGATTAGAATATATATTTATTATTTAATAAAATAAAGTATTTAACTATGATATGAAAAAATGTTTCGCAGGTCTAATATTTTATTATGGTTAAGAATATAATTTTAATATATAGCCTATGAAAAGGGTGATAGATATGGCTGAAAAACAAGAATTTCATACTGTTCGGGGATATCAGATGCTGGAACAGGACAGAAATGTTCTGACATCAGCCATGGAAGATTATATGGAGATGATATACAGAAACAGCTTAAATACAGGATATGTACGTATAAGTGCAGTTTCTGGGCTGTTAAATGTTAAAGCGTCTTCGGTTACAAAAATGGTGCAAAAGCTCGCAGTTATTGGATTGATTCAATATGAAAGATACGGAATAATAATGTTAACTGAAAAGGGTAAGGAAATTGGGAAGTTTTTGTTGGAAAGACATGAAATTATAGAAAAATTTTTAAAGAATATTGGCGTAGAAAATAACTTGCTTGTTGAAACAGAACTTATGGAGCACAATGTTTCAATTGATACTTTAAAGAGATTAGAATTTATAAACAAGTATTTTAAGGTTAAGCCGCAAGTTAAAGCTGACTTCCTAAAATTCTCAAATGAAAAATAGTTAATCGGCAATAAGATAGACATAAAAAATGTGGTTAAGCCACATTTTTTATGTCTATTTGAGTAACACATTTTCACTCGGGAACATATTGTTGAGTAGATAAACATTTTTAGATATGTCTAAATTTCTTAGATGTTTTATAGGGCAGTATGGGATGAGGTGGGCTTTTTGACTGGTGACAATACGGTAAAGTTAAGAAATATAAGAGATGACTCTCTTTTCGATAAATTAATTAAAAGTATTATAAATGAAAGGCTAAAACATCTTTTAAAATATCTTGGTCCGGCTTTTATAGTTAGTGTCGCATATATAGACCCTGGTAATTTTGCAACAAATATCAGTGGCGGTTCAAAATTCAATTATAGCCTCCTTTGGGTTATCTTATGGAGCAATCTTATGGCTATCTTTCTCCAATCTCTTTCTGCAAAGCTTGGCATTGCCACAGGGCAGAATCTTCCACAAATGTGCGGGAAAGTATTTTCGCGCAAGACCAACTGGCTTTTCCTAATAATTGCAGAATTAGCAGCGATGGCAACTGATTTGGCTGAATTTTTAGGAGGGACATTAGGATTGTACTTATTATTCCATATTCCGATGGCCTATGCTGGCTTGATAACAGTATTACTGACATTTTTTATCGTATATGCAGAAAAATATGGACAACGGATAGTTGAGATAATTATAGCCATCTTAGTTGCAGTTATTGCTATATCGTATACTATAGAACTATTTCTTGCCAAGCCTGATTGGTCCAGTGCAGGATTACATATGTTAATACCTTCACTTCCTAATGGCGAAGCAGTACTTATAGCGGTTGGAATGCTCGGAGCTACAGTAATGCCGCATGTAATTTATTTGCATTCACAGCTTGTACAATGCAGGAATGGCGACCCAGATATAGAAGGCAAGAAAAAGCATTTGCGCATGGAAAAGATAGATATTGCTATAGCGATGAATATTTCATTTGTTGTCAATGCGGCAATGGTTATTGTTTCAGCTGCAGTATTTTTCAGGAATGGTGTTGTGGTTAATACAATCGAACAGGCACATGGGTCTTTATCACCATTATTAGGAGCACTTTCAAGCGGCGCTTTTGGAATTGCATTATTGGCTTCGGGTTTGTCTTCATCAGCGGTTGGAACAATGGCGGGCCAGACTATTATGCAGGGGTTTGTGGGACTTAATATTTCAGATAATTTGACTAGAATTGTTACAATGGTTCCAGGAATGTTGATTATTGTATTAGGGATTAATCCGATGACGGCGCTATTGTTTAGCCAGGTTGTACTTAGCTTTGTACTGCCTATGGCGATTATACCGATGCTGATTATAACTGGCAGGAAGGAGTTAATGGGGGAATTCGTGAATAAGAAGGTTACTAATGTGATCGGGTGGATTATAACAGGGATGATTATTAGCTTAAATATAGTACTGCTTTATTTAACTTTCGTGGGGAAAGCATGATATGGTATATATAAAATCCGCCACTCCTTTCTATCCCGTTGCGACAATATATTTCTTTTTATATAATGAATTGACAGCAAAAAACAAAAACAATATAATTAGCTAGGACATAATAAGAGTCATTTCATAAATACGTCTTTAAAAGGCTGTTCAGCATAACTGGGGATTATTTCAAATCGATACACCAGTCGGATTTCTCAAAACGATTTTTTTAAAAATATGATTACAAGAAGAGGGAACGATGTGCCCTTCTGCAGAACTGTTTATTGTTTAAAATAGTTCGTATTATACAGTTATTAAAATTAAGGGGGATGCAAATGTCTAAAAGTATTTATAAGAAATTGAGGGGAATGGTTTTAACGGTGGCAATAGTGGCTTGCTTGCTGCCATTGATGATGAAACAGGTAAATGCTGCTACAATTCATACAGTAACATTACCTTATGAAGCAACAGAAGGTACACGCTGTCAAGCAATAGCAGGTGCACGCTGTCATATTACCGCTGAAGATATTTTTGGCAGTGAAGTGGCTAGCGGCGGAGATTATATTAATATAGGGTTCACAAGGCCTATCTCTGACACTCTTGTCAATGGAGATATAGCTTATTCAGAAGCTGGACCATTTATTGGTACTCCAGAAGCCAGTACAAATTATGGTGAGTGGAATGGATTATATTTAATTAACTATAAAGATTATTATTTTTATGCACCTACGTCAGGTACATATACATTTACAGTATTACTTGGTAATGAAGAAACAAGCGCGGAAGATAATTATAATGTAACTATAACCGTCAATAGCAGTAATAATGCCCCGACAAATATGGCTCTCTCATCCGCTTCGATCGCGGCTGCCAATACCGGTATCAATTCAGCTGTAGGAACGTTAAGCACTACGGATTCAGATGAGGGAGATTCCTTTACATATACTCTGGTGGCCGGAGACGGTGATACTGATAACGGCAGCTTCAATATATCCGGTAGTTCGCTTAGAACCAATGGAGCGCTTGCTATAGGAACATACAGTGTGCGCGTGAGAACAACAGACAGCGGACCAGCAACATTCGACAAAGCATTCACAATTAGTGTTACAAATTCGATACCGACAAACATAACGCTTTCAGCTAATTCAATAAATGCCATAAGTACTGGCGCTAATGTTGAAGTTGGAACATTAAGTACAACCGATGCAGATGCGGGAGATTCATTCTTATATTCCAAGGTAGCTGGGGCAGGTGCTGCCGATAACGGTAGCTTCAATATATCCGGCAATTCTCTTAGGACAAATGGAGTACTTGCTACAGGAAGTTACAGTGTGCGCATAAAAACAACAGACAATCTGGGGGATTTCTATGAAAAATCATTTACAATCACTGTTTCAAATGTAGCTGGAAAAGCACTGACAGCAGATGAATCAGACAATAATGTAGATAATCCTATAGTAATAGGATTTGGAGTAAATGCAGGATTTGCAGGAGCAATAACAGGAGTAAGCTTTAACGGACATGCACTGACATCAAATCAGTATACAGTAGATACAGTAAACAACAATAAGGTAACGTTAAATCCAAGCAATAATGATAATGCATATCTCCAAACACCAGCAACAGGAAATGTAGTTATCACAGCGACAGGATACAATAATTCAACCATAGCACAAACCATAACAGCAGGAGTAGTAGACACTCTTGTAGTAAGTCAGCAGCCAGCGGCAGGAACAGCAAGTGGAGACGAATTTGCGACCCAGCCGATAGTCACCCTAAAAGACCAATACGGCAACACCTGTACAAATGGACCATCAGCAACAGCAAACGTAGTAGCAACAGCTGCAGGAGGTACAGGAACATGGACAATTGATGGAACAACCACTAAAGCGGCAATAGCAGGAGTGGCAACCTTCGATGATTTGACATGTACACTTACAACAGTAGGTACAGGGAAAATCACATTCACAAGTACAGAAACAGTAGACAGCAACCCATTTACAATACCGTTAAAGGCAGCTGTAGCATTAACAGCAGACACGACAGCAAACAATGTAGATAATAATATAGAAGTAACGTTTATAGCAGACGCAGATTTTGAAGCAGCAATAACAAGTGTAAGCTTCAATGGGTCAGCATTAACAGCAACAACCGACTATGTAGTTGCCAGCGGAAAAGTAACGTTGAAACCGAGTGGAGGAAATGCCGTTCTGCAGACACCTGCAACAGGAAATGTAGTAATAGCGGCAACAGGATACAACAACTCGACAGTGTCCCAGACAATAACAATAGGAGCAGTTGCAAAGATGGAAGTAACCCAAAACATTACAGCACCAGCAACTAATGGGGGACAATTTGCACAACAGCCTAAAGTGGCATTGGAGGATCAGTACGGAAATATCTGTGCAAATGATAGTACAACTGTAATAACGGTATCCAAGAAGGATTTAGGAATCTGGACACTTACAGGAACTTTGACAACCACAGCAAGCTCGGGGGTAGCAACCTTCAGCGGATTAGGAGTAACCAATACGGCGGCAGTAACAGGAGCACAACTAGCATTTGATACAACTGGGCTAACACAGGTAACAAGTGCAGTAGTAAACTTACCTGCCCCAGCAAGCAATCACTCCAACAGCCCAATAATTACTACTCCTCCGACTACAGAGACAAACACAGTAGTAATAGTAAACGGACAGGAACAAAATGCGGGAACAACAAATACAACAACAATAGAAGATAAAACAGTAACAACAATAACAGTAGATGATAAGAAAATAGATGAGAAGCTTAGTACAGAAGGAAACAACGCGACAGTAGTAATACCTGTAAACAATAATTCCGATGTAGTAGTAGGAGTCTTGAATGGACAAACCGTAAAAAATATGGAGGCAAAAGAAGCAGTATTGGAAATAAAAACAGAGAACGTTACATATACCCTGCCTGCTTCTGAAATAAATATAGACGATGTATCTTCACAAATAGGTAAACAGGTGGAACTCAAGGATATAAAAGTAAGTGTGACAATTGCAGAGCCACCAACTGACACAGCGAGAATAGTAGAGGATACTGCAAATAAAAATAGTTACCAGGTGGTAGTAAAACCGGTTGAGTTTCAAATAACCTGTACAAGTGGTAATAAGACTGTAGATGTATCAAAATTCAACGGTTATGTTGAGAGAACGGTTGCTATACCTGATGGAGTAGACCCAAGCAAGATTACTACAGGGATTGTACTTAACAAGGATGGAACATTTTCACATGTACCAACAGCGATAATTGTAGTTAATGGCAAATACTACGCAAAAATCAACAGCTTGACAAATAGTGCTTATTCAGTTATTTGGAGTCCAAAAAGCTTTAAGGATGTAGAAAATCACTGGGCAAAAGAGGCCGTAAACGACATGGGCTCAAGATTGGTAATCGACGGAGTCGGGGAAGACAAATTTAAGCCTGATAGTGATATTACAAGAGCGGAATTTGCAGCGATTGTAGTAAGAGCTCTCGGACTTATGAGAAAAGGAACCGGGAAGGATTCATTCAAAGATGTTAGAAATACTGATTGGTATTTCGATGCAGTGTCTATTGCCTATGAATACAAACTAGTCAACGGATACGAAGATGGAAACTTTGAACCAATGGATAAAATCACACGTGAACAAGCGATGACAATGATTGCAAGGGCAATAAAAATCACTGGGCTAAAAATTGAATTCAAGGATGGCGAAGTAGAAAAGCTCTTTACGGAGTATGAAGATTCAGAACAATCCTCTGCATGGGCAAAGGACAGTATTGCTGCTTGTGTAAAGGCAGGCATAGTTTCAGGAAAAAGTGGACGAACACTTGCACCAAAGGACGAAATAACAAGAGCTGAAGTGGCCGCAATTGTGGAAAGATTGTTGCGGAAATCTGGTTTGATATAATGTTGTAAGCATAAAAAATCTGCATCAGAAACAAAGCCTCTTCTCTTCATGAATTTTGCTGATTATAACTGGCAGGAAGGAGTTAATGGGGGAATTCGTGAATAAGAAGGTTACTAATGTGGTCGGGTGGATTATAACAGGGAGGATTATTAGCTTAAATATAGTACTGCTTTATTTAACTTTTGTGGGGAAAATATAAAAAGACAAAAGGTTCAAGCCTTAATTAAATGCTTGAACCTTTTAGATTATTGTCTTTCAATCAGGTTGACGATTTCTTCCGGACTTAAGCCAGTTGCCTCAATTATAGGTATATTCGTTGTAACATTCTGAACGCCTAAAAAATTATCATCAATTCCTGTTAAGACTATGGCATCCAGATTTTTAATAAAACTTGGATCGTTCTTATGAGTGAAATCTATTTCACTCGCCATATATCCGCGTTGATTTAAATAATTTTTAACTGAAGTCAAACCTTTTTCAATGCCGATGTTTTTCATTTTATAACCTCCTTTGTTCCATATTATTTGCAGATTTTTGAGCTATATTCAAATGCTTTAATTAAATACATTTTAAGGGTAACAATAAAAGATAAAAAAACTTGAAAAATATGGAAGATATTATTATAATGTACGTACAAATATGATAATCAAATAGAATGATTGAAAAGGAGATAAAAATGAATAAAAAGCGTCTAACCTTTTTGACAATTTTGATTTTTGCATTTATCCTAACACTTGTTCCAGCAGCCAACACCGTTGAAGCACTTGGCGGAATAATAATAGATAAGCCAGTCTTCCCGATTTTATCATCAAATGCTAACCTTAGTGATATATATCTATCTACTGGAACAATTAGTCCGGCCTTTGATGCCGATACAACAGCCTACACAGCAAATGCTTATATTGGCAGCCTTGCTACCACGGATGTAAAAGCTACTGTTGCAGAGTCACATGCTATAATAACCATAAATGGTGAAACAGCAGCCAGCGGAGAATGGCATAATGTACCGCTTGTTCTTGGCTCCAATACGATAAATATTGTTGTTACAGCCCAAAACGGAATCACCAAGAAGACATATACGGTGAAAGTTACCGGGCTTCCTTCAAACAATGCAAATTTAGCTGGTATTACTCTTTCGACCGGGGACTATACTCCTGCTTTTGCATATGATACCCTCGCATATACACAGACAGTTGATAATTCTGTTACTTTAGCTGATATACACGTAACCCTGGAAGATAGTACATCGACCTCCAATATAGCTGGACATGATGGATGTCTTAATTTAATAGCAAATCCTTTAGCTGTTGGTTATAATGATTTCCCAATAACGGTTACAGCGCAAGATGGTACAACGAAAAAGACATATATGGTTACTATTATACGAGAGAAGCCGCCATTTCCATCACAGAGCAATAATGCAAAATTAAGCAGTCTGACTCTTACGACTGGAGCTTTGACGCCTAAATTTTCAGCCGATATGACATCCTATACTCAGACAGTTAGCGACAGCATAACTTTAACTACTATAAGTGTTGCTCCCGAAGATTCGAATGCAACAACCAACATTAATGGAAACGATGGAATACTAAGCTTGATTAATATTCCATTAGTTGAAGGCGATAATAAGTTGACAGTTGCAGTTACAGCGCAAGACGGAGTCACCAAAAAGACCTATACTATCACGATAAAGAGAGAAGCTTCGGAAGCAGCAGAAGAATCTGAAACTACTACAGATTCTTCATTAGCACAAACTTCAATTGATTACAGCTCGGCAAGTGATTGGGCAGTTTCCGAGATAGAAGAGGCTGAAAAGGATAAGCTTATAACAGATAGGGTAAAAGATAACTTCCAGCGCGATATTACAAGGGAAGAATTCTGTGGATTGGCTGTAAAACTCTATGAAGCATTAAGTGGAGAAAGTACTTCGGCTTCAGGAAATAATCCTTTCAAAGATACATCTGATACCGAAGTAATAAAAGCGGTTAATCTTGGGATAGTAAAAGGTGTGGCTGCAAATACATTTGCTCCAAATAACAATATCACCCGCCAGGAAATATGCGTTATGCTTTACCGTGCGATTAAGCTGGCAAGACCGAGTATAGACTTTGACACTACCGGAGTAAGTAAATTTGCAGATGAAAATAAAATTGCATCCTGGGCTATTGAAGATGTCCGCTTTATGTCAAAACATGGCATTATGAAGGGGACAGGGAATAATAGCATAAATCCGTTGAGCAATACAACTAGAGAACAGGCTGTAGTGCTCATAAAAAGAACATTTGAAGAATTCAGTAAATAATTCTTAATTATAAAATATAAAAAAGAGGCAAATCCAATTCAAGATTTGCCTCTTTATTGATTCATAAAGCATTTTTGGCGTGATACTTTCTATGAATAAATTTCTTAATTTTTTTGAAGAATATATTTGATATGAAAATATATCTGGATGGGGTGAAGATATGGATAAACAGGTTGAACCTACGACGCATGACAGGCTCATGAGAGCTTGGGAAAATTCAATGGAGTTGGTAAGAGACTTTGAAACATATTCAAAAAGAATTGAAAACAATGAAGTAAAGGAACTATTTAAAAGATTTGCAGAAGATGAAGGTAAGCACGCTTCAGAACTAAGATATTTACTTGAAAAATACGAAAAAAATGATATAAATTAACCATTTCAATTAAGAGAAAATAAAGGCAGGTTGGAACAACTAATTGTTTCGACCTGCCTTTATTATTAAATGGGAAGAAATAGGTAGAATGTTGTCGAAAAAAGAGGTATAATTATATTTGGGACGCTATGAGATGGTTTCGGGAAAATATTAAATATGGAGGCCGTTATGGAAAAAATATTTGATTATATAATTCTTGAAAAAATTTACGAAACTAGTAAATCGGTTGTATATAGAGGTAAAAAAGAAGGCCAAGAGCAAACAAATATTATTAAAGTGTTAATTTCAAACTACCCAACCTTATCAGAAATCGCAAGATTTAAACAAGAATGTGAAATAATAAAAAGCCTCGATATTGATGGAATAGTAAAAATTTATGAAATGGTAGAGCAAGACAATAAATTTGCTTTAGTACAGGAAGATTTTAATGGTATATCTCTTAAAGATTACTTAAAAAATAATAAAATTGATATTAAAACCTTTTTAAAAATTGCAATAAAGATTTCGGAAATAATTGGGATAATACATAGAAAGAATATCATTCATAAAGATATAAAACCTCATAATATAATAATAAATTTAGAAGATGATTTAATTAAGATAACAGACTTTGGAATTGCCGAAGAGCTAACCCACAAGAACAAGGAATTATACAATCCTGATGTCATAGAAGGTACACTTCCATACATGTCGCCCGAACAAACAGGTAGAATAAATCGGCCTGTTGATTATAGAACAGATTTATACTCATTGGGGATAACCTTTTATGAAATGCTAA
This sequence comes from Ignavibacteriales bacterium, assembly GCA_050260055.1. Classification (GTDB taxonomy): domain Bacteria; phylum Bacillota; class Clostridia; order Acetivibrionales; family UBA4821; genus JBLMYQ01. Next base: position 42,748 of record JBLNBO010000053.1, read on the forward strand.
CCGGAGAACTTCCATTCAAATCAAACGATCCAATCGAATTCGTTCACTCCCACATTGCTAAGATGCCTGTATCCCCAAAAGAAATAAATCCTTCAATCCCAAAAGTAATTTCGGATATAGTTTTAAAGTTAATATCTAAAAATTCGGAAGAAAGATATCAAAATAGTTTTGGTCTCGAATTTGACTTGAAAGAATGCTTAATGCAATTAGAAGAAAAAAATCAAATAGATGATTTTGAGTTAGCTAAGAATGATATATCAATGAAATTTAATATGCCTCAGAACATATTTGGAAGAGATGAAGAAATTAAGACCTTATTATCAGCATTTGAAAAAGTAAGCAGTTCAGACGGTACGGCAACTGAAATAATGATGGTATGCGGACAGCCGGGTATTGGCAAATCAATGCTTGTAAATGAAATACATAAGCCTATTGTCGCAAAAAGGGGCTATTTTATTTGCGGTAAGTATGATCAATTTAGAAGGGATGTTCCATACAGCTCAATTATACAAGCTTTTCAGGGATTAATTAATCAGATACTGGTTGAAAGTGATGAAAAAATCGAATTGTGGAGAGAAAAAATTCTTTGTGCATTAGGTAATAATGGGAAAATAATCACTGATGTAATACCTAATGTTAGGCTTATTATCGGAGAACAGCCTGAAGTACCTGTTCTAGGACCTGAACAGTCTCAAAACAGATTCAACTTAGTATTTAAAAATTTTGTGAGTGTATTTACATCTGCAGAACATCCAATAGCACTGTTTTTAGACGACCTTCAATGGGCTGACTATGCAAGCCTAATGCTTATTAAGACAATTATTGCTGAAGCAGATATAAAACACTTCTTTTTCATTGGAGCCTATAGAGACAACGAAGTGTCAATGTCCCATCCGTTAATGATTATGTTGGAAGAAATAAAGAAACAGGGAATTAATATAGATACTATTCAAATTGCATCATTAAAAGTTGACAGTGTTAATCAGTTGGTTGCAAATTTCTTAAGATGCAATGAAAAAGAAAGCTTAGAACTTGCAGAAATTATTTATAAGAAAACAAATGGAAATCCTTTTTTTGTTAATCAATTTTTAAAAACGCTGTATGAAGAGCATTTAATTGAGTTAAATCAAACATCTGGATGGGTTTGGGATATAGCAAAGATAAATACTTTGCAGGTAACGGATAATGTTGTACAGATGATGGCTGAAAAGATTAACAAACTTCCTAAAGACACACAGGAAATTTTAAAAATATGTGCATGTATTGGGAATAGATTTGACCTTGAAACATTATCTACAGTTGTAAATAAGACAATCGATGAAACACTTGCAGCATTAACATTAGCGGTTCAAGAAGGCTTAATTTGCTTGTGCGTAGATTTATATAAATTTTATCATGATAGAATTCATGAAGCCGCATACTCACTTATTCCTGATGAAGAAAAAGCCAAAAAGCATTATGCAATCGGTAATCTCACATTAAGCAATACGCCAGAAGCTGATTTGATAGACAAGATATTATATATTGTGGATCAATTAAATGCAGGAAAAAGTGAAATAAATTCGGAAGAAGAAAAATATAAACTTGCAAAACTGAACTTGTTAGCTGGAACCAAAGCAAAATCATCTACAGCATATCTTTCTGCGCTAAATTATTTAAGAATTGGTATAGATAGTGTTGGCGATGAATGTTGGGAAAAAGATTATCAATTGGCACGTTTACTCCATGAGGAAGCAGCAGAGGCAGCTTTTTTAAGTACGGATTTTGACGAAATGGAGAAGTTTTCTGAAGTTGTTATTAAAAGGGCTAAAACTGCAACAGACAAAGTAAAAATATATGTTATAAAGATGAATTTATGCATGGCTCAAAACCAACCCTCGAAAGGTGTTGAAGCGGGGTATGAGATTCTTGGTTTACTCGGAATAAAAATGCCAAAAAAAGCAAGCGGAATTAAGCTATTATCTGAGATAATAAAAGTAAAGAAGATGCTTAAGGGTAAAAAGCCTGAAGATATAATTAACCTGCCTGAAATGACAGACCCATATTATCTTTCGGTAATAAAGATTATTTCATTATTATTGACGGCAGCATATTATTCTGCACCAAAGCTTTTGGCATTAATTGATTTAGAGGCAGTTAAAATTATTATTAAACATGGAAATACTTTCTGTTCTCCTTATATATTTTCGACTTATGGGGTATTACTTTTTAGAATTGGGAAAATTGATCAAAGTTATGAATTTGGAAAAATCGGTATGGCTTTGCTAGAGAAAATGGATGTTAAGGATCAAAAAGCAAAAACAATAATGACAGTCAATACATTCATTAGGCACTGGAAGGAGCATAATAGAAATACACTGCCACATTTTGAATTAGGGTATAAGAGTGGACTTGAAATCGGAGACTTTGTATTCTCAAGCATAGATATTCAATGCCTTGTTTTCCATTCACTCTTTGCAGGCCTTGAACTTACAAGCTTAAATAATGACATAATAAAGTATGAGGAACTTGTAGGTAAGCTCAAACAAAAATCTCAGTTAATAATGATTCAGATATATCACCAGACACTATTGAATCTTATAGAAGAAGTTGAAGATCCATGCTGTCTTGCCGGTCGTGTTTATGATGAGAATAAGATGTTATCTGTTCATCTGGAGATGGGTGATAAACCGGGATATATATCATCCTGCTTTCAGAAAGTTATGCTTTGCTACTTGTTCTATGATTATGAAAGAGCTGTTGAAACTGCAAATAAAGCACTGAAAGATATGAATGCAATTGAAGGTACTATTAAATTTCCAGAATTCTTTCTATATTATTCTTTGTCTCTTCTTGGCCTATATGATAAGGTAAACAACAAAAAACAAAAAAGAAGTTTTCTATCGATAGTTGCAAAAAATCAAAAGAAGATGAAAAAATGGGCATTTCATGCACCGATGAATCATGAATATAAGTATTTGCTGGTCGAGGCTGAACTTGCCAGAGTAAATGGTAATGAATTAAAAGCAATGGAGTTATATGACTCAGCAATTAGTAGTGCTCATGAATATGAAAATCTCAACGGAGAAGCACTGGCTTATGAGGTAGCTGGCAAGTTTTATTACAATAAGGATAAAGAGATTATTGCACAAACTTATTTATCTGGGGCGTACAATGCCTATTATAGATGGGGTGCGGCTAGTAAGGTTAAAGACCTTGAAAAAAGATATAGAAATTTAGTCAGTAGACAGCCAATTAACACTTTGGTCGATATTAGTAATGAAACAATAGGGCATACTAACACAATTGCCTCAGAATTGCTTGATTTGAAAACAGTAATGAAACTATTGCAATTATTATCTAGCGAGATTGACCTTGCACGTTTAATGAAATCATTCTTAAATATATTAATCAAGAATGTCGGAGCACAAAACGGATTTATAATATTGCAAAAGGAAGATAAAAATTTATATATTGAAGCGGAATACACTTCCAATAAAGAGATTGAAATTCTTACATCTGAAAGAATTGATAATAGCGAAAAGCTTTCGAAGACAATAGTTAATTACGTAAATAAAACCAATGAACAAGTAGTTCTAAATAACGCACTTTATGAAGGTATGTTTACAAATGACCCATATATAGTAAATAAGAAAGTGAAATCGCTTCTATGTGCTCCAATAATACATAAGAAGAAGGCTTCCGGGGTTATTTACTTGGAGAATAATCTTATGACATATGCTTTTATGCCTGAAAGATTAGAGCTTGTAAAAATATTGCTATCGCAGGCGGCAATTTCTATGGAAAATGCAAGATTATACAGTATGGCAACTACTGATATGATGACCGGGTTAGTAAATAATACTCACTTTAACAATATTCTTGAAAAACATATTAAAGAATTCCATGAAGGGAAGGATAATCTTGCGCTTTTGATGTTGGATATAGACCATTTTAAAGAATTTAATGATAATTATGGACATCAAGCAGGTGATATTATTGTAAAAAGTGTTGCACAGGTAATTAAATCAACCTGTTGTAGTATAGGTACATGTGCAAGGTATGGTGGAGAAGAATTTGCAGTTATTCTTCCTAGCAATGACCTTAATGAAGCTTATGAAATAGCTGAGGAAATTAGAGAAGGAATTGCTAATATTAAAATTAATTATAATGATAATGAATTAAGGGTAACTATAAGTATTGGAGTTGCAAGTATTCCAGAAAATAAATTACCGGGTATAACTAAAGAAGAACTCATAAAGGCAGCAGATACTGCTTTATACAAATCAAAGGATGCAGGAAGAAATAAGGTAACAATTTACTCTGAATAGAAAAGAAAATTCAAAATAAATAAAAAGGCAAAGCCTATTGGTTTTGTCTTTTTTTATTTGTGAGTATTTTAAAATAGATATATTTGTCAATAATATTATTAAAGATATAATCGGAGGGCTTAATTATGGAACTTCCAAGGTTTAATAGGCTGCCTGAGCATATTGGGGTCATACCTGATGGCAATAGAAGATGGGCGCAAAGTAATGGCTTTGAAAAGCATGAAGGTTATGACCATGGCTTAGATCCTGGATTTGAGCTATATAAGATTTGTGCTGGATTAGGAATAAAAGAGTTAACCTTTTATGGATTTACGCAGGATAATACAAAAAGGCCTACAGTCCAAAAAGAGGCATTCCAGAAAGCTTGCGTTGATGCAGTGATGCGGCTTTCAGAAATGGATGCTGATTTATTGGTAATAGGAGATTCGGACTCAAAGTGCTTTCCAAAGGAACTACAGCAATTTACTACGAGGACAAGGTTTGGCAAAGGACTTGTAAAGGTTAATTTTCTTGTTAATTATGGCTGGAATTGGGATCTTGCAGCGGCCTATGATAGAAGGACCAAAGAAAGCAATAGAATCTTCAATTATATTGCATCTGCTGATATTTCCAGAATTGACCTTATTATTCGCTGGGGAGGCAGGAGAAGGTTAAGCGGTTTTCTCCCTGTTCAAACAATTTATGCGGATTTTTTTATTCTGGATGATATGTGGCCGGATTTTAAGCCTGAACAGTTTTATAGAGCTTTAGATTGGTACCAAGATCAGGATATAACCTTAGGCGGATAGGAAGAGGACCAAGTTGTTTGTTGATAATTAACATAAAAGATTTTTAGTAACTTCTATTATGTAATCTTCATATTATAAATTAAAAACATATGGAGGTTTATAATGTATCAATATCAGGATTTCAGAAATGCACCATCAATGTATATGATGGGAATGCCTCAACAATATTATCCTATGATTCAAATGCCGAATCAGCAGATGGAGATGATGTACCCAAAGGTTTATCATATGGTCAATGATGCAGTAAAACATCAATGCGATATGATGGAAATGAATTATGGACCAATGCATACTCCAACAAATGATGAGGTGGAGTCTATGACTGATAATATTCATAACAATTTAGGTCCGCAAGTTGAAGATATGGATGAATATAAGGAAGATATGCAACAAGATATGCAACAAGAAAGACAATTCGGACACGGCGGAAGAAGGTTACTTAGGGATTTAATAAAAATATTTTTAATTAGAGAACTTCTTAGAAGAAGACAAGGACATGGAATGCATTTTGGAAGTTTTGGGTATTAGGCTTAAAAAAATAGTAGAATGAAATATTTATTTCATTCTACTATTTTTTATTACTTTCTTCTTTGATGTGATGTGTAACTTGAGCATAATGTTTCATCATAAGGCGCACCGCTGTCAGATTTTGCAGAAGGGCTGATTTGAATAGAATCAAGATTACATACATTTTTCCCTTTTTCGTTGTATTCACAGCTCTTAACTGAACAAAGAATTTGTTGGCACTTTTCCATAATACTAGCCTCCTTGTTTTGATGTATTAATAGTATCTGCAATTTTTTGATTCTATAAAAATGAATTTATTACTAAAGATTTAAAATAAATTAATTAATAAAAATAAATAATAAAGTTTTGAAAAAACGTACATACTATTCCCAGATATATGAAATGGAGGTAATAGTATGTTAAAAAAGTTTTCATACAAAATTATAGGTTTATTAATAACTATAGCCATAATTTTTGCCGTTATAACTCAAATTAATAAAAGCAACGCAGAAATGGAGAAATATAAAAACGTTGATTTTAAAGCTGTTCAAGTAATTGTAGATATTTTGAATGTACGTGTTGGACCAGGAACAAATTATTCAATTATTAATAGAGTTTTTCAAAATGACATATTAAGAGTTTATGCAGAAATAAATGGATGGTATTTAGTTCAAACAATAGATAACTATTTCGGCTTGATAAAAAGTGATTTTGTAAAACGTTATAACGGAAACATTACATCTAGTAATAATGTAAATTCAAAAACAAATTCATCTTTATTTAAAATGGAACAGGAACTTAATACGTTGATTAATCAGGAAAGAAAAAAGGCTGGTGTAAAAGCACTAAAATTGGATGAAAATATTAGCAAAATAGCAAGAACAAGAGCAAAGGATATGGTGTCTAACAATTACTTTTCTCATACATCTTCGAAATATGGTTCGGTTTTTGACATGCTAAAGAACAACAAAATAAAATATAAAATAGTAGGCGAAAACATTGCTGGAAGTGCAGATATAAAGCAGACATTAAAAGCATGGCTGAAAACTGATTCTCATAAGAAAAATATATTAAATAAGAATTATAATTATACTGGAATAGGAATAGCAAAAAGCAAGGATTATGGGTTGATAATTGTTCAGGATTTTATTGGAAGATAATAATCAATAAGTAAAAATTGAGCTTTTAAAAAAATAATAATTATGATAAGATTGATAATATATTGGCTAAGTATAAATATTAAAATTGATTAAGAGCTGAATGCTTTTAATAGGAGTCTGTACAAAATTTGAGATTGCTGAGTTTTAAACTCAAATAATTTTAAAAAAAAGGATAGAAAGGGGAAAATTAAAGATGATTAGTACATGCGGAAAAAAATACAAAAGCGATAATAAAATTGAACAGGAGATACTAAGAAATGCAAGAACAGTAATTAATACGCGGTGTATGATCGGTAGTATTTGCGTATCGGATAACAGCAACTGGATGATGATTTGGAATGGTCTGACTAATAGGCTGCAGCAAATTGATGAAGTACTATTTCTTGAAGTAAAGGAAGCGCTTCGACAGATATATCTGGAAAATGTCGAACCATTCCCACACTATAAAGATAGAGTACTGGCTGAGATGTTTCTAATAATAGAAAGAAAAATGTCTGTAATAGAAGTAGCCGGCAAAATTGGAATTTCCCAGTTTACTGTGTATAATGATATAAATGTAATAGCAAAATATATCGATACACAAATGAGATTAGAAGCGAAAGAAGTTTTAAAAACTCTGAGGAATCAAGATATACAAAGTGCAAATGAAAATGATTGCTTAAATACTATCAGAAAGCAATCAAAAGAAGAGTGTGCTCAGGTGGCTGCAAGTAAGATGAGACGAAAAGATAGATTTTACAGCATTATGGACAATTTTGCTTATTATTACGATGATCCATATAATCCGGATTTGAATCCATTAACAAGGTTTGACGTGGATTTATATGGAAGCTGCAATGTTAGAATAATATGTTAAAAGAAATCTGGGCTTAGTCCCAGATTTCTTTTTTGCTTATAAACCATTCTTTGATATAATGTTTAGGTAATATATTATTAATAATTTTGGAGAAGATTGATGAAGGTACTGCTTACTACATTGAATTCAAAGTTTGTTCACTCAAACCTTGCACTTAGGTATTTAAAGGTGTGTCTTGAAAACTATATCAAAAAATGTGAAATAGCTTTAAAAGAATATACTATTAATGATAACCTGCAATCAGTTCTTGCATCAATTTATATGATTGAAGCAGATATTTATGCTTTCAGCTGCTACATTTGGAACGTTGAACAAATAATGCAAATCTGCGGGAATCTAAAAAAAGTAAAGCCAAATGCTATTATTATACTTGGCGGGCCGGAAGTATCTTATGATTCAGCAAAGATAATTAATGATAAGCCATTCATTGATTTTGTTATCTCCGGCGAAGGCGAAAAATCATTACCACAACTTGTGTCAAAAATAATTAGCAAAGATATGGAATATCAAGAGATTGACGGCCTATTCTTCAGAGATTCGGAAGGTAAAGTACAAAACAATCCTACCTTCATAATTGAGGATTTATCAGAGATTCTTTCTCCTTTTCAAAATGATTTGGCAGAATATAAAAACAAAGCTGCATATTATGAGAGTTCCAGAGGATGTCCATATAATTGTTCATACTGCCTTTCATCAACAATAAAAGGTGTCAGATACTTTCCCATGGAAAGAGTTAAAAAAGATTTAAAGAATCTTATTGATGCTGGTGCAATGCAGGTAAAATTTGTTGATAGGACATTCAACAGCTCAAAAGAAAGAGCAATGGAAATCTGGAAATACATATTAGAAAATAATAAAGATACTATTTTTCATTTCGAGATTGGAGCTCATTTGCTTGACGATGAAATGCTTAAGTTTTTAAGGCATATTCCAAATGGAATGTTTGAGTTTGAAATCGGGATACAATCGACTAATGAACTCACAATAAATAAAATCAACAGAAATACTGATTTCGAAAAGATTAAAAAAATTGTAACCATTCTTACCGGATATAATAATATTCATATCCATTTAGACTTGATTGCCGGCCTTCCTCATGAGGATTTTAAAAGCTTTGAAAAGTCTTTTAATGATGTCTATTCTTTGAAGCCTCATATGCTTCAGCTTGGATTTTTAAAAATGTTAAAGGGGAGTAAAATTAGGCAAGAGAGTAAAATCTATGGATATGAATTTACTTCTAATCCACCGTATGAAGTTTTATCCACCAGCTTTCTTTCTTACCAAGAAGTCATTAAAATAAAAAAGATTGAAGAAATGCTTGAGATATATAGTAATTCAGGCAGATATGAAAATACTTTGGATTATGTAATCAGCAAGTATAATAACTCATTTAAGTTCTTTGAAGAATTGTCTGATTATTGGTATTGCAGAAATGATGATTCGAGAAAAATCCCTCAGGAAGAAAATTATGATATTTTATTTGAGTTTCTAATGAATATTCTTCAAAAAGATATTGGGGAAATTAGAGAACTACTTAAGCTTGATTTTATATTAAATAACTTTGGGGCAAAAAGCCGGTATTGGATGGTTAGATATGTATTTAATGATATGAAAGCTGAAATTAGAAATATGTTAAACACCTCTGATTTTATAAAAAAATACTGCCCTCAGTTATTAGAGCTTCAATTACAAGAGAAAATTAAGAGCGTACATTTTGAAATTATTAAAAGAAGTAATGAAATGTACAGACTGATACTAATTGAAAGAAAACCGAATTCTAGGGGAATAATAAAATCCAGCTTTCAAATAGTAGGAGACGAATATTTAAAAAATAAACAAATAAATGAACAGAAAACCAGTTAATACTTGTTTGCTAAAAATTAACATAGTAAAATATACCTATAGATAACAAAGAAACAAATTCATAATATTAAAGGAGCTTATAATGAATCAAGATTATGTAAAAATAATGCTCGACGAAGAAGAAATTCCGAAATGTTGGTATAACATACAAGCAGATATGCCTAACCTTCCTAAACCACCTATTAATCCTCAAACAAACAAACCTCTTGAGGCAGGTGATTTAGAGCCTATATTTGCAAAAGAATTAATTTCACAGGAATTGACAACTGAAAGATGGGTAGAGATTCCTGCGGAAGTAAGAAAAATGTTTAGGCAGTGGAGGCCTTCTCCGTTATATAGAGCTAGAAGCCTTGAAAAATTCTTAGATACTCCTGCTAAAATATTCTATAAGTACGAAGGAGTTAATGCCAGCGGAAGCCATAAGTTAAACACATCCATACCGCAGGTCTATTATAACAAAATGCAGGGAGTAAGAAGGCTTGCAACCGAAACAGGCGCAGGACAATGGGGAAGTGCATTAAGTCTTGCATGCAGTCAATTTGGATTAGAATGCACTGTGTATATGGTAAAAATAAGCTTTACTCAAAAGCCATATAGAAGGTCGTTTATGGAAACCTTTGGCGCAACAGTAATTCCAAGCCCAAGCAACCTTACAGAATCGGGAAGATGTATTTTATCAAAATATCCTGACTCACTTGGGAGCCTTGGAATTGCAATTAGTGAAGCAGTTGAAGATGCTGCAACCCATGATGATACAAATTACGTTCTTGGAAGTGTATTAAATCATGTATGTCTTCATCAAACAGTAATTGGAATTGAAGCTAAAAAACAATTGGAAAAGGTTAATGAATATCCAGATATAGTTATCGGATGCTGTGGCGGAGGAAGTAATTTTGCTGGAATTTCTTTTCCATTCCTTCAAGATAAAATTAATGGTAAAAAATTAAGAGCAATTGCTGTTGAGCCTAGTGCATGCCCGACATTGACAAGAGGAGAATTTGCTTATGACTTTGCAGATACGGCCAAACTTACTCCGATATTAAGCATGTTTACATTAGGCCATGACTTTATGCCTCCAGGTATTCATGCAGGAGGATTAAGATATCATGGAGATTCTCCATTAGTAAGTCAGCTATTTAAAGATAACCTTATTGAAGCTGAATCCTATGGACAAACTGAAGTTTTCGAAGCGGCGGTCAATTTTGCCAGAACAGAAGGAATTGTACCTGCACCAGAATCAGCTCACGCAATAAAACATGCAATTGTAGAAGCATTAAAAGCTAAAGAATCAGGCGAAGAAAAGACAATACTGTTCTGTTTATCTGGACATGGCTACTTTGATTTTACTGCATATGAAAACTATTTTACGGGCAAAATAAGAGATATAAATTATACAGATGAACAAATAAAAGAAGGCTTAAACAATCTTCCAACCATAAATATATAGATTAATTGGGGTGTATTTCATTGAATGAGTGGGGTAAAATTATTGCTTTAAAAGGTAAAACGGCAATCTTAAGCATGCAAAAATCTGATGAATGTGATAGGTGCCGAAAGTGCAGGCCTGGCAGAGGCGAAAAAGAAATGGTAGGGGAAGCAAAAAATAAAATAAATGCCAAAGTAGGAGATACAGTCGAAGTTAATGACCATTCAATTGATTTATTTGAGAGAATTGTTATAACTACTGGTATTCCAATAATTGATGGAATAATTGGGCTATATATAGGATATATGATTGCAGACCTTTTTAAGATTGATTCAGCTAAACCATTTAGTATGATTATTACTGCACTGTTATTTATTATAGCTTCATATGTCTTTTCAAAGAAACAGCTGATAGAAATAAATAAGCTGAAAACAAAAAAACTTGTTGTAAGTTCGATAATTCATAAAGAAGGTTAATAAAAGGAGGGATGTATAAAATGTCAGGTAAAATCATTGATATTACTTCTGAAAACTTTGATAATGAAGTAATGAATTCTTCTCAGCCTGTTCTTGTTGACTTTTGGGCCGAATGGTGCGGACCATGCAGAATGATGGGACCCGTAATCGAACAAATTGCAGAACAGTATCCTGAGAAAGTTAAAGTAGGAAAGGTTAATGTTGATTCACAAGTAAATCTTGCCTCGAAATTTAGGGTTATGAGCATACCTACTATAATGATTTTTAATAACGGAGAAGTTATTCAACAAGTAGTAGGTGCAAGAACAAAAGATGAATTTGTAAATATGCTGGATGATGTTATAAAGCAATAGAATAACAAAAAAACTTGCTTAATATAAGCAAGTTTTTATTTTTATCTAAAATAGAAACTAATATCCAAATAAATGCTTTCTAAAAGTACGGTGTATTTTTCTTACACCCATCCTAAATACTACCTTGACAAATAGCGGGGTACTTGATGAATGATATATTCTCAGCTTAACTATATTGTATTTAGAAATATTGTTATATTCTTCTGATGTAATTAAGCCCTTCATATAAAGTTTTGTCGGAGAAAATAAATCCAGGCGCATTTCTTCGCCTTTAGCAATTAACTTTTTGGAAAGCGGCTTGAATATTCTTATTGGATTCAATGATAATCTTCGCTTGTAGGGATATATGATAATTACCCCCTTCTTGATTATTTTTAAACACGTTTAATATATAATAAAGCTTTAAAATATGGTATATGTTTTTTAAATATTAATAAAAACTTAACAAATAATATAAACAGTTGATGATTGCATATTTTTAAATATGGTATAATTGACAATATTATATCAAGAAAGAGGAAAAAAATCAATGATTTGTGACATTGCAATTATTGGTGCAGGCCCAGGAGGGTATAGTGCTGCCTTGAGAGCAGTAAAAAAAGGTGCAGATGTTGTTTTAATTGAAAAAGAAGAGCTTGGAGGCGTATGTTTAAATAAAGGATGTATTCCATCAAAGACATTATTAAAAAGCGCTTCATTATATAGGGAAATAAATAAATCTGGCAATTATGGAATAAATATTGAACATGCTACAATAAATATGGGAAAGATAATTGAACGCAAGAATAAGGTAGTTAGCGCTTTAAAGAGCGGTTTAACATTACATTTGGAGCGAGAAGGAATTAAAATTATAAAGGCTGATGCAAAAATTGAAGAAGGTAAAATTATTGCAGGGGATACAATAATTGAAGCAAAAAAGGTAATAATTGCAACAGGCTCATCTCCGGCAAAACCTCCTATAAAAGGAATCGATTCTGAGGATGTTATTTTTAGCGATCAGTTATTTGTCATGGACAAGATTCCAAGCTCCATAATAGTTATTGGTGGAGGAGTAATTGGACTTGAGTTTGCATCGTTTTTTAATATGCTGGGAAGCAAGGTTTTCATTATTGAATTAAAAGATTCCATTTTACAGGGATTCGATGAAGATATAAAAGCAGAAGCAAAAAAGGTCTTTTCTAGACAAGGTATAGAGATTATTACTGGGGCGATTGTCAAAGAAATCAAGGATGGTACGGTTGTTTATGAAAAAGAAGGGAACACTGAAGAAATTAGCGGTGAAAAGGTATTGGTTTCAACAGGGAGAGTTCCTAATATCAATGGCCTTTTCAATGATAAAAGCACAATAGAAATGAAAAATGGATTTATTAGTGTTGATAATAAAATGCGTACCAATATAAATAATATATATGCAATAGGAGATGTTACTGGTAAAAGTATGTTAGCCCACACTGCAATGGCAGAGGGGATAATTGCAGCTGATAATGCTCTTGGAAAGGAATTGAAAATGTCGTATACGGCAATTCCTAAGTGCGTTTATACTTATCCTGAGATTGCCTCGGTTGGAATGACTGAAAATGAAGCCATAGAGCTAGGATATAAAGTCAAAAAAGCGAAGACACCTGTAAGAACTAATGGGAGAGCATTTGCTGATGGCTCAATTGAAGGGTTTGCAAACATATTGGCAGATGAGAAAACTGATAAGATATTAGGCGTTCATATTATTGCTCCGTATGCAACGGAGATGATATCTGAAGCGGTACTTGCATTAACTAAAGGGTTAACAATTAATGATGTTTCTGATGTTATCCACCCGCATCCAACTGTAAGCGAAATAATTGGTGATACTTTATTAGAATTACATTAGAACAGAATACAAAAAAAGAGAGGTTTAATTTTATTAAAAAATCAAACCTCTTTTTATGTTCGCAGAAGATTCACAAGCCAATCTTTTTTACAGCGTCTGCAAATACGGGACATAATTTGAGTGCTTCGCATCTCTCGTCGTAAGGGCAGAAGGAGCAAGTTGGCTTATCTTTTTCTGCACGTTGAATACAATGGTTTTCAAAAATAGCTTTGCATTTTTCCGAGGAACTTCCATATTGGCAGTCCTTTTTAAGACAGTCGATTCTTGCCATACTGTTTCACCTCCTTCACTCAGAAATATCTAAGAGAATAATAGTGTATATGTAATAGTAAATTACTGGTAAATTTTTTTAATTATATAGTATATGTTGAATAAATATCAATAGTTTCAAAAAAAATAACAGATATTAACATAAATCTAATCTACTGTTAATATCTGTTATTTATATTGTTTGATTATGTATTATTAATGGATATTTTTAATTGCTTCAACCCTATCATCTATTGCAGGGTGTGTAGAAAACCATGATGCAATTCTGCTTTTATTATCTTTAAATGGAGTAACGATGTACATGTTAGCTGTTGCTTTATTTGCGGCTTCCAACGGTTCATCATCTGCCGATATTCTCTGCAATGCACGAATTAGAGCATCAGGATTCCTTGTTAATTCCACAGAGGTAGCATCAGCTAAATACTCACGGTTTCTTGAAAGGGCTAATTGCATCAATTGGGCAATTAAGGGTGAGAATATCATGAAGACTATTCCGACTAATCCTATAATCATTGAAATATTGCTTCTGTCTTCACTTCTTGAACGAAATCCCACTCTAAAAAACCAATCGGCTAAAAGTGTAATTATCCCTACCATAACTGTTGCAATTGTTGATAATAGAATATCATAGTTCTTGATATGACCTAACTCATGTGCAAGAACTGCTTCAAGCTCATAAGAATCAAGTTTGTCCAATAGTCCTGTTGTTACACAGACAACTGAGTGATTGGGATTTCTTCCTGTTGCAAATGCATTTGGAGCAGAGTCATCAATTATATATACCTTTGGAAGAGGAATCCCTGCTGCTAGGCAAAGCCCTTCAACTGAATCTTTGACCATCTTGTCTTCATTATCATCAGCTGGGCGTGCTCTACTTATTGTAAGTACTATGCTGTCACTGAAGTAATACGAACCTAAGGTACTAATAAGTGCAATTATTACCGCAATAGGTACCCCAAGATAGCCAAAGCTAAAGTACTCGCAAAAGAAATAAACAACAAGAGCTAATAGACAGAAGAAAAAGAATACAATAACACTGGTTTTGAATTTATTATGGCCAATTACCTCAAACACGTTGGGCCTCCTATAAAAACATATTAGAATTTAACCTGCACACCTTGTTTAGCCTGTTCATTTTCTATTTCAAAGTATTGTCTTTCTTTAAAGCCGCATATTCCTGCAATTATATTCTGAGGGAATTTTTGAATTTCGGTGTTTAATCTCTGAACGGTATCGTTATAAAATTGTCTTGAAAATGCAACTTTGTCTTCGGTTCCTTTTAAGTCAACTTGAAGCTGCATGAAATTCTGATTAGCCTTTAATTCTGGATAAGCTTCAGCAACTGCAAATAATGTTTTCAATGTTCCGGTAAGAACATTGTCAGCCTCTGCTTTTTCTGAAACTGTCTGAGCTGTCATTAATCCGGATCTTGCTTTTGCAACTTCTTCAAAAACTCCTTTTTCATGAGCTGCATATCCTTTAACTGTCTCAACAAGATTAGGAATCAAATCAAATCTTCTTTGAAGCTGTGTATCAATGCTTGCCCATCCATTTTCTGCACGATTCTTAATTGCAACCAGGTTGTTGTAAATTGCGATAAAGTAGATTACGATTAAAACAACTACACCAAGAATTACATAGTTCATCATTTAAAGAGCCTCCTTAATTTTTAATTGAATCTTTACTATTATATAAACATTATACATAAATTATAGCCTAATTTATATTATTTTGTAAAAAATACTGTAAAGAAATTCAAATAAATTGCTAATTATCATATAATTAATATTGCTAAATACATAAAAATGATTTAAAATACCTATAAATAAACATAAAATAAGCAATGAATGGAAATAGTAGGTTTACTGAATACCTTCAGAGAATAGAGTCCAACGGCTGAAAGACTCTATGGCCAAACAGAACCGAACCCAATCCATGAGCTGCAGATAAAACTGCCGGGATGCACCGTTATTGCATTTAAGTGAATTACCGTAAGGTGATTAATTTGAGTGGTACCGCGAAATAACCTTCGTCTCAATAATAGAGATGAAGGTTTTATTTATTTAAAATAATTATAACCAGCGTTCTGCTTTGTTAGGCTTCACTTGCAAAATGCTCACATATTAGATATATGCTCTGCTTTTGCACGCTTGCCTGCCTTGCATAACTTGCTTTTAATTATTTTTAGAAAATATATTGATTAGGAGGATGATTGTTATGTATATGTCAAAAATGTTTTTGCCGACAAGAAGAGAGGTTCAGGCTGAAGCTGAAGCGCTGAGTCATCAATTAATGCTTAGAGCTGGATTAATGAGAAAAATTGCGTCAGGGGTTTATAGTTATCTGCCTCTTGGATATAAAGCTATTCGCAATATTGAAAAGATTGTAAGGGAAGAGATGGATAAAGCCGGCGCACAGGAGCTTCTAATGCCTGCACTGCTTCCAGCTGAACCATATCAGCAAACCGGAAGATGGGATATTTATGGGCCGTTAATGTTCAGATTAAAAGATAGAAATGAAAGAGACTTTTTGCTGGGCCCAACACATGAAGAAATTTTTACTGAAACAGTAAAGGCTGAAGTAAAATCTTACAGACAACTGCCATTAAACCTATACCAAATTCAGACTAAATATAGGGATGAATTAAGGCCTCGTTTCGGAGTAATGAGGGGTAGGGAATTTATAATGAAAGACGCCTACAGCTTTGACAGAGATCAAAAAGGCTTAGATGAATCTTATGCCAAAATGTATGATGCGTATGTAAATATTTTTGATAGATGTAAACTGGATTATATAATTGTGGATGCTGATTCCGGAAGTATCGGAGGTTCTAACTCACAGGAATTCATGGTTAAATCTGATGTTGGCGAAGATACAATTGTATTCTGCAAGAAATGCGGCTATGCAGCAAATATTGAAAAAGCAGAATGCAAAGTTGATTCAAGCCTGCAAAATGATGAAGAATTATTAGAAAAAGAAAAAATTCATACTCCTAATGTTGGTAAAATTGAAGATGTTGAAAAACTATTAAAAGTTAAAACGCAAAAATTCATTAAGACTATCCTTTATAAAGCTGATGATAAAGTGGTTGCAGTTCTCGTGCGCGGAGATAGAGAGGTTAATGAAGTTAAACTGTATAATTTCTTAGGCTGTAAAGATCTTGAAATGGCAGATGCTGAAACAGTTAAAAAGATTACAGGTGCAGAAGTCGGATTTGCCGGTCCTATAGGATTGAATGCTGAAGTTTATGCAGACTTAGAAGTCGCGCAAATGAGAAATTTCATAATTGGTGCCAATGAAACTGATTATCATATTAAAAATGTCAATGTTGATAGAGATTTTAAAGTGATTAAGTTTGTTGATTTGAGGAATATAACAAAAGGAGATTCTTGTCCTGCATGCGGCGCTGAAATTGGTATTGCACAAGGGATTGAGGTTGGCCATATTTTTAAGCTTGGAACAAAATACAGTAAAGCATTGGATTGTACGTATATTGATGAAGACGGTAAAGAAAAGTTAATGATAATGGGCTGCTATGGAATTGGAATAAGCAGAGCAGTTGCGGCAATTATAGAGCAAAACAGCGACGAAAACGGTATAATATGGCCTTTATCAATTGCTCCATATAAAGTTATTGTTGTTCCAGTAATGGCATCAGACAAGACACAGTTTGATTTGGCAGAAAAGGTTTACAATGATTTGATATCAATGGGTATCGAAACAATAATTGATGATAGGGATGAAAGAGCTGGAGTTAAATTTAAAGATGCAGATTTGATTGGTATTCCGGTTAGAGTAACGGTTGGTAAAAAGGCCGGAGAGGGAATTGTAGAAATTAAAGAAAGAAAAGAAAATCAAGTAACAGAGGTAGAAGTTGTAAAGTGTATTGAATATATTAAGAAGCTTTTAGATAAAAAAGCATAAAATATTTTATAAGTTTGAGATTTAAAATTATCACTTTATTCAAATATTTGATTTTTATTTAAATAAGTGATAAAATTTTGACATTATTGTAAGAATTTTTTATTAATCCGTTGTGACTAACACCTCGAAAATTCGAGTAAGGAGTATTTAACGAAAGGAGTGATTCCTAATCGTGACGTTGAGAGCTGCTTTTTGAATTTATTTCAAGGAGGTATTAAAATGAAAGAAAAGGAAATTGACGTAAGAGAGGAATTAATGAAGCTTCTTATTCCGTTAACAGACTATGCTTTTGATAAGGATTCGCCAAGCATGAATATTTCACTGTTTGGTCTTGGAATTGATTCGCTTGACTCCTTGCGGGCATTTGCCTGGTCAATAAGTGAAAAATTCAATGTAAAAATAAAAGTTGATGTTGATGATACGCCCAATAATATTATCGAAAAAATTGAATCTGCGAAATCAGCATCTAAGTAACAGTATAATGAGAGCTTGCATATGCGGCTCTCATTTTGTTTTAATCAAATAAAATGGGAATTATCTCCTAATTGAACCGTTTTTATAAAATATATGATAAAATTAAAAATAATGAAAAAATCATGGAACAAAAAAATGTTTTTTATGTCTAATTTATTGTTAGATTCTTAAAAAAAGGAGAGTTGAGTTATGAAGAAATTTGTTAAAAGTATAGCATTAATGGTTGCTGCAGCATTGATGATAACATTTATTTTTATACCGGGTGAGAAAACAATGGCAAAATCTGATTTGCCGCAGGAGGCCCAAAAAAGGCTTGCAAACGCAGTAGTATTATATATAGGAAGCAATGATGCTTACATAAATAATGCTAAAACAACTATAGATAAGAATATTGAAGTGTGTCCGGTAGCTGATAATGGCAGAACTTTGGTGCCTGTCAGATTTATTGCTGAATCTTTAGGGGCAAAGGTTGGATGGGAACCAAAGACATCAACCGTTACAATTTCATATAAAAGTAAGAAAATTACGTTGGTAAAAGGTCAAAAAATTATTAATGTAAATGGAAAACAAGTTAGTATTGAAACTGCGGCTAAAGATGTTAATAATAGAATCTTGGTACCATTCAGAGCAGTAGCTGAAGCATTAGGTAAAAAGGTGTTTTATGATAGAGGATTAATAGTTATTAGTGACAAAGATAATATTTTTAATGCAAAATCGGAAAAGTCTTTGCTTGATAGAATAATTGCAAAGGTTAATAACTTGCCTACAGTGGGAACTGAAGCTAAATTAAAAGAAATAATTGAAAAGTTTAGGACAAGTCAATCAAATGAAAGAAATTATATGCTGAAAGATGTACAATCAATTGGTACAGCTTTTTCTGCAGCAAATTCAATGGATCAATCAGCTAGCAATAAAGCTAAATCTGATTCAGCCAGCAATGATTTCTCAAAAACAAATGTTCAAGTTGAAGGTGTTGATGAATCAGATATAGTTAAAACTGATGGTAAATACATTTATCAGGTTAATAATAAAAGAATAATTGTTGCAGATGTATATCCTGCAAATAATATGAAAGTAATTAGCATGGTAAAGTTTTCTGATGCAAACTTTAATCCTGAAGAGATTTATATTGATGGAAATAAGATGGTCGTTATAGGTTATTCTTATAAAGAATTTAAAGTTAGCAATAATGAACCACTTAACAAAAGTATTCGTATGCCGCCATACAGATCAACTTCGTTCGTAAAAGCAATTGAATATGATATTTCTAATAAAAGTGATATTAAGAAGATTAGAGATTTTGAAATTGAGGGCAGCTTGATTTCTTCAAGAAGAATAGGGAATTCACTATATATCGTGACTAATAAGTATATAGATTATTATTACTTCGATTATAATCTGAAAGAGAGTTTGACACCCGTATTCTATGATAGTGCTTTAAAAGGAAAAGAAACAAACCTTGACTGCTCAAAAATTAAATGTATTCCTCATTGTATTACACCAAATTACATGGTAATTGCAGGAATAAATTTGAATAAAACTGATGAGCCGGTTAATATCCAGAGTTATTTAGGCTCAGGAGAACATATTTATTCATCTGAAAATAACCTGTACGTTGCTGTTTCAGAATATGAAAATATTAAAGTAGAAAACTCAGCAAATAGTAATGCAAAAATTCTTCCATATTATTGGAATAGGAATATCAATACTACTGTTTATAAATTCTCTCTTTATAATGGAAATGCAACATATATCGGGAAAGGAACTGTTCCGGGGACAGTATTGAATCAGTTTTCAATGGATGAATATGATGGCAATTTCAGAATTGCGACAACTGTAGGATATCCAAATAGAAATGGAGACGCTTCTTCAAAGAACAATCTATATGTACTCAATGATGCAATGAGTATAACAGGTAAGATTGAGGATATTGCTCCTGGAGAAAAGATTTATTCAGTAAGATTTATGGGAAATAAAGCATATATGGTTACATTCAAAAAGGTTGACCCATTATTCGTAATAGATTTAAAGAATCCAAGCGCGCCTAAGATACTTGGAAAATTGAAAATACCTGGTTATAGTGATTACTTACATCCATATGATGAGAACCATATAATCGGTTTTGGTAAAGATGCAATTGATGCTAAAGAAGGCAGCTTTGCTTGGTATCAAGGATTAAAGATTGCAATGTTTGATGTTACTGATGTAAATAATCCAAAAGAAATGTTTAAAGAGGTAATAGGAGACAGGGGAACAGATTCTGAGCTTCTTACAAACCATAAGGCACTGTTGTTCTCAAAAGAAAAGAATTTACTTGCATTCCCTGTAACATTAATGACAATCAAAGATAAAAAGGAAAATATAGATGAAGGTGGGTTCCCTGAGTATGGTACTTTTGAATTCCAAGGTGCGTATGTTTACAATATAGATTTGAAAAAAGGATTCCAACTAAAGGCAAGAATATCTCACTTAACCGATGATGAATATAAAAAGGCGGGAGATTATTGGTATTACGGAGAAAAAGCAGTTAGTAGAATGCTTTATATAGGCAACAATCTTTATACATTATCAACAGGATTGTATAAGGCTCACGACCTGGCTAATTTCAAGGAGATTGGTTCACTTGAGATTAAATAAGGGCCGGAGATAATATATTATATATTTTGGAGGCATACAAATCAGTATGCCTCATTTTTATGGCTATTAAAATTGTTTAAATTTATTTCTGGAAAATAATACATATTATGCTATAATGTTTATATATTTAGAAAATTATATAGATAGAGAAATATAAAATAGACTATTTCGGGATTTAGTGAGGTAGTCTTTTGCATTTTTTAGGGATCTGATATTTATAATAGAAGGTTGTGATTTTAAATGCTTCAGGTTAAAAAGGTAGATAACCAATTATATGTCAGATTTCAGGATAATGAGTATAATACAGAAAAAATGAATATCTTCAAAACTAAAAAATGGAATAAAGAATTGAAATGCTGGATTCTTCCTTATTCCGAAGATAATCTTAACAGACTAAAAGAAATTTCTAAACACCAAGATTATGTAATAAAGAATGGCTTATTAATTAAGAAATTTGAAGGAGAATTGAAACTTAGGGGTTATACGCAAAAGACAAGAAAGAATTATATCGGTCATATTAGAAGAATAGCAGGTTATTTTAATAAGGATATTTCACTTTTGACAACAGATGAAATAAAAGGCTATCTGCTCGATGTAATGGATAAGCAGGATAAATCGCTTACTTATGGAAGCCAGGCTTTAAGTGCAATAAAATTTCTTTTCAACACCATCCTTGATAGAAATGAAGTAATTGAAAGTATACCAAGGCCCAGGAAAGAAAAGAAGCTTCCGAATGTGTTGAGTAGAGAAGAAATTATTAGGATTTTTGACTGCATTGATAATAAAAAGCATAGAGCAATCCTATTCCTGATATATTCGTCAGGCCTTAGAATCGGAGAGGCAATAAGACTAAAAATATCCGATATAGACAGCACAAGAATGCTTGTACATGTTTATCAAGGAAAAGGGAGAAAGGATAGATATTCGGTTCTATCAAAGGTTGCGTTAGATGAGTTGAGAGCTTATGTTAAGAAATATAGGCCAGATAATTGGCTGTTTCCCGGGGAAGATGAGGAAAGATTTATAAATGAAAGGTCTATACAAAGAGCATTTGAAAAGGCATGTGATAAAGCGGGGATTATAAAAAGGGTGACAGTTCATACTCTTCGGCATTCATTTGCAACACATTTGCTAGAGGGAGGAACCGATTTGCGATATATTCAGGAGCTTCTAGGGCATGCAAGCAGTAAGACAACAGAGATATACACACATGTTACGCAAAAGAGTATCCGTAACATTGAAAGCCCCTTAGACAAATTCTACCATAGTTCCACTTAACCTACACACCACCGGAAGTCAACCTGTATACTCATTTAACCCGACACATTTATCCGGTAATGAAATAGTTAGGTGACATTGGTTCACTTTGGAGACAAGCAGGTTAAAGCCAAAGTAAGTAACCGTAATTCAACATAGAATAGGAGATTAAAAGAAAATGGAGAAGAAAGACTATCGAATATTTAATTCATTGGAGAATTTTAATGTATCTATCCCAGATAAGTGTCCTTTCTGCCATCATGGAATTGAACCGATTTTTGTTTTAGGTTATGAATTTGAACGAACATTTTGGAGAAATTGGAGACTATTATTTATTTGCCCAAGGAAAGAATGTCATGAAATGTTTTTTGGAATTTATTATAAGAATACTACTGAAATTTTTGATCGTAGCTTACCTGCTCTACGCGGATGTTCACCTTTTAAATTTGAAGAAGAGGAATTTTCTGATGTAATCGAAAATATTTCTCCTAATTTTGCTACTATTTATAATCAGGCTAAACAAGCTGAAGAAAGAGAGTTAAATGAAATTTGTGGTTTAGGCTACAGAAAAGCACTTGAATTCTTAATAAAAGACTACTTAATTACTATATACGAAGACGAGGCGGAGCAAATAAAACAGAATCATAAGTTTAGTGATGTAATTAAGAAATACGTTAAGGATGAAAAGATTAAATTTTTAGCCGAAAGAGCTACTTGGCTTGGCAATGACTATGCTCATTATACTCAGAAATGGGAAGACAAGGATATAGACGACTTGAAGAGATTGATTAAAACTTCTCTTTACTGGATTAGTGCAGAAAAAGAGCTTGATTTTTATAAGGAAGAAATGCCAGAAGGTAAGTAAGTTGAAGATTATTTGAGCTATGAACCAACATCACCTAACAATGCACTCTCGTATAGGTCTGCTGGCACTATTTGAAGGAGTAAATTCAAAGACGTCACGGGCATGAACGGGAAGCCAGCACCGCATCCCAATCGCTGGGCGGACGAGCCGCCGTCAGGGAGAAGGGCTCTGCTAGTCCAGCTCTGTGATGCCGAGAGTGCGAGACGTTAGATGACATGCACCGAGAATAAGGCGCGCGTCCATGCGCTAATTGTATAAGTTGAGCGTTGAAGATTTATTAAATATATTTTGAAATAGTCAGATGATTATATACATGAGGTGTTTATTAATGAAAAAAGTAAGAGCAATTTTTATTGGGGATGTAAGATTTGATGAATGTCCTGTTTTTGAGCTCAATGAACAAAACGGATATTTTGAGATGTTAAAAGATAAAGATTTTAGGTATGAAAAGCAATACGTGATAGAAGATAAAGACTTTATTACTTTTGTTATTGAAAATGATGTCGCAAGAGTTACGAAAACCTTGTAAGAGGGTGTGCCGTCCATGCCCTAGGGATAAGCTTTAGAAATTTAGGGGGTAAGCTATTATGAATGATGAAGAATTATTAAAATATTATTATGAAGAACTCATAATGTCCCTAATCACAATGTCATTACCAGCTGAAGAACAAAAAGATATAATTGGTATTGGGTGCCTTGGTGATGAAATGTTAAATGATTTTGATGATTTTTATAGAATGCGAAGGCAAACATATATTGATAATAAAGTTTTTGATGGGAGACAGTTGAAAATACTCGATGAGTTCAATGAATTCTTAGATAAGTTTAATGGTCAAAACGAAGATTTTTATTGGGATATTGAGGAATTAAAGAATAATCCATTATGGGCTGCTTTAAGAGAAGAGGCGAAAAAAGTAGTTACAAATGTATTTGGAAAAAACTATAAAATTGAAATACAAAGAGAAAATAAGCTGGAAAATGGGAGAGTAGTACTAGAACATACAAAAAGAAAATTGATAGAAGTTTGTGATTAATTATAATATCTTTTTCTATAGTTAGTTTTTATTATTCGAAATGGGGAAATAGAGAAATATGAGGAGTAATATTTAAGGAACCCCCATCCATGGGGATTTCTGAACAAGGGGCTCGGTGCACATCATCTAACAATGCACTCTCACAAGGGTTTGCTGGCACTATTTTATGACGCAACTTCAAAGACGTCACGAGCATGAACGGGAAGCCAGCACCGCATCCCAATCGCTGGGCGGACAAGCCGCCGACGAGGAGAAGGGCTTTGCTGGTTCAGCTCTGTGATGCCGAGAGTGCGGGACGTTAAGCGAAAGGCTATGCTATTTTGAGTGTGTACTCTGAAAGGTAGAATAACAGTTTTTATTTAGGGAGAAGTTTGAGAATGGAAAATAGTGTTTTAGAATTTAATGCTGCAATGCATTACAATCGTGATATATTTCTCCTAAATTATAGTAAGGAGTTAAATCTATTTGAAGAAACGAATAATATGCTATGGCAATTGGGTGAACATATCTCAAGGCAAATTGATATATCTGGATATACCCATACGAGTATTGGCGTATTCATTTTAGTTATTTTAAGACAAGCCAATAATGCTTTTAATTTAATAAGTACATACCAAACATATGATGCTTGGGTTGTATTTAGACCTGTCATAGAATGTGTATTATTAATTGGAAAGTTTCTAGACTCCCCTACTAATGCAGATCTTTGGATGAGGAGAAAAGAAATACGTTTAAATCGGAAAAAAGATAAAAGGACATTTGATAAATATATGTTGGAATTAGAAGGTAATGGATTAATATCAGAATCAATTTCAATGTCAGGCAGTTACCGGCAAATTCTTACTAAAATTAATGATGAGTTTATGCATTTCAATTTTGAATATTATTTTCCAAAAACTTATGAAGTAGAAGAAATCTCACCATTAAATTTATATATAAGCGTATCTCATACTGGTGATGATTTTTTTAGGCACAAAGCGCACCTATTATCTTTTTTGCATTTATATAGGATGATTGTTGTTTCCCTAGATGAAGCTTTTGCAAAATTATATGATGTGCAAAGTATAGTGAATGTTGAAATGGAAAGCGTAGAAAATACATGGAAAAGTGAAGTCGAGAAATTGCTTAGGGATAAGCCTGAATTGAAGGATATAATAGTCAGCATTGGACTATGGAATATGAAAAATTAATATTAACGATGTTACTTATAGTTTCGACGAAGCATAGCCCATCGCTTAACAATGCACTCTCGCAAGGGTTGCTGGCCTTATCGGGAGGAGCAAGGTCAAAGACGTCACGGGCATGAACGGGAAGCCAGCACCGCGCCGGTTCGCCAAGAAAGGAGATTTCTAGGCTCACACGGCACCGAGAGTGCGAGACGTTATATGACAGATGACATAATATTGGTGAGTCCTTTCGTCCGAAAGAATTATTATTAAAAACAAACAAGGGGGTCAATATGAAAAAAATTATAATTAGCGCCATTCTTATTGCTTTAGTTATTTTTTTATCATCTTGTTCAATAAGTAAAAAAGAAGGATATATTGAAGATGATGAAAAGAACACAGAAGTAGCAATTAATAATTTTCATGAAGACTTAAATAATGAAAATTATGAAAATATTTATAATAATTTATATGAAGAACTACAAATATCATGGGGAAAAGAAAAAATACTTACTAATATGAGGCAATCACATGAAGAATTGGGCAATTTTATTAATATAAAAGATAAAAAGATGAATGTGGTTATTGGAGCACCAGTACAAGTTAGGGCTGTTTACATATCTAGTTTTGAAAAGGGAGATGTAACAGAAATGTTTACATATATTAAATCTGGTGATGCTTATAAATTAGCACTTTATAAGCCTGTAATGGGTGTTACAAACTTAGACAATGTTAATTAGAAATGTTATTGAAGTTAAAATATTTATCTCTATTCTTATTAGTTTGTGCTATGTCATCCATCATATAACAATGCACTCTCGTATAGGTTTGCTGGCACTATTTAAGGAGCAATGCCAATAACGAATGCGCATGAACGGGAAGCCAGCACCGCACCCCAATCGCCGAGTGGCAAGCACTACGGCTCTGAGGCGCCGAGAGTTCGAGACGTTATCTGAAATTGAACGCAAAAAAATACAAACGCCGCGTCCTGCGGCGAATTACAATGAGTCATAAAGTTCAAGGCGAGGAATAAATTATGAGCTTTGTTTATGCTAAAAAAATACAAAACACTATTGTAGTATTTGGAGACACAAAGATTACTTTTGACCCGATTGGATCTAAAGCTTTGTGGAGTGAGGATACACATAAAAAAGTTCAAAAATACGGTTTGATAAAAAATATGATTATTAGTAATAATTTTTGTGTCTCTTTTGCAGGAAAAAATATTATTTACGCAAATGAGTTATTAAAGCATATACGAGATATCTCATTAGAAAATCTTCTAAAAATCGCATTAGATATACATTTGCGAAATCATAATTCTATAGATTTTATTATTTGTTATGCAGATTGTGATAAACAAGATATTTATGAAATAAAAAACGGATTATGTAATAATGTGGAATTCTCTTGGATTGGATCATATGACGCTTTTCGTTTCTTTCAGGGAGTAAGAAGCGGAGATATTAGTAAAATTGTAGGTTTTACTGATTTTCTAGATGTTGAAATATCATTTGGAAATTCCAATGAAACCGAATTTGATCAAGAGTATTTAAGTTTATTTGATTCATTTCATAAGACTTTATTTGATTGCAAAGATGATTCTGTAGGAGGAGTGGTTGTTCCTGTAGTATATAACAAGGAAAAAGATAGATTTTGTTATAAAGGTTACGGTAAATGCTATTCCAGATTAGAAATGAGAGATGGCAAAGCTTGCTTACCATTCTATCAGGATGCTCGCAAAGGTACCTATACTGTTATATTTTATAATTCATTTTCATTTGTTGGTATTTATATCCCAGAATCAAATTTAGGTATTATATACAATCATGCTCGAATAAATGAAGATGATTACACAAATACAGGCACATCAAGGTTTTGGCTTCCACAAGTCGTGCAAATGAATGAGTTGGATTTCTACATACAAGTTGAATCTCATGGTTTATATGCACCGAGGTTTTGCGATTGCGACCCAGACAATATTCCGGAGATTTTTAAGAGAGTTTCATTTTATAAAGATAAGCCTTTAATTGCACTACTGTACATTAACAAATTAATCGAAATTATAGAAACTACACATCGTGAGGAGTATCGATTAGAAGGATTAAGAAAGATGAAACAAGATATTGAAATTGAACTTAAAGTGAATAAATGAATACATTGTTGTTAGCATTAATGTATTAGACCGCAACGTCCATGTTGCTTTAGCTTTGCAGGGCGTTCAACATCCGATAACAATGCACTCCCGTAATCTCTGGGGTCCGCGGGCGGATATATAGGTTAATCATTCTTAAGGGGAATACACCGTCTCGCTGGGTGTTACCACCGCCGAGGAAGAAGATTCGCTGAGGTCCAGCTCGAACGGCATCGTGAGTGCGGAACGTTATATGAAAGACAGCAGATTACGCTCAACATCGTGTCTCGCGATTACGAACAAAAAGATTTTAAAGAATAGATTTCAAAAAATACTATGGGGAGTGAGAATAAGTGATAAAAAAAAGTATGTTGCTTGTTTGTTTTATTTGTTTATCTGTTTCATTAGTAGGTTGCTCACCTAGTAGAGAGACGAATAATAATCTACCAAAACAATCACAGAAAATAGAAAGAAGTAGTGTTAATGATAATAAAGAGATTGTTTATCAACTCGAAAAAGACATTGATGGTGACAAGAAAACTGAAAAATTAGTTTTTGATATTGATAAAGAGGATAAATTATCCGGAGAAGGTAGTGACAGTGATATTTATACAAGATTATTGATTTATGAACAAAGGGATGGAATCGAGAACCTTGTTTTTGATTCTGAAAAAGCGGGTATTGAAATTAATGGAGATCTAAATACTCGTATTTCTGACGAAAAATATATATGGATTGAGGATAAAAACAAAAATAATATTCCTGAAATTTACTTAGAGGAAGAAGTTACATATGATTTGGAGATTCCTCGTGTTGCAATTATAGAATATATAAAAGGTACGTATAAAGTATTGTTTAATGATTGTATAACAGACTTTGAATATAGTGATTTTGATAATAACGGAAAATATGAGCTTTATGGATCACAAAGTTATTTTGGCGATGTTGGTGATGCAATTTCTTTTATACACGTCCCTACTGTATTTGTTCTTAAAGATGATGAATATGTCCCATCCAAACTGATGACTATAAACTTTGCTAAGGGGTATTTGGAGTATTTGAAAGGGGATATAGATTATTCACTTGTTTTATATGGAATTCTTGGGGAAAGGGATAAAGGGATAAAATTAATTAAAGATAATAAGAAAATACTTGAGAAACGTAAAGACCCGGATGGCAAAAATTATAGTGTAAATGATTATATTGAAGAATTTGAACAATACATAAACGACGAAAAAGAAGAAATGAAACAGTGGGACTGAAAAAATTAATTTTGAAGGCTTGCCCTCCTTGGCAAGTTCTGAACAAGGAAGTCCTGCTGTCCATCATATAACAATGCACTCTCGCAAAGGGCAAGGAGGTAGGGGCGAATATGAGTTCCAAATGCGGAGCAGGTGCCGTGCCGCACCCCAATCGCCGACCGCAGTCGCGGCCGCCTGCTTGAAAAGATGGTTTGCAGGCTTACGGCTCTGTGATGCCGAGAGTGCGGGACGTTATACGAAATTGTGCACTAGTAATAAGTGACTTAACTTATTTTAGTTAGAAAAATATAAATTTAGGAGGAGATAAATAATGAGATTGGCAACATCATATTTAGTTACAACAAAAAATTTGGATTCAATTTTTAATTCAATTATAGGAGCTCGAGCACCAGAGAGGTTTACGAATAAATTTCTTGAAGATTTAGGATTTAAAAGTTCCAATGATCGGCTCTATATTGCCTTACTAAAAGATTTAGGATTGTTGGATGAAAGTTCTGCTCCAACACAGAAATATTTTGAGTTTTTAGATCAGACGCAAACTAGAACTGTATTAGCTGATTGCATTAAATATGCTTATGAAGATTTATTTAACTTAAAAGTAGATGCAAACACTATGACAGTGGAGGAAGTTAAGAATAAATTGAAAACACTAACACAGGGCCAAAAATCAGATAATGTGTATGACCTAATGGCAAGGACTTTTAAGGTTCTATGTGAGTATGCTGATTGGTCAAAAAAGTCCAGTAAACCAGCAACTAACTCTGAGACTACTCCAAAGGACATACTTAATCCATCAATAGCAATAGAGTCAAATTTGCACTCAAAAGCGTCTCAAAGTGTGCAAAAAGATAAGGCACCGGAGCTTCATTATAATATACAAATTCATTTACCCGAAACGAGGGATACTGCAGTTTATGATGCGATTTTTCAGAGCTTAAAAAAACATTTATTTTAAGGGGTTGAATTTTATTTATGAGCAAAGATATATATGCATACGTTTTTAAGGGCGAACTAACAAAATCTGCTCTTGAAAAGACACCTGCGTTAAAGCGTCACTCTAATTCAATGACTATTGATAAAGAAATTGCAGCTAGGCTACCTCTGGAATTACTAGATGATGAATACATAAATAAAGCAAGGCAAATGGCAACGGTATATGTTGCTATTGCTGCATTCGAAAATGCAACAAGAGAATTTATTATAAAGGTGCTTATGGAGAATTTAGGTGATACATGGTGGGAAAATGGGGTATCAGAAAAGATTCGAAGTAGAGCGGAGGGCCGTAAGCAGGAGGAAGAAAAAATAAAATGGCATACGCAACGTGGAGACAATAGCATAAATTATACGGAGATGGGAGATTTAGTTAGTATAATTTCCCAAAACCAAAGTTTATTTGAACCATATATAGATTCGTTAGAATGGGCAAGACAAATAATGATATCTATTGAAAGATCACGGAATGTAATAATGCATAGTGGTGAGCTAGGAATGCAAGATATAGAGCGTATAGGAACTCTAATGAGAGACTGGATTAATCAAGTAGGAGCGTAGATTGGCTTACATACAGTTAGAAGAGGTGCACAACATCGTATAACAATGCACTCTCGCAAGGGACGCGGAGGGAACGAGCATGAGAATAATAGATGGAGAAGGAGCCGCGCCGCACCTCAATCGCCGAGTGACAAGCACTACGGCTCTGAGGCGCCGAGAGTTCGAGACGTTATGTGAAATGGGAGGAGCCAATTAAGAATTTCTATTAAGAATTTAGTATAGATTATGAGGTGGAAAATTGGTAGATAATCATATTTCAAAATTACATACTGCGGCGAGAAGGTACTGCATGGATAGGTATTGTTATTGGAATAAACAATATGATGTCTTATGTAAAAAGGGGAACGACAGAAAAAGTGATGGATACAACTATACGGATGAGGCTCTAAATGTTTTTCCAAGATATAATATCGTAAATGCAATTCTAATTGAGGTAGAAAAATTTACGCCTGCAAGCTTTAAATCACTAGATGAAGCAAAAGAATTATTAAAAATCTCAGGGGAAATTGCAGAAACAATTTTTACAAAGCCTCCTTATGGAG
>JBLNBO010000054.1:0-60934 GCA_050260055.1 Ignavibacteriales bacterium
AAATTTTAAGCCTGGCATAATTATTATACCAGGCATAGATTAATTGTGATTATTATTTTTTGTTGTTATAATTGTTTTTTCATTATACTGCTTCTTCGAATGAATCGGATTTTTCCTTTTCTATGTCCTGAGGTACAATACCGAGCTCATTTACTGTTAAGTAGGAGATAATATAAGCAAAAATTGATTCAGCGCCTTGATTAAGATTAACCCCTGTTTTAGTAAGCCCATCATAACATCCACCTGTATCAGGATTAATTAAAGAAGTATTAAGAAAGTTTGTTCCAAGAAACCAGCTGAAACAAAGCCGGGTATTCTTTATATACTTTTCGTTATTTGTAATTTTATATGCTTCTGCATAAGCAAGAACCATATCCGCGGCATCAATGGGTTGTTCGTCAAATTTTGCCGGTTTATTTCCTTTCTCTGCCCAACCGTTGCAACCGATTAATTTTAAATACCCATCATTTAAGCAAATATCTTCAAGGAAGTTAAGGATTTCCAATCCGGTTTTAAGATACTTTTTCTTTTCAATTAAAGTATAAGCTTTGAAAAGTGCATAAGGAATTATTCCATTTGCATAGGTTATTGTGTTTTCGAACCAATACCATTTTTCTGATTTATTTGTCTCAAATTCACTGTAAATAACTTCTGCCATTGTTTCTATTTGTTTTTTTGTAACCATTTTATTATTGCTTTGATATAGTGTGACCAATCCTATAAGGGAATAGCATATAGCCCTTAGGGCCTTTAAATTGTCAAGTTGAGGGATAGCGTTTACAATCATCTTGCTTGCAGCATCTTTCAATCCCATTGGTATATTTTCAAATGAAAAAAGAGACCCTAGGGCCCACAAACTCCTTCCAAAACTATCTTCAGAACCTTCATCTTCTATAAACTGCCGTTGATAATTCATAAAGTTTTTAAATTTGCCATTTGAATTTTGAGCAAAATATAAAAATGCAAGGTATCTATTTATTAGATTAAAAAACTTTTCATCAGGGTATTGCTGATAAATCATACAGGCAATAATTAAAGCTCTTGCGTTATCATCAGTTGTGTAACCGGTTGCCAAATCGGGAATAGAGTATTTTGAATGCTGAATTATACCTGTACAATCAGTCATTCTAAAAAGGTGGCCAAAATTAAGCTCGCTATTCATATATATTAATCCTCCAGTTATTATTAATGCTCCTCTATTGAGTAAATAGAGAGGATGGGGGCAGGTTATGCGTTTTGAACTAGAATTTTTTCTAATTCTATAATATCTAAAAATGTTTTAGCATAACTTGAAGCAACGTTCTTCCACATCATATTTTTGCCGTAGGCTTTTGTTTTTAATTCAAGTTCTTTTTGTAAAAGTGGGTTTGATAGAATTTTATCCATACATTCAGCAAGGGAATTTGGATTTTTAAACTCAGCAAGCAATCCTCTGCCGTTGTCCAAAACTTCTCGGGCGTAGGAATATGGTGTGGATATTATTGCTTTTCCATAGCCGACAGCATAAGCGAGAGTGCCGCTTACTGCTTGGTCTTTGCCTAAATATGGAGTCATATAAATATCTGAAAGTTTTAGATATGCAAGCAGGTCATTTATATCAAGGTATTTATCAACAAAAATTACTCTGTTATCAAGTCCCATCTTATGGACCATTTCTTGTAAATTTTCTCTATAAACTTCGCCCATTTGTTTCCTAACAACAGGATGGGTTTGGCCAAGAATTAAATAGATTACATCATCAAATTTATCTGTAATTTTAGCCATAGCCTCTATCCCGTTTTCAAGCCCTTTCCCAGGGCTAATAAGGCCGAATGTCGATACGATACGTTTCCCTTTGAATCCATTCATTTCTTTAAGCTTTTCACGTGATGGTAAAATTTTATAGGGTACTCCATGCGGAATATATGTTATTTTATTCTGATCAACTCCATAAGTATTTACCAGAATGTTTATACTGTTTTTTGCCATTATAACAATTTTAGAACTTTTCTCTGCAAGTTTATTGATTATATAAAGCTGACGAGAATTTGGCTCTGGAATAACGGTATGCATGGTCGTAACAATTGGAATCTCTATTTTATTTAAAAAATCAATCAAGAAATCTCCGCAGTACCCTCCGAAAATTCCAAATTCATGCTGTATGCATAAAAGTTCTATTTTGGAATCTTTGATAGCTTTTGCTGCGGCTAAATAGCTGTCCAAGTCTTCCTGCTGGATGTCATAGATTATATTCTTATCATATTGGTGCTCTTTGATGCTTATAGATACTACTTTTATTTCATTTAAAAACTGGACCTTATCAAGTTCTGAAGTCAAATTGCTTGTAAACGTAGCCAGACCGCACTCTCTTGGCGGATAAGTGCTTAGAAATCCTATCTGGCGTTTTCTGAAGATTGCCATTTTTATCCTCCTTAATAATCTCATAAGTCATTCGTAAATATCTAACTGTTACATTATTCCACAGTATTCCAGCATCTATTCAATTAAATGTTTTCCTGTTTTTAAAATTGCAAAAGAATGGTATTAGAAGGGTAAGATTTCTCTTTTTAATCAGCAATATAATTTGTACATAATTATATTGCTATGCAAATAATGTATGAAAGTCTAGATATTACATGGCTTGAACGGTTGAAAAAAGCAGTCTTATATATTATCATACATCTAGTCAAAGGATTTCCTCAAAGCAAATATACAAATATTTTGAATCACTATCTGTGTGATTCCTTTCTTTTCTTATCATACATATGCTAATTATTGATAGAAGGCATAAGTATTCCGTGAATGTAACGGGATTAATCATCTGTGTATTTGTGGAGAGGGGTATTGGCAATGAAAGAGAAAGCACCAATTGTTTTAATTTCTAGTTATCCGCCTAGACTCTGCGGTATTGCAACTTTTTGTGAGGAAGCAAGAGAGTTTATACAAAAACACAATCCTGATAGAGAGGTACTTGTAATTAGTCATATTGACGGAGCAGGAGAAGGGGTCATTCCAATTATCGACATGGCAAGACACGATTGGTGGAAGGCCGTTGCCCAAAAAATAAAAGAAATTAATCCTTATGTTGTTCATATTGAGCATGAATACGGGTTATACAATTATTTTGACAGCAATGGTAAAAGTGATGAAAATAGGGGCTTACTTGAATTTATTGATGCTATTTCAGAATACCCTATCGTTGTTGAACCGCATACTGTTCATGGAAGGCTAAGAGATGCAGAGGCATATTTTTTGAAACTATTAACTAGTAAAATTGATGTACTAATGCTTAAATGTCATTATCAAAAGTGGCGTTTAGAGTGGAACTTTAGAAGTTACTCGTGGAGAGAGCCGAACAACGTAATGGTAATTCCCCATGGAGCAAGAGATGACATGAGGGTTGCTCCTTCAAGAATTCGTGAAATAAAGAAAGAATTTGGATTTGATAAGCTTCCGAATGGTGGAAAGCGTATCGCAGGATTGATAGGATGGATCCAGCCTAATAAAAGATGGGATATTGTTGCATCAAATTGGGAGGCAATATATAAAGAAGTTTATAATAAAACGGGAGAAGAATGGATTCTTTTAGGTGCTGGTGCAATGAGAGACCCGAACCATAAAAAAGACTATATTGAGTACAAAAGTATGATAAAAAGTCTTGAGGATAAAGGGATGGCGTACTATTATGAATTTATTCCCAGGGGAGAAGAATACTATAAAATAATGGGAGTATGTGATTTCATTATACTTCCTTCGACAGATGAAACTCAGTCGGGTACACTTGCAAGAATTTTTGCATTAAATAAGCCGTATATAACAACAGCTCCAATGGAAGGGTTAACTTCTCAAACATTAGAAAGCGAAGGCGGGTTATTGTTTACCAACCAAAAAATGCTTAATGAAAAAATAATAAAACTAGCTTGTGATGAACAGCTTAGATTTAGTTTGAGCGATAACTTGAACAAATATCTTGAAAAAGTTGTATCGTGGGATGTTGTTGCCAAACAATATGATGAAGCCTATAAGATTGCTTCAGACTGGAAGAGAAACAAGAAGGAAATAAATATTAAAATGGAATTTTAAATTGAAATTTTTAAAACGCGATTAAATTAATCGCGTTTTTTTTATGAATTTTTTGAATGAGTTTTTAAAAATGGGAATAATAATTCTGTAAAAGAAGAAAAGGAGAAAAAACATATATGAAAAAAGGGAATGAACTTTTTAAAAGATATGAGGGCAATCCGATTTTAACAGCTAAGGATTGGCCTTATACTGCGCATACTGTTTTTAATCCGGCGGCTACCATATATAATGACAAGACTCTTTTGTTAGTTCGGGTTGAGGATAAAAGAGGAATTTCTCATTTAACCTTAGCAACAAGTGATAATGGTTTTTCTGATTGGAAAATTGATTCTATTCCGACTTTACAGCCTGAACCTGATAATTACCCTGAAGAAATATGGGGTATTGAGGATCCAAGGATTACGCATCTTGAAGAAAATAATGAATGGGCAATAACTTACACTGCATATTCACAAGGCGGTCCGCTTGTATCTCTTGCAACTACATCGAATTTTAAAGAGTTTAATAAGCTTGGGCCTATAATGCCGCCGGAAGATAAGGATGCAGCTTTGTTCCCAGTGAGGTTTAGAGGAAAATGGCTTTTATTGCACCGGCCAACTCCAGCCTATAGTGGAACAGGTGCGCATATATGGCTTTCATATTCCCATGATTTGAAGTATTGGGGTGACCATCAAATACTTATAAAAGCCAGAAGAGGCGGATGGTGGGATGCAAATAAAATTGGATTATCACCACAACCGTTAGAAACGCAAGAAGGATGGCTTTTGCTTTATCATGGGGTAAAGAGGACAGTAAATGGAGCAATATATAGACTGGGGTTAGCGCTGCTTGATTTAAAGAATCCTGAAAAGGTTTTAAATAGAAGCGATGAATGGATTTTCGGACCAACTGAAGAATACGAAAGAGAAGGAGATGTTGATGATGTAGTGTTTCCTTGCGGATGGGTTCATGATAAAGATGCTGATCAAGTAAGATTATATTATGGCGGAGCTGATACATGTATAGCAGTTGCAACAGCGAATCTTTCTGATTTATTGGATTATATTAAACAATGCCCGGAAGCGGAGGAATAATAGTATGAAAGTGGGAATTATTTCTCCAGTAGCCTGGAGAACGCCTCCAAGGCATTATGGCCCATGGGAAAGAGTAGTTTCATTATTAACTGAAGGTTTAGTAAAAAAGGGTTTGGATGTAACCCTTTTTGCAACTGGAGATTCAATTACTTCAGCTAATTTAAGATATATTTGTAAGATTCCGTATGAGGAAGACAGAGAATTGGATGCAAAGGTTTGTGAATGTTTGCATATTTCGAATATTATGGAACAAGCAAATGAATTTGATATTATCCATAATAACTATGATTTCCTTCCGCTTACTTACAGCAAATTGATTAGCATCCCTATGGTTACAACTATTCATGGATTTTCTTCAGAAAAGATTATTCCTGTTTATGAAAAATACAATAAAAATAATTACTACGTTTCGATTAGCAATGCTGACAGAAGTCCAAAGCTCAATTATACAGCTACAGTTTATCATGGCATTGACCTGGAGAGTTTTAATTTTAGTCCAGAAACAGGAGATTATTTATTGTATTTTGGGAGAATACATCACGACAAGGGGGCAGCGGAAGCAGTAGAAACTGCTAGAAGGACAAAGAGGAAACTTATTATGGCAGGAATTATTCAAGATGAACTTTATTATAAGAAAGAGGTACTACCTTATATAGATGGAGAAAATATTGTATATGTTGGTTCTGTAGGACCTATAGAAAGGAACAAGCTTCTTGGGGGAGCATACTGTTTAATTCATCCTATAAACTTTGAGGAGCCATTTGGACTAAGTATAGTTGAAGCTATGGCATGCGGAACTCCTGTAATTGCTTTTTCCAAAGGTTCAATGCCGGAAATTATTCAAGATGAATTAAATGGTTATCTTGTAAAAGATATTGAGCAGATGGTTGAAAGAATACCCGAAGTAAAAAACATATCGAGAAAAAATTGCAGAAAAACGGTTGAGGATAGATTTAGTCAAGATAGAATGGTTGAAGATTATATCAAAGTTTATAAAAAGGTTTTAGAGGGCTGAAATAAAGGTAATGAATATGGTACAGCAGCCTATATTCACTAAATTTGAACATATAGAATACAATGTATAAAAATTATATTAAGAAGGTTTTTATGTCATTTGTTAAACTGCCTGTTCAAATAGAAGTTAGGAAAATAATAATGCCTAACTTAGATATAACTTATCCATTTATAATTAATGAAAATAATCCAGCTGCGACTCAGAAAATTAATAGTACAATATTAAATAAAGTTAAAGAACTAATTAAAGAGCAAGGTTACTATAAAAATCCCAAAGAAACTCAAGTAGATGGTCAATTTGAAATAAAAACAAATGAGAGGGGTGTCTTAAGTTTATCCATTAGCAATTACACATATGTTTATCATGCTGCACACGGGCTTACTATAATTAAATCATTTAATTTCGATATCGAAAGCGGCAAAAATTATGAACTAGGAGAATTATTTAAACCTGGAAGCGATTATACAAAAATACTATCTGATATTATTGAAAAGCAAATTAAAGAAAGACAAATTGATCTTATTGAAGATTATACAGGTTTAAAACCAGAACAGGATTATTATATAGCTGATGCGGCATTAGTTATTTATTATCAGTTATATGATTTAACACCTTATGCATATGGTTTTCCCATATTTCCGATATCAGTATATGACATTCAAGATATAATTAATGAAAATGGTCTTCTGGGAGTAATGGCGATAAATTTTTAGAGATATATCTATAATATGGTTAAAAATATGGAATCCAATACAGGATTCCATATTAATTTAAAGACTTATTGGATTTATTAGAGCTATAGTGATAAAATATTTACATACTTATTCCAGAAAACTGCGTGGTGGCAAACATGGAAAACAAATGGTTAAATAGCGTAAGTGCATTGAAACACCCGAATTTTAGGCTATTCTGGTTTGGTCAGATTATCTCAGTAATAGGAACTTGGATGCAGAATATGGCACAAGCATGGCTGGTATTGCAGATTACTGACTCACCTTTCCTGCTTGGGTTTACTACAGCTGTCCAGTTTATGCCATATCTTGTATTGTCTTTGATGGCAGGAGTAATTGTAGATAGAATTCCTAAAAGAAAGCTTATAATTATTACTCAATCCGGACAAGCAATTCTTGCTTTAATACTTGGGATACTAATATTGATGGGTGCGGTTCGACTTTGGCATATAATCATTCTGGCTGGATTACTGGGAATTTTTAGTACTTTTGATATGCCTGGAAGGCAATCATTTGTAATTGAGATGGTTGGGAAGAAAGACTTGCCAAATGCAATAGCACTAAACTCAGCTGCTTTCAATTTTGGCCGAATAGTTGGGCCTGCAATTGCTGGTATCTTGATTGGTAACATAGGAATATCAGCCTGCTTCCTAGTGAATTCCGCCAGTTTTGTTGCTGTTATTATTGGATTGTTTCTTATGAAGGCTCTTCCTGTTGTAAATATGGAGAATTCAAATACAAATATTTGGGGAGGCATGAAGGAGGGGCTACGATATATTTATTCAATTCCAATTCTCTTCAATACCTTGACCTTGATGGCATTTATGAGTACCTTTGCTATGAACCTTAATGTTCTCGTCCCAATAATCGCAAAGAATAACTTGAATCAGCCGGCTGTTGGATTCGGGTTGCTTTTATCTGCATTGGGGATTGGAGCACTTATAGGTTCGGTAGCATTAGTCGGGACAAGCGGGAGAGAACAGAGACGACAGAACTTATTTATTGGAGGAGCTTGCTTTTGTATTTTCCAAATAGTGTTTGCCTTTTGCCATTACTTTATTATATCTATGATTCTCCTGATTCTGACTGGGTGGGCGATGATTACATTTACCACTTCGGTTAACACAACACTTCAGCTTAATTCAAACGATAACTTTAGAGGAAGAGTAATGAGTGTTTATACTCTTGTTTTTGGCGGTGTTATACCGATAGGAAGTTTAATCAGTGGAACAATTGCTAATTTTTTAGGTGCACCTATCGCCTTAGTTTTTGGAGCAGTAATTGGATTAAGCAGTTTGATTATTATAGTTATTAAAGAAAAAAATAATACTACTGCAAAATAATATTTTTAATAAAAAAGCAGAACCCAGAATAGGGTTCTGCTTTTTATAAGGATTGCAGGATTAACTTATTTTGAATGCTTTTTACTTTTCTGTTTTTTTCTTTTGTCTTCAATTTCCTGCTTTCTACGCTGTTTCTTTAAATATTCTCGTTGTTCGCTTTTATTCCTTCTGCGTTGGGGTTTTTCAACGCTTTCTGCATTTACAATTTTTTGGGGCTCTTTGGGAGGATTTCCCCAAACAGATGCATTTCCATCAAACCATTCCGGCAAATACCATTCTCCAAATTTGTATACTAATAAGTCTTCTATTGGAGGGTTGCGCATGCCAACCTGCATGAACTTTTTCATTTCCTTTACGGATGATTCATTTTTCCCTTCTAAACACCTTTTTGAAAAATTAACGGTTTCCTCAAACCTATTGCTTGAATTTTCGAAGTCTTGCTCGGTTATCACAATAGAGTCAGGAAGCAGCCTAATGGCGTCATCTACCAGCTTATTGATTTTGCAGTAAGAGATAAAAACATTTTTGAAATAATTCAGGAAGTATTCTCTTAATGCTTCAAAAGCCTTCTTGCCTAAAGACTTTCTGTTAA
Organism: Ignavibacteriales bacterium; assembly: GCA_050260055.1. Taxonomy (GTDB): domain Bacteria; phylum Bacillota; class Clostridia; order Acetivibrionales; family UBA4821; genus JBLMYQ01. The sequence goes on from JBLNBO010000054.1 coordinate 8,817, forward strand.
TGAGATCCAGTACGGTAACTTTGAAAGGTACTCTTAGTTTACTGGGAAACCATTCAAAGGAAAACTTAGGCATATACCTATCGCCTACGAATACATTTGTGTCGACACTGGCCCAAGCTGACAATGTAAAGGGTTGGAGGGTTGCTTGTATAGGGATTCCTTGATGATAAACTATCATTTTATTCACGTCCTTTCTTTTGCCAATTAAGTCCGAGACATCTAACTCTAGATTTTCTGCTTGTTTTCATGCCTATATTGCACGAAAGTAAAAGAAAGATTATAAATATATAGATTTCTTCAATTCTATCACACAAAATGCATGATTTACAACAAGAAAATAAGCTGTGAAGCTTATTCTAAATAAAAAAAGAAGCGCCTTTTAACTGACGCTTCTTATATAAGGGAAATATTAATATATCTTAAATGACTTCCCATCATTATACAGCTTTGCAAGATTATCTTTATCGTCTGTGTCATAGAAGTAACCAACAACTTTGGTATCATCGAAAGTACTTTGAGCTACTATATAATCGTAAACTTTCTTCATATAGTCTTCAATAGCAGTTTCAGAATTATCGGCAAGTTCATCCCATTCGTCTTCGTAATCTGAATAATCAATATTTATTTTAAATGTTAAATCATCAAGATCTCCTTCGGCTGTAATCTCTAAATCATCATTATCTATATCTGTTAAAGTTCCAAAAGCTTCATCATCAAGCTGGTCTTCCAAGTCATCTTTTAAGTCTTCCAGAAGGCTCTCTACATCTACAACAAGATCACCATTTGCTACAGCTGAAAATGCAATTAGAACACTTGAACCATCTTTTATCTTGCCTTCAATAGCAGCTGAGCTTTTTACTGCATGTATATCGTTTACAATGTTCTGCATATATTTTTTCTGATAAGAATACTTAAGACCGCTCCAATCTTCTTCATCAGTTTTGATTACTACAGAAATATTGCTGCTATCTCCGGATAAGGAAATATCAAACTCAACATTTTTATAGGATTCATAATCATCATTCAAATCATCTTCCAATTTATCTAAATTGATTGATGTGGAATTATTATTGTTATTATTATTGTTATTGGAGTTATTCGAATTCAATGTAGCAATTGTGCTTTCCAAACTTGAAATTTTTTGGGTTAGTGTCTGAATGTAAGCATCTTTGGATGCGAGTTCACTCTGTAAGGAAGCAATTGTTGAACTTAGTGAAGCTGAGCTGTCGGTTGTGTCGGACAGATAAATAGTATTTCCTGACAAAGATAGGTTTTTATTAAATAGATTCGCCATACTCCTAACAGGAAGGTAGGTACGCCCGTTTACCATAATCGGTGTAACTTTGGAAGTAACATCCTGATTGTTATAGTTTACATAAACACCACCAAATAAAACGGCAAATGTTTTCTTTACAGCAGCTGCCTGACTAATCGATACAAAGCTTGCGCAAGCAATTAATGTAACTATTAGGTAAACTAAAAATTTTGACTTAATTCTTTTCATTAATCTTTCCCCCGTTCTAATTTTAAAAACTAAATTTATTATATATTTACTATAAATATATGGCAAATATATCCTATCAGAAAAGTATAGTTTTTGCAATAAGGAAAAAGTTAAGTTTTGATGACAAGAGTAATAATATCAAGTTAAGAAACTGTTTAAATCTTAAAGAAATAAAAAGTTGACAAAACGTAGACAAAACATTAAAATGTCTATTATATCAAACAATAGAAGGTGAGTTGAAGATGGACATTTCAGAGCTGTTTTGGAATGCTTCCTTAGAAGAATTAAAAAGTGGATATATCCAGGAGAAGGAACAGTTTATTTGCCTTATTTGCGGCAAGAAAATTGAAAAAGGAATTGTATATCCGGAGGATGGAGTTTTTTATGAGGCTGAAAGATACATGCGCATGCATATTAAAAATGCACATAAATCAGTATTTGAATACCTGATTAATCTAGATAAAAAGCTCACGGGCTTTTCTGAACATCAAAGCAGGCTTCTTATGCTTTTTTATCAAGGCAAAACAGATAAAGAAGTGCAAAAAGAGATGAGTATCGGGAGTGCCTCTACAATTAGAAATCATCGCTTTATTATTAAAGAAAAAGAGAGACAGGCAAAAATCACGTTAGCGTTAATGGAACTTTTAAAGGAGAGGGATAAGCATGCACCTGAATTTATAAATCCCCAAAAGACTGCTAGAATGATAGATGACCGTTATAATATAACTTTAGAAGAAAAAGATGAGATTATAAAGAAAAATTTTCCCTTTGGAACTGATGGGAGAATTAGGACTTTTGATATAAAAGAAAAAGAAAAACTGGTTGTTCTTACTGAGATTGCTAAACGTATAGATAGGGAGCAAATTTATAGCGAAAAGCAAATTAATGAAATACTAAAGGCTTTTTATGATGACTATGTCATCTTGCGCAGGTATATGATCGAATATGGTTTTTTAGATAGAAAGCCTGATGGCAGTGAATACTGGCTGAAATAACCCACCAATATTTCCTTTATTAGAAAATTGAAGGAATGAGGGCAAAATATTAATAAGGAAAGTGATGAATTATGGATAGAAGAAAAGAATTAAAACAGCAATATAAAGAAATGAAAGTTGAAGCAGGTGTATATCAGGTGAAGAATAAGATAAACCAAAAGATTTTTGTAACAAGCACCATGAATCTTAGAACACTTAATGGAAAAAAGGGTGGAGGATTCCCTCATGTTATAGGACTAAACAAAGATTGGATAGAGTATGGACCTGAAAATTTTGAATTTGAAGTGTTGGAGGTCTTAGAAAAAAAGGATGAGCCGTTTTTTGATACTGCTGGCGCATTAAAGAAATTAGAAGAAAAATGGATAAACCAGCTTAAACCGTTTGGAGAAAAAGGATATAACAAAGAGGCTTGAGATTATAATCTCAAGCCTCTTTGTTATGCATTTAAGCCATTACAACAAAACGACAAATGATGACATAAATCAATACAACACTACCTGATACAACATAAACCAGCATATAGTATCACTTTTCAACATAATAATTATTGAAAATATTTAGACCTAATGCTATAATTTAACATGTAAAAAAACAGTGATAAATGTAAAGTCTACATAGTCTACAAAATAAATACAATTCTAATATTACTTTCTAATTATTTTTTCCCAGAAATTACAATTTAATAAGCACATATCTCGATTTAGAATTACAAAATTATATGCTAAAGAGGGGGAGTATTAACAATGAACAGGCTCGAAAGTCTTCAAAAAAAGAATAAGTTTCTTACAGAGTTGTTTATTTCTTGTATTGGTTTAAGCGTAATAACAGACATTTCAGCAAATGCGCCTATGATTGCAGTTATTATTACAGCAGCTACTGGGATAATTGGCGGTCTTACCCTGGTTTATTTAGTAAAGAATAAAAAATTTATTAACGGGACTATGTATTTAGTTACAACATTGATGGCCATATATTCTTTTTTAATGCTGTATACTACACCTAAAATTGCAGTATACCCTATTGTTTATGTTTCTATTGCATTAATTGCATTATATCAGGATTATAAGCCTATTTTACTATCAGGTTTTTATGGCATTATAATAACAAATTATTTATATATTCATTTTGGAACAACTATGTTTCCTGGATTTATAACTCTCAGTATAGTAATATATAACCTTTACTTAGTTTTAATTATTATCTTATTAGCGATGCAAAGCAGATTTACCGAAAAGCTTCAAAGAACGACCGAAGAAAGCTTAGCAGGTGAAGAAGCTGCGAAACAAAAAGTAGAAGACATGTTAAATCAGATTAAGAAAACTATAGGTATTTTAAGTAATTTTAGTAAAAATCTTATTAGAAATATTAATGAAACTAACAGAATATCCAACGAAGTTACTATTGCATTCACAGAAATGGCAAAAGGCGTAGATGCTGAAGCTCAGAGTGTTAATGGGATAAGCGAATCGATGTCTGATTTGGATAAAGCAGTAAAAGCAGTTGTAGATGGCTCGGATGCTATGAAAAATTTATCCAATACCTCATCCCAAATTATAATCCAGGGAAGTGAAAAGATAAAAATCTTAACCACTGAAATGAAAAACGTTTCTGATACTATTGAAACAACTGTTCAATCAATGACAAGGTTAAATAACCATACTGAGCATATTAGCAGCATACTGAATACAATTAACGGAATAGCAGAGCAAACAAATCTTTTAGCGCTAAATGCTGCAATAGAAGCAGCAAGGGCAGGAGAAGCAGGCAGAGGATTTGCTGTTGTTGCAGATGAAATACGCAAGCTGGCAGAAAACTCAAGTCAGGCTATAAAAGAAACCGATAAAATCTTAACCAATATTGAGGGTGATGTTGTAAGTGTAACAGATATGGTTAAAGTTGAGTTTCAAGCAGTGTCCAAGAGCAAGAAAGCAGTTGAAGATGTTGAACAGGTATTTATAAGTATTTCACAAAATGCAAATGAAACAATGAAGCAATCTAGAAATGTTGATAATATGGCAAAAGAGTTGAGGGAAAACTCTACCCAAATTACAAATAATACTCAATCGATTGCTAGTATTACCGAAGAAGGGACTGCTTCCATTGAGGAGATTGTTGCATCTATGGAAGACCAAAACAGGAGAGTTAAAAGTGTTTCAGGCAGCTTTGCAGAATTAGAATCATTGATAACAAAGCTTGAAACGATAAGCTCTTAATCAATTTTCTTAAAGGCCTAGAAAAAGAAATAGAAACTTAAAAGTTAAGCTAATTTTCGAAAGAATGGTAAGTGCTATCTGCTTGCCATTCTTTTTTGCTTTAGCGGTGATTTGAATATTATAAGTTTTAGAATTCTGAAAACTGTAGAAATGTTTATTCCGGCATACTATTGCAAATAATAATTTTTGAAATCCATGTAATTTTTTGAGGTATAAAATGAAAGTTTTTAAAAAGAAAAGCGGTAAGAATACAAAAACAATGCAAATGCCTGAAGGAAATAAAAATTCAAACACTAATTATTCAAAAATTGAGGCAAAAAATATAAAAAGAGATACTTTCCTATCTGCTAACGAAAATATTGATTTTGTTAGAAATATGCTAGGCAGCGGTACGAGCCTTATTACTGGTATTCTTAACGTTCTAAGGGGAAAATTGCAGATTGGAATCGCATATATAGAAGACATTTCTGATAAACAGATAATAAGCCAGCAAATAATAAAACCATTACTGGAAACAAACATTATGGGTGACAATAACCATGCAGATGTTATTGAATGTTTTAAAACTCAAACTATTCATAATACAGATATAAAAGAATCCAAACAAATGGGGATAATAATTAATGAATTGCTTTTGGGTAATACGGTACTATTTATAGATAAAAATTATACTGCATTAATAATTGGAAGCAGAAAAATTGAGAAACGTGCTGTAGAGAAGCCGGAAAATGAGGTTGCTATTTTTGGAAGCAAAGAAGCATTTACAGAAGACGTTGAAGTAAATTGCAGTATGATAATTAAGCGGCTTCCGGTTCCGGAATTAAGGTTTAAGGAATTTACTGCCGGTAGGTTATCGCGTACAAAAATAAAATTAATATGGATAGATAGTATAGCAAATCAAGCTATTATTGATGAGGTAGGCAAACGTATTGATATAATTGATATTGATGTTGTTGAGTGTATAGCTGAACTAGCCGAAATGATAGAAGATGAGCCATCATCAATATTCCCCAAATATAGGCAGACAGAAAGACCAGATATGGCTGTAAGATACTTGTCTGAAGGGCGTTTTATAATTCTAAGTAATAACAGTCCTTTTGCGCTTCTAGGGCCATTAACCTTTTGGGATAATTTTAAGACAATGGATGATTATTTAGAAAGGCCTTTGTCTACCAGTTTTTTAAGGCTACTCAGGTTTTTTGCATTTTTATTTGCTTTAACAATTTGCCCATTATACTTATCTTTTGTAACATACAACCATTCCATTACTCCTCCGAGCTTAGCTATGAATATTGCTGCTGGAAGAGAAGGGGTACCTTTTCCTACAATAGTAGAATTACTGCTTATGAATTTTGCTATTGATATTATAAGGGAAGCAGGTGTTCGCTTACCAGGGTTAGTTGGCTATGCACTTGGTACGCTTGGAGCAGTTGTAATAGGACAAGCGGCAGTGAACGCGGGATTCGTCAGTGCTTCAGTTATTATTGTTGTTGCCGGGGCAGCTATAGCAGTATTTGCAATATCAACGACTACTATGGTAAATACAGTTAGATTTCTTAATTATTTATTTATTATTCTCGCAGGTTTATTTGGAATGTTCGGTCTGATATGTGCAACCCTGATTATGTTGTGGCGTTTAGCATCTCTTGAATCTTTCGGGGTTCCTTATCTTTATCCGGTAGTGCCGTTTGAGTGGGAAGGATTGAAGGATACGTTCGTCCGAGTAGGATTTAAAGACATGAAAAAGCGGTGGACAATTTTTGCACCAATAAATCAAAAAAGAATTGGTGATAAAAAACTAAAATGAGCAGTAGCAAAAAATATGAAAGGCAATAGATGCAAAAAAGTAGTGATATAAAACTATCAAGAGAACAAATTATAATGATGGTTATTTCAAGTGCAAGCGGTGCTTACACATATAATTTTACATGGATAATTCCTGAGGCTGGAAGGGCTGTTTGGATTGCAGGTCTTATAAGCATACTGCCAATTATTCCTTTAATCTTATGGCTTTCAAATATTAGACAAAAAAATCCCGAAGGTACAGTTTTTGAATTTATTGAAGACGGATTAGGCAAGTTTATAAGTAAGTGCAGTATTATTTTTTATTATGTTATAGTAATGATTTCAGCTGTTATACTAATGAATCTATTCATACAAACCGTAAAGATATATTTTTTGAAAGATACTCCTGCTTGGATTCTTATTCTTCTAATTACTATTATGTGTACAGTTTTCGTTGGCAAAGGAATAAAGGTATTCGGAATGTTTTGTGAGCTAATTGTTATATATGCAATTATTAATTATTACGCCGGATTTTCTTTTGCATTAGTTAAAGGATTTAAAATTAGTAATTTAATACCTCTGTTTGATACAACTCTACCGGCGTTTTTGAAAGCAGTATGGTTTATAATGGGTAATCTATCCGAATGCCTTCTGTTTTTAATGGTTATCATTGATTCAGTTCCTGATTCAAAGAGGTTTACGGTATGGGTTACAAAAGGGCTGATTTTATGGGCAATTATTTTTGCTGCATCTGGCGTTACTTTTATTGGAATACTCGGTATTGAACATCTTGCAGGGGTTACCGGGAGCGGAATTGAAATTGCAAAACTGATTCAAGTTGGAGATTTTATTAGGGGCTTAGAAATCTTTATTTTTTCAGTATATGTTATTCAAGCAGTAGCTAAAATATCTATCTTTTTATATTCAATGCATCATGTAAGTTTAAAACTTATTGCAAAAATGAAAATCAAAACGCATTTAGTTGTTGGGTCAATATTTGTATTAACAGCATCAATTATTATAGATTCGTACACCACTGCCTATTTCCTTTCTACAGTTTTATATACTTACGTTCTTTTACCATTCTCAATAGTTCTTTTGATTTTAGCTGCTGTAGGAGTTGCCGCTGCCAAAAGGAGGAAGACTGTCGGATGATAAAATGCAAAAAAATATATCTATGTATTATTATAATTGCTTTTACAGCATTATTGTTAGGCTGTTGGGACTACGTTGAATATGAAGATATGTCTCAAGTTTATGGTATTGGTATAGATTATAACCCGAATACAGGTGAGACTACTGTAACCATTCAATGTATAGAATCTGGGAAAGACGGCGGAGGGGGAAACGAATCAAGCACAGGCGGAGGAATTTCCGGAGGTTCAAAATCAACAATGCCTAAGGTTACAGTACATGCAGTTTCAGCTTTGACAATTATTGATGCAATGGAGAAGATTCAAGAAGGAATAGATAAAAGACTATTTTATGGATATTTAGAAGTAATTGTTATAGGAAAAGATTCAGCAAAATATATAACAAAAGATATAATTGAAACCCTGGATAGGACACCTACAGTTCGTGCAACGGCAAATTTGTTTGTTTCCCAGGAACCGGCAATGGATGTAATTAGGTCATTTGATCCTTACTCCAAACTTCCATCCGCAATAAATATTCATAACATGGCAAATAATTTAAACGAAACTGGCGAAACGTTTCCTGTTTCAATAAATGAATTTCTAAGAATGCTTTCTACAAATGGATTAGAGCCTGTCTTGCCAATTATTAGTTTAGAAAGATTCGAAAATATCCAAGTAATAAATGATTTAAAAACTGTAAGGCCGCTAAGCCTAATAGAAGGACATTGCAGGATTGATAGTATGGCAGTATTCTATGGCCCGGAATTTAGGGGAGTATTGGATGACGAAAAAAATATAGGGCTAGGTTTGATATTGAATAATATGGGAAAGACATACATTAACCTAAATAGCTCACAGATGTATAATACAAAACAGACCATGGTTTTGCGTATTACATCATCAAAAAGCAAGGTTGAAGCAAAACTTGTTGATAATATGCCTAATATCAATATTAAAATTAATGTCAAGGCAGTATTAAGAAAGTATGTAAGCGAAGAAGGCAGTAGCTATATAACACCTGATGTTATAACCAGTCTTGAATCAAGACTCGAAAAGAGTGTTTGTTCTCAGATTGAATATGCACTAAAAAAAGGCCAGAAAGAATTTAAGTCAGATATTTTTGGGTTTGGTAATGCTTTATATAAGAAATACCCAAGGCTTTGGCATTCAAAATATGAAAATGTATGGGACAGCAGCTTCCCGAATCTGCCTGTAAATATCAGTATTAATGCCAAAATAACTAATACAGGTACAAACATAATGAAGATACATGAAGGCAAATAAAAAATAATTTATTTTGGAAGAGGTTGAAGGCATAGCGAAAGCAGGACTGAGAAGGCCTGACCCAAGCAATCCTCATGGTACAGAGAGTAATAAAAAATGTAAATCGAAAGAAATGATGTCAAGCCTGACTATTGTCCATTTTCTTTTCAGATGGTATCATTAAATCATGAATTTTACTATTTGGAGGGGAAACATGCTTAGATTCCTAACGGCCGGGGAGAGTCATGGGAAATGTCTCACGGCAATAGTCGAAGGACTGCCGTCAAATCTAAATATTGACATAGAAAAGATTAATATGAAACTTGCAGAAAGGCAAGGAGGTTATGGCCGTGGGGACAGAATGAAAATTGAAACCGATAGGGTTACGATTTTATCTGGTATTAGAAATGGCAAGACTCTTGGAAGTCCTATTACTTTGGAGATAGAAAATAAAGACTGGGAAAACTGGAAGGGCAGAATGGGTCCAGAGCCTCTTGATGAAATACAAGAAATAACTCGTCCAAGACCTGGACATGCAGACCTTTCAGGTGCTTTAAAATATAATTTTACAGATGTGAGAAATGTACTGGAAAGAGCCAGCGCTAGGGAAACCGCTGCAAGGGTTGCAGTAGGCGCTTTGTGTATGCAGTTGCTTGAGGAATTTGGGATAAAGATTTTTGGACATGTTATACAAATCGGTAATGTAAAAACCAATCAGGGATTTAAACAGGAACAATTTAATAATAGTATTGCTGAATCTCAGCTTAGGTGCATTGACAATCAAGTAGAGTCAAAGATGATAGAGTTGATTGATAATACTAAAAAAGAAGGAGATTCCCTTGGAGGAATCTTTGAAGTTATGATTTTTGGAGTGCCAGATGGGATTGGAAGCCATGTTCAATGGGATAGAAAGCTGGATGCAAAATTAGCTGGTGCTTTTATGAGTATACAGGCAATTAAAGGGGTAGAAATTGGAGCTGGCTTTGAAACAGCAGGGCTTAAAGGTTCACAGGTTCATGATGAGATATGTTATGACCAGCAAAATGGATATTATAGAAAGACCAATAATTGTGGAGGTATAGAGGGCGGAATATCTAACGGTGAGCCTATTATAATAAGAGCAGCTATGAAGCCGATTCCAACACTGTATAAGCCTCTTGACTCTGTGGATATGAAGACGAAAGAGACTTATAAGGCTAGCGTTGAAAGATCAGATGCTTGTGCAGTAACAGCTGCAAGTATTGTTGGAGAGGCTGCGGCAGCTTGGGAAATATCCTGTGCAATGATTGAAAAGTTTGCCGGAGATAGTATTGAAGAAATGAAATCGAATTATCAGAGATACATCGAATATATTAAAACAAGATAATCGAACAGACATCGCTCGCAGATTAAAGTCGCAGCAGGCAAATGGGTAATCAAACTAACTGTCAACTATTTTAAAGGGGTGCGTTAGATGAAAGAGCAGTCCGAAGAAACCTTGATAAGGCTATGTAAAGATGGAAACTTGCAGGCTTTTGAGGAATTAATAAAAAAATACGAATCGAGAGTATTTAACATCACGTTTAGGATATTGGGAAATCACTCGGAAGCCGAAGATATCTCTCAGGATATTTTAGTAAAGGTATTTAAGTATATTAAAGGATTCAAAGAGCAATCTTCATTTTATACTTGGCTTTACCGAATAACTGTTAATGAATGCATGGATGTAATTAATAAAAGGAAAAAAGCTGTAGTATATTCTATAGATGCACCCATAGAAACAGAAAATGATGAAATTGCCAGAGAAATTAAAGATAATAGTGAATCTGTTGAGGAAAAAGCAGAGCGGAATGAACTTAGAAAATATTTGGCAGAAGCCATTAACTCACTATCTAGTGAGCATAAGACCGTTATTGTATTAAGAGATGTACAAGGATTTTCCTACGAAGAAATTGCTGAAATAATAAAATGCCCGCCAGGCACAGTAAAATCGCGGATTAATCGTGCAAGATGCGAGCTCAAGGATATGTTGATGCAAAATAGGGAACTTTTCTTGAGCAAGACAGTCTAAGAATTGAAAGGGGGTGAAAATATGAAAAATAAATGCAAATTTAGTGAAAAGTTATATATGTATTTAGAAGGGCAATTAGATGAACAACAAAAGGATAAAGTATTAGAACATATGAAAATCTGCAATTCATGCAGAGAAGAATATGAAATATTAGCAAGTATCCAAAGTGAATTTAAAGGATTCGAAGAAATAGAGCTTCCGAAAGATTATCATCAGAAGCTTCATATGAAACTGGTTCAAGCTTTGAACCAAGAAAACAAGGAAGAGAAGAAAAATTTCGTAAATATCATGAACAAGCTTTTGCCGATTACGGCTGTTGCACTAGTGCTTATTGTGACGGTAAAGGGGGCTTCTATGTTTATTAGTCCAATGTTTGAAAAAAATGAGACACTTGCCAGTACTGCCGGAGCACAGATGGATAATATGAGTACCGATACTGCCAATTTAAAAGTCGAAGGCTTATCGGGAATGCAGGAACAATATAAAACAATGAATACTGCCGAGGACTCGGTTAAAGATAATAAAGTCATGGCTAAAGAGATGCAAGAATCAAAAGCAGTAGGTATGAGAGAAGCAGAAAAACTTGATGCTTTAAGTACCAGTGCTATAATGGCATCACAAATAGATAATACACCTAAGGCAAAAAGTATAAATCCCAAGGATGTTGCTTCAAACCAAAATAATTATGCATCAGAACTACAGAATATTAAACCAACAAGTATTGCTTTTGAAACCTTATTCTTATCTGATATGTCAAATATTGATAAGCCTCAAAATATAATTATTCAAAGCCAGGATAAGTTTAAAGGCTTGTGGGAGCAGATGAATAAGAATGATAAATTACCGGAAATTGATTTTGAAAAATATACGGTCATTGCAGTTTTCATGGGTGAAAGGTCAACAGGAGGATATAGTATTAAGATAACCAACATTGTAGAAAATGAAAAAAATATAGTAGTTACAATAAATGAATCAGATCCTGATGGGGATATAGCTGCTGATGTAATGACATCGCCGTTCCATATAGTTAAAATTATGAAAACAAATAAAGAAATTGTCTTTAATAAATAAGAACAAAACCGCTTCGGCGGTTTTGTTCTTTATTGAATACTCTGGATAAATGTCATATAATATATTTTAAGAAATCAATTCAATATCATATTTATAAACATTTTCAAACTAATTCATGTAAGCTATTATTACATACTCTTGTTTCCGAAATACTCGGCAAACGAAAGGAACAGCGATGGAAGACCAGCTATATAAAAAACTAATAGATAGAATAAATCAATATTATCCGCAATGCGACTTTTCAGAGATTGAGAAAGCATATAACTTTGCGAAAAATAAGCATGCAGGGCAGACAAGGGTTTCAGGGGAACCATATATAATACATCCTCTAGAAGTTGCTAATTTGCTTGCAGATATTGAGCTTGACTCTACTTCGATTATTGCCGGGCTTTTGCATGATATTGTTGAGGATACAGAATCAACTTTAGAGCAGATTCAAAGCGAATTTGGAAGCGAAGTCGCTTTGATTGTTGATGGAGTTACAAAGTTAGAAAAAATTCCTTATACAACCAAGGAAGAACAACAGGTTGAAAATCTTAGAAAGATGTTTCTTTCTATGGCAAAAGACATAAGGGTTATTCTAATTAAGCTTGTTGATAGAATTCATAATATGAGAACACTTAAATATAAGACTCCGGAAAAACAGCTTGAAAAGGCAAGAGAGACCCTTGAAATCTATGCGCCGCTTGCACACAGGCTTGGTATGTATAGAATTAAGTGGGAGCTTGAGGATTTAAGTTTAAGATATATTGATCCAAAAGGCTATTATGAATTGGTAGAAAAAATTTCTCAGAAGCGTAAGGAAAGAGAAGCTTTTATAGAAGATATAGTTAAGACACTTAACGAAAAGCTGCAGGAATTAAACATAGAATCTACTATTGAAGGCAGACCAAAACATTTTTATAGTATTTACAGAAAAATGAGGGAACAGAATAAAAGCCTCGAGCAGATATATGATTTGTTTGCAGTTAGAATAATTGTTAATTCCATTCAGGATTGTTACAGTGCATTAGGTCTCGTACATGAGCTATACAAGCCGATGCCCGGAAGGTTTAAAGATTATATCGGAATTCCAAAACCCAATATGTATCAATCCCTTCATACGACTCTTTTAGGGAATGAAGGTGTTCCTTTTGAGATCCAGATTCGTACATGGGAAATGCATCGAACAGCTGAATATGGTATCGCGGCTCACTGGAAATATAAAGAAGGACAGGGGCAGAAGGATGACCTTGATTCTAAGCTTGTATGGCTGAGACAGTTGCTTGAATGGCAGAAAGAAATGCGCGATGCAAAAGAATTTATGGAAACCTTAAAGATTGACTTGTTTACTGACGAGGTTTTTGTTTTTACACCAAAAGGCGATGTAATAAATCTTCCTGTAAAATCTACTCCAATAGACTTTGCATATAATATACACAGCGCAATAGGAAACAAGATGCTTGGTGCAAAGGTTAATGGCAGAATGGTTAGTCTTGACTATACCCTAAATAATGGAGATATTGTTGAAGTTCTTACATCATCAAATGTTCACGGACCAAGCCTTGATTGGTTGAAGATTGTAAAGAGTACGCAGGCAAAGAATAAAATTCTCCAGTGGTTTAAAAAAGAAAAAAGAGAAGAAAACATTATTAAGGGTAAAGATGCAATTGAGAAAGAACTGAAAAAGCATGGATTGGTATTTAGCCAGCTTCCAAAAGGTGAATGGTTAGAATCAGTTTTACGACGTTATGGATATAATTCAGTAGAAGATTGCTTAGCAAGCATTGGTTATGGAGGAATAACCGCATCAAAGGTTGCATCAAAAATATTTGAAGAACATAAAAAACAGGATAAATCAGGAGTTAGTGCTGAACCTGTTTTACCAGAAGCAGAAACAAAGCCAGCCAGAAAAAGAGAGAAGCCTCCAGAGAGCGGTATAGTTGTTAAAGAAATTGAAAATTGTCTTGTAAGGTTGTCTAAATGCTGCAACCCTCTGCCAGGTGATGAAATAATGGGCTATATCACAAGAGGCAGAGGCGTGTCTGTACATAGGACAGACTGTACTAATATTAAAGAATTTGAGGACGAACAGGATAGAATAGTAGAGGTTCACTGGTTTGTGCTGCCTAATGTATCATATAATGCAAACCTACAGATTCAAGCATTTGATAGAAATGGTTTATTTGTTGAGATTACTACTACTATTGCTGATGCAAAAGCTACCTTGAGAGCAATTAATGCAAGAACAACAAAGAATAAAACTGCGGTTATGAATTTAACTATTGAAATACATGATACTGAACAGCTTGATAAGATTATTAAGAAGATTAAGAGGGTAGAGGGGGTATTTGAAGTTACCCGCTACTAGCCTTGAACTGGCGATAAGCTTCGTATTACTGCGTTATACTTCGGACTCAAAGTGCTCACGTACTTTTATGTACGTTCCGCTCTTTTCGCCTTGCATGCCTTGTACTACTTGCTTCTAGCCAGTTCAGGGAATTGTGATAAGTCTGAAAATTCCCATTTGAAAAGATTGGGATAAGCGGCGCATAACTGTGTTTACGAATTCGTTTTTTGAAAGGGGAAAAGATATGTATAAATATTCAAAGAAGATAGGTTTTATTAGTACAGTTGTTCTTGCAGTAGTCCTTATACCGGAGTTTGCGTTAGCGCGTGCCGGTGGGGGAAGCAGCAGTGGCGGGGGCGGAATATTGACTCTTATCCTTCTTCCTTTTTTACTTATTTACTCAGCTATTTTGACACATCAGGTTAGCAAGAAAAATAAAGAGGCAAAAGAATTATTAGAAAGGTTATCTCAATATGACAGCAGTTGGGATATCAATAATATAAAGCATAATATTGAAACTGCGTTTTTTAAAATTCAAGAAGCATGGATGGAACGTAATCAGGATATGGCTAGGGATTATTTAAGCGATTCACTTTATGAAAAGCATAAAATGCAAACAGACACTATGATTAAAAATAATGAGAAAAACATTCTTAGAAACATTAGTCTTAAGGAATCTAAAGTAGTCCAGGTTGCTGATTATACGGATGATAGTAAGGATATGATGTGGGTATACATAGTTGGTTCAATGATTGATTACACAATCAACGATCAGACTGGGAAGTTGATTTCAGGTGAGGAGGACGAACAGAAAGCGTTTAGTGAGTTGTGGAAATTTATCCGTGGGCCAAAAGGCTGGGTTTTAGATGAAATTGACCAAACTGTTACAATAGAAGATGTTAAAGGATTTGAATCTTTCTCAAAATAAGACTGATTAGTATAAACTAAGGAGGCGCCTAACTTGAAAGCGGTTTTGCAAAGAGTATCACATGCCAGTGTTACGGTTGATAATGAAGTAATAAGTAAAATAGGTAATGGAATACTTGTATTACTTGGAGTAGGACAAGACGATACTATTGAGGATATAAAATATTTAGCGGAAAAGATTGTAAATCTGCGGATTTTTTCTGATGAATATGATAAAATTAACTTATCACTAAAAGATATTAATGGGGAGCTGCTTGTAGTTTCTCAGTTCACATTAATGGCTGATTGCAAAAAAGGAAGAAGGCCAAGCTTCTTTGATGCAGCAAAACCTGAGGTTGCAAATGAAATGTACCTTTTATTTGTAGATGAATGCAAAAATCAAGGAGTAAATGTCCAAACCGGTAAATTTCAAGCTGAAATGCATATTGAACTATGCAATCATGGACCTGTTACAATTATTTTAGATAGTAAAGATATAAAAGAAAGGAAGTCTTAGGTTTATGATAATAAGACTTGAGCTAGGAATGCTTGAAACCAACTGTTATATATATGTTGACGAAGATACCCGCGAAGGGATAATTATTGACCCCGGAGATGATGCGGGGAAAATTCTTGACATTATAAAGAATGAAAAAATTAAGATTAAATATATCATCTTAACACATGGGCATTGGGATCATATTGGGGTGGTAGATAGAATCAAGGTTCATACTGGGGCAGATATTCTTATTCACGCAAATGATAATGACTGTCTGACTGATTCTACTAAAAGTCTATCATACTTGATAGGAATTCTTGGACCAAGCATTAAAGCTGATAGATTCTTAAATGATGGAGATGAGATTTCTATTGGAAATACAGTATTAAAGGTTTTGCATACCCCCGGGCATACATCAGGAAGTATATGCATGGTAAGTGAAGGAGTATTATTTTCCGGAGATACACTTTTCAGAGGTGCAGTTGGAAGAACAGATTTACCTGGTGGAAGTGCAGACGATTTGGAAAAATCAATTAAAACAAAATTATTAATTTTAGGTGATGATGTTCAGGTTTATCCAGGACATGGTCCAAATACGACAATAGGTAAAGAAAGGCCAGCTTTTGAAAATAGGTGAAAAATGATACAGATTTATTTATACGGACATAAATTTGAATACGAAACTAATGATATAGTCAGCCTCTTTTACAATGAACCAGTTATTTTTAGCACACCGGATACCCCTTTCTTGAAAGAGAGGGGTTTAATTATTATCAGCAAAATCCAAGAACTTGACGGTGAGGTTGAATCATATACAAAAGCTGAATTCAAAGATACAACCTTCGAATTCAAATCCAAAGCAGAACTCCCCAAAATGCCTATGCTTAAAAAAAGAACTATAAGAAGAATGGTTAAATTAGGGATACTCAATGTACTTGAGAAGCTCGAATCTAAAAAGATTTCATGGGGAATCCTTACAGGTATACGTCCGACCAAGGTGGTTCGAGAGCTTGAAAATAGAGGTTTAACAGAGGAAAGCATGCCAGAAAGATTAAATCAGGAATTTGGTATTGCGCAAGAAAAGGCAAATCTTATGATTGAGGTTGCAAAGAATGAAAGAAAATTTATAAACGAAAGTGATTGTAATAAAATTTCTATATATTTGGGAGTACCGTTTTGCCCGGATAAATGCTTGTACTGCTCATTTATGACAAATCCAATAAAAAGATTTCATAACCTTGTTATCCCATATCTGGAAGCAGTAAAAAAAGAAATTGAATCAGTTGGAGAGATAATTAGCCGAAATGATTGGACAATTGAAACTATTTACATTGGAGGCGGAACACCTACCTCATTAGACAGCTTGCTATTAAAAGAACTAATGCAGACCATGGATAAGTCTTTTAAACTTAATCAAGTAAAAGAGTTTACGGTTGAAGCCGGCCGTCCGGATACTATTGATAAAGAAAAACTTAAAATTATTAAAGAATTTGGTGCAAATAGAATTAGTATTAATCCCCAATCGATGAATGAAGAAACACTTAAAGTTATAGGCAGAAACCACAGCGTAGAAAGTGTGGAAAAAGCATTCGAGCTTTCTAGAAGAGCAGAGTTTAATAATATAAATATGGATATTATTGCAGGACTTCCCGGAGAAAATCTGCAAATGTTTGATTATACAATTAAAAAGATTGAAAAGCTTGCACCTGACAGCATAACGGTTCATACACTAGCACTAAAAAAGGGCGCTAACCTTGCACGAAAGAAGGATAGTTATGCATTGCCAAAGGATGAAATTGTGCAGCAAATGCTTGAAAACTGTAGGCAAAGAACGCAAGAAATGAGCATGATTCCATATTATTTATACAGGCAGAAGAATATGATTGGGCTTCAGGAGAATGTAGGCTATAGTAAGATTGGAAAAGAGTGTGTATATAACATAAAAATGATTGAGGAGGTTCAAAATATAATAGCACTTGGACCCGGAGGGGTTTCAAGGATTATGGATTTTGAAACTAAAAAGATAAATAAAATTTATAATGATAGAAGTACAGAAGGCTATATTTCAAGGATTGATGAGATGATTGACAGAAAAGAAAATGAAATAAAAAATAAGGCTTGAAAATATTCAGCCTTATTTTTTATCCTAAAACGTCAAAGTTTTGTCCAAGATGTTCAAGGATTGATGAATTCGTTTTTTCAGTTTCCTGTAATTTTTCTTGAAGTATTTTTTTAAACTTATTTCTTGCTTCAATAGGAAGGTTTGGAAACTGTATCCTGTGTACAGGGGTTATAGCATAAGGGTTTGCTCCTGAACGAATCAATGGTGTGCCAGGAAAATACTCATTACTCATCAACAGTCCTCCTCTCAAAAATTTTTGTTAGGAAATATTTTAAAATGAACTCTCAATAAATGAAGTTGTTCGTGGGATATATGTATTTAAAATAATTATCACATAATATTATACTACAAAACCAGGGACTGGTAAACGGAAATACAAGAAAAGATTGACAAAAAGGTAAATAATAATGTAATATAACTTAACAAATATATAAAGATGCGTTGATGGGAAGAAGTAATTCGAAACCGCCTTCAGGGAATGAATGCCGCGACTGAAAGCATTCTAGGAAAGGGACGAACCAAAGACACCCCAGAGCATATCGGATACCTCCGTTATAAGGTTTTGAGTGGGATTTTCAATCCACACAAGGTGGCACCGCGGGTAGAACTCGTCCTTGAATGATAAGGACGAGTTTTTTATTTTGAAATTGTGATAAGCGTCGTCTGGCCATAGTAAACACTATTGAGGAGTTAATATGAGTTGGTTTGCATTTACGTTAGTAGCAATGTTAATGAGTGGAATTCAGAGCTTTTTATTTAAAAAATCAGCTGATATGGGGCTGAACAAATACTTATTAACATTTTACATGTATATATGCCAGGTGGTTTTTGCAGCTGGAGCTTTTGTGTTTTTGGGAGCAAAGAACATAGATATTATGAAAACAGTTTTCTTTGCTGTATTATTGGCTATAGTCTTTTTTATAAAATTAACCTTGGATTTAAAAGCACTAGAATACTTACCGACTAATGTAATTATTCCAATGCTGTCATCAAATATGATTATTGTAATTGCCTACGGATATTTTGGTTTTAATGAAAGATTTAATATATATCAGCTTATTGGAGTTCTA
Organism: Ignavibacteriales bacterium; assembly: GCA_050260055.1. Lineage (GTDB taxonomy): Bacteria > Bacillota > Clostridia > Acetivibrionales > UBA4821 > JBLMYQ01. The sequence continues at coordinate 27,760 of JBLNBO010000054.1, forward strand.
ATAATTTTTGCCAGCACAGTTTTAATCAATTTATCCTGGAACAAAACAGAAAAATCGTCTCAAAACAAAAAGGGAATGATATTTGTCTTTATATCAATAGTATTTTCTGCTGGTGTGGTAATAATTAATAAGTATGCGGCTGTCTATACAAACCCTATTGCTTTTAACGTTATTGTGCAATTTCTTTTAATGATAATTTCGGCCTCTGTTTATTTTATTACAAAGCCTCGGGGAGAGAAATCTGATATAGGGAAATTCAAAAATACTATTGGCTATGGATTGGCAGTCGGTGTAATTGGTTTTATATTTTACTTTTCATATTTATCAGCTTTATCAATGGGGCCTGTCTCAATAATTCAGCCGGTGTTGTCCCTAGCAGGTATAATAACAGTGTTGCTTGCCTGGCTGATTTTAAAAGAGAAACTTTCGCTAATACAATTTTTACTTGTACTTATATCAATTGGTGGAGTGATTATGACAAGAATAACGTAAAATGTGTAAAATTCTGATTATGGGGTAATAAAACCATTGGTATATAAAAATTTTTAATATAAATTAAAGAAAGGAAAGTGAGTATTATGGAAGAAAATATTGCAGGAATGAAAAGAACGCATAGATGCGGAGAGCTTACCAATAATGACGTAGGCAAAAAAGTTATGGTAATGGGCTGGGCTCAAAAGAGAAGAGATTTTGGAAGTTTAATATTTGTTGATTTAAGAGATAGAGCAGGTCTTGTTCAGGTCGTATTCGATTCATCAAAACAGCCTAAAGTATTTGAAAAAGCTGAGATTGTAAGAGGCGAATATGTTTTAGCTATTACTGGTGAAGTAGTTAAAAGAGATCCTGAGACATATAATGCTAAGATTTCAACAGGAGAAATCGAAATAAGGGCAGAAGAAATAAGAATCCTTAGCAAGTCCGAAACACCTCCGATTTATATTGAGGAAGAAACAGATACAAATGAGCTTTTAAGACTGAAATATAGATATCTTGATCTTAGAAGGCCTGATATGCAAAGAACTTTGATGCTAAGGCATAAAGCTGCAAAGATTGCCAGAGACTATTTCTCTGAGCAGGGTTTTGTCGAAATTGAAACACCTATGCTCATAAAAAGTTCACCTGAGGGTGCAAGAGATTACCTTGTTCCAAGCCGTGTGCATCCAGGAAGCTTTTATGCTCTTCCACAGTCACCTCAGCTTTTTAAACAGATTTTGATGGTTTCCGGAATGGATAGATATATGCAGATAGTCAGATGTTTTAGAGATGAAGATTTAAGGGCTGAAAGACAGCCGGAATTTACACAGATAGACCTCGAAATGTCCTTTGTTGATGTTGATGATATTATTGAGGTAAATGAAGGATTTATAAAGAAAGTTTTTGAAGAGACCATAGGGTTAAAGGTACAGACACCATTTCCTAGATTGACATATGCTGAAGCTATGGACAGGTTTGGTTCGGATAAACCCGATACAAGGTTTGGTTTGGAACTGGTTAATGTTTCTGATATCGCAAAAGGGTGCGGGTTTAAGGTTTTTGCTGATGCAGTTGCACATGGCGGCAGCGTCAGAGGGATAAATGCAAAAGGCTGCGGAGAAAAATTCAGCAGGAGAGAGATTGATGCGCTTGTTGATTTTGTAAAGATATATAGGGCTAAAGGACTTGCATGGATTCAGGTAGAACCAGGGGAATTAAAATCACCTATTACTAAATTCTTATCTGAAGAAGAAACCACGAAGCTACTTGAAAAAATGGGAGCTGAAAACGGTGACTTATTGTTATTCGTAGCTGATAAGAATGAAGTTGTTTATGATGCACTTGGACAATTGAGATTAGAGATAGGTAGAAAGCTCGATTTGCTGGACAAGACTAAATACAACTTCCTCTGGGTTACTGAATTCCCATTGTTGGAATATGATGAGGAAGAAAAGAGATTTGTTGCTAAACATCATCCATTTACATGCCCGATGGATGAAGATATTCCGCTGCTTGATACTGAGCCTGGAAAGGTTAGGGCTAAGGCATATGATATCGTATTGAATGGGGTTGAGATAGGAGGCGGAAGCATCAGGATTCACAGTTCTGAGCTTCAGTCCAAAATGTTTGAAACAATAGGAATAGGGCCGGAAGAAGCTATGCTGAAGTTCGGCTATCTCCTTGAAGCATTCAAGTATGGGACGCCTCCGCATGGTGGACTTGCTTATGGCTTTGACAGGTTAATGATGCTTATAACCGGAAAAGAAAGTATCAGAGATGTTATTGCTTTTCCGAAAATACAAAATGCTTCATGTCCGATGACACAGGCGCCATCTGGGGTTGATATTAAGCAGTTAAAGGAATTGCATATAAAACTGGATGTATAGTAAATAATGAATAACCACCCGTTCTATGGGTGGTTTCGTTATAAGGATAAAAAATATAAAGATAATATCTGTACAAAACAATAGAGTATTCCGCAAAATGATACTATAATATAATGTATATTGTATATAACCATTTTTTAATAATATTAGTTTATGGCTAAACATCGAAATATTTTTCACTGCTCGTATCGTAAAAGCCATAAAAAGAGATTTCATTTGAAATTTCGACCTGCGCAGCTTTTTTTAGGAAGCAAATAATCTTTTTATGTTGATGACGAACATGAATTGATTTTGTGGAATGAACTGGTTGTGAATCGTTAGAATTGTAGTTTGGGACATCCCAACCACGGTTTTGTTTCAGAAATATTCTGAAAAGCCGTAGATGGGGGAAAGTTAAGGAGGAAGAAAAATGCAGAAGTTATTAAAAAACAGTGCCGCGGAGCAAAACATTTTTTTTATTTTTGATTACGATAAGGCAGTAAAGACCCTATTAGTAACTACAAAGGTAAATAGAAGTAGTTATAACATGCTGGTTCATGAGGCTAGCATGGCACTCCAGGAAGCAATTGCCGAATTCGAAGGGGAGGGTTGGACTTTTTCCCAGATGATATCACTACAAACAAATGACTATCAAGTGTTTCAAATCTGTTTTAAGAAGGAATAAATTTGAAACACGGTATGAGGAACGAATTTTAATCTAATGTTTTACGTTTTGCCATAAGCAATTTGCTTATGGCTTTTTCTTCTTTTACATAAACTGCTAAAATTATTTGCCAGGATATTTTTTGCTTTCAAATTCGTTATTTCCATTTTATAATTATGATATTATAAAGAAGGGAAGCTAATAATGAAAAATAATTATAAATTATATGACATTACAATAGGATTGTTTGTTGCGGTTTTAATAATCAGTAATATCGTCTCTACAAAGATTGTTGCACTTGGACCTTTTACTTTTGATGGAGGAACAATACTATTTCCGATTGTATATATTTTTGGTGATGTTATAACCGAAGTTTATGGCTTCAAGGGTTCGAGAAGGATTATCTGGACAGGATTTTTCTCACTGCTTTTAATGTCGGTTATTATATGGATTGTTGGAGTTATACCTGCTGCACGTGACTGGAATCTTCAGCAGTCATATAATGCAATTCTTATGACTGCTCCAAGAATTGCAATTGCGTCAATGATTGCCTATTGGCTTGGGGAATTTTTAAACAGCTTTGTGCTAGCTAAAATGAAGGTATGGACAAAGGGGAAACATCTATGGACTAGAACAATTGGTTCTACGGTATTTGGTGAATTAGTTGATACTTTGAGTTTTTGTCTGATTGCTTTTGCGGGTATTCTTCCTATAAGTTTGCTCATAAGCGTTATGGTTTCAAACTATATTTTTAAGGTTTTATATGAAATTATTGCAACTCCGCTTACATATATTGTTGTAGGATATTATAAAAAGACAGAAGGGATTGATGTTTACGATACAAATGATTTTAATCCCTTCAAAGTAAGCTTGGATTAATTCTACTAAAATAAAAAAAACGCATCCCTGTTGTTTTCAAGGGCTGCGTTTTTTTATTGATTATCTTTCTTCAACCATCAGGTCTTTTCCACGGGATTCTTTAAATGCCGATCCTATCCATTTTAATGAAGCAATTAGTTCATTACGGTTTTCTTTTTGTTTTTCGGCACTTTGGGCCTTTATATCTGCTCTTCTCAATCTGATAATAGTCGGCAGATTTTTTTCTCCAACATTCTGAATAAAGTTTTCTGCGTTCTTTTTAACATTTTTTCTGTTTTTTTCCGGGTCCTTTGCATTAGGGTCAGGTTTAATGTTTAAGAAGTCTTCATGGTGTTTTACAACCCTTTCAATTGTATCTTTTTCTTCATCAGAAAAATCAAATCTGCCCATAATTGAGTGAGTAAGCTCAGAAGATTTTTTAGGATGCCCATAAAAGGCATCTTGGCCTTCTTTGTTTATAGTTTTAGTTTCTACCTTTCCTAAATCATGAAATAAAAGTGCCCATCTTAATATGGGGTCTTTCTCAGAGGCTTCGATTGCACGCATGGTATGTTCAAAAACAGTATATTGATGATTCTTATTATTTTGTCCGCAATCATAGGTTGCATCAAGTTCTGGCAATTCTTCTTTTAATATTCCACTTTTATGCATTTCGCTAAATTGTTCAAAAACATTGTCGGACATAAGAACTTGTTCAATTTGTTTTCTATCTAATGCCATAATGATTCCTCCTAAAGAATTGTAAAAATACACTAAATTATATCAATATAATTATATCAAATATGGTGATATATGTAAATTATAACACAGAAAAGAGAGCTGGTGACAGTTCTCTTTTCTTTTTACCCAATTATTGCTATAATCTCTTTGACCAGAAAGGAGTATTATATGGAAATTAAGGTAATGAAAAATATTATGCATTCGAATAATCTTATAGCAAATGAAAATAGATATTATATAAAATCAAAAAAGATATGTGCAATAAATATTCTTGCTTCTCCTGGGGCAGGAAAAACCAGCCTTTTGTTAAAACTGATTGAAATACTCAAAGACAAAGTACCGCTTGCTGTTGTGGAAGGGGATATTGCCGGAAGCATTGATGCTGAAACAATCGATAAGGTTGGAGTGCCGGTTATTCAAATAAATACCAGCGGTGGGTGCCATCTTGATGCAAATATGTTTAAGGAAGCACTAAATTCATTAAGCCCTCCGGATGAAGCCGTGATTTTTATCGAGAATGTAGGCAATCTTGTCTGCCCGGCATCTTTTGACCTTGGTGAAACGCTTAGAATGGTTATTGCTAATGCTTCCGAGGGAAATGATAAACCAATAAAATATCCATTGGCATTTCAAACTGCGGACATAATTGTACTTAATAAGGTTGACTTGATTGAATATACTAATTTCAACAGAGATCTTTTCTACAAGGGTATAAGTTCAGTAAGTGATAAAAAGGTATTTGAGGTCTCATGTATGAAAAATGTCGGGATTCATGCTCTGGCAGAGGAGATCATAAGATTGCGTAAAGATAACTAGCTAAATAGAAAACTAATTCTCTTTATTATATAAAAAGAAAAAGGTTAAGCAGAGAAGGAGAAACCAATTGAGAAAAGCCTTTGAAATAAGAATTTCTGGAATTGTTCAAGGTGTTGGGTATAGGCCGTTTGTATATAAAACAGCTGCGTCAATGAATATGTCAGGATTCGTAGCTAATACCGGCGGAGAGGTTTTGATTCATGCAGAAGGTATAGAAGAACACCTTGATTCTTTTATTGCATATCTTAGAAACAATTGTCCGGAAGGTTCGAGAATACAATCATTTAATGTTTCTCAAGTTGAAGCAAAACATTTTATAGACTTTAAGATTATAAAAAGTATCCAAACTGAGAATGCTTCAATTGTAATTCCGCCGGATATCTCAATATGTGAAGACTGCCTTAAGGATATTTCAGACCAAAACAGCCGATTCTATAACTATTCATTCACATCATGTACGAAATGCGGTCCAAGATTCAGTATTATCTCAACTATTCCATATGATAGAGAAAACACCTCTATGAAGAATTTCGAAATGTGTGAAGACTGCAAAAAGGAATACGAAAATCCTGAAAATCGCAGACATCATGCACAGACGATATGCTGTTCCAAATGTGGACCTTCTTTTAAGCTTTTCGATAACAATGGGATAGAACAAGAAGAACAGCCTTTTGAAAAAACAAGGATGTTGATTAAGCAAGGCTTTATCATTGCAGTCAAAGGTATTGGAGGTTTTCATTTAATATGCGATGCTAAAAATATAGATTCTATAAATAAACTTAGAGAAAGAAAAAATCGGCCTACAAAGCCTTTTGCAGTAATGATTAAAAATATAAATAAAGTAAGGGAATACTGCTGTATTAATGAAGAGGAAGAGATAATACTTAGAGGAAGAGAAAAACCTATAGTGCTTTTAGAACAAAAAAGGCCTTCAAGCTTATCAGAATTTATTAACCCAGGTCTTAACCGCCTCGGGGTTATGCTTCCTTATTCAGGGATTCATGAACAGCTTTTTGACCATGAACTTGACGCAATAGTTGCCACAAGCGGCAATAAGAGCGGGCTGCCGTTAATTATAAACAACAGTAAAGCATTTGAACAGCTTAAGGATATCGCAGATTATTTTTTGATTCATAATCGAGAAATACTGGATAGATGCGATGACAGTATAATTTCAAAAAATCAATTTATCAGAAGAGCGAGAGGTTATGCACCCGCTTCTATAAAATGCAGCACTTTAAGCGGTTCATCAATACTAGCGTGCGGCGCTGACTTAAAAAATGCCTTTGCATTGTTTAAAGGCGATACTGCACATCTAAGTCAATATATTGGTGAATTAGATTCGCTTGAAACTTATGAAGCCTTTAAGGAAACGGTGGAGAAATATAAAATATTATTTGATATAGCTCCTAAAATAATTGCCTGTGATATGCATCCTGATTATCACACAACAAAATTCGCAGAAAAATCAGGCCAAAAGGTTGTAAAAGTTCAGCATCATTATGCACATATTGCAAGCGTAATTGCAGAACATGGAATTAAAAATGAAATTATCGGAGTTGCTTTTGACGGGACAGGATACGGAGATGATAACACAATTTGGGGAGGGGAGTTTTTTGTCGCCTCATTAAAAGATTATATCCGATTCGGCCACTTACGCCAGGTTGTACTTCCAGGGGGAGACAGAGCAGCTAAAGAGCCTTGGAGAATGGCTGGGGTATACCTTTTGGATTCTTTTGGTCCGAAATATACCAATTTAAGAATTCCGGCAGTAAAAGAGCTCGAAAACCGGAGCTGGGGAACGCTTGTGAAAACAATCAATTCAGGGATTAATGCGGTAAGAACATCAAGCGCTGGGAGGCTATTTGATGCTATATCTGCCATATTAGGAATATGTTTTGTCAATACTTATGAAGGTCAAGCTGCGGCAGAATTGGAAGCAGCAGCAGATAGGATGCAAAGGGATTTTTTTGAGTATGAAATATCTAAAGGTGAAAAATGTGTAGTCGATTATAGAAAGACAATAATATCAATTGTGAAAGAAATAGAGGCTGGTAGGTCAATATCTGAAATTGCAGGCAAGTTTCATAATACTATAGCAAAATCAATTACAGAAATGTGTTATAACACAAAAAAAGAAACCGGACTGAATACGGTTGCCTTAAGCGGAGGAGTTTTCCAAAACCAGTTATTGCTTGAAAAAACAACTAAACTTCTTGAAGATGAAGGATTTAAGGTTTATACAAACAGGATTATGCCATGCAATGATGGTGGAATTTCGCTGGGACAGATTGCTGTGGCAAATCAAAACATAAAATAAATGCTGGCAAAGCCAGCATTTATTTTATGTTTTGATTTTGTATACGCTATAATCTATATTTGGGAAAATATTATCTTTCCATTCTATTCCTTTAAGCCATTCTTCATCCAGATTGTTCTCTTTAATATCATAATAAATTTTTGTGAATCTGCTTATATGGTCATTGGTTCTTTTTTTCGCATATTCAACCATGGTATCAGCTTTCATTATAAAGGCCCAGTCACTGCTTTGTGCGAGGAGCAGTTCTCTAGCAGCTTGATTCAGTGCTTTTTTTAACAACCCTTCGGCATTTGGATTATCGTTTGCAATTTCGACCATTCTTTCTGCAGCCTTTTGAAGATGATTATATATCCAGTCATTAGATTTGTTTAACCATACTTCATTGTAACCATTTGCACCCCAGCTAGAGCTGCATGGAGATGAAATCTGAATGAGAGGATAGCTATTAATATACTCGCTTGGAGTAATAGATTGAATTTCTTCAGGGATTTTATCCAGTTTTCTAAAGAGGTTATACAGCCATTGAGGTCCTTCGTACCACCAATGTCCAAACAACTCAGCATCATATGGGCAAACAAATAATGGAGGCTTGTCCATATGACTTTCCAGAAAATCCATATGCTTAAGCCTGTTAGAAATAAAATCTTGTGCATGAGTCTCAGCTTTTGTCGATGCAGTATCCGGATTATAAGGAAGTTTGTGTTGAGTATTACCAGTAATTCTATAATATTTTATACCTGTATTTATTCTTTTGCCGTCAGATAGAATATATGGATTTATATAGTTGTATTCAAGGTCGTGTCCTATGTCACGATAAAAATCTCTATAATCATTATCGCCAGGATAACCTACATCGGCGCTCCATACTTGTTTTGAGGATTCAATATCACGGCCAAAAGCAATAATGCCATTTGGAGTTACAATTGGTGCAAAGGTTCCATAAACTGGGCGTGGATTTGCAAATAGTATTCCATGTGATTCAATAAGAACATATTCAACACCATTCTCAAGAAGGTATTTTTCCAAGTCAGGAATATAGCCGCATTCCGGCAGCCACATACCTTTTGGCTTACATCCAAAATGCTCCTCGAAGGATTGAACAGCAACAGAAATCTGGGCTCTGACCGATTCAGGTGTAAGGTTTAAAAGGGGAAGAAATCCATGTGTTGCTGCACAGGTTATTATTTCTATTTTGCCGGAGTCTTGAAGTTTGCTGAAAGCGTATATAAGATTTTTTTCATATTTATTTACAAAACAGTTAAAATCATTTTTATATTTATCTTTGTACATTACAGCCAGATTATTAAACTCAGACTGGTTCTTGGTACGCTCAACTTCTCTTTCGCATAGGTCAATCATTTTAGAAAGGTAACCGATATATCTATCCTGCAAAAGAGCATCTGTAAGCATAGAAATAAGAGGAGGTGACAATGATAATGTAATCTTAAAGTTAACTCCTTCATCATTTAAAAGGTTAAAATGTTCAAGAAGAGGGATATATGTTTCGGAAATTGCCTCAAAAAGCCATCTTTCCTCAAGAAAATCCTCTTGTTCAGGATGGCGGACAAATGGCAAATGTGCATGTAAAACAATTGCTAGAAAACCTTTTGCCAAAAAAACTTGCCCCTTTCATTTTCTAAAATGTGAACGGTTATAACAAATCTTTATTTACTTTCTCCATACTCATAAACATGTCAACTGAACTTGGTGCAAGATAGTGTGATACTTCATTAAATTTGAATTTCTCATAAATTAAGTCGGTATTTACCTTGTTTCCAATATTTTTAGATTCTAAGACGTTTTCAAAATGAATTTTTTCACCTTTAATTATATTATTATTTGGCATAGATACTGTATTAGAGCCAGCAAAAGGAATATAAAACTCGTTTGATATCATTTTGCCTATTTCAGCCCTAATTACACTATTTGGTTGGTCTAGGTTCAAATAAATACTATTGGATTCTTGAGGAACTTTTAAATATTTATATGTATTATTTGAAAGGTTGATAATCTTAAGAACAAGATGTGAATTTTCCCATAAATAATAACCAAAAACGCTTTCGAAATTGGAGTGCGTTTCGGTTGATACTTCAAAATATATATAGAGAGTATAAGGATCTTTAGGAACTATCCAGATTTGATCCTTTACATTCCTACTGGAGAATGAATCTTTTGCAAATGAATATTCAGGATTCATTCTTTTTTCCACCTTTCATAAGCTTTTTGTTATTATGCTATATTATGGCTGTAAAAATCATAGTAAGCAATATAAAAACATTATTTATATAGAAATATAATTATATAAAAAGATTATACTTTGTTTATCTGCTAGTTATGATATAGGATTTTGAGAGAAAATTCAATATGTTCTAATACCTAAAAAAGTAATATTTGTTGAAAATTACTTTAAAGTCTATATAATATATATATACATATCTCAATTTTCACTCTAAAAATTGCATCTTCTTACCTCGTTTATAATAATTCTTTTTTATTATTACTCAATTTGAATATGGGGGTTCACAATGATAAAAACAAAGAATACTAAAAAAATAGTAAAACACCTATCTTTAGGGGCTAAGTTTGGGTTGCTTTTGGTTGCACTGTGTTTTTTTTCTACACTGCTAATAGGGTTCTTATCATATTATTTAGAGAATAAAAGCAGCATGGACCAAATAGGAAAAAGACTTGTTTCTGTTGCTCAAAGTGCAACTATCCTCATTAACGGAGAAGAGCATAAGGCTATAAAAAAAGGGGATGAAAAAAGCCCAGTTTATTTAAATATAAGGGAAAAGCTTAAAGAGCTTAGGATTAAAACCGGAATGACATATACATATACATTAGTAATTGATGAAAAAAACAATGTTAAGTTTGTTGTAGATAGTGATGAACAAGCAGGAGCTGGAATCGGCGAAGAATATAAATTACTACCAGAAATGTTGACTGCATATAAAGGAACGCCAATAGCCATTCAAAAGCCCTATACTGATAAATGGGGAACATTCTTAACTGCATATGCTCCAATTTATGACCAATCAAAGAAAGTAATAGCAATTGTAGGAGTAGATTTAAATATTAATGATGTAAAAAAAGAGTCTCGAAATTTATTGATAAGTGTTTTATTAGCGGTCATTACTGTTGTAATAGTGTCCATTATCATTGCTATAAATGTACATTTTAAAATTCAAAAGAGCCTTGGGAACATAGTCTTTAAGATGATTGAAATAAATAAAAGTAAAGAGAATATCTTTACAAAAAAATTAGAAATCAAAACAGGCGATGAGTTTGAGCTTATGGGCGAGCAGGTTAATCAATTAATAGATAGTATGGCACTAATGTTTGGCGATATCAAAGAATCTTCAGAGAAGATTTATAAATCAAGTGAAAAAATTGCGAACAGTTCATACATGATTTCTTCAAATTCTGAAAACCAATCAGCTGCAACAGAGCAAACACTTGGTTCGATGGTTGAGCTTGATTCGGGAATCCAGAACATTACTAAGGATATCCAAGATGTAAAAGACAATATTCTTAATTCTAATAATTTATTAGAAAATGTTAAGTGTTTCACAGATTCTGTTAAGGATACGATTGAACAAGTCGGATTACAGTCAAAAAATTCAATTAATGCAGCAAATACAGGTATGGATACCGTAAGTAAATCTCAAGACAGAATGAGTCAGATAAATATTACTGTTGGAAGCCTGGTTTCGGTTATCAAAGAACTCGGTAAATCCGCAGTAGAAATAGGAGTAATAGTAAATCTTATTGATGATATTGCTGGACAGACCAACCTCCTTGCACTAAACGCAGCAATAGAGGCGGCTAGAGCCGGAGAGCATGGCAGAGGCTTTGCAGTTGTTGCTGATTCAGTACGCAGTCTTGCCGAGAAAAGCAGTGATGCAACAAAGGAAATTGAAAAACTTGTAAGTTTGATTCAGAGGCAGGTAGCAGAGGCAGTGGAAACAGCGCAAGCAGGAGCTACTGAGGTTGAAAAGGGAACTCTTCTTTCAGAAGAAACTGAACAGGCACTGAAGAAGATTGAGGAAACTGTTCAAAGTACTGCTTTTGAACTTGATAAAGTTAAAGAAATGATTTCAATTCAGGTTCAGGATATAAATTACATTGTGACCTATTCAGAGAAAATGGGTTCATTAACCGAAAGTATGGCATCGACATTAGAACAGTTATCAGCAGCAAGCTCTGAGGTAGTAAAGGCTATGGAATCAGTTAGTAATTCTGCGTTGCAAATTTCAGCAAGTACTGAAGAGATAACCAATTCAGCGGAAGAGGTAACAGGAGAGTCTAAAAATCTTGTTGAAAGTATTTCAAAGTATAATTCGGATAGCGATAAATAATTAGTTGCAATTTATTTTTATTACCGTGTATAATAAAGTTGTTCAAAATTATGGAATAAGAAGGCGGCATTATAATCAAAACTAATAGATATTGGCAGAGGTGATATTATTGAGTAATATTCTGGAAGATAGCATATATATATTATCCGAAAAAGTCGATGCATCAAATATCGAGTTAATAAAACATGAGTTATTAAAATTCATAGAAAAAAATAATATTGTAACGCTTGATGGCAGTATAGTAGAAGAAATTGATGGCTTTGGATTGCAGCTGTTGCTTTCGGCTCATAAATATTGCTTTACAAAATCTAAACCGTTTTCTTTAATAGGAGCCAGTAATAGACTTAGAACGGTTCTGGAATTAACAGGCTTTCTAGATTTAATAGAAGAGGAATATTAAAAAACAAGAATTCCAGGAGGAAATTTAATGGGAGACAAACTTTACAGGCCTTTCAGAATATATAAAATTGAAGTATATTTTCAAAATAATATTATAAAAATGGGGAGAGACCCCTTGGAACTTATTTATAAAATTGCAGAAATAGGGGATATAGTTGAGTCAAATACAAATGTAAGCCAGCTCCCTGCATTAGATGATATCGAGCCTAAGAATTTCTATCTGTCTTGGATGTTTTTAATACGTTCAAAATCCGAAGAAAGAGAACTTAAAGAGATTTTCCTTCCTTATAGACAAATTGCTAAAATTTCTCTTGAAGAATATGACGAAGATTACTTAACTTATGCTTCAGATGCGATGATGGGAAATAAAATCGGAGAAGTGTTAATAGAGAAGGGTTTGATTAATGAAGAGGAAATAAAGAAAGCGCTTAAAGAGCAGAAAAAGCTTGGCGAGATTCTTGTTGAAGCTGGATTGATTACAAGAGAACAGATTGAGTTTGCTCTTCAAGAGCAGAAGAAAATAGGGCAGATACTGATAGAAAGCGGGAAGATTGCTCCGAATAAGATTACTGCTATAATTGAACAGCAAAAGCAGATTAGACAGTATAAAGAAATGAATTCCATAAAAGTAGATATGTGCAAGCTCGATAAAGTAATGACATTGGTTAACAAATTGGCTGCACAGAATAAAGAACTTGCAAAAGCATGCTCGGATAAGAAGAGTATTGATGTGGGAAAAGCTCAAGAACACATAATTTCTTCAGAGCATATAATATCAGAACTTAAAAAACTGGTTGATAAATGCAGGAATGCAACTTGATTATACTTTAAATGGGTAAAACGGTTTAGGACAGGGTAAGCAATATCCTGTCTTTTGTTTTTAATGCTATTATTTACATGCTGTATGAATTTGACTTAATTCTTTATTGATGTTATTATTATATTCAACCTATAATGAGTAAGCCAGACGATTGCGTGTACAGTCCCGCAAGGGCGTATATGAGGAAAGTCCGGGCTCCATAGGGCAGGGTGCCGGGTAATACCCGGTGGAGGTGACTCTAAGGAAAGTGCAACAGAGATATACCGCATACTGGTTTCCAGTATGTAAGGGTGGAAAGGTGAGGTAAGAGCTCACCAGCGGTATGGTAACATGCCGACTATGTAAACCCCATCTGGAGCAACACCTAATAGTGGAAGGTTAAGGTTGCCCGCCGTCTTCCGGGGTAGGTGGCTGGAGATGTATAGTAATATGCATTCTAGATAGATAATCGTCTAATACAGAACCCGGCTTACAGGCTTAGTCAATAGGCATATACATGAAAAAACCTTCTTTATAAGAGAAGGTTTTTTCACTTTTGTGCTCTTCCTTTTTATAAACACATAAGGTAAAATAGAAATTACCAAAAATGGAGTATCGTAAATCTAAAGATTACCTAGAAAATAAATGTATTATGATAGGGCGATGGTAGCTTATCACTATTACTGCTTGGAGGCTAAAGATGATTATTATAGGAGAAAAAATCAATACAAGCATAAAATCGATTAATGAAGCAGTTTTATTAGAAAATGAGGGCGCAATTTGTGAAATAGCTAAAAAACAAGTAGAATATGGAGCGAATTATTTAGATATAAACTGTGGAACATTCGTGGAACAAGAAATACCAAAGATGAAATGGTTAATTAGTACAATACGTAAAGTCAATGATATCCCAATGTGCATTGATTCACCGAATCATGAAGTAGTAAGGGCGGGACTGCAGATATTAAACACTTCAAATGTAATAATCAATTCAATTACTGCAGAGAAACAGCGCTGGGACCATTTTTTACCGCTTGTTACTGAATTTAATGCTTCGGTAATTGCCTTATGTATGAATGATGAAGGAATACCTGATAACTCTGAAGATAGATTGAAAATTGCATTTGATATTGCCAATGAATTTTCTGCACAAGGTATAAAACCTGATAGAATATATTTTGACCCTATGGTTAAACCGATTTCAACTAATTCTCAAAATGCTCTTATAACTTTGGAAACAATGAAATGTATTAGTAAAGAAATTCCGGAAGCCCATATAACTTGCGGTCTTAGTAATATTTCATATGGACTGCCTGTGAGAAAACTGCTTAACCAGGCATTCCTTGTGTCAGCTATATTTGCAGGGTTAGATACTGCAATAGTAAATCCAATGGACAAGAATCTTATGTCTCTTGTTTATGCTTCTGAGACTTTAACAGGCAAGGATGATTACTGTATGGAGTTTATCTCAAAATTTAGAGACGGTTATTTTGACGTACAGCCTTAAAATATTTTATAATTAATTGTGCAAAAGTTGACTATAGAAAGGGAGAACATGATGAGTGAAGAAAAAGCAAATATGATAAAAGTAAAAATAAAAGGTAAGATTGAAACCGAGGTGCCTCACGGTATTACTCTTTTAGAATTAAGCAAGAACTACGAGGACAGTTTTACCTCTTCAATAATGGGTGCAAGAGTCAACAATAGAATAAAAGGCCTTACTTATCAGATAACGGAACCATGTAATCTAGATTTTTTAGACATGACCAATGAAGATGGAATGAGAATTTATAGAAGAAGCCTTGCGTTTTTACTAAGCCTTGCAGTGCATGAATTATATCCTGATGGGAAAGTGACAATTTGCCATTCTCTAAGCAAGGGTCTTTACTGCGAATTTAAATATAAAGAAATGTTAACAGAAGATATCGTAAAAAACATCGAAAAGAGAATGCATGAAATTGTTGAAAGAAAATTATCATTTAATAGAAGAGTAATATCAATTGAAGATGCTAAAATAATTTGCCAAAAAGAATGCAGGATTGATTTAATTCATCTTGTCGAACATAGGGCGAAGCCGCATATTACCCTTTACGAATGCGGAGGACTTTCAGATTGTTATTATGGTTACCTGCTTCCAGATACAAGCTATTTAAAATTATTCGAGTTAAAATATTATCCACCAGGATTTATCCTTAGATTTCCGGAAAAAACTGAACCGTCAGCTCTCCCTGCGTTTATTGAGAATAAGAAACTTTTCAATATCTTCAATGAATATAAAAGATGGGGAAAAATAATGGAAGTTGAAAATGTAGGTATGCTTAACCAAATCATTGAAGCTGGAGAGATAGGTGACTTGATAAGGATTTCGGAGGGATTGTACGAGAAGAAAATAGCGCAGGTTGCAGATATGATTGCAATGGACCCTAATAAGAGAATTGTTCTTATTGCTGGACCGTCTTCTTCTGGCAAAACTACAACAGCGCAAAGACTTGCTATTCAATTAAGGGTTAATTGTTTAAAACCTGTTATGATTTCACTTGATAATTACTTTTTAGATAGAGATAGAACTCCTATTGATGAAAACGGAGAATATGATTTTGAATCGCTTGATGCTATAGATGTAGCATTATTTAATGAGCATTTAAGGGATTTGTTAGCAGGAAAAGAGGTTGAAATACCAAGCTTCAACTTTACAAAAGGCGCTCGGGAAGATAAGGGTACAAAATTAAAAATTACTGACAATCAGATTGTAATAATCGAAGGCATTCATGGTTTAAATGAAAAACTGACTGCATCAATCGAGAAAAAGAATAAATTTAAGATTTATGTAAGTGCGCTTACATCATTAAGTATAGATGATCATAATAGGATACCCACCACTGATACTAGAATAATCAGAAGGATAGTCAGAGACAGCCAATACAGGAATCATGATGCATTATCAACAATTAAGAGATGGCCGTCTGTAAGAAGGGGAGAAGAAAGCAATATTTTCCCGTTTCAGGAAGAGGCGGATGTAATGCTGAATTCAGCATTAATATACGAACTTGGAGTTTTAAAGACATTTGCGGAGCCGTTGCTTCAAGCGGTTGATGAAACACATCCAGAATACTCTGAAGCAAGAAGACTTCTAAATTTTTTAAGCTATTTCCTGTCTATAGGGACTGAAGATATTGCAATTACTTCAATTGTAAGGGAATTTATTGGCGGCGGATGCTTTTGCAGATAAAAAGAACAAATGTTTGCATTGTTGATAGTGATATGCTATAATACAGGTATAATCAATTCTGTGGGGTGAAAATATTGGGAAATAAAGTTAGTGATAAGCAAAAAATGATACTAGACTTTATAGATAAAGAAATTCAAGAAAAAGGTTATCCGCCATCAGTTAGGGAAATTTGTCAGGCGGTTGGCTTGAAATCTACCTCGACAGTACATGGGTACCTACAGCGACTAGAAAAGAAGGGGCTTATAAAAAAGGATGCTACTAAAACCAGAGCACTCAAGGTGTTAAGCGGCGGAGAATCAACTAAAAAGAATCAAGCAAATTTAGCTAATATTTATAAAGAATATGTTGATGTTCCTATAATAGGAAAGGTAACAGCAGGACAGCCTATTCTTGCAGTAGAAAATATTGAAGATACTTTTCCGATTCCGGTTCAATATACGCATAACTCTGATGTGTTTATGTTAAAGGTTAAAGGGGAAAGTATGATAGAAGCAGGAATATTAGACGGAGACCTGGTACTAGTAAAGAAACAATCCTATGCGGCAAACAGAGATATTGTTGTTGCTATGATTGAGAGTGAAGCTACAGTAAAAAGATTCTTCAAAGAGAAAAATATTGTAAGACTTCAACCCGAAAATTCTTCAATGGAACCTATTTTTGTAAGAGATGTTTCAATATTAGGAAAGGTAGTTGGATTGTTTAGAACAATTTAGTATAAAAAAAGAGTGCCAGCGGCACTCTTTTTTTATACTAAATTAATTAAAGATTCAAAATCATATTCATTTTTATCAAGCTTTAAACTTTGCAATTTATTCAGAATTTTAATTACATAATTAGGGTAAAAGACCTCTCGACAGCTCTTACAGTTATAAAGAGGCACATTTTTGATTAGAATCATTCTATCATTATATGGTTTTCTTAAATCCTTATGTATTACCTCGGATTTTTTGCCGCAATAGAAGCAGAAATTAGAAGTTTTATCTGTCATATTGTCCCACCATTCTTTAGTATTATTTTTTTGAAGCTTTAATAAGTTTATTCATTATTTCTTTATTTTTTTCATCTATTTCGATTATTTCAATACCGTATTGAATATGGTTGTTTAGTTTTAAAGCCAATCTTTTTATTTTCCCTTTAAAATCAATTACTTCATTTTTATTTGTTATAATCTCTACATTAACATGTTCTATAATATTAAAGTCGGCATATGTAACCATAGAAATCCCGCCTTCGCTTATATCGGTTGTTATTCCTTGAATCTTAAATTCTTCTGTCGTAGGCTCAATTTTACAAAAGAGATTAACATCACATCTTGAAAACTTTCTTGCATTAGCGTATTGTATAAGATTCTCAATTCTTACGAAAATATTATTTGGCTTGCCTAGGATTATGTTTTCGACAAACCCTGTAAGAATATATTTTTTATTCTTGTATGTAACCTTTATTTTAAAAGAATCACCGATAGTTAGCAGAAGTTTAAGGTATTCATCTTTGAAACAAAGCTGAACAATATCGCTTTTTATACTGATTATTTTATTATTAATCCAGTTGAAATCGTTAGATGCTTGTGTCTTAACTATCTGGTTAACTTTAAGAATTTCGTTTAAATCAGAATCTAACATTTACTTACCTCCGGAAATATTTTTTTTATTTCGTCAATTACTTGAGTATTGCTGAAAGGCTTAGGAATAAACTTTGTTATACCTAATTCTTTAAGAGCATTTATCGACTCGTTATCAATTAATGCTGAAACAATTATTATTCTATCTAACGGAAATGTAGTAGATATATGTTTTACTGTTTCTATTCCGTCAATTCCAGGCATTGAAATGTCTAATGTTACAATATCAGGATTATATGATTCAATCTTTTCAATAGCATCACTTCCATTTGAGGCTTCTAATATGTTTGATATACCGCAATTTTCGAAAATTGTTTTTAAGCAGATTCTAGTGAATTTAATATCATCTACGATAAGAGCCTTAATACCAGTGCTTTCTTGTAAGTTGCGCAGTACGTTACTGCTTTTTTGCCATTCTTCGTAAAGCTTGAATTTGAATTTTTCTGCATTTTCTATAATTGTACTAATCTTATTTATAGTTACAGGATGATTCTTTGAGAATATTAAGCCATAACCAAAATTTTCATTACGGTATATTTTCCTAATTATCGAAGCATTTATAGTAGAAATTTCTTCGCCATCAACGTGAATCAAATCAAGCTTAATTTGAGATTGCAAGGGTATATCCAAAGATGTTACAGCATAAGCGCCCGATGAACTTATATTTTGAACTATTGAAAAGACGCCAATCTTATCATCTTCGACTTTAATATTTGAACCAAACTTAGTTAGATAACGTTCGTATCTACGGTTTTCATTATATTTAATGCAATCTAAAATCTTTGCTTTTATTGTTTGTGGTTCCGAATTATTTATATCTAAAACACTAGCCGTAAGGATATATTCAGCAGAAGAAGCATTTGCCTTGATAATTATTTCTTGTCCTATTATATTAGAATTTTTATAATTCAACAAAATAAGGGTATCGCCGTAAATTGAATGAATGATGTTATAATGGAAGTCTTCTGAATTAGAAAGGCTTGTCCTAACTATAAAACCGGGATGGAATTGTTTGATTATCTCATCTTTATACATATTACCTCGCATTATATGAATTAATAATTATATTTTAATATAATTGTTTAATAATTAAAATATTGTTTTTAAAATTGCAACAGAATGAGTGGTAAAATACTCATATTTTCTAATAAAAGTGCAAATCTTAATAATAATTTTTATTCAATATGGAAGAAGACCTACTAAAAAGAGTAAATAATTGTAGGTATTTAATTTTCCTTGAATATGCTAAGGAAGGAGCGCATATGAAAGTAAAATTAATCTATAATCCTGTTGCAGGGAATGGTCTCTTTAAGAGAAACCTAAATTATATTATCGATAGATTTCAGAAGAATGGACAATATATTGAGGCATATAGTACAAATACAAAAAAGTCAATTGATTCAGTATTATCATCAATAAATGATAAAGAGTATAAAAAAGTATTAGTTGCCGGTGGTGATGGAACCATTAATAAAATTGTGAATGGATTAATGAAATTTAAAATTGATTTACCAATAGGTATTTTACCTGTAGGAACATCAAATGATTATTCAAAGTGTTTTAGGCTGCCAAAGAAATTAGAAGATATTGTAGAAGTGCTTTTAGCAGATGAATATACCTATTCTGATGTAGGCTTATTAAATAACCAACACTTTATTAATGTTGCAAGTTTCGGACGAATAATTGATGTAAGCCATAAAACAAAAACGGAATTCAAAAATAGTATGGGAATGCTAGCATACTATATTAATGGCTTAAGTGAGCTGCCAAAGCTTAAGCCTATTAGTGTTAGAATAAATAGCGAAGAGATAAACTATGATGGTGAAATCCTTTTCATGCTGATTATGAATGGAAGATCTGCTGGAGGATTTAAAAGAATTGCTCCTTGTGCCTCAATTAATGATGGACTTTTTGAAGTGATTATTTTTAAGAAATGCCCGGCATATGAGCTAATATTTTTGTTTATGTCAGTAATTAGCGGAGAACATTTAAATAATTCTAATATAATTCATTTTAAAACAAATAAATTGATAATTGACTCAGAGAGTGATATTACTACTGACCTTGACGGAGAAAAAGGCCCGCCATTTCCTCTGAGTATTAAGGTTATTCCCAAAAAAATAAAAATTATTACCCGTGTCGATAATTAAATTTGTTAAATGCCTTTTAAATGAATTTAAAAGGTATTGCAAAACTTAAGTCTATGTGCTATACTTTTTGACGAAATCGCACGCGTGGAGAATTCCAGAAAAGTGCCAAAAGGTCTTTTGGAATAATGATCTATGCGGAGGATAAAACTATCGGAGGTGTATTTTTTATGTCAGTAATTTCAATGAAACAGTTACTGGAGGCAGGTGTTCACTTCGGTCATCAAACCAGAAGATGGAACCCAAAAATGGCGGAGTATATATTCACAGAAAGAAACGGAATATATATTATCGATTTACAGAAAACTGTAAAAAAGGTTGAGGAAGCTTATTATTTTATTAGGCAGATTGCTGAAAACAAACAGGATGTATTATTTGTTGGAACAAAAAAACAAGCACAAGATTCAATTAAAGAAGAAGCTGAAAGATGCGGTATGTATTTTGTTAACCAAAGATGGTTAGGCGGAATGCTTACAAACTTTAAGACAATCAGAAAAAGAATCGACAAATTAAATCAGCTAAAAAATATGGAAGCTGATGGGACATTCAAACTTCTTCCTAAAAAAGAAGTTATTAAACTTAAAGGTGAAATGGAAAAACTTGAAAAATATCTTGGCGGAATTAAAGATATGAAAAAGTCGCCTGGAGCATTATTCATAGTTGATCCTAAAAAAGAACACATTGCAATACTCGAAGCAAAAAGATTGGGTATACCAGTTGTTGCAATAGTTGATACTAACTGTGATCCTGATGAAGTTGATTATGTTATACCAGGAAACGATGACGCAATCAGAGCAGTAAAATTGATTGCTGAAAGGATTGCAGATGCAATAATAGAAGGAAGACAAGGAGAACAGAATGTACCTGCTTCAGCACCAAGTAAAAAGGAAGAAGCAAAAGCTGAACCTGTTGAAGAAAAGGAAGAGATTGTTAAAGAAGGTGCAAGTGATATAGCAGACGAAGAGTAATAGTTATGGCCTGATTATGCTAGCTTCGTGCTGGTATAATTAGGCTTATTTTTCATAAAAAATAAATTGGAGGAATTAAAATGATTACAGCTGAAATGGTAAAACAGCTTAGAGAAAGAACTGGAGCAGGAATGATGGACTGCAAAAAGGTTCTTGCAGAAACAAATGGAGACATGGATAGAGCTATTGAATTATTAAGAGAAAAGGGATTAGCTGCTGCTGCAAAAAAAGCTACCAGAATTGCTGCAGAAGGTGTTGTTGAATCATATATACATGGCGGCGGAAGAATTGGTGTATTAGTAGAAGTTAATTGCGAAACTGATTTTGTTGCTCAAAATGAAGAATTTAAAGCATTGGTTAAGGATATTTGCATGCAAATAGCAGCAAGCAAACCAGAATATATTAGAAGAGAAGAAGTTGAAACAGAAATATTAGAGAAAGAAAAAGAAATCTTGAGAGCGCAGGCACTCAATGAAGGAAAGCCAGCTCATATAGTAGATAAAATGGTTGAGGGTAGAATAGAAAAGTTCTATAAGGAAGTTTGCTTACTGGAACAGCCGTTTATTAAAGACCCTGATAAAACTGTTGGGCAGTTAGTAACAGAGAAGATTGCTTCAATTGGTGAAAATATTAGTGTTAGAAGATTTGCAAGATTTGAAAAGGGCGAAGGAATACAAAAGAAAGAAGAAAACTTCGCTGATGAGGTAATGAAACAAATAAAATAAGGGAACACATTGTGTTCCTTTTTTCTTTTGTAAAATTGAATATTTTATATTAAAATTATTGTGGGAAATTTTGAAGGATTTTAGGAAAGCTTATAGAAATAATCATTAAAAGTGGGGGTAATATTTTATGCCAGAACCAAAATACACCAGAATACTATTAAAAATTAGCGGTGAAGCACTTGGGGGCAAAGAAGGTAAAGGTGTTGATTTTGACACGCTTGGCAATATTGCAGACAAGGTAGTGGAAATATCTCAGATGGGTGTGCAAGTAGCCATTGTTGTAGGTGGTGGAAACTTCTGGAGAGGCAGGCAGGGAAAAGGTATGGACCGGACAATATCTGACCATATGGGCATGCTTGCAACAGTTATAAATTCACTTGCCTTGCTTGATGCTCTTGAGGCTAGAGGAATTCAAACAAGAGTTCAAACAGCGATTGACATGAGACAGATTGCTGAGCCATATATTAGAAGAAAGGCAATAAGACATTTAGAAAAAGGCAGAGTTGTTATTTTTGCGTGTGGAACTGGAAATCCTTATTTTTCAACAGATACTACTGCAGCATTAAGAGCGGCAGAAATAGATGCACAGGTTATACTTCTTGCTAAAAAGGTTGATGGTGTTTATGACAGCGATCCTGTCAGCAATCCAAAGGCTGTTAAGTTTGACCATTTGAAGTATTTAGATGTATTGAACAAAGGCTTGGGTGTTATGGATTCTACAGCCACATCCCTATGTATGGACAATAAAATCCCACTAATTGTTTTTGGACTTGAAGATCCCGATAGTATTGTTAAGGTTGTAATGGGTGAAAAAATTGGTACAATAGTAAATGAATAAAACCAACATACGATTTGTCAGTAATAATAAATTTGTAATGGAGGGGAAAAAATGGATAAATCTTTATATAGTCCTATAGAAGAAAAAATGAAAAAAACATTAAATGTTTTAAAGGAAGAGCTTGCAACAATTAGGGCCGGAAGAGCAAACCCTGCTATTCTTGATAAAATTATGGTTGATTATTATGGAACTCCAACAAAAATTACTCAACTTGCAAATATCTCTATTCCAGAGGCAAGAATTTTATTGATTCAACCTTGGGATGCTAAGACTCTTAAAGATATTGAAAAAGAAATCCAAAAATCTGAAATTGGAATAAACCCAAATAATGATGGTAAAGTTATTAGATTGGTTTTCCCGGAATTGTCCGAAGAAAGAAGAAAAGACCTCGTTAAGGGTATTAAGAAAAAAGCTGAAGATGCAAAAGTAGCTATTCGCTCAATTAGAAGGGATGCAATAGAAGAATTTAAAGCGCAGAAGAAGACTTCAGAAATAACCGAAGATGATTTAAAGGATATTGAAATTGATGTTCAAAAAATGACAGATAAAAATATCGAAGAAATTGATAAGATTGTTGTAAGCAAGGATAAGGAAATAATGGAGGTATAATGCTGTTGATACCTGACCTTGTTGGAATGAAACTTGATAGAGCTTTAGAAATTTTAAATTCCTTAGATATTAAGGATGCTGAAGTAATTGTGACGGCCCCACCTAGGGAGGATAAAGTTGTATCTAAAGATATGAGGGTAATAAGACTAAGCTCTAGTGAAAGTGGAAAAATTGAATTACTTGTCTGCAAATAAAAAATATGATAAATTTTAATATGTCCCTCTGATTTATGAGGGATATATTCTTGTATTGTATTCTTATGACTGGGGGCAATATGAATCTTTTTAAAAATGAGAATAGTAGAGATATAGAGATTTTAAAAAAGAAAATCAAGGCCCAAGATAATCCCTTGCATATTGCTATAATTATGGATGGAAATGGAAGATGGGCGAAAAAGAGAAACCTTCCGAGAAGCGTTGGACATAAGAAAGGCGGCGACGCTATTAAAGATGTTGTTTTGTTTGCAAATGAGATTGGAATAAAATATCTTACAGTTTATGCTTTTTCAACTGAAAATTGGAATAGACCTCAAGAAGAAGTTAAAGCATTAATGAAGTTATTAAATGAATTTTTGGATAGATTTAATAAAGAATTTGGTGACAGAAATATCCGAATCAGGCACATCGGTGACCTTTCTGGACTGTCTGTCGAGATTCAAGAAAAAATTAAATATGTAGAAGAGAAAACGAAAGAGAATGACGGCTTATCGTTCAATGTAGCATTGAATTATGGCGGAAGATATGAAATTGTTGAAGTGCTGAAGAAGATTACTTCAGATATTAAAAACGGTAAAATTGAAGAAAAGGATATTGACGAAAAACTAATCTCAAAATATACATTTACTAAAGATATTCCCGATCCAGATTTAATTATAAGAACAAGCGGTGAATACAGGCTAAGTAATTTTCTGCTTTGGCAGTCGGCATATTCGGAGTTATGGTTTGATGATGTATTATGGCCGGATTTCAACCAAAAACATTTGACAAAAGCACTTTTAGATTTTCAGAAAAGAAAGAGAAGATACGGAGGAATATAAATGCTGCTAACCAGAATAATCAGTTCAGCATTTGGAATAATCTTATTAATTCTAGTAATGATTGCTCCAGAAATATGGTTTGATGTAGCTCTTGCAATCATTGCTCTGATTGCAATGTGGGAAATTAATTCTGCTTTTAAAGCTCGAGACTTAAAACCCATGGAATGGCTAGGATATGCATCAATTTTCTTTGTTTTTTCACTTAGGTTCTTTAGTCCTAAAATTGCATTCTTGCTTATCCTCGGTTTTTTCCTAATGGTAATGTACTTAATGTTTGCAAAAGTAGTTTTATCAAATAACAAGATAAATTTTGTTGATGCTTCTGTCACAACATTATCAATATTTTATGTTACTTTTTTATTTTCGTTTTTAAGTATGACACGGCATATGACAGATGGTAAATTTATTGTATGGTTTATTTTTATTGGCGGCTGGATAACTGATGTATCAGCATATTTTTCTGGAAGGTTTTTTGGACGAAACAAGCTGATTCCAGAAATAAGTCCGAACAAAACAATTGAAGGTTCAGTTGGAGGATTGATTGGCTGCATAATTGTTACTGTAATCTATGGTTTATTAATCAAGACAAACCTCAAGGTTGATATGGGGATTCTTCATTTTATTATTTTAGGAATGTTCACGTCAGTCTTTGCACAGCTTGGAGATTTAACCGCATCAGCAATTAAACGTTCTACTAAAATAAAAGATTATGGATATATTATGCCTGGCCATGGAGGAATTATTGACAGATTTGACAGTATACTTTTTGTATCACCGATAGTATTCTTTTTCTTTAAAATCTTCATGTAACCCTTATACTCTGCCCATTCTTCCATAGCTTTGGGCGAAAGTAATATTATCATAAAGCTAAAGGAGAAAACGGAAAATTGGTTAAATCCATATCAATTCTTGGCTCAACAGGTTCTATAGGAAAACAAACGTTAGAAGTTGTAAGAGTACTTGGCAATGTTGAAATCAAGGGTCTTTCAACTAATACTAATATTGAGCTTTTAGAAGAACAAATCAGAGAATTTAAGCCTGAGAAAGTTTGTGTTTTTAATGAGAAAAAAGCTTCTATACTTAAAGATTCGATTAGAGATACTAATACAAAAGTTTTAACTGGAATTGAGGGTTTGAATGAAGTCGCAGTAATTAATGAAATTGACACCGTTGTTACCTCAGTAGTTGGCATAATCGGCTTAATACCCACAATAGAGGCAATAAATGCTGGTAAGAATATTGCATTGGCCAATAAAGAAACTCTTGTAGCGGCAGGTGAAATTGTAATCAAGCTTGCAAAAGATAAGGGTATTAAGATCTTGCCGGTTGACAGTGAACATTCGGCAATATTTCAATGCCTTATGGGTATAAGCAGTCAAGAGGATGTATCAAAAATTATTCTTACTGCTTCGGGCGGTCCTTTTAGAGGAAAATCAGCTAAAGAGCTAAAAAATGTTACTGTAAAAGATGCATTAAAACACCCGAATTGGAATATGGGTAAAAAGATAACAATTGATTCAGCAACAATGATGAACAAGGGATTAGAAGTGATTGAAGCTTATTGGCTTTTTGGTGTAGATATTAAGCAAATTGAAGTGGTTATACACCCCCAGAGTATTATACATTCGATGGTTGAGATGCTGGATGGAAGTGTAATTGCACAGCTTGGAAGGCCTGATATGAGAGTTCCGATACAGTTTGCTCTTACTTATCCTCAAAGAAAGCCGAATGATTTTCCAAAGATGAGTTTGACTAATTGCAGCAGCTTAACTTTTGAAAAACCTGATATGAATGTGTTCAGATGCCTTAAGCTGGCGTTTGATGCATTAGAAGCTAAAGGAACAATGCCAGCAGTTATGAATGCCGCTAATGAAATAGCAGTAGAAAAGTTTTTAGCAGAAAAGATAGGTTTTCTTGATATTGCTGGAATAATTGATGAAGTTATGAGGAAGCATAAAATTATCTCTTATCCAAAGCTTAATGATATTTTAGATGCTGATAAATGGGCTAGAGAAGCTACAAATAATTTAATCGGAAGGTGAATTTAATGGAGTACTTAATCAATATTGGTGCTTTTACATTTGAAGCAATAAAAGTTATTTTTGTTCTTGGCTTACTTATATTCATTCACGAATTGGGGCATTTTGTTATAGCTAAGGCCTCAGGTATAAAGGTTCATGAGTTTGCTTTAGGGTTTGGCAGAAAGTTACTGTCGTTTGTAAAAGGTGAAACTACCTATTCGTTAAGACTTATTCCAATGGGCGGATTTGTAAAAATGGAAGGAGAAGAATCCGCATCTGAAGATGAACGGGCATTTAATAAGAAGTCGATTTGGGCAAGGCTTGCAGTTGTTTTTGCCGGGCCTATAATGAATATTGTTTTAGCATATCTAATAATTATGTATCTTGTTTGCTCAACAGGGTTAGTTGCTACTACTATAATCAGTAATGTTGTTAAAGGTACTAATGCTGAAAAGGCTGGCTTGCTGCCTGGAGATAAAATTATTGAACTAGATGGAGAAAGAATCCAAACTTGGGATGATATTAACTGGCACATGATGAGCACAGGAAGAACAAATACATTGATAACTGTTCTTCGTAATGGCAAAAGAGAAACATTTAATGTTGAAACTTATATGAAGATATATTTTGATATCAATGCAAATAGGCAGATTGCTGGGATAGAGAAAAATTCAGCACTTGAAAAGCTTGGATTAAAAAATGGTGATATAATTAGGAAAATAAATGATATTAAAGTGAACTCTAAGGAAGAAATTTATAATGCAATTAAAAATCAGAAAACAAAACAAATTAAATTCTTAATTGAAAGAAACAAAAAAGAATCAGTAATAAGTTTGGATACGACTAATATTAGACGTTACTATATGGGAATAGAATCGACGCCTGTTAAAGGCTCTGCGGGCGAATTACTTAGATATTCAGTATCGAAGAGCGTTTTTTATACCAAGTTAATGACCATAGGAATTTACCAGTTAGTTACTGGCCAGGTTTCTTTAAATCAAGTTATGGGACCAGTAGGAATCATTTCTGAAATAAGCAGTCAAAAGGTGATAAGGGATTTATTATTTCTAATAGCTATAATAAGCTTAAATCTTGGAATAATTAACCTTGTTCCAATACCTCCTCTAGATGGGGGTAAGATACTCACCCTTTGTATAGAAGCTATTAGAAAAAAGCCAATTAAACCTGAAACAGAAGCGGCAATTAGTATGGTTGGGTTTTCACTATTGATTTTATTAATGCTTGTTGCAACATATAACGATATTCTAAGGAAATTAGCAAGTGGTTAACCCCTAGATCCATCTATTACAATAGAGAGGAATAAGAGAAGCTAGTAGGAGTAAGTAGTATTAATGGGGGCTAATATGATAGAGAGAAAAACAAAAACAATTGAAGTTGGAAATATAAAAATCGGTGGGAAGTCACCGATTTCTGTTCAATCCATGACAAATACTGATACCAGAAATGTTGAACAAACAGTTGAACAGATAAATAGATTATGTGAAACTGGTTGTGATATTGTCCGTATAGCTATACCTGATGACCAATCGGCTGAAGCATTTAAAGAAATAAAAAATAGAGTAAAGGTGCCTTTGGTTGCTGATATCCATTTTGATTATAGGCTTGCAATAAAGGCTATAGAAAATGGAGCAGATAAGATTAGAATAAACCCTGGAAATGTTGGCTCAGTTGATAGGGTTAAACTAGTTGTAGAAAAAGCAAAAGAAAGACAAATCCCTATAAGAATTGGTGTGAATTCAGGTTCGTTAGAAAAGGAGCTTCTTGAAAAGTATGGAGGGGTTACAGTCGAAGGACTTGTTGAAAGCGCAGTAAAAAATGTAGGGATTGTAGAAGGGCTTGGATATGATAAAATAGTTGTATCTATAAAAGCCTCAGATGTAATGACTACTATTCAATCATACAAAGAAGTATCTAAAAGGATTAACTATCCGCTGCATCTGGGTGTAACCGAAGCGGGAACGGTTTTTTCAGGAACGGTAAGATCAAGTGTAGGAATTGGTTCGCTTTTAGCTGAAGGAATTGGAGACACTATAAGGGTTTCCTTGACAGCAGATCCAGTTATTGAAGTGAAAACTGGGATTGAAATACTCAAATCCTTGGGACTTAGAGAGCAAGGGGTTCATTTAGTATCATGTCCGACCTGTGGAAGGTGCAGAGTAAATCTTGTGGAGATTGCCAATAAGGTAGAAGAGAAACTTATAAATTCGCCTAAGAATATTAAAATCGCAGTTATGGGATGTGCAGTTAACGGTCCGGGTGAAGCTAGGGATGCAGATGTTGGAGTTGCTTGTGGAGACTCATGCGGATTGATATTTAAAAAAGGTGAAATTATCAGAAAAGTACCAGAAGATAAAATAATACAAGAACTTATGAAAGAAATAGAGAAAATCTAAAGAGGAATACTAGTTTCCCCCTCTATTTAGAGAGAGGGGGATAGGGGGTGAGTTATGCAAGAACCAGTTATCAACCAATCAATCGAGAATTTATTCTCCATAAATGTTGCTGAAGAATATAAATTTGTTATCTCAGATATTTGTGTAAATAATATTGAGTTTTATAAAGCTACAAATGAAGTGTTCATGTTTGTTTCTTGTAAAGAATTATTACCGTTAGAATTTATTGAAAGCATAGAAAATCAGGTAAGAGAACAATTGAAGGTTGGATATGTTGAACTAATCCAATCATTTAATTATGAAGAAAATAATATCGAAGAGATTTTTGGCATATACAACCAACGAATTATAAAATATATTAACAATAAAATAGCAGTGACAAAATCGATATTAGCAGATAGCAGTTGGGAAATTAAAAATAATACTATTACGGTAAAGTTGAAAAAACCAGGTTTGGATTTTCTCAAAACCAAAAACTGCAGCTCGATTATTGAGAGTTACTTGCTCAGAAATTTTTCCAAACAATTAAAAGTTGTGTTTATAGAAGAGCTAAATTATGGTTCGGAAGATGAGTTTGAAACATATAAAAAAAATAAAGAGAATGCTGAAAAAGCTTTGGTGCAATCCGCAATAATAGTTTCGCCGGAGATGGCACATACAGAAAAGCCCAAAAAAGAAAAGGCAGGTAAGCCTGAAAACAGTACAATAATTTTAGGCAAGAAGTTTGATGACGAAACTATTAAAATTTCTACTATAAATCTTGATTTGGAGAAAATATCAATCAGGGGTAAAGTTATTAAAATTGAAAGTAAAGAAACCAGAACAGGTAAGTTTTTAGTATTATTTGATGTTTATGATTATTCAGGTTCCATAACAGCAAGACTATATATTAGTAAAGAAAAATATTTAGAAATAGGTAATAACCTTGTAATTGGAAAGTGGGTAAAATTACGCGGAAACATTCAGTATGATAAATTTACAAAAGAAATTTACATAGCAGCTAATGATATTGCTGAAATTCCTTTTGAAACTAAAAAAGATGAAGCAGAAGTAAAAAGAGTTGAACTTCACTTACATACTCAAATGAGTGCATTAGATGCGGTTAATTCAGCTGCGGATTTGGTTGCTAGAGCAGCTTCATGGGGACATAAAGCAATTGCAATTACAGACCATGGTGTTGTGCAGGCATTTCCAGAAGCATATCTAGCTGGCAAACAGCACAAGATAAAAATAATATATGGAACGGAATGCTATCTTGTTGATAAAGAAGATATTAAGGCAAAACAGACCCAATCATACCATGCAATAATTTTGGTTAAGAACTATACCGGACTTAAAAATCTTTACAAAATTATAACTGAGTCTCATTTGAATTTCTTTTATAAAAAACCGCGTGTGACCAAAAGTATTCTCGAAAAATATAGAGAAGGATTGATTGTTGGTTCTGCATGCGAGGCAGGAGAACTCTATAGTGCAATTTTAAACAAAAAGTCTGATGAGGAAATAAAAAAAATAGTAGATTCCTATGATTATTTAGAGATTCAGCCACTAGGAAACAATGCGTTTATGGTCAGAGAAGGAACTGCAACCGAAGAAGAATTAAGGAAAATTAATGAGAAAATTATTGATTTAGGGGAACAGGCAGATAAGCCTGTAGTTGCAACCTGCGATGTTCATTTTATGGACCCAGAGGATGAGGTATTCAGAAGAATCCTTATGGCTGGACAGGGATATGCAGATGCTGATAGACAAGCTCCTTTATATTATAGAACTACAGAAGAAATGCTTAATGAATTTAAATATTTGGGTAATGAGAAAGCATTTAAGGTTGTTGTAGAAAATACAAATCTTATTGCGGATATGATTGAAGAAATTGTTCCTATTCCACAGAAAACTTTCCCGCCTAAGATTGAAGGGGCAGAGAGAGATGTGGAAGACCTTAGTATGCAAAAAGCGAAATCAATTTATGGTGAAAATCTTCCTGAAATTGTACAAAGCAGATTAGAAAAAGAATTGAATTCTATTATAAAAAACGGATTTTCGGTTATGTACATGATTGCTCAAAAATTGGTTACTAAGTCTTTGAGTGATGGTTACTTAGTTGGTTCAAGAGGTTCGGTTGGCTCATCCTTTGTAGCAACAATGACAGGTATTACTGAAGTTAATGCACTGCCTGCTCATTATATTTGCAGTAATTGCAAATATATCGAATTTTCTTACGAGAATAAATATGATATTGGTGTGGACATGCCGGATAAGATTTGTCCACAGTGTGGCAAAAATCTTAAAAAAGATGGCTTTGATATTCCTTTTGAAACTTTCCTTGGATTTGATTGTGATAAAGAACCTGATATAGATTTGAATTTTTCAGGCGAGTATCAGCCGATTGCACATAAATATGTTGAAGAATTATTTGGGGAAGGACATGTTTTTAGAGCAGGAACCATTGCAACAATAGCCGATAAAACCGCATATGGATTTGTTAAGAACTATCTTACAGATAGAAATATTAATGCATTTAACGCAGAAATCAATAGACTGGTTAGAGGCTGTACAGGTATTAAGAGAACTACTGGTCAGCATCCGGGCGGAGTAATGATTGTTCCGCAGGATAATGAGATATATGAATTTTGTCCTGTGCAAAGACCGGCAGATGATGAAGAGTCGAATGTCATAACAACACATTTTGATTATCATTCTATTCATGGTACCCTTCTGAAACTTGATATTCTTGGACATGACGATCCTACAGTTATAAGGATGCTAGAGGATTTAACAGGCGTTGATGCTAGAACAATTCCTCTTGATGATAAGCCTACAATGGCATTATTTACTGGAACGGAATCATTAGGAATTAAGCCCGCAAGTATCAACAGCGAAGTTGGAACATTTGGGGTGCCTGAGTTCGGCACGAAATTCGTTAGGCAGATGCTTATTGATACCAAGCCGACAACATTTTCAGAATTGGTTAAGATAAGCGGACTTTCACATGGTACTGATGTTTGGTTAAATAATGCCCAGGAAATTATTCGACAAGGGACTGCTAAGTTATCTGAAGTTATATGTACAAGAGATGACATAATGCTATATCTTATAAAGAAAGGCCTTGAGCCTAAAACCGCATTTAAGATTATGGAGGACGTCAGAAAAGGCAAGGGGCTTAAACCTGAGTATGAAGAGATAATGCGTAACAATAAAGTTCCGGAATGGTATATGGATTCATGTAAAAAGATAAAATATATGTTTCCAAAGGCGCATGCGGCTGCCTATGTAATGATGGCTTTTAGAATTGCTTACTTTAAAGTGCATTATCCAGAAGCTTTCTATGCAGCTTACTTTACTGTTAGAGCAGATGACTTTGATGCAGAACTAATGACTCACGGAGCAGATAAGGTTAAAGAATTTATTAAAGAGCTGGAGTCAAAGGGAAATAATATGACTGCTAAGGAGAAAAACGTTGTAACTATATGTGAAGTTGTAAATGAAATGTATCAAAGGGGAATAAAGTTTTTGCCTGTTGATTTATACAAGTCTGATGCTGAAAAATTCCTTATAGAAGAGGGAGCGATAAGGCCTCCGCTAAATGCATTGGCGGGACTAGGAACAGTTGCGGCTAAAAATATAGCTGATTGCAGGCATAAGCAAAGCTTCTTATCTAAAGATGAATTACGAATAAGATCCAAGGTAAGTAAAACGGTTATTGATATCCTCGATAAAAATGGATGTCTTCTAAATATGCCGGATAGTAACCAACTTAGCCTATTTTAGTATAAATTTTGTTAGTGAAAACCAATAAGCTCTTATAGATGTAAAGAACTAGTATTATGGTTATTAGGACCATAGTCCTAGTTCTTTTTTAGTGCTTGAATGCTATACATTTCAGTACCATTGCCTGATAGTTTTGAAGGTTTTAAAGCGGTACAATAAAAATAGAGAACAGCAAAATAAAAGGAGGAAATTAAAATGAAAAAATTTATTAGCAAAATTTCAAGTGAAAAAGGACAAGGAATGGTTGAATACGGATTAATAATCGCAGTTATCGCAATAGTAGTCTTAGTAGCATTAACACCAGTTGGAACAGCTTTATCTCAAGTATTCACAAACATCACAACATCTATTAGCGGAGTATAATTGATAAACTAATCAATCTTTAAATTTAAATATTAAGGAGGAAATTAAAATGAAAAAATTTATTAGCAAAATTTCAAGTGAAAAAGGACAAGGAATGGTTGAATACGGATTAATAATCGCAGTTATCGCAATAGTAGTTCTA